>NZ_CP080203.1:1200000-2400000 GCF_020424085.1 Mycetocola spongiae | reverse complement strand
TGATGTCCACGCCGCGCTGCAGCGCACCCACCTGGCGGTGCTGGGGAACTCCACCATAAATCTGGGTGGTGAACAGGCCCACGGAGCGGGCGATGGGCTGCACGGTGCGGTCGATCTGCAGCGCGAGCTCACGGGTCGGGGCGAGGATCAGCGCGCGGGGCTTGCGGCCCGGGCGACGGTTCTTGCCACCGCTGTTCTCCATCAGGCGCTCCACGAGGGGGGCACCAAAGGCAATGGTCTTACCCGAGCCGGTGCGACCGCGGCCCAGCACGTCCTTCCCGGACAGCACGTCCGGGATGGTCGCGGCCTGGATCGGGAAGGGGCTGGGGGCACCCAGCTCGGCGAGGGCGGTCACGATATTGCCGCCGAGGCCCAGGTCGCCGAAGGTTACGCCCTCGACGTCCACGGCCTGGATCGCGTCGGCCTCGAGGCGCTCCAGCACCACGTCATCCTGCGGCGCGAAGCCACCGGACTTGGCGGGGTACATGCTGGAGCTGCGCGCGGGGCGCTCATCACGATCAAATTTACGGGCCGGACGCTCGCCGCGGTCAAACGAGCGGGGAGCACGGTCGTCGCGGTCAAACTTACGGGGGGCGCGGTCGTCGCGGTCAAACGAACGCGCGGGGCGCTCGTTGCGGTCAAACGAGCGGGGAGCACGGTCGTCGCGATCGAACTTGCGCGGGGCGCGGTCGTCGCGGTCAAACGAACGCGCGGGGCGCTCGTTGCGATCAAAGGAGCGGGCCGGGCCACGATCATTACGATCAAAGCTGCGCGGCGCACGATCATCGCCGCCACGGGCGGGACGCTCGTTACGATCAAACGAACGGGGAGCCCGGTCGTCACGATCGAACTTGCGGGGACCGCGGTCATCGCGATCAAACGAACGCGCGGGACGCTCGTTACGATCAAAGGAACGGGCCGGGCCACGATCATTGCGGTCAAACGAGCGGGGAGCCCGGTCGTCGCGATCAAATTTGCGCGGGGCGCGGTCGTCACGATCAAACTTGCGGGGACCGCGGTCATCGCGGTCAAACGAACGCGCGGGACGCTCGTTGCGGTCAAAGGAACGGGCCGGGCCACGATCATTACGATCAAAGCTGCGCGGCGCACGATCATCGCCGCCACGGGCGGGACGATCGTTGCGATCAAACGAGCGGGGAGCCCGGTCGTCACGATCAAATTTACGGGGACCGCGGTCGTTGCGGTCAAAACCGCCACGGGCATCGCGACCGGCGCCACGCGGCGAACGGTCATCGCGGTCAAAACCCTGGGGCGAGCGCTCGGAACGAGCCTCGGCCGAATAGCGCGAACCGGCGGTGCGCTCATCGGCGTTCCAGCGGGCCTTGCGGGGGCCGCCCTCGGGCTCCTCGCGGAATCCGCGGTGTCCGGGGCTGCGGCTGCCGGCCTTGGGGCCACCCTTGGCGGGGCGCTTGCCGTAGCTGGGATCGTAGTTCTTGGCCGGACGTCCGCCGGCGGAGTTCTTATTTTTAGGCATTATTAATTTTCCGGGTTATCTCATGCATGAAACAGTGAGCGCTCGCGAAAGGCGCGGCACTCTGATACCCGGGCGTCTTTTGGCCGGGACCGTTTTCACATCGTGTGAATCTGTACACGCGTATTCGTGTACAAAACCGGCCCACCAGACTTACAAACCCTTCCGCGGTTACAATCCGCGGTGTCTAGAGCCGACCTACATACGATACTCCACCACATCGCATAAGTCACGTTTTCTTTTTTCCCGCGCGCCGTCATATGCCGTTAACCGAACATAAATCCCCGGTCAACCGCGTTTCTTTCGCGGGGGACTAGCGCCCGGTGGATAACAGACGCTAGCCTAATTTCCCATCGACGGTATTCCATCCGGAATGCCGCGACATCAAAGAGCCATACAGCAGGAGGTAGAAACATGAATTTCATCGCTTTCCTTATTTTGGGTCTGATCGCCGGATCCATCGCGAAGGCCATTCTTCCCGGACGCCAGAACGGCGGGTGGTTCTCCACCCTGATTCTGGGAGTCATCGGAGCGGTTGTGGGTGGATGGATCGGCAGCCTCCTCTTCGGGGCAAAGGTAGACGCGTTCTGGGACCTGGGTAGCTGGGTCCTCGCGATCGTGGGATCGATTGTGGTCCTCGCCATCTTCGGGGCAATCACCGGACGCAAGAAGGCCTAGCGCCTCCTCCTCCGGCCCGGGCCCAGGCCCCGCCCGCCGCCTCCCCGTTCCACGGAACGGGGAGGCGGTTTCTATTCCCCCGCGCGGCGCGGCCGATGGGTGTCGGGAGGCGCCGCGGCCGGTCATGACGCACACTAGAGGTATGGGACACAATGCCATTACGGTCTCCATCGAGCGCACGGTAGACCCCGCGCGGCTCGACGAGGCCACCGTCTGGATCCAGGCGGGAATTAATCTTGCAAATAAATACCCGGGCTTTCTCGGCTCCGGCTGGGTGCGCTCGGGGGAGGATGCCACACGCTGGCATATGCTCTACCGCTTTAGCGATGCCACCACGCTCGATGCCTGGGAAAACTCCCCCGAGCGCCGCTGGTGGTTGGGCACGGGAAGCGAGTTTGCGCACGAGGATCGCACCGAGCGCCGCACGGGCATCGAGGGCTGGTTTGATACGCCGATCAGCGTCGCGGCGGAGGACACCATCGCCACCGTGATCGTGCCGCCGCGCTGGAAACAGGCGGTGAGTATCTGGGTGGGCTTTTTCCCGCTTAACCTCGCGTTCACGCTGCTCGCGGTATGGCTGATCCCGGGCTGGGAGGACTGGGGAACCGCGCCGCGGGTCCTGGCAAGCACGCTTGTGCTCACGCCGATCATGGCGTACTGGGGCCTGCCCACCGTGACCCGGATTCTGCGGCCCTGGTTGCAGCGCCCGCCGCGGCAGCCGCGGAAATAGCGGGGCCTCCTCCCGGAGGCAGGACAGACGTCATCCTGTGGGGTGAGGGGTATAGCCGGGCGAGGGATGCCGGGCCCGCGGCGCGTGCCTAACGTGGATTATGGGACGCAGCACGCCCCCGCCGAACGATTGGCTCCACCCTATGCAGTTCCTCACCGATGCCATCCTGGCCGTGGCCACCTCGCCGTGGATCTATCTGATCGTCCTGGGCATGGTGCTCGTGGACGGATTCTTCCCGCCGATTCCCGGCGAGACCGTGCTCGTGGCGGTGGCCGCGATCGCGATGAGCTCGGGCTCCCCCAATCTCTGGCTGCTCCTGCTCGCGGGGGCCCTCGGCGCGGCCGCGGGCGATAATATCGCCTTTGCGCTGGGTCGCCGGGTGGGCACCGAACGCTTCGCCTGGATGCGCGGTGCGCGGGTCGCGGCCGCGCTGGACTTTGCGCGGCGCGGGCTGGCCCGCCGCGGCACGCTGCTGGTGCTCGGCGGACGCTATATTCCCGTGGGGCGGCTCGCGATTAATATGACCGCGGGCGCCACCGGGTTTCCCGCGCGCCGCTTCGCCGGGCTGAGCCTGGTCGCGGGCGCGCTCTGGTCGGCCCATGCGGTGCTCATCGGCGTGCTGGCCGGGCACCTCACCGCCGGCAATCCCCTCTTTGGCGCGGCGATCGGCATCGCCCTCGCCCTGATTCTGGGCGTGATCATCGACCTGATCGGCCGCGGCCGCCGCGCGCTCCGGCGCCGCCGCGTCGAGCGGGCCGGGACCGCACCCACCCGGGCCCCCGGGGACGCGGCCACGGCGCGGGAGATCCGCGACCGCGAGATCGCTGCCCTCGGCGCGGAGCTGCGGGTGGAAAATACCGCCGATACGGGCGAGCTGGAGCCCCTGCGCCGATAGCGCCCGCCTGGAAACGGAACGGGACAGGCACCGAAAAGACCGCGCCGATCTCCCCCAGCCGATAGCGGCCCGCCCAGAAACAGGAACGAGACAGGCACCGGAAAGACCGCGCCGGACTCCCCCGGCCGATACCACCCCACCCGGAAACGGGAACGGGAACGGGAAAGACCGTAGTGGTCTTCCCCGGGCCCGCCCGGATCGCGGCTAGGCCGCGGCCTTCGCCGCCCGTTTCGCCTCGCGCCGCTCGCGCGCACCCTCCACGAGGTTATAGAGCGAGGGCAGGACGATCAGGGTGAGTACGGTGGAGGAGATCAGGCCGCCGATCACCACGATCGCGAGGGGCTGCGAGATAAAGCCGCCGTGGCCGGTGATGCCCAGCGCCATCGGGATCAGGGCAAAGATCGTGGCGAGCGCGGTCATCAGGATCGGGCGCAACCGTCGCGCCGACCCGTGCCGCACGGCCGAGATCACGTCCATGCCGCGGGCCCGATACTGGTTCACGAGGTCCACCAGCACAATCGCATTGGTCACCACGATTCCCACCAGCATCAGCACACCGATCAGCGAGGGCACCCCGAGCGGAACACCCGTGGCCACCTGCAGGCCAATCGCACCCGTGGCCGCAAACGGCACCGAGACCAGCAGCAGCAGCGGCTGACGCAGCGAGCGGAACGTGGCCACCATCACGATATATACGATCAGGATTGCCGCGAGCATCGCGAGCCCCAGCTGGCGGAAGGCCGTGGCCTGATCGGCGCTCACGCCGCCCAGGGTCACGTTTGCGGCCGCGGGCACCGCGGTATCGGTGATCGCCTGCTGCACCTCCGCGCTCACCTGGGACAGGTCATCGCCCGCGGGGGTGACCGTGACATTTGCCGAGCGCTGGCCCTTCACGGTGCTGATGCTGGCCGGCCCATCGGCCTGCTCCACGCTGGCCAGCTGATCCAGGCGCACGGGCCCGGTGAGCGTGGGAACGGTGATCTCCCGCACCTCGGCGAGGGTGGCCGGCGGGTTATCGCTGGCCAGATAGATATTCAGGTTGGTCTCGTTAATCGCCACGGAACCGATCTGGCCGGGGCGCATCGCCTGGGCCACAAGACCGCCCAGCGCCACCTCGGAATATCCGGCACGCGCCGCGGCATCCCGGTCAACCTTCACCTGGATATAGGGGCGCGACTCGGCCAGCGAGTCCTCCACCTGGGATACCCCGTCGAGCTTCTCCATCGCGCGGTGGATGGCCGTGGTGGCCTCGGTCAGCTCGGCGGAGGTCGGGGCCTGCACGCGCACGATCACATCGCTTGAGGCGCCAAAACCGGAGCTTGAGGCCAGGGTGATCTCACCCACATCCTTGAGGTCGTCCAGGCGCTTGCGCACAGTGTCCTGCAGCGCCTCCTGATCGGCCGATTCATCCGTTGTGATCGAATAGCTGATCTGGCCCGAGCCGCCGCCGCTAAAGGCATCGGCGAGCGCGCTGCCGCTGGACCCGATCGAGGCCTGCACGGTCTCGATGCCGTCGATCCCGCGCAGGGTCTCCTCGACCTTCTTGGCCGCGGCATCCTGGGCCGCGAGGCTCGCACCCTGCTCAAGCGTCTGGCTGATGCTGAGCGTGTTCTGGCCCGAGGCGCCGAGGAAATTGGTTTTCATAAACGGCACCAGCGCGAGCGTGCCGCCGAGCACCAGGACCGCGATCAGCAGCGTGGCCGCGGAGTGGCGCAGCGTCCAGTCGATGATCGGCAGATACGCGCGCTGCATGCGCGTGGGGGTATCCAGCTCATCGGGCAGTTCGCCCCCGGCGCGGCGCGAACGCCGGGTGCCGCCGACCACCGCGAGTGCCCCGGTATCGGTGAGGATCGGGTCCGCGGGCCGCGTATTCAGCGGGCGGGTATAGCGTTCGCTGACGATCTGCGGGGCCGGGGCCTCCGCGGCCACGGCGGCCACGACGGGCTCGGGGGCCGCCGGGACCGCCGCGGGCTCGGCGGGTTTTTTATCCTTCACCCGCAGGAACCAATAGGCGAGCACCGGCACGATGGTCAGCGCCACCAGCAGCGAGGCGAGCAGCGCAATCGTCACGGTCAGCGCAAACGGCCGGAAGAGCTCCCCGGTCATATCGCCCACAAATGCCAGCGGGAGGAAGACCGCAACCGTGGTGATCGTGGAGGCGGTGATGGCCCCGGCCACCTCGCGCACGGCGGTGAGGATCGAGATCACGCGGCCCGCCGGTGACCGATCGGTGGCGGCCTGGAGGTGGCGCTTAATATTTTCAATCACCACGATCGAGTCGTCCACGACCCGGCCGATTGCAATCGTCAGCGCGCCGAGCGTCAAAATATTGAGGGTATAGCCCGAGACCTGCAGGCCAATAAACGTGATCAGTACCGAGGTGGGGATCGAGATGGCCGTGACCAGCGTGGCCCGCACATCCATCAGGAACAGCAGGATCACCAGGACCGCAAAGACCAGGCCCAGCAGGCCCTCGGTGGACAGCGCCTCGATGGACTGCTCGATAAACGGTGCCTGGTCAAAGACCACGGTGAGGCTCACGCCGGAGCCGAGGTTCTTTTCGATCTGGGGCAGCAGATCGCGCACTGCCTGCGATACCGCCACGGTATTGGCATCGGGGGTTTTGGTCACGGCGATCGTGATGGCATCCTTGCCGTCCACGCGCGAGATCGACGTGGTGGGATCATTGCCCTGCACCACGGTTGCGAGGCTGCCAAGCGTGACCACGGGGGCCGCGGGATCGGTGGGGGTGGTGGCCACCACGGGCAGCGCCTGGATATCCTCCACGCTGCCGAGCTGGCTTCCGGCCTGCACCGAGAACGTGTGGTCACCCTCGGTGATCTCACCCGCGGGCAGCAGCACACCGTTTTGTTTCAGGGTATCGGCGAAGATCGCCAGGCTCAGGCCCTGGGCGGCGAGCGCCTCGGGGTTCGGGGTGATCGTGATGCGCTGCTGCGGGGCGCCCACCAGGGCCGCCTCGCGCACGCCCTCCAGATCGGAGAGATCGGGCACGGCATCGCGGCGCAGGAGGTTGGCCAGCTCATCGGCGCTGCCCCCGCCGGTCGCGGAGATCTGGATCACGGGCAGGTCATCAAAGCTCCCGGAGATCACCTGCGGATCGCTGTTATCGGGCAGCGAGGACTTAATCCGGTTTACGGCCTGCGTGATCTTCTGTTCGGCGGTGGCCAGATCGGTGCCATAGCGGAACTTCGCCGTGACCATCGAGACATTGGTATTGGAGGTGGTTGCGGTGCTCTCGAGGCCGGGGACGCCCTGAATGGCCGTCTCGATCGGCGTGGAGAGGTCGTTATTCACGACCTCGGGTGCCGCGCCGGGATAGCTCGTGAGGATCACCAGCTGCGGGAATTGCACGCTCGGCGCGAGCTCCTGCTTCAGGGAGGTCATGGCGAGCCCGCCGAAGAGCGCGGCCACCACCGTGATGAGGGCAATGAGCGCACGGTTTTTCATGCTGAGCACGGCGAGCTGATGCACGGTTCTCCCTGAGTGTTGGTATCGCGGGGCGGGTGGGCCCCGCGAAAAAACGTTGCCTGTCGGCCATTCTTCCATGTCACGTCGAAATACGAGCGCTATCCGACCGGGATTGGGCTTCGGCGTGTTATGCGATGTGGTGGGGCCCGCTAGGACGCGCCCTCCTCCAGGTCCCGCCAGCTGGCCGCGAGCGCGCGCAGCGCGGTCTCCGTGACCTCGCGCGGGGAGGTGATGGGGATCCGCAGGAAGCGCTCAAAGGCGCCGTCCGCGCCAAACCGGGGGCCCGCCGAGAGCAGCAGCCCATGCCGGCGCGCGGCGAGCGTGAGCCGGGAACTCTCGGGGCGGCCCAGGCCCACCCAGATCGCCAGCCCGCCGTGAACATGCGGCACGCTCCACTCGGGAAGCCACTCGGGCAGGAAGGATTCCACGGCATCGCGGGTATCACCGAGCTGGCGGCCGCGCAGCGCGATAATCGCGTCATAATCGCGGAAGAGTTCCAGCACCGTGAGCTGTTCCAGGATCGAGGTGCCCAGGTCCGAGCGCGAGCGCGCGGCCACGAGGCGGCGGATGGTCCCGGCCTCGGCGCGCACCCAGCCCAGCCGGATTCCGCCCCAAACGGTTTTTCCCACGGTGCCCACCGTGATGATCTCGGCCCCGGAGAGGTTATCCACGGCAAACGGGCGCGGCGGTTCCGGGCGGTCAATATTCAGCTCGGCGGTGGTCTCGTCGATCAGCAGTACCGTGCCCTGCCGGGCCGAGGCGGCGCATACTGCCTGCCGCGTCTCGCGCGACATGCTCGCGCCGGTGGGATTATGAAAATCGGGCATCAGATAGGCCAGCGCGGGGCTTGTGCGCTCCAGCGTGCGCACAAACTCCGCGGTATCCCAGCCCTCCTCGGCGGTGACCGGCACGGCCACCACGCGCGCGCCGAGCGAGCGCATCGTATCGTGCGCATAGGGATAGCTGGGGTGTTCAATCAGCGCCCGGTCGCCGCGCGCGAGCAGCAGCCGGGTGACCATACCGATGGCATGCTGGGCGCCCACGGTCACCATGATCTGATCGGGTTTGGTGGGCAGGCCCGCGGCCACATAGCGCGCGGCTATCGCGGCGCGCAGCTCGGGCAGACCCACCGGGTCCGAATCGGCGTCCAAATAGCGCGGCAGGGCCCGCGCCGCGGCGAGCGCGGCCTCGGGCAGCTGCGGGGCCGCGGGAAGCGAGGCGCGCGCGAGGTCCAGCAGCACCGGGCGGCCGCCGGGTTCGCGCGCGAGCCGCGCGGGGTTGATGCGGGCCACGCTGCCCGAGCCGCGCACCGATTCCAGGACGCCGCGCTCGCGCAGGTCCCGATAGGCCGCGCTGATCGTGGCGCGGCTGAGGTGAAGCCGCTCGGCGAGTTCGCGCTCGGCCGGGAGCCGGGTGCCCGAGGGAACCCGGCCATCGAGGATCAGCAGCCGAATCCGGTCGGCCAGCGCGCGATAGGCGATGCCGGAGCCGCGCCATTCCCCGAGCAGCACCGCGAGGGTGCGGGCGGGGAGCGCGGGATCATTCATAGTGCCATCCTAATCAGGGACGGGCATCCCCCGAAGGCGCAGCCGGGGGGCCGGGCCCGCGCCGGAGGCCACCGCGACCGAGACGATCAGCTCGGCACCGGGATCGGTATGCACCCACCATGCCCGATCGGAGGAGGGCTGCCAGCCGGGCACCCACTCGGGCAGCAGCGGCAGATCCCCCGGGCCCGGGCGGCGATGGGCCTGCCCGCGGGCCTTGAGCAGCGCCTCGCACTGCGTCCAACGCTCGATATCGCGCACCCGGGTTCCCGTGAGCCTCTGTAATAGGGCAAAGGCCGCGGGCCGCTCGCGCCGCGTTTCGATATCCACCCCGACGGGGAGTGCGGCGCGCGCCACGGCGATCATGGCGCCGGTATGCGAGACCGACCAGCGATCCCCGCAGCGCTCACAGCGATACGGGGCAGCGGCAATCACGCAGCCGCCGCTGCCGCCCGCGCACGGCTCGGCCGCCGCGATCCGGCGCAGCCCGGCCCGGCCCGAGGGCGAGCGGGGACGCGAGAAATCATCGCGCCCGCCCGCCCCCGCGGACCAGACCCAGAGGTCAATCACCGGGACCCCGCGGCTCAGGGGGTGGAGACCAGTACCGACTGGAAGCTGCCACCCACCTCATAGCTGGACACGAGGGTGTTATGCACGGAGCCCGCGCGACCCTCGGCACCCAGGAAGCCCTCGGGGGCGGTGCCGCGTTCGCCGGCGTTGCCGTGAATGCGTCCCTCCTCGGCCATCCAGATCGCCTGGGCCACACCCAGCAGCCCGGCCGAGGCACCGGCATCGCCCACGATGCCCTTGGGGGCCAGCAGGGGGCGATCGCCGAGCCCGGCGCGGGTGAGCGCGGCGGATTCCACATCGTCGATCTTGGGCAGGCCACAGGCCGAGGCGATGACCACATCCACCGCTTCCGGGGTGATCCCGGCCTCGGCCATGCCCAGCTCAAAGGAGCGCGACCAGCCGGTCGGGTCCTGCGCGATCCGGCCGTGACCGCTGGTATCCCCGGTCAGGCCATAACCCGAGATGCGGCCGCGCACGGCGTCCGGCTCCACGAGGTCCTCGCGCTCAAGCAGGATCGCCACGGCGGCCCCGCCGATCAGGCGGCCCTGGCCGGTGAACGGTGCCGAGACGCTGCGCGCCAGATAGCCCGGGATGCGGGCATAACCGGCGAGCATCGCGCGCGGGGCCTCATCGGCCGAGAGCACGATGATGCGCTCGGCGCGGCCGCGACGGATCAGGCTCTCGGCGAAGTGCAGCGCGGTGATTCCCCCGGTATTGCCGCAGCAGATCGTGGCCGTGGGGCCCTGGATCTTATTCAGCAGCGCCACGTGTCCGCCCGCCGCGTTCATCACGGTATTGGGGAAGAGGCGGGTATTACCCGTGCCGTTGAGGATCAGGTCGCGCTCAAAGGCCTCCACGGTGGACAGCGGGCCGATACCCGTGGCAAAAATCAGCCCGGTCTCGGCGAGCTGCTCGCGGGTGAGCCCGCGCTCGCGGATGAGCTGCGCGGTGGCCACCGCGGCGCGGCGACCCAGCGTGTCCATGCGGCGCAGCTGCGCGGGGTTAATGCCGCGCTTCAGGTTGCCCTCGGGGATCTCGGCCACGGGCAGGTGGCCGTATTCCTCCACGTCCACGGTCATCTCGCCATAGGCGGGGGTGGCGCTACTCAGGGCCTCGCGCACGTCCTCGGTGGTCGCGGCGCTTCCGGCAATCGCGCCGATTCCGGTGATGACCACCGGGATATCCTCGATCGGCGCGGAGGGCTCCTCGAGCGGGCGATAGCGCTGCAACAGCAGCGAGGCGTTATTACCGCCGAAGGCGAAGGAGTTGGAGAATGCGTTCCGGATATCCGCGGGGCGACCCTCGGTGACGATATCCAGGTCCGCGGGCACATCCGCGGGATCGGCGATGCGCGTGGGCGGCAGCTCGCCGTTTTCCAGCGCGAGCACCGTGATCACGGCCTCGATGGCCCCGGCGGCGCCGAGCGTATGACCCACCATCGACTTGGTGGAGCTGATCGGGAGCATCCGGGCATTGCCCAGCGCACCCTCCACAAACTGGCGGGCCACGCGCGTCTCCGCGGCGTCATTGGCCGGGGTGCCCGTGCCGTGGCCGTTAATATAGTCGATATCGTCCAGCGTGATCCCGGCCATATTGGCGGCCGAGGTCATCGCGCGCACGGCGCCGCGGCCCGTGATATCCGGGGCGGTTGCGTGATGCGCATCGGCGCTCAGGCCATAACCGGCCACCACGGCGTGAATCTTCGCGCCGCGGGCGAGGGCGTCCTCCTCGCGCTCCAGGATCAGGAAGCCCGATCCCTCGCCGAGGTTCAGCCCCGAGCTGCGGCTATACGGCGCGCAGTGTTCGGGGTCAAGGGCGCCCAGGCAGGAGAATCCGCCGAAGGAGAAATAGGCGAGCGGGTCCACGCCGCCGGCGACCATCACATCGGCCTGGCCCGAGAGCAGCAGCTCCACGCCGTAGCCGATGGCCACGGTTCCCGCGGCGCAGGCATTGGACTGCACGCTGCGCGGCCCGCTCAGTTCCAGTTCGGCGGCGAGGAAATCGGCCACCGCGTGCAGCGGATACTGCCGCAGCAGCCCGCCGTTGGCGCGGCGCAGGCCGCCCTCGATCCACTGCCGGTGGAAGGACTCACCGCTGCGGGCCCCGCCCAGGGCGGTTCCCACGGACAGGCCGATCCGGGTGGGGTCCAGGCTCGCGCGGTCCAGGCCGCTGCCCTCAAGCGCCTCCACGGCACCCGCGAGTGCAAGCCGGTTACAGCGATCCAGATAGCCGCGGGAGGAGCTCGGCTCCCCCTCCTCGACCATGCCGCGCACCTGGCCGGACATGCCGGAGATGAGCTGATCGGTGGGCACAATATCGGTGGGCCCAATATTGGAGACACCGGCGAAGATGGTTTCCCGGCTCTCGGCGAGGTTCATACCCGCGGCCGAGCGCAGGCCCAGCCCGGTGACAACGATACGCATGACCGCGGCCTAACCGATCGCCTCGACCCACGAGCGCGGGTCGGCGGCGGGACGGGATACGGTGCGCAGGGCTACACCATCGGCGTTCAGGTCCAGGCCGGGAACGTTAAAGGGCAGGTCCACGAGGGCCAGGCCAAATCCATCGGCCTCGCCCGCGGCGGGCAGCGCGAGGTGGATCGTGCCGATCACGGTCTCGCCCGCACGCACCTCGGCGCCCGCGGGAACCTCGGCGCCGGTGGCGCGCACGGCGATCAGCGAGCGGGTAGCCGCCACATCGGCCAGCGCGGCCGAACCCAGGAACTCGTCATCGCGGTCGGGCGAGGTGAGCCAGACGGCCCCCGCCTCGCGCACATTCAGGCCCGTGAACTGCTCGGGAACCACGGGGTGGCTCACCTCGGCCTGCGCGCGGATCAGCGCGGCGCGATCGGTCACGCCGCCACCCACCGCGAGCGCACGCTCCGTAGCGCAGGCCAGCAGGGCCTCCGCGGACAGACCCTCGGTCACGATCAGATAGCCGTATTCGGCGGTGGTTCCGGTGCGATATACGGTGGCCGAGGCGGCGCCGGGCACGGTGGCCGGGGTGGACTCGCTCAGCAGCAGGCTGGAGACCTCCAGCTCGATCAGCGGCTCGATGGCGCGCCAGGACGCGGGGCCCTCGATCGCGGCCAGCGCGATATCGGGGCGCGGGGTGCAGGTCACATCGTTAAAGCCGCCGGCGGCGAGGGCCGCACGGACATCAAAAAACTCGGGCAGCTCGCTGACGAGGAGCACCTCGTCCTCGCCGATCAGGGCCAGGACAACATCCTGGATACCGCCCTCGGCGTTCAGGACGGCGGATTCCACGAGGGTGCCGGGCTCGGCAAACTCGGTGCGCTTGGCCAGCAGATAGGACAGCGCGGCGAAGCGATCGGGTCCGCCCAGGGCGAGGACGGCGTCCCCGCGACGGTAGGCGGCGGCGGTGTCACGAATGTTGCGGTAGCCCGCGGAGGTGGTGTTCGTCATGGTGTTCTCCAGATATTCACTGTGGGAAGGAAAGAGGGTTAAGTTCGGGATGTGGTGCGGCGTCGAGGATCCAGCTGGCCAGACCCGGTTGCCCGCGCGGAACGCGATGCACGAGTGAGGCGAGGACCCATTTGGGATGCGCGCGCACCAGGATTTCATCGGTCTCATCGGAGACGGACCGCAGTTGTAGGGTGTGTCCGCTCGCGTCATCAAAGCGGGCGGCGCGGGCCGTGGCCCGCCACGGGTGGGCGCCCTCGCGGGAAAATACCTGCTCGGGTTCCCCCGGGCTGCCGCCCAGGCGCACGGTGCCCGCGCCGGCCGGCGCGATATGCACCGCGAGTTCCCGATCGGAGCGCGAGGGTGGTACCCGCACATCGAGCCGCAGCCGCGTCAGATCGGGGCCGATCCGGGTCAGCGACCACCCCTCATCGGGGCCGGTATCGGCGATATCCAGGGGCGGAAGGCGGCGACCCACCCCCCATTCGACCCCCTGCTCGGGATGCTCGCGCGGGCCCTGCACGCTGACCCAGAGGCCCGCGCGGCCATCGGGCACCGCCCCGATCGAGCGCGGTGCGGGGAAGGAGGAGGCGAGCACGCGGCGGCCACCGGTTTCCCAGTTCACCACCCCGAGCTCGGGCACAACCCAGAGGGCCTCGCCCTCGCCGTGCCCCGCGGCCTCGTGCACCTCGGCGCAGCCGCGCCGGTGTGGCGTCCAGACCGGGGCCTCGGCCCGCTCCTGGGTATATATCGGCGGCAGCGGTTCGGCGGCCCCCACCGAACGCAGCGAGATGCGATAGTCCACCCGGCCGCCGGGGGAAATATTCAGGGGCAGGCTTCCGCCCTCAAAACGCAGTTCGCCGTCGGTATACCAGGTGATGCCCACCTCGAGCCCCAGCCGCGGCTCGATCCAGGTGGTGGTGGCTCCGCGGGCGGGTTCGCTCTCCAGCGCCGCCTCATAACCCATCACCTCGGCCGGCCAGTGGCCGCGGGCCACGGCGTGCACCTCGGTGCCGCGCACCCCGCAGTGCTCCACATAGGCGCGGCGCATTCCGTTCCAGGGCACCACGGCCACGCGATTGCCCGCCCCGGCATCCACGCTCAGGCGCAGCCCGTCCTCGTCCACGGTCAGCTCGCGGGAAACGGCGGGGCTATCGTCCCGGGCGGGCACACTGCTGTGCCAGCCGGAGGCTGTCAGCAGGGTGGTGACCCGGAGCCGCTCGGGGCGGCGCGCACCATAACGGCGCACGGGGGAGACGGGGAAGTGTTCGGTTAGCAGCGGGCCGAGGTGCTGCGGGTGTTCCACGCGCAGCGTCCCTGCCTCGTCCACGGATACCAGGAAATCCCCCACCGCGGCCGAGACCACGCGCCGCGGCAGCGTTCCGGTTTCCCCGGGCTCGCGTGCGGCGGGGCGCACCCACGGCTCCTCGTTCACGAGGGTGCCGCGCGGCCTGCCGCTGGCCAGGTCCACGCGCACGCGGATCCGGCCGTCGTCCACGTTAAACACGTATTCCACGATGTCCTCGCCCCCCTCCCGGGTCACGCCGTCATGCAGCGTTCCCGAGCGGGCGCGTTCCATCGTGCGCCAGTGGAACCCGGAGTCCCCGCCGCGCGGGTCCTCCCCGAGGTCGGCCAGCAGGTCGATCACCACACCGGGGAGGTGGCTGATCAGCTCCAGATAGCCGTTCTCATCGGGCTCCGTGCCCTCGGGCGCGCGGAAGCCCACGCGCAGATAGAGGGGGAAGGCCCTCACGTTTACGGGGTCCACCTCGAGGCGGAGGGTGCGAATGCCCATCTCCACGATCCGTTCAAAGGATTCCAGGAAGAGCCTGCCCGCGAGCGGCCCGGTGCGATGCGCCGGATCGATCAGGAACATGCCACAAAACAGCTCGCCCGCCGGGGCCACCCGGCGGCCGGAGACCGCAAAAAATCCGATGGTTCCCACGACGGTGTTCTCCTGCACGGCCACCAAAAAGATGGTGGTTCCGCGCTCGTCAAGCACCGCGTTCAGCGAGCGCGCGTCGAGCGGGACACCGCTGGCCGCGGCCGCATAGCGGAGCCGGTTAAACAGCGCCGCCACACCGGCGCCGTGCAGCGCCGGGTCATAGGGAAGGATCTGGAGAGACATGATCGGGTTTAGGCGTCCCCGAGGGCGATGACCACGTTGCCCGAGGCCACCACGGTGGACCCGTTGCGCAGCTCCACGGCAAAATCGGTGAGCGCCCCGAAGCCGGAGCCTCGGGTCGCGGAGATGCGCAGGCTATCGCCCGGGCGCACGAGCTCGCTGAAGCGGAACTTCTTCACCGCGGCCAGATAGCCGATGCGCGGCTCGGTCTGGGCGCTATCGCGGGAGAGGATGATGCCGCATAGCTGCGCGGCGGCCTCGATCATAAACACGCCGGGGTAGATGGGTTCCCCGGGGAAATGGCCCTGGAATACCGGATCGGAGATCGTGATATTTTTCAGGCCGATGCCGGATTTTCCGGGGATCAGCTCGGTCACGCCATCCAGCAGCACCATCGGGTGACGGTGCGGCAGGAGGGTCATCAGCTCGGCGGCCCCGAGGGTTTCGGGGGTACTCACTTGGCCTGCTCGCGCTCGATCAGGTCGCAGATCTTATTAATCGAACCAAAAACAAACTTCTCGTCATCGGTGATATACACCTCAAACTCCTCCTCCACGAGGCTGACGATTTCGAGGGTGTCCAGCGAGTCGAGTTCGAGTCCGCGGCCAAAGAGCGGCTGGTCATCCTCGATCTGGTCCCCGCTCACGGGAAGGTCAAGGCCCTCCGCGATCAGGCGCTTCAGGGTGCTATTCAGCTGCGTGCGGGCGGTGGCCCGCTCCAGGATCTGGGCGTGGGTAGTCATGATTTCCTTTTCTGGGTGGTTAGGCGGTCAGTCCGCCGTCTACGGCGAGAATCTGTCCGGTGATATAGGAGGCGGCGGGTCCGGAGAGGAAGGCCACCACGGAGGCGACCTCCGCGCTCTCGGCGACCCGGCCGAGGGGAATATGGGCGGTCATGGCCGCGCGGGCCTTGGCATCCATCGAGCGCAGCATGTCGGTATCGGTGAAGCCCGGGGCCACGGCGTTAACGCGGATGCCAAAGCCGGCGGCCTCCTTGGCGAAGGCCTGGACCATGGTGTGCAGCCCGCCCTTGCTCGCGCTGTAGTTCACCTGTCCGGCCTGGCCGCTGATGCCCGAGGTGGAGCCGATCATCACGATGCTGCCCCCGCCGCGGCGCATGGCCTTCACGGCCTCGCGCGCGATCAGGAAGGAGCCCGTGAGGTTGGTCGCGATCACGCTGTCCCAGCTGGCCAGCGACATCGTGGCGGCGAGCCCATCGGCGGTGATGCCGGAGCTGATCACCACGTCGGTGAGGGTGCCCAATTCGGTGCGCACGGCGCGGAAGGCCGAGCGGACCTCGGCCTCCTCGCGGACATCGGTGCGCAGGGCGATGGCCCGGCGACCCAGCGCCTCGATCTCGGAAACCACCTCAAGCGCGGCGTCCTCCGCCGAGTGATAGAGCACGGCCACATCGCGGCCCGCGGCGGCGAGGGCCAGCGCGCTGGCCCGGCCGATTCCGCGGCTACCGCCGGCCACCAGGGCGACGGGGGTGGGCGTGGGGTCGGTCATGATTTTCTCGCATTTCTGGCATAGGCATCGTCGATGGTGATCGGGGCTACCCCGGGAACCCCGCGGCGGCCGAGCCCAACGAGGGCGCGGCCGGGGCCAAATACCGCCCATTGCGGGGACTTCGCTGTGCGCTTCAGCACGCGGTCCCAGCGCACGGGCGAGCGCAGTCCCCCGCGCAGGTCCTCGCGCACCTGTTCCGGGCTGCCGGCGAGCTGCCCGCTGGCGCTGCCCAGATAGCCGCTGCGGCCGGGCTTAAAGGTGACCTCGTTAAGCAGCTGGGACCAGCCCGGCAGGATCGGGTCCATCAGCCGGGAGTGGAATCCGTGGCTCACGCGGAGCGGGCGCGAACGGGCCCCGAGGCGCTCATGGGCCACCGCAACCCCCTCGACCCGGCCCGAGAGCACCAGCTGCCGGTCGCCGTTATAGGCGGCCACATCCAGCCCACACTCCTCGGCGATGCGCAGGGTATCGCGGCGGTTCTGCACCGAACCCACGGCCACGGCCAGCATCGATCCGCGGCCCGGGGCCTGGGACATCAGCAGCCCGCGCGAGCGCGCGAGCCGGGTGCCCTCGGCGATGGTCAGCGCGCCACAGGCGATTGCGGCCGAGAGGGCGCCGATGCTGTGCCCACAAAAGGCCACGGTATCGCGCTCGCTTTCGCGCACGCGCTCATCCCATACTCGCCAGGCCGCCACGCTCACGGTGACGATGGCCAGCTGGGCGTTCTGGGTCTGCGCGAGATAGTCCTCGGATGTGCGCTCGCACAGCGCCACCACGTCTATTCCGGTGGATTCGGAGGCGATTTCATATACCTCCTGGGCCTCGGGAAAGGTTTCGCGCAGGGCGCGGCCCATGCCCAGGCTCTGGCTCCCCTGGCCGGGGAACTGGCCCACCTTGAGGATGGGGTGATTAGAAACTTCTCTGGTCATAGTTCACGTATCCTTCCAAAATTGTCATCGAATGCTCCGGCCGATTCGCCAGGAGCCGCACAGCACAAACACCACAAAGATTCCCGCCATGATGCCGAGGATCATCCCGTTGTTCAGGTCAAAATCGCCCACGCTCAGGCTGATGCCATAAAACTCGGACAGCTCCGTGATCGCCTCGGAGTGGCCATCCGCCAGGTCCTCCAGCGCGTTCGCCGTGAGCGGCTGGCGCATGAGGGCCGCCGATTGCGCAAACGGCAGCGCATTCATCACGTTGACCACGCCGCTGGGCAGCGTGCCCGCGGGGATATAGGCCCCCGCGAGAAAACCCACCACGGTGCCCACGATGGTGCTGAGCGCCGAGAAGGCCCCGTTGGAGCGGATGAATGTCACGATAAAGCTGGACAGCGCCGAGAAGGCCGCGGCCGAGAGCGCGATATAGCCCAGGAGGGTCAGGGCCTGCACGGCGTTCATGAGCGGTTCGCCGCGGATCGCGAGATATACCTGCCCCACGATCGCCACAAAGATGGTCATGACGAGTGCCACCACAAAGCTCGCGATCAGATAGCCGAGGATCAGGTGCGAGCGCCGAATCGGGGAGACCAGGAAATCCCGGAAGCGCCCGGTGGAGCGGTCCTCCACGAAGATGCCAATCGCGGCGAGTCCCGTGGTGAGCGAGGTGATCATGATGATTCCCGCGAAGACCCAGGAGTTCACAAACGCACTGATCTGCTCATCGCTGGCCCCGGGCACGGCCTCGCGCAGGTTCAGCACCTGGAGGTTACCGAGGAACAGGGCGTAGAGCGCGATCAGGATCAGCGCCGAGAGCAGGGAGAAAAATACCTGGGTGCGGTCGCGGAAAAACAGGCGCAGGTTACGCATGGCCAGCAGATAGACGGTCATTCGGTGACTCCCGTTCCGGTCAGCGCCAGGAAAACGTCGTCCATCGTGCCGTGGCGGAATTCAAAATCGGCGACGTCCTCGCCCAGCGCCGCCAGGATATGGCGGGACTGCATGCTGTTTTCGACGGTGATGCGCAGCACCTCGCCGGCCTCGCACTCCATTCCCCAGGAGGCCAGGGCGGCCGTGATGCGCTCGGTGCTGCCGGGCACGGGGGTGATCGAGAGGATGCTGCGGCTATATTCGCGGCGCAGCTGCCCGGGGGTGCCCTCCGCGACGATTTCGCCGCGGTCGATCACGCAGACCCGATCGGCCTCCTCCGTCTCCTCCATATAGTGCGTGGTGAGAAAAACGGTGAGTCCCACGTTTTTATTCAGCGCGTGGATCGTGGTCCAGACCTGTTCCCGGCTCTGCGGGTCCAGGCCCGCGGTGGGCTCATCCAGGAAGAGAATGCGCGGGCGATGCACGAGCGCACGGGCGATATCGGCGCGCCGTTTTTGCCCGCCCGAGAGCTGCCCATAGGGCCGGTCGAGGAAGTCGTCCAGGGCCACGAGGCCGGAGAGTTCGGCGATGCGTTCGCGCCGTTCGCGCCCGGAGATTCCATAAAATCCGGCGCGCACGGTGAGGTTTTCGCGCACGGTGAGTTCGGAGTCGAGGATCGACTGCTGGAAGACCACGCCGATCTGGTGGCGGATCGCGGTATCGTCGCGGCCCACGGTCAGGCCCGCGACGAGGATGGTTCCGCCGTCGAAGGGTGTGACGGTGGTGATGCAGGAGATGGTGGTGCTTTTCCCCGCACCGTTGGTCCCGAGGAACGCAAAGATGGATCCCTCGGCCACCTCAAAGGAGAGGTCTCGAACGGCACGGACCCGTCCGTAGCGTTTCTTTAAATTGGCGACACTAATCCCCACGCGTCATTCCTCTAACTGTTCTGGGGGTGCCGTCGCCAATTAATCCCCACGATATGGGGTCGATCGGGTCGGGGCACCACGGTTTTGGATGCCCCTAGCGCACCCAAAATCAGGTCTTATCGACGCGCCGGAATTCCCCAATCGGCCCCCGCTTCGGGGTCGGACGGAACGATCCCAGCATCGCCCAGACACACACTACCCCCCGGTCGAGGGCCGTTTTTCAAACCCATTGTTTTTGTTTGAAAGGGGGCCCGGGTTTGGGATCGGCACCGCCGATTTTGGGTGGTTTTCTGGCGGGATTTCGGGCGCGCTTTTCGACCGCGACGGGCGAGAGCACCACGGCGGAAGGCCCCGAAATCCTTGGAAAGACGTGGGAATCCAGTTCGGAATTTTGGAGAGAGCGGGGCAAAAAGACTATTGTTCACGAGTCGCGAGGGCGTTTGCCCCCCTAAGCGCCACGGGGCGGGGCCATTTCGGACATTGCGCGGGATCCGCCGCGCGAAAACGGAGACGCGACAGCCGCAAGTCACGATATAGCGCGATATATTGACGGAACCGATATCGAGATATATCGTGTTTTAAATCAACCGCAGTGAAAGGGGGCCCGCGTGGCTCAGGAGGAATGGGTGGTGCCCTCGGGGCAGACCCGCGTGATCGATATCGAAACGGTGCGCCGGCTGCGCATCAGCCTCGTGGGCGGGCAGATCGACGTGATCGGCCACGATGACCCCGGTACGCGCGTCGAGGTGCACTCGGTGCGCGGCCGCGATCTGCGCATCACCCTGGACGGCGATTCGCTCGAGGTGGACCATATGCGGCTGGGCTGGTCGAGCCTCATGGATATCGCCCGCTTCCTCGGTCCGGATACCGCGCGCGCCCGCATCAGCATCCTCGTCCCGCGCCACACGGCCCTGAACCTCGGCACCGTCACCGCGGATGTCCTGGCCTCGGGCCTGATCGGTTCCGCCCGGATTAATACCGTGAGCGGGGAGATCCAGGTCGAATCGCACCGCGGCGATGTGGCTGCCCGCGCGGTCTCGGGCGAGATCGGCGTGAGCGATCATCACGGCCCGCTGCATACCCAGACCGTCTCGGGCGAGATCACCGCCTCGGGGGCCATCTCCCCGTTTGACTCCGAGACGGCCTCGGGCAAGACCTTCCTGGATATCACCGGCCCCGCCGGGCATATCGCCACCAAAACGGTGAGCGGGCACAGCACCGTGCGCGTGGACGGCGATCTTGGCGTGCACTATGCGCTGAACTCGGTCAGCGGAAAGGTCAGTATCGACGGCCAGGTCGGCGATCTGCGCACGGGACAGCTCCCCGGCGGGGGCGAGACGGTCGAGATTACGGCCAATTCCGTCTCCGGCAGCCTCACGATCCTGCGCCGCGGCACGGCGGATGCCTCGTGACCCCGGTTTTCCCGCACGGCGGGCTGCGCCTCTACCTCCTGCACCTGCTCGATGAGCAGCCCCGGCACGGCTATGAGCTCATCCGGGAGCTGAGCACACGCTTCGGCGGAACGTATTCGCCCAGCGCCGGCACCGTCTATCCGCGCCTCTCCAAGCTCGAGAGCGAGGGCCTGGTCTCGCGCAGCACCGAGGGCCGCAAGACGGTTTATACAATCACCCCGGCCGGGCGCGAGGAGCTGCGGGCCCGCGGTCCCGAGCTCGAAAAAATCGAGCACGGCGTCACGGAGAGCATCCGCGCCCTGGCCGATGGTGTGCGGGTCGAGGTGGCGGGCGCCATGAAAACGCTGCGCGCCGATCTGGCCGCCGCCGCGCGCGAGGCCCGGGCCGGCGCGACGCGTCCCCCCGCGGCACCCGCCGCCCCGGCCCCGGAGGCTCCCGCCGATCCGGCGCCGGATGCCCGGGCCAACGCCGTGCCCGAGTGGTTCCTCTCCGCTGGCGAGGCCGCTGATGACCCGGGGCCCGCACCCGCCGCCGGACCCCGGGATTCCCGGGCCCTGCTGCGCGAGGCCGAGCTGCTGATCAACGGGTTCCGCCAGGAGGCGCGCCGCGAGCTCCGGCGCGGTGCCGCGGCGGGCACCCTGAGCGCGGAGGTGGTAGCCACCCTGCGCGATGGCCTCGCGGCCCTGCGTCGCGGGCTCTAACCCGCGAGAAACCCCAGGGCATAGCCCAGGCCCGCGGCCAGGACGCAGGCCGCGAGGCCACCCAGCCCATTGCCGAGGGCCGCCAGCGGGCGGCCCTCGCGCAGCAGCCGCACGCTATCCACACTCGTGGTGCTGAAGGTTGTATACCCACCGAGGAATCCCACCCCCGCAATGAGGAGCCAGGGCGAGGGCAGCGCGGCGGCGGCCGCGAGCCCCACGAGCACCCCCAGCGCAAGCGATCCCGAGGCATTCACCAGCAGGATGCCCCACGGCATCCGCTCGCCAAGGAGCGCGCGCAACCGGAGGTCCAGCACATAGCGCGTCGCCGCGCCGAGCCCACCGGCCAGCGCGATCCCCGCGAGCAGCAGCGGGCTCATGCCCGCCCCCGCTTCCGCGCGAGGCGCGCACCCAGGAGGATGCCCAGCCAGGCCGCCACCGCGCCACACAGGACCGAGCCGAGCGCATAGGCGAGCGCTGCCAGCGGGCGGCCCAGCGTGAGCAGGTGCACCGTATCCACGGCGAGGGCACTAAAGGTGGTGAAGCCCCCCAGGACGCCCGTGCCCAGCAGGAGCCGGAGGGTGCGCGAGCGCGGGGACTCGGCCTCGCCCGGGCGCGGGATGAGGGCCTCCAGCAGCAGGCCCAGGGCAAATGCGCCGCTAATATTTATCAGGATGGTGATCCAGGCGAGCCCATCCGAGGCCGGAAAAGCCTCGCCCAGCAGCGCGCGGGCGGCGACGCCAAGCGTGCCCCCCAGGAAGACCAGGGCCACGGTATGCAGTGGCGGGAATGCACGGATGGGCATCATCTACGCGCCTCCTCGTGGCTTGCGGTCGCGAACCACTATATTCAAAGTATGGGCAGCCGACCTGGAGCCCGCGCCGGAGTACCGCTCCCGGGCAGCCGCATCCCGCGGCGTGGCCGAGATTCACCCCACATCATGCTACGATCAAGGTTAGTCTTTATCGTTCCCTGGTTGGTGAAACCATCGGGCGGAGTTCTCCGTTCGACAAACTGATTCGTGAGGGGGTCTCGCATGGGGCGCGGCCGTCAAAAGGCAAAGCACACCAAGATCGCTCGTGAGCTGAAATCATTCAGCCCCGAGGTCAATTATGATGCGCTTGAGCGTGAGCTCACCGGACATGAGCCCGGTGATCATTACGACGCCGAAATTTCTAAATGGGCAGAATATGCCGACGACTACGAGGGTGAAACCAAGCACGCATAGCGCGCCGGTTTCACCGCCTCAAAACGCTCGATCCCGATGACGGGTCGGGCGTTTTGCGTTTAAGTCGCGGGATGGATCGGGCGCCGACACGCGGCCAATCGCGGCCGGGCCGAACCGCAGTCTCACAAAAAGATAACGTTCCTGACCCTCTTTATGGGGTGCCCGCCAGGGGGTAAAAGCCATCCCCGATCCACCCGGGCGATCCCCGTGTTTCCGCGTCGGAAGCGCCCATTAATCGTGTCATCACGAGACAGCGCCGATACCCCTCTCCGGTACGGAATCACGCGCGCACCCACCGCCGTTTTGGCCCGGGGCACCCGCACGCGCCACCCGCAATAATGCTACGTTGCTTAGGTAACCCTTGCCTTACTGATGCCGCGACTTTCTGTGTTCCGCGGCGGGGGCTCAACCACAGCAAAGGAGATCTCACACTCATGACGTCTACGATTCGGCGCTCCCTCCTGGGGGCCACCGCGCTCCTCGCGGCACTTGCCCTGGCCGGCTGCTCCACCGCCAGCACCCCGGAAAAATCGGGCGAGGCCGCCTCCACCATCACCGTGAAGGCCGCCAACGGGTCGATCGAGGTTCCGGTGAACCCCCAGAAGGTCGTGGCGCTGGATAACACCTCCTTCGAAACGCTGCGCGACTGGGGCATCACCCCCGTGGCCGTCCCCAAGCCGCTCCTGCCCAAGAAGGGCTATGAGGAGTGGATCAATAATAAAGACATCGTGGATATCGGCAATCACCGCGAGCCCGATCTTGAGGCCCTGTCCGCCGTGGACGCCGACCTCGTGATCGGCGGCTATCGCTTCGGCGAGTACACCGAAAAGATCACCGAAATGGGCATCGCCCCGGTCATCGATATCTCCGCCGATCAGGATGCCGCGGGCGGCTGGACGGGGTCCCTCAAGACCCAGACCACCACGCTCGGCGAGATCTTCGATAAGAAGGATAAGGCCGCCGAAACGGTCAAGACCTTCGAGGCCGCCGAGAAGAAGGCAGGCGATGCCACCTCGGGCGAGAGCGTTTTCCTCGGCGTGGTCTCGGGCGGCAAGCTGGATAACGGCGCCAAGCGCATCGGCCACCTGCTGGAGCCGCTGAACCTCAAGGATGTATTTGCCGGCGAGGGCGGGGATGTGCACGGCGACTCCGGGCTCGCCCCCGAGACCATCGCCCAGGCCAATCCCGACTGGGTCATCGTGATGGACCGCGACGCGGCCGTGGGCGGAAAGGATGTCTCCCCCGCCAAGCAGATCATCGATGCGCAGGAGGCGTTTGCAAATACCACGTTTGCGCAGAAGGGCCACGTCATCTACCTCGACCCGTTCTTCTACACCCGCGAGGGTATCCAGTCCTATACCGAGGCCTTTGACCAGATCGCCGAGGCGTTCACCAAGGGCTAGCCCCTCCGCCCCGCGGCCGTGCCCTCCCCGAGCGGGGGCGCGGCCGCGGCCAGTCCCCCACCCAGCCCATCCCGGGAGAGTATGTTTCGCCTTCGCCGCACCGTTGTCCTTCCGCTGCTTATTGCACTCACGGTGGCCCTGATCATCACCTCGCTGCTTGTGGGCGGCTATGACATCACGCTTGCCAATCTGTTCACCGATCCCGATGCCCGGGAGATGTTTTTTATCTCCCGCATCCCGCGCACCCTCGCGCTCATTTTTGCCGCCGTGGCGATGAGCGTATGCGGCGTCATCATGCAGGCCATCACCCAGAATAAATTTGTGGAGCCCACCACCGTGGGCTCCAGCCAGTGGGCGGGTCTGGGCATCCTCGTGATGCTGATCCTCGCCCCCAATGCCGCCCCCATGCCGCGCATGATCGTGGCGAGCGTTTTTGCGTTTATCGGCACGATGCTGTTCATGTTTGTGCTGCGCCGGATCCCGCTGCGCTCCTCGATGGTGGTGCCGCTTGTGGGCATCATGCTGGGCGCCGTGGTGGGCGCGATCACCACGTTTATCGCGGGCCAGTTTAACCTCCTTCAGTCCATGTCCTCCTGGGCCTCGGGGGGCTTCAGCGGCATCGTGCGCGGGTTCTATGAGCCGCTCTGGGCCACGGTGATCGTGGCGATACTCGCGTTTTTCCTCGCCAATCGCTTCACCGTCGCGGGCCTCGGCCGCGACCTCGCCACCAATATCGGGCTCAATTATGAGCGCACGGTCCTGATCGGGATCCTGATGGTGGCACTGGCCACGGGCGTGACCAGTGTGGTGGTGGGTTTTATCCCGTTCCTGGGCCTGGTGGTACCCAATATCGTCTCGATGCTGCTCGGCGATGACCTGCGCCGCAACCTGCCCTGGGTCGCGGTGGTGGGCATCTGCTTCCTGCTGGCCTGCGATCTGATCGGGCGCGTGATCGTGGCCCCGATGGAGATCCCCGCCTCGGTGATCCTGGGCTTTATCGGTGCGGCCGTGTTTATCGGCCTTGTTCTTCGGCAGCAGCGTCGTGTCGGCGCCTAGCCCGCGCGCGGCGCGCCCGCTGCTGCGCCTCGGGATCGTCGCTCTCATCGCGGCGCTGGTGGTGGCCGGCTTCCTCCTGCTGATGATTCGCGGCTCGTTCTCCTATAGCCTCGGCGTGCGATCGACGATGCTCGGGGCCATGATCATCGCCGCGTTCACCCAGGGCGTGGGCACCGTGATCTTCCATACGATCACCCAGAACCGCATCCTCACGCCCTCGATCATCGGCTTTGACTCGATGTATACGCTCATGCAAACGCTGATGGTCTTTTTCTTCGGCGGCACCGTGATCTCCAATACCGAGGGCATCCCCAAGCTGCTCGCGCAGACGCTGCTGATGGTGATATTTGCCACGCTGCTCTACCGCTGGCTCTTCTCCGGAAAATTTGGCAGCCTCTATCTGCTGCTCCTGGTGGGCGTGGTGATCGGTATGGCGTTTTCCAGCCTGTCGGTTTTCCTGCAACGCCTGCTGTCCCCCACCGAATTTGATCTGCTCTCGGTGAAGCTTTTTGGCCGGATCTCGGCGGTGAATCCCGAGTATCTGCCGCTGGCCTTTGGCATCTGCGCGCTGATTGGCCTCGTGATCTGGCGGCGCCGGCATCGCCTCGACGTGCTCCTGCTGGGGCGCGATGCCGCCACGGCCGTGGGGGTCAATCATCGGCGCGAGCTCACGATCATGCTGATGCTGATCGCGGTTATGGTGTCCTTCTCCACCGCCCTGGTGGGGCCAATGACCTTTTTTGGGTTTATTGTGGCGACACTCGCCTACCAGGTTACCGGCTCTCATCGCCACCAATACGTGCTGCCGATGGCCTTCCTCCTGGGGATCATCACGCTCGCGGGTGGCCAGTTCATTCTGCAAAATATCTTCTACGCCGGCGGCTTCCTGACCGTGATCATCGAGTTCGTGGGCGGCATCCTCTTCCTGGTCCTCCTGCTTCGAAAGGGCACCCCGTGATCGAATTCTCCGACGTCCTGAAAAGCTATCCGGGTGGCACCGTGCTGGGCCCGGTCTCCGGGAGCATAGCCGAGGGCGGAATCACCTCCCTGGTCGGCCCCAATGGCGCGGGCAAGTCCACGCTCCTGACCATCATCGGCCGCCTGCTGGAGCCCACCGCGGGCACCGTGAGCGTGGCCGGGATCCCCGTGATCGCCGCGCGCTCGGAGGAGCTGGCGCGCCATCTCTCGATCCTGCGCCAGGAGAACCACATCACGGCGCGCCTCAGCGTGCGCGATCTGGTGGGGTTTGGCCGCTTCCCATATTCGCGCGGGCGGCTGCGCCCCGAGGATCACGAGGCGGTGAATCGCGCGCTGGAGTTTTTAAACCTCGTGCCGCTCGCGGATCGTTTCCTCGATCAGCTCTCGGGCGGCCAGCGCCAGCGGGCGTTTGTGGCGATGGTCCTCGCCCAGGACACCCGCTACGTGCTGCTTGACGAGCCCCTGAATAACCTCGATATGAAACACGCGGTGCTCATGATGCGGCAGCTGCGCCGCGCTGCCGATGAGCTGGGGAAAACCATCGTGCTGATCATCCACGACGTGAACTTCGCCGCGGCCTATTCGGATCGGATCATCGCGCTGCGCGATGGGCTGATCAGCCACTCCGGGACGGCAGCCGAGATCATGCGCTCGGAGATCCTCAGCGATGTTTTTGATACGCCCGTGCGTGTGCACAGCATCGACGGCCAGCTCACCGCGGTTTATGCCCGCTAGGGTCGCGGGGAGATCCGGCGCACGCGGCGCACCGTCATCCACACCAGGAGCGCGATGAAGAGGATCGCCCAGATTCCCGCGCCGGAGAGGAGCAGGCGCGAGGCCAGGAGCGCGCGCTCATCCACCACATTGGTGCCGGCGATCACGTCCGAGAGGATCTCTCCCGCGCGCCGCCCGCGGGTCTGCACCCGCTCGGTGGCGCGCAGGGCCAGCACACCGCCGGAGATTCCGAGGCCCGCCAGGAGCACCAGGCCGAGGCCAAAAAAGCGGTTGATGGCGGGGGTCCAGAGCGGCGGGTGCGGTGCGGGAGAGGTCACACCACAGAATAACCCTTGCTATCTATGTGCGGCCACCCGGGCCCGCCACTCCGCGCGCAGGATGCCGCAGCGAATCTCATCGTGCAGGCGCCCCTCGTGCAGGCTCACCTCGCGGCGGCGACCCTCCACGAGGAACCCCGCGCGCTCATAAACCCGGGCTCCGCGGGAATTAAAATCGTAATAGCCCAGCTCCACCCGGTGCAGATCCAGCTCCTCAAAGGCCAGCCGCAGGAGCAGCTCCACCGCATCCGTGCCATAGCCGCGATTGCGATATTCCGGGCCGATCATCAGGCCCATCGTGCCGATCCGGGGCACACCCCCATAACCCCACAGCGCCACGTGGCCCACCAGCTCGCCCTCCGCGGTGGTGATACACAGGCCCAGCGAGGAATCGCTGCCCGCATCCCACTCCCGAAACATCGAGGTGGTGCGCTCGGCGGAGAGCGGCAGGGCGGTGCCGCGCTGGGAACGCGCGGTCTCGGGATCGTTCCACCACGCGCACAGGCGCTCCAGATCGGCCTCGATCAGGTGGCGGACCCGCACGCTGCCCCGGATCAGGGCATCGGTTCCGGGTATGGGTATGGGTATGGGGGTAGCCTCGCTGCTGCTCATAGCCTCGACACTACCCCCGCACCGGGGGAGTTTCCCCTAGATGGCCGACCAGCCCCCATCGGAGGGCAGGATCACGCCGTTCACATTCTCGCTATCGGCACTCGCGAGCCACGTGATCGCGGCGGCGAGCTTATCGGCCGAGGCCGGAGTGGGGACCACCACCTGCATCAGCGGGCCGAGGGTCGCGGCGGCGAGCTCGGATTTCATGGGGGCCTCGATATTGGTGATCACGGCACCGGGGGCCACGGCATTCACGCGGATTCCCTGCTTGGCGTAGAGCACCGCGGTGTTTTTGGTGAGCCCGGCCACGGCGTGCTTGGAGGCCGTATAGGCCACGCCCGCCGCCGAGCCGCGCAGCGCCGCCTCGGAGGCCACGTTCACAATCGCGCCGGAACCCGCGGCGACCATGAGCGGCAGGACCGCGCGGCTCAGCCGCATCACGGCCGTGACATTCACGGCAAATACGCGCTCCCACGTGGCGTCATCCACCTCGGCGGCGGGGAGGAAGGAGTCCATGATGCCCGCCACATTGGCCAGCACATCCACGCGGCCCGCGGCCGCGGCGATGATCTTCTCCACGCCGGACTCGGCGGTGATATCACCCACGACGGGCACCAGGTCCAGCCCGGGGTTTTCGGCCAGGAGCGCATCGAGGCGCTCGGAGGACACATCGGCGGCGATCACGCGCGCGCCCTCCGCGGCGAAACGCAGCGCGCTCGCCTGGCCGATGCCCGAGCCGGCACCGGTAACAATAACGGTCTGATTCTGAAAACGAGGGTTGGTCATGATGATCGGGGAAACCTTTCTTCGTGGAGTTCCCCAATTATGACACTTAGTGCCATAAATGACCAGGGGTGCGCCGCGGCGGTAGCATGGGGAATCATGACACTCCCGTCCATCCCGCGCGGCCGCCCCGCCCGCATCACCCCGGAACATATCGCCGATAGCGCCGTCACACTCTTTGAGGAGCGCGGTTACGATGCCGTGAGCATGGATACCGTGGCCACCCATGCCGGGATCAGCCGGCGCAGCCTCTTTCGCTATTTCCCCACCAAGGGAGACCTGGTATGGAGCGGCGTGGGCCCCGTGCGCGAGCACCTGCACGCGCGCCTGGCCACGATTCCCGCGGGGCAGTTCCGGCTCGCGGAACTGGGCGAGGCAATCATCGACTCGATCCTCTCGCTGGATTTTGGCAGCGGGGTCACCCGCACCCGGCTGCGCATCATCGCCGACCATCCGGATCTGCTCGCGGCCGGGCCCGGCAAGCTGGAGGACTTCTGGGGCGAGCTGGAAAAATTCCTCGGGGAACACCTGCCCGGAAACGAGCGGGCCACGGCACGGGCCGTCCTCGTGGATGCGCTCAGCTCCGTGGTATTTGGCGCGCTCGTGCGCTGGGCGCGCGGGCAGAACGCCACCCCGGAACGGGACCTGCGCGCGGCCCTCTCCGCGCTGCGCGGCCTGGATGCGCTCTAGCCGCTAGCGGCGGTCCCACATCTCGCGCTCGTCCCCGCGCGAATCGTTAATCGTGGCCGAGACCGCGTCAAAGCGCATCTCGGTGCGGGTGGTGGTGTCATAGGCGGGCCAGCCCGGATCCCCCGTGCAAATAAAACTCACCCAGGCCGCGTGCACCGTATCGGCGAGCGACTGCGGCGCGGATCCCCCGGTGAGGCCGTCATAGCCGGGCTCATCCAGCAGATCAAAGACAAAGGCCAGCTCCAGCGCATGGCAGGCCCCGAGCTGCCCGTCATAGGCGGGCGAGCGCCAGGCAAACTCATATACATGGGTTCCGGGCCGCGCCTCGGCCAGGCGCAGCGCGGGGATCCGATACATCCAATCGGTCATGATCGCCGAGAGGGCATCCCCGGGCAGGGCGTCGAGCCGGTTCCGGCGATAGCGCCGGGCCCCCGCAATCCCCAGGCCATAGGCATGCGCCTTCAGCCCCACAAAAAAGCCGGGAACCTTGCGAATGATGCCCGTGGGCACCAGGAAGAGCCGGGTCTCCTCGGCATTGGTTCCCACCAGCAGCTGCACCCCCGCGGAGGCCCCCGCGCCGATCGCGTTAATGGGAAACTCGGGCAGCACCATCCCGTCCACCACGGGCTCAAAGGGCATAATATTGCGGGCCACCTCGCCCCAGCGGCGCGGGCTCGGGCGGGCCGAAACCTCCTTTGCCAGTGCCACCTGCGCGGCCACCACCGTATCGAGCGGAAGCGCGGCGATCGCCTCTCGCGTGGGCTCCACCCCGAGCAGCGCCGCCAGGCGCGTGCCGATCTTGCGGGCGGTCGCGGGCGAGACGGCGTGGTGCGCGGCGCCCGATTGCAGGATCGCCCGCTGGAATAGGCCCGCGGCGGCGGGCATCGCGAGCAGGCAGCCCACGCTCATCGCGCCCGCCGATTCCCCGCACACCGTGACGGAGGCGGGATCGCCGCCAAAGGCCGCGATATTCTCGCGCACCCAGCGCAGCGCCTGAATCTGATCCAGCAGCCCCAGATTGGCCGGGCCCTCGCCAAACCACAAAAAACCGTGCGCACCCAGCCGATAGTTGATGGTCACCACCACCACGCCATCGCGCGCAAAGCGCCGCCCGTCATAGCCGGGCACCGCGCCCGAACCGCTCGTAAACGAGCCGCCGTGAATAAAAACCAGCACCGGGGCGCGCCCGCCCAGCCCCGGGGTCCATACGTTGAGGTTGAGGATATCCTCGCCCGGAATGATCGTATTGGGTAGCAGCCTCGCGGCCTCCCCCGTGGACGGCGCCTGCGCCGAGGTGGGCCCAAATTCCCGGGCCGGGCGCACCCCCTCCCAGGGCACGGGAGGCTGCGGCTCGGCAAAGTGCAGCTCCCCCACGGGCGGCGCCGCATAGGGAATCCCCCGGAAGACCAGCCCCGCCTCCGGCAGGCGCTCCCCCTCGACGATTCCGGCGGTGGTCACGGCCTGGGTCGTGCTGCTGGCGCTCATGGGCGTCTCCTCGGGTCGGGGATATTCCCCCGCGTCTCTCGGGCGGGGCTGCGGGCTCTTAGCGATCCCCCAGCGTGTCACGATGAGACGGTGCCGGGCAACCCCCGCGCGGGGAAAAAAGAAAACGGGCGTCGCAGATGCGACGCCCGTTTTTGGGGAGACCCGGCGGCCTAGGACAGCTGGGTGCGCTCGACCCACTCCAGGTATTCGGGGGTCACGGTGCCCGTGACATAGTCTCCCGTGAAGCAGCTCATCTCGAGTTCGGTCACCGCGGAACCCTCGATGATCGCGCTCTGCATATCGGCGATCTCCTGATAGATCATGTGATCGGCGTTCAGCTCGCGCGCGATCTCCGGGATCTTGCGGTTATGGGCGATCAGCTCCTCGCGCGAGGGCATGTTGATGCCATAGACGTGGGGGAAGCGCACGGGCGGTGCCGCGGACGTGAACGTGACCTTATTGGCCCCGGCCTCGCGGGCCATCTGCACGATCTGCTGCGAGGTGGTGCCGCGCACAATCGAGTCGTCCACGATCAGGATGTTTTTGCCGCGGAACTCGCTGCCCATCGCGTTCAGCTTCTGGCGCACGCTCTTCTGGCGCTGCTCCTGGCCGGGCATGATAAACGTGCGGCCGATATAGCGGTTCTTATAAAAACCCTCGCGGTATTCGATGCCCAGCTTCTGCGATACCTGCATTGCGGCGGGACGCGAGCTATCCGGGATGGGCATAACCACGTCCACATCGCCCAGGGGCATATGCTCGGCGATGGTATCGGCGAGGCGGTTACCCAGGCGCAGGCGCGCGTCATAGACGCTGATGCCGTTCATCACGGAATCGGGACGGGCCAGGTATACATATTCAAAGGCGCAGGGAACCAGGCGCGAGAACTTCGAGCACTGGCGCGAATAAACCTCGCCGTTTGCGGTGATAAATACGGCCTCGCCCGGGGCGATATCGCGCACAAATTCATAGCCGGCACTCTCCAGGACCAGCGACTCGGAGGCCACCACATAATCGTCCTGGGTGCCCTCGCCCGCGCGGCGACCCAGAACCAGGGGGCGGATACCAAAGGGATCGCGGAAGGCCAGCATGCCGTGGCCGGCGATCATCGCGATGGCCGCATAGGAGCCCTCGACCCGCTCGTGCACCTGGGCGACGGCGCTGAAGATCTGATCGGGGTCCAGCTCGAGGCCGGTGATCTTGGACTGCAGCTCGGTGGCAAGCACGTTCAGCAGCAGCTCGGTATCGCTCGTGGAGTTCACATGGCGGCGATCCACGTGGAAAAGATCGCGGGTGAGCTCGCGGGTATTGGTGAGGTTACCGTTGTGCACCAGGATGATGCCATAGGGCGCGTTTACATAAAACGGCTGCGCCTCCTGCTCATTGGCCGCGCTGCCGCTCGTGGCGTAGCGCACGTGGCCCAGCCCCATATTGCCGGTCAGGGCGCGCATATCGCGCGTGCGGTACGCCTCGCGCACCTGCCCCTTGGACTTATGGATATGGAACGTCGCGCCATCCGCGGTGGCGATTCCGGTGGAATCCTGACCGCGGTGCTGCAGGAGCAGCAACCCGTCATAGACCTGCTGGTTGGCCGGGCTGGATGAAACAATACCAACAATGCCGCACATGCGTCGTTGCTCCCTGTTTGAGGCTGTAGGTGTTTAGTTGTTATAGCTGCCGACGAGGCGAACCGCTCCGCCGTTGACGCCCTTGGCGCCCTGTTCAAAACCGCCGAGGTCGCGCTCGCCCATCCCGATGCTGCCCACGGCCCAGGTGGGGATGCCACCCTCGGTGAGTGCGCGCGAGATTGCGGCGGCGTGCTCCGCGGCAACCACCGCGAAGAAACCGATGCCGAGGTTCCAGGTGCCCTCGGAGCTTTCCAGCGAGGTTCCGGCGATATCGCTCAGGACGCGGAATACGGGAGCGGGAGACCACGTGGAGCGATCCACCTCGACCCAGGAACCCACGGGCAGCACGCGCGCGAGGTTCGCGGCGATGCCACCCCCGGTGACGTGGGAGAGCGAGTGCACCGCGCCGTCGAAGCGGGCGTCCTCCAGCAGGGAGATCAGCGGCGAGGTATACAGGCGCGTGGGCTCCAGCAGGATCTCGCCCACGGTGCCGCCGAGTTCGGCGCTGTGATCGCCAAAGCCGATCTTGGCCTGGGCGAGGATATGGCGCACCAGCGAATAGCCATTGGAGTGCAGTCCCGAGGATTCCAGGGCCAGCACCACGTCTCCCTCGCGCACGCGCTCGGCGCCGAGGATGCGGTCGGCCTCAACCACGCCCGTCGCGGCACCCGCGACGTCATAGTCATCGGGGCCCAGCAGGCCCGGGTGCTCGGCGGTCTCGCCGCCCACGAGGGCGGTGCCGGTGGCCGAGCAGGCGCGGGCGATGCCGGCCACGATATCGGCGATGCGGGTGGGGTGGACCTTGCCGCAGGCGATGTAATCGGTCATGAAGAGGGGCTTGGCACCCACCACCACGATATCGTCCACCACCATACCCACGAGGTCCTGGCCGATGGTGTCGTGCTTATCGATGGCCTGGGCGATGGCCACCTTGGTGCCCACGCCATCGGTGGAGCTGGCCAGCAGCGGGCGGCGATAGCCCAGCAGCGCGGAGGCATCAAAGAGGCCGGCGAACCCGCCCACACCCCCCAGTACCTCGGGGCCGTGAGTGGCCGAGACGGCCGATTTCATCAGCTCGACGGCGAGGTCTCCGGCCGCGGTGTCTACACCGGCGTCACGATAGGAACTGGAGGCAGAGGTCATGAGTTGTGGTTACCCTCGGTCGTAGTGGGAGGCACCTGAACCTGTTCGGCATCCGCCGAATCCGCGGGGTGCACGTATAGCTTATCGGCTTCCACGACCCGCACCTTGCGCCCCACGACCCGGTCGAGGATGAGGGCGATGCAGCAGAACACGGCCACACCGATGACCACCGAGACCAGCGCCACAAATCCGAAGACCTGAAGCGGCGTGAACTTATCGTTCTCGGGGAAGGCGAGGGTCAGAATTACCGCCGCAATGAGGCCAATCGCGGCACCCAGGACGATAAACGTGACGTATTTGGGCGAGCGGCGTACCTGCACCCGGGTATGGGTGCGAGCCTCGATGGGCTCGGAGGGAATCTGCTCCGGGGAGTCATTCATGGTTCTATTCTCCCCCATGTCGTGCGCGGTGAGAAACCGCCGGGAAAACGCCACCGGCCCGGCCCTCCCCGCGAGCGGGAGGGGCCGGGCCGGTGCGGCGGCGGGGCGGGCTATTCGGCCGCGATACCCGCGCGCTTGCGGCGGATTGCCACGATGGTGATGGCGGCGGCGGCGCCGAGGAGGAGGATGCCACCCCCGGTCCACCACATCCAGGAGTTATCAGCTTCCTCAACCACGGCGGAGGTCACGGTGGCCTGCACGGGCTTCGGATCGGCCTTGGTCTCCGTGACGGGCGCGCTGCCGCAGTCGGCGGGCAGCGGAACCTCGAAGGTCACCGCGTCCAGGGCCTCGCCCGCGGGATAGGTTCCGAAGGCCGCGGAGCCCTCGGCCGTGAGTGCGGCCGGGATGGCCGTGCCCACGAGTGCATCGCCCGAGCGGGTGAGGTTGCTGCCGTCCACGGCGAGCGTGGCGAAGCGCACGGACTTCTGATCCACCGCGGCCCCGTCCTGCGTGGTGCCGTGGATATCCAGGAGCAGGAAGGCGGTGGAGGCGTCCACCAGCTCGATGCGCGGGTTGGAGACCGTGGTATCGAGGATTCCACCGTGCCCGGTGAAGTGGATGCTACCGGGCCAGGTGACCAGGCCCGAGGCCTTCTCGCTCAGGTAGTGCCCGGTTCCGGCGGTGAAGCCGAAGGCGGGATACGTAAACGTGGCGCCGTCTCCGGCCACATACTCGCCGCGGGCGATGCCCTCGATGTAGTTGAGGAACGAGGCCTTAAAGCCCCAGCTGAGCGTGGCTCCCTCGACCGTGCATCCCTCGGCGAGGTCGGGGGCGGCGACGGTGATCACCACTCCCTTATTCACCGAACCCTGGAACGTGAGCGTGTGCTCGCCGGGCTCAAGCGTGGCGGGCAGCGATCCGGTCCAGCTGGCCACTCCCGCGGCATTCGCGGAGATGGTGCCCAGCACGATGGGGTCCGAGTAGACGATCACGCGGATGTTTTTCTCATTGGGCTGGAAACCATCGGCGGTGACCGTGCCGACCTCGCCATTGGCGAGTGCGGCGAGGGTGGCCTCGTCGAGGATCAGGCCCGTGCTGGCCGGCGGGGTGGCCGGGATGGGCAGGGCGGCGGCCTTGGACGCGGCCGAGGCGGCCAGGACGGTTCCGCTGGCACCCGCGGGGGCGGCGGCGGGCGCACCGATCGTGAAGCTCAGCGGGTCGGCCGAGTCATAACGACCCTGGAAGAGCTCCCCACCGGCGGCGGTCACGCTCACGGGAACGCCCGACCATGTGGTGGCCGCGCCGTTCTCCGAGCGGGTGGCCGCACCCAGGTTCAGCGTGCCGAAGACGATGCTGCGGCCGTTAAGCGTGGTGGTGAGTGTGGCGGAACTCGGCGAGTTAATTGTGATCACCGGATTGGCAAGCGTGAAGTTCAGCGCGCCGTTATGGCCCGAGAAATTCACGGCTCCCGAGTAGCTCACGCTTCCGGTTCCGGACTGGCGATCATAGGAGCTGATCGCCGCCTGGCCGAACTGGAACACGCCGTTGGAGCGGGTGGCTCCCGCGAGGGCGCTCACCGAACCCTTGGCAATCGGACCCTGCACATAGTCGTTGTACTGGTTCTTAATCGACCAGCGCAGCGATCCACCCGCCACGGCCGGGGTCACCGGGGCAACCACCACCGGGTCGGTGGGCGGCACGATCGGGGTGGTTCCGCCGCCGGCGGAGATACCCAGGGTGGTGAACGTGTCCAGGCTGCGATCGGTCACGGATAGGCCGTGCGCGGCCGAGGTCACGAGCTGATAGGCGACGCCGTCCCGGAACGCGCCCGCGGGCACGGTCAGCGTGGCGATAAACGAACCGTTAATCACCGCTCCCGAGGGAATAAGGACGCTCGTGAGCCAGCCGTCTCCGTCGGGGAGCGGGCCGTTGCCGGACCAGAACGACTTTTCGCCGATCAGGATATAGACGCCGTTGGCGGCGCCCTCACCCAGGAAGTCGGAGCCGGTCACCGTGAAGGTATTGGCCACGGCGGGGTTAATCCGGTTCTGCGGGGTGACGCTTACGCGCGGTCCCGAGGTGACCGGCTGCTTGATCGTGATCTCGGCAAAGGCGTCGAGGCTCCGATCGGTCGCGGACAGGCCGTGCGCGGCCGAGGTGGCCGCGTGATAGCGCACGCCGGGCTCAAATTTCCCGGCCGGGATCGTGATCTTCACGCTGAAGGTTCCATCGGCGGCAATCTTGGCCGGCGGAATGAATTCCTCGGCAAGCCAGCCACCCGAAGGCAGCGGCCCCTGACCGGACCAATAGGACTGCTTGCCGATCAGCACATAGGCACCAAACTGGGCCGAGCTGCCGGTGAAGCCGGAGCCACGAACGGTAAAGACGTTATCAATATTGGGCTCAACGTTATTGCTCGGATCCACCGTGACGGTGGCCCCATTGGGGTGCACCACGGCGATCGGGGCGCGGGCGCTAAAGGTATCCACCGCGGGGGCTCCCACCGTGCGGGCGGCGACCACCGCCTGATAGCTGACGCCCTTCAGGAAGGCCCCGCGCGGGACCGAGACCTTGGCGCTAAAACGGCCGTCCTTCACGCTCTCGGCGGTGACAAAACCCTTGCCCACCCAGCCCTGTTCGGGGAGTGCACCCGTACCGTTCCACAGCGCAATATCGCCGATCCGCACCTCAAGCCCGGTCAGGGCGGCATTCGCCGAGGCGATGCCATCAAAGCCGGTTCCGGTGATGGTGAACTCATTGGCGACCCCGGCGTTGATGTTTCCGCCGGGAGCCACGGTGATCTGGGGCACGGGGACGCCGGCGCGAATGGCCAGCGGAGTGTGGGTATCCAGGCCGCGTTCGGCGCCTACCAGCCCGTGGGCGGCCGAGGTGGCCACCTGATAGGACTGCGTCGGGTCGAAGGACCCCGCCGGGATCTCGATGGTGGCGGTGAACGATCCGTTCACGATCTCAGTGGGCTGAACCCAGCCGGTTTTAATCCAGCCGGCCATGGTCGGGGGCGTGGTGGAACCGGCGGGCCAGGAGGAGCTGAGTCCGGCATAAAGATAGGTGCCAAATTTGGCCGCGGGTCCGGTGAAGTTTTTACCGGTCACGGTGAGCGTGTTCTTTACGGTGGAATCGATATCGGTATTCGGGGTCACCGTGACCTGGGGAATAACCGGCTCCTCAAACACCACCGGGGTATACGTCTCAAAAAGAGGCTCGGTCGCACGACCACCCGGATACGTATAAATACCATACGAACCCTCGGCCAACTCCCCCGCAAAACCCTTCTTCACATTAATCTCAGCCGTGAAATTACCCTCTGCATCAATCACAATCGCACCAGCGGACGCACCACCAACCCGATCAAACTCAGACTCATGAACACCCCACCGCTGATGGAACGTCTTCCGCGCAGCCGTAGCAGCACCCTCGGACGCCTTCCACACCGGAGCAAACTTGCCAAACGCCACATAAGCGCCACCAAACTTACCCGTCAACGGCTGACCCAACGCAGTGGTCTTATCCGTGGGAACAAAACCCGAACCGGTAACCGTAACCGTCTCACCCTCCGGGTTCAACCCCTCGGTCTTCGACACCTTCACCTCAGGAACAACCGGCTCCTCAAACACCACCGGGGTATACGTCTCAAAAAGAGGCTCGGTCGCACGACCACCCGGATACGTATAAATACCATACGAACCCTCGGCCAACTCCCCCGCAAAACCCTTCTTCACATTAATCTCAGCCGTGAAATTACCCTCTGCATCAATCACAATCGCACCAGCGGACGCACCACCAACCCGATCAAACTCAGACTCATGAACACCCCACCGCTGATGGAACGTCTTCCGCGCAGCCGTAGCAGCACCCTCGGACGCCTTCCACACCGGAGCAAACTTGCCAAACGCCACATAAGCGCCACCAAACTTACCCGTCAACGGCTGACCCAACGCAGTGGTCTTATCCGTGGGAACAAAACCCGAACCGGTAACCGTAACCGTCTCACCCTCCGGGTTCAACCCCTCGGTCTTCGACACCTTCACCTCAGGAACAACCGGCTCCTCAAACACCACCGGGGTATACGTCTCAAAAAGAGGCTCGGTCGCACGACCACCCGGATACGTATAAATACCATACGAACCCTCGGCCAACTCCCCCGCAAAACCCTTCTTCACATTAATCTCAGCCGTGAAATTACCCTCTGCATCAATCACAATCGCACCAGCGGACGCACCACCAACCCGATCAAACTCAGACTCATGAACACCCCACCGCTGATGGAACGTCTTCCGCGCAGCCGTAGCAGCACCCTCGGACGCCTTCCACACCGGAGCAAACTTGCCAAACGCCACATAAGCGCCACCAAACTTACCCGTCAACGGCTGACCCAACGCAGTGGTCTTATCCGTGGGAACAAAACCCGAACCGGTAACCGTAACCGTCTCACCCTCCGGGTTCAACCCCTCGGTCTTCGACACCTTCACCTCAGGAACAACAGCGGCGGGGGGCTCTACAACCGGAGGCTCCACAACGGGAGGCTCCACAACCGGGGGCTCTACAACCGGGGGCTCCACGACGGGAGGCTCCACAACGGGCTGCTTCACCGTGATCGGCTTAAAGGCATCCAGAGTGCGGTCGCTCGCGGAGGCACCGTGCGCGGCCGAGGTGGCCACGTGATAGGACTTCTCCGGGTCCAGCGCCCCCGCGGGGACCTGGAGCGTATAGCTGAACGTGCCCGCGGCGGCGTTAAAGCCGGTTCCCGGGGACACAAATTTTTCGACCACCCAGCCGCCGCTCTTCAGCGGCTCATTACCCGACCAATAGGAGGTCTCCCCGAGCATCAGGTACACACCCTGGAAGGCATTGGGGCCAAAATAGCCCGAGCCCGTGACGATGATGTCGTTGGCCTTCGTGGAATCAATTTCCGCACTCGGCGTCACCGTGAGGGTCGGGGCGGCGGGCGATGCCGCCACGGCGCTGGCCGGGCCCGCTCCCGCCATCACGCCACCGGCAATAAGCGCCAGCGCGATGATCGGGGCGAGGGCGACCCTCAACCGGGAATTCAGGGCAGAGAGAAACACGGGGTACTCCTGGGTGTGTGGGTGCTGTGGTGTCCCCGGTGGGGCAGCGGCAAAACCCGGGGAGGTTCAGGCCGGACGCAGGGACATATAGAGAGGTACAAAAACCTATTAAGGTGAGGCTATGCTTAGAAGGTAATCCGAGTATGGTCCGAATGTCAAGCTGAGGGTACCCTTACCTCAATAATTCGGCCTTTTTCCCCACAATTGGACGGTCATGCAGCAGCTTCGCCCCGCGGCGCGCCTCGGCGCCCTCCTCGCCCTCGGCGCCCTTCTTCTGTCCGGATGCGCCGCGCAGACCCCCGCCCACGAGGTGGCCGGCTGCCCGGATGTGGCCATCGCCGATCTGGATATCGGCGTAGCCGCCAAGGATATTAAGGGCACGTCCACCGCGTGCCTCGCCAATCCGGTGATCGATCCGATCGATAACCCCGGCACCCCCGCGCTGCCCGCCACCGTGACCGATGACAGCGGCACCGAGGTCACCGTGACCGATGTCTCGCGCATCCTCGCCCTTGATATTTCCGGCACCCTCGCGGCCACCGTCTGGGGCCTGGGCCTCGGCGAGAACCTCGTGGGCCGCGATGCCGCCACCCAGTTCCCCGGCACCGAGGACCTGGAGATCGCCACGGGCGCAAGCCATACCCTGAATGCCGAGGCCATCCTGGCCCTCGAACCCACCGTGTTATTCCTCGACGGCAGCCTGGGCCCGAAGGCCGTGCGCCAGCAGCTCGCGGAGGCCGGAATCCCCGTGGTCATGATCACCCAGGACCGCACGATCGATAATATTTCCGAGATCGTGGACTCCGTGGCCGCGGCCCTGGGCCTGTCCGAGACCGGCACCCGCCTGGATACCCGCATCGCCCAGGAGCTCGCGGCCAGCCAGGCGGAGATCGATAAGATCGTGCCCACCGCCGAGGCCGATCGCCCACGCGTGGTCTTCCTCTACGCCCGCGGCGGCGCCGGCATCTACTATCTTTTTGGTGAGGGCTCCGGGGCCGATGCCCTGATCCGCTCGATCGGCGGCGTGGACGTGGCCGAGGAAATCGGCTGGACCGGAATGAAACCGATGACCGCCGAGGCACTCCTGGACTCCCGTCCCGACGTCCTGCTGATGATGACCGATGGCCTGGAATCGGTGGGCGGCGTGGACGGCCTCCTGGAACAGATCCCCGCGCTCCAGCAGACTCCCGCCGGGCTGAACCGGCGCATCGTGGACATGGACGGCACCGAGATTCTGGGTTTCGGCCCGCGCACCCCGCGCATCATCGAGGCGCTCGCGCGCGCCCTCTATACCGAGCCCGCCGCGGGCAATGAGTAGGCGCCCCGCCGCCACGGCCACCCCGAAACACGTGATCGGGCGGCGCGTGGCCCTGTTCTCCGGCCTCGGCATTGCCCTGATCGCCGCGGTCATCTTCTCCCTCGGGGTGGGCCAATTCCCCATCACCCCGGGCGAAATCCTCAACTCGATCCTCGCCAAGATCGGCTTCGATGTGCCCGCGCCCACGCGCGTGAACGCCGAGGCCGCGCTGTGGACCATCCGCATTCCGCGCCTGCTGCTGGGCCTGTTTATCGGGGCCGCGCTGGCCGGCTCGGGCCTGCTATTGCAGGCCATCTTTGGCAATCCCCTCGCCGATGCCGGCGTGATCGGAATCTCCTCCGGTGCCGCGCTGGGCGCCTCCGCCGCGATCGTCACGGGCATCGGGGTATTTGGCCAGTGGACCATCCCGGCCATGGCGTTTATCGGCGGCCTGGTCACGGTGATCGGCGTTTATCTGGTCTCGCGCTCGGGGGGAAAAACCGAGGTGGTCACGCTGATCCTCACCGGTATCGCCGTGAATGCCATCGCGGGGGCCGGGATCGCGTTTATGACGTTTATCGGCACCACCAGTTCGCGCGAGCAGATCATCTTCTGGCAGATGGGCAGCCTCAACGGCGCGCGCTGGCAGCAGGTGCAGCTCGTGATCCCGCTGGTGGTAATCGGCCTGCTGATCGCCTATCTCCTCTCCCCCAAGCTTGACCTCTTTGCGCTTGGCGAGAAGAGTGCCCGGCATCTGGGGGTGAATGTGGAGGCGCTGCGCATCGGCGTGATCCTGCTTGTCGCCGTGCTGGTCTCCGCCGCCGTGGCCTTCGCGGGCATCATCGGCTTTGTGGGCCTCGTGGTGCCACACCTGATGCGGATGATCATCGGTCCCGCGCATCGCCCGCTGCTGATCGCCTCGGTGCTGGGCGGCGCGCTGCTGATGGTGCTCGCCGATCTGGTGGCACGCACCACCGTGCCCATGGCGGACCTGCCGATCGGCATGGTCACCTCGCTCGTGGGTGGCCCCTTCTTCTTCTGGCTGCTTATCCGCACCCGCAAGCGCTCGGGAGGCTGGGCATAATGACACTCACCGCCACCCTCGGCGCCAGCAACCTGACCGTGACCCTCTCCGGTCGCGCGATCCTCTCCGATGTGTCCATCCGGGTGCATCCCGGCAGCCTGCACGCCCTGATCGGCCCCAACGGTGCCGGAAAATCCACGCTCCTCGCGGCCCTCGCGGGAGATCGTGCACCCTCCTCCGGGCGGGTATTCCTCGGCGAGCGCGATCTGGCCGACTGGCGCGTGCGCGATCTGGCCCGCGAGCGCGCGGTCCTCGCGCAGGAGAACACCGTATCGTTCCCGTTCACGGCCGCGCAGGTTATCGAGATGGGTCGCGCGCCCTGGCAGCGTACCCCCGCCGAGGACGAGGATGAGGCGGCCATCGCCGAGGCCGTGGCACAGACCGATGTGGGGCACCTGCTTGAGCGCACGGTCCCGGCGCTCTCCGGTGGCGAGCGCGCGCGCGTTGCGCTTGCCCGGGTCCTCGCCCAGCGCGCCCCGATCCTGCTGCTGGATGAGCCCACCGCGGCGCTCGACCTGCGGCATCAGGAGGATGTGCTGCGCATCGCCCGGGAGCGGGCGCGCGCGGGCGATGCCGTGGTGGTGGTGCTGCACGACCTCAACCTGGCGGCGGCCTATGCCGATACCATCACGCTATTGGGTCGCGGAACCGTCGCGGCCAGCGGAACCCCCACCGAGGTCCTCACCGCCGAGCGCATCCTCGAGGTTTATGGCCAGGAGGTTGAGATCATCTCCCGTCCGGGTCGCGCGAATGTGATCGTCCCGATCCGTTAGCCCCGGGGCCTCGTCCAGAATCAGCGCGGACGCATGATCATCCACGGGGGCCGGATCGGCCGAGCGCGTCTCCCCGGGGAAGAGCAGCCCGGAGGAACCCGGAAGCGGCTGCGGCGCGGGGTGACCGCGCCGGCGCGAGGCCATACGGACGATATAAAACACCGCGAGCGCGGGGAGCGCCAGGGCCGCGGCCACGCCCAAAATATCCGCGACCGCCTGCCCGCTCATGCCGCTCCCGCCACGCGAATAATCGTGCCCCCGGTATAGCCGGCCTCCTCCCCGAGCAGCCAGTGCACGGCGGCGGCCACCTCCTCGGGATGCCCCGCGCGGCCAAACGGGATGCGTGCGGCGGCGGCCTCCGCGCGGCCGGGGGCCCCGGCCTCGGCGTGCAGATCGGTGAACGTGGTGCCGGGGGCCACCCCCACCACGCGGATGCCGCGGCCCGCGACCTCCGCGGCCAGGCCCACCGTGAGGGCCTCGACCCCGGCCTTGGCCGCGGCATAGTGCACATAGCTACCGGGGGCCCCGGTCTGGGCGGCGGTAGAGGAAATATTCACGATCACGCCCGGGCCCTCCTGCCGCTCAAAGGCGAGTACCGCGGCGCGGGCCAGCAGGACGGTCGCGGTGAGGTTGGTGCCGATCACCGTGCGGATGATGTCCTCGGGGGTGCGCGCAAGCTCGCCGAGGTGCAGCGTGCTCCCGGCGTTATTCACGAGGGCGTCGAGGCGGCCGAAGCGCTCCCGGGCCGCCTCGATCAGGGCCAGCTCGGAGCCGGGCACGGTCAGGTCCCCCGCGCAGAGCCCCACCTCGGCGCCTTTCGAGCGCAGCTCGCGCGCCAGCTCCTCGGCCTCCGCGCGGCGCGAGCGATAGCCCAGGATAAGGCGATCCCCGTCGGCCGCGCAGCGCCGGGCGATGGCCGCACCGATCCCGCGGGTCCCGCCGCTGATCACGATCACTCTCGAAGCGTTCATGGTCCCCAGGGTACGGGGTGGCGCGTTAGGGGCGCGAGGGGGCGGCGTAGATTCCGCGCAGCAGCGGAATCACCGCGGAAATATCGGCGCGCTGGCCCGAGGCCTGCACGAGGTTCCCGGAAAGCGCCTCCTCCCACGTGATCACGCCGCGGGCCAGGTCGAGCCACACCGCGGCGCGCATCTCCACCACATTGGGCGGGGTGCCCCGGGTATGGCGCGGCCCCTCGATGCACTGGGTGGCCCCAAACGGCGGCACCCGCACCTCCACGGTATTGCCCGGCGCGCGCTCGGCGAGCAATTGCAGGGTATAGCGCACGGCCAGTGCCGTCTGGTCTCGGGTGGGATTTTCCCCGGAAGCCGCTAAAACCGCCGCTAATCCGGGCTCATCGTGTATCTGTGCGCGTGCCATGCCTCTAGGCTAGTACTCGTGAAGATCCTGGTACTCGGCTCCGGTGCACGCGAGCACGCAATCATCCTGTCCCTGCTCGGCGAAAATGCCGGCCACAGCATCGTGGCGGCGCCCGGCAATGCGGGCATCGCGGGCGATGTTCCCGTGGTGGCGCTGAACGCCACCGATTCCGCCGCCGTGGTGGCCCTGGCCCAGGCCGAGGCGGTGGACCTGGTCATCATCGGCCCCGAGGCCCCGCTCGTGGCCGGCGTGGGAGACGCCCTGCGCCGCGCGGGCTTTGCCGTTTTTGGCCCGGATCGTGCCGCCGCGGCCATCGAGGGTTCCAAAAACTTCGCCAAGCGCATCATGTCCGAGGCCAATGTGCCCACGGGTCGCGCCCACCGCGCGGGCACCCTCGAGGAGGTTGCCGCCGCGCTGGACGACCTCGGCGCACCCTATGTGGTGAAGGCCGATGGCCTGGCCGCGGGCAAGGGTGTGCTGGTCACCTCCGATCGTGCCGCCGCGCTCGCCCACGCCCAGGAATACCTCGGCGATGGGTCCATCCTGATCGAGGAGTTCCTCGACGGCCAGGAGGTCTCGCTGTTTTTCCTGAGCGATGGCCGGACCGTGCTGCCGCTCTCGCCCGCCCAGGACTTTAAGCGCCTGCTGGACGCCGATGCCGGCCCCAATACCGGCGGCATGGGCGCCTATTCCCCGCTGCCCTGGCTGGATGAGCACTTCGGCAGCGAACGCGCGTTTATCGATGAGGTCCTGCATACCGTGGCCGAGCCCGTGGTGCGCCAGCTCGCCGCCGAGGGCACCCCGTTTGTGGGTCTGCTGTATGCCGGGCTTATCCTCGTGGATGGTGGGGCCACCATTAAGGTCATCGAGTTTAATGCCCGCTTTGGCGATCCCGAGACCCAAATTGTGCTGCCGCGCCTGCTCACCCCGCTGTCCGGGCTGCTGCTGGCCGCGGCCACGGGCGAGCTGCACACGCAGCCACGTCCCGAGTTTTCCCCGCTCTCGGCGGTCACCGTGGTGCTCGCGAGCGAGGGCTATCCCGAGGCGCCGATCACCGGGCGCGAGCTGCACGGGCTGGAGGCCGCGGGCGCGGTCCCGGGCGTGCACGTTACGCATGCAGCCACCGCCCTCCAGGAGGGCACCCTTTTTGCCACGGGCGGCCGCGTCCTGAACGTGGTGAGCCTGGGTGAGGGTTTTGCGCAGGCGCGCGCGGGGGCGTATCACGCACTCGGCCTGATCGAGCTGGAGGGCGGCCAGTACCGCACCGATATCGCCGCGAAGGTGGCGAATTAACCGAGTTCCACAAGCTGCTCGATGAGCCGCGGGGAGAGCGGGCGGTCGGCGTAGATGCGCCGCCGCAGGTGTCGGGTGTCCAGCGGATCGGTGGGATGGCGCTCGGGGCTTGCCCCGATCCAGACCGCCTCGAGCCCGAGGTTTTCCAGCACCCGGATCGAGGCCGGATTATTTTCCAGGACCCGCGCGGTGATCGCGCGGGCGGGGCCCGCCTCGCGCGCCGCCCGCACCGCGGCGCGCGCCACCTCGGTGGCAAAGCCGCGCCCCCAGGAGGCTGGGTCGAGGCGATAGCCCAGGTTCCAGGCGCCGCCGACGGTCAGCGCGCAACCCCCCGAGCCGATGATGGTTCCGGCCCGGAGCGCGCGATCGGCGGTATCCTCGCGCACGCGGATGGTCCACTGGCCCAGCCCGCCGTCGATCCAGCTGCGCTCGGTGCGCTCGATATGATCGGCGGTCTGCACGAGGTCGCGGTGGCGTCCGGCGGGCAGGTGCAGCCACGTGCCCGGATCGGAGTAGATGCGGTGGATATCCTCCAGGTCAGCGGGGCTCACCGGGGTCAGCAGGAGGCGCGCGGTGCGCAGCATCGCCGGGGAATTAGTCATAGGGGTATCGTCTCACCCACACCCGACCGCGCACATCCCCCCGGTCGCCGGGTGACGCCTCGCGCGGCGGTGCGCCCGCGAGCCGCAAAACCTGAGTGTTTGCCTGGTATGGCCTCCCCGGCTTGCTCGATTCGTGCAGTCACTGCATAATTTACTTATGTGCAAGATTGCAGTACCCGCATCGAAGGATTATTAACATGAACGCCGCCCAGGATCCCCCCGCCACGGCCGCGCAGTGCGCACCGGCCGAGCCGGGCCTGCGCGAGCGCAAGCGCGCCGCCACGCAGCTGAAGATCGAAAAGATCGCCGTGGCCCTCGCCGAGACCCACGGCTATGAGCACGTCACGGTCGAGATGATCTGCGAGGAGGCCATGGTCTCCCCGCGCACGCTGTTTAACTACTTCGGCACCAAGGAGGGCGTATTCCTTGGGCCCACCCCGCCGATGCCGGCCCCCGAGGTGATCGAGGGCTTTATCCACGGCCGCCCCGGCAGCGTCCTGGGTGATCTGGTAGAAATCTTCCGCACCCTGATCGTGGGCACCAGCCCGGATATCGAGTTTCTGCACGCGCGGCGCGCCCTGATCCACTCCACCCCCGACCTCGCGGTGCGCGAGCTGGCCCGCATGGGCGGCATCGAGAAGGGCCTCACCAAGCTCATCCTCGCCCGCTATCGGGCCGAGGGGCGCACCGATGAGGACCTCGCCAATGAGGCCCGCATGGTGATCGCCCTCGCCGCGGGGGTCATGCGCACCACGATGCACCGCTGGCTGGATGATCCCCAAAACCTCGACCCGAGCGAGCTCTTCGCCGAGTCGATCCAGCTCATCCGCCGCATCACCGGGGATGCCCCCTCGGGCTAGCCTCCCCGCAGCACCCCTCCCCCTCGGCCCACGCCGTCCGGGGATATCAGTCTTTCCCTCCCGCCGAAAAACGCCGTCGTGTTTTCGACAGTTCCCCCGTCCCCGCCCACGGCGTTTATCCCACAGAACCGGATTCTCCTATGACCTCCACCACCCTCGCCCCCGCGCCCACCCGGCGCCATATTCTGCTGGTATTTGCCGGCCTCATGGTCACCATGCTGCTGTCCTCGCTGGATCAGACCATCTTCAGCACCGCGCTCCCCACCATCGTGGGAGAGCTAAACGGTGTGGACCATATGCTGTGGGTCACCACCGCGTATATCCTCGCCTCCACGATCATGCTGCCGGTCTACGGCAAGCTTGGTGACCTGATCGGCCGCAAGGGCCTGTTCATCGCCGCAATCGCGATCTTCATCCTCGGCTCGATCGTGGGTGGCCTCGCGCCCGATATGGCCTGGCTCATCACGGGCCGCGCCATTCAGGGCCTCGGTGGTGGTGGGCTAATGATCCTGTCCCAGGCGATCATCGCCGATGTGGTTCCCGCCCGCGAGCGCGGGAAGTACATGGGAATCATGGGTGGAGTCTTCGCCCTGAGCTCGGTGGCCGGCCCGCTGCTGGGTGGCTGGTTCACCGAGAGCATCGGCTGGCGCTGGGCCTTCTGGATGAATATTCCGCTGGGTATCCTCGCGATTATCTCCGCCGTGGCCTTCCTTAAGCTGCCCAAGAACAGCACTGCCCGCCCCACCCTGGACGTGGCCGGAATGCTGCTGATCGCGCTGGCCTCGACCGCGCTGGTGCTGGTCACCACCTGGGGTGGCACCACCTATGACTGGGATTCCGCCGTGATCATCGCCCTGATCATCACCGCGATTGTCTCGGCCGTGGCCTTTGTGATGGTCGAGCGCCGCGCCGCCGAGCCGATCATGCCGATGCACCTATTCCGGGACCGCAACTTCAACCTGACCACCGTGGCCGGGCTGATCACCGGTATCGCGATGTTTGGTGCGATGGCCTATCTGCCCACCTATCTGCAGATGGTCACGGGGGCCAATGCCACCGAGGCCGGATTCCTGATGATCCCAATGATGGCCGCGCTGCTGATCAGCTCGATCGGTTCGGGCCAGCTGGTGAGCCGGACGGGTCGCTATAAGTGGCTGCCGATCACCGGCACCGTGCTGGTGGCGGTTGCGCTCCTGCTGCTGTCCACGATGACCGCGGGGATGGCCGTATGGATCATCTGCGCCTATCTCGCCGTGATGGGTCTGGGCCTCGGAATGAGCATGCAGATCCTGATCCTGATCGTGCAGAACTCCTTCCCCCTCGCCGAGGTGGGCACCGCAACGGCCTCCAATAACTACTTCCGCCAGATCGGTGCCTCGATCGGTTCCGCGGTGGTGGGCAGCCTCTTTGTGGCCCGCCTGCACGATCTTTTCGCCGAGCGGATGCCCGCCGCCGCGGGTGGCGCCGTGGGTGGGGCGGGCGAGAACTCGCTCACCCCGGCCGTGGTCAAGGGCCTCCCCACGGAGATCAAGGACATCGTGATCGGTTCCTATAACGACGCTCTGACCCCGGTGTTCCTGTATATGGTGCCGCTGGTGATCATCGCCGTAATCCTGCTGTTCTTTGTGGTCGAGAAGCCCCTGGCCACGACCCTGGACCGCGGCGTTCCGGCCGAGACCCCCGCCGAGGACCTCGTGGGTGTCACCAGCGCCCATACCGGTTCGATCTCCGTGCAGCCCGGCACCGGGGAGCGTCCCGCCCCCGAGTCCCGGGCCTAGCCCGCGCCGCCCCGGATCGCTCCGGGGCGGCCCCCAGCCCGCCGCCGCATCCGCGTCGAGCCCATACCCCTTTTACTCTCTCCGGGTTTTTGGTGTGGGATCGGCGGTGGATGCGGCGGTGTTTTATTCGGCGGCGAGCGGATAGCTCACATAGGCGAAGCGGCTCCCGCCGGGCTCCCAGCTATTCACGTTGATGGTGCCCTGCCCGCCGTGGAGGACACGCACCGTGCGCACATGCGCGGCATCGGGGGTGGCCAACCGCAGCTGCACGGTCACATTCGCGGGGTGCCCCAGCGTGCCCGGGGGATAGCTCAGATAGAGCAGGCGCAGGCCATCCCCGGAGAGGTGGGGGAACCAGTTCACGCGCTCATCCCGCGTGAGCTGTTCCGCGACGCCCTCGTCCAGGTCCATCCGGAAGAGCTGGGCATGGCCGGGGGCGGCACCCCCGGGCTCGGCGTTAAAGTACAGGCGGCGGCCGTCGGGATGAAACTCCGCGCCGTCATGCGGGCGCTCGGAGGCGGTATGCGCGGTCATCTCGCCGGTCCGCACGGAGGCCGTATATACGTTAAAGCGCACCGCGCCGCCCAGCTCATGCGCGGCGATCAGGGACAGCCGGGAGCCATCGGGATGGATCCCGTGCAGATAGCGTTTTTTGAGGCCGTCACCCGAATCCGTCACGGGGCGAGGCGTTCCGCCGGCCACCGGAATCTCGTAGAGGTGGCCATTTTTGGAGGACGCATAGATAAAGCGGCCATCCGGGGACAGGAGATGGTCGTTATTAAAATCGGTGATCTCGCCGGTATTCACCACGGCGGGTTCCCCGCCGGCCAGCGGGATGCGGTAGAGGCGGCCATCGCGGTTCACGAGGAACCACCGCCCATCGGCGCTCCAGTTGGGGGCCTCGATCACGGCCTCATCCGTGGCGTAGACGAGGGTATCCTCCCCGCTCTCCGCATCGTAGATGCGCAGTTCGCTGCGCTGCCCGGGCTCCAGAGTGCGCCAGTCTGGCCGGGTGTAATCGGGCCCGGGCGGCGCGGGGTGCGCGGCCTGCGGGGTGGGCCGCACCGCCGCGGGTATTGCCGGAGACGCGGCCTCGCGGGCCACCGCCGCGGGGCCAAAGGCCGAACCGGGTGCGGCGGAGGGTCCGGGCGCGGCGGGTGCCTCGGGGGATCCGGGTGCGGCGGGGGATGCGGGACGGGGCGGAACCGGTATCGCGCTCATGGGGGCCTCGCTCTCTGTGGAAAGAACGCCCCCGCCCGGTCCGGACAACGACGCCAGAATAATACTCAGTATGCACCCCGTCGGGGGAAAAAGGCCGGATGCCACCGGGAAAAATTTCCGGCCCCTGATAAAACGCCGGGCCATCCCACCCCCGGAGGGAATGTGGATGGCCCGGCGTAGAGGGCGCGGAGAGGAGGCCCCGGCTAGCGCATACCGGCCGTGGAGGCGGTGCGCTTGGCAAAAAACAGCGTGACGATCATGCCGATCACGGCCACCGCCGCGGGCAGCATAATCGCCTGGCTCATCGCCGCGGAGAAGCCCTCGTGCAGCGGCGCGGGCAGCGCCCCGCCAAACCCGCCGGCGCCCTCGGCACCGGCACCCAGCTCCGCGCTGAGGCGGGCCTGGATCAGGGCCGCGATCGCGGCGCTTCCCAGCACCGCACCCACCTGACGCGTGGTGTTATACACACCCGAACCGGCACCGGCCAGCCGCGGCGGAAGGTTATAGGTGGCGCTCGTGGACAGCGGGCCCCAGATTCCGGCATTGGCCACACCGAGGATCGCGCTCGGGAAGAGCAGGATCCAGAGCGGGGTATCCGGGCCCAGCAGCGCCGCATACCAGAACAGGCCGATGGCCATAAAGGCCAGGCCCGCGGTGGAGATGAACTTGGGATCGGTGCGGTCGATGAGCTTACCCGCGAACGGCGCAAGCACACCCGAGATCACGGCCATCGGCACCAGCATCAGTGCCGACTGGGTGGGCGTGAGCCCACGCACCGTCTGGAAGAAAAACACCAGCGGCAGGCTCAGGCTCGTGACGGTGAAGCCCACGGTGGTGATGGCCAGGTTGGCCACCGAGAAGTTGCGGTCTTTAAAGAGGTTCAGCGGCAGGAGCGGCTCGCCCTTATTTACCCGCTGCCACAGCACAAATACGATCAGCACCACGATGCCGGTGATAATCAGCGACCACACGCTGATCGGGCCCCAGATGGTGCCCCAGTGATAGCTTTCGCCCTCCTGGATTCCAAAGACCAGCAGGAACATACCCACGGCGCTGAGAATCACGCCCGGGATATCAAATTTATGCGGCGAGGTCTTCAGCGCGGGAACGTATTTCATGGCGAGGAAAAAGCCCACGATACCGATCGGCACGTTAATAAAGAAGATCCACTCCCAGCCGAGGCCGTCCACGAGCAGGCCGCCGAGGATCGGGCCCAGCAGCGTGGCCATACCGGCGGTGGCTCCCCACAGGCCCATCGCCGCACCGCGGCGCTCGGGCGGGAAGATGCGGGTAATCACGGCCATGGTCTGCGGCGTCATGAGCGCGGCGCCGAGGCCCTGGAAGACCCGGGAGATGACCAGATGCGAGATATCCCCCGCGAAGCCACAGGCCAGCGAGGAGACGGTGAACAGCACCAGGCCGATCAGGTAGACGCGCTTGGGGCCAAAACGATCGCCGAGGCGACCGGTGATCAGCAGCGGCACGGCATAGGCCAACAGATAGGCACTGGTGGCCCAGAGGGTGGCGTTAATTCCGGCGTCGAGGCCCTCCATGATGGCGGGGTTGGCGACGGAGACGATGGTGGTGTCGATCAGGATCATAAAAAATCCGACCACAAGCGCCCAGAGGGCGGGCCACGGTTTAGCGATTTGTTCCACGAGGGCGAGGTGCCTTTCATACATGTTTCATCGCCGAAGCATCGACTAAGCGGATGCCGTCTGCGATGAGGGAAGAGTCTGTGGAGGGAGAACGGATCGAATCTTCCGGTCCCTAAGAATTTAACCGGGCCCCGGTATGGGGTTGGCCCGATTCCGCCGCGAACCCTCCGCCCGCGACAAATCCATAGGTTCCCTATCGTAGACGAGTCCACCGACGCGGGGAATCCCCCTTCCCGGGAAGTTCGCGGGCGGCGCACGCCCGCACGCGAATACCCGATAATAGAGGCGTGACCGATTATGCAGAGCTGCCCGGATGGACCCACTTCTACTCCGGGAAGGTGCGCGACCTCTACCGTCCCGCGGGTGTGCCCGCGGATGCCCCCGCCCCCGAGATCCTCGTGGTGGCCAGCGATCGGGTGAGCGCCTTCGATTTTGTGCTCTCCCCCGGCATCCCCGAGAAGGGCGCGCTGCTGACGAGCCTGAGCAACTGGTGGTTTAACCAGCTGCCGGATGTCCCCAATCACCTGCTGCCCGCCGAGACCATTCCGGCGTCCGTGGCCGCGCGCTCGATGCGCGCGAAGACCCTGAATATGTTCCCGATCGAGGCCGTGGTGCGCGGCTATCTCACCGGTTCCGGCTGGGCCGAATATCGCGAGACGCAGAGCGTGTGCGGCATCCCGCTGCCGGCGGGCCTGAAAAATGGCGACCGCCTGCCCGAGCCGCTCTATACCCCCGCCTATAAGGCCCCGCTGGGTGAGCACGATGAAAATATCAGCTTCGAGCGCTCGGTGGAGCTCGTGGGGGCCGAGGATGCCGCGGCCCTGCGCGATCTGGCCCTGGATATCTACCGCCGGGCCGCGGCCATTGCCGAAAAGCGCGGCGTGATCCTCGCCGATACCAAATTTGAGTTTGGCCGCAATCCGGAAAACGGCGAGATCACCCTCGCCGATGAGGTGCTCACCTCCGATTCCTCGCGCTATTGGGATGCCGAGGTATATGCCACGGCCGGCGATCCCGCCGCCCGCATGGCGAGCTTCGATAAGCAGATCGTGCGCGATTGGCTCGCGGCAAACTGGGATAAAACCGGCACCCCGCCCGAGCTTCCGGTGGAGATTCGCGAGCGCACCGCCGCGCGCTATCGCGAGCTGCTGGAGCGCCTGACCGGACACTAACCCTCCGCCCGACCGAAGGAGCCGCCATGCCGATGGACCCGTATTTTGAGGCACAGCTGCGGCAGCGCCGCGCCCAGGTTGTCGGCGGGGTGCGCGCCACCGTCGGTGCGGCACTGCGCTCGCTGCCCGCGCGGCTGCGCGGCCACTCCCCCGCGCGCTCCGCGGGGGAGGCGCTCACACTGGTGCATGCCACCGGCCCGGCCACCCGAGCCGCCGAAGCGCCGCCGAAGCCCGAGGCCCCCGAGGCACCCGCCGAGCGGGCACCGCTCGCGGAGTTTTCCGATGCCACCGAGCTGGTCCCGGCTCCGGCCGATAGCGTGCGCCCCGCGCGCACGGCCCCGCCGCGCGGCACCCCCGAATGGGAGCGCCGCAACGCCTGGAAATGGGATATTAAGCTGCACGGCCTGGTGGGAATCAACGGCCCCGTGCTGCCCACGCGCGAGTTTTTGATCCCCGTGCCCGGCTATCCCGCTGTGCGCGTGCGGCTCTATCTGCCCGCGACCCCCGCGGCGGGGCCGCTGCCCGCGGTGATCGCGTTTTTTGGTGGTTCCTTTCATCTCGGCGGCATCGACTATGCCAGCGTGGACCACGCGTTTCGCCGCCGCACCGCCGATTCCGGGGTGGCCACCCTCGCGGTGGACTATGCCCTCGCCCCCGATCATCGTTTTCCCACGCCCGTGGAGCAGGGCTATGCCGCGCTGGACTGGTTTTTCCGGCACGCCGCGGAGCTCGGGATCGATCCCACCCGGATCGCCATTAATGGCACGTCCTCGGGCGGTAATATCGCCGCGGCCACCACGCTCCTCAACCGCGCCCGCCGGGATCACCCGCTGGCCCTCCAGGTCTTGGAGGTGCCCACCACGGATCTGACCGGGCGGCATATCGACTTCTGGCCGCTGCGCCGGATGGGTGTTCCGCGCCCGCTGGCCGCGCGCGAGCTGCGCAAGATCCGCACCCGCTATCTGGGCGATGCGCGTCTGGCCCGCACGGATCTGGCCTCGCCGCTGCGCTCCCGCAATCTGCGCGGGCTGCCCCCTGCCTTTATCCTCACCGCCGAATACGATGCGTTGCGCGGGGACGGCCGGGATTATGCCGATGCTCTGCGCCGCGCGGGGGTCGAGGCGAGCGCCGTGCAATATCAGGGTGCCACCCACGAGGCGGCAATGTATACCGCCGAATTACCGCTGGCCCGGCGCTGGCATGCGGATATCGTGACGATCCTGCGCACCCTGCACGGGGATTCCGCGGCGGCGGACACGCTGCCCCGGGACTAACCGGGGCAACACATCCGCCACGGGGGCCGGCTAGCGCGCGGGCGTGCGGCGGGGCCCCGCGAGCAGGAAGGCTGCCACCGCGAGCACGGCGCTCGCGAACATCACCAGCCCCAGCGGCAGGGCGCTGGTCTCGCCGGCCAGGCCCACCAGCCCGGATACCAGCGCCCCCAGGACGTATTGCAAAAATCCGAGGATGGCCGATCCGGTGCCGCTGGCTCCGGGTGCGGCATCCAGCGCGAGCGCGGTGGCATTGCCAAAGATGAAGCCCATCCCCGCCACCATGATAAATAGCGGCAGGAGCAGCGTGATCGGGGGTACCCCGGTGAGCGCGATCAGGAGCACGGCGAGCCCGCCGATCAGGATCATGACCAGGCCCACGCCCAGCAGCGAGCGCACGGAACGCGTCGCCGTGAGCCTCGCCGAGACGCCGCTGAATACCGCAATCCCGGCCGCATTTGCCGCGAAGCTCAGCCCATAGGCCACCGGGCCGAAGCCCATCATGGTCTGATAAATGAACGGTGACGCCGCGATATATCCCATAAATGCCGCAAAGCTCAGCGCAAAAACCAGCGTATAACCCAGATAGCTCCGCGAGACGAGGGCCCGATACGGGGACCCGGTGAGGTGGCGCCCCGCGATCAGGGCCCGGCGTTTGGCCGCCCCATGGGACTCGGGAACCCCAAAAATCACCGCAAGAAGCATCAGCACGGCCAATCCCGCGACCACCCAGAGCAGCCCGCGCCAGCCGAGCGGCCCCACGAGGAGGCTCCCGGCGACGGGACCGATCACGGGGGCGATGCCGCCCACGATCATCATCAGGTTCAGGCCGCGCGCGGCGGCGGCTCCCACCGCAAGATCGGCGATGATCGCGCGGCCGATGACCATTCCGGCGGCACCTGTCAGCCCCTGGATCACGCGGGCGGCAATCAGCACCTCCACGTTGGGAGACAGCGCGGCCAGTGCGCTGGCCAGCACACACAGGAGCGCACCAATAATCAGGGGCAGGCGTCGCCCAATACGATCCGAAAGCGGCCCAAATACCAGCTGTCCCAGGGCGAGGCCCAGCAGGAATGCCGTCAGCGTGAGCTGCACGCCGGTGGCCGTGGTGCCGAGGCTGCCGACCATTTCGGGGAAGGCGGGCAGATAGAGGTCGATGGCAAACGGGGCCAGCGCCGAGAGCAGCGCGAGCATAATCAGCAGGCCGCCGCCGAGCCGATCGGGGGCCGTGGCCCGGGGCGGGGTGGATGAATCGGGCTCCGCGGCAAAACCGGCTTCGGGGGATTGGGACTTCACGTATCACTCCATATTGATTATGTTTTTATAATTATGTTCATATTATGGCATAGACTTGGGGCATGGAACCCGCGCTGAATCCACACGATCTCGCCGACCTCGCCGATCTGATCGTCACCGTCGCCCGAGAAATCACGCTGCACCGGGATGGCGAAACCCCCAATATCACGCTGACATCCAGCGCGGGGAACGTCATGCGCTATATCGACCGCAACCCCGGATCCACGGCCGGCGCCGTTGCGCTTGGCACCGGCCTACACCGCGCCAATCTCAGCACCGCACTCGGCGAGCTGGAACAGCTCGCGTTTGTGCGCCGGGAACGCGATGAAAACGATCGCCGCAATATCCGGCTCTATCCCACCGCCACCTCCGCCAAAAACCTGGTGCACCTGCGCGAGGAATGGGCCCAGCTGATCGCGGATGCCCTCGCCCCCGCGGAAACATCCGCACCGGTGGCCACCGCCACCGTGGGCGATACGCTCGCCCTCCTGGAACGCCTCGAAACCGGGCTCCTTCGCCGTCGCGGTATCGGCACCGAATAACCGGCGTCTGCCCCCTCCGGGCGCGGTCCGCGAACTACCGTCGGCCCGACTAGACTAAAACCGTATCCGCCCCTGACACCCGGGAGACACTGATGCCCACAATCATCGTAGAAGTCATGCCTAAGGCCGAACTGCTGGACCCTCAGGGTAAAGCCGTCGCCGGAGCCCTGAGCCGACTCGGACACGGTGCCATCACCGACGTCCGCATCGGCAAGCGCTTTGAACTCACCGTCGAGGGCGAGGTGACCGAGCAGGTGCTGGCCGATGTGGCCACCCTCGCCGACGAAATCTTCTCCAATCAGGTGATCGAAGACGTCACCAGCATCTCCGTGGAAGAGGCGACTGTATGACCACGCCGCGCATCGGCGTTGTCACCTTCCCGGGCTCGCTGGATGATCGCGACGCCCAGCGCGCGATCCGCATCGCGGGTGCCGAGGCCGTAGAGCTCTGGCACGGCGATCACGACCTGCGCGGGGTGGACGCCATCGTGCTGCCCGGCGGATTTAGCTATGGCGATTATCTGCGCGCCGGCGCGATTGCCGCCCGCGCCCCCATCATGAGCGAAATCATCGACGCGGCGGGGAAGGGCATGCCCGTCCTCGGAATCTGCAATGGTTTCCAGATGCTCACCGAGGCACACCTGCTGCCCGGCGGCCTGATCCGCAATGAGCGCGGCAATTTTATTCGCCGCGACCAGAAGCTCAGCGTGGAAACCACCGATACCGCATGGACCAATGCGTTCAGCGCGGGCCAGGAAATCATCATCCCGCTGAAAAACGGTGAGGGCGGATTTATCGCCTCCGATGAGGAGCTGGATCGCCTCGAGGGCGAGGGCCGCGTGGTCTTCCGCTATCTTGAGACCAATCCCAATGGCTCGATGCGCGATATCGCCGGCATCGTGAATGCCGCGGGCAATGTGGTGGGGCTCATGCCGCACCCCGAGCACGCTGTGGAGCCCGGCTTTGGACCCGATACCGCGGGCGCCATGCGCTCGGGTACCGATGGCCTCGGGTTCTTCGACTCCGCGATCGCGGCGCTGCTCGCCGTATAGGCACGCCACTCGCGCTGCGCGCCCCCGCCTCGGCGGGGGCGCGCAGCGCGTTAAACGCGGGTGCGCCCGCGGAACAGGGCGGCAATTCCCACCATGAGCACGGTGATGCCGAGGATCCAGGCGGCCGCCACGGGGCCCGGAAGCAGCGTGCTCACCGCGCCGGGACGGCCGGCGATGCCCACGACCCCCGCCGCGGCATCGCTGAGCGAGGAGGGCAGCCGGCGGGCCAGCGGCGCGAGCGCGGGATGCATAAGCGCGGCTGCGCGCAGCCCCAGGTCCACCGCCCCGCCCAGCAGGATCAGCAGGCTCGCCGTGCGGCGCGAACGCAGGATCACCGCGAGCGCGGCACCGGCCACGCCCCAGAGCGTCAGGACGGCGGCGCAGCGGGCGAGAATCCCCCAGGTATGGGGAATACCTAGCAGCAGCGGCTGACCGATCACCACCTGCACCACCACGGCGCCAAAACCCGCCCCGAGCAGCATCAGCACCGCCGCCGCCGCGCCGGCCAGCGCGCCCGCGGCCAGGCGCCGGGGCAGCGCGGTTGCGCGCACACGCCGCGCTGCGGCGGCCCGCGCATCCGGGCCCGTGGCCTCGGTCGTGGCCGCGAGGGCCCCCGCGAGCACCGCGCCCGCGACCCCCAGCCCGCCACCCAGCACATATACCGAGGCGGTGATCCGGGGATCCCCGAGCGGGGTGAGGGGCAAGAGCCCGGGGGCGACCGGTTCGCGCGGGATGACCAGGCCCAGGTAGTAGATCGCATAGCCGGCGATCAGGGCGGAACCCGGGAGCAATACCCAGGCCAGTGCCCGCCCCGCGCGGCTGCGCGCCAGATCACCCAGCGGGCGGAGCGCGTGGGCCAGGCGCGCGCCCCGGTGCGGCGAGGATTTGCTATGACTCATGGGTTGCGGCGTCCTTTCCCGTGCCGCGCGCCGAGGGGCGAAAGCGTCACGTTTTCTAGGATGCACCGCCCGGGTGCCTCGCCCTATCCGCCGCCGGGAATCTTGATCGTTCCCCCAGCAGATTCCCATTCTGCGCCGGGGGCCCTAGCGCGTGGGGACCGGCTCCCCCGCGCCGAGCCGCGCGTCCACGACCGTGCTGCCCGAGAGCGCACAGGCCAGCCCGCGACGATCGGTGGTGGCCCAGACGGCGATGATCGAGGCCAACACAAATAGCGGCACGATCAGCGCGGTCACCGGGGTATCCAGGGCGGTGAGCACCGTATAGCCGCCGATTCCAAAGATAAAGCGCAGCGGCCGGGCCAGGGCAATCGGAACCCGGCCATAGCGCGGCGCGAGCAGCACGGCGCTCTCCCCCACCGTGGTGCCGCGCAGCAGCACCCACAGCAGCTGGATGCCGAGCGGGATGGCCAGCCCAAAGATCCACTCGGTACCGTCGTTGATCGCCTCCACGCTCATCCCCAGCACCAGCCCGCGGTAGAGCCGCCAGCCGATCACCAGCAGGAACCCCAGCAGGCTCACAAACATGAAGTCACACAGCATCCCGAGGAAGCGCCGGCCGGCGGTGACCCGGCGCGGCTCGCTCCGCGTGCCTTCCTCGCGCCGGGCAAAGCCCACAAAGAGGAATGCCACGAGGGAACCGAGGAGCGCGCCGAGGGTATTGGCCAGCAGATCATCCACATCAAATACGCGATACGGGCGCGGGAACAGGCCCCATACGGCGGTGAGCTGGGTGAGCTCGACCAGCAGGGAGAGGGCAAAACCGGAGAGGGTGGCGATGATAAAGCCGCGCCGAAACAGCGTGCGGATCAAAAATCCCAGCGGCATAAACAGCAGCACGTTCAGGGCCACCTGTTGCACGGCCTCATTGCGCAGCAGCTGACCCACCGAACCGTGTGCATAATTTCGGATATCGCGCACGCTCTCGAGCGGGATCAGCTGGGTCCCGGAGGCCCGATAGGTATCGGTCTCGGGCAGCGGCAGCAGGGTATAGGTCCAGATCGCGAAAAAATAGATCAGCAGCGCAAGCCAGCCCACCGCGCGCCAAAACGACAGCCTCCCGTGCCGGCGATAGCTCAGCGCGATAAACGGCACCATCAGTATCACGGCGAGGAAACCGCCCACGAGCAGCGCAATCACACCCAGCATCAGCATATTTCCCATGCTCGAACGGTAGCAGGCACACGCGCCCGGCCGGCGTGATTTCCGGCGATCTACATCATCCGGATGAGTGGGTTTCATCCTCGCGTCCGGCCCCATCGGGCGCGATGCCTGGCCCCTCGCAAAACCCCTTAGGATGGGAGATGTCCGGCATCAGCTGCTTCGAGGAGAAATCGACACCCGTGACCGCTATTCCCACCCCCGTAGAATCCTCGGCCGCCGTGGCCGATACCGTCGCCAATGCGATCGCCACCCCGGAGCACGAGCAGCCCTATGCCGCTCTTGGCCTCGCGGATAACGAATACGCAAAAATCCGCGAGATCCTCGGCCGCCGCCCCACCTCGGGCGAGCTAGCCATGTACTCGGTCATGTGGAGCGAGCACTGCTCCTATAAGTCGAGCAAAAACTACCTGCGCCAGTTTGGCAAAAAGGTCACCCCCGAGATGACCAAAAACCTCATGGTTGGCATGGGCGAGAACGCCGGTGTTGTGGACGTGGGCCAGGGTTGGGCCGTGACCTTTAAGGTCGAGAGCCATAACTCCCCGAGCTATATTGAGCCGTTCCAGGGCGCCGCCACCGGAGTGGGTGGAATCGTCCGCGACATCATCTCGATGGGTGCACGCCCCGTGGCGATCATGGATCAGCTGCGCTTCGGAAAGATCGATCACCCCGATACCGCGCGCGTGATGCACGGTGTGACCGGCGGCATCTCCTTCTACGGCAACTGCCTGGGCCTGCCCAATATCGGCGGCGAGACCATTTTTGATCCGGTATATCAGGGCAACCCGCTGGTAAACGCCCTCGCCGTGGGTGTCCTGCGGCACGAGGACCTGCACCTGGCCAATGCCTCGGGCGTGGGCAATAAGGTGGTCCTCTTTGGTGCCCGCACGGGTGCCGATGGCATCGGCGGGGCCTCGATCCTCTCCTCCGTGGCCTTCGAGGAGGACGGCCCCTCCAAGCGCCCCGCGGTGCAGGTGGGTGACCCCTTCGCCGAGAAGGTGCTGATCGAGTGCTGTCTCGAAATGTATCGCGATGAGCTGGTCGAGGGTATCCAGGACCTCGGCGCCGCCGGAATCTCCTGCGCCACGAGCGAGCTCGCGGCCAATGGCGATGGCGGAATGTTCATCGAGCTGAGCAATACCCTGCTGCGCAACCCGAATCTGACGCCCGAGGAAATCCTCATGTCGGAATCGCAGGAGCGCATGATGGCCGTGGTGACCCCCGAGAAGCTTGACGCCTTCCTGGCCGTGGCCGCAAAATGGGACGTCGAGACCTCCGTGATGGGCGAGGTGACCGATACCGGCCGCCTGATCATCAACTGGCACGGCGAGGAAATCGTCAACGTGGACCCGAGCACCGTGGCCGTGGACGGCCCGGTCTATGACCGTCCCGTGGCCTATCCCACCTGGATCGACGCGCTGCGCGCCGATCGCGCCGAGGCCCTGCCCCGCGCCACCGAGGGCGCCGAGCTGCGCGAGCAGTTCCTGTCCCTCGTATCCTCGCCCAATCAGGCGGATAAGTCCTGGATCACCGATCAGTACGACTATTACGTGCTGGGCAATACCGCGCTGTCCTTCCCCGATGACGGTGGAATGATCCGCGTGGACGAGGAGAGCGGCCTCGGCATCGCGATCGCCACCGATGCCAACGGTCGTTACTGCCAGCTCGACCCCCGCCAGGGAGCCCAGCTGGCCCTCGCCGAGGCCTATCGCAACGTCTCCGTCACCGGCGCCACCCCGGCCGCCGTGACCGACTGCCTCAACTTCGGTTCCCCCGAGAACCCCGAGGTGATGTGGCAGTTCTCCGAGGCCGTGGCCGGACTCTCCGATGCGTGCCTGGAAATGGGCATCCCGGTTACCGGCGGAAACGTCTCGTTTTATAACCAGACCGGCGATACCCCGATCTTCCCGACCCCCGTGGTGGGTGTGCTCGGCGTGATCGAGGATGTGGCCCACCGCACCCCGAGCGGCTGGCAGGATGACGGCGAAAACCTGTACCTGCTGGGCGTGACCCGGGAGGAGCTCTCGGGCTCGGCCTGGGCCGGCACCGTGCACGATCACCTCGGCGGTACCCCGCCCGTGGTGGACCTCGCGGCCGAGGTAAACCTCGGTGGCCTGATGCAGGCCGCCGCCGCGCAGGGTCTGGTGGGTTCGGCCCATGACCTCTCCGATGGTGGACTCGCGCAGGCCCTGGCCGAGGGTGTGCTGCGCTTCGGCGTGGGTGCCCGGATCTGGTTTGGCGAGATCATGGAGCGCGATGGCGTAGACATCACCACCGCGATGTTCTCGGAGTCCACGGGCCGCGTGCTGGTCTCCGTGCGCCGCGAGGATGACGTGCGTTTCCGGGGCCTGTGCGCCGGTCGCGAGTATCCGGTGCTGCGCGTGGGCGTGACCGATGCCACCTCGCAGACCCTTGAGTTCCAGGACCTCTTCACGGTGGGCCTGGACGAGCTGCGCACCTCGCATACCGAGACGCTGCCGAAGCACTTCGCCTAGGCACCATCCCCTCTCCGACACGGGTCGGCCGCCGCGGCGGCCGGCCCGTTGTCCGTTTCCGGGCGGGTAGTGTGCCGCCGAGAACGCATCATCGCGGACAATCGCGGCCCGAGGGTGCCCCCGGGCCGAGGGGGCCCCGCGGCGCGTGCCCCCGCGCGCCGCCTCTCCCAAATAGTCGCCCCGAACGGGGATTTAACAACCTTCGCGGCCGCCTCCACTCCCGGATTTTGCCCCGGGAACCGCGTGCCTCTCCGATATGGCCTCCGCGGATCGGCGGGATTTTTGGGGTATCGCGCGTACCCTGGTCCACCACCGGCACGGGGCCGGTGCGTGAGTATTCCGGGAGGGCGGGATGAAATTTGAGGTGAATACGGACGGGCTGGCGGGGGTGCTCGGGGGGCTAAGCTCCGTTCTGGACGTGCTGGGCGGGGGCGGGCTGGGCGATGGCTATCCCTCCCGGAGCGAAGGCGTGGTGAGCGCTCTAGCGGAGTTTTTGGCCTGGCGCCGTCGCGAGACCGCCACGAGCACCGAGACCATCACCGCCCTGTGGATGGAGGGCGGGGCCGCCGTGACGTACTATCTGCAACGCGATCGCGATGTGGCCAATCAGGCGGAGGCGAGCGGCTAATGGGGTGGCCGGATAGCGAGCCGGAGGCGGGAGATTTTGAGGAGCTGGCCCAGACGGCCCATAGGCTGATCCGGGAGGCCGAGGACCTCGTCGCCCCGATCACCATCCTGGCGCAGGTGATTGTGCACTCGGCCATCGTCTGGACCGGTCCCGGGAGCGAGCACTGGAGGGCCCGGATAGCAGCCCAGCAACACGCCCTGGTGGCCCGGGCCGAGCGCGAACGGGAGGCCGGCGAGGCGCTTCGCACGTGTGCACGCGCGCTTGAGGATATTGTCTGGGAGGCGCGCATGCTGAAGCTGCGCCGGGACTCCGCACTCGAGGATTATCGGGCGGCCCTGCGGGTGATGCAGTCCCGGGGGGAATGCCTGTATATGCCCAATACCCCCGCCACGGGTCCGGGGCCCATGCTCGCGGGGCGGGCGGAATATGCCGCCGCCGATCGTGAGCTGGAGCGCGTCGCCAAGCATCGACACGAGGTCGAGGCCACCTGTGAGAATAGGATCCACGACCTGCTCCCGGATTCCTGGGCCGCGCTGGGCCGGGTGGGTTCGATAGCCGGGGTCGCCCCCTCGACCCTGACCCCGGCGGCCCTCACCGCGGCGCTGGGATACTGCTCCGAGCCGCAGATCCGCGAGTATCTTGATTCACTCACGGCCGCGGAGGTGGCGACGCTCTGGCCGCAGCTCCCGGAGGATCTGGTCCAGCGCCTGCTCCATGCGTCGCCCCATTTTGTGGGCAATCTAAATGGCGTGCCGTTTCGGGTCCGGGACGAGGCCAATGTACTGGCCCTCACCCGCGACCACGAGGCGCTCACGGACCGGCTCGCGGAGCTGGACGGGCTCATCATCACCACCCCCGCGGGGGCCAGCATCACCCCGGAGACCCCCGAGCAGATACGCCTCATCCAGGAGCGTAATGCGCTGCGCGAGCGCCTCGCCGATCTCGATGAGCTCTGGACCCTATTCCAAGAAGGTGATGGCAGGACCGTCAAACCACCGCGCCGGCTGATCGCCTATGAGCCCCAGGCCGAGGGGCCCCCGCTGGTCTCAATCGCGCTGGGCGACCTCGATAATGCCCATAATATCTCCACGTTTATACCCGGCATGAATAGTTCGGCCGCGCATCCCGGCGGCTACCTGCAGGGTGTGAAAAATATCATCGGGCTCGATCACGATCAGGCTGCCGTATTATTCCTGGGCTACCGGAGCCCGGATCTGATCTCTGTGAGCGGCGAGGGGCTGGCCCGGGAGGGTGCACCCCGCTTTAATCGGCTTCTCGCCGGGATCGCCGCGGTGCGCGAGGGCGAGGATACCCGGCTGAACGTGATTGGCCATTCCTATGGCACCACGATGCTCGCCTATGCCCTCTCCCGGAACCGGGTCCCGATTAGTTCGGTGACCTTCCTGGGGTCGGCGGGCATCCCGCCACAGTTCCGGGGGAATAGCTTGCGGGTTCCGCCCAGCCGGATCTTTGTGACCGAGGCCCACGGCGATGTCCTGGCCGATACCGGGCGCGCCCTGAGCATGCGGTGGAACCCGGAGCATCCCGATTTTGGGGTGACCATTTTTGGCTCCGATGGCACCACCCTGCCCGATGGCACGGTGCTCCTGCCGGTGACCGATCATCACGCGGAGGTGAGGGGCGATGGGAAATATAGCGGCGCTTATTTAGACCGCGATACGGAGGTTATCCGGAACATCAAAAAAATTATCGCGGGTAGATTTGACGATCTCACCCCGGGCGATGATAGCGATGCTACCGGGATTCGGCTGGGGCCCTGGGTCTGGAATACGGATTCGCCCGGGGAGGAGAGCGATGAGGATTCCGAGGATGGCTAGCCGCGGACGCCCCATTGCTCCGCGGGTGCCGCCGCGCCGCGGGCGGTGCCGCGCGGCGCCCGCCAGGAGCGGGTTCCGGCGCGGGAGCGGGGTATGCGCCCTCCTGCTCGCCACTGCGTTCTGGGCGGCAGGCTGCGGATATGACACCCCCAATGCCACGACGCCCTCGCGCAGCGAATCCCAGATGATCGAGGACGCCCTGCAACAGCGCGAACAGTTCTGGACCGAACTCGACCAGGTCCAGGACATCATCGGCGGGGACTGGCAGCGCGAGGACAACCCGATCGCGGACTTCTGCGAGGACGCGGAACATAAAAAATATCTCTATAGCGGCGCACGCCTGCGCAGCGAACCCCTACCCGACCCGGTCGCCACCGGCAAACGCCTCCGCACCTACTGGGAGGAACAGGGCTATACCGTCACCGAACGGTCCTTTGACCATAACCACCGCAACGCCGTGGCGGAAAACGGAAACGGCCGAAAAATCATCCTGGAAACCGATACCATCGCCGAACTCAACCAAACCACTCTCACCGCGGAAACAGGCTGCTTCACCGGGGATGTGGGGGTCATCGCCCACTATCTCGCTCAGGCCGTGCGAGCGTCCCAGGCGGCGGACCCGCCCTCACCCAGCCCCGAACCCTAGGCCTCACTCATCACCCGGAGCCCCGCGATGAACACACCACACGCCGCACACCGAATAGGCGCCCATGCCCTCCTGCTCGCCACCGCGTTCTGGGCGACAGGCTGCGGATATGACACCCCCAATGCCACGACACCCTCGCGCAGCGAATCCCAAATGATCGAGGACGCCTTGCAACAGCGCGAACAGTTCTGGACCGAACTCGACCAGGTCCAGGACATCATCGGCGGGGAATGGGAGCGCCACGATAACCCGCTCGCGGACTTCTGCGAGGACGCCGAACATAAAAAATATCTCTATAGCGGCGCACGCCTGCGCAGCGAACCGTTACCCGACCCGGTCGCCACCGGCAAACGCCTCCGCACCTACTGGGAGGAACAGGGCTATACCGTCACCGAACAATCCTTCACCAAAAACCACCGCAACGCCGTGGCGGAAAACGGAAACGGCCGGCAAATCATCCTGGAAACCAAGACCCTCGCAGGGGTGACCCAGACCGCCCTTTTTGCGGAAACAGGCTGCTTCACCGGGGACGTGGGCGTCATCGCCCACTATCTCGCTCAGGCCGTGCGAGCGTCCCAGGCGGCGGACCCGCCCTCACCCAGCCCCGAACCCTAACCCGCCCGCCGGGGGCGGCCCCGCCTCCCCGCGGGCACCGGGGCGCTAGGAACCGGGCTCGTCCAGGGGCGTGGTGAGTGCGCGCACAAAGAGCGAAATGGTATCGGCCACCGCGTCGATCGCATCCGCGCCGGGGCTATCGGAACCCGCGAGCACCATGTCCTGCATGCCCGAGGTATACATATCGGCCAGGACCCGCGCCATGATCTCGGGGTCGATCGTGAAGCGCAGCCCCACCGCCGCGAGCATCGCGGAAAGGCGCTCGGCGAGCTTGCCACACATCATCCGCTCACCCTCAAGATAGGCCTTGCCCAGCTCGGGATCGCGCATCGCCAGGAGGCTGAACTCGCTCTGCAGCAGGAACCACATGCGGTCATCGGGTTGCAGCGAGAGGAACTCGCGCACCACCTGGGTAATCTGCTCGGCACTGAGCGCCCGGGGCCCGGAATCCTCCGGCAGATACGTGGCGATGCCCGCCTCCAGGCGCTCAAAACGCACGCCGTTTTCCTGCTCGGCGAGCGCAAAAAACAGCTCCACCTTGCTCTCAAAATTGGAGTAGAACGCGCCGCGGGTAAAGCCCGCCTGCTCCACGATGTGCTCCACCGAGGCCGCGGCAAAGCCCCGCTCGGCAAAAACCGTATAGGCCGCATCGATCAGGCGCTGTCGCGTTTTGAGTCGCCGCGAGGATTCGGCCGCCGGGGCCTGTTGCCCCGCCGGTTGGCCGATCTGTTCGCTGTTAGTTGTCATGGAATCTATCCGTTTCCCGCTACTCGGATTGCGATACACCAATGTATCGAATACATTAACGTATTGGATACATAAGTGTATCGAACTTCTTGGTTATCTGTCCCGCCCGCGCCGTACCCATCGTCTCAGGAGCCTCATCCGTGTCCTCACTTCTCTACTCGCTGGGCCGCTGGGCCTTCGGGGCCCGCAAGCTGGTGCTCGGTGCCTGGCTCCTGCTCCTGGTGCTGCTCGGCGCCGGCGCGGGTCTCTTCTCGCAGGGTACCGAAAATAACTTTACGATTCCCGGAACCGAATCGCAGGAGGCACTGGATAGCCTCGCCACCACGTTCCCCCAGATCAGCGGAGCCTCCGGGCAGGTTGTGGTGGTCACCAAGGACGGCCTGAGTGTATCCGATCCGGCCGTGGTGGCCGATATCACCACCGCCGTGGCCGATCTGGGCAAGGTCCATCAGGTCGCCGGGGCGGTGTCTCCCTTTGATTCCACCGTGACCGGCAGCGTGTCCTCCAATGACCGCGCGGCGCTCATCTCCATCCAGTTCGACGGCGATATGACCGAGGTCTCCGAGCGCACCGTGGAGGATATCCGCCACGTCGTGGATAACCTGCGCGAGTCCCTCCCCGCGGGCAGCACCGCGACGCTCGGCGGCGAGGTCTTCGCCGCGGCCATCCCGGAGATCGGAATCTCCGAGGGGCTCGGCGTGATCGTGGCCCTGATCGTGCTGATCTTCACGTTCGGCTCGTTTGTGGCCGCCGGAATGCCCCTCATCAACGCGCTCCTCGGCGTGGGCGTCTCGGCCCTCGCCATCATGGGCGTCACGGCGTTTGCCCCGATCCCCTCCACGACCCTCATGCTCGCGCTCATGCTTGGGCTCGCGGTGGGCATCGACTATGCGCTCTTTATCATCGCGCGGCATACCGAACAGCTCGCGCGCGGCATGGAGGCCCGGGAATCCGCGGCCCGCGCGGTGGCCACCGCCGGATCGGCCGTGGTCTTTGCCGGACTCACCGTGATCATCGCCCTGATCGGTCTATTTGTGGCCGGAATCCCCTTCCTCACCATCATGGGTATCGGGGCCGCCGGCTCCGTGGCCGTGGCCGTGCTGATCTCCCTCACCCTGGTCCCCGCGATGCTCGGCTTTGCCGGGGATCGCCTGCGCCCCAAGACCGGCAGCCGCGGCGAACGCCGCGCCCTGAAGCGCGCGGCCGGCCGCGAGGCCCGCGCCGCCGCCCGCTCCGGCGAGCGGGTCCCGGCCGAGCAGAACACCCCCGCGGCCGAGGCGCACTCCCCCGCCGATCACCCCGCGGGGCCCCCGCCCAACCGCTTCTTCCTGGGCTGGGTGCGCGCGGTCACGCGCTTCCCCCTCGTCACCATCATCGTGATCGTGCTGGGGCTGGGCGCCGCGGCCCTGCCCGCGCTGCACCTGCGCCTCGCGCTGCCCGATGCCAGCACCCAGGCCCCCAGCAGCGAGGCCCGGCAGACATTCGATAGCATCACGGAAAACTTCGGCGCGGGCTTCACCGGGCCGCTGATCGTGACCGGCACCATCGTGAAATCCACCGACCCGCTGAAGCTCATGGCCGATATGGCCGAGGAGATTCGGGGGCTGGACGGCGTGGAATCCGTGCCGCTGGCCACACCCAATGAGAGTGCCGATACCGGCATCATCCAGGTGATCCCCACGGGCGGACCCAATTCCCCGGAGACCCAGGAGCTCGTGGCGGAGATTCGTTCGCTGCACGATCACTTCGAGGATAAATACGGGGTATCCCTCTCCGTCACGGGCTATACCGCCATGGCCATCGACGTCTCCGCGCGCCTCGGCGAGGCACTGCTGCCCTTCGGAATCCTCGTGGTGGGCCTCTCCCTCGTGCTGCTGACCATGGTCTTCCGCTCGCTCTGGGTCCCCATTAAAGCCACGCTCGGCTATCTGCTCAGCGTGGGCGTGAGCTTCGGCGTGGTGGCCGCGGTCTTTGAGCTGGGCTGGGGTGCGGAGTTCTTCAACCTGCACTCCACGGGGCCGGTGATGAGCTTCATGCCGATCCTGCTGATGGGTGTGCTCTTTGGCCTGGCCATGGACTATGAGGTCTTCCTCGTGGCCCGGATGCGCGAGGAATACGTGCACGGGGCCACCGCCCGGCAGGCCATCGAGCGCGGATTCACCGGCTCGGCCAAGGTGGTTACGGCCGCCGCGATCATCATGTTTGCGGTATTCGCCGCCTTTGTGCCCGAGGGAGATACCAGCATTAAGCCGATCGCGCTGGGCCTGGCCGTGGGTGTATTTGTGGACGCGTTTATCGTGCGCATGATGCTGGTGCCCGCGGTCCTCGCGCTGCTGGGCGACCGCGCCTGGTATATGCCGCGCTGGCTGGACCGCATCCTGCCGTCCTTCGATGTGGAGGGCGAGGGCATGCAGCACGAGATCGCGATGCGCGACTGGCCCGAACCCGGCAATGACGATGCCCTGGTGGGTGCCGATCTGCGCCCCGGGGGCACCGGATTTGCCCCGTTTGGCATCTCGGTGCGCCCCGGACAGACCCTCCTGGTGGACGGTCCCCCGCAGGCGGTCACCACCACGCTGCTCACCCTCACCGGGCGGCGCACACTCCAGGACGGCCTCCTGAAGGTGGCCGGGCTTGCGCTGCCCACCCGGGCCGCGCTGGTGCGCCGGCGCGCGGGCTTTGCCAATATGCCGCGGATGAGCCGCGAGGGGCTCGAACGACTCCTCTCCGAGCGGCCCCGCATCCTTGCGCTGGACGGGGTGGATCGGCTGGATCCCGCCGGCCGCGCCGCCCTGCGCGCCCGCCTCGAGCGGGCCCAGGCCGAGGCCGAGGGGCGCGGCGAGCCGCTGACCCTGATTCTGGGCGTGGAGGATCTTGATCTTGCCGCCGATGTCCTTCCCCCCACCGCGCGGATCGTGCGCGCCAGCCTGGTTGCCCGGGCCACTACCGAAAGTGAGGTGCGCGCATGAGCGCCCTGACCGATATTTTGCAGCGTCCCGGGCGCAATCCGCGCCGCCGCATCCTGTCCCTGATCGGTATTCTGCTGGTGCCCTTTGTGGTGGCCGGGGTGCTGGTCTGGGCGCTATGGAACCCCACCGAACGCCTCGAAAACGTGAACGCCGCGATCGTGAATAACGATGAGCCGGTGACGGTGGACGGCCAGCTGGTACCGCTGGGGCGCCAGCTCAGCGCGGAACTTGTGCGCGCCCCGGGCAGCGATGTGCAGAACTATAACTGGACCCTCTCGGATGATACCGAGGCCGCGGCGGGCCTGAAATCCGGCAAATATGTGGCCGTGATCACCATCCCGAAGGATTTCTCGGCGGCGGCCACCTCGGCCGCGGGTGATCACCCCAAGACCGCAACGATCGACGTGGCCACCAGCGATCGCTCGCGCCTCGTGGACGATGCGATCAGCAATACCATCGCCGGCACGGCCGCCTCGCTGGCCGGAAACCAGATCACCACCAACTATCTGGAAAACGTGCTGCTGGGCTTTAATACGCTCGGTACGCAGCTCGGGGAGGCCGCCGATGGCGCCCGCCAGCTGGGTACCGGCGCGGGAGCGGTGAATGACGGTGTGGCCGAATTGGGCGACGGTGTTGCCCAGCTTGGTGCCGGGGCCTCGCAGCTGAGCTCGGGTGCCTCACAGCTGAGCTCGGGCACCGCGGGGCTCGCCTCGGGTGCGGGAGCACTCAACTCGGGCGTCTCCCAGCTCGCCGCGGGCTCCGCCCCGCTCGCCTCGGGGGCCCGCGATCTCGCGGGCGGACTCGGCGAGTACTCGGCGGGCGTATCCTCGCTCGCGGGCGGACTCGACCAGAGTGTTCAGGGGGCCAACGGGCTGGTCGCCCTTGCTCAGAACTCGTCCGCTATGGCTAACGGTCTAGCCACTCAGGCGACCGCCCAGGCCACAGCCCTCTCGGGACTCCTCGCGCAGTGCGAGGCCGCCGACCCTAGCGGCTGCGCCGCTCTGCGCGATGCTCGGGATGCCGCGATGGCCATGGCGCATGACGCGACGGTTCTTTCGATGCTCACCGGTACGGGTGTGCACGGGAACCAGCCGAACGCGATTCCGGGGCTCGCTAGCGTCGCGGAATCTCTCGCACAGGGCCTGGGAGCGGCGTCCGCCGGCGCCCGCACACTGAGCGAAAACGGCCCGGCCCTCGTGGCCGGCGCCCAGGGCCTGGCCGATGGCGCCGGGCAGCTGAACTCGGGCGTGCAGCAGCTCTCGGGCGGGGCCTCGCAGCTCGCCTCCGGCGCCCGGCAGCTCGCGGGCGGGGCCTCCGGGCTCGCCTCCGGGGCCGCGGGACTCAACGGCGGAATCGGCGCGCTGGGCGAGGGCATCGCCCCGCTCGGCGAGGGAACCGAACAGATCAAGACCGGCATCGATTCGCTCGGCGAGGGCCTGAACCAGGCGGTGGATCAGCTGCCGAGCTATACCGAGCAGCAGCGCAAGAAGCTCTCCGAGGTGGTGGCGACCCCCGTGACCACGGGCGGCTCCTCCTCGGGCACCGCGTCGATCGGCGAGGGACTCGGCTCGGCCGGGGCCCCGTTCTATGCCGTCCTCGCCCTGTGGCTCGGCGCACTCGCGAGCTTCCTCGTGCTGCGGGCCCTGCCGCTGGGCGCCCACGGATCCACCCGCCCCTCCGCGCTCCTCACGCTCCGGGCATTCCTGCCCGGTGCCGTACTCGGCGCACTCCAGGGTGTGCTCGTGGCCGGGCTCCTGCAGTTCCTGCTGAAGCTGGACACCGGGGCCTGGATCGGTTTTGCCGCGACCGCCGCGCTGGTGGGCATCGCCTTTGCCGCCTCCAATCAGGCGCTGAGCGCGCTCTTTGGGGGTGCCGGGAAATTTATCTCGATGATCGTGGCCCTCGTGGTCATGGCCACCGGAATCATCGCCACGGTACCCGCGGTACTCACGGGCCTGGAGTCCTGGCTCCCGGTGGGCCCCGCGGCCGCCGCACTGCGCGGGATCGCCACGGGCACCGGGGTGGGCGGGGCAATCGCCGCGCTAATCGTCTGGACCCTCGGCGCGCTTATCGTGACCACCCTCGCCGCGCGCCGCGCCCGGCAGCACCCCGAGGTCACGGCGGCCTAATCGCCACAAAACACGCGGCGGGCCCGGGGATATCCCCGGGCCCGCCGCGTGTTTTGATCGGGATTCGCGCACCCCGGTAGTCTTAGCCCATGGACGGCGTACTCACAGGCTTTGGCATCATCGCGGCCATCATCGTCGCCGGATATTTCCTGGAGCGTTCGGCGGTGGCCGGGCCGCAGGCCCAGTTTGCGCTGAACCGGGTGGCCTTTTTTGTGGCCACCCCGTGTCTGCTGTTTTATACGCTGGCGCACTCCGAGATTGCCGCGCTTTTTTCCAGCCGGCTTCCGCTCGCCGCGCTCTCGGCCTTCTCCGCCGCGCTGGTATTTATCGTGCTGAGCCGCCTGTTTTTGCGTCGCGCCCGGCCACGGACCGCCGCCGAGATGACCATCGGTGCGCTCTCGGCCTCGCTGCTCAACGCCAATAACATCGGTCTTCCGGTGGCGATCTACGTATTTGGGGACTATACCGAGGTGGTTCCGGTATTGCTTTTCCAGCTGCTGATCATGAACCCCATCGCGCTCAGCATCCTCGATTTTTCCACCGCCAAGAAGGTCACGCTGGGGTCGATCCTGTCCCAGCCCATTCGCAATCCGATGGTGATCGCCTCGGCCATCGGCGTGCTGGTGGCCGTGAGCGGGGTCCACATCCCGGACGCCGTATTTGAGCCGTTCCATATCATCGGGGGCGCGGCCATCCCCATGATTCTGCTGACCTTTGGCATGTCCCTGCACGGCTCGAAGCCGCTGCGCGGCGGCCCCGATACCGGCGATATTTGGCTCGCGAGCCTGATTAAGGTGGCCGTGATGCCCGCGCTGGCCTATCTCTTTGGCGTCTATCTGCTCGGGCTGGAGGGCCCCACGCTCACCGCCGCGGTGATGGTCTCGGCCCTCCCCACCGCGCAAAACGTTTATAACTTCGCGAGCCGCTATAACGTGGCGCTCGTGATGTCACGGGATACGGTGTTATTAACCACGGTGCTCTCGATTCCGGCGCTCTCGCTGATCGCCGTGCTCATGATGTAGCTAGGCCGTGAGGTGTACCCCGAGCATGGCCGCGAGCAGCGGGCTGAGCCGGGCAAACTGCTCCTCGCTCATGGTGACCCCGGCGAGCGATTCCAGGCCGCGCAGCGAGCGCAGATCCAGACCCCGCAGATCGGCATCCACCAGCGTGGACCCCGTAATATCGAGGTTATCCAGGTCGCTCCCGGAGAAGGCCATCCGGGTTACCCGGGCACCGCCGAGGTCGAGCTCGTCGATGGTGCAATCGGTGAACCGGAGGTCGTGGATGGTGGCCCCGCGCAGGTTGAGATAGCCGATCTTGGAGCCGATGAACTCCACCGACTGCCAGGAGGACTCATAGAGATCTCCCGAACCGATGCGGGAATTACTCAGCCGCACATCCCGCATCGAGGAGCGCGCCGCCTTCAGCACCGGGGCATTGAGCCGCTCGATGCGGGAGTCCACAAAACGCACCCCGCGCAGCTCAACCTCGGAGAGATCCAGGCCCAAAAACTCGCACTCGGCGAACTCCGCTCCCGCGAGGGAACCGCCGGAAACCTGGGCATCGCTAAAGCGCAGGCCATCGTGATGCGACCCCGCCTCGAGCTCGCTCTCATAGCCCTCGGCGAGATCCTGGAGCAGGATGGGGTCGAGGCGCGGGGCACGCAGGCCCTTGCGGGTGGCCACGGCTAGGCCTCGCGTGCCTCGGCGAGCGAGACGTGGTGGTGGATCACCTCGGCCACCACAAATTTGAACCACTTTTCGGCAAATGCGGGATCAAGCTCGGCGGACTCGGCGAGCGCCCGGAGGCGGGCCACCTGGGTTTCCTCGCGCGAGGGATCGGAGGCGGGCATGCCGTGTTCGGCCTTCAACACACCCACCGCCTGGGTGCAGCGAAAGCGTTCGGCCAGCATGCTGACCAGGGCGGCGTCGATATTATCGATGCTGCGGCGGAGGCGTTCAAGCTGTTCTTGGGGAGTGGGTTCGGCCATGACGTTAATCTATCGTGCCGGGGTGACACCGTGCATCCCGCGCCGCCGCTTGTGGAAAACCTGGCGGCGCGGGGGCGGCTGTGGACTATACCCGTTCCGGCTCGTTCAGCACCCGGGTCAGCACCGGGCGCGTGGCGCGCACCGAGAGCCACACCAGCCCGATCCCGCCGGCCAGGCTTCCCCCCACCACCAGCAGGGTGAGGGGGTTCAGGAGCAGCGCGAGCCCGGTCAGGGGAAAGACCACCAGCGCGCCCGCGAGGGCCGAACCCACCGCGACCATTCCCACGGGGGCCACCGCCTGGGTCATCCGCGCCGCCTCGATCATCTCGCGCGACATTCCGAGGCGATCCAGGCTCACCGAGAGCTCGCGCCGATCCAGCACGCTTGCGGCCTGGTTCACCCCCACCGATGCGGCCACCATCAGGAACGACCCAATCAGGGTCACCACTATGCCCGTATACATATCGGCGAATAGCTGCGCGGACTCGGGATCGGACTCGCCCGCCATGCCCATCAGCGCCACACCGGTTCCGGCCACCACCGCCACAAAGCTCGTCATCGCGACCCCGCCGACCTGCCGCCACGCGGCCCCCGGATTATCCAAAACCCCGCGCGCCGCCAGCAGCCGCGGCACGGTTTTTGCGCGGCGCAGGCGCACCCGGGCCCAGACCGAGAGCACCCAGGGACCCACGAGGGAGAGCACCCCCAGGCCGAGGGCAAACGCGAGGATAAACACGCCCAGCAGCACGGCCTCAAATTGGGCGAGGGCACCAAAGGCGCTCAGCACGGTGAAAATAAGGAGCAGCGAGGCCGCGCCGATCACCGCGCGCAGCCAGTGCGGCTGCGGGCGACGCTGGCGCGTGCGCACTCCCAGGGGCGAGATCACCACCCGGCGCAGGCCCACCGCGGCACTGGCCCCGGCCAGCACCGTGATCCCCAGGACCACGGCGGCCACCGTGCCGGGGCCCAGCAGCAGGGCACCGGCCCCGATCGGCCCGCCGAGGAAGTGGATCAGGCCCACGAGCGGTAGCAGGGCCAGCGAAAGCAGCGCGCCGGCGATGGCCCCGACCAGCGCAACCGCGGTGGACTCGATGATGGTCACGGCGATCACGTCCCGCCCGGTGGCCCCCAGCAGGCGCAGGGACGCGAGGCGATCATCGCTGCGCCGCGCGGACAGCCTGGCGGCGGCAGCCCCGAGGCTAAACAGGGGAACGATCAGCAGCGCGAGGGCGAGCCCGCTGAGCAGGCGATAGATCATGTCGTTCTGATCGTCCACGCGGAAAAACATGCTCACGCCGCCGATCACGATCAGGATCAGCGCCGTGGTCACGGCGAAGGCCACCGCGGGCAATATCAGCGTGGCAGGGCTCTGCGCACCCGGGCGCGCGAGCATCCAGGCGAGACGAAATACGGGGGTACGCCGCGGGCGCGTGGGACGCAGCGGGGCGGCGGGGAAAACGGCGGCGGTGCGCTCGGCCACGATCATGCCCCCGCCCCCGCGGGACGGGCCCAGCCCGGACCCACAAAGGCCGGGCGGCCCGGGGAACCCACGGCGGAGGCGGCCACGTGCACGGCGGCCGGCGCGCGCCCCGGGGTGGAGGGGGCCGGGGTGGAGGGCGCCGGGGAGGAGCCGGGAACCGCGGAGGCCGCGGGATCGGGGGTGCGCTCGATCGTGGGCCACTGCGAGCTGAAGGTATCCTCCGCAGCGGAGTGGATGCGGCCATCACGCAGATAGATGATGCGGGAGCAGCGCTGTGCCACCGCCAGGTCGTGGGTGACCACCACGAGGGTATGGCCCTGGCCCACGGTGGAGCCCAGGAGTGCATCCATCACATCGGAGGACGTGGCGGAATCGAGGGCCCCCGTGGGCTCATCCGCGAAGATCACGGTGGCACCGGTGACCTGGGCCCGGGCGATGGCCACGCGCTGGGCCTGGCCCCCGGAGAGTTCGCCGATGCGGCGGCCCTCCATGCCGCCGAGGCCCATGGCCTGCAGCCAGCTCGCGGCGTGTGCCTCGCTCTCGGCCCGCGGATAGCCCGCGAGCATCATCGGGACGGCGACGTTTTCTCCCGCGGTGAGTTCGGGGATGAGCAGGCCCTGCTGAAAAACAAAACCGAAGGACTCGCGGCGCAGCCGGGAGCGGTCGGCCTCGGAGAGTGCACTCACGTCCACGGTGCCCTGCGGACCGGAGAAGTTCACGCGCCCACCATCGGTGGGGATGATGCCGGCGAGGGCGTGTAGGAGGGTGGTTTTGCCGGAGCCGGAGGCCCCCATGATGGCCACGGATTCGCCCGCGGCGATGCTGAGGTCCACCCCGGCGAGGGCACGGGTATGGCCGTCATAAACCTTTACGAGGTTTGCGGCGCACAGCACCGGCCGGGCTTCGGAAACTCGATTTTTGCTCATGACTCCATCCTCCGCCCGGGGGTGGGGGTGGGGCATCGCTCGGGAGGGGGAAGAGGATCATCCGGGAGAGGTATCCCCGGGTAGGCCCCGCGGGGAGTCGGCGGGCGGGACGGGGCATACATAAATCCCCTGGTTCGGGGCATTTTTATGCGGCGGCCGCCGGGTGGGGAGGCGCGGCCGGGGCCGGGAAGGCGCGGAGAGCGCGGGTTTTACACAGGCCCGGTGCCGATGACCAACCGTCCACAGGAGCGATTATTCCGCGGCGCGCGGCTGCCTCCGGTGCTGGACTGGGGACATGACTTCACTCGGCCACAACATCCCGTCCCCGCCCGTCGCCCTATTCGCGCAGATCCACCGGCCTGGTCCAGCGCGCCAGGCGCGACTCAAGCCCCGCGCGCACCGCGGGCCACTCATCAATAATGATCGAATACAGCGCCGTGGTACGCCACGTGCCGTCCGCGCGCTGCTGATCGCGGCGCAGCAGGCCCTCAAATTTTGCGCCCAGTTTCAGGATGGCCGCGCGCGAGTGGCTATTCAGCGCATCCGCCTGAATCCGGATCCGCCCAAATCCGTTATCAAAGGCGAGGGTGAGCAGGAGCAGCTTCGCCTCCACGTTGACCGAGGTTCCCCATACCCGCGGGTCATATGCGGTCCAGCCCAGGTGGGCCGATTCATTCGCCTGGTCAAAATCACCCAGCGTGGTGGTACCCACCACCCGGCCGTCGTGCTCCCCGCCCACGAGGCGCACGGTAAAGGGCTGCTTGCGCGTGCGCCCATAATAGCGCGAGGCAAAGCGCCGGAACCCCGCGAGGGTCTTGGGCATCGCCGCGAGTCCCCCGCCATAGCCATCCGCAAATACCTGGGGCTTACCGATGGCCTCCCACAGTTCGGGGAGGTCGGTGTCCACCATCGGATCGAGACGAATAAAACGCCCCACGATCGGGGCGGGGGTGGGCGTGCGCGCGGTCATTCCCCGATTCTACGCGGTTTCCCGCGAAAGCCCGACAATCTGTCGGCAAATTTCGGCGGGCACCACCCACCCACCCCGGGATTGCCGCGGTCCCGGCCGGGGTGGGTGGGTCGCAGGCTCCTAGGAGGCCACCAAAAGACACGTGGGCGAACCCGCGTCGATGGTCCCCACGAGGCGGCTCGGCAGCCCGCGGGCGTCCAGCTGGAAGCTCGCAATATTATTCGACAGCTGATTGGCCACGTGCAGCATATCCCCGTCCAGCAGGTGGTGCCGGGGCCAGTTTCCGCCGGCCTCCCGGTCCCCCAGCGGGCGCAGGGTCGAGCCGTCGCCGGTTATCTCCAGCGTCGCGATGCGGTTGCTTCCGCGCACCGATACATAGAGCCGATTGCCCGACTCATCGCGGCTGATCTCCGAGGGATAATCGCCCTCCTCCGGGCCGTCCGATACCGCGGAGACGCCGTTAAGCACGCGCCAGCGGCCGTCCCGGGCCGAGCCCAGGGTAAAAATCTCCGTGCTGTATTCGGTCACCACAAACAGGTGGCCACTCTGGTGGGTCACCAGGTGCCGCGGGCCCACCCCGAGCGGCAGGGCCACCGTATGGTCCAGGGCCACCCCCGTGGGGGTGCGCCGCCAGATCCGCACGGCATCATGGCCCAGATCGGTGCTGGCGATGCGCCCGTCCTCCAGTTCCACACTCGCATGGGCGTGGGAGGCCCGCGGCGGGGCCTGCTCGGCCACGATACTCCCGAGCGAGAGGTCGATCAGCGCGCTCTCTCCAAATTCCCCGCCCAGCTCCCCCGCGGTAAACGGGCTGCGGTGGGGGTCCACGGAGTCCACGGCCGGCCGGGCCGGGCCGAGGATCGCCCCATCGGGTCCCAGCGGGAAGGCCAGAAACGCGCCGTCGCCGTAGCAGGCAGCGAGCAGCAGCGCGCCATCCGCGGTTACGGCCAGATGACAGACCGAATCCCCCGCCGCCACCGAGGGGCCAAAACGCGAGGGGCGGGCGCGCGCATGATAGGCCTGCACCCGGCCGGCGCCCTCCAGCGCCCCATAAAACACATCCAGTGTGGGGTGCGCGGTCAAAAACGAGGGGGAGGTTTCCTCAAAGGAGTTCACCTGGCGCAGCGAGCGATCCTCGCGCACCTCAAGCGAGGAGATCCCCTCGCCCACCCCGTCCATATCGGCCGTATACGAGCCCAGCCACAGGCGAGTCGCTCCCTCGCGCATCATCGCCGTTCCGCCAGATTGCTTAGGCCGCTACGCAGATACTCCCACAGCCCGTCCGCGTCCACCCGGGTGAGCACACGGGCATTGGGGGTTACCGAGGTAAAGTCGGCCACCGTCATCCCCAGCGTAAACTTTCCGTCCAGCTCAATATCCACACGGGCGGGCGTGGCCTCAAACAGCTCCGGGCGGGCCAGTGCGGCCACCGCACAGGAGTCATGCATCGCCGGGCCCTCCTCGGGGTCATTGGTCGGGCCGCCGTTAAACGTCAGGAAGGGGGTAATAAACTCATCCGAAAAATCGCCCAGCTCCAGCAGCTCCCCCACGCGGGTGAGCGTGCCCAGGGCATGATTGGTCACGTCCAGCCCGGCCATCGTCACGGTCCACCCGGCGTTAAACACCACCGAGGCGGCCTCCGGGTCGGCGTAGATATTAAACTCCGCGGCCGCGGTCACGTTGCCCCCCGCCGCGGCGCCGCCCATGATGGTCAGCGAGCGCGCCCATTCGGCCACCCGCGGTTCGGCCTGCACGGCAAGCGCAATATTGGTCAGCGGGCCCACGGCCACCAGGTCAATCTCCCCCGGGCGCGCGGCCAGGGTCTCGATAATCGCGGCGACGGCATCATCGCGGTCCCTCGAATCCCGGGCGGGCCCGTTCGGGCGCAGCGAAATATTCGCCAATCCGTTTTCCCCATGAAATTCCGGGGCGTGTACGGCGGGCCGCTGCAGCGGGGCGTCGGCGCCCAACCACACGGGGATATCGGCTCCGAGGTAGTCACGAATCTGCTTGGCATTGCGTCCCGTATCCGCGAGCGATACGTTTCCGCTCACCGCCGAAATCGCCAGAATATTCAGGTTCGGGTCGGCCCAGGCCAGCGCGATCGCAATGGCATCGTCGACACCGGGATCGCAGTCAATAATCACGTTTTTGATCATGTCCCCAGCGTAGTGGTAGCTCCAACACGCGGCTCCTTGTTCAAGTCTTGAGGTTGGGCGCGCGTAAATCTTGAGCGTAGAACCGCACACTTATATCTACGTGACCACTTTTACGATGGCCACCCCCAACGTTGCTTTCCCCCGAAGGCAGTTAGACGAAAGGCTCCAGATGAGCTCAGGTTCCGAGAACCCCCCGCTCCTCGACCCCGATGAGCTTGACCGTCTGTGCGCCGCACTTAACGGCGATCACGAGGCCTGCCACGCATTTGTGCTGTCGTTCTGTGAGCGCTGGCCCCAGCGCCTCAAGACGCTGCGCGATAGCGTCGAGAATATTCAGATCGTGGGCGCGCTTGATGCGGCGCTGAGCCTCAAAACCTCCAGCGCGATGCTCGGGGCTCTTCACCTTAATGCCCTATCCGGGCATATCGAGGATGCCCTGCGCGAGAGTGACCGCGAGCGCGCGGGCCACCTCCTCACCCAGATCCGGGAGGTTGGCGAACGCACGGTCGCCCTGCTTCATGTGCGCCTCGCGGCGGGCCCCCAGGAGCACTAGCCCCGCGCTCGCCCCACGCCCGAACCGGCCGCGGGCATCTCCGTCCGAGCCGGACCCGAACGGCCAACCGGGGTACACAGCATGACGCGCCCCGGGCCCCGCTCCGCGGCGGTCCGATCCCGCGGCGGTCCGATCCCTCGGCGGTCCGATCCCTCGGCGTTCCGGACCCGCGGTGTTCCGGCCCCGCAGCGGTCCAACCCCCAGGGCGGGCCAACCCCAGGGAGGTCCAGCTCCGCGGCGATCCGACCGCGCAACGGTCCGCCCCCCGTAGCGGTCCGATCCCGCGGCATTCGAACCTAATGGTGGTCCGGCCCAATGGTGTACGACCCCGTAGCGGTCCAACCTCCTAGCGTTCCCACCCTATGGAGGTCCACCCCATGGCGCTCCGACCCGATGGTGTTCCGACCCCATGGCGGTCCCGCCTCATGGAGGTCCAGCCCCAGGGAGGTCCATCTCCGCGGCAGCCCGACCCCGTCGTTTTCCAGCTCCGCGGTGGTCCGGCACTATCGGGGTCCGGCTCCGTTGTGTTCCGACCCCGCGGCGGTCCCGCCTCATGAAGGTCCAGGCCCATGGCGGGCCGGATCCGCGGCAGCCCGACCCCGTCGTTTTCCGGCTCCGCGGTGGTCCGGCACTATGGTGCTCCGGCTACGCTGCGTTCCGGCCCCGCAACGGTCGAACACCATGGTGTTCCGAACCTATGGCGGTTCAAACCCGCAGCGTTCCAGCCCCGCAGCGTTCCAGCCCCATGGAGCGCGGGCCCCGCAGCGGTCCCGCCCCATGGCGGGCCGGCTCCGCGGGCGGACCTACCCCGTCGTTTTCCGGCTCCGCGGCGTTCCGGCACTATGGTGTTCCGGCTTCGCGGCGTTCCTACCCCGCGGCGGGAATACTATCCCGCGGGGTGTGCCGCCGGGCGCTCGGGCGCAAGCCGGTAGCCCACACCGCGCACGGTTTCCACCCAGGCGGGGTTGCGGGCATCATCCGCGAGCTTGCGCCGGAGGTTACCAAAATGAACCTCGATCGAGCGCTCCTCGGCCTCGCTGACATAATCATTCACCACGTACTCGCCCGAGCGTAATTCGCGCACAAGCTCGGCCTTGGAGCGCACGCGCCGCCCCGATTGCAGCAGCGATGCAAGCAGATCAAATTCGGTGCGGGTGAGCACCAGGGTATCCGTGGCGCGTTCCACCGTGCGGGTATCCAGGTCAAGAGTGAGTCCGTTATGGGCAAACCTTCGCCGGCCCTGCTCGTCGGGCGTGGGTGCCGCGGCGGGCTGGGCGGAGACGGCCTGGCCCGCTGCCCCCGTACCGATACCGCCGGGCGCCGCGGCGTCCGGGCCCGCGCCGCTCGGATCCGCGGGGGCCACGATGGCCCCGGCAGCTATCGGGGCATTGCCCTGCCGCGGGCGGCGCAGCATCGCCTCGATGCGGGCGCGCAGCTCGCGCGGACGGAACGGCTTCACCAGATAATCATCGGCTCCGGATTCAAGACCAAAAAGAAGATCAACCTCCTCGGACTGCGCCGTGAGCATCACGATATAGCAGTCGCTGAACAGGCGGATCCGGCGGGCCACCTCGAGGCCGTCGATATCGATCAGGCCAATATCCAGCGTCACCACGTTGGGGTTGGTCTCGCGGACCAGTTCCACGCCCTCCACGCCGCTGGCCGTGGCCGAGACGGCAAAACCCGCCTGGCGAAGAACGGTACCAATGAGGCCGCGAATATCCGCGTCATCCTCGATCACCACCGCGGTGCGGGTGAATTCCTGGGTCATAGTGCTGTTGTGCTCCGAGCTTCCGGCAAGAGTGCGCGCAGAGAATCACGCCACGGAACAGGATAGCGGTTATTGTGCAAAAATGGCCCAGAAGAATTGGGGGCGCATCGGGCATTCCCCTCGCGGCCATCATCCGGGCCCCGCCCGGGACGGGCCGGACACGGCGATACCACCGCTGGGGGCAATAGCCGGGTCAGTGCTCGCGCCCGAAATCGGGTGCCGGATCGGGGCCGGGGGCACGCCCGCACCCGAATACAGACGCGGAATCGGAACGGGGTGGATCCGCGGCATCAACCGGCGGCTGCGGGCCGGCTCCGTTAATCTGGAGCATTCCGCGCGTGGTGTGCTCGATTTCGATAAATATCTGCACGCGATGCCCGGGGCCCCCGGTGCGTCGATGCCCAATCCAGCACCTCATATACGTTTGTCACCCCCGTGAGGCGCCACTCCGCGCAGGCACCCGCGGGGTCCCAAAAATACACACGATAGGTGCCCGCGTGGCCCTCCCACGTGATATCGCGTGGGTCTGTCGGATGTGCGTGTACAGCCATAGCCGCAACATAAACATAATCCCGGGCACGGCGCCAGAGCCGTGGCCGATCCCAGTCTCATCCCGGCCTTTTCCCGCCCGCCGCCGGGCCGGAGAAATAATGCATCGCGGTCCCGGGTGGCCGTACGTGCGCCCGACTCAACACCGCGGTTTTCTATTCCGCCCGCTACGCTCTACCCGATTCTCGCCCCGCCCCGCCCCGCGCATCATCCCCCGGCCGAGGGCACGATTCACGTATCGCGGGCAGCCACGGGATCACCGACCGGACCGGGCCGCCCGGCGCGGGAAGAGGTCACCCCCGGGAGGCCGCGTCCGGGAGGCCTCGTCCGGAACCGGCGCGCGCGGCTTCGCCCAGAGCGGGCTAGGCGCGTGAACGCCTCCGGCGGCGCAGCGCGCCGATGCCCAGGCCCAGCAGCACCAGGCCGCCGGCCACGATCAGGGCATCGCGCGCGTTTGTTCCGGTGCCGGACAGGCCTCCGGCCCATCCGGCGCTCCCCGGGATGGCCGATCCCGCCGGGCTGGCACCCGGCCCACCGGCCCCGGAGCCCGAACCGCCCGGGGCGCCCGTAGAGATTTCCCCGGGCACGGTCACGCCCGAGTCCACCACGGCGGTGGCCCGCACGATAAAGGGCAGGCTCAGGTCGCGGGTAATATTGGTGGCCTCCTCGGGCAGGGAGACCGAGATCTGCACCGGCACGCGGGTCTGCGCCCCCGTGCCCAGATCCAGGCGCTGCCCATCGCCCACCAGGCTCGCAAACTCCCCGCTCAGCCGGTGACCGGCGGCATCCACCGTGAGGATCGCATCCCTCGCGAGGGGGCTCGCCGCGGCGAGACCCGAGTCCAGGCGCAGGGTCAGGCTTGAGGCCACCCCGCCGAGGCGAACCACCTCAAAGGAGGCCGTGATTTTTCCGCCCGGGATCAGGTGTTGATCACCAAAGAGCTGGCCCAGCGCGGCCTCGCCCTCCGAGGCCAGCGCGATGCTGGCCGGGGTGCGCTCGTCCTGGCCCGCCGGGGCGGATCCGCTCGGCGTCGCCGCCACACCCGTGGCGGGCAGGAGCAGCAGCGCGAGGGCCAGCGCGGCGGATAACGCCGCCGCCCGGATTTTCCGCGGGGCACTCACCCGACAAACACCTCCACCTCGACGCTCGGCGGCGGCGTGGCACCGGTCCACTCGATCACTACCCATTGCAGGAGTCGGCCGCTGGTATCGGCCAGGGGGTTGGCAAACCCGGGGGAGGCCACCTTGGTGGGGCTCGCCGCGGGGGCCGCCGCGCTTCCATTGGCGTTCACGGGCCAGGTGCCGCCCTCGGCATAATATTTGGAGGCCAGATAGGTCACGGAGTTTCCCACCACCGCGCCGGAGGCGGGGGCGGCCTCGTTCAGCGAGAGCGCCGAGGAGAACGAGGCACCGGTCTTGCTCGGGGCCACCACGCAGGACTTATTCCCACAGGCGGGATTCGCGGCAGATTTTGCGCCGCGATCGCGCGTGGAATCCAGCAGCCAGCTATAGCGCGAGGTGGAGGCGCTTACGCCGGTGGACGGGTCCACGCCGCCGGGCACGCTCGACCCGCTATGCAGGTTACGCAGCTCCGTGCCCAGGGTTCCGGCGGGGTTAAGCCGCGCCGAGGCATAGGAGCCATTGGCGGGGGCGGTGATCCAATCGCCCGCCGTGGGTGCGCCGGACCCGCGCCAGGCGGTGACCTTAAGCGCGGAGTTGGTGACATCGCCGCAGCCCCAGACCCGGATGCCGAGGCGGCCGGATTCGGCCGGGGTATCGGTGGCCAGATACTCGCCCGCGGGCACCACCGGGACGATGATCATCCGGGTCCCCGCGACGCTGGGCAGGGTGGAGAGCGGATGCACGTTCTTTTTGGTCGTGGGGTTGGGCGTGGAGCACCACTGTCCCATGCCAATCGCCGCGGAGGCCTGCGCCTGGGCGGTGAAGTTTGCGCCGGTCACCGCCGTGGGAATACCCACGGCCAGGAGGGCCAGGGCGCCCACGGCGAGGGCCGCGCCCGCACGCGAGCGCTTGGTGGAAAACAGGCGGGCGATCATGGGCGTTCCTCGGCTCGGGGGACCTGGGTCAGGGTGGCGTTGAGGTCAAAGGACCCCACGGTGCTCGCGCGCAGGCCACGCAATTCGCGGGCCAGGTCTAGGCCGTTCACGGTTGCGGGAATGCTCGCGCTGATATCAAAGGTGCAGGATTCACCGGGCTTCAGGGTATGCCCGGGGGCGGTGGCGATGGTGGTCTGCAACCGGCCATCCACGATGGCGGGGTTCTGCCCGATCACACACCCCGTCGAGGCGGAGGAGGCCAGGAGGAGGAACCCGCGGTTATAAATCTCGCTGCCCTGCGCCGTGCCGCTCGCCGAGACGGTGCCGGACAGATAGGACTGCACGGGTGTTCCCGCCCCGATGGTCACCGTGAACCGGTAGTTCAGGGAGCGTACCCCCGGGACCAGGCCGTCGCCGGGCGCGGCCACGACCGAGCCGGGGGCGCCGGGAAGGGCGCGCGATTCCACGCTCGCGGCGGCCGTGGCGCTGATGCCCGGGGCCGCCTGGATTGTGGTCTTCGGGGCTGATTCGGCATCGGAGAAAAACGCGAGCGTTCCCGGTCCGCCCAGCAGCGCAAGCGCGGCCACCACGGCGATGCCGGCGATGATCAGGGGGCGGCGCAGGCCGCGCGAGCCGGTCACGAGGTGGCTCCGGCGGGGCGCTGGGTCAGCGTATAGTCCATACCTAAGATTACCGAGGCACTCCCGGAACCGGTGGCGCTCCACGGAAGAGATACCGCGACCACCACGGGTACGGTGGCCCCGATGCCGGGGCGCAGCGTGACCGATCCGGGGCTCGCGGGGGCCGGGGCCTGCCCGTTAATGCTGATGATGCGGGTGCCGAGGGAGGCGGCGAACGCGGCATCCGCGGCCGTCTTGCCCGTGGGGGTTACGCTCAGGCGGCTCAGGGCGAGATCGGCCACGAGGTTCTGTCCCACCAGGGATACGGGCACGTTGACCGTGGCGGTCAGGACATCCCCCGGGACCAGGGCCTGACCCGTGAAGGGCACCGCGTTGGAGGCGGGGCGTCCGGGGATTTCCTGGGCCAGGGTCCAGGTCATTGCGGAGGCGCCGATCGGGCCGAGGTCCAGCGAACCGGAGGAAATCTTCACGGGGGTCGCGGTGCGGGTATCGGTCCAGGAGGCCATCGTGCCCTCGCCGCCGAGGAGCAGCGCGGCACCCAGCACGGCGGCGATCACGGGGAGGAGAAGGTTGCGACGCATCGGAACACACTCTCCTTCGGGACCGGGATGATCGGATTATGGCCCCGTGAGCGGGGTGACTCACGGGGCCGGGCACATCATCGGGGGGATTTCGCGCCCCGGGGGGAGGGGCGGCGAAGACGCGATGGTGCCGGCATATCGGGTTCGGGCCCATATGCCGAGGGGGTGTTCCCCGCTCCGTTCGGGCGGTGCGGGAAACCTTTTGGGGGTCTGGGGGGGTGTCGGCGGCCGGCCGGGAGTGAAACTCAACCGGCCGGCCGCCGAGCGGGTGATATCCGCGGCGCCGAAAACCAATGGGGGGAGAGGCAGACGACGAGGCCGTGGATATCCAACTTGGGGCGATAACTATAGGGGGGAGGATTATCGCCGCCAAGAAGCTTAGGAGCCGGCGGGCACCTGGGTCAGGGTATAGCTCGAGGTGATCGAGGTGCTCTGCATCTGCTCGATCGCGGTGGCCGCGGTACCAAAGGGGAAGGTCACGGAGATCACCACGGGCACCTTGCCGTTATTGACGCTGGTGGGCGTCAGGGCCACGGCGGCCGGGGTGGAACCATTGGCGTTGACGGCCTGGCCGTTGATCGATACCACCGTGGCGCTCAGGGCGTTCTTCAGGTTGTTATCGCCGACCAGCTGCGGGCCCGCGACCGTGAGGTTGGCCTTGAGGTTCTCACCCACGAGGGTCACGGGGACCTGGACGGTCTGGGTGAGGACGTCACCGGGAACGATGCGGGTATTCGAGTTGAGGTCAACCAGCTGCGACTTCTTATCTCCGACGACGTTCTGGATCTTCCAGTTACCCGACTCCAGGGCACCAAGCGAGAGGTTTCCGGAGTTGATCGTCTGGGTGGCGGAGGTCTTGGTATCGGTCCAGAAGGCCAGCGTGCCGGCCCCTCCGAGGAGCAGGGTGGCTCCAAGAGCGGCGGTCAGGGCGACGGTGGTGGTCTTCTTCATGGGTAGTCCTTTTTCTCGGGTTCCCGTCTTCGGGGGGAGGTATGTGACGAGTATGTGATGTTCTCCGGGGCGACTTCGGGTGAGCGCTTCCGACAACATTGATATTTCCGACCGGGGCTCAAGAAGAACCCGCAGGATCGCGAAACGTTGCACAAGTTTCGGCGCGGGAGTCAAGGGGCGCCCGGTTTCGCCTCAAGAATCCCTCAAGGCCCACGCAGTTTCGGGGCCGCGTCCCCCGCGCGGGGGTGAAATTACGCGGCGGAACGCGGGGCGCGGAAGGGGCCATGCGCGGCGGTCCCGTCCGCGGATCGTTCCCGGCGCACCGGCGTCCGCGGCACGGCGCGCGCCGCACGGCCCTCCGCCCGGGCGCGCGCCGCACGGCCCTCCGCCCGGGCGGGCGGGGCCGGGCGCGACGGGATTGCGCGGCGCGGATAACGGCGGCGCGGCACGGGAGGATAAAAGCCCGGCGGAAAAACACGCCGGGGCGTACCGATTAGCGGGTGGGGTGCTCCGCGGCGGTGGCCTCGGCCTCCGCGAGTGACGGCTCCGCGGCGGTGGCGGCGGAATCCCTCTCCTCCGCGCGGGTCTTGGCGCGGCCGCGCACGGCTAGCACCACGGTCACCGCGGCATAGCCCAGCAGGGCCACGCCGAGTCCGCGGGCGATCCAGGTGCGGGTATCACTCGTGACGCCCGAGCTGAAATAGCCGATCAGGGGCGCCCAATACCAGGCCTTGCCGCGCACCTGCTCCTCGCGCACGGGGGTGGGGTCCTCGGCGGGGTTGGCATCCCCCTGGGTGCGCAGCCGCGGACCGTCCGGGGTGATGTCCACGCCCACCACGCGGTGGGTCACCACCTCGGGTTCCCCGGAGCTGAGCTGATAGGTGATTACGTCGCCCACCCGGATCTGGTCAAAGGGGATCGGCTTCACCACCACCGTGGTGCCCGGCGGCATGAGCGGCTCCATCGATCCGGTGAGCACCGTATAGGGCACGGAACCGGTCACGCGCGGCACCACCACAAAGGCGAGGATCAGCAGGACGGCCACCGAGATCACACACCAGCTGACCACGCGCAGCGCGATTGCGGCGATCCGCACGGGAAGCGGGCGCCTGGCCGCGGGTGCCGCCTCGGTCTGGGCGGCATCCCCGGGCGCCGCGGCGTCCCCGGAAACGACCAAACCCGCGGACTGCCGCGCACGCTCCCGCGCCTCGCGGCGGGTGAGTGGGGCGGAGTCCACGGGTTTAATCGGTTCCGTCATGCGGGTTTTAGTCGATCAGGTCGTGACGCACGATGATGGCGTCGCGGCCGGGGCCCACACCGATCGCGGAGATGCGCGAACCGCTCATCTTTTCCAGTGCAAGCACATAGTTCTGGGCGTTCAGGGGCAGGTCCTCAAACGTGCGGATACCTGAAATATCGGTCTCCCAGCCGGGGAACTCCTCATAGATCGGCACGGCGTGGTGGAAATCGGTCTGCGAGACCGGCACCTCATCGTGACGCACACCGTCCACGTCATAGGCCACACACACCGGGATGGTCGCGAGCTCGTCGAGGATGTCCAGCTTGGTCAGCACAAAATCGGTCACGCCGTTGATGCGCGCGGTATAGCGCGCGATCGGGGCGTCATACCAGCCCACGCGGCGCGGGCGGCCGGTGGTGGTACCAAACTCAAAACCCTTGGCGCGCAGGTGATCACCCGAGGCATCAAAGAGCTCGGTGGGGAACGGGCCGGCACCCACGCGGGTGGTATAGGCCTTCACGATACCGATCACGCGGGCGATGCGGTTGGGGGCCACACCGGAACCGGTGGCGGCACCACCCGAGGTGGCCGAGGAGGAGGTGACAAAGGGGTACGTGCCGTGGTCGATATCAAGCATCGTGGCCTGGCCACCCTCAAAGAGCACGTTCTCGCCGCGGTCCAGCGCGCGGTTGAGCTCCAGAGAGGCATCCACAACCATGGGGCGCAGGCGCTCGGCATAGCTGAGCAGGTCCTCGACGATCTCGTCCACGGTGATCGCGCGACGGTTATATACCTTGAGCAGCAGGTGGTTCTTAACGCCCAGGGCGCCCTCGACCTTCTGCCGCAGGATGTTCTCGTCGAAGAGGTCCTGGATGCGGATTCCCACGCGGTTGATCTTATCCGCGTAGGCCGGGCCGATGCCGCGGCCGGTGGTGCCGATCTGGCGCTTCCCGAGGAAACGCTCGGTGACCTTATCCAGCGTGCGGTGGTAGTGCGTGATGACGTGGGCGTTGGCGCTCACGCGCAGCTTGGAGACATCCACGCCGCGGGCCGAGAGGGCCTCCAGCTCCTGGAAGAGCACCGAGAGGTCCACCACCACACCATTGGAGATGACGGGGGTCACGCCGGGGGTGAGGATTCCGGAGGGAAGAAGGTGCAGGGCGTATTTTTCGTTGCCCACGACCACGGTATGACCCGCGTTATTTCCTCCGTTGAACTTCACAACGTAGTCGATACGACTACCGAGCAGGTCGGTGGCCTTGCCCTTTCCTTCGTCGCCCCACTGGGCTCCAACGATCACGATTGCCGGCATGGCGGTGTTCCCTCGTTCGGTACTGCGCTAACAAAAAAGCTGATGTGTGTCCGGGGACACGGGGGCTGGGGCTAGTCGAGCCCGCGAATAAAAAACGCCTCGGTGGCGGGGGCGGGCTCGCTGGGGCTGCCCTCGTTGAGGATCTGGGCGACGGCCGTTTCATCGGCATCGCGCAGGAAATCGGTCAGGCGCTGCACCTCGGCCTCCTCGCCGATGGCCTCCGCCGCGCAACGCAGCAGATAGAGCGAACGCAGCACGCCGCGGTTGGGCTCATGCGACCACGGTACGGGACCCTGGCCGCGCCAGCCCGCCTTGCGCAGGGCGTCGAGCCCGCGGTGATAGGCCACGCGCGCAAACGCATAGCCGGTGACGGGGCGCGCGGGATCGGCCGCGGCCTCGGCGAGCGCCGCCCAGGCCAGCGAGGACGCCGGATAGCGGGAGGCGATGGCTTCAAACTCCTCAAGCTCCACCGCGGTGGCGAGCGCGCGCTCGACCTCCGGTTCGGCCGGGAGGCGGGTTGCCGGTATTCCGAGCAGGTTGCTATCAGTCACCCCTCCAGACTACCGCGCCGCGTGCGCGGGGGCCTCCCCCGGGCCAGATTTGGCAAAACTTCCCCGATTTTGCGGCCCCGGCCCCAAACAAGACCGCCGCCTCCCCGAGGGGAGGCGGCGGCCGTGTGTACCCGCGCTAGTTGAGCTTCTTGGCGGCGAGCCAATCGGCGGCGAGCTTCTTGGCGCCCGCCTTCTCCGTGCCCTGGTTGCGGGTATTCAGCTCGATCAGGTCCTCGGTGGTGAGCTTGGCCGAGACCGCGTTGAGCACGCTCACGACCTTATCCACGTTGGCCTTCTCGCTCACGAGCGGGATGACCGCCTGCGGCAGGATGAGGTTTTCCGGATCGGTCAGGGTGATAAAGCCGTTCTCGGCAATCGCCGGGGTGGTGCTGAAGATATCGGCCACCTGCACGGTGCCGTCCCGCAGCGCCCCCACCGTGAGCGGTCCGCCCGAATCGCTCAGCGGCACAAAGCTCATCCGGTCGGCCGGCACGCCGTATACGGCGGTGAGCCCCTCGGGGCCATAGGGCCGGGTGGCCAGCTCGGGGTTGCCCCCCACGGCGAATTTTTCGGTGAGGTTTTTCAGGTCGGTCAGGCTCGCCAGCGCGTTGCTCTCCGCGAATTCCTTGGTGACGTTATAGCTGTCTTTATTTTCCGCGGGGGCCGCCTCAAGAACGGCGAGGTTCTTGGGCAGCGCCTCGTGCAGTGCGTCCACCACGGCCTCGGGGGTTTTTGCGGTGGAGTCCTGATCAAATGCCTGCAGGAGGTTACCCGAATACTCGGGCACGATATCCAGGGAGCCGTCCTGAAGCGCCGCAAGATAGACCTCACGCTGCCCGATCTGGCCGCGGAAATTCACCTTCACATCGGCGGCCTCGAGGGCCTGCGCATAGATCTGCGCGATGATCTCGTTCTCGGCAAAGGCCGCCGAACCGATCGAGATGGTGTTGTCGTTTTCGCCCCCGCCGCCGAGCGGATTGGAGTTGCCGGAGCAGGCGGCGAGCGAGAAAATTGCGCCCGCGGCCACCACCAGGGTGGCGACGCGCGAAATCCTTGAGTTTTTCATGATGTCCTCTCGGTGGGCTGTTTTTTCTGAAGTGGTGCGCGGGTGACCCGGACGCCCGCGGGCAGGACTGCCCGGGAGATCAGGATCAGGAATAGGTCAAGCAGCAGGGCCAGGGCCGCCACCAGGATGGCGCCCGCCAGCATCTGCGGATAGTCCTGTACGGGAAGGGCGTCAAAAAGATAACGCCCCAGCCCGCCCAGGGAAATATAGGCGGCGACGGTGGCCGTGGCGACCACCTGAAGCACCGCGGAGCGCAGGCCGCCGAAGATCAGCGGCAGCGCCAGCGGAAACTCCACCCTCCACAGGATCTGCCACTCGGTCAGGCCCAGCGCACGCGATGCATCCACGGTAGCGGGAGCCACCGACTCGATCCCGGCATAGGCGCCGGCGAGGATCGGCGGAATCGCCAGGACCACCAGCACGATCAGGGTGGGGATAATCGCGAGCCGCACACCAAACCCAAATTGCACGGCCAAAAATACCAGCAGTCCCAGCGTGGGCATCGCGCGCAGCGCACCGCTGAGCCCCACCACGAGGCCGCGGCCGCGGCGGGTATGGCCGATATAAAATCCGGCGGCCAGCGCGATGGTCCCGGCAATCAGGATCGTGGCCCCGACCAGGCCCAGGTGTTGCAGGACACGGGTGGGCACTCCGCCCGGCCCCTGCCAGTGCGCGGGGTCCAGGAGCCATTCCCAGGCGAGCGCGATCATGCGGTGACCTCCACAACCGTGCGCAGCCGGCGCGCCCGTGCGGGTGTGCGCGCCCAGGGCAGCAGCAGCCTGCCCAGGAGCACCAGCGCGAGGTCAAAGATCACGGCCACCAGGATGGTGCCGATGATGCCCACGAGGATCTCCAGCGGGAATGCCCGCTGGAAGCCATCGGTGAAAAAATAGCCGAGCCCGCTCATGCCCACCAGCGCGCCCAGGGTCACCAGGCTCACCGTGCTGGAGGAGATCACGCGGGTTCCGGCGAGGATCACGGGGCCCGCGAGCGGCAATTGCACACCCCAGAAGCGCCGCCACGGGCCATAGCCCAGCGCCACCGCGGAGTCCAAGACGGTGGGATCCACCTGGTCAAAGGCATCGGCGGCGGTGCGCACCATAAGCGCCACCGCATAGAGCGTGAGCGCGACGATCAGGTTCAGGGGGTTCAGGATCTGGGTGCCCAGGATGCTCGGCATCGCCACGATCAGCGCGAGCGAGGGAATCGTATAGAGCAGGCCGGATATCCCCAGCAGCACGCCGCGACCCCAGCGATAGCGGTGGGCCACCCAGCCCAGCGGCACGGCGATCAGTACGCCCAGCAGGATCGGGGGCAGGCTCAGCGCCATATGCGTGAGCAGCAGTTCCCCAATCTGGTCGAGGTTTTCCCCGATCCAGGTCATCGGGTTGCACCGCCCTCGGCGGAGAGCACCCCGGCGATGCGGCCCTCGCCGTCCACCACCACGGTGCGGCCATCGGTCTCGCGCAGGGTCAGGGCGCGGCGGCCGCGGTCGGCGCCGATGAACTCGGCCACAAATTCGCTCTCCGGATTTGCGAGGATCTCCTCGGGGGTTCCGCGCTGGGCGATCTGGCCCCCGCGGCTGAGGATCACCACCTCATCGCCGAGCAGGAATGCCTCGTCGATATCGTGGGTGACAAAAACCACCGTCTTGCCGAGCGTGGATTGCAGGCGCAGCAGCTCGGCCTGCAATTCGCGGCGCACGATGGGGTCCACGGCCCCGAAGGGCTCGTCCATCAGCAGAATATTGGGGTCCACCGCGAGGCCGCGGGCCACGCCCACGCGCTGCTGCTGGCCTCCCGAGAGCTGGCCCGGATAGCGGCCGGCCTGGGCGCGGTCCAGCCCCACGGTATCCATGAGTTCCAGGGCGCGCTCGTGGGCTGCCGCACGCGGCATGCCGTTCAGGAGCGGGACGGTGGCGATATTTTGCAGCACCGTGCGGTGGGGCAGCAGGCCGGAGTTTTGCATCACATAGCCGATTCCGCGGCGCAGCTTTACGGGGTCCAGTGCGGCGATATCCTCGCCGTCGATCAGGACGCGGCCAGCGCTGGGGTCCACCATCCGGTTAATCATGCGCAGCAGGGTGGTTTTTCCGCTGCCCGAGGAGCCCACAAAAACGGTGGTGCGGCGCGAGGGAATGCGCAGGGAAAAATCCCGTACCGCGATCGTGCCATCCGCGAATCGTTTAGAAATGCCGTCAAACTCAATCATCGTTTATCCTCATTTCGCACGATTTTCTCGTGACGCTGAGTTCCCAGCGTAGACAGTGTTGTCTCCCGATGCGACGTAATTTTTGGTCGCAGTGATCATTCGGAGCCGGGGCTTCCGCGGATTGGTGCGGATCGCGACGAATTAAAAAATATTCGTGGAAGGGGGAATGTCGCGCGCCTATGATTAGTTGCATATGAATGGAACCGCGGGTATTGGACCTGACCGGGCCGCTTTTGTTGATTTATAGAAAGAAGTTCTCATGACCTCGCTTCGCATCGGTTACCTCGTTGGCAGCCTCTCCGCAAACTCCATCAACCGCAAGCTCGCCCTGGCCCTGAAGCGCCTCGCGCCGGCCGATGTTGAGCTCTTTGAGATCGAGATCAAGGATCTCCCCCTCTATAACCACGACCTGGACGGCTCCTACCCCGAGGTCGCCAACGTCCTGAAGGCCGGCTTCGCCGATGCCGACGGAATCCTCTACGTCACCCCCGAGTACAACCGCACCATCCCCGGCGGACTCAAGAACGCGATCGACTGGGCCAGCCGCCCCTGGGGCCAGAGCTCGCTTGGCAAGCCCTCCGCCGTGATCGGCGCCTCGATCGGGGCCGTCGGAACCGCCGTGGCCCAGCAGCACCTTAAGGGTGTCCTGAACTTCTCGGATGCCCCCCTGATGAACCAGCCCGAGGGCTATATCCAGTTCACCGAGAACCTGATCACCGCCGATGGTGAGGTCACCAACGAGGGCACCTCGGACTTCCTCAAGATGTGGATCGCCCAGTTCTCGGAGTTTGTGGCCGCACACGCAGCCAAGTAATACCCCCTAAAAAAAATAGCGTCCTTACCCGGATCAACGCGCACCCGTCACCTCCCGCACCACCCGCTCGGCCAGGCCGAGGGTGCGGCGAGGGGGCGGGTGTTTTTTGTCCCGTGCCCCCTGTCGCCGGGCGCGGCCGCGTGCCATAATCAACCAGGCCGCGGCACCGCCGCCCGGCCCGCCCCAGGCGTCCCCAGAGAAACACGGACATGACCTCCCCGCATACAGCCCCCATCCCGCTGCCGCTTCCCGATCAGAACCCGCTGCGCGCGTTTTTGGGCCTGCTTCGCCCGCATCGCGGCAAGCTGACCCTCGCCGCGCTCGCGTTTATCGTGAAGGACAGCCCGCTGTGGCTGATGCCCGTGATCACCGCGAATGTGATCGATATCGTGGTGGATCGCCGCTCGCTCGGGGAACTCGCGATCAGCGCGCTGCTGGCCGTGTTGCTGCTGGTGCAGAACTATCCCAATCACATGGCCTTCACGAAGCTCTTCAGCGGGGTCACCCGCCGCCTCGCGGCCGATCTGCGCAATACCCTGACCGCCCACCTGCAGGGGCTCTCGATTGGATACCATAAGCGCGCGAGTGCCGCGGTGATCCAGACCAAGGTGGTGCGCGATGTGGAAAACGTCGAGCTGATGATGCAGCAGGCGTTCCCCGCGGCGCTGTCCTCGGTGGCCGCGCTGATCGGGGCCATCGTGATGACGGCGATCTCCGTGCCCCAGTTTGTGGCGGTATTTGCCCTGACCGTTCCGATCGCCGTGCTGCTGATGCGCTATGTGCGGGCGCGCTCGCGGCACCGCAACGAGGCATTCCGCCGCCAGGTGGAACAGTTCTCGGCGGGCATCGGGGAGATGGCGAGCCTGATCCCGATCACGCGCGCCCACGGCCTGGAAAAGGTGGCCGTGGATCGGGTCTCCGATCGCACCGAGGAGGTGCGCAGCGCGGGCATTAACCTCGACGTGTTAAACGGCCGCTTCGGCGCGATGTCCTGGGTGGCGTATCAGCTGCTCGGGGTGTTTTGCCTGGTGGCCGCGGCCGCCGCGGCACTCACCGGGGTCCTGCCCATCACGCCCGGGCAGGTGGTGCTGCTGAGCACCTATTTCACGATCCTCACCGGCGGCATCGTGGCGCTGCTCTCGCTTATTCCGGTGTTCACGCGCGGCCTGGAATCGATCCGCTCGATCAGCGAGGTGCTCCAGGATCCCGATCTGGAGGAGAACGACGGAAAGGCCGTACCCGAGACCGTCGCGGGTGACCTGGAATTTGAGGACGTCTCGTTTATCTTCCCGGGGGATGATCGCGCCGCCATCGGCCACCTGAATCTGCATATCCGCGCGGGCGAAACCATCGCGTTTGTGGGGGCCTCGGGCTCGGGCAAGTCCACGCTGCTTAACCTCGTGCTGGGCTTTTTACGCCCCAGCGGGGGCCGCATCCTGCTTGATGGTGTGGACATGGAGGCGCTGGATCTGCGCGCGGTACGCACCTTTGTCTCGGTGGTGCCTCAGGATTCCGTGCTCTTTGACGGGACCGTGCGCGATAACATCACCTACGGCCTGGAGGATGTCAGCGATGAGCGCGTGCTGCGCGCCCTGACCGATGCACACGCGCTGGATATCGTGGAGCATCTGCCCCTCGGCTGGGATACACCCGTGGGCGAGCGCGGTGCCACGCTCTCGGGCGGGCAGCGCCAGCGGCTCGCGATTGCCCGCGCGCTCGTGCGCGATCCGCGTATCCTCTTCCTGGACGAGGCCACCTCGGCGCTGGACTCCGAATCCGAGTCGCATATTAAGCAGGCGCTGGAGGGGCTGATGCGCGAGCGCACCACGCTGATCGTGGCCCACCGGCTCTCCACGATCCGCTCGGCCGACCGGATCGTGGTGCTGCGCCGCGGGGTGATCGTGGAGCAGGGCACCCATGCGGAACTGCTCGCCGCCGAGGGACACTACGCCCGGCTGCACCACGCCCAGAATGGCTAACCCAGCACGGCTAACCCAGCACGGCTAGCCCGCGGGGGTGCGCGCCGCTGAAAGCGGCAGGATCACCCGGAAGACCGTGCGCCCGGGCTCGGATTCCAGGTCCACCCGGCCCCCGTGTGCGGCCACAACCGCCGAGACAATCGACAGCCCCAGCCCGGAGCTGCCGGCCGTGCGCGAGCGCGAGGCATCCCCGCGCACGAAGCGTTCAAATACGTGATCGTGCAGCTCGGGGCCGATCCCGGGCCCGTTATCGGCCACCTCCAGGATCGCCTCGTTTCCCGCGGGATCCACGCCCAGCCGCACGTCGATGCGGGTTCCGGGCGGGGTATGCACCCGGGCATTGGCCAGCAGGTTCAGGACCACCTGTTGCAGCCGGGCGGGATCGCCCGTGACGCGCACGGGCGTGTCCGGGACCGCCAGCTCCACCTCGTGCTCGGGGCCCGCGGCACGCGCATCGTTCACGGCATGAAACAGGGTATCGGTCAGATCCACGGGGGCCGCGGTGAGCTCGCGCCCCTCGTCCAGGCGCGCGAGCAGCAGCAGGTCCTCCACGATCCCGGTCATCCGGATCGATTCCGAGCCGATCCGATCCAGCGAGTACTGCACGTCCCGCGGCAGGTCCCCGCCGATACGCGCGGCCAGCTCGGAATAGCCGCGGATCGAGGCCAGGGGCGTGCGCAATTCGTGGCTGGCATCCGAGACAAAACGGCGCAGCTTCACCTCGCCCGCGCGGCGCACCCGCAGCGAGTCCTCCACGTGACCAAGCATCCGGTTAATCGAGGCCCCCACGCGGCCCACCTCGGTGCGCTCATCGGCATCGCGCGCGGGCACCCGCACCTGCAGGGCCTCCTCCCCGCCCGAGAGCGAGAGGCGGGAGACCTCGGCTGCGGTGGCGGCCACCCGATCCAGCGGGCGCAGCGCGAGCCGCACCACCACGTAGGCGGCCCCCGCGGTGAGCAGCAGGACCAGCCCGGCGAGCGCCGCGATCAGCCCGATCAGCTGCGAGAGGGTGAGTTCCATCTCGGCCAGCGGGAGCCCCAGGATGGCCACGCCCTCCTGCGGGGCCAGGCCCGCCCCCGAGCTCAGCAGCACGGGCTGGGCCACCACCCGATAGTGGCCCACCGTGCCGAGGTCCACGGTTTGTGGGGTGCCCCCGGTGGGGATCGCGGCGAGCGTGGCCTCCTGGGCGGGCGTGAGGGTCACGGGGGTGCCGTCCTGCGCGAGATAACCCGAGTACAGGGTTTGGCCGCCGACGATCACGGCGCCCAGCGCGCCGGGGCCCATGCCCGGGGAGCCGATAAAGGACGGCGGTTCGCGCCCGGGCAGCCCCGGGATCGCCAGCGCGCTATCGGAGCGGTTCACGGCATGACCGAGCTGTTCGTCCACGCGATCAAGCAGGAGCGAGCGCACGCTGAGAACGGCGGCGCCGCCGATGATGATGCTGGCCAGCGCGAGGCTCGCCACCACCACGAGCACGATGCGCTGGCGCACACCCAGCGGGTGGCGGCCGCGGCCGGCGCGCGCGGCACTCGGGGTGCCGGGGGCCCCGGGCGTATTTTTGGGGAGCGGGGGGCGCGGGGGAATCACGGCGCCGGGGGCGCTCATTCCGCGATCCGCGCGGGCTTGATCATATAGCCCACCCCGCGGGAGGTATGGATCATGGGTTCCCGGCCGGCGTCGATCTTTTTCCGCAGATAGGAGATATAGAGTTCCACGATGCTGGTGCGCCCCTCAAACTCGTAGTTCCAGACCCGGTCCAGGATTTGGGTTTTGCTGAGCAGGCGGCGCGGATTGCGCATCAGGAAGCGCAGCAGTTCAAACTCGGTGGCGGTGAGGTCGATCGGGGTCCCCGCGCGCTCCACCTCGTGGGAGTCCTCGTTGAGGATCAGGTCACCCACCTGCACAAGCGGGCCGGTGTCCTCGGTATTCACCAGCACCGAGCGGCGCAGCAGGCCGCGTACCCGCGCGATGACCTCCTCGAGGCTGAAGGGCTTGGTGACATAATCATCGCCGCCCGCGGTGAGGCCCGCGATGCGGTCGTCAAGCGCGTCCTTGGCGGTGAGGAAAAGCACGGGGATCGCGGCGTCGCGATTGCGCAGCCGGGCCAGCACCGCGAGCCCGTCCAGGTCGGGCAGCATGATGTCCAGGATGACCAGATCGGGTTGGAAGCGGCGTGCCGCGGCGAGCGCGCCGGCGCCATCGCCCGCGGTCTCCACCTCCCAGCCCTCGTATTTCAGGGCCATGCGCAGCAGATCGGTGAGGCTCGGCTCATCGTCCACCACGAGGATGCGCAGGGGGCTGCCATCCGCGCGGGTGAGGACCGGGCGCGGGGCGGAGGAGAGGAAGGGACTGGTCACCCTTCCAAGTATCCGCCCCAACCTATGAGAAGGCTATGCGTCACATCGGTATTGCGTGCACGCCATCGATTCATAGGTTCCGCATAGCCCACGCCGGGCCCCGGCATAGCCCGCGTCCGTAGCGTCGGCCCCGGGCGGCACCATTCCCGGAGGCCGCGGAAAGCGAAACCGATCCACCATGTTCTATACCTCCCTTAAGCGCGAGCTGCTGGGCCGCAGGAAACAAACGGCCATCGTGGCCGTGGGCCTTGCCCTGGCCGTGACCCTCGTGATGCTGATCGGCGGTGTGGCCGCGGGTGTGCGTACCGCACAGGCCGAGGTCCTCACCTCCATTTACGGAATCGGCACCGATATTACGGTGTCCGGAACCCCCACCGCCCCGGGCGAGGGGGGCGAGGGCGGCCGCGGCGAGCGCTTCGATTTTGACTCCGGCACCGAGAACGCCGATGGCGGCACCAGCGTGGCCACCTCGCGCCTCACCCCCGAGCGCGGGGCCCCCACGATTGCCGCGGATACCCTCTCCCGGGCAGCCTCGGTCGCGGGAGTCTCCGCCGCCGCGGGCGCACTCGCGCTGAGCAATATCAGCTTCGATGGCCAGCTGCCCGCGGCGGGCGAGACCCGCACCGCGCCCGGCGCCGGCCAGGAGCCGCCCGCCGGTGGCGGTGGCGGCGGCAGCTTTAACGTGGACAGCACGTCGGTGCTGGGCATCGATCCGTCCGCCGTCGCGCTGGGTCCGCTCTCCGGCATGACCCTCGCCACCGGGCGCACGCTCGCCGCGGGGGATGCCACGGCGAGCGTCGCGGTACTGGACTCCGCCTATGCCACCACCGCGGAGCTCGCGGTGGGCGATACCGTGAATCTCGGCGGCAGCGACCTGGAGATCATCGGCACCGTGGACGGCTCCGCGGGCACCGCCGCCGCCGATGTATTTATCCCGCTACAGACCGCGCAGCAGCTTTCGGGGCAGACCGATCTGATCTCCACCGTATATGTCCAGGCCGATTCCGCCGAGAATATCGCGGCGGTGACCGCGGCCCTGGAGGAGGAGCTGCCCGAGACCACGGTATCCACGCAGGAGGATCTGGCCGCGAATGTCTCCGGCTCGCTGTCCTCGGCCTCCGATCTGGTGGGATCGCTCGGGACCTGGCTTTCGATCATCGCGCTGTCCGCGGCCGCCCTGCTGGCCATCCTCTTCACGGTATCCGGGGTGACCCGGCGCACGCGGGAGTTTGGCACGCTGAAGGCGCTCGGCTGGAGCAACCGCCGCGTGGTGGGCCAGGTGGCCGGAGAATCCGTGGTGCAGGCCCTGATCGGCGGCGTGATCGGTGTGGCCCTGGGCCTGATCGGCATGGTGGTGGTGAACCTGATCGCCCCGACCATCGGCGGCGCCTCCGCCGCGAGCACGGCGGAAACGGGAATGCCCGGGGCGGGCGGGCCCGGCGGCTTTGGCGGCGCACCCGGTGCCGCGGGCGGGGGAAGCACCGCCGAGGTGGCGCTGCACCTGCCGTTTGATCCGTGGCTGATCGCCGCGGCCGTGGGACTCGCGGTGGCCAGCGGGCTGCTGGCCGGGGCCGTGGGGGGCTGGCGCGCCGCGCGCCTGAGCCCGTCCGAGGCGCTGCGCGCCGTCGTCTAAGCAGCATCCGATCCAAGGAGAACATCATGTATAACCTGCTGAATATCGGCAAGACCTATCAGACCCCGCGCCGCAGCGTGACCCCGCTCTCGGGGGTGAACCTGCGCATCGAGGACGGCGAGCTGATCGCCATCCAGGGGCCCACGGGCGGCGGAAAATCCACGCTCCTACAGATGCTGGGCGCGCTGGATCGCCCCAGCACCGGGTCCATTCACCTGGCCGGGGAGGACCTCGGGGCCCTCTCGGAATCCCGCCGCGGCGCGATCCGGGCGCGCGAGATCGGCTTTATCTTCCAGGGCTTTAACCTGCTGCCCACGCTCACGGCGCGCGAAAATGTGGAGACCGCGCTGGTTCCGCTTGGCGTGCGCGCGGCCGAGCGGGAGGACCGCGCCCTGGAGGCCCTCGCCGCGGTGGGATTAGCGGATCGCCACGGGCATCTCCCGGGCGAGCTCTCGGGCGGGCAGCAGCAGCGCGTGGCGATTGCCCGGGCCCTGGTAAAAAAGCCGCGGGTGATCCTCGCCGATGAGCCCACGGGCAACCTGGACGAGTCCACGCGCGACGATATCCTGGCGCTCCTCGAGGGCCTATGGCGCGAGGAGGGGCTCACCATGATCATCGTGACCCACGATAGTGCGGTGGCCGCGCGCGCCCCGCGCCGGCTCTATCTGGGGGGCGGCAGCGTGCGAGAAATGACAGCAAGCGGGCGCTGATTCCGCGCCCAGCCCCGGGTCCGGGCGGGCCCGGGGCCCGGCGGTCCGCCAGCCGCCCGGATGTAGTTGACATTTATCAACGATAAAAATATAGTTGACCTTTCGCAACTATTAATGATCGTTTTTCGGAGCCGCATCCCCCATGACACAGTCCCCACCCATCACCTCGGATCGCCACCCGGCGTCCACCCCCGCAGACCAGTCCGCCCCGATGAGCCACCCCGCGGTAATGCGCGCGCTCTCGGGCCTGCTGATGGGCATGTTCGTCTCGATCCTCGCCGGCACCGTGGTCTCCACGTCGATGCCGCGCATCATCTCCGAACTCGGCGGCAACCAGGCCGCCTTTACCTGGGTCATCACCTCGACCCTGCTGGCCACCACGGTGTCCACACCCATCTGGGGTAAGTTCGCCGACCTCATGAACCGCAAGCTGCTTATCCAGATCGCGCTGGTCATCTTTGTTCTGGGTTCGGCCCTCGCCGGATTCTCGCAGGACACCGGCACCCTGATCGCGTTCCGTGTGATGCAGGGCCTCGGCGGCGGCGGCCTGGCCGCACTGAGCCAGATCATCATGGCCGATATCATCAGCCCGCGTGAGCGCGGCCGGTATATGGGCCTCTTTGGCGCCGTGATGGCCGTGGGTACCGTGGGTGGCCCGCTCGCGGGCGGCATGATCACGGACGCCTTCGGCTGGCGCTGGAACTTCTTTGTGGCCCTCCCCTTTGCCCTCGCCGCGATCCTGCTGCTGCAGCGCAACCTGCACCTCCCGGTGCGCGCCAAAATCAAGGCCCGCATCGACTATCTCGGAATGGTCCTGATCGGCGGCGGCGTCTCGCTGCTGCTGATCTGGGTGACCCTCGCCGGCCACGATTTTGAGTGGCTGTCCCCCACGAGCCTGATCATGGTGGGTGTGTCGATCGTGATGCTCGCCGTGGCCGTGGTGGTCGAGCTGCGCGTGGCCGAGCCCATCATCCCGATGTCGCTGTTTAAGAACCGCACGTTCACCCTCGCCGTGATCGCCTCGATCTCGGTGGGTGTGGCCATGTTTGGCACGTCGGTCTTCCTCGGCCAGTACATGCAGCTTGCGCGCGGTGCCACCCCCACCCAGTCGGGCCTGCTCACCCTCCCGATGATCGGCGGCCTGCTGATCTCCTCCACCGTGGCCGGAATGCTGATCAGCAAATACGGCAAGTGGAAGGTGTATATGGTCACGGGCTCAATCGCCCTCGCCGTGGGCATGTTCCTGATGGGCACCATCCACTACGACACCAATTATGTGTTGGTCTCCGTCTATATGTTTGTGCTCGGCGTGGGCGTGGGTATGGTCATGCAGAACCTCGTGCTGATCGTGCAGAACGCCGTGGAGCCGCAGGAGCTGGGTGTGGCCAGCTCCGGTGTGACCTTCTTCCGCAGCCTCGGCGGTACCATCGGTATCTCCGCGCTGGGTGCGGTCCTGGCCACCAAGGTGGCCGATGGCCTCACGGCACGCACCGCGGATCTGCAGTCCGCCCTGGCACAGCTGGGCCCCTCGGGCGCCGAGGTGGGGGCGTCCCTGAACTCGGGCACGATTCCCCAGATGGATCAGCTGCCCGTGACGATCCGCACGATTGTGGAATCCGTATACGGCCAGGCCGTGGCCGATATCTTCATGATTGCCGCGCCGCTCGCGCTGATTACGATCCTGGCGATCGTATTCCTGCCGAATAAATCACTCAGCAATAAGACCACTCGCCAGCGCCTGGCCGAACAGGAGGGTGACGTGCACACGCCGACCTCCGATACGCTGGTGGCGGTATCCGAGGCCTCGGTGGCCGGCGCCTCCGGGTCGCTGCCCACGGGTTCCATCTCCGTGATCCCCGCCCCCGCGGAGGACACGCCGAAGCCTCCCCGCGATCAGAAATAGGACGGACGCTCGATGAGCACTGCGGTAATCGACGAGCCCGAGGCCGGAACCCCCGCATGCGGCGATGCCGTGCCGGAGGTCCGGCCGGGGCAGGATCCCGAGCTGGATGCCGCCGTGGAGCTCCTGGAGCAGCGTGTTATTGGGCTCTTTGCGAAGGTCCGGGTGAGCATGCGCGAGCGCGCGGAACTGCTCAGCCCGGGCCTGCAACCGAGCGCGCTGAAGGCCCTGAGCTTTGTGATCATGGCCGGCCGGGTGACCGCGAGCGAACTCGCCGATCATATTAACAGCGATCGGAGCACCACCAGCCGCCTGATCCGGCAGCTGGAGGAGCACGGGCTTGTGGCCCGGGTGGCCGATGAGCGCGATGGCCGCGTGGTGAATATCAGCGCCACGCCCGAGGCCATCACGCGCGTGCGTGCCCTGCGCGAGAAAAACCGCAATCAGCTTTATGAGCGCATGCGCGAGTGGGACCGGGAGGACGTGAATCGCCTCTCGGGCCTGCTCGAACAGCTCACCGAGCTGGTCTAAGCGCGCTCCCGGGAAAATCCGGCCACCCCGCGGGGTGGCCGGATTTTTCCGTCCGTGGGCGGATACGGCCGGGCGGATCCTTTGCGCGGGAGTGCGGGCAGCATCGCGGGGCGGGGCCTGTTCCGGGCGCAAAATACGGCGTCCCGGAACAGGCCCGCAGCGGCACCGTTGGTCCGGCCGCGGTCAACTCGACCGGCGGGCCGACCCCGGGTGCGGGCTCGGGTCCACGAACGGACTCGGGTTCGGGCTCGGGCTCGAGTACCGTCGCGAGTGCTCGCCCCGATGCCGGAAGCGGGTACTGGCCGTGGCCCGGGTACTGCCCCCGAGGCGAGTGCCGGCTCCGGCGCGGGCTATGGGCCCCGGAGCGAGTATTGGGCCCCGGCGCGAGTATTGGGGCGGGTGCTAAAGCGGGGGCCGGGCGCGCGCGACCAGCTGGCGCAGCGCCGGTACGGAGCGCGGCGCGGGGGCCGTGGCGGCTGACTCCCGCACGGGTGAGCCCAGGGTGGAAGCCCCCTGCACGGGTGAGCCCAGCACTGAGGAACCCTGCACGGAGGAACCCCGCGCGGCCGCACGCCCCACACCCGGGAGGGTGGCGGGGCGCGAATCGCCCGCGCGCGGGGCCTCGGGGCCGGCCTCGGAGACGCGCATCTCCCCCACCCAGGCCCCCGATGGCCGCGCCTCGGAAGCGCGGACGCCGCTCGTGCGCAGGTCCACCGAGCCCAGCGCGGACAGCGCCCGCACCGCGGCGGCGGAGGCCAAAACCACCACCACGCGCGGGGCGGCGCCGTCGCATTCGGCGGCCACCCAGTCCAGCAGCTCCGCGTCCGGGGCCACCACCACCAGCGCGTCGAGGTCTTTACCGCCGGGGCCCGTGCCCACGCTATGCGCCCAGGCCGAACGAATATCGAGGCGGCGCGAGAGCTCGCGCACGGCCTCCTTCTCGGCCACGGAGGTTTGGCTCGTGGAGACCACAAGCCCCACGGCCTGACAGGATTTCAGCCACGAGGCCACCAGATCGGCGCCCTCACCCAGGCCGGGCAGGCCGGCGGCCAACCCCACATGCGCTAACGAGTACTGTCCCATGTCCTCTACCGTGCCATCCACCACCGACATTGCGCCCGGGGCGTCGGATGAACGTTTATCAAACGTCGCATGCATAGTGCCTGTTGACCGCGGTTTTCCGGGTATTTTATGCGCGCGCGCATGCGCCCGATCGGCCTGCAAAAACCGCCACCCGCCACGCCCCCGGGCCGCCCCGACCGCGTTTTGGCTCGGGGCTCCCGGAATACGGAGGACAATGGAGGGGTGACATCTAGCTATTTGGATCGCTTTGTTGCCGATTCCACCGACCGAGTCTCCTGGCTGCGCGCCCGCTCCCGCGGCATTACCGCAACCGATGTGGCAAAGCTCTCGACCCCGCGCTCGATCGAGACCGCCGCCGAGGCCAAACTCAACGGCACCGGTTTCACGGGCAACGCCTTCACCGATCACGGCCGCCGCCGCGAGCCCGAGATCGCCGCCTGGGTCGCCGCGACCCACGGCATCCAGCCCTCCTCCTCGCTGTATCACGCCGCCGTGGAGCGCCGCCACCTGGCCACTCCCGATGGCGTAACCACCACCCCCGAGGGCGTGGTGATCCTCTCCGAGATCAAAACCACCACCAAGCCCTGGCGCTCGGTTCCGCGCAATTACCTGCGCCAAATCTTCTGGCAGCAATACGTCCTCGGCGCCGAGCGCACGCTGGTGGTCTGGGAGGAGCATCGGAATTTTGTGCCCGTGGGCGAGGAGCCGCTGTGCCGCTGGATCGACCGCGATGAGGCGGAGATCGGCAAGCTGGTGGGCCTGGCCAATGACCTGATTAACGAGCTGCACCGGCGTACAACCGCCCCGGCACCCCGCACCGAGAGCGCTCCCGATCCCTTTTATTACTAAATCACGGCGTCGCCTAGTGCACGCCCCCCTGACGGATATCCGCGCCCCGCGCGGCCGCCCGGCCCGCGGCCGTTCCGGACTCCCCACCGCCCCACACGCCGGGATCCGGGGGCCGTTCTCCCCCGCGGGCACCCCGCACCGCCGCGTGCCCCCTCCGGGGGACCGGGTTTTTCTCCCGGAAGGTTTGATTTTTCTCGGGTTGACAGGGTACTGTGCGGGGGTTGGCCAACCGGTCACCTCCGGCGTCACGAGGCGTCGAGATGCACAGAACAGGGCAGGCCGCGCGTGCCCCGAGCGCCGCGGCGGAAGGAACCGTTCAGCACCATGACCCCCAGCGATCCCCTCGGCACCCCGAGCGAGGCCGAGATGGCCCGAGCCGCCGATATCCTCGGCACCGTTTCCCGCGCATATTCCAGCAAGATGGTGGGCCAGGAGCGCCTGCGCACCAGCCTGCTGACCGCGCTGATTGCGGGCGGCCACGCCCTGCTGGAGAGCGTGCCGGGCCTGGCCAAAACCACAGCCGCGAGCACCCTCGCCGATACCGTGCAGGCCGAGTTCCGCCGCATCCAGTGCACCCCCGACCTCCTCCCGAGTGATATCACCGGCACCCAGGTTTACGATGCCAGCACCGGCAGCTTCCGCACCGTGCTGGGCCCCGTGCATGCCAATTTTGTATTGCTGGACGAGATCAACCGCTCGAGCTCCAAAACCCAGAGCGCGATGCTGGAGGCCATGCAGGAGCGGCAGACCACGATCGGCGGCGAGGTCCACCGCCTCCCCAAGCCCTTCCTCGTGATCGCCACCCAAAACCCCATCGAGCAGGAGGGCACCTATGAGCTGCCCGAGGCGCAGATGGACCGCTTCCTTCTGAAGGAGATCGTGGGCTATCCGAGCCCCGCCGAGGAAATGGAAATTCTGCACCGCATCGACACCGGCGTGCTGAACCCCGAGCTGCACGGCACCGCCTCCGTGGCGCTCTCCGATATCGTGTTTTTGCAGTCTCTGGCCGCGCGCGTTTATGTGGCCCCCGCGGTGCGCAACTATATTGTCTCGCTGGTTTTTGTCACCCGCAGCCCCGCCGAATATCTCTCCCCGGAGAGCGCCGCGGCCATCCGCTATGGGGCGAGCCCGCGCGCGAGCATCGCCTTCCTGCAGGCCTCGCGGGCCCTCGCGCTGCTGGCCGGTCGCTCCTATGTGATCCCCGAGGACATCTCCTTCCTGCGCCACCTGGTGCTCCGGCACCGGGTCCTGCTCACGTTTGAGGCCGAGGCCGATGGGCTGCGCAGCGAGGACATCATCGACCAAATCTTCGACGCCGTCCCGGCCCCGTAGGAGCATCCCGTGGCCAGCCTGCTGCGCCGGGTGAAGGCGAGGGTAGCCCTCGCCTCCTCCCGCAAAACGCTGCATCCGCTCGAGGGAGCGCATGCGGCCGTTCGGCGCGGGCGAAGCCTCGATTTTGATGATCTGCGCCATTATGAGCCGGGCGATGAGGTGCGCGATATCGATTGGCGGGCCACCGCCCGGCAGGGCCAGCTGCTGGTCAAACAGTATGTCGCCACGCGCCGCTATAGCCTCGCGCTCGCGGTGGATACCTCCCCGCGGATGTCCGCCCTCGCCGCCGATGGCACCCCCAAGCGCGATCTCGCGGTACTCGCCGCGGGCGTGCTGGGGTTTCTCTCGCTGCGCAACGGCGATGAGGTGCGCGCATTCTGCGGCGAGGGTGAGCGCATCCGGCGCACCCCCGCGGGCGGCTCCGAGGGCCGCCTCGAGCAGCTGCTGCGCACGATCGATCGCAGCGTCGCGGGGCCCGCGGCCACGCGCGCGGAACTGCTCGCGGCCGTGGCCCGGGATAGCAATCGCCGCCTGATCCTCGTGATCATCGGCGATGAGAGCCCGCTGCTGCCCGAGGAGATTCGGCAGCTGCGCCGCCTGCGCGCGCGCCACGAGGTTCTCTGGTTCACCATCTGCGAGGAGCCCCTGCTGGATCACGCGCCCCGCAGCCGCCCGCGCGTGGATATCGACAGCGGGTGGGAGATCCCCGAGTTCCTCGCCTCCGATCCGGCGCTGCTGGCCGAGCTGGAACACCACGATCGGGATGAGCGCGAGCGGCGCACCGCCGCGTTTGCGGAGCTGGGGATCGATCACCGCGATCTGCATACCGATGCCGAGGTTGTCCCGGTGCTGCTGGATGTCCTGGAACGGAGGCGACGTGCCCGACGGTAACGGACTCTATCCCCCCGCCCAATATGGCTGGGGCTGGCTACTCGTGGTGCTCGCGGTGCTTATCGTGGGCATCACCGTGGCGCTGCTGATTGCGCACTTCACGCGCGCCGACCGGGTGGCCGCCGCGCCCCCGCTGCCGCCGCAGCCCCCCGCGGACCCCGTATTCCCCGATCAGATCCGCGCCGATTATCTCCACCGCCTGCAGCTGATCGAGGCCGAGTTCCGCGCGGGCCGCCTCGATGGCCGCGAGGTCAACCGTCGGCTGAGCCAGCTGGTGCGCGGCTTTGTGCACGAATATAACGGCCTGGAGGCCCCCGTGATGACCCTCGGTGACCTGGTGGAGCGCGGGGTGCATCCCGCGCTGATCGACGCGATCGGCCGCCACTATTATCCGAGCCTGTTCCGCCGCAATACGGTGGTTGATCCCATCGCCGGCATTAACGCCGCCCGAACGGTGGTGCAGGTATGGAACTAACCACACCCTGGCTGCTGTGGCTCGCCCCCGCACTCCTCATCATCGCGCTGGGCCTCGGGCTCTGGCGCGGCACCCGGCCCCCGCGAAACGCCCCCGAGGTCTCCGGCATCGCGGTCACCCGCAGTGCGCGCCTGCGCGCCCTGCCCGGCTTTGAGCGCGCGCTGCGGCGGCGCAGCCTCGCCCTCATCTCCGTGCTCCTGGTGGGCGTTATCGCCCTGGGCCTGGCCGCGGTGCTGGCCGCGCGCCCCACGGTGGCCAAGACCGTGCAACCCATTAATACCAACCGCGACATCATGCTGTGCCTGGACGTCTCCGGGTCGATGACCGATGTGGACTCCGAGGTGGTGGAGACCTTCCAGCGCCTCGTCACGGGCTTCACGGGCGAGCGCATCGGGATGACCATTTTTAACAGCTCCTCGGTGCAGATCTTCCCGCTCACCGACGACTATACCTATGTGCAGCGCCAGCTGCGCACGATGCTCGACAGCTTCAATTCCGATGGCTATGAGATCCCCGATCACTGGCGCGGCACCCTCAACGGCGCCGGGGCATCGCTGATCGGCGACGGCCTCGCCGCGTGCGCGATGCGCTTCGATAATCTGGATACCGAGCGTTCCCGTTCCATCATCGTCTCCACCGATAACGAGGCCTTTGGGGCCTCGATCGTCTCGCTCCAGGAGGCCGCGGCCTATGCCGCCGAGCGCAGCATTCGTGTATATGCGCTGAACCCCGTGGACGATTCCGCGCAGCGCGATTCGGTCGAGTTGCGCGCGGCCGCGGAGAGCACGGGCGGCGCGTATTATCCCTTGCGCGAGGCCACCGCGGTGGACGATATCATCACCCGGGTAAATACCGAGCAGGCCCGCGAGCTGCGCGGCGACCCGCAGATCATCCGCGCCGATGACCCCGCGCCGTTTGCCGTGGCGCTATTCCTCGCGGGGCTGGCGTTCCTCGGCCTGCTCTGGAGGTTCCGACTATGATCTTCCAGCCGGTCCTGAGCCCCCTCCTGCTTATTCTGTTTTTCCTGCCCGTGATCGGCCTGATCCTGTGGTTGCTGCGCGGTTCCCGGCAGCGCTGGCGCTGGATCGGCCGGCTCGGCATGGTGCTCCTGCTGCTGCTGATCCTGCTGCGCCCGGGGATCCCGGGCGGGGAGACCAAAACGCTCGCCACCGATATGGATATTGTGCTGGTCGTGGATAATACCGCGAGCAGTATTGCGGAGGACTGGGGCGATCCCGCCCAGCCGCGCAGCGTGGGCATGCGCTCCGATATCCAGGCGATCATCGAGCGGTATCCCGGCGCGCGCTTTGGGCTGATTACCTTTGATGCGGCCGCGGAGATGCGCGTCCCGATGACCACGGATGTCACCGCGCTGCGCTCGGGCCTGGACCTGCTGACCCCCGAGGTCACCACCAATTCCCGCGGCAGCAGCATCTCGGTGGCGCGGGATCTGCTGCGCGATACGCTCGCCTCGCTGCGCCTGGCCAATCATCCGCGCGCCGCGCTCGTATTCTATTTTGGCGATGGCGAGCAGACCGCCCAAAACTCCCCCGAGAGCTTCGAGGACTCGGCATCGCTGCTGAACGGCGGCCGGGTCTTTGGTTATGGCACCGAGGCGGGTGGCCCGATGCTGCAGACCACCGGCCGGGTGGATGGCGGCACGGACCGGGAGTATATCCAGTACCAGGGTTCGCGCGCGCTCTCCACCATCGACGAGGCCAACCTGCGCGCGATTGCCGAGCAGCTCGGGGTGGACTATGAGCGCCGCAGCGCCGGGTCCGCACCCTCGCTGCCCGATCCCGCGGATGAGTCCTCGGGGTATAACGTGAGCGGCACCGTGGGCACGGTCACCGACCTGTACTGGATCCCCGCGATCCTGCTGGCCGCGTTACTTGCCGCGGAGCTGAGCATCGCCACCACCAACCTGGTGCGCATGCGCCGCCAGGCACTTCCGCAAAAGAGAGGGGAGGGATCCCGTGAATAGCCGCACCGAGGTGGGCCCCGGCCCGCACCCCGAGGATCCGCACACCCCCGTCCCCGAGGCGGAGGGTTCCGGGACCGGCACCCCGGCCCCCGCTCCGGCACGCGCCCGACGCCGCCCGGCCCCCGATTCCCCGGCCGCGCGCCGCCGGCGCCGCCGCCTCCGCATCACGCTCGCCACCCTGCCGCTGAGCCTGGTTGCCGCGCTGCTGGTGGTGAAGCTTCTGAGCATGTATGGGCTTGCCCACGCCGCGATCCTCAATGTCGCGGCGGCCAATTATGAGGCGAGCACCGCGGCGAGCCGCTGGCTGCAGCCGCTGAATTTTTTTGAACGCTATAAGGCGCCGTTTAACCTCGGTGTGGGCCTCGCGAGCGAGGGGCGGGCCGCCGAGGCCCGCGAGCTCTTTGAGGAGGCCCTGCCACTCGCCCACGATATGGAGGTATGCGGGATCCGCGTGAACCTCGCCATCGTGATCGAGATGCAGGGTGATGAGGCCCGCGCCGCGGGTGATCTCCCCACGTCGCTGCTGTATTTCCGCGAGGCGGCCACGGTGGTCCAGGAGACCCCCGCCGAGTGCCGCAGCGAGGAATCCGATAAGTCCTCCTCGGATCCGCGCCGCAGCCTGGGTGATGCACTCGACGAGCTGGAGCGCGATCTGAACGGCAAAATCCAGGAGGGGGAGGGCACTCCCCCCGAGCAGCCCGATCCCGGCGAGGGCGACCAGCCCTCGGGCGGCGGCGAGGGCGAGCAGGAGCAGCCCCAGGGGCCGTCCCCGGAGCAGCTCGACCGGCTGGATCAGCAGCTGAAGCAGGGTGAGCGCGAGCGCCAGTCCGGCGGCCCAAACGGCCCGGGTGGCGGCGGCGGAACGGATCGACCATGGTAACCCCCACGCCCCAGTCCCGCTATGTGGAGGGCACCGAGGGTGCGCCCCCGCTGCCTCCCCCGGGCGGCTATCGCGCCGGTCGCGGCGGGCCGCGCCGCGCGCCGGCGACCCCCGTCGCGGGGTCCGAGCCTCCCGCCGCACCCGCGGCGAAGGCCGCGCGGGCGCCGCGCCCGCGGGCCTCGCTCGCCGCCAAGATCATCCTCGGCGTCGCGATTGCCCATGCGCTGGGCCTGGCCGCCTATGTGTGGTTTGGCCGCGGCAGCAGCTATTTCCTCTCGCTGAACGCCGTGGTCTTGCAGCTTGTGGTGCTCGCCGCGGTGATCGTGGTGCTCCTCTCCGCGCGCGGACGCCGCCTCGGCACGATTGCCCTCGTGATTACGCTGCTGCTGAATACCGCGACGCTCGGCGGTGTGCGCGCCGTTGTGGCCGCCCAGACCGGCGACTATAGCGATTTTAAATCCAGCGATCAGCGCTATTGGGAGGCCTATCCCGGCCTGCGCGATGTGCCCGCCTCCGAGCTTCTCTCGCAGCCCTCGATGGAATCCCTGCGGGAGCGATCCACCGCGATCATGGCCGATCTGCGCGAGCGCATCTCGGCCGAGTTTGGGGTCACCTGGGTGCGTTCGGGTGATGAGGGCCAGCGCAATAAGCGCAATGGTTATGGCGGCGAGTCGATGGCCGTGGACTGGACCTCCGAGACCTGGTCCACCGTGGAGCCCTTCCGCAACCTGGAGGATAAGCGCCGCCTGATGGCGCTGGTCTCCGAGGTTTTTGTCTCGCACGGCTTCCGCTATCCGGTGGCGCTGAATACCGGCGGGGGCGTTTTCACCCCGGATATCCTCACCAAAATGTTTGGGGCCGCCGAGCCGGAAAACCAGCATTCCTGGAGTACCTATAGCGAGTATCCCGGCTCAAACCTGGGCTTTTATGTGGATATCGACGATCTCTCGCGGGACCCCACGGGCCAGTTCCGCGCCGAGCGGGAGGCCCTGGCCGAACGCTATGGCAAGCCGCTGGAGGGCATCACCCTGATGGGGCGCGCCTGGAGCGTGCTGAGCGAGGAGCGCCTGCCCGAGTTCCGCGCCGCGATGGAAAACTATCGTTCCAGCTAGCGGCCCGCGGAGCTAAAAGGGCACGCCCGAACGCAGGATCACGTTTGCATAGGGTGTGGCCTCGCCCGTGCGCACCACAAAGCGCGCATTGCCGCAGAGTTCTTTAAGACGCGCATGGGACACGGTTGCGGGCTGGGCGCCGCGCGAGACCAGGCCCTCGGCAAAGGCGGTCCCCACGGATTCCTCGGCCACCAGCATGGCCTCCACCACCACCTCGTCCAGGATCGCGTCGAGGACCACAAAAATCCCCGGCGTTCCGGCCACCACGGCCAGATCGATCACGGGTACCCCGGGCGGGACCGGCAGCCCACAATCGGCGACCACAAAGGTATCGGTGTGTCCGAGGCGTCCAATGGCGCCCAGGAGTTCGGCATTCAGGATTCCGGTTTTCTTCATAAAACGAGTGTGACATATCTCCCCGTCGTGCATCGCTATCCGTCGGCCCGGGCTCAAATTTCCAGAATCGCGTGGCAGAATCTAGCCATGAGCCCAGAAGAATTTAAGATCCCAGAAAAAATGGTCGCCGCTGTTTATGACGCGGTGGGCCCCGCCGAAAACATGTATCTCACCGAGATCACCCCTCCCCTGCCGATGACCGCGGATGTCATGGTGCGCGTGGACTATAGCGCACTGAATCCCATCGACGTCAAAACCCGCGCGGGCGGCGGAGCCTCCCCCGGGGTGCTCAATTATCCCGCCGTGATCGGCTCCGATTTTGCCGGTGTGGTTGTGGCGGCGCCCTATGCCGCGCATCCCCTGCAGCCCGGTACCCCCGTTTACGGCATGAATCCCGTGCCGCGCTATCCCGGCACCTATGCCGAGTACACAGCGGTGCCCAGCATGTCGCTCTCGCGCATGCCCACCACGATCGGCGCGGATATCGCGGCGGCCGTGCCGCTCGCGGGTATGACCGCATGGGGCATGGTTGAGCTCGCCGAGGTCGCGGCCGGCCAGCGCGTGCTGGTGCATGCCGGAGCCGGCGGCGTGGGTCATTTTGCGGTGCAGTTTGCCGCGCTGCGCGGCGCCCATGTGATCGCCACGGGTTCGGCCCGCAACCGCGAGTTTCTGCTCTCGCTGGGTGCCGCCGAGGTGATCGACTATCGCTCCGAGCGTTTTGAGGAGGTGCTGCGCCCGGTAGACGTGGTCATCGACCTGATCGGCAATGTGCACGATAATACCGGCACCCGCTCCCTGCAGATCCTCCGGCCCGGCGGTTATCTGGTGAACGCCCCGAGCTTCAGCTGGCCCACGATGGCCGAGGAGGCCGAGGCCGCGGGCGTGCGCGCGAGCCTGTATAAGGTCTCGCCCGATGCCCGCGTTCTGGACCAGATCACCGCGCTGATCGACGCCGGTAAGCTCACCGTGCACGTGGACGCGCTCTACGATCTGGCCGATATCGTGCAGGCGCATAACGCGCTCGAGCAGGGGCATACCCGCGGCAAGATTGTCCTGCGCATCCCGCACGACTAGCCAAAAATGCACCCGGGGTCGCTTCCGAGGGCCCCGGGTGCTTCGCGCCCGGCTAGGGTGCGAGCACTGCCTCCAGGGCCGCCGCCTCCCGCGCGGTGGCGGGCAGATAGGGGCCGCGCGGATCGGCCGTGCCGATACCCAGCGCGCGGGCCGCGGCATGCAGGCCACCGAGGGGGCTCGAACCCGCGGCGAGTGCCGAGGCCAGGGCGATCAGGCGGTCGCGGGCGGGGGAATTATCCACCGCGAGGGCCCCGCGCTCGGCCCATACGCGCACGTATTCCTCGGGCAGGAGTGCGGCCAGCCCGGTATGCCAGGCGTCCACCACGGGCGGGTGGTCAAGCAGCCCCAGATCGCCGCTCAGCCCGATCGCCAGCTCGGGGCCGGTGCCCGAGCACAGCTCGCGCATGCGGCGCGCGAGGGGCGGTTGGCCGGCCGGACCCGGCCGCACCGAGGGCTCCTTAATGCCGCGCACGCGCGCCTGCGCCACAAGCTCGGCCAGCAGCTCGCCGTCCACGTCGAATGACAGCTGGGCCGGCTTATTATAAAAACAAATGGGCAGTGCGCTGGCATCGCTCACGGCGGCAAAGAGCGCCCGCACGGCATCGCGCGTGAGCGGCACATAGGCAAAGGGCGCAAGCAGCACACCCGCGAGGCCCGCCGATTCGGCATCTCGCGCATAATTTTCGCTCTCGCGCGTGGATGCGGCCGTGACGGCCGCATAAACCGGCACCGCCCCCGCCACCGCTGTCATCGTGGTTTCCTGCACCCGCTGCCGCTCGGTGCGGCTAAAGGTCACCCCGGCACCCGAGGTGGCCAGCACGCTGATTGCGGAGACCCCGGCCTCCACCGTGCGCCCCACCAGCTCGCCGAGGGCCTCGTGGTCCACCGCGCCCGAGGGCAGCAGCGGGGTGATCGGATAGGCGATGAGCCCGCGAAAGACGGACGCGGTTTCCGGCGGGGAGAATTCGAGCGGAGGCATATCCCGATTATGGCACCGCGCCCGCGAGCACGCCCGGCGAAGTCCTTGATTGTGTCCGCTATTTTCGCCTCGGGAAAATAATAGGGCCACCCGCCGAAGCGGATGGCCCTATTAAGAATGCGTCGAGACTAGATGCTGTTTACATCCAGGGCGATGCCGGGACCGAAGGTGGTCGAGACGGCGCCCTTCTGGATGTAGCGGCCCTTGGAGCTGGACGGCTTCAGACGAACAACCTCGTCCAGTGCGGCGGTGATGTTCTCGTTGAGCTGCTCGGCCGAGAACGAGGCCTTGCCCACAACGAAGTGCACGTTGGAGTGCTTATCAACGCGGAACTCGATCTTTCCACCCTTGATCTCGGAAACGGCCTTGGCCACGTCCGGGGTCACGGTACCGGTCTTCGGGTTAGGCATGAGGCCACGGGGACCCAGGACCTTACCCAGACGACCGACCTTACCCATGAGCTCGGGGGTCGAGACGGCGGAGTCGAAGTTGGTATAACCCTCCGACACCTTCTGGATCAGCTCGTCGCCACCAACCTCGTCGGCGCCGGCGGCGATAGCTGCCTCGGCGGCCGCACCGGTTGCGAATACGATAACGCGGGCGGTCTTACCGGTTCCGTGGGGCAGGATGACGGTTCCACGAACCATCTGGTCTGCCTTGCGGGGGTCTACACCGAGCTTGAGGGCAACCTCAACGGTGGAGTCGAACTTGGTCGAACCGGTCTCCTTGGCGAGCGCTACTGCGTCGGCCGGGGTATAAACGGAATCGGCGCCAACCTTGGCGGCTGCGGCCCGGTAGGCCTTAGACTTCTGTGCCATTTTTTTCTCCTATGAGAACGTGGTCATATATGCGCCTGGCCGGCGCTGCCACTGATGAAAAGTTTTGTGAGGGTGATTTACGCGGGTGCGTAAATTACTCGACGGTGATACCCATCGAACGAGCGGTACCGGCGATGATCTTCGCGGCGGCGTCGATGTCGTTCGAGTTAAGGTCCGACTTCTTCTGCTCGGCGATCGCACGGACCTGGTCCATGGTGATCTTCGCAACCTTGACGGTGTGCGGGGTTCCGGAACCCTTGGCAACTCCGGCAGCCTTCTTGATGAGCTCCGCGGCGGGCGGGGTCTTCAGGATGAAGGTGAAGGAGCGGTCCTCGTAGACGGTGATCTCTACGGGGATAACGTTGCCGCGCTGCTGCTCGGTAGCCGCGTTATACGCCTTGCAGAACTCCATGATGTTCACGCCGTGCTGACCCAGGGCGGGGCCGATGGGCGGTGCCGGGTTCGCGGCGCCAGCCTGGATCTGCAGCTTGATCAGACCCGTGACCTTCTTCTTCGGTGCCATGTTTTTATCCTTTATTTGAATGTCGAGCAGGGGGCGGTTGCCCGATGCTCTCCCGCCGACCCAGTACTGGGCCGCGGTGGTGTGAAAAATCGAGGGGTTTATGCGCTGCCCGCGAAGCGGAAGACACAAACCTGCATAAGTCTACGCGAAGCGCCGCCAATTAGCGAGTCGGGGCCGCGCGCCCGGCAAAGCGGAACGGCCCGCGCACTCGGGAGAGTGGGCGGGCCGTTCCGGGAAAAACCTAGAGCTTGGTGACCTGGTCGAAGCTGAGCTCCACCGGGGTCTCGCGCTCGAACAGGGATACCAGCACGGTGAGCTTTCCGCTCTCCGGCTTGATCTCGCTGATCGAACCGGGAAGACCCGCAAACGAGCCCTCCTTGATGGTGATGGTCTCGCCGATTTCGAAGTCAACCTCGGCGGGGATCACGCGGCCGGTCACGGGCTTACCCGCGGCCTTGGTCGCGGCCACCTCGGCCACCTCAACGAGGCTCTTCAGCATGTTGAAGGACTCCTCGAAGCGCAGCGGGGTGGGGTTATGGGCGTTGCCCACAAAGCCGGTCACACCGGGGGTGTGCCGCACGACGGACCAGCTGTCCTCGTTCAGGTCCATGCGCACCAGCACATAGCCGGGGATGCGCACGCGGGTGACCATCTTGCGCTGGCCGTTCTTGATCTCAACCACGTCTTCCATGGGGACCTCAACCTGGTAGATGAAGTCGGCCACGTCCAGCGTGCCCTTACGCTGCTCGATATTCGCCTTCACCTTGCGCTCAAAACCGGCGTAGGAGTGAATGACGTACCACTTACCCGGGAGGGTGCGCAGCTCGGCGCGGAAGGCGTCGTAGGGGTCGATCTCGGCGGCGGGCTCGGCGTCTGCCTCGTCCGCGGCGTCGGCGTCAACCTGTACGTCGTCATCGGCGGCGACGTCGGCCACGGGGGCCTCCGCTTCCGTCGCCTCGACGGCCTCGGCAACCTCGACGGCCGATTCCTCGGCGGCTACGACGTCGCTCTCGTTCAGATTATCTGACACCTGATCTCATTCCTTAGTTCTGTTGCCGTCCGGGGGAGTGCCGCGGGCGGGCTATGCCCGGGAACCGTTTGGGAGGCTCCCGTAGTGAGCGGAAAGCGTGTGGGTTAGACCGGGGCCCCGAAGACCAGCACGACCAACCAGGCGAACAGGCGGTCTACGCCATACACCAGACCCATCATGATCAACACAAACACGAGAACAACCAGCGTGAAGTTGATCAGTTCCTTGCGGGTGGGGGTGACAACCTTCTTAAGCTCGGCCACCACCTGCTTGAGGAACAGGATGATTCCGGCAAACGGACCACGCTTCTCGGAGCGTGCCTGCTTTGAGGCAGCGACGATTTCCTCACCGGGTTCGTCGATTACGTTTGCGGCCACGTGTTTACACCTTTCATGTGTCGATGCTCTTCACATCGACGCGCAGGGCGGACAGGACTCGAACCTGCAACCTGCGGTTTTGGAGACCGCTGCTCTACCAATTGAGCCACCGCCCTATGGATCGATTTCTCGATCACAGGATGCGAAACCAACTTTACTATAGTGCTCACACTTCCACCGAATTGAGGGGGAAAATGGGCGCAAAAAAGCTTGGCAGGTTTCTCTTACTGCGCCAGTCTAAGCGAGACTGACGCGAGAGTAAAGCCGGGAAGCCCCCCGCGACGGATTTTGAGTCCGGGCGAGCGCGGCGGGCGTGTCGGGCGGGTTTCGCCTCAGCGATCCACGGCAAATGCGCCCGAGAACACGCCCAGCACGGCATCCACCGTGTCGTCCCGGGAGCGTCGCGGATCAAAGACCACCCATTCCAGGCCCGCGACAAGCACCGCACCAAATACCGCGCTGGCCATGATCGACGCGGCCGGCTCGGTCACCGTGCCCGTCTCGCGCAGGGCCTCGGCAAAGATGCCGATGGCCTCGGAGCGCACCTTATCCAGGGACTCCCGCCAGACCCGATCGGTGCGAAAGAGCTCGGCCACCAGAAGTTTCGACATCGCCTGATTGGCGCGAATGCGATCCAGCGTGGCCTCCACCAGCGCGCGCAGAGCCACCACACCGGTGCGCTCACCCTTGGCCTCGTGCAGGCTCGCGCTGAGCGCACCAAGACCGTCGTCCAGGAGCGCCTCGAAGAGCTGATCCTTGGAGGAGAAGTTGTAATACAGGCTGCCCTTGGCCACCCCTGCCCGCTCGGCCACATCATCCATCGTGGTGCCGCTGATGCCGCCGCCCGCGGACAGCTCCAGCGCGGCATCGAGGATCGCACGCTTGGTCTTGGACAGTGGTGCCGCGGTCATCGGGTTCTCCTTGGAAAGATTATGCGGATTATGGGTACGGTGTGGCGGGGCCTAAGCCCCGCCACACCGCTTCCGAGACCTAGCCTAGATGGCGAGCTCGGGACGCAGGCGCTTCATGGTCCAGACCTTCTGCTTTCCGGCGGCAATGGCACTCACCGCGAAGGTGATCACCAGCAGGCCCACCATATAGGCCAGGGCGATCCAGAAGCGCTCGTCCACGCCGCCGGTGATCAGCTGGCGCAGGCCGTTGACCACATAGGTGGCGGGCATAAACGGGTGCATGATCTGGAAGAAACCGGGCGTGGTCTGCACGGGATAGGTACCACCCGAGGAACTCAGCTGCAGCATCAGCAGCACGAGGCTGATGACGCGACCCGTGGCGCTGCCAAACAGGATGATAAACATCTGCTGGAGCGAGAGGAACGCAAGCGTCGTGAGGTACATAAACAGCGCGGTGCCGATCCAGTTATCGGGACGCAGCCCGATGGCATACACCAGGACCACCATCATGATGGCGACCTGTCCGGCACCGATCAGGGCCGCCGGGACAAAGCCGGTCAGCACGGAGCGCATGCCCGAGGTGCGGCTCGCGAGGGCCCGCGTGGGCAGTGCCCGCAGGATCAGCCACGTGATGAGTGCCCCCACAAACGCGGCCAGGGCGATGAAAAACGGGGCGAAGCCCTCGCCGAAGCTGCTTGCCTTATTCTCGTTGGTCTCGCTCAGGCCGATCGGATTGGCCACAACCTCGGTCATCTTATCGATGCGCTGGGCGTCATAGGAGGGGGCCTCCTCGGCGCCCTCGGCGAGCTTGGTGGCGAGTTCCCCGCTGCCATCGGCGAGCTTCTGGGTGCCCTCGAGCAGGGTGTCACCGCCGCTGGCGGCGGTATCCGCCCCCGCGGCCAGTTCCCGGGTCTTCTCGGAGAGGGTGCCCGCGCCGGCGTTGAGCGTCTGCGCGCCGCTCGCGAGTTCCCGGGTCTTTCCGGCGAGGGTGCCCGCGCCGCCGGAGAGCGTGGCGGCACCATCGGCGAGCTGGGTGGCCCCGGGGACCGCGTTATTCAGGCTCGCGGACAGCGTGCCCGCCCCCGCGGACAGGGTGCCCGCGCCCGCGTTGAGTTTCTGTACGGCGTCATTGACCCCGCCGGTACCCGCGGCGAGCTGATTAATACCCACCACGAGTGCGGGCACGCTGCCGTTGAGCTGGCCGGTTCCGGCCGCGAGACTCGCGGCCCCCGAGCCGAGGGCCGAGTCGGCGGCGGTGGCCGCGGCGAGGCCGCCGGTGGCGCCCACCAGGCCGGTCATCGTGGCGGGCCCCTGGGCGAGGAGCTCGTTCAGCTGGGCCACCGTGAGGTCCTTATTATTGGGATCCGCGAGGATGCCCTGGATCGTGGTGGCCAGATTCTGCGTGGCCACGGCGTTCTGATGCAGGGTTCCCACGCCGGTATTCAGCGCGGCGGCCCCCGAGTTGAGCCGCTCGGCCTGGGCGGGAAGGTTTGTGGTCTGCGATTGCAGGTTCGCGGCCCCGTCGCGCAGCGGCACGGTGTTCTGTGCGAGCTGGCCGAGTCCCGCGGCCAGGTCCTGGGCGCCCCCGGCGAGGGTGCCCGCGCCGGTTGCGGCCTGGGACATGCCCGCGGCGAGCGTCTTATTTCCCGCGGCGAGGGTATCGGCCCCGCCCGCGAGGGTGCCCGCACCCGCGGCGAGCTGACCGGCTCCGCCGCTCAGGGTATTCACGCCCCCGGCGAGGGTGCCCGCGCCGGCGGCCAGCTGATCCGAGCCATCGGCGAGCGCGCCGAGGCCCAGCACCAGTTCGCCCGCGCCATCGGCGAGGGTGCCCACGCCCTCGTTGAGTTCACCGGCGCCATCGGCGGCGGTGCGAATTCCATCGCCCAGCTTATTCACGCCGACCAGCATGGTATCGGCGGTGGTGGCGCTGATCTTCTCGGCCACCGCGTTGCGCACCAGGGTCATGGCCGACTGGCCGAGGGTCGAGGCCAGGAAGTTATTGGCGTCGTTAAACTCCACCTGGATCTGGGCCTGGGCGGGGTTATCGCTGTCCACCGAGACGGCGTCCTCGGAGAAGTTCTGCGGCAGGGAGACCGAGAAATAATAGGTGCCATCGGCCACGCCCGTGCGGGCGGTCTCGGCGTCTACCTTCTTCCAGTCCAGGTCCTTGCCGTCAAGCAGTTCCTTCACCACATCGTCACCCGCGTGGACCGCCTGGCCATCGCTCAGGCTCGCACCGCGGTCGTCATTCACGAGCGCCACCGGAAGATTTTTCATCTCCTCGGTCGGGGCCCAGAACGCCCAGAGATAAAGCGCCCCATAGATCAGGGGGATAAACAGAAGGACAACAAGGGCCAGCTTGGGAAGCTTTCCCTTTTTAAAACGGGTGAGTTCGGTACCCGAAGAGGCGAACGAGATCATACGAGCTGCTCCTGGCGCATGGGGACGACCTGAATATCGGTCGCTACGTCTTTATAGAGGGCCGGCGTATAGCCCGCGGTGGTGACCACGACGGGGGTTCCGGAGGCGGCGAGCGCCCCGAGCCGGGTGAGGACCGCGGCCTGGCCGCGGAGGTCGTGCACGTGGTCAACATTGTCCACGAAGAGAATCCGGGGATCGTCCAGCAGGGCCAGGCCGATGCGCACCAAAAGCTTGGCGTCCTCGTCGAGGTCCCAGATCATGGTGTCCGCGGAGGGGACGGGGATCTCCCCAAATGCGGGCGCGAGGGCGCGGCGCACGGCGCGGTCATCGGCGCGGGGAACGCGGGTATACCAGGGGGCGTTCCAGCGCAGGCGCTCGGTCACGGCATTGCCCACCGTGACGGAGTCTTCGAGGCCGTCGATTCCGTAGAATCCGGCGATCGCGCTCTGGTTCTGTAGGGCCTTCACCCCCGCGCTTCCCGGGGTGCCGAGGACGTCAAACGTTCCCTCCCCGGCGCGCATGCGGCCGGCCAGGGTGAGCAGGAGGCAGGTCTTTCCGCTGCCCCGGGAGCCGGTGAGGACTCCAAAGGGGGCGTCCAGCGACACATCCAGCGGGCCGTAAATGGGGCCGCGATCCGCGCGGAGGGCGAGTCCGCTCGCCCGAAATGTTGTTGTCACGAAGGTGACCTTCTTTCCATTCTTTGTACTGACTGGTCAGTTTACTCGGATGAACGGAAAACGCAAACCGCGGCTGGCAGGAGGCTGGGAATGGCAGCGCGGCGCGCGGGGCGAGGCCCCCTCGGCGGGGCCACTCACCCACGCCACACGGCGCCGCCGGGGAGGCGCGGGGCGGCCTCACCGCGCGCGCCCACCCGCCGGGATACTGCCGCCCGCGGAACAAAAAAGCCCCCGTCCCCACCCGCGGTACGGGTGGGGACGGGGGTGCGTGCGGGTCGCGGCTAGAAGCTCACGTGCTGCATGACCCACGCGTGCATCGTGACCGCGGCGGCGGCCGAGGCGTTCATCGAGCGGGTGGAGCCAAACTGGGTAATTTCCACGATCGAGCGGGAGGCGGCGATCGCCTCGGCGGAGAGCCCCGGACCCTCCTGGCCAAAGAGCATCAGGCTGCGCTCGGGGAAGGAGAAGGTCTCGATAATGACCGAGCCGGGGACGTTATCGATGCCGATGATGGGCAGGTCCTCGGCGGCACACCACTCCACAAGCGCCTCGACGCTCTCGTGATGCAGGACGTGCTGATAGCGGTCGGTCACCATTGCGCCGCGCTTATTCCAGCGCCGGCGACCCACGATATGCACCGTATCGGCCCCAAAGGCATTGGCGCTGCGCACGATAGACCCGATGTTCATATCGTGCTGCCAGTTCTCGATGGCCACGTGGAACGGGTGTCGATGCTCGTCCAGATCGGCGATGATCGCATCCATATTCCAATAGCGATAGCGGTCGATCACATTGCGGGTATCGCCGCGCTCCAGGAGTTCCGGATCGTAATGAGCCTCCGTGGGCGGCTCGCCGCGCCACGGCCCAACCCCCGAGGTGGAGAGTTCATGGGTGGGATTGGCGGGGATCTGACTCATGCCCCCAAGCGTACTCGCTGTCGCGGGTGCGGCCCTTCGCGGCCATCCCCGTTCCACCTCTGGCCGCGGGTTTCGGTGCACCGAAAATTAAGCTATGTTTTCGGTATGCCTAAATTTCCCTCGATCCTCGCCCTCGCCGCGGTGGCCGGGCTCACCCTCGCCGGATGCACCTCCTCACCCGATCCCGCCCCCACCGATAACCGCCCCGTAGTCCTGGCCACCTTCACCGTGATCGCTGATATGGCGCAGGTGGTGGCCGGCGATGACCTGCGCGTGGAATCGGTCACCCGGCCCGGCGCGGAGATCCACGATTATGAGCCCTCCCCGCAGGACCTCCGCCGCGGCCAGGGCGCCCAGCTCATCCTCGAAAACGGCCTCGGCCTGGAAACCTGGTTCCAGCGCTTCACGCAGGATATCGACGCCCCCACGGTCACCCTCTCGGAGGGGGTCACCCCGATCCCGGTGGCCTCGGGCGAATATACCGGGCGCGATAATCCGCACGCCTGGATGTCGCCGATCGTGGCGCAGACCTACGTCAAAAACATCGTCACCGCCTTCTCCACACTCGACCCCCAAAACGCCGCGGGCTATCGCGAGCGCGGCGAAGCCTATTCCCGCGAGCTCGGCAGCGTGGCATCCGAGCTCAGCGCGGCCCTGGAGACCATCCCGGAAAACCGCCGTTTCCTCGCCACCTGCGAGGGGGCGTTCAGCTATCTGGCGCGCGATGTGGGCCTGGACGAGGGCTTCCTCTGGGGGGTGAACCAGGAAAACGAGGGCACCCCGCAACAGATCTCCGGGCTCATCCGCGAGGTTAGGGAACGCGAGGTCCCCACGATCTTCTGCGAGTCCACCGTAAACAACAGCGCCCAGCGCCAGGTCGCGGCCGATAGTGGCGCCCAGCTCGGCGGGCTGCTCTATGTGGACTCGCTCTCGGATGGTCCCCCCGTGGGCAGCTATCTGGATCTCCTGCGTCACGACGCACAGGTCATCGCCGAGGGGCTCACCCGATGACGCCCACGGCCACCCCGGCGGTGAGCATCTCCGATATCAGCGTGCGCTACGGCAGCGTCAGCGCCCTGGAACACGTGGACCTCCACATCCCGCGCGGCCGCGTTGTGGGCCTGGTGGGCATGAACGGCTCGGGTAAATCCACGCTGTTCTCCGCGATCATCGGCCTGGTCACCCCCGAGAGCGGAACCGTGCGGGTTTTTGGGCAGGACAACCGCCAGGCCCGCAAAAAAAATCAGATCGCGTTTGTCCCACAGACCGAGGCCATCGACCGCGATTTCCCGATCAGCGTGCGCGAGGTGGTGATGCTGGGCCGCTATGGCCGCCTCGGCTTCACCCGCCGCCCGCGGGCCGCCGATCACGCCGCCGTGGATACCGCGCTCGCCCGCGTGGGCCTGAGCGATCTTGCCGACCGCCAGATCGGGGCCCTCTCGGGGGGTCAACGCAAGCGCACCTTTGTGGCGCGCGGCATCGCGCAGGACGCCTCCCTGCTGCTCCTCGACGAGCCCTTCGCCGGGGTGGATACCACCAGCCAGGCCATGATCACCGCCCTCCTGCGCGAGTTGCGCGCCGAGGGCCGCAGCCTGCTGGTCTCCACCCATGACCTCGCCGGGATCCCCGAGCTCTGCGATGAGGTGGTGCTCCTGAACCGGCGGGTGCTCTTCCAGGGTCCTCCCGCCGAGGCCCTGCTGCCGGAAAATCTCGTGCTGACCTTTGGAGTGACCCCGTGAACGACATCCTGAACTTTCTGACGGAACCCTTCACGCACCCCTTTATGGTGCGTGCCATCGTGACCACCGTGATCGCCGCGGTGAGCTGCTCGATGCTCTCCTGCTGGCTGGTGCAGATCGGCTGGTCGCTTATGGGTGATGCCGTCTCGCATGCGGTGCTCCCCGGGGTGGTCATCTCCTATGCGCTCGGCTGGCCGTTTGCGATCGGCGCATTCATCTTTGGGGTGGGGGCCGTGGCAATCATCGGCGGGCTCCAGTCCAGCACCACCCTCAAATCCGATACCGCGATTGGGGTGGTGTTCACGAGCCTCTTTGCCCTGGGCCTGGTGCTGATCACGCTGGTGCCCAGCCAGGTGGACCTCAACCATATTCTGTTTGGCAATGTGCTCGGCGTGAGCCCGGGTGATCTTATCCAGGGCGCGATCATCGGCGGCATCAGCTGCTCGCTGCTCCTGCTCAAGCGGCGAGACTTCACGCTATTTGCCTTTGATCCGGTGCACGCCCACGCGCTGGGCATTAACACCCGTGTGCTGCGGATGATGCTGCTGGGCCTGCTGGCGCTTGTGGTGGTGATCTCGCTGCAGTCGGTGGGAATCATCCTGGTGGTGGCGATGCTGATCATTCCCGGCGCCACGGGCCTGCTCGTGAGCGCCCGGATGGGGCGGGTGCTGATCGTGGCGGCCGTGGCCACGGTCCTGGCCACGCTCGTGGGGTCCTATGTGAGCTATTACGCCAATATCTCCACGGGCGGTTCGATAGTGCTCGCGCAGTCCACCCTCTTTGCGCTTGCCTATCTGCTGGGGCCGCGCGGGGGAATCATTCCGGGGCGGCTGCGGGCACGGGCCGCTACGCTGGAGGTTGCACCGAAGGTCGGGGCGGTACTGATCAAGGGATAACCGCATGTTCAGCTCGGGCCGGGAGAGCGCTCACGAGGACTACCTCAAAACCATCTACGCCTATACCGAGTGGCAGGATGATCCGATCACCCCCTCGGTCCTGGCCGGCCGGCTGGGGCTTGCCCCCTCCACGGTCACCGAGATGGTCAAGAAGCTCGCGGCCGCGGGGCTGGTCTCCCATGTACGTTATGGGGCGATCTCCCTGACCGAGGAGGGCCGGATGCGGGCGCTGGCCGTGGTGCGCCGGCACCGCATCGTGGAGACCTGGCTCGTGCGCGAGATGGGTTATGCCTGGGACGAGGTGCACGATGAGGCCGAGGTCCTGGAACACTCGATCAGCGATCGCCTGCTGGAGGCGATTTCCGCCCGCATGGGACACCCCACGGCCGATCCGCACGGCGACCTGATCCCCGATGCCGCGGGCCACGTGGTGCGCCCCGAGACCCGCACGGTGGCCGCGGCCGGGGTGGGTGCCGAGGGGCCAATCGTGCGCATCCGGGACCGCGATCCGCGGGTCCTGCGCCAGCTCGCCGAAAACCGGCTGGGCCCGGGAAGCATCATCCGGGTGGAGGCGCTGACCCCGCTCCCCGTGCTGGCGGCGGGGGACGCCCGGGTGGAATTGCCCGAGGGCGCCGCCGAGGCGATCTGGATCGGTGAGCTCGCCCGATCCGGCGGGAAATCCGAAATATAGATTTCACACCCCGGGCCTCCCCGGGGTGACACCGGTCGCCTAGACTGGACCCGATGGCTACAGCAGAAGGAGTTTCGCGAATGCAGCAGAAGCGCGCCGAGGTTGAATGTTGGCTCACCGATATGGATGGGGTTCTTGTTCACGAGAATAAGGCCATCCCGGGGGCCGCCGAGCTCCTCCAGCAGTGGCGGGACGAGGGCAAACCGTACCTCGTGCTCACCAATAACTCCATCTTCACTCCCCGCGACCTGAGTGCCCGCCTGCGCGCCTCGGGCCTCGAGGTCCCCGAGGACCGCATCTGGACGTCGGCGCTGGCCACGGCCGCGTTCCTTAAGGGTCAGAAGCCCGGCGGCACCGCGTTTGTGATCGGTGAGGCCGGAATCACCACGGCGCTGCACGAGGCCGGTTTTATCATGACCGAATCCAACCCCGATTATGTGGTGGTGGGCGAGACCCGCAATTACTCCTTTGAGGCGATCACCAAGGCCATTCGCCTGATCAGCGGGGGCGCGCGTTTTATCGCCACCAACCCCGATGCCACCGGCCCGAGCCGCGAGGGCCCGATGCCCGCGACCGGCGCCATCTCGGCGCTGATCACCAAGGCCACGGGCTTTGAGCCCTATGTGGTGGGCAAGCCCAATCCGATGATGTTCCGTTCCGCGCTGAATAAGATTGGCGCGCACTCGGAAAACACCGGAATGATCGGTGACCGCATGGACACCGATATCGTGGCCGGAATCGAGGCCGGGCTGCACACCGTGCTGGTGCTCACCGGAATCAGCGATGAGGCCGAGATCGGCCGCTATCCGTTCCGCCCCGATGAGATTCTGGGCAGCGTAAAGGACCTGCTCTCGGATTCCCCCGTGGAGTCCGAGGTCGTCTAATCCCGCAGAGCCCAAAACGGCCCTTCCCCACTCGGTGGGGAAGGGCCGTTTTTATGTTTATGCTGCCGGCTATTGCACCGGGGCGAGGCTCCCGGTGAGGGGCGCGCCATCCGGGCGGGAGATAAAGCAGTCATAGGAGCGCTGCCCGGCGGCCCACTGCTCGGCCGTGATCGGATACGTGGCCTGGATCAGCAGATCCGGGAACGCGGCGGCGGCCTCGCGGTTGAGCACCGTGGGGGCGGAGCAGGCCAGCGCGGAGCGGGCGGCGAGGGCGGCCTCGCCGGGGAATACGGCATCGGGGGCCTCGTCGATCACAACGCTGGAAACAAACTGGCCGTTGTGTTCGGTGGCGCAGTCCACCACGGTGAACTCGCGGGCCCAGCCGTCACTAAACGGCGCGAGGCATTCGCCGCCGCGCAGCTCATCCCAGGCATGGGTTCCCGCGGGGAGCGGGCCCGTGGCGGGCGGCTCGGGTTCCGTGCTCGGGGTGACCTCGGCGGAGGCGCTGGGCGCGGGTTCCGCGGGGGATTTCAGCGAGGATGCGATGGTATTGCTGAGGAAATAGAGCCCGATCAGTGCGGCAATCGCTGCCACCGCGATCAGCGGGAAGAACCATCCGGGGCGCTTGCGTCCGCGCGGGGGCGGCGGGGTGGCCCCCGAACCGGAGCCCGGGCCGCGTACCGGCGGGACCGGCGGCGCGGGGGGAACGGGCACGCCGATGGCATCGGCCAGTTCCCGGTTGGTGAAGGCCACGGTCTCGCCGGGATCGGCGGCCGCGGCGGGGGATTCGGGGGTCGCGGGGGATTCCGCGGCGGCCACGATGGCATCAAGATCCACGATGCCGGTAGTGGTGATAAACGGAATCTCGGCGGTGATCGGCGGGATTTCGACCGCGGCCGGGGGCAGATCAGGATCGGGGGTATGGCTCTCGCGCACGCGGTTCACGAGGTCCAGAACCGAGGGCTCGGCGGGGTCGGCGGGGTCGGCGGGGTTGGCCGGGTTGGCCCCCGGCGGCACGATATTAATCGGGCCCGAGAGCGGGGAGGCATCGGCCATTCCGGCCAGGCCCGCGGCACCGGCGGCACCCGCGGCGAGGTTTCCCGCGATCAGGCCCGCGGCGGCGGACGCCGCGGAGTCGGTGGGCGCATCTCCGAGATATTCGCTCATATCCACCGCCACCGTCTCGGTGGTGAGGGCCTCGGGGCGGGTGAGCCCCGCGGTCTCGGTGGCCTCCTCCGCGGGAAGGGGCTCCGCGCTCTCCGCGTGCACACGCGGGTCGAGCCGGTCGTTCGGGGTCAGCGCCCAGCTGAACGGGGCACCGGTTTCGGCGAGGTTGGGCTGCGCCGCGGCGGGGGCCTCGGCGGTGGGGTCCAGATCGCGGGCGTTGCGCGGGGTGGCCTGCTCGGAGAGTACCGGGAGGCGGCCCGAGAGCGGGCGCGAGGTCTCGGGATCATCGGGCAGCTCCAGATCGGAGTGCGGGGCGTGGAGGATCTCCTCGATATGCTCCGCCTCGACGATGATCTCATCGGGGTCGGTCTCGGGGGCGGGGCGCTCCCAGGACTCGAGATGGGTGCCCGGCTCGCCCGGCGCGGGCTCGGGCTCTACGGACTCAGGCTCGGCGAGCGCAGGCTCGGGCTCGGTCGGTGCGGGCTCGGCGGGCTCCGGTACGGGCGCATGCTCGACCGGCACGACCTCGGGCTCCGGCGTCGGCTCGGCCTCAACCGGTACGGCCTCAACATGTACGGGCTCAGCGGTCGCGGGTTCAACCGGCGCAGGATCGGTCGGTACAGGCTCGGTCAGCGCGGGCTCGGTCGCTGCCGGCTCGGCGGGCGCAGACTCGGTCGGTGCCGGCTCGGCGGGCGCGGGCTCGGTCACTGCCGGCTCGGCGGGCGCGGGGCTGCCCACCACCGGGATCGCTCCCGCGAAGGTTTCGGAATCGGCGACCTGCTCGGCGGCCACCTTGCGGGCGAGCGGGGTCTCGAAGGTCGCGGGGGCGCCGTCCTCCACCGAGGTGGAAAACAGCGGGGAGCCGCCGGACGGCGCGGGGGTTTCCCCCTCCGGGGTCTCGGAGACGGGGCCCGCTACCACGCGGTCGCTGCGCTGGAACGGGGCGGTATCACCCTCGGCGCGAATGATCGGAATCGAGGTGGCAAAACCCTCGGAATTGGCCTCGGCGGCGGGAAGCTCCGCCGCGGACGATACCGGGGCGACAGGCTCGGGCTCCGCCGCGGACGATACCGGGGCGACACTCTCTGGCTCCACGACGGACGATACCGGGGTGACAGGCTCGGGCTCGGCGACGGGCGGTGCCGGGGCGGTCGGGGGCGCGGAAACCGCGTCGCTCTCGCCCGCGGGAAGCGGCACGGAAAGAATCTCGGTGGCCGGCTCGGGCTCCGCGGCCGGGGCCACGGGCTCGGCGGGCACGGGGTGCAGCACCGGCTCGGCGGACAGAACGGGCTTGGCGGACACGGCGGGCTCGAGCCCCTCCGCGGGTGCACTCTCCGCCGCGTCCTCGGGAAGCGTGGGCAGCTCGATCGCGCCGGTCTCCTCCAGCTCGGATAGCAGCCACTCGGTGCCCAGCGGCTCGGAAACGGGCGTGCCGTCCTCGGCCGGGGGCCAGGTGAGGGCCCAGCGCGAGGCGCGCTGCTCCCACTTATTGGGCTCGTGCCCGGCCGGCTCTATCGGCTCGGCCGGGGCCTCGCCCTCCACGGCGGTGGACTCGGAAATCGGGGACGAGTCGGAACCGTTGGCGGCATCCACGCCCTCGCGCGATGTGCGCTCGGCCGGAACCCCCTCGATATCCTCCGGGCGGCGCTCCTGTGCGTCCCGCTCGTCCCCGGCCATTAGACCAGGCCCAGGTCGTGCAGGCCGATGGCCGAGAAATACGGATAGCCGGCGGCCTCGATAATCTCCTTGGCACCGGTATTACGGTCCACCACCACGGCCACGCCGGCGATCTCGGCGCCCACCTTCTTCAGCGCCTCGATGGCCTGCAGCGGGGAACCGCCCGTCGTGGAGGTGTCCTCCAGCACAATCACGCGCTTTCCGGCAAGATCGGGGCCCTCAACCTGGCGGCCACGGCCGTGATCCTTGGGCTCCTTGCGCACCACAAAGGCGTCATAGGATTCCCCGCGGGCCGCGCCCTGGTGCAATACGGCGGAGGCGATGGGGTCGGCGCCCATGGTGAGGCCACCCACGGCCACCACATCCGGGATATCCCGGATCAGGTCAAGCATGACCTGACCGATCAGCGGGGCAACCCGGTGATCGAGGCTGACCCGGCGAAGGTCAACATAATAGGTGGCCTTCTTCCCGCTGGTGAGCGTGAAGTCGCCGTGGAATACGGCGTCGGCCTTAATAAATTCAATGAGTTTCTGGCGTGCGTCGGTCACACTCCCTAGCTTACGGGTGCGGCGGCGTTAGACACAGCCCGCGGGCCAATCCTCCCGCGGTGCCGTTACGGTAGAGGCATGCGAATTGCCACCTGGAACGTAAACTCCATCCGTGCCCGCGTCGATCGCGTCGTGGACTGGCTCATCCGCGAGGACATCGATGTGCTCGGAATGCAGGAGATTAAGTGTCGCCCCGATCAATTCCCCCGCGAGGCCTTTGAGGCGGCGGGCTATGAGCTGCACGTGCACGGGCTTAATCAGTGGAACGGCGTGGCCTTCGCCAGCCGCCTTCCCCTGGAGGATGTGACCATCGGGTTTGACGGCATGCCCGGTTTTGGCAAGCCCGCCGCGCGCCCGCGCCTGAACTTCGAGGGGTTCCCCACCGAGGATGCCGCGGGCGTTCCGCTTGAGGCCCGCGCGATGGGGGCCACCGTAAACGGCGTGCGCCTGTATACGCTCTATATCCCCAATGGCCGGGCCCTGGATGATCCGCACTGGCACTATAAGCTCGCCTGGCTCGACGCGCTGCGGGCCAATACCGAGCGCTGGCTCGCGGAGTCCCCCGAGCTGCCGCTGGCCCTGATGGGCGATTGGAATGTGGCCCCCCTGGACTCGGATATGGGCGATCCCTCCTTCACCCTGGGCTCCTCCACCCATGTGTCCCCGGAGGAGCGTGCAGCCCTGGCCGCGTTTGAGACCGCGGGCCTGAGCGATGTGGTGCGCCCGCTGGTGCCCGAGGGCTTTACGTTCTGGGACTATACCCAGCTGCGGTTCCCGCGCAACGAGGGAATGCGGATCGACTTCATCCTGGGCTCGCCGGCATTTGCCGAGCTCGTGACCGAGGCATCGATCCACCGCGAGGAGCGCAAGGGCGACGGGCCCTCCGATCATGTTCCCGTGGTGGTGGACATTTCCCTCGATGAGGACGACGATGACCGGCCGATGATTTTTGGCTAATCGGAGCGCCTTTCCGGTCGCCCGACGTCGGAAAACGATTGCTATTCTGTCGGGTTCGGGGGCGTCCCGAATTTTAATTAACCGCCCCCTCCCGCAGAACCACGCGGATCCTCGTTATGTTTCCGTTATATAACGGCAAAAATCCAGGCAGGATCGCGAAAACTCCGGTAATCTTGAATGGTTGCCGCGGGTGATTCACACGGCAACCAGGTGAGAGCCCGGCCGTTCCGGGCAAAAAACTCACCCCCATCATCAAAAAAACGGCGCGGAACCCTCCCCCATTCACGCGCCGCACGGAGAACACGTTGACCGAAAGCATCACCCCCGAGTCCGCTCGGGTCGCTGCCGAGGTACCGCCTACCCGCCGGAGCCTGCGCGAGGCCGCCGCACGGCGCGCCGCCGAGGAGGCGGCTTCGCTCCCGGCCCCCGCCGTGGCACCGATCCTCGATACCTCCGTGCTGCACCCCGCGCCCGCGGAGAGCCCCGCCGCCCCGGTTCTGCAGAGCGCGCCCGCGGACGCCCCCGTGCTCGACGCCGCGGCGGTACACCCCGCGGATGCCGCGGTCACCCCGTCGCTCGCCCGCCGCTTCCGCCGCGCAACCCCCGATGCCAGCGCCCCCGCCGCCCGGGCCACGGCCACCGCCGAGCCCCGCGTGGACGCCGCACCCGCCGTCGCGGCCGAGGCCCCCGCGGAGGAGCCCCGCACCCGCACCGCCTCCCCCACGGATCCGATCCTGCTCTCGCTGCCCTTCCCCGAGACCACCGGCCCGATCCGCACCCAGTCCTCCGCACCCACCGAGGAGGCCACCCACGAGGCCCCCTCCCGCGGCCGCCGCGCACCGCGCCGCGCCGCCGGTCGCCGCGCCAGCTTTGTGGCCGCACCGCGCGAGCCCCGCCGCCGCATGCGTTCCACCGTGATCGCCGCCCTCATCGTTCCGGCACTCTTTGGCACCGCGGGCCTGCCCGCCTTTGCCACCACCGATAGCGCCCAGGCCTCGAGCGACGGCGTGATCGTAAGCACCTCCGCCACCGCGCTGATCCGCGGGGAGGTCCGCCCCGCGCAGTCCCTCACCGTGAGCGATACCGTGTCCGCCGAGGTCCTCGATCGCGGCAGCTATTCCACCGCCAACGGCGCACTGAAGCCCTCCGAATACGATAGCCTCACCGCCCTCGGCGGCTATTCGGGCCCGTCCTCGCAGGGCTGGTGGCGTCCGCTTCCCGGGCCGATCACCTCGCCCTATGGCCCCCGTAACCTCATCTGCAATAGCGTGGGTTGCTCCAATAGCTTCCACGAGGGCATGGACTTCGCCGGCTCCTCGGGCACCCCCATCCGCGCAATCGCCGATGGCGTGGTGACCTTCGTGGGCAATGCCGGAGCCTATGGCAACCGCGTGATCGTGGACCACGGCGAGGGTGTTTCCTCGGTATATGGCCACCTGCTCACCGGCTCGGCCAAGGTGGCCGTGGGCGATACCGTCCAGGGCGGCACCGTGATCGCCGGCGTCGGGGCCACGGGAGTGGTCAGCGGTCCGCACCTCGACCTGAAGATCGAGATCTTTGGCGAGATGACAGATCCCGCCGCCTTCCTGCGCAGCAAGGGCGTTCCCGCCGTCTAACCCAATCCCGGTCCGAAAAAGCACGTCGGACCGTCCGGATGGGGGCGTCGTTTTCCGCACCCATTTACCCAAAAACCCGCGTGATTACGCGGGTTTTTTGTTGTCGCTTTAGATATCGAATCTAATCTAGACCAAGGTTTGTTTTCCCCCGGCCCGTTTTGACTGTCGCCTATGCCACGATCGGGGCATAGGGAGAGTGCCGCCGCGATGACACGTGAGAAGAGGCTTTTCCAGCTCATTACTCACAGAAAACAGGGATATGAAACCTCGTCCATCATCCATGCGCCGCGGGATCGGGGCGCTCGGCGCCGCGGGCATCGCACTGCTCGCCGCCGGCCTGGTTCCGCTCACCGCGGCCCCGGCCCCGGCCTCCGCCGCACCGGGCACCCCCGCACACGCCGTGCAGGATCTTGCCTATTGCTCCAATAATTCGCTCGACCGCGGGATCGGCGTCTCCAGCCCCGCCGTGGCGCTGCCGTTCCCCATCGGCTATTTTGGCCAGACCCATAACGAGCTTTACGTGAACTCGGTGGGCAGCGTCTCCTTCGGGTCACCGGTGACCGAGCCCGGCTATGACGACGGCGTGGGAATTTCCGAGTGGCACTCCGAGCAGATCGCACCGTTTTACTCGCTGCTGGACACCTCCATCGCCGGTTCGGAGGCCATCACCTATGGCGCGAGCCCCGATGGCTCGACGTTCTGCGCCAACTGGGTCGGCGTCGCCGCGGGGGACCGCTATGACGCCATGGGTATACCCGCGGGAACCAACTCCTTCCAGCTCCTCATCCGCGATCGCTCCGCCCTGCCCGGCGGCACCGTCGGCGATGTGGACGTCACCTTCAATTACGACTCAGTGCAGAGCGCCGGGGCCCACGACGGCTTCTTCCGCGGCTTCGCGGGCATGATCTCGCATGATGAGCCCAATGCCATCTGGCGCACCGCGCTTCCCGGATCCGGTGTACTGATCCCCGCCCCCGAAAACGCCGGGCTCCCCCAGGAGATCTCCGTCCTTACCGACGGCCAGGAGTGGGCCCTGACCGCGGGGAGCCTGAACTCCCCCGGCACCCTCGGGCGCTATACGTTTAACCTGCGCGCGGGTCAGCTCCCCACCCCCTCCGGCAGCCTCAGCGGCACGGTCCGGGATGACCGCGGGCGTCCGATGCCCGGCGCCATCGTGCAGGCCAGCCCGAGCCGCTATAACGGGAGCTATAACATGGTCACCACGGATGCCCAGGGACGCTACCTGCTCCCAAACCTCGAAGGTTCCCAGCTTGTGATAGCAAGCCCCGCGCCGAATACCAGCTATCTCTGGCCCAAATCCGTACAGGTCTCGATTCTGCCCGCGGAGCAGAAGACGGCGGATATTCAGCTCCCTCGCCCGAACCGCGTTCCGCCCGAGGGCACCACCCTGACCAAGCTGGACGGCACCCTCGTAGACTCACCCAAGTGGCGCGAGGCCACGATCATGACCGTGACCGCCTGCTCGTCGGGCAGCGTAAACTTCGGGATTTACGCCCCTAACGGGCGGAGGGTCTGGTCTGACAACATGGTGCCGGACACCCAAAACCGCGGGCTCTATCGGGCAACGATTCCCGCCACGATCGACCTCGAAAGCTACGGACCCGTAGAGCTGCGAATCACAAAGCTCTGCCCGGGTGAGCTGGGCGTGACGACCACAACCGACCTGTATATCGACCCGAGCGGCACCATCGTGGATACCGCCGATAAGCCGGTGGCCGATGCCACCGTGACCCTGCTGCGTGCCGATAGCCCCGAGGGCCCCTTTATCGCCGTGGAGGAGGGCAGCGCCCTGATGTCGCCCAACAACCGGAAGAACCCCGATGTCACGGGAACCGACGGCGCCTTCGCGTGGGACGTGATGGCCGGCTATTACGTGGTCGAGGCCAGTGCGGAATCCTGCCACGCACCCGGCAGCACCGAGGCCACGGTCCGCACGGATGTGCTCCCCGTGCCGCCCGAGCAGCTGGACCTCAAGCTGGTCCTCGAATGCGCCGAGCCGGGAGAGGTCATCATCGACCCCGCACCCGAGACCACCCTGGCGCTCGAACTCGGCAGCGATTCCGTCCTGCCCGGGGCCGAGCTGGCCCTGACCGGCAGCGGCTTCGCCGCCGGCGAGGAGATCGCGATCTGGCTGCACTCGACCCCCGTGGTCCTGGCCACCGTGACCGCCGATCCCGCGGGTGCCGTAGCCACCACGGTCACGATTCCCGCCGATGCCGCCGCCGGTGCCCACCGCGTGGAGCTGCGTGGCGTCACGAGCGGCTCGGTTTTTGCCGCCCTGACCGTCGCCGACCCGGCCGGTAGCAACCCGGCCGGCGCTCTCCCGGAGGCCGCCAAGCCTGCTCCGGGGCTCGCGTCCACCGGATCGGATATGCTCCCCGCGGCCGCGCTTGCGCTGCTGCTCCTCGCGGCCGGAACGGTCTTTACCGTGCGCCGCCGGGGCGCGCGAGCCTAACCGGCTCGGCCCCCTCGGGCGCGGACCCACCGCGCACCCCCTCGCGGGCGGCATCGGAACCCCTACGGTCCCGATGCCGCCCGTTTCTCCGCCTAGAGCCAGTGCTTCTTTTTGAAGATGAGATAGAGCACACCGGCAAAGGCCACCATCAAAAACATGGCAAACGGATATCCCCACGTCCAGTGCAGCTCCGGCATGATCCGAAAATTCATGCCATAAATCGAGCCGATCAGGCTCGGCGCGAAGATGATCGCTGCCCAGCTGGAGATCTTTTTCATCTCCTCGCTCTGGCTCAGGCTCGCCTCCGAGAGCAGCCGGGTCTCGTCGTTCTGGCGCTGGCCGACCAGCGAATAATTCACCGTGAGGGCGCTCTGCAATAGCGTGCGAAATCCCTCCAGGCGCTCCACCACCCGGGTGGCATGATCACTCACATCGCGCAGCCGCCGCCGCGCCTCCACCGGGTTTCCGGTCTCGCCCACGGCATCGTGCATCTCGCGCAGCACCGCGAGCAGCGGCACGGCCGCGCGCTGAAACTCGATCACCTCGCGATTAAGCTGATAGATGCGCTGGGACTGCTCGTGCCCCTCGGCAAACAGGGCGTCCTCGATCTCGTCGATATCGTTTTCCAGCCCCGCCACCACGGGCTCATAATCGTCCACAATCCGGTCCACGATCGCATAGAGCACGGCCCCCGGACCCCCCGCGAGCCGCGCGGGATCGGCCTCCAGCTCGGCGCGAACCGCGGCCAGATCGGGGGTTTCCGAGTGCCGGATCACGATCACAAAATCCGCCCCGGCCACGATATGCACCTCGCCAAACTCCACGCGCTCGCTCTCGTCCAGATAGCGCGCGGGGCGCAGCACGGTAAAAACCGTGTCGCCATAGCGCTCGATCTTGGAGCGCTGATGCCCCAGCTCGGCATCCTCCACGATCAGCTCGTGCAGGCCAAACTCGGCCGCGAGCGATTGCAGCTCGGAGGGCTCGGGACGATAGAGCCCGATCCAGGCCATCGCGCCGGGCCGCGCCCTCAATTGCGCATAGGTCTCCTCGAGGGAGGCGGGGGAGGCTGCACGCGCCCCGTCCACATAGATCGCATTATCAACCATGACCATGAGCCGTCCCCTTTGCCGGCCGCGGTACCGGCCCTCCCGCCACCGTAGCGGCTGTCCCGGCAGGGAAGCGGCTCCCACGCATGACGAACTATTACGCGGGATTGCACCGCGCGTCGCGGCTCTGGTTACCGTGGGCTGTAGAGCCCCTAAAATTTTTCCCCCTATCCACCATCAGTTCAGGAGAACCCCCGCATGTCCGCCAACTCCAGCGCCGCGAGCGTACACTTCCGCGGCATCGGCCGCACCTTCGCCGGTGCGCGTGCGGAGGACGCCCGCCCGGTCATCCGCGATATCGATCTTGCGGTCGCCCCGGGCGAAATCATCGCGATCCTGGGCCCGAGCGGCTGCGGAAAATCCACGCTGCTGCGCATCCTCGGCGGCCTCGACGTGGCCAGCACCGGAACCCTGCTGCTGGATGACACCGCGATCAGCGGGATCAACGCCCGCACCGCGATCGGCTTCCAGGAGCCGCGGCTGCTGCCCTGGCGCACCGTGCGCGCCAATGTGGCCCTCGGGCTGCCGCGCGGCACCCCGCGCGCCGAGGGTGCCGCGCGCGTGAACCGCCTCCTCTCGCTGGTGGGCCTCGCCGATTTTGCCGATCACCGCCCGCGCGAAATCTCCGGCGGCATGGCCCAGCGCGCCTCGCTGGCCCGCGCCCTCGCCCGCAACCCCGGGGTGCTTGCGCTGGACGAACCCTTCGGCGCGCTGGACGCCCTGACCCGGCTTAATATGCAGGACCTCCTGCTGGATATCCACGGCGCGGAACCCGCCACGATCCTGCTGGTCACCCACGACGTGGACGAGGCACTCCAGCTCGCCGACCGGGTGATCCTGCTGGGCCACGAGACCGGCACCGCGGGTGCCGTAATCACCCAGGAGATCACCGTGCCCGGCGCCCGCCCCCGCGATCGCGGATCGGCCGAACTCGCCGAGCTGCGCGGCCGCCTCCTGGCCGGCCTCGGCGTCTCCCGCCACGGGCAGAACCGCGGCGATGAGGCCCTCCCCAGCATTCCCCATTTTCCGTACTAAACAGCAAGGACATCCCCGTCATGAAGCTTTCTCGTTTTGCCCTCGCCGCGGTCCTCGCCGCGGGCGCACTTGTGCTCTCCGGCTGTGTGGCCGGGGAAAAGGCCCCCGATGCAGAGTCCGGCGCAGGCTCCGAGGCGAGCGTGCTGAATATCGATTTCGCCACGTATAACCCGCTCTCGCTGATCATCAAGGAAAAGGGCTGGCTCGAATCCGATCTCGCCGCCGATGACGTGAAGGTGAACTGGATCCAGTCCGCGGGCTCCAATAAGGCCAATGCCGCGCTGCTGGCCGGGGCGCTGGACGTGGGCTCGACCGCCGGTTCGGCCGCGCTGCTGAACCGCGCCAATGGCTCGCCGATCGAGGCGATCGTGGTGGCCAATAAGCCCGAGTGGGCCGCGCTGGTCGTGGGTGCCGATTCCCCGATCACCGACGTCGCCCAGCTCAAGGGCAAAAAGATCGCCGCCACCCAGGGTACCGACCCCTATTTTTTCCTCCTGCAGTCGCTTGAGGAGGCCGGCCTGAGCGCCGAGGACGTGACCATCGAAAACCTGCAGCACGCCGATGGCTGGTCCGCGCTGCAGGGCGGCTCGGTGGATGCCTGGGCCGGTCTTGACCCGATCATGGGCACCGCGGTGACCGATGGCGCGCGCTTCCTGTACCGCAATGTGGACTTTAATACGTATGACATCGTGGCCGCGACCGAGGACTTCCTCACGAAGAGCCCCAAGCTGGCCCAGTCCGTGGCCAATGCCTATGCCGATGCCCGCGTCTGGGCGCTGGCCAACCCCGAGGAGACCGCGAGCATCCTCGCCGAGGCCGGTGGGCTCACCCCCGAGGTGGCCACCCAGGTGATCACCGACCGCACCAATTTTGATATCGATCCGGTGCCCGGGGCCGCCCAGAAGTCCGTCCTGACCACCGTGGGCCCGATCTTTGTGGAGATCGACTCGGTGGACACCCAGGACAAGGTAGACACCGCCCTGAAGGGCCTCTTTAACGCCACGTTCGCCCAGAACGCGGTCACCACGGACCGGAAATGAGCACCGCCGCCACCCTCGCCGCACCGCGCCGGACGCTCGCCGCCCGGCGCGGGGTCATCGTCCTCGGCGGGGTACTGCTCCCGCTGCTGATCCTGGCCGCGTGGCAGGTGGCGTCCACGAGTGGGCTGATCCCCAGCTCGCGCCTGCCCACGCCCGCGATGGTCTGGGAGGCCGGGGTCAACCTGGCCGCGAGCGGCAAGCTGGGGCTCTATATTGCCATCTCCCTGCAGCGGGTCCTGATCGGCTTTGCCGTGGGTGCCGCCGCGGGCCTCTTCCTCGGGGCCATCGTGGGCCTGTCCCGCGCGGGCGATATCCTGCTGGCCCCCACGCTCGGGGCCATCCGTGCGGTGCCCTCGCTCGCGTGGCTGCCGCTGCTGGTGCTGTGGATGAAGCTCGGCGAGAGTTCCAAGATCACGCTGATCGCGATCGGCGCGTTTTTCCCCGTGTACACCACGGTCTCCGGGGCGCTGCGGCACGTGGATAAAAACCTCGTGGAGGCCGCGCGCGCGTTTGGCCTCAACGGTGTGCGCCTGTTCACCACCGTGCAGCTGCCCGCGGTAATCCCCGCGGTGATCTCGGGCCTGCGCCTCGCGCTCGCCCAGGCCTGGCTTTTCCTCGTGGCCGCCGAGCTGCTCGGGGCCTCGATGGGGCTCGGCTATCTGCTCAGCGAATCCCAGGGCAACGGGCGGCTGGATCGGATTTTCCTCGCGATCATCCTGCTGGCCGTGATCGGTAAGCTCACCGATGCCCTGGTGGGCCTGCTCGGCCGCTGGGCACAAAACCGCTGGACCTAAGATCCGTCCCCCGGCGGATGTCGCCGCGGGCCGCGCTCACTAGGCTGAGGGGATGAACCGCTCCAGCCTCGTCTTTGATCGCGCGCTCGCGGCGATTTTATCCGTATGCGGTGTCCTGAGCCTGGTGCTGTTTATGCAGATGGGTTTTGTCAAGGATCCGCCGCCGCTCTGGGCCAGCCTCATCTGGTGTCTGGTCATGACCGTGCCGCTGGCCTGGCGGCGGGTCTATCCCGGCAGCGTGCTCCTGCTCGTCTCGGCGGCCTTCATGATCGGCGGCAGCGCGCGCGTTCCCGAGACCCTGATCTCCAATGTGGCGCTGTTTCTGGCGGTATATACCGTGGGGGCCTGCGTGGCCGATCGCCGGCGCGCGTTTGCGCTGCGCGCCCTCGTCATCATCGCGATGTTTATCTGGCTCATCGTGAACCTCTTTGCCTCGGCCACCGATCCCGCGCTGCTGAAGGTGTATTCGGGGGCCGGGGCGCTCTCCCCGCTCCTGGCCTTCCTGCTGGTGCAGCTGCTCACCAATCTGCTCTATTTTGGCGGCGCCTATTTTATGGGCGACCGGGCCTGGGCCGGGGCCGAACAGCAGCGCGCCCTCGCGGCGAGCTCCGAGGAGCTGCGCCGCGAGCGCGAGCGCACCGCCGCGCAGGCCATCGAGCTTGAGCGCCTGCGGATTGCGCGCGAGCTGCACGATGTGGTGGCCCACCACGTCTCGCTGATGGGGGTGCAGGCGGGGGCCGCGCGATTCACGCTGGAGAGCGATCCGGACGTGGCCCGCGACGCGCTGAGCGGGGTCGAGGCGAGCGCCCGCTCCGCGATCGAGGAGCTGCGGGTATTGCTCGGCACCCTGCGCCGCCCCGAGGCCGAGCGCCCCGATACCGAGTCCAATTCCACGGTGGGCCTCGCCGCGCTGCCCGCGCTGGTGCAGGAAAACCGGGTGGCCGGGCTCTCCACCCGCCTGGAGACCCTGGGCGAGGAATATCCGGTGGAGACCCTCACCGGCTTTACGCTCTACCGCGTGGCCCAGGAGGCGCTCACCAATGTGCGCAAACACGGCGGCCCCACCGCGACCGCCGATCTGCGCCTCCGCTATCTGCCCGCGGGCCTGGAACTGGAGGTGGGCAATACCGGTTCGGCCCCGCGCGCGGGGCTTGGCACGGGCCTGGGCCATCTCGGCATGCGCGAGCGGGTCGCGGCACTCGGCGGCGAGATTGAGCTGGGGCCCAAGCCGCGCGGCGGATATCTGGTGCGGGTCTTCCTGCCGCGCATAATCGGTGCGACCACAGATAGTCCCCCGCTGTCCGGCGGGACCGAGCCCGCTCCCGGCCCCGCTAACGTGGGACTCACCCGGCCACCAACCGAAGGACCGTCCGCATCATGACCGCCACCCCCACCCGCATCCTTCTGGTTGATGACCACGAGATGGTCCGCGCCGGCTTCCGCATCATCCTCGGCTCCCAGCCCGATCTGGAGATCGTGGCCGAGGCCGCCACCGGGGCCGAGGCCCTGCTGCGCGCCCGCGAGACCCACCCCGATGTGATCTGCATGGACGTGCAGATGCCGGATATGGACGGGCTAGAGGCCACCGCCCTGATCACGGCCGATCCCGCGCTGCGCGCCGCGGTGCTGATCCTCACCACATTTGACCGCGACGACTATCTCTTTCGGGCGCTGCGGGCCGGCGCCGCGGGGTTCCTCCTCAAAAACTCCACACCCGAGCAGCTGATCGAGGCCGTGCGCGTGGTCTCCCGCGGCGATGCGCTGCTCGCGCCCGAGCTCACCCGGCGGGTTATCTCCCGCTTTGCCGAGACGCCCTCCTCCCCGGCCGCCCCGGCAACACCCCCCGCCTGCCTCACCGAGCTCACCGACCGCGAGCGCGAGGTCCTCGGGCTGGTGGCCCGCGGCCTGAGCAACCTGGAGATCGCCACGCGGCTCTTTGTGGGCGAGGCCACCGTGAAGTCTCACGTCTCCAAGGTGCTGCAAAAGCTCGGGGTGCGCGATCGGATCCAGGCCGTGGTGTATTCCTATGAGCACGGAATTATTGTGCCGGGTGGCCTCGAAACATAGCGGGTCGCCCCGATCACTGGGTAGCGTGGGCCCATGGACTTTAGATATCTCGGAAACAGCGGTCTCAAAATCTCGGAGATCATTTTTGGCAACTGGCTCACGCATGCCTCGCAGGTGGAAAACGATATCGCCACCCGCAGCGTCCGCGCGGCCCTCGACGCCGGCATCAGCACGTTTGATACCGCCGATACCTATGCAAATACGGCGGCGGAGACCGTGCTGGGCGATGCCCTGCGCGGCGAGCGACGCGAGTCACTGGAGATCCTCACCAAGGTGTACTGGCCCACCGGCCCCAAGGGTCATAACGACTCCGGGCTGAGCCGCAAGCATATCTTTGAGTCGATCAACGGCTCGCTGCGCCGCCTCGGCACCGATTATGTGGACCTCTATCAGGCCCACCGCTACGATTATGAAACCCCGCTTGAGGAGACCATGCAGGCCTTCGCGGATATCGTGCGCCAGGGCAAGGCCCTGTATATCGGCACGTCGGAGTGGAACGCGCAGCAGCTGCGCGAGGGTCAGGCCCTCGCGAGCGAGCTGGGTTTCCGGCTGATCTCCAATCAGCCGCAGTACTCCGCGCTATGGCGCGTGATCGAGGCCGAGGTGGTTCCCGCCTCGGAGGAGCTGGGGATCTCCCAGATCGTCTGGTCCCCCGTGGCCCAGGGTGTGCTCTCGGGCAAATATGTGCCCGGGCAGGAGCTGCCCGCGGGCAGCCGCGCGACCGATGAGAAGGGCGGCGCAAATATGATTAAGAACTATCTGCGCGAGGACGTCCTCACCGCCGTGCACACAGGTTTTGCGCCGATCGCCGCCGATCTGGGGCTGACCCCCGCGCAGCTTGCGGTGGCCTGGGTTCTGCAGAATAAAAATATTGCCGGCGCGATCGTGGGGGCCTCCCGCCCCGAGCAGGTCGCCGATAACGCGCGCGCCTCGGGTGTGGTGCTGGAGCCCGCCGTGATGAACGCAATCGATGTGGCCCTGCACCCCGTGGCCGAGTTTGATCCGGCCAAGACGCTCTCCCCCGAGGTGCGTCCCTCCTAATCGCTGTTCGCGGGCCACCCGTGGGGTGGCCCGCGGGAAGCGGGTCTAGCGCATCATCAGCCCGCCGCCATCCACCATGAGCGTCTGCCCGGTGATATAGCAGGAGGCCTCGCTCGCGAGGAACACCACGGCCGGCGCGATATCGCTCTCGATGTCCCCGATCCGGCCGAGCGGCACCTTGGCCAGGGCGGCGGCGGCCAGCTCGGGATAGGTCTCGGACCACCACTGCACCCCCTCGCTCAGGGCAAACGGGCACACCACGTTGACGCGGATTCCGTCCACGCCCCACTCATTGGCGGCCACGCGGGATACCCCGCGCACGGCCTCCTTGGCCGCGGCATAGGAGCCCTGCAGGGGATCGCCGCTCAGGCCCGCGCCCGAGGCGAAGTTGATAATCGAGCCCGAGGACTGCGCGAGCAGTTCGTGGCACGCCTGCATCAGCGTGAGCGTGGGGGTGAAGCTTGACCCAAAGGCCTGCGCGAGGTTGTCCTCATCCGCGAGCAGCAGCGGGGCGGGGGTCGAGCGGTTGGCATTATTCACGAGGATATCCAGCCCACCAAATGCGGCCACCGCGGCATCGCGGATGGTTTCCGCCGCGCCCGGCACGCTCAGGTCAAGCCGCAGGAAGCGCGCGCGGTCCCGGCCCAGCTCGGCCTCGAGGGCGGCCCCGTTCTCGGCATTGCTATCCACAAAGAGCACGCGGGCCCCCTCGCGGATGAATACCCGGGTGATGCCGCGGCCGATGCCTCCGGCGCCCCCGGTGACGATTGCGACCTTATTGGTTAGTTGCATTGCTCCTCCTGGGATCTGGGTACCGTGCCCGCCGCGGGTAACGGCGGGCGTGGCGTTAACCATGGCACACTGTGCCACTTTGGCGCAATCTGTCAGCAATGCGCTATCCTGGGAGCGTGCACACCCCCGATCCCACCGCGACGCCCCCCGGCGACCTGCGCGAACGCCGCCGCGCCGAGACCGGCGCACAGATCACCGCGGCCGCCCTCACCCTGATCGAACGCGAGGGCATCGAGCGCACCACCGTGGCCGATATCGCCCGCGAGGCGGGGATCTCCCCGCGCACCTTCTTCCGCTATTTCCCCTCCAAGGAGGCCGCGGCCGTAAACGGCCAGATCGCGTTCACCGCCGCGATTCAGGCGCTGGCCACCACCGAACCGGCCCCCGCCTCCGCCCTCGATGCCATCGTGGCAAATATGCGCGCCGGCGCCCCGCTGCTGCCCCAGCTGGAATCCGCATATCGCCGCGTCCTGCTGAGCCTGGAGCGGGAGCGGGGCGATACCCGGGAGCAGCTCTTCCGCATCCGTACGCTGATGCTGCGGCACGCCAGCCTGCGCGCTGCCTCGCTCCTCTACGAGGATAATAACGACCTCCGGCTGGCCCGCGCGCTGAGCGAGCGCCCCGCGCCGGCCGCCGATCTGGACGAGTGCCTGCTGATCGTGCACGCAGCCTCGTTTGCGCTGCGGATCACCTTTGACGAGTGGGTGCGCCGCTCCGGCGAGCTCCCCGCGGTCTCGCTCACCGAGATTTATGACCGGGTGACCTCGCTTCAGCGCCGGGTGCTGGGCGCCTAGCCCGCTTCCGGGTTTATACTCGACTACATGATGTCCCTCAATCGACAGTGGTGGTGGCCGCGCTAGCGGCCTCCCCGATTGAGCCACGCGTTCACGAGGGTAGCTGCACGAGCAGCCGCCCCCGGGGAACGCCATTTTTTTTGCCCCGTCGGCCCGCATCCGGCCCGTGTGGTTTCCCTCCCCTAGGAAAAGGAAAACCCATGACCCCCATCAGCACCCCCGGATTTGCCGCCGCCCTCGCCCGCTCCGAGGCGGTCACCCGCGAGGTGGAGCTGCGCCCCGAACGCTTCCGGGTCCTCACCGGCGAGCGCCCCACCGGGCCGCTGCACCTCGGCCATTATTTTGGCAGCATCGCCGAACGCGCCCGCCTCCAGCGCCTGGGCGTGGACGTATTTTTGGTGCTCGCCGATTATCAGGTGATCACCGACCGCGAGGGCACCGGCAATATCCGCGAGAACGTTCACGGCGCGGTGCTGGACTATCTGGCCGCCGGAATGGATCCCGAGCAGACCACGATCTTCACGCACTCCGCGGTGCCCGCGCTGAACCAACTCCTGCTGCCGTTTTTGAGCCTGATGTCCGAGGCCGAGCTGCACCGTAACCCCACGGTCAAGGCCGAGCTTCAGGCCTCGGGCCGCGCACTGAGCGGGCTGCTGCTGACCTATCCCGTGCATCAGGCCGCGGATATCCTGTTTTGCGGCGGGAACCTGGTGCCCGTGGGGAAGGATAATCTGCCACATGTGGAGGCCACGCGGCTGATCGCCCGCCGCTTTAACGAGCGCTATGAGCCCATCTTCCGCGAGCCCGAGGCGCTGCTCACCCGGAGCCCCGAGGTGCCGGGGCTGGATGGCCGCAAGATGTCCAAGAGCTATGGCAATGCGATCGCGCTCGGGGCCAGCGCGGATGAGACGGCCGCGCTGATTCGCGGCGTGGCCACCGATTCGCGCCGCGAGATCACGTTTGACCCGGGGGCCAGGCCCGGGGTCTCGGCCCTGCTGAGCACCGCGGCGCTGTGCACGGATCGCACCCCCGAGGAGATCGCGGCCGAGGTGGGCGGCGGCGGCTCGGCCGCGCTGAAGGCACTCACCACCGAGGCCGTGAACGAGTTTCTTGCCCCGCATCGCGAGCGTCGCGCCCGTATCGCGGCCGATCCCGGCACGGTGCGGGAGGTGCTGCGCCGCGGCAATGAGCGCGCCAACGAGATCGCGGAGGTCACACTGGATCGGGTGCGCTCGGCGATGGGCATGAGCTACTAGGCCCGCCGCGGGGTCCGGGCCGCGGCCCGGACCCCACGCCCTAGCCGGCGAGCGCGGAAATAATGGCCGCGGCGAACGCGTCCACATCCCCCTCGGTGGTATCAAATGCGGTCATCCAGCGCACCTGCTCGGTCGCGGCATCCCAGTCGTAGAAGCGGAAATCGGCGCGCACCCGATCGGCCGCGGCCGCGGGCAGCGAGGCAAAGAGCGCGTTGACCTGCGTGGGCTGGGCGAAGCTCAGCCCGGGCGCGCGGCCCTCGGCAATGGCCCGATCCAGCGTGCCACGCAGCCGCGCGGCCATCGCATTGGCATGCGCCGCGCTGCGCAGCCAGAGGTCACCCTCAAGCAGCGCGATCAGCTGGGCCGAGACGAAGCGCATCTTGGAACCCAGCTGCATGTCCATCTTGCGCAGATAGTCCACGCCGCTGGCCGAGTCAGGGTTCAGAACCAGCACGGCCTCGCCAAAGACCAGGCCGTTTTTGGTGCCGCCGAAGGACACCGTATCCACCCCCGCATCGGTGGTGAACGCGCGCAGCGGCAGATCCAGCGCGGCGGCCGCATTGGCCAGCCGCGAGCCGTCCACGTGCACGCGCATATTTTGGGCGTGGGCATACTCGGTGATCGCGGTGATCTCCGCGGGTGTATAGAGGGTGCCCAGCTCGGTGGACTGCGTGATCGAGACCACATGCGGCTCGGCCCGGTGCACATCGCCGAAGCCCCAGGCCTCGGTGGCGATCAGCTCGGGGGTGAGCTTGCCATCCGGGGTGGGAACGGTCAGCAGTTTCAGCCCGCCGATGCGCTCGGGGGCCCCGCACTCGTCGTTATTAATATGGGAGGTTCCCGCGGCGATCACCGCGCCCCAGCGCGGCAGCATCGCCTGCAGGCTCACCACATTGGCCCCGGTGCCGTTAAAAACCGGGAACGCCCGCACCCCCTCGCCAAAATGCCGGGCGAATACCTCACCCAGGTGTTCGGTATAGAGGTCGTCGCCATAGGCGGGCTGATGACCCCCGTTGGCCGCGGCGAGCGCCGCCAAAACCTCGGGATGCGCCCCCGCATAATTATCGGAGGCGAAGTGGCGGACGGAGGCGTTGTGCAGGGTGGTCATGATTCCATGAAATCATGAATTCATGACAACCACCCTTTCCCCCATGCCCAGCGAGCGCCTAGCGTCCTGGATGGACCGCGTTGCCGCGGAATATGAGGCGTCACGCCTCCAGGCCGGGGACTCCCCCGAGGAGGCGCGCACCCGGGCCCAGGCCACGCGCGATAACTATCTGCCGGGCGGCTCCCCGGCCCCGGATCACCTCATTTTTGATGTGCTCGCGGGCGCGGAGCCCGGGGCCGAGCGCGTGGGTTATCTCTGGATTGGCGTGCGCGAGGCGGGCGAAATCGAGAACTGGTGGGTCTGGGATATTGAGATCGACGAGCCCCACCGCGGGGCGGGCCACGGCCGTGCCGCGATGAGCCTGGCCGAGCGCGCGGCCGCCGAGCACGGGGCGCTCACGCTGGGCCTGAATGTATTTGGATATAACACCGCCGCGCGTGGCCTCTATGAATCGCTCGGCTATGACGTGACCGCGCTGCAGATGCGCAAGGACGTCGCCTCCGCCTAAAAAAATACGGCCATCCTTCCGCGGGAGGATGGCCGTATTTTGCGCCGCTTAGCCGCGCAGGGCGTCCGTGAGTTTCATGGTGCCCCCGGTGTGCAGCAGCGAGGCCCGATAGATGCGCGCCGCGAGGCCGATCACCAGCACCGTGCTGATCAGCAGGATCGCGAGCGAGAGCACGGGCTCCCACCACTGGGCCTCGCCCGAGAACATCCGCACCGGCATGCCCACCGCGGCCGAGAACGGCACATAGGACATCACGGTCATCACGGTCTCGTTGTTATTAAAGGCGATCACCGCGATATACGGGATCATGATCAGCGTGGTCACCGGCATCACGGCGGTGCCCACATCCTCCTGGCGCGAGACGAGCGAGGCGAAGGCCGCAAACATCGAGGCCAGCAGCACAAACCCAAAGACAAAGAAGATCACAAACCAGAGGATCGGCGCGCCGATTCCCTGCAGGAGTGCGTCCTGGCCGGTCACGGTGAGGCCAATCACGGCGATCGCCGCGATCAGGGCCACCTGCGCAAAGGCGAGCAGGGAGTTGCCCAGCACCTTACCCGCGAGCAGGGCCCGCACCGAGACCGTGGAGATGAGGATCTCGACCACGCGCGTGGATTTTTCCTCCACCACCGACTGTGCCATCGCGGTTCCAAATGTGACCGCGGAGAACATAAAGATGATGCCAAAGGCGATCGATACAAAATAGCGCAGCATCTGGTCCATGGAATCGGGCTGCAGAAGCTCCACCGTGGGGGTCAGCGTGAGTGCCGAGACCAGCGAGCCGGGGACCTCGCTCTCCCCGATCACGGTGAGACCCTCGGTGCCCGCAAGGACCGCGGCGTCCGCCTCCTCCGAGCGCACCCGATCGCGCGCCTCCTCCGCGTCGGCCACCACGGTGATATTAAATGCGGCGGGGTCGAGGTCAAGCTGCGCGGAGACCTCGGCGGTGGTGGCCACCCGCACGGCCTCGTCCTCGGAGGCAAATGCTCCCTTGGCGGCGAAACCACTAAAGAGCACGCTGCCGAGGACAATCAGCATCAGGACGCCCGTGGAGATGAGGAATGCGCGCGAGCGCAGCCGGGCGGACATCTCGCGCTCGGCAACCAGCCAGATGACCTGACCGGTGCCGGCGGTGGGGGTGGTGGTAGGGGTGCTCATTAGATGACCTCTCGGAAGATCTGCGCGAGTGTGGGACGGACGGGGGTGAAGGAGGCGACGGGCCCGCGCGCAAGCGCCCCGCGCAGGACCTCCTGGGCGAGCTCGGGCGTTGCCGCCTCAAACTCCACGTTGCCGGCATCAAAGCCCAGCACGGAGACTCCGGGGAGATCGCGCACCCAACCTGAATCGGCGGCGCCCTCCAGGACGTAGCGGTTGCTGCGGTGCTGCTCTCGCAGGGCCTGCGCGGACCCGGAGGCGCGCACGGTTCCGCCGGCGATGATCACGAGGTCGTCACAGAGCCGCTCAACGATATCCAGCTGGTGGCTGGAGAAGAGCACGGGCACGCCGGAATCGGCGCGTTCCTTCAGCACGGAGACCACCACGTCCACGGCGATCGGGTCGAGGCCCGAGAACGGCTCGTCGAGGACCAGTGCGATGGGATCGTGCACAAGCGCCGCGGCGATCTGCGCGCGCTGCTGGTTTCCGAGAGAGAGGCTCTCGAGGTTATCGCCCGCGCGCTCGGTGAGCCCGAGCTGCCCCAGCAGGGTCTCGGTATTGGATTTGGCCCTGGCGGCGCTCAGGCCGTGCAGGCGGGCCAGATAGGTGATCTGTTCGGCCACACGCATCTTCGGGTAGAGCCCCCGCTCCTCGGGCATATACCCAAACCCGCGGCGGTCCTGCTCGGTCACGGGGGTGCCGTTTAGGAGCACATCGCCGCCATCGGCGCCCAGCACGCCCAGCAGGATTCGCATCGTGGTGGTTTTTCCCGCACCGTTGCCGCCGACAAAACCTGTCATCCGGCCGGGTTCAATCCGGAAGGTGATGTCATCAAGCACCCGCCGCGTGGCGTAACTCTTGGTGATGCCGCGTAGTTCCAGCATGTATCCGGCCTCCTGAGGTCTGTGTGGATGATTCCAGAATAGGGAGCGCCCACCCCCGGGCGAATCCGCCCCGGGAGGGGTTTTGCCCTCCCCCACACGGGGGAGACCGCGCCGCCCTGCCCCGGATTCGCAAAAAAGACACCTGTTCAGGGCTCATTTTTGGCCCAAACGTGACCAATTATTCCGAAAAACTACTTTTTCCTTGACCGATTACATAAACATCGTGATCCTAGTGGTGGAGTCGTGTCCGTGTCTTGGGGGAGGAACCCGGATATCGAACGCGCCGACACACCTTTATCCATCGTCACCGATGAACCGAATGGAAGATGTTATGAACGCAACTCCCCTGATCGCCCCGCGGAGGTTATTTCAGACCTCCGCCGCGATCATAACCGCGAGCGCCCTCCTGGTCGCCGCCCCCCTCGCCGCCCAGGCCGAGACAGCCCCGACCACCGTGACCGTGGCGGCGGAAGCCTCCATCCAGGCGGCCCTGGACCTCGTCGCCCCGGGCGGCGTTGTGACCCTCGAGGCCGCAACCTTCACCGAGGACCTGCGCATCACCCGCCCCGTGACCCTGCGCGGCACGGCCGGGACCGTTCTGCAGGGCGTGCGCTCCGGCAAGAACATCGATATCACCAATACCACGGGTGTCACCATCGAGAACCTGCAGCTTGAGGGTAACCCCGCGGTGAATTCCACGGGCATCGACGCCAACGGCGTGCGGGACCTGACCCTGCGCAATCTTGAGGTCTCGGATTACGCCAAAAACGGCATCGCGATCACCAACCGCTTTAGCTCCGATTCCGCGGTCACCTCGGCCGATATCACCATCAGCGGCGTCACCTCCGCGGATAACACCTGGGCCGGACTGGCGTTTTATACCAAGAGCTCGCGCGGTGTCGAGGTCGATATCAATAACGTCGCTTTCGCCGGCAACAACTCTTTCTACGGCAATGCCTATAACCTGCAGTTTGGTGACCCGGGCAATACCGCTAAGGTCACCGGCGCCGCGGGCGGAGCCGTCTCCCTCGCCGGAGTCACCGTGGGAGCCCGCTCCTCGGACGCGCTCGCCTCGATCTTTGTGACCGATAAGAGCACCGTGGCCGCCACGGCCACCACCAAGCTCCGGACCGGCACGGGAACCCGCGCGGTCTCCCTCTACGACCTGCCCGGCGGAGTCACCCTGAACGCCGATTCGATCGCCGTGCCCGCGGGCAAGTCGATCCAGCGCGCGCTGGATGCCGTGAACAGCGGCGGCACCGTGAGCGTGGCCGCCGGCACCTTCGCCGAGGACCTGAACATCACCCGCCCCGTGACCCTGCAGGGCGCCGCGGGAGGAGCCACCGTGCTCTCCCCCGTTGCCGCCAATAAAAACATCGCGATCACCGATGTCACGGGCGTGACCGTGCGCGATCTCACCCTCGCGGGCAATGCCGTAAACGCCAGCGGTATCGACGCCAACGGCGTCGCCACCCTGAACCTGAGCGATCTGAAGCTCTCGGGTTATGCCAAAAACGGTATCGCCATCACCAACCGCTTCGCCCCGACCAGCGCCGTCACCTCGCGGGATGTGACCCTGAATAACGTCACCTCCGTGGATAACGCCTGGGCCGGTGTGGCCCTCTATACCCGCAGCTCGCAGGGAGTGAACGACGATATCAACAACGTTCTCTTCACCGGCAGCAATACCTTCGCGGGTAATAAATATGACGTGCAGCTCGGCGATCCCGGCAATACCGGTAAGGTCACCGGCGCCAACGGCGGACCCGTACACCTCGGCGCCGCGACCCTCGGCCTCAAGCAGAACGTCACGCCCGAGCAGGCGTCGATCTTTATCGCCGATGCCAGCGCCGCAACCGTGGATGCCGCCGCCCAGCTGCGCACCGCGGCCGATAGCACCCGCAAGATCACCGCGGCCGACCTGCCCGGCGGAGTCACCCTGATCGGTGGCGTTGTTGAGAAGGCCAAGACCACGCTGAGCGCGGTGGCCGGAAGCGTCTCGGTCACCGTTAACTCCTCGGTCACCGTGACCGGCACCGTGACCCCCGCCGTGGACGGCATCGTCTCCGTCCGCATCGCCGATAGCCAGGGCCCCGTCCGGACCGTCCCGGTGGTGGCCGGCGCGTTCAGCGTCTCGTTCCCGTTCCCCACGGCCGGCACCTATGCCCTGGCCGCGGAGTTCACCCCGAGCGATGCCGCGGCCTATGAGGGCTCCTCGGCACGGACCGCCACGATCACCGTGACGGCCCCCGTTGTGGTTGCGCCCCCGGCACCCGCCGCGGACTCGGCCGGGCTGGACCGCCTGATCGCCGAGCAGAAGCTTGATGTGGCCGCCGCCACCGCGAGCTTTGTGGCCCCGGCCGGCGTCCTGCTCAACTCGCTGAACTTCAAGACCCTGTTTTCGGGCAACCTGCCCTGGGCCGCCGAGGACACCGAGGTTGACGTCTTTGCCTATTCCACGCCCCTCTACCTGGGTACCTTCCCGGTGGTCAACGGCCAGGTTGTCCTGACCGATGTTGACCTGTCGGCCCTCGAGGCCGGCGGACACCGCCTCGTATTCCAGGGCAAGCAGTCGGGCACGGTTGCCGTGATCGCGATCCGCAGCGCCGAGGGCACCCCCGTGGTTGTCACCAAGCCCGGCACCACGGTTGTGAAGCCCGGAACCACCATCACCAAGGCCGGCGGCTCGCTGGCCCACACCGGTAGCGATGCGGGTTCCTTTGCACCCGTGATTGCGCTCACGCTGCTGCTCGGCGGGGCCGCGGTCCTGCTGCGTCGCCGCACCCGGGCCTAAGCGCCCATAAGAAGGGCCCGGTACCGTTCGCGGTACCGGGCCCTTTTGGTTGCGCTAGGAGGCCAGCAGCCCCAGCGCCGAGACGGCCTCGCGCTCGGCCTCCAGCTCCGCGACCGAGGCATCGATGCGGCCGCGCGAGAACTCGTCCACGGAGAGCCCCGGAACGATCTCCCAGGCGCCGTTCACGCTGCGCGCGGGGAACGAGGAGATCAGGCCCGCGGGCACACCATAGGAGCCGTCCGAGACCAGCGATACGCTGGTCCAGCTCTCGCCCGGGGTACCCCGCACCCAGTCGCGCATATGATCGATTGCCGCGGAGGCCGCACTCGCGGCCGAGGACAGCCCGCGGGCCGCAATGATCTCGGCACCGCGCGCGGCAACACGGGTGATATAGGCATCGCGGGCCCATGCGGGATCCACGCTGGCCAGGGCGGGAACGCCGCCGATCGTGGCATGGCTCAGATCGGGATACTGGGTGAGGGAGTGATTACCCCACACCGTGACGCCCTCCACCTCGGCCACGGGAACCCCCGCCTGCGCCGCGAGGATGCCGCGCGCGCGGTTATGGTCCAGCCGGGTCAGGGCGGTAAAGCGCGAGGCCGGGATATCCGGGGCATTGCGCTGCGCGATCAGGGCATTGGTATTGGCGGGGTTACCCACCACGATCACGCGCACATCATCCGCGGCATGATCGTTCAGGGCGCGCCCCTGCGGGCCGAAGATCCCGCCGTTGGCCTCAAGAAGATCCGCGCGCTCCATGCCGGCGGTGCGCGGGCGGGCCCCCACCAGGAAGGCCTGGTTCACGCCATCAAACGCCGAGGCGGCATCGGTATGCACCGAGACGTCCTCGAGCAGCGGGAATGCGCCATCGATCAGCTCCAAAACCGTGCCCTCCGCGGCGGCGGCACCCTGCGGAATCTCCAGGAGTCGCAGCCGCACCGGCGTATCGGGACCCAGGAGATCCCCCGCCGCGATGCGGAATAGTGCCGCATATCCGATATTTCCTCCGGCGCCGCTCAGGGCGATAGTGACCGCTTTTTTGCTCATGCCTCCGAGTCTAAACACGATCCCCCCAAAAATGTCCTGTTACGGTCGGTTACGGGTAGCCCGGCGCGACGCGCGCGCGATGCCTACCCTGGGGATATGTCCACCACGCTGCCCGCATCCCCCGCCTCCCTCTCCGCGCCCGAGCCCGAATTGCAGGCGCTCCTGGCCGAGACCCGCGCCTTCCCGGCCCCGGCCGAATTCGCCGCGACCGCCAATGTGGACGGCACCTGGAAGGCGCGCGCGGATGCCGATCCCGAGGCGTTCTGGGCCGAGCAGGCGCGGCGCCTGGACTGGGCCACCCCGTGGCACACCACGCATACGTGGGAGCCCGTGCGCGAGCTCGCGGATGGCACGCTGAGCGTGCCGCGCGCAGAGTGGTTTGCCGGGGGCACCCTGAATGTCGCGGTGAACTGCGTGGACCGACACGTGGCCGCGGGCCGCGGGGATAAGGTGGCGCTGTATTTTGAGGGCGAGCCGGGCGATCGCCGCGAGATCACCTATCTTGAGCTTCAGGAGGAGGTCTCGCGCGCGGCCAATGCCCTGACCGAGCTGGGCATCGGGCGCGGTGACCGGGTGGTCATCTATCTGCCCGTGATCCCCGAGACCGTGGTGGCCACGCTCGCGGTGGCCCGGATCGGGGCCATCCACTCGCTCGTTTTTGGCGGCTTCAGCGCCGAGGCCCTGCGCTTCCGGGTGGAGGATACCGGGGCCAAGCTGCTGATCACCACGGACGGCCAGTTCCGCCGCGGCAGCGCGGTGGCCGTGAAGGCCAATGCCGATGCCGCGGTCGCCGGGGTGGATAGCATCGAGCATGTGTTGGTGATCCGCCGCACCGGCAGTGAGATCGACTGGACCCCGGGCCGGGATATCTGGTGGCACGAATCGGTCGAGCCCGCCTCCCCCGTGCACAACCCCGAGTTTTTTGACTCCGAGAACCCGCTGTTTATCATCTATACCTCGGGCACCACGGGCAAGCCCAAGGGGCTTGTTCATACCTCGGGTGGCTATCTCACCCAGGCTGCGTTTAGCCACTGGGCCGTTTTTGATGCCAAGGACAGCGATGTGCACTGGTGCACCGCCGACCTGGCCTGGGTCACCGCGCATACCTATGAGATTTATGGGCCGCTTGCCAATGGCCTGAGCCAGGTCATCTATGAGGGCACCCCCAATACCCCGCATCCCGCGCGGCACCTGGAGATCATCGAGCGCTACGGGGTCACCACGTATTACACGGCCCCCACGCTGATCCGCACGCTGGCCACCTGGTTCCCCGATGGGCTGCCGCCCGAATATGACCTCTCCAGCCTGCGCCTGCTGGGCACGGTGGGTGAGGCGATTAACCCCGAGGCCTGGGTATGGTTCCGGGAGAACTTCGGGCGCGGCGAGCTGCCGATCGTGGATACCTGGTGGCAGTCCGAGACCGGTTCGGCCATCCTCGCCCCGCTGCCCGGGGTCTCCACGCTGAAGCCGGGCTCGGCCACGCGCGCGCTGCCGGGCGTCAGCGCGATCATCGTGGACGAGAATGGCGCGCGGGTGCCCTACGGTTCCGGGGGCTATCTGGTGGTGGACCGGCCGGGCCCGGCGCTCGCCCGCACCGTATGGGGCGATCCGGAACGCTATCGGGATTCCTATTGGACGCGCTTCCGCGAGCAGGGCTATTTTTTCTCGGGAGACGGCGCAAAATGGGATGCCGAGGGCGATATCTGGGTGCTCGGCCGCGTGGACGACGTGATTAACGTCTCGGGCCACCGCCTGTCCACGATCGAGATCGAGTCCTCGCTGGTCGCGCATCCCGACGTGGCCGAGGCCGGCGTGGTGGGCGTGCACGATCCGATCACGGGTCAGGCGATCGCCGCGTTTGTGATTCCCGCGCGTAATGCGCCGGGGGCCGCGGCCGATGGCCTCGAGGACCCGGCCGCGTGGAACGCGCGGGCCGCCGCGCTGCGCGAGAGCCTGCGCGCGCATATCGGCACGCAGATCGGGCCGGTGGCCAAGCCGCGCGATGTGATCGTGGTGCCCGATCTTCCCAAGACCCGCTCGGGCAAAATCATGCGCCGACTGCTGGTGGACATCGCCGATGCCCGCCCGCTCGGCGATGTCACGAGCCTGCAGGATGACACGGTTCCGGAGCGCATTAAGCGCATCGTGGACGCGCGCTGATAATGCGCCGCGCCTAGCCCGCGGGCGACTCCGGGCACGCGGCCGCGGGATCGGTATCGTTCATGAGCTGGCTCACGCGCTGCGGGGTCAGCCGCAGCAGCCGGGCGATATCGGCCTGGCTGAGCCCCTGCTCGGCGAGCGAGCGCAGGGTATCCCGGCGCAGGCGCGCGGCCTCGATGATCTCGGCGCGGCCGCGGGCCTCGCGCTGATTGGCCTCGGCCCAGATTCCGGCGGCGGCACCGGGAAGCTCAATCGCTGTCCTCACCTCAAGCGTGCACGGCTCCACGGCGAGGTATTCGCCGGCGATCTCCGCGGCGATCTCGGGGATCTCGCGGATCGAGGGCGATTGCCCACCCGTGTTGAGCTCGGGGATATCGATCTGCCACCAGCGGCCGCGGCGGCTCGCGGTGGCGCTGAGAACTCGGGAGGTAGAGGGGATGGTCATGGGGGTCCTCTCGCGTCCCGGGGCGGAACGCTCCCGTCGATCGTACACGCTTTTTTGGCACGCAATCCAGGGCCCCTAGACGCCGCCGGAAAATCCCGCGCAACTTTTTTGGACTTCCGGGAATACCCAACCCCGTGACGGGGGTTATTACCCGTGTACCCCGGGCCTTGCGGTCGCAGACTCGCCCGGTATGTGCACCGCCTCCGCGTACCGCACCGCCCCTCGAAAGGAACCTCCCGCATGACCATCACCGATACCTCCCGCCACGCCCAGACCTCGGCCCCGATCAGCCAGGTACTCGCCGCCCGCTGGAGCCCGCGCGCCTATGTTCCCGAGGCCATCATCAACGAGACCACCCTGACCGCCGCCCTCGAGGCCGCGCGTTGGAGCCCGAGCGCCAATAACAGCCAGCCCTGGCGGTTCATCCTGGCCCGCCGCGGCACCGAGTCCTTCCAGAAGGTTGTGGATGCCCTCGTGGGCTTCAACCAGGCCTGGGCCCACCGCGCGAGCGTCCTGCTCGTGGCCGTGGCCGAGCCCACGGATGCCGAGGGCAACGCCCAGCCCTGGGCCTATTACGACCTCGGCCAGGCCGTGGCGCACTTCAGCGTGCAGGCCCATAAGGACGGCCTGTTTGTTCACCAGATGGCCGGATTTGACGGTGCCGCCCTGAGCACCGCGTTCTCGCTTGAGGAGCGCCTTGTGCCCTTCACCGTGACCGCCGTGGGCGAGCTCGCGGCCCCCGATACCCTCGAGGACGGTTTCCTGCGCGAGCGCGAGACCGCCCCCCGCGAGCGCAAGGCCCTCGCGGATATCGTCATCGTTAACGACTAAGGAATCCCCATGGCCCTCCTCCCGAATCACACCACCCGCCCCGCGCGCGCCGTGCGCATGTGCCTGCGCGGGCTGGCGCTGCTCCGGCTGCGCCTCGTTCTGATGAGCGTGGGCCTCACCCGGCTCGGGATGCACCGGATCGAGGCCGATTTTGCGGCCATCGAGGCGCATCGCGAGGCCGCGGCGCGTGCCGCCGAGGCGCCGCGGTTATGCCCCGCCGCCTAGCCTAAAACGGCCGTCGCCCACGAGTGTGGGCGGCGGCCGTTTTATTTAGGCGAGGGTCAGGAAGAGCTTTTCCAGTTCCGCGAGGCTCAGCGCATCGGGATCGGAGGTTTCCCCCTCGGTCACGCACTCCTTCAGGGCCTCGGTCACGATCGCAAACCCCGCGCGATCCAGCGCGGCGGTGCACGCGGAGAGCTGGGTAATCACGGTGCGGCATCCGGCCTCGGCCTCCACCGCGGTGATCACCGCGGCCAGCTGGCCCTGCGCGCGGCGCAGCCGGTTCAGGATCTTCCGGCGGGCCTCATCCTCCGCGGGCGACTGCCCCGGGCCACTCATTCCGCGCCGCCCGGGCCCGCGGCCACCGGCAGCCCGGCCTGGGACCAGGCCCCCATGCCACCGAGGACGTTCACGGCCTCGATTCCGCGCTGCTCCAGATAGGCAACGACGCGCGCGCTGCGGCCTCCCGCGGCACAAATAATATAGAGCGGGCCCTCCTCGGGCAGCTCGGCCTCGCGCTCCATGAACTGGCTCATCGGCAGCAGCGTGACCCCGGGTGCCACGCCCTGGGCATGCTCCTCGGGCTCGCGCACGTCGATGATGGTTTTGTCGAGGCCAAGTGCGGCCAGTTCGGTGACGGTGATTTCCTGCATATTCTGATTCCTCACGATGGGAGACGGGATTAGGGGGTCTGCGGCCTCGCCGCGGCGAGGGCGTCCACGCCGGCCCGCCAGGTGACATAGCCTCCGTCCAGGTTACGCACCTCGCGGCCGAGCTGCGTCAGCAGGCGCTGCGCCGTATGCGCACCCTGGCCCACGCGGCAGTGGATGATGAGCGGCCCGGGCGGCAGCGTGGGCTCAACCTCGCGCAGCATTTCCACGGGCACATGCCGGGACCCGGGCACGAGGCCCTCGGCGAGCTGGGCCCCGCCGCGCACATCGAGGAACGTGGCGCCGGTGTCCAGGGCCGCGGCCAGCTCGTGCCATTGCAGCGTGGGATCGGCCCCGAGCGTCTGATTGCCCGCGATATAGCCGAGCATATTCACGGGGTCCTTGGCCGAGCCAAATTGCGGGGCATAGGCCAGCTCCAGGTCGGCGAGCGCGCTCGCGGTCACGCCCGCGGAGATCGCGGTGGCCAGCACGTCGATGCGCTTATCGATCCCGTCACGCCCCACGGCCTGGGCCCCGAGGATGCGGTCGTTCCCGGGGTCCACCAGGAGCTTCAGCGATATCGGTTCCGCGCCCGGATAATAGCCCGCGTGGCTGGCCGGGTGGGTGTGGATGATCCGCGGGACGATGCCCCGCTCGCGCAGTTCGCGTTCGTTCCAGCCCACGGCGGCGGCGGCGAGGCCGCGGAATTCCACGATTGAGGTGGCCAGTGCCCCGCGCTGGTGGGCGTCCAGCCCGGCGATGCGATCGGCCACGGCGCGGCCGTGCCGATTGGCGAGCCCGGCGAGGGGAATCAGCCGGGGCTCGCCCAGGATCAGGTCGGTTTTTTCGGCGGCGTCCCCCACCGCATAGATATGCGGGTGGCTGGTGCGTCCGGTGGAGTCCACGCGGATGCCGCCGGTCACGCCAATTTCCAGCCCGGCGGCCGCGGCGAGGCCGGTTTCGGGGCGCACGCCGATCGCCGAGACGATCAGCGCGGCCTCGACCCGGGAGCCATCGGAGAGCAGGAGCCGCCCGTCCTCATAGCCGATCGCGGTGGTATTAAGGCGAAGGTCCACCCCCGCGGCCCTCAGGTGGGCGGCCACGGGGCCGGCCATCTCGATATCCAGTGCGCGCAGGATCTGGCCGCCGCGCTGCACGAGGGTCACGTCGAGGCCGCGCGCCCGCAGGTTCTCGGCCATCTCCACGCCGATGAATCCGCCGCCGAGCACCACGGCGCGGGAGCCGGGGGCCGCGGCGGTGATGGCTGCCTGCAGCGCATCGGTATCGGCGATATCGCGCAGGGAGAGGAGCGCGGCGGGGTCCAGCCCGGGGATGTTGGGCCGCACGGGCGCGGCTCCGGGGGAGAGGATCAGGGTGTCATAGCCCTCCTCGGCGAGCGCGCCGGTGGCGAGGTTGCGCACGCTCACGGTGCGCCGCCCGGGGTTGATCGCCACGGCCTCGTGCCGCACGCGCACGTCGAGCCCAAAGCGCCGCCCGAGCCCGGCGGGGGTCTGCGGCAGCAGTGCGTCCCGCTCCTCGATTACGCCGCCGAGATAATACGGGAGCCCACAGTTCGCGAAGGACACGTGTTCCCCGCGCTCAAGCACGATAATCTCGGCGGTCTCATCGAGGCGGCGCAGGCGTGTGGCGGCGGACATCCCGCCGGCCACCCCGCCGATAATCACGGTTCTAGACATACCCCCTAGGGTATACCACGCGGGGGCGAGACGCGAGGAAAAGTGCTGCGGGCGCTCGCGATCGCACCCCGGGACAGCAAAAGCGGGGTGCCGCTCCCCGAGGGAAGCGGCACCCCGCCGGGTAGTGCCGGGGGCTAGGCGCCGACCGTGAGGGTATCCCCGGACTCGGCCAGGCCCACCTGCACGGTATCGCCATCGCGAATCGAGCCGTCCAGCAGCGCGGTAGCGAGCCGGTCGTCGATCTCCTTCTGCATCAGGCGACGCAGCGGGCGGGCACCATACATCGGGTCATAGCCGCGCTCGGCGAGCCAGGCCCGCGCATCCGGGGTGACCGCGAGGGTCAGCCGGCGCGAGGACAGGCGGCGCTGCAGGCGATCGATATAGAGCTCCACGATCTGACCGAGGTCGGCCTCGGTCAGGGCCTGGAACACCACGATATCGTCGAGGCGGTTCACAAACTCGGGCTTAAACGCCTGCCGGACCGCCTGCTGCACCGCGGCCTCCTTGGTGTCCAGGTCCAGCGTCGGATCGATCAGCACCTGCGAACCCAGGTTCGAGGTGAGGATCAGGATCGTATTGCGGAAGTCCACCGTGCGGCCCTGGCCATCGGTCAAGCGGCCGTCGTCCAGCACCTGCAGGAGCACGTCAAATACCTCGGGGTGAGCCTTCTCCACCTCGTCCAGGAGCACCACCGAATACGGGCGGCGACGCACGGCCTCGGTGAGCTGACCACCCTGCTCATAACCCACGTATCCGGGCGGGGCACCCACCAGCCGGGAGACCGCGAATTTCTCGCCGTACTCCGACATATCGATGCGTACCATCGCCTTCTCGTCGTCAAAGAGGAACTCCGCAAGCGCCTTGGCCAGCTCCGTCTTACCCACACCCGTGGGTCCGAGGAACATAAAGGAACCCGTGGGACGGTTGGGATCGGAGATTCCGGCCCGGCTGCGGCGCACCGCATCGGCCACCGCGGCCACGGCCTTCTTCTGGCCGATCAGGCGCTTTCCGAGCTCACCCTCGAGGTGCAGGAGCTTCTCGGTCTCGCCCTGGAGCAGGCGCCCCACCGGGATGCCCGTCCAGGCGGCAATCACCGCGGCGATATCATCGGAGCCCACCTGGTCGTTCACCATGCGCTCCCCGTGGCTCTCGGCGCTCTCCGCCGCGGCGAGCTCGCGCTCGATCACGGGGATCTCACCGTAGAGCAGCTTCGAGGCCTTCTCCAGCTTGCCCTCGCGCTGGGCGCGATCGGCGTCGATGCGGGCCTGATCGAGCTTTTCCTTGAGCTCACCCACGCGGTTAAGGCTCTTCCGCTCGGCCTCCCAGCGCTCCTGGAGGCCACGCAGGGTCTCCTGGCGCTCCTTGAGGTCGGCGCGCAGATCCACGAGGCGCTGCTTCGAGGCGTCGTCCTTCTCGCGCTTGAGCGCAAGCTCCTCCAGCTTCAGCCGGTCCACGCTGCGGCGCAGCTCGTCGATCTCCACGGGGGCGGAGTCGATCTCCATGCGCAGCCGGGACGCGGCCTCATCGATCAGGTCGATGGCCTTATCCGGCAGCTGACGCGCGGGGATATAGCGGGCGGAGAGCGATGCGGCGGCCACCAGGGCGGAATCGGCGATCGTGACCTTATGGTGCGCCTCATAGCGCTCCTTGAGCCCACGCAGGATCGCGATGGTGTCCTCGACCGAGGGCTCGCCCACATAAACCTGCTGGAAGCGGCGTTCCATCGCGGCATCCACCTCGATGTACTGGCGATACTCGTCCAGCGTGGTGGCACCGATCAGGCGCAGCTCACCGCGGGCGAGCATGGGCTTGAGCATATTGGAGGCCGCAACCGACCCCTCGCCCGCGCCCGCGCCCATCAGGGTGTGCAGCTCATCGATGAACGTGATGATCTGCCCGTCGGCGTCGTTAATCTCCTTAAGGACCGCCTTCAGGCGCTCCTCAAATTCGCCGCGATATTTGGCCCCGGCCACGAGGGCTGCCAGGTCCAACGAGACGATCTGCTTGCCCTTAAGTGAGTCGGCAACATCGCCCGCGACGATGCGCTGGGCGAGGCCCTCAACCACGGCGGTTTTACCAACGCCGGGCTCACCAATAAGGACGGGGTTGTTTTTGGTGCGCCGGGTGAGCACCTGGCTCACGCGGCGGATCTCGGCGTCGCGGCCGATGACGGGGTCGAGCTTGCCGGTGGCGGCAATCTCGGTGAGGTTAACCCCGTACTGTTCGAGCGCGCTCTTCATTTCTTCCTGGGGTGGCTGCTGACCTGGCTGCATATGTTTTACCCTTTCGCTCGTGTACGGGGGCCCCGGAGCGGGGCCCTCGCGGGGTGCGCCGGTCCGGCGCTACCCCAAAAGTTGAGTGTTGATGACTCAAGTTTACCTCGCGCGGGGCGGAAATACCAGATCCAAAGCTGTATGATTTCTGAGAATTTCCTGGTCGGGGCTTGTTTTTAACGCGACTCGCGGCAAGGGCGCCCGCACATACCCGGGATGCGGGCCGTCACACCGGTTCCGCGCACCATAAACCCGCACCCGCCCGCCCCGGCGCGGAATTATCCCCGATCAAATCGGGGAACACGCCCACCAAACGCGACGGGGGTTTGCTTTCCTCGCGTAGGTTTGTTGTAATCGGTTCGGGCGTGTCCCTAGTTCGGGGTGCGCGAAATCCGGCGCACCAGCAGTTGCGCCGAAAAAGAGCCCCTGCTGGAAGGAACCACTCGTGAGAGCACGTACCCGCGTCGGCGCGGTCACGATCGCCCTATTTGCGCTGATCGGCACCCTGGGGGTCACCACCCCCGCGTCGGCCGCCGGAGACTACCCCTCCTGGGAGGACGTCGAGCGCGCCCGCCAGAACGAAACCTCCGCCGCGGCCGAGGTCACGCGCGTCGAGGGCCTGATCGAATCGCTGAATAACACGGTGGCCGAAACGCAGTCCGCCGCCAATATCGCGGCCAATGAGTTCCAGACCGCCGATGCCAATGCCACCCAGGCCGAGATCGAGTCCAACCGCCTCGCGAGCGAGCTCGAGACCGCCACCGCCGCGGCCGAAACCTCCGCGGGCCAGGTCGCCGTGCTGATGGCCAAGATGGGTCGCGGTACCGGCTCCTCCACCTCCCTCGAACTTCTCGCCGATCCCGGGGCTGCCGATGACGCGCTCTATAAGCTCGGCGCCATGACCAAGCTCACCACGCGCTCCACCGAGGTGCTGGAAAAGGCCAAGCAGGACGCCAACCTCGTCACGAGCCTCAACGACCAGGCCGAGGTGGCCACCGGCATCCTGCAGCAGGCCCGCGATGACGCTTCCGCCTCGCTGCAGCGCGCGACCGACACCGCCAACGCCGCCCAGGCGGCCGTGGCCGAGCAGGAGGCCAATCAGGGTCGCCTGATCGAGCAGCTCGCCTCGCTTAAGGGCACCCGCGTCGAGGAGGAGCAGCAGTACGCCGTGGGCGTGGCCGTTCGGGCCGAGGAGGCCCGCAAGCGCGCCGAGGAGGAGGCCCGCCGCCAGGCGGAGGCCCGCGCCGCGGCAGCCGCCGCGGCCGCGGCAGCCGAGGCCAATAAGCCCCGCCCCGGTACCGGCGGAGGTGGCGGAGGCGGCGGAGCCGTGACTCCCCCGCCGCCGCAGACCGGAAACGGCACCGGCACCTACTTCGCCCCGTCCAGCTCCGGCTGGTGGCGCCCCGCGCCCGGTGGAATCACCTCGTGGTACGGCCCGCGCCCCGTGATGTGCCCCAACGGCTGCTCGGTTCCCTTCCACGCCGGCCTCGACTTCGGCGGCGCGAGCGGAACCCAGATCAAGGCAGTACAGGCCGGAACCGTCATCTTTGTGGGCAACGCCGGAGGCTTTGGTAACCGCGTGATCGTGGACCACGGCGGCGGAGTGCACTCGGTCTACGGCCACCTCAGCGGCTATAACACCCGCGTGGGCGCCCAGGTCGCCGGCGGCCAGGTCATCGCCTATATGGGCATGACCGGTGTGGCCACCGGCCCGCACCTCGACCTCAAGATCGAGATCAACGGACGTCATACCGATCCCGCCGCTTTCCTGCGGGCGCGAGGCGTGCGGATCTAGCCCTCCCAGAAAAAACCCGGTTCCCCCTGAGGGGAACCGGGTTTTTTATTTACTGGGGAACCGTGGAGACGTTCACCGTGAACTTCGGATTGCGCCCGCGCTGCCGGGTGGGCCCCACCAGGGCCTCGAGGGCCCCGCGATAGCCCAGGTGCGAGTTATATACCGTCCATAGCTCGCCGCCCGGGCGCAGCACGCGCGCCGCCTCGGCAAAGAGCTCGCGGGCCAGGCCCGCATGCACCGTGGCCCCGGTATGGAACGGCGGGTTCAGCAGCACCAGGTCCACCGAATCGCTCGCGACCTCGGAGAGCCCAATATCGCGCTGCGCCGTAATCCGGTCGGCAAAACCATTTGCCTCCGCAGTCGCGGCGGTCGCTGCCACCGCATCCGCGGAAATATCGCTCGCAATAATCTTCAGTTCGGGGCGGGCAGCGGCGAGGCTCGCCGCCACCAGGCCCGTGCCGCTGCCCAGATCCACCGCGAGGCGCGCCTCGGGGGCCATCTCCGGGATCAGCTCCAGCAGGCAGCGCGTGCCGATGTCCAGGGTGGCGCCGGCAAACGTGGCCCCGCCCGCGCAGACCCAGAGCCCCAGCTCATCCAGATAGGCGCGGCTGGGCTCGGCGGGCGATACCTCGCGCGGGCCCGAGGCGATCAGCAGGCGGGACTTCTGCCGCGCCAGCGAGGCGTGTACCGAGGTAAAGGACTCCTCGAGGATGCCGTTCATCGCGGGGCTCAGGTGCTTAATGCGCCCGCCCGAATACACCACCACGTCGGGGGCGGCAAATGCGGCAATCAGCCGCGCGATCTCGTTCAGCGCGGCGAGCTGACGCGGCAGCTGCACCAACACCACGCGGGCCCCGGCGATAAGCTCCGCGGTGAGCGGCAGCGAGCGCACGCGCCCGGTCAGCCCCGCGCGATGCGCGTTGCCCTCGAGCGCGTACTCGCCAATCAGCGAGTCCTGATGCACCCGGATACCGCTCAGGCCGTGGGCGGCCGCGGCCCCGAGGGCCAGCGCACCGTAGCGGTCGCCGATCACCACAACATCCTCGCCGGAATCCACCGCGCCGAGCGCGGCGGCGGCCTCATCCAGAATGAGGCGGTCACTCGCATCGGCCGCGTGCAGGTTTTCTTCCTCCACATCGGGGAAGCGGCGGAGGGCGGAAAAATCGAGGTCGATCGGGGAAAGTTTCACCCGTACAGACTACCGTCGGGGCACCCCGCACGGGCAATCGCGCATTAGCGGCCGCGGCGCTCCCCGGGCTCAATCGCGCGCTGCACGCGGGCGAGTCTGCCCGTGCGCTGCGGGGCGTCTTCCTCGGCTGCGGCACGCGGGGAACGGCCCGGGCTCCAGATCATCATTTCATTGCGGCGCTGGGCGCGCATGCCGTGGCGCAGGCTGATCACATCGCCCTCGGTTCCCGCGGCAAAAACGCGGCGGCCCGGGCTCTTCAACATCTCCGAGGCGAGCGCATGCTCGAGCTCGCGCACGCGCTCGGTGAGCGTATCCACCTGGTTTTCCAGCGTGAGAATGCGGGCGATGCCCTCGAGGCTTACCCCCTCGGCGGAGAGCCGGGCGATGGTCTTAAGCTGGGCGATATCGCGCATCGAATAGCGGCGGGACTTACCCGCTGTGCGCGTGGGGCGGACCAGGCCAATGCGATCGTATTGGCGCAGCGTCTGCGGGTGCATGCCGGCCAGCTCGGCGGCCATGGCGATGGCAAATACCGGTGAGTGCTCGTCCATCAGATGTGCTCCCTCCCGGCCTGCCCGGCCGATGATCGATTTCGCAAAAGTGTGTCACCCAAAAATTGGGAATTACCCGGTGGCCGGGGCGCGGGAATGATCCGCGTCCCGGCCACCGGGTGGTGCCGGTTAGCCCCGGGCCCGGGCGAGGAGATCCTCGCGGGGGTTTTCCTGGGGCTCAACCTCATGGAATTTCTCGAGGGCGGCGCGCGCCTCGGGGGTCAGGTGTCCGGGGACGGCCACCTGGACCACGGCGAGCAGATCGCCGGTGCCCTTGGCGCTGGAGACGCCGCGGCCCTTGACCCGGAGAATCCGGCCCGAGGGCGTCCCGGGGGCCACCCGCAGTTTCACGGGATCGCCACCGAGCGTGGGCACCTCAATCGTGGCGCCCAGCGCGGCCTCCACAAACGTGACGGGAACGGTCACCCGGAGGTTAAGCCCATCGCGTTCAAAGACCGGGTGCTTACGCACGTTCACGGTGAGCACGAGGTCGCCATCGGCTCCGCCGTCCGGGGACTTGCGTCCCTTTCCGCGCAGCCGGATCTTCTGGCCATCGCTCACCCCCGCGGGGATCTTCACCTTAATGGTGCGTCCCTCACCGGTCTGCAGGCTGACGGTGTCTCCCTGCGTCGCGGTGATGAAGTCCACCGTGGTGCTGGCCGTGACGTCCTGGCCGGGCGTGGGCCCGCCAAAACCCCGGTATCCACCGGAGCTCTGGCTGAAACCGCCGCCGCCAAACATCCCCCCAAACAGATCCTCGAAGCCGGTCTGCTGACCACGACCGCCGAAGCGCCCGCCAAATACGTCCTCAAAACCCTGCCCACCCTGGGTTCCGCCGGGAGCGGTAAACCGCGCCCCGGAACCCATTGCGCGCATCTGATCGTATTCGGCACGCTGCTCGGGATCGTGCAGTACCGAATAGGCCTCGCTGATCTCCTTGAACTTCGCCTCGCTCGCGGCATTTCCCGGGTTGGAATCGGGGTGGTGCTTGCGGGCGAGTTTACGATAGACCTTTTTGAGTTCGGCCTCGGAAACGTCCTTAGACACCCCCAGAATCTTATAGAAGTCCTTATCGAACCACTCCTGGCTTGCCATAAGCGATACTCCTATTCGGTGGGAATTGCGACGACTACCTTGGCTGCCCGGAGCAGGGTGTCACCGATGAAATAACCGGTCTCCACCACATCCGCCACGGTTTCCACCGTGACGTCGGCACTGGGCTGCTGGAAGATCGCGTCGTGCATATTCGGGTCGAAGGCGTCACCGGCCTCGGCGAAGGGCTTCAGGCCCATGCGCTCGAGCGTGCCGCGCAGCTTTTCACCCAGCAGGGTGAAGGCCGAGCCCTCGACCAGATCGCCGTGCTTGCGGGCACGATCGAGGTCGTCGAGGATGGGCAGGAGTGCCGCGAGGACGGAGCCGGTGGTGCGCTCCTTCTCGATATCGCGGTTGGCCTCGGTGCGCTTTCGGTAGTTGGCGTACTCGGCGTTCACGCGCTGGAGATCCGACAGGATTTCCTCGGCCGATACCTGACCGGAGAGCATGGCTAGCTCCTCGTCGGTGATCGACTCGGCGGAATCCGCGGTGGGCTCGGAGGCCGCGGCATCTTCCGATGCCCCGGAACCGGGGGCCGAGGCCCCCGGTTCCTGCTGCGACGAACGAACCTCGCCGTTATCCGCGGTTTCCTCGGCGCCGTTTCCGGTGGTGGGGTCTTCGGGATTCTGGTTCTGGTTCTGCTCGGTCATTTTTTTACTTCTTCTCCGACTCGTCGTCCTCGATAACCTCGGCGTCCACAACATCCTCATCGGATGCGGAATCGGCCGCGGGGGCACCCTCGTTGGTCTCGGCTGCCTCGGCCTGGCTCTGGGCGTAGATTGCCTCGCCCAGCTTGCCCTGGCTCTCGTTCAGCTTGTCGAAGGCAGCCTTGACGGCGTCCTCGTCCTCGCCGGCGAGCGCGCTCTTCAGTGCGTCCACATCGGCCTGGACCTCGTTTTTGATGTCCTCGGGAAGCTTCTCGGCGTTATCCGCGATGAGCTTATCGATCGAGTAGGCGAGCTGCTCGGCGGAGTTGCGGGTCTCGGCCTGCTCGCGACGCTTGGCGTCCTCGGCGGCGTGCTCCTCACCCTCGCGCACCATGCGCTCGATGTCTTCCTTGGAGAGCGAGGATCCACCGGAGATGGTGATCTTCTGCTCGGTTCCGGTGCCCTTATCCTTTGCCGATACCTGGACGATACCGTTGGCGTCGATGTCGAAGGTCACCTCAACCTGGGGAACTCCGCGCGGGGCCGGTGCGATACCGGTCAGCTCGAAGGTGCCGAGGTTCTTATTATCGCGGGTGAACTCGCGCTCGCCCTGGAAGACCTGGATGGCCACCGAGGGCTGGTTGTCATCGGCGGTCGTGAAGGTCTCGCTGCGCTTGGTGGGGATGGCGGTATTGCGCTCGATCAGCTTGGTCATGATGCCACCCTTGGTCTCGATACCGAGGCTCAGGGGGGTCACGTCGATCAGCAGAACGTCCTTGCGCTCACCCTTCAGCACGCCGGCCTGGAGGGCGGCGCCCACGGCGACAACCTCATCCGGGTTAACACCCTTATTGGCGTCGCGACCGGTCTCGGCCTTAACCAGCTCGGCCACGGCGGGCATACGGGTCGATCCACCCACGAGCACGATGTGCGCGATGTCCTCAACCTTAACGCCGGCCTCGCGGATGACGTCCTGGAAGGGCTTCTTGGTGCGGTCGAGGAGGTCCTTGGTCATCTGCTCGAACTGGGCCCGGGTGAGGGTCTCGTCGAGGTTGGCCGGGCCGTTCTCGGTGAGCGAGAGATAGGGCAGCTGGATGCTGGTCGAGAGCGAGGAGCTGAGCTCCTTCTTGGCCTGCTCGGCTGCCTCCTTCAGGCGCTGCAGGGCGATCTTGTCACCCGAGACGTCAACGCCCGTGGTCTCCTTGAACTTCTTCACCAGGTGGTCAACAACGCGCTGGTCCCAGTCGTCGCCGCCGAGGCGGTTATCACCCGAGGTGGAGCGCACCTGAATGGTCGAGAAGTCGTCATCCTTGCCCACCTCGAGGAGGGAGACGTCGAAGGTTCCACCACCGAGGTCGAAGACCAGGATGAGCTCGTCTTCCTTACCCTTATCAAGGCCATAGGCGAGGGCGGCGGCGGTGGGCTCGTTGATGATGCGGAGCACGTTGAGGCCCGCGATCTCACCGGCCTCCTTGGTGGCCTGACGCTCGGCGTCGTTAAAGTAGGCGGGTACGGTGATGACCGCGTCGGTTACGGTATCGCCCAGATACTGCTCGGCATCGCGCTTCAGCTTGGCGAGGATACGAGCGGAGATCTCCTGCGGGGTGTACTTCTTGCCGTCCACATCGAAGGTCCAGTCGGTACCCATGTGGCGCTTTACCGACGCGAGGGTGCGGTCAACATTGGTGACGGCCTGGCGCTTGGCGGTCTCGCCGACCAGAACCTCGCCGTCCTTGGTGAACGCAACGATGGACGGGGTGGTGCGCTGACCCTCGGCGTTGGTGATGACGGTGGGCTCGCCACCCTCAAGCACGGACACCACCGAGTTAGTGGTACCGAGGTCAATTCCTACTGCACGTGCCATGTGATTCTCCTTCTGTCACGCTCCGGGGAGCGATGTGCCGTGAAATGGCTCGGCCGGCGGGGGGACCCGGGGGCCGAAGTTATCGGAGGCTCTAAGTTGAGCTTCCTGCACTCAAGTTTACCGATGAGATTTTAGCTGTCAACTTTTCTCAGGAAACATTGAGCCAACTCGACTCAACTTTTTTGCGACGCTCCGGGTAACACCGGGGGAAACCCTCATCCGAAATCGCCAACCTGTGACATAGAGTGGGCGTTATGAACGAATCGCAGCCAGACGAGCCCCGTCCCGAGGAGACCCCCGAGACCGGCGCGGCACCCGAGGGTATCGCGGGCGAGCCGGGAACCACCGGACCCCAATCCGGGGCCAACCCCAGCACGGCACTCCCCAACTATCCGCCCGTTATCCCCGGCACCGATCCCACCCCCGCGACCCCCGTCGCCCCCGCCGCGGACGCCTATCCCGGGGGGCCGCTCCCCTATGACCCGCAGGCCAAGAGCCGCCTCACCGCGGGCCTGCTGGGCATCTTCCTGGGCGGCTTTGGTGTCCACCGCTTCTATCTGGGCTATACCGGAATCGGCCTGCTCCAGATTTTCCTGACCCTCATCACGTTTGGTTATGGCGCGCTCTGGGGCATCGTGGAGGGCATCATGATCCTCTCCAAGGCCCGCCCCTTTGCCACCGACGCCCTCGGCCGCCCGCTGCGCGATTAGCCACTCATTCCGGAAAAATAGTTCACCCCCGGGCGCACCCGCTGGCTAGTCTGGGGAGATGAACGCGAGCGCGCTATTAAACGAGGTTGCCGATCTCTCCCCCGCCGCCCGGCGCTCCCGGCTGGCCGAGGTGGCCCGCGCCGCGGACGGGGACCTCGACGCACTATGTCGCGACCTCGAGGCCCACTCGACCGCGGGGGCCGAGACGGCCATCGCGCTGGCCCGGGCCGCGGGCCTCACGGAGGCGCTGCGCCGCGGCCTTGATCACGCGGATGGCCGGGTGCGCGCACTCGCCGCCTCCGCCCTGCCCGCCGCCGCGGACCTGCCCGCGAGCGTCCTTCTCGCCGCCTACCGCGGGGCCTCCACGCGCGAACGCCGGGCACTTTTGCGCGGCATCCTCCGGGAGCGGCGCAGCCACGCGGCCGATGTGCTCATCCCCGAGGCGCTGACCGCGGGACGCACCCGGGACGCCGTTGCGCTCCTGCCGCTATCCGGCGAAGAGACCTATCTTTTTGAGCTACTCCCCCTCGCCGCCGCACCCGTGCGCGCCGTGCGCGGCCGGGAGGACCTCGCCCGGCCGCGCCTCCTGGAGCTGCTGCGCGAGGCCACGCCGCTCGGGCGCGAACGAGCCTGGGCCCGCTATGCCCCCGCCCTGACCGCGCGCCTCGGCGACCCCGAGGCCGCCACCCAGATCCTCGACACATTCGCCGCGGTCCCCCCGCTCACGGGTTGGGGTGGCGCCCAGGGCGGGCTCTGGGATTCCCTGCTGGGGCTGCTGCCGGAGGAGACCAGCGCCCTACTCACCCGGCTCCCCGCCGCCACGTCCCGGCCCTATCGCCCCTCCTCCCGCATCGCCCGCGGGCTCGCCCAAAACCCGGGGGATGCGCTGCTGGGGCTGCTGCTTATGCCCGATCCCGCGGGCGGGCCCAGCGCCCTGCTGACCCGGATCGTGGCGTCGGCCGAGCCGCCCCGGGCCACCGCCCTCCTGACCACCCTCCTGGATCGTGGCCTGCCGGTACCCGCCCCGGGCTGGCCCGGGGAGCACCGCCTGCCCGCGGCCGCCCGGATCCGGGCCGCACGGGAGCGGGTCCGCGCGCGGCCCGGGACGGTGGGCCCGGAGCTGGCCCGGCTGGCCTTCCCCGAGGCCCTCGCCGCGCTCACCCCGCTGCGGGAGAGCCCCGAGGCCGAGCTGCGCGGCACGGGCTACGCCCTGAGTATCACCGCCGCGGGCTTTGGCACCGCGGCCGATCTGAACGGGCTCCTGACCGGCCTCACCCGGCTGGCGCGCGAGCGTGATCCGGTGCGCGAACACGCCCTCTCGACCCTCGCGGGGCTCCCGCTGCGGGCACTCGGGGGGCTGGAAACCGGGGTGATGGCCACCCTCGCGCGCGATGCCCTGGCCGCCGCCGATCGCTCCGCGGCTACCCTCGCGGCGCTGCGCAACCTGGCCGCGCGCCTCCTCGCCCCGGGCACGCGGGTTCGCGCCGAGCTACGCGCGGAGGCGGTCTCGGTGCTCATCGCCACGGTCCCGGCCGGCGGCTACTGGCCCGATCTTGCACATATCGCGCCCTCCGAGGCGGAGACGCTATGCACCCGGGCGCTGGGCGGCGGCCCCCTCGCAAACCCGGTGCCGCTGCTGCGCGCGCTGGGACCCCGGGCCCGGGGCAATGCCGCGGGCGAGGCCGCGCTCCTCGCGGCCCTACCCGAGCCCGAGCACTCCCGCGCGGTGGTCTCGCTCCTGCTCGCCGATCCGGCCACGCGCGTGAACCGCACCCGCACCCTGCTCGCCGCCGATCCCGGGTTGATCACGTACCCCGGCATCGCGGACGTGGTCTCGGGCGCGGCCAGCGATCTGATCACCCCCGCACTGCTGCACGGCCCCGCCGGGTTCCGGCCCGATACCGCGCGTTCTGCGGGCTGGGACGGGGGCCGCCGCACACTCGTGGCCCACACCCTGATCGCCGATGACCGGGCGCTCCGCGCGGCCGCCGCGGGCCACCCCGAGGAGTGGGCCACCCTGCGCCGCCTCAGCGCGCTGGCCGGCATCCCCGGGGAGGGCCTGGGGTATCTGCGCGAGCGCGCCGGCGAGGCCGATCCCGCGGACCCCTCGGCCGTGCGGGTGCGCGAGCGCGTCCTCTTATTACTCGGGGCACGCACCGAGGACCACGCGGGCGATGATCTTCTCCTCGACGGGCTGGGCGGCGCCTCCGCCTCCGCGGCGGGCGCCGCGCTGATCCGCCGCGCGGGTATCCTGCGTCCCGCGTCCGCCCTGGGCCTGATCCAGACCGCGGCCTCGGCCGCGATCGGCGTGGTCGCCCGCAAGGCTCTGCTGGAGGCCGTGGACCGGGTGGACCCCGCCGAGCGCGGCGCCGAGCTCGCGGCCGTGGCCGGTCCCGATCCGCATCCCGATGTGGCCTTCGCCGAGGCCTCCGTGGCCGCGCGCCGCCCGGCCAGCGCCGAGGGCCTGACCGCGCTGCGCGCCGCGGTGCCCGGCGGGGTGCGCGGGATCACCCTGCTGTCCCGGATCGACCCGGATACGCTGCCTCCCGCCTATCGCTCGGAGTATGCGGCCCTCCTGATTTTCCTGTGCGGCTCCCCCGAGTCCGCCTCGATTACCAGCGCCCTGACCCTGATCCCGCGCTGGGTGGGCACGGATCCCGCGCTTGATAGCGCCTTCTGGGCGACCCTCCCCCTTCTCCCGGCGGGGGCCACCCCCGCGCGCGCGGCGGCACAGATGCTCTCCCTCGGTGCCGTCACGGGCTTTCCCGAGGCGATAGCCGGCCTCCTCGCCCGCGATATCCCCGCGCGCGGCCGCCTGCGGGCGCTGCTCTTTCCGCCCACGCTGGCCGCGGCCGGGCCGCTGCCCGATGCCGCGGCGCGCGCACTCCTCGCCGCCGGGGAGGCCCTGACCGCCGCGGGTCTCCACGCGCGCACGGCCACCGCCCTCGGGATGCACGTCCTGATCTTCTCCGCGCTCCCCGTGGCCGAGGTGGCCGCGGCGCTGCGCGGATTCCTCGGCGAGCGCGGCTCGGTTGCGGCCGAGGCTGCGGCCGGAGACCTGCCTCTCGGGGCCCCCGCGGCGGCGGCCGGCCGGCTCGGCGAGGCCGCCGATGTCCTCCTGGGACCGCCCGGCCCGGTCTCCCCCGCCCGCGCAATCCTCGCGGTGGAATTTGCGCGCCGCGCACTCACCGCCCCCGCGGTACCGGTGGGCGCGGTGGAACGGCTGCGCTCCTATCGCGCCGGGCTCCCGGAGGAGGCACGCGAGAGGGCGCTGGACATCGCGCTCCCGGAGGGGCCCGATCCCGCGGCATAATTCATCCAGGTTTGCGCTACCCTCCGTTTGCCCACACGCGATAGCCTGGGCCCATGACACACGATGCCCTCCGCAGCGCCCCGGAACACGAGGTCGCCGACCCGCGACTGTTCAGCAAAAAGGTTCTTGCCTGGGGCATGTGGGACTGGGGTTCGGCCGCGTTTAACGCCGTGGTCACCACGTTTGTTTTCAGCGTATATCTCACGTCCTCGCCCGAGTTTGGCGGCGAGGCCACGGTCTCCGCTCAACTCGCGTGGTGGATGTCGGGGGCGGGCCTCGTGATCGCGCTGCTCGCGCCGGTCACCGGGCAGCGCTCGGATCGCTCGGGCCGCCGCAAGTTTTGGCTCGGGGTGAATACCTATATTGTGGTGGCCATCACCGCCGCCCTGGTGTTTATCGCCCCGGACCCCAACCTGCTCTGGGTGGGCCTCTTCCTGATCGCCGCGGGAAATATCTTCTTTGAGTTTGCGTCGGTGAACTATAACGCCATGCTCAGCCAGGTCTCCACGCCGCGCACGATTGGCAAAATCTCCGGCTTCGGCTGGGGCCTGGGCTATATCGGCGGCATCGTCCTGCTGCTCTTCCTCTACTTCGGGCTGATTAACCCCGAGGTGGGCCTGTTTGGTGTCACCAGCGAGGGCGGCTGGAACGTGCGCATCTCGATGCTGATCGCCGCGCTCTGGCTTGGCCTCTCGGCCCTGCCCGTGCTGCTGAGCGTTCCCGAGAACCGCCAGGAGGACGGTCCCGGGGCGAAGATCGGCCTGATCGGTTCCTATCGTAAGCTCGGCCGCGATATCGCCGAGCTCTGGCGCAACGACCGCCAGCTGGCCCGCTTCCTGCTCGCGAGTGCCGTATTCCGCGACGGCCTGGCCGGTGTATTTACCTTTGGTGGGGTGCTCGCGGCGGGCACGTTTGGGTTCTCCCCGGGGGAGGTCATCATCTTTGCGGTGGCCGCGAACCTCGTGGCCGGTGTATCCACGATTGCGCTCGGTGCGCTGGACGACCGGGTGGGGGCCAAACCCGTGATCCTGATCTCCCTGATCGGCCTGGTGGTCTGTGGCCTCGCCGTATTCTTCTTCCACGCCGATGGCCAGACCATGTTCTGGATCTTTGGGCTGGGCCTGTGCCTCTTTGTGGGCCCGGCACAATCGGCCTCGCGCACGTTCCTCTCGCGCTCGATTCCCGCGGGCAAGGAGGGGGAGCTCTTTGGCCTCTATGCCACCACGGGCCGCGCCGTTTCGTTCCTGTCCCCCGCGGCCTTTGGCCTCGCGGTCACGCTCGGGGGTGCGCAGTATTTTGGAATCCTCGGAATCGTGGTGATCGTGCTGCTGGGCCTCGCGCTGATGCTGCCGGTGCGCCAGAACACCCCGCTAGAGCGCACGGCCCTGATGGTGGATACCGACGCCTAGCCGATCCGCACGTACCAGATCAGCAGCAGGGTGATCGCGGCGCCCGCGAGAAAATTCAGCCAGAGGAAGCGTCGCCAGCCGGCGTTCGCGGCCTCGGCCCCGGCATCGCTAATGCGCCAGAACGGCGCCACGTTCAGCAGATAGGGCACGGCCAGGAGTGCGGCAAGCGGGCCGGGCCACGCGGTGAAGAGCATCAGCGCACCCGCCAGCAGATAGCACGCGGCCGCGAGGCGCACGGTCGCGCGCGCCCCGATCACGGTGGCCACGGAGGCGAGGCCTCCCGCGCGATCGGCCAGGACATCCTGCACCGCGCCAAACGCGTGGCTGGCCATTCCCCAGAGGAAAAAGGCCGCCAGGAGGCATAGCAGTCCGGGCTCGGCCAGGCTTCCCCCGGCCAGCACGATGCCATAAACGGCGGGGCTCACAAAATGGGTGCTGGAGGTGAGGGAGTCCACAAACGGGCGCTCTTTAAAGCGCAGCCCGGGGGCGCTATAGGCCAGCACCGCGGCCACGCTGATCGCGAGGATCAGCCAGCTCAGCGGGGAACCGAGCAGGATCAGCGCCACCAGGAAGGGGATATTGGTGATCAGCACGGCCCAGAGCGTGATGCGGTGCATTCCGCGATCCAGCACCGCGCCCTCGACCCCGCCCTTGCGCGGGTTGCGCAGATCGGACTCATAATCAAAGACGTCGTTAATGCCGTACATCGCGAGGTTATAGGGCACCAAAAAATAGAGTGTGCCGATGATCCAGGCCGCGTCGATCTCGCGCGCGGTGAGCAGATAGGCCGCGGCAAAGGGATAGGCGGTATTCACCCAGCTCAGCGGGCGCGAGGACAGGGTCAGCGTGCGCAGGATACTCATCGTTTCTCCTCCGAGGTGGGGCGGGCGGGGAGGAGCAGCCAGAGCGCGGGCAGCCCGAGCGCCGCGGCGATGGCATAACCGAAGTCTTCGAGCGGCGCAAGACCGAGGAACGCGCCGCTGATCTTCTCCTCGCGATAGCCAAAGAGGTCCACGGCGATCATGAGATTATCAAAGACGGCGGTGGCCGCGAGGATCACGGCGAGGGTGGCCAGCGCCGCACGCCACGGTAACCCGCGAGGCCGGTGTCGGTGGCGAATCAGCACCGCCATCCAGGCCAGCGCAACCACCGCGAGGAAACACGCGTTGAGCGCCCAATAGGTCATGCCCGGCCCCTTCCGCGGGGGCGGCTAAACCAGCCAAACGCGTTCATCGCGCAATAACACAGCAGCACCAGAAAAAAGAGTTCCTCGAGTGGCAGCTCGGGGGCCAGCAGAATCCCGGTCATAAACTCCGTCTCCCCGCGATAGAAGATATCGAGCCCGATGCCCAGCAGGTCCCAGGCCAGAAAAAACAGCACTCCCGCCGCGAGGGTGATTCCCGCGCGGCGGGCATCGCGCCAGAAGAATAGCGCGAAGCGGCGATCCAGCAGCAGCATGCACCCGATCGAGATCAGGAGCGCGCCCAGATAAAACAGCGGCATCACGCCCCCCGCGCGGGAGGCTCGGGCAGCGGCTCGGTTCCGGTCTCGCCGAGCCAGCGCTTAAGCACAAGCTCCGCGCTGATCAGGCACATCGGCAATCCGATGCCGGGGATCGTGGAGCCGCCGGCATAGACCAGGCCGCCCACCCGGGCCGAGACGTTTTTGGCGCGGAACATCGCGCTCTGCCGTAGCACGTGGGCGGGGCCCAGCGCGGTGCCGCTCCAGGAGTTCAGCTCGTCCACAAAATCTGCGGGCCCGGTCTCGCGGCGCACCGTGATCCGCCCGGCCAGATCGGGGATTCCCGCCCAGTCCGCGACCTGGGAGATCGCGGCATCGGCGATCTCCCGCACCCGCTCGGAGCCGCGGCCGCCGATTCCCGGATCGGCCGGCACCGGCACCAGGATAAAGAGGTTCTCCTGCCCCGCGGGGGCCACGGTGTCATCGCTTGCGCTCGGGCGGCAGACATAGATCGAGGCGGGATCCGGAACCGACGTGGGTTCCCGGAAGATCCGGGAGAAATTATCGCGCCAATCGGTGGTGAAAAACAGGCTGTGATGAGCGAGCTCGGGCAGCTCCCCCGAGACGCCCAGCGAGACCAGCACGGCGCTGGGCCCCGCCACCGCGCGGTCCCAATACTCCTGCGGATAGGTGCGCAGCCGCTCGGGTAGCAGCCGCGTTTCCAGGTGGTGCAGATCGCTCGCGCCCACCACGTATTCCGCGGGCAGCGTGTGGTCCCGGCCCCCGGCATCGGTATAGGCCACGCCCGCGACGTGATCGGCGGAATCGGTGAGGATCGCCGTGGCGGTGGCCTCGGTGAGGATGTTCACCCCGGCCTCGCGCGCGAGGCGTTCAATCGCGGAGATGATCTCACCAAAGCCCCCGCGCGGATAATAAACGCCGTCCTCGAGGTCCAGGTGGCTCATCAGGTGATACATGCTCGGTGCGGTATATGGCGAGGAGCCGAGGAAAACGGCGGGATAGCCAAGCACCTGGCGCAGCCGTGGGTCGCTGAAATATTTGCCGGTGAGGGTATTCAGCGGGGTCAGCAGCAGGCGCGCGAGCGTGGGAAAGCGGCCCAGCACATCGCGCCGCAGCAGCCCCCGATAGGATGCAAACGTGCCGTAGAGGAAGCGTTTTTTCGCCACCTCATAGGTATCGCGGGCCGAGGCCAGATAGCGTTCCAGGCGGGCCCCGGCGCCGGCCTCGACCGATTCAAAGAGCGCAATATTTTCGGCGCGGGTGGCAGCGATATCCAGCGCCGGCAGCCCGCCCTCAAAAAATACCCGGTAGCCGGGATCCAGCTTCACCAGGTCCAGCTCGCGCTCCGAGGAGGTGCCCAGGAGCCGGAAAAAATGATCAAAAACCTCGGGCATCAGATACCAGCTGGGGCCGGTATCAAAACGAAATCCGGCCTCCTCATAGACGCCCGCGCGGCCCCCCAGCTCGGAATTTTTCTCCAGGAGAGTGACGTTATGTCCGGCGCGGGCCAGGAGCGCGGCACTCGCGAGGCCGCCGATGCCGCCGCCGATGATCACTGTCTGTGCGGGGGGACGGGGGGCACTCATGCGCGACTCTTTTCTGTGGGGATGGGGGTCATCGGGGGAGCCTACCGAGCAGGACGCCCGCGGCCAGGCGGGCCTTCACCGGATCGGGGACCCGCACCCGGGTATGGCTCAGCCGCGCGGCCGGGGTGGCCTCGATCCGATCGGTGAGCTCCGTAAAGAGCGCCTGGGCGAGTGCCACCGCGCGCCGCGAGGAGCGCGGCAGGCCGGGAAGCACCGCGGCGGAGGCCGCCAGGTCCTCCCGGATATCGGCAACGAGGTGGGCCTTGGTGTCCTCGGTCAGATGATCGATATCCACCCCGGGGAAATAGGCTCGCCCGAGCCCCTCCTCATCGGCGGCGATATCGCGCAGGAAGTTCACCTTCTGGAATGCGGCACCGAGGCGGCGCGCACCGGCGGTGAGCCGCTCGCGCTCGGCCGTATCCGCGGGGCTCTCGGAGAGGAAAACGCGCAGGCACATCAGTCCCACCACCTCGGCCGAACCAAATATATAGCGTTCAAAGCTCTCCGCGGAGTGCTCGCTGCGCAGGCAGTCGGCGCGCATCGAGGCAAAAAATGGCTCGGTGAGATCGGTGCCGATGCCGTGCTCGCGCGCGCTCAGGGCAAAGGCGTGCACCACGAGGTTGGCGCTATAGCCGGTGCCCAGGGCGTGCACGGTCTCGGCCTCGAGGGCATCCAGCGCCGCGAGCACCGCGGGCTGGTCGAGCCCGGCCGAGGCGGCCACGCCGTCCACCACCTCATCGGCCACGCGCACCAGCGCATAGAGGTTTTTGACGTGCGGGCGAATATTTTTCCCAAGCAGCGCGGTGGCCATGCCGAAGGACGTGGAATAGCGGCGGATGACCACCGCGGCGGTTTCCACGGCCACCCGGTCATAGAGCGCGCGTTCGGCGTCGAGGGTCATCGGGTGCGCTCCAGGACACCGCGGATCAGCGGGGTCAGCTCGGTGCGTGTGCGCTCGGGAATCAGCGGATCATGGAGCGCCTCCCACCCGCGGTTCGCGGCATCACGCGCGAGGTTCAGCGCAAACTCCCGCGCGCCGGTGGCCTCCACCAGCCCGCGCAGGTGGTCGATCTGGGCGGGTGTGGCCTCGCTGCTGCCGAGGGTTTCCAGGATCTCGGGCCAGAGTTCGCTGCCCGCGGCATGCGCTATCAGTACCGTGCGCTTGCCCTCGCGCAGGTCGCCGTCCACGCTCTTCCCGGTGAGGGCCCGGTCGCCAAAGACCCCCAGGAGGTCGTCGATCAGCTGATAGGCGATCCCGAGGTGGCGGCCCACGTCGGCGAGTGCCCGGGCCCGTTCGGGTTCGGCGCCGGCCAGCAGCGCGCCCGAGCGCAGCGGGGCCTCAAAGGAGTACACCGCGGTTTTCATGCGTGACATCGCGAGGATCTCCTCCACGGTGGGCATGACCCCGGATACCGAGAAGTCCACATCGGCGAGTTCCCCCGCGGCGGAGGCCTCGATCGCATCGTCAAAAACCTCGCGCAGTTCCGCCGCGCGTTCGGGCTCTATCCCGGCCACGGCGCCCTCAAGCAGGCGGTGGGCGCCGGCGAGGGTGAGATCCCCCGCGATGACCCCGGCGGAGAGCCCGCGGTGTTCGGCGGTGGGCAGCTGCAGGCCCGCGGTATGGGCGATATCGCGATAGCGGCCCGAGACATTGGTGCGGCCGCGGCGAATAAAATCGCGATCGATCACGTCATCGTGTTCCACCAGCGCGGCGTGCAGGAGCTCATAGGCTGCCGCCAGGTTTGCGGCGGCGGCCACATCACTGCCGCCGAGGGATTCAAAGGCGGTCATCACCAGATACGGGCGGAAGCGCTTGCCCCCACGGGTGCCCAGCGCAATATTTTCCCAGAGGGCACGATAGCCCTCGCCATAGCGGGTGGAGGCGGAGATCCGGGCCCGAAAGAACCCGTTCAGTGTGTCTTCCACGGTCTGTCGCCGGTGAAATACCGGCATACCGGGTTGGTCGGAGTCCATTTTATGAGGTTACGGCATTTTTCCCCGGCGTGCGGCACCATTCCGGGCCGCGCGGATCGGGTCGCGTTAGGGGAATACCGCGGAGTCGATAACAATGGAGTCATGGATACCCGCGAATTTGTGCAGCTGCTGGCCGAGGACGGCTCCCCCATGGGGGTGGCCGATAAGGCCGAGGTGCACGGGCTTGATACGCCGCTGCACCTCGCGTTCTCGTGCCACCTGCGCGATGAGGAGGGGCGCGTGCTGGTGACCCGGCGGGCGCTGGGCAAGATCGCATGGCCCGGGGTCTGGACCAATGCGTTTTGCGGGCATCCCGCCCCCGGCGAGGGCTTCGAGCAGGCCATCGCCCGCCGCGCACTCCAGGAACTGGGCACGCAGGTTACCGATATTCGGCCGCTGCTGCCCGAGTTCCGCTATCGCGCGGTGGATGCCAGCGGTATCGTCGAGAACGAGATCTGCCCGGTGTTTTCAGCGCGGATCGTGGCCCCGCTCCTACCCAATCCGGCCGAGGTCTCCGAGTATTTTTGGGTGGAGATGGCCGATCTGGATCGCGCCGTGCATGCCGCGCCCTGGGCGTTTAGCCCGTGGCTCGGCGATCAGCTCGCGCAGCTGCGCGAATAGCGCCGCTCCCGGCTAGCGGCCGCGCGCGGGGTCGCTGAGGAACGCCCGCAGCAGGCGATCGGTCACGCCAAACTCGGCGGCCACATCGGCCTGGCTGGCCCCGCGATCAAGCGCACCAAGCACCTTGGCGGGGCTCAGCAGCATTCCGGCGGCACGACGATCGGCCTCGGCCTCGGTCTTTCGGGTGCACAGCGTATGGCCCAGTTCGCGATGGGCGATCTCGTGGGCGAGCACGCTGCGCTCCTGCCGCGCAGACATTCCGGGGCGCAAAAAGATGGTGTTCAGGCGCGGCACCCAGAGGCCGGTTTCCCGGCCGAGCGAGCGATGGGCCACCTTCACACCGAGGGCCTCGGCGTGGTTATAGGGGTTATAGGAGCTCATGCCTAACCGCCGAGGCTTCCGGCGTCCACGCCCGAGACATCGGTTTTATGGAAGTTCTGGAACGAGCGCGAGGCCGTGGGGCCACGCTGGCCCTGATAGCGCGACCCGTATTTGGCCGAACCATAGGGGTTTTCGGTGGGGCTGGAGAGCTGGAAGAAGCACAGCTGGCCGATCTTCATGCCGGGCCATAGGGTGATCGGCAGGGTGGCCACATTGGAGAGCTCCAGCGTGACGTGCCCGGAGAACCCGGGGTCGATGAAGCCCGCGGTGGAGTGCGTGAGCAGGCCCAGCCGGCCCAGCGAGCTCTTGCCCTCGAGCCGGGCTGCCACGTCATCGGGCAGGGTGACCTGCTCATAGGTGGCGCCAAGCACAAACTCGCCCGGGTGCAGGATAAACGGTTCGCTCGGGTCGATCTCCACCATCCGCGTCAGCTCCGACTGATCCTGGGAGGGATCGATATACGGGTAACGGTGGTTATCAAACAGCCGGAAGTAGCGGTCAAGACGCACGTCCACGCTCGAGGGCTGGACCATGTCCTCGTCATAGGGGGCCAGGCCGATGCGGTTGGCGTGGACCTGGGCTTTAATATCGCGATCTGAGAGCAGCACGGTGCCCAGTTTAGCTAAAAACCGGGCCCGTGCCGCCGCACCGGTATTACCGGGCCGTGATTAGCGCGGATCGTGGGGCCGCCCCCAGCCCGATCCGCTGCAGCCAGGCGTTAACCCGTTCGATCGCCATGATCCGGGTGAGTACCGCCTGCACCGCAAGCAATTGCACGGCAATCCCCGCCCAGGCCTCCGAGGGCCACTGCTCGCCGATGATCGCGAGCGCCTCGGGAAGCACGCTCAGGAGCGCGCATATTCCGGAAAAAAGCGTGCGCCAGACGCGCTGGTTTTTCCACCAGATCGTGGGGTGTGATTCAGCGGTCATGGCCCTTTCCCTTCAGGTGGTTATCGAGGCGCAGATCGGTGGATCTTCCGGCCGCCCGCAGGAGCCGGATATCCTCGCGCAGGTCGTGTAGGTCCCCGCGCGTGGTGCGCAGCTCGGTGAGCGTTTCGCGATGCTTATTATCCATGTCCTCGCGCAGGTTCGCCGTGGCCAGCGGATCCATTTGGTGATCGTTTTCGAGCTGGGCCCGCGAGGAGCGGGTATCCCGTTCCACGCGCCCCACCCGCCGGTTCACCAGCGCCGTAAGCGCAACCGAGGTGAGCATGCCCAGCGTGCCGATTAATTCGATCAGCACCCCCTCCCCACTCATCGCGGCTCCAGCGCGGCGGCGATGCGGTTAAACGCCCGGGTATAGGCCGCGGCGAGCGCCTCGGGCGATACGTCGGCCTCGGGTACTCCCCCGAGGGCCGCGGCGAGCGCGGACGCCAGCTTCAGCGGGTCGATCGACTCGCTCCGGGGCGCCTGCAGGAGCCGGGTATGGGCCTCCATGATCTCTCGCTCGGCCCGGTGGAATTCAGCGGGTTTCCCCGCCACGGCACCCGGGACAAACGCCGTCATTTCGGCGCTAAACGGCGTGCGCAAGCGTTCGGCATTAATGCGTCGATAGAACAGGTTATAAACCTCGGGATTGGGGAGGGGGACGCTGCCCTGATCGGTACCAAGCCAGCCGGTGCCGTCGGTTGTCCAAAAGAGGTGCATGGTGGGTTCTTTCTCCGGAAGGGATTGTCTGGGTGGCGGGATCTGGGCGGCGGGCGCGCCCGTGATGATGTTGTGGCCGAGGAAATAATCGGACCAGCCGAGGTAGCGGCGCCCGCCCCACGCCCGCTCGATCGCGGCGATGGTTGTGCGTCCGGTGTGTCCGGCTCGCGGTTGATCGGTCGAGGCCAGCGCGTCCCGGTCGCCGAGGGCAATGGCAATATGGCCCGCGGCGACCGGGTGTGCCCGGTTCAGGAAGTAGACCACGGCACCCAGCGGCGGGTTGCGGTCGGTATGGCGGCGGTTGACCGGGGTATTCTCCCAGCCGTGTCGGGCCAGCGAATACGGGGATTTACCGTCCCCCGCCGGGCGGCCAAAGGCGTTCCAGACGGCGTTGAGGCACATTCCGGTTTGCCAGGTGCCATAGCCGAGTAGCCGCGCGGCCGCGGCGGCTCCGTCGAGATTCATGATGCTGTGTGTCCTGAGTGGTCGTGAGAGTTTTCGGAGAATTCCGATGAGCGGTGCCCACCGTTCATACCCCTGCCGCGCCGGCGGCAGGGACGGATATGGGCCGACCGCCGCGCGACGTCCGGCCCATATCGTCATCGCTTACTTCTTGTTGTTGATGCTGTTGACGATGTTTGTGACCTGATCGCTATAGCGGAAGAAGTCCGCGATCACGTCCCATTCGCGGTCGCTCACGGACTGCGGGCTTGCACCCACCGTGCCGAGGAGAATCTGCAGCCGCTCGGTACCCGCGATTTCGCGGACGAATCCGGGGCCGGTGACGAGGAATCCGCGTCCGGCTGCGTGATAAATGGTGATGGTGTCTTTCAGTGCCAAAATGTGCTCCAATTCGGGATCGATGGGAGGGGTGGTTCCGCCTCCCAGGTTGTTGATGTTCTTTTCGGGGTCCACGGCGGTGCCATAAATCGGGTCCGTGAATGAGTGATTACGCACCTCAAAGTGCAGGTGCGGGCCGGAGGATACTCCGTATTTGGGGCCTACGACGCCGATCATGGCGCCCTGCTCCACGCGTTCGCCCTTCCGGGGGCCCGCGGCGGATCCGAGCATGTGATAGCGGGTATACCAGCCATTGGCATGCTCAACCTCCTTCCACCAGTTATAGGAAGATGACTGCCCAACACCGGTCACGGTGCCGGCGGCCGCGCAGGCGGCCGAGGCCCCGACGATCCCGCCGAAGGAAAAGTCCATTCCCTTGTGATATGGGTCCCGGGGGAACTCCGGCCGGTATCCAAACTTCTGCGACTTGGTAGAAAGCGGAAACGGAAACTGTGCCATGAAGACTCCTTTCTCTTAGTTGTTTTTCGGATGATGTGCACCGGGTGAAACCGGGGTTTCTCTCGGTGTGGTTATGAATTTATGGGCGCCCCCTGACCGCTTTTCCGGGGCGAGTTTTTCCCGCTCCGCCGGGATCAGGACCGCCCCGGGCCGCGCGAATCGTGCCGCGAGCGCGGGTGGCCGCCGCCGCGCGGGGTACCGCCGCCACCCAGGGCCAGCCGATGCCGTGCGCGGTGCACGGTGCGGCTGGTAATGCCCACCTCGTGTGCGATCTGGGTGGCGGAGAGGCCGCGTCGGGTCAGCTCCCCCACCCGTGCAATTTCCTCGGGTGTCAGTCGGGCCCCGGGCGCGCGGCTCGAGGTGACGTAATAGCCGCGGCCATCCGGGCGGGCAAACTCCTCGGTGGTCACCGGGCGCTCCACCTCAAGCACATCGCAGCAGTCGATACACAGGCCGGGCTGCAGGACCTGGATTCCACAACGCCCACAAAAAATCATTTCCTCGCCGCGCCCCGGGGGCCGGCTCCCGTTGATCGCCATGATCACACCTCTTTCTGGCCCGTTTTTGGGCACGCTAAACGACGCCCCGGGGGCGTTGATGACTGGTCGGGTGGCGGCTATACCGCCTCGATGGGGTTAGCCGAGGGAGGGCTCAGGCTTTCGCGGGGGCCGCGGGTGTCCGTGCGCGGGCACCACCTCCAGGACCTCCCCGGGGCTCAGGCCGAAGGCCAGACAGATTCCCAGGGTCAGGGCGGGGGACGGGGCACTCCCGCACTCCGCCCGGTAGAGCGTGGTGCGGCTGACCCCGATGAGCTCGGCCAGCGCCTCATCGCTGCACAGCCCGCGAATCTCCCGAAGCCTCGGGAGGAGACCTTCCCGTACCCGCAATACCTGTTTCACCAATAACCCCCGTAATGCAATAACTCACTGTTGCATTGCAAGTGTGCATCATTTGGAGACAGCAAACAACCTCACGCGGTGCACTGATTCATAATCTGCACACGCCAGTCCGGGGATCGCGGGAAATCCAGATTGAAAGTGTTGCAAAATTGCACCATACTTGGAGTCATGTTAACGATAGGACGCGACTTCCTGCACGGCATTACCGGCGAGCGCAGCATGCGGGCCATTGCGCTGCGCACCGGGATGGACCCCAGCACGCTGAGCCGGCAGCTCGCGTCCGGCCTCAAGCCGGATACCCTCTCGGCGATCGCGCGCGCCTTTGGCCAGTCCCCCATCTCCGCACTGATCGCGGCCGGGTTTTATACCGCCGACGAGGCCCGGCAGGCCGGGCGCGATATTGCCCTCGCCGAGGTGAGCACCCCCGAGCTGCTACGCGAGCTGCTGCGCCGGGCCGAGGCCACCCCCTCCCCCAACGTCGTACCTCTGCGCCATGATGTAGACCTGCATACCGTGGACCTGAGCCAGGAACTCGCCGCGGCCACCGATGACGATGGGGGGCAGGAAGAGTTTCCGAATGGATAAGTGATGAACGGCTATGACCCACACGCGCACGCACTCGATCTGGGTGTGCGCGTGGTGCACCGTCCTCTGGGGAAACTCACCGGCCTCTGGGTTCCGCGACACGGCGCAATTTTCCTGCGCCCCGGCATGACCCGCCGGCATGAGCGCTCGGTTCTTGCCCACGAGGTTGCCCATGTTGAGCTGGGTCATGTACTGAGCACCCGGCGCACCGAGGCCGCCGCCGATGCCCGCGCCGCCCGATTGCTGATCGACCCGGCCGAGCTTGCGGCCCAGATGCGCTGGTCGCAGGAGGTCGCGGAGCTGGCCATCGAGCTGGGGGTCAGCGAGCGGATTCTCCTGGCCTATCTGCGGGCACACCCTCCCGCCTAGGCGCCCCCCGGTCGCGCAACCGTGTGCTAGGTTTTATTCATCGCCGGTTTCCGGCGATGCGCGGATGTAGTTCAATGGCAGAACTTCAGCTTCCCAAGCTGATAGCGCGGGTTCGATTCCCGTCATCCGCTCCACCCGGTGCCGCGCCCCTATCCGCGCAGGCGCACCACATTCCAGCCCAGATCGCTTGCGGTATCGGCAAAGCGTTCCGCGTTTTCCGCGCAACGCGAGGTATCTCCGCCGCCCTCATAGTGCATGCGCACCACCTCGGCGGGCACAAAGCGGCCACCCAGTACGGTGCCGGGTTCCGCGTTGCGCTCCTCCCACCAGCGCCGCAGCGCGCGCTCCACGGCGGTGGCCTCGGGCACCTCCACGTCGAATACCGTGATTTTTTGATAGCCGTGCGCGCTCAGCCGGGCCAGCAGGTGCGTGGCGTATTCGGCGCTCGCGAGGGTGCCGTGGATCACCACGTTCTCGCCGCGACGCAGGCTCTCCTCGCGCATCATATTGGCCACCTCGGTGGATTCCGCGTGCACATAGGAGGATAGCTCGCGCAGCGCGAGCGGCTTTCCGTCAGCCAGCACCTGACGGCGCCATTCCTCCAGGCGTCCGCGGCGATGCTCCTCGCGCAGCAGGGGGTCTTTAAAACCATCGGCGTCGATATCGCGAAACCCCGCAAATTCCGGGAATTGCCGCAGGCGCGAGGTTTTCCCGGCCCCCGGGGGCCCGGCGGTGATCACGACGCCGAGCGCCTTATCCCGCGATACGTCTCCGCGGGCGCGGAACTCGCGCGCGATCAGGGCCCCCTGAAAATCCAGCCGGGCCAGCGTATAGAGGCCCGAATGCGGGGCATATTCCGTGCGGGTGGAGGTGCCGGGCACCTCGGACCAGGGATCACGCAACCCCCAGTCGCCCAGTAAACCCGAGAGCTCGGCCGCGACACGATCGCGCAGCGCGCTCACGGCGCGGGGTGGGTATCGCGGGCGATGTTTTGTCGGATCTGCTCATAATCGGCCCGCGAGAGAATACCCTCCAGATAGGCCTCGGCGAGCTGCTGCAATACCGCGGCATCCCCGGCCCCGCCGTCAAATGCGGCGGCGCCGCGCGGCGGTGCGGGCCGGAAGTCCACGCGCGCCAGCGCGTTAAAAAACCCCGAGCGGTCGATCTGGTGCAGGTGCCGGCGGAGGATCAGCTCGCGCACCTGATCCTCGGTGCTGGCCAGGCCGCGGCGGCGCAGGCGGCGGGAGACCTCGGGCTGGGACAGCCCCACCAGCTCGGCGATGCCGCGCTGCCCCACCCCGCTATCGGCGAGGCGGAATACCATGCGTCGCTCGGCGATCTCGGCAAGCTCGCGCAGATAGCGCGACTCGATCAGCGCCTGCGCGCTCTCCTCCAGCTCGAGCCGATCGGCATCCAGCGCGGGATTGCGCCGGGTCGCCAGCTCGGCCCAGGCCTTGGCGGCGCGGGCCGGACGGCGGCCGGCATAGGCGGGCGGCTGCTCCGCGGCAGCGAGTAGCGGGCGGGCGGTGGCGGGCACGGGCATCACATCCTTTGATACCAAAAGTATCACCCCTCCCACCCTCGCACCAGGCCCAAAACGTGATTTAGTCCAGGGTCACATAGGCGGTGCCGCGCACGTTTGGCGCGGAGCGTCCGGCGGTGAGCTCGGCGATGCGCGTGGCACAGGCCTCGTATTCGGCGGGCGGGATCGAGATTTGCAGCGCCACCTCGGCACCGTATTCGGCCCCGAGGATCACCCAGCCGCGGCGGTGCGCCTCGGCCTCGATAAGCGCCGCCGCGGCATAATCGGCGTCCACCACCACCGTGATCCGGCGTTCGCGCACCACGATCCGCGCTGCCTCCACGGCCTCGGCCACCGCGGCGCGATAGGCCCGGGTGAGCCCACCCGCCCCGAGCAGGACACCACCAAAATAGCGCACCACCACCGCGGCCACATCGCTCAGTTCCGCGCCCAGCAGCGCGTCGAGCATCGGGGCCCCGGCCGTGCCCGAGGGCTCGCCGTCGTCATTGGTGCGCTGCAATTGGCCGCGCTCCCCGATCACAAAGGCCGAGCAGTGATGTCGCGCCTTGGGATGCTCGGAGCGGGTGCGGGCGATCAGCGCTCGCGCGGCATCCTCGGAGTCAGCGGGCACCAAAAAACACAGGAAGCGCGAGCGGCGAATCTCCAGCTCGGTCTCCACGGGCGCGGCAATCGTGCGGTAGGGGGCCGCCTCCCCGAGTTCCGAGATCACGCCTCCAGGCTACGCGGTTTTGGGGCGCTTAATCGCCTGCAGGGTATAGCTGAGCGGGAACGGCGCCGGGTCCTGGTTCAGATACCATTCGTCGAGTTCCCCGCGCCGCATCTGGCCGGGCAGCGCCTCCCACGGCACCGAGACGTGCTCGATAAACTCGGTGAGCTCGAGCCCCTGGCCGAGCAGGGCCGTGAGAATCTCGCCGATTCCGTGATTCCAATCGGCCGAGCGCGAGGACACGATGGGAGTATCGGTATCCACATAGGTGCCGGGCTCGTCCCAGATCATCGGGTCGTCCTGCTCAAAATACGGGCGGGTCAGCGCGAGCACATCCGTGCGCTCATCGTCGAGTGCCCAGAGCACCGGATGCCCCTCGCGGATGAATAGGCGGCCGCCCGGGCGCAGCAGCCGCGCGACGGTCTCCGCCCAGCGTTCAATGCTCGGGAGCCAGCACAGCGCGCCGATACCGGTATAAACAAAATCGAATTGTTCCTCGCCCAGGGCCTCCACGGCCCCCTGCACATCGGCGGCCACAAAGCGCACGTCGGCCCCGGTTTCGGTGGCCAGGTCGCGGGCCTCCGCGAGCGAGGCGGTGGAGAAGTCCAGGCCCGTCATGCGCGCGCCGAGCCGGGCCAGCGAGATGGTATCGGTGCCGATATGGCACTGCAGGTGCACGCCGCGCAGGCCCGCGATCTCGCCCAGGCGCGGCAGGTCATAACGCACCACGTTGCTCAGGAACCGCGGATCGCGGCGGAACTGATCCAGTGCATAGCCGGGCGATGCGGCGTGCAACGGGGCGCGCTCGTCCCAGTTGGCGCGATTAAGTGCCAGATAGTCTTCCATCACGAACCCCCTTGGTTTTCGCCCGAGACCTTCGAGCCTTTTAGACTAACAGCCGCGCCCGGGCGGCAGCGGATACGGCGGTTCATGACCCCGGATGACGCCGGGACTCCCCGGGCCCGGCGCGCTACGATGGGGGCCATGTCTCCCGCACTCTCCCCGTTTACCGTCGCCATCTATACCGGCTCCGCCCCCGGCTCCTCGCCCGTCTTTGCTGAGGCCACGGCCCTGGCCGTGCGGGCAATCATCGCCCGCGGTCTGGGCGTGGTTTATGGCGGTGGCAAGGTGGGCCTGATGGGGGTCGTGGCCGATACCACCCTGGCCGCCGGCGGCCGTGTGACCGGGGTGATGCCGCGCTCGCTTGTGGACGGCGAGATCGCCCATACCGGGCTCACCGAGCTCGAGATCGTCGCGGATATGCACGAGCGTAAGGCCCGCATGGCCGCACTCGCCGGGGCGTTTATCGCGTTCCCGGGCGGCTCGGGCACCCTCGAGGAGCTCTTTGAGGTGTGGACGTGGCAGCAGCTGGGCCTGCACCATAAGCCGGTTGCGCTCTTCAACGTGGACGGCTTCTGGGATCCGCTGCTCGCGGCGATCGACGCCATGGTGTCCACGGGCTTTATCGCGGCGCGCTATCGGGAGGCGCTGATCGTGGATGCCGATATCGAGTCACTCCTGGACCGCGTGGATGCGTGGCAGCCTCCCGCGGCGAAGTGGCCGGCCCCCGCGGCCGATCCGGCCGTGCCCGAAATTTCCTAGGACCCGGCACGGCCGAATTTTGGGGCAATACCGGTGCGACACGGCGGCATCCCGCGCCCGACCGGCCCGCAAATTTTACTCCTGGGAATCTTCCCTACACACTGTCGGGAAAATCGCGATATGCTCAGTAAGGCAACCCTCACTTCCCTAGGAGTTTATCCCGCCCATGAGCGCATTTATCTTCGCCCCCGATGTTGTAGCCGGCGTGCTGCACCACATGAATGACGACCATAACGACGATAATCTGCTTATCGCGCGCGCCTTCGGCGATACCGCGGCCACCGCCTCCGTCATGACCGACCTGGACGGCGACGGCGGGGTGTGGACCATCACGGTTAATACCGAGGCCCGCGAGCTGCGCGTACCGTGGACGGACCCCATCACCGAGCGCCCCGAAATCCGGCGCGAGGTTGTGGTGCTCTACGATCGGGCCTGTGAAATCCTCGGCGTGACCCCGCGCCCGCACGCCTAAACCCTCCCCCAATTTCCCGCAATTCCTTCCGATCCGGAGACATTATGACCACCGAGACGCCGTTCTCCACCCTCGTCCGCGAGCGCACCCGCATGGACCACTCCTCGAGCGAGGGCGCCGATTTTATGACCGACCTCATGCGCGGCCGCGGCACGCGCGAGGACTATGTTGCGCTATCGGCACAGCACTATTTCATCTACGAGGCCCTCGAGGCCGCGGGTGAGGCCCAGCGCGGCGATGCCGTTGCCGGCCCCTTTGTTTTTGACTCGCTGCTGCGCCTGGACGCCCTGCGCGCCGACCTCGAGCACCTGATCGGCGAGAACTGGCGCGAGCAGATCGCGCCGCTGCCCACCACGGTTGAGTATGTTGCCCGCATCAACGAGGTGGGCCCGAGCTGGGCCGGCGGCTTCATCGCCCACCACTACACCCGCTATCTCGGCGACCTCTCGGGCGGCCAGATGATCGCTCGCCTGATGAAGCGTCAGTTTGAGCTCACCGATGCGGGCGTGGAGTTCTACGCCTTCCCCAAGATCGAGGATATCGCCGCGTTTAAGGATGCCTATCGCGAGCTGCTTGACGGCGTGGACTGGACCGAGGAGGAGCGCGAGCGCGTTATCGCCGAGGTAGTCCTGGCCTATAAGTACAACACCGAGCTTTTTGTGGACCTCGGCACCGCCAAGGCGGCCGCCGCGGCCTAGCCCGGCACCCTCAGGACGGCCCCGGAGCGATCCGGGGCCGTTTTAGTTTTCGGCGCGCGGCGTGGGGCGCGCCCCCGCCGCCGGCTCCGGGTTCACGCTCTCCCGGCCGCTCATGAAGCGCGCCACATCGGCATCCACGATCACATCGCTCGGGCGCAGGGGGCGGCTCAGATAGAGGCCGTCGATACTCGTGAGCCGGCTCAGTGCCACATAGGTTTGGCCCGGGCTGAAGGCCCGCGCCCCGAGGTCCACGATGGCCCGGTCATAGGTTTTGCCCTGGGATTTATGGATGGTCACGGCCCAGGCCAGGCGCAGCGGGAACTGCGTAAACTCGGCCACGATCTCGCGCTTAAGCTGCTTGGTGGCGGCCGAATAGCTGTATTTATATTTCTCCCAGACCGCGGGCTCCACCTCGTGCACCTCGCCGTCCACCTCCACATAGACATTGGCGTCGATGCGGGTCACGGTGCCGATGGTGCCGTTTACCCAGCGCTGGCCGTCGGGGCCCGCGGTGTCATTGCGCAGGAACATCACCTGGGCACCCACCTTCAGCTCCAGCTTTTCATCCGCCGGATGTGCGGCCTTGCCAAAATCGCCGTTTACCTCGGCCCGCGCGGTGAGCAGCTTCCCGGGGAGCTTTTTGAGTTCGGCCGCGTTGATCCGGGTCACCGCGTCATTACGCGAGGCGAGCGTGATGATGCTGCCATCATCCGGGATGGGCCGCTCCCCCGCGGCGTTTAGCTTGCCGCCGATCTCGGCGTCCACGGTGCCGTGGCGCACGGCCGTGAGCATGCGCCGGAACTCGCTATCGGCCTGGCGGTGGATCTGCACGAGCTCGATCACGCGCAGCGGGGTCTCCTGCCAGACGCGGGCATCAAAGAACCAGAACGAGCGATACGTATCGTTGATATAGTCGCGTTCCTCGCCGTGCCCGGGCACGGGGGCGAGCTGATAGGGGTCGCCAAAAAGCACCACCTGCACGCCGCCAAAGGGCTCGGATTTACGCGCCCGCGCCTGGCGCAGGCTGCGGTCCATTGCGTCCATGAGGTCGGCATTCACCATCGAGATCTCGTCGATCACGAGCGTATCGATGGTATTCAGGAGCTTTTTTGTCTGGTCGTTTTGTTCGATCTCGGAATCGGCGATGAGCCCGATCGGCAGGCGAAACAGCGAGTGGATGGTCTGGCCACCCACGTTCAGCGCGGCCACGCCCGTGGGTGCCGCGATCACGATCTGCTTTTCGGTATTCCAGGACAGGTGATTCAGCAGCGTGGACTTGCCGGTGCCGGCCCGGCCGGTGACAAAAATATTATCCCGGGTACCCTCGATCAGCTCGAACACGGCCTTCTGTTCGGCACTGAGATCGGGGCGTGAGGGGAGGGACACCGGGGAAACCTTCGTTCTAAATCGACAACCCTCAGGATACCCCGCCGCAACCCAAAATGACGTTCCCGGTTTCACTATTACGCAATCCGTAGTAGTGTGCGATGTGTTGAAGGGAGAATCTATGGATACCACGCAGCTCCTCAAGGGGGTGCTTGACGTCGCAGTCCTCGCGGTGATTCGCGAGGAGGACGGCTATGGCTATGACATCGTGCGCCGCCTGCGCGCCGCCGGCCTCGAGGACGTCGGCGACGCCTCCGTCTACGGCACACTCCGCCGCCTCTACGCCTCCGGGGCGCTCTCCACCTATGTGGTGCCCTCCGAGGGTGGCCCCCACCGCAAGTACTACGGGATCAACCCCCAGGGCCGGGACATGCTCGCCCAGCAGACCATTAGCTGGAATGCCTTTGCGCATACCCTCGGCGCCCTCATTAATGCCACGCCCGCAAACGGAGAAGAATCATGACTCAGCCCATCAGCCTCGATGCCCGCGTGCGGGCCTTCGCCTCGGATGTCCGCTTCCGCCTGGGCGACCTCGGCGAGGAGGAGATCACCGAACTCACCGATGGCCTCGAGGCCGACCTGAGTGAGCGCCTCGCCGATACCGGCGAGCTGGGCGATCCCGCCGCCTATGTTGCCGAGCTGCGCGCCGCCGCGGGCCTGCCCGACCGGGTGGCCGCGCCCGGGGCCCTGCGTGTCATGGTCACGGATCTGCGTGCGAGCTTTAACACGCTCCCGGCGCGGATTCGCGAGAGCCCCACGGGGGCTCGGCTCCTCGACTTCTTTATCTCCCTGCGCCCCGTGTGGTGGGTGCTGCGCGGATCGCTGATCGCCTTCCTGGTGCTGCTGGTGCTCAACCTGCGCGTGGAGAATAATGCTCTTCTCTGGGTGCTGATCGCGGGCTTTATCCTGCTGAGTGTGCAGTGGGGACGCGATCGCTGGCTGCCCTGGGGCTGGCTCCGGGTCGTCCGCGTCCTGGCCAGCATCGTGGCCATCCTGGCTTTCCTCCCGGTCGCGGCCACCACGATGAACCGCCTCACCTATGGCTCCATCGGCGGCCCAAGCATCGACTATATCGATAACGCCGGGCTGCGGCTGGACGGGCAGGATGTCGCGAATATCTTCGCCTATGACTGCAATGGCACCCCGCTGGAGCATGTGCAGCTCTTTGACGGTTATGGCGAGCCGCTGAGCCTGGGAGGCTCCGAATCCGCCTCGGATCGCCTGATCTATACCTCCACCGAGGACGGGGAATCGCTCACGCTGCGCCCCGGCGTCCCGGGTGGCGACACGATGCTCTATAACGTCTATCCGCTGCGCGCCGCGGGCGAGGAGGGGGCCACCACAAGCCCCGGAAATAACACCTCCTCCTATCCCGCGCCCCTGCCCCGCACCACGGTGGCCCCGCTGCCGGGCTGCACGCTCGCGCCGGTGGCGCCCGAGGGCGAGGCCCCCACGGAGCCGAGCCCGGGGGAGACCGCGCCCGAGAACCCCGAACAGCCCACACCCTAATCCGCATCCCAGCTAAGGAGTAACCCGTGCCCACCGATCAGGAGTCTTTCCGCGTCCACCCGCCCCGTCCGGCACCGCCCACACCGCAGGCCAATCCGCGCACCTATTCGGTGGGAATCGATATCGCCCCGTGGCTGGATGCCAGCGCGGCCTCCCCCACCCGGCCACTCGCGCCGGGCGACCACTAAAGAAAACGGCCCGGGGCATCCGCCCCGGGCCGCGTGGGTTTAGGCCCCAGCCTCGCTATCACGCGCGGCAATCTTTGCCAGGCGCTCGTTATAGGCGTTGAGCTCGGAATTGCCCGTGCGCTCCTCGCGCCGATCCTCGCGCTTTTGCCGCTTCACGTCATCGCGGCTCCACTGCACCATGACGGCCACCGCCAGGGCGAGCGTGGGTATCTCCCCCACGCTCCAGGTGATGCCGCCACCCACGCCCTGGTCCACCATCGGGGTATCGCCCCAGGTGCGGCCCATCGCGCCAAACCAGTCGGCCACAAAGAGGCCGGTATTGCTCATGATCGCGAGGCCAAAAAAGGCGTGGAAGGCCATCGTGCTGATCAGCAGGATCAGCCGCATCGGATAGTCCAGGCGGCGCGGGACCGGGTCGATCCCGATGATCGTCTGCACAAAGAGGTAGCCGGTGATCACAAAGTGGATCACCATCCACTCGTGACCGATATGGTCCACCATGCTCCAGCGCAGCAGATCCGTATAGTAGAACGCCCAGAGCGATCCCACAAAGAGCACCGCGGTCACGATCGGGTTGGTGATGATCCCGGCAAACTTCGAGTGAACGGCGGTCAGGATCCACTCCCGGCCCCCGCGCGAGCCATCGGTGCGGCGCGCGATCGCGCGCATCGCGAGGGTCACCGGAGCCCCGGGCACCAGCAGCACGGGCACGGCCATCGTGAGTGCCATATGGCCCAGCATGTGGGTACTAAACAGATAGCGCTGGTAGACGTTGATCCCGCCGTTGGTGATCCAGAACAGCAGCAGCAGCCCGGTCACCCAGGCCACGGTGCGCAGCACGGGCCACTTATCGCCGCGCTTGCGCAGGCGGTACACACCCATCAGATAGAAGAAGATTCCAAACGCGCACAGCAGGAGCCAGATCAGATCGATCTCCCACATCGTGAACAGTCGGTCCGGGCTCAGCGGCGGCGGGAGCGGGTCCCCCGTGAGGATCTCGGCGGGGGTGCGGGTGGGCGAGATATCCTCGACCACCGGGGTCGCGGTGCGCGCGAGGGCCGCGGCCACACCCGAGGCGATACCCATGAACCCCAGCTCGGCCACGACGATCCACCAGAACGTGGAATTGGCGCCCTTCTTCGCGAGCCGGCCGATCATGGCGAGGCGGTAATAGGCCCCAAATACGCCCAGGGCCAGCAGCACGGCCACCTTGGCGAGAACCAGCACACCATAGGGCGTGGCCAACTCGGCGAGGGAACCCAGGCGCAGCGCGGCGCTGGCATAACCGGAGATCGCCACCACGATAAACGCGATCAGCGCGATCGTGGAATAGCGCCGCAGCACCGTGACCAGGCGTCCAGCCTCCAGCTGCGGGCGCAGGATCACGAGGGCCACGAGGCCGCCCAGCCAGACGGCGGCAAAAAGAATGTGCAGGCCCAGCGAGGTCACGGCCTGGCCGTGGCTCGCGGCACCCGCCGCGTGCCCCTGCTGCGCCATGGGCAGCAGCGAGAGGGCCGCGAGGACCGTGACAAAGAACAGGGCGGTCTGGCCGCGCACGGCAAAGCACAGCACCGTCACGGCGGCCGCGATCAGCGTGGTGTACATCCACGCCTGCCCCACCTCGATCGTGGTGAAGAAGGCCCCGATCTTGGAGCCAAACGCATCGGTGAGTTCAAACGGGGTCTGGGTCACGTTGAGGAACGTAAACAGCCCGGTGGCCGCGGAGGCCACGGTGAGGACGGCGGCCGAGGCGGAGGCGATATCCACCGCGAGGGCAAACTCGCGCCGCTTGGGGCTCAGCACAAAGAGCGCAAGCGTGAGGGAGCCGATGGCCCCGGCCGCGGAGATATTTACGAGCAGCTTGGCAAGCGGCAGGCCCAGCAGAACCACAACTCCCGGATCGGAGAGAACCTGCGGCTGCGCACCCCCACCGATGGCGAGGGCGATAAGTGCGGACAGCAACGCAAGCAACAGGAGGGCTGCGGGACCGATGATGCGGGTTAGACGTGACACCTCCCTAGACTACGCGAGTGCGGCAGTCCCGGGGCACCGGCGGCGGCGACCCACACCCCGGAGACACAAAAGGGATGACCGCCGAAGCGGGCATCCCTCTTGAGTGTGCTGGTGCGAAGACTACTTGGCGGCAGCCTTGAGCTTCGAACCGGCGGAAACCTTTACCGAGTGACCGGCCGGGATCTGGATCTCGGCGCCGGTCTGCGGGTTACGACCGGTGCGAGCGGCACGTGCGGTGCGCTCCACTGCGAGCCAGCCGGGAATGGTTACCTTGACGTCGCTGGCAACCGACTCGGCCAGAACGTTGAACAGAGCGTCGAGCACGCCGCCGACGGCAGCCTGGCTCTGGCCGGACTCGGAAGCGATCTTCGCAACGAGCTCGGTCTTGTTAAGAGTCTTATCAGCCATGAGTGTCCTCCTCGGACTTTCTTGCAGTCTGTAACTGGTACTTTCCACGAGCTCGCCTGAGTTCGTAGCTGGTCCACCGGACCGCCTTGAATGTACCAGAGATCCGCATGATTTCGCGGATATTCGACATAAAACGGCATTATTTGCCCGCGTGTCGCGGCAATATTTCCCCCGCCGCGTAAATTTTCCGAGCCGCCATCGTGCCGCTCGGGGGCTCCGCGCCACCCCGCGCCCGGACGGGCAAAAATCCGCGTGTTTTCGGGGTTTTTGCCGCCGATAGTGCGCCGCCGCGGCGCAAATTCTGGCCGCGCGGAGGGGGATTTGGGGGCCGGGATCGGGGCATCAAGCGGCCACGGAGGCGATTTCCCGTGTAAACGCCCGGAAAATCGCGCTTTTCCCGGCGTGTTGTGCGTTTCGGGTGCGGCGGCAACACAAAGGGGCGCCCACCGAAGTGGACGCCCCTTGGAGTAGTTAAACCGTTACCAGCTCGACTTGGTGATACCGGGCAGCTCGCCCTTATGTGCCATGTCGCGGAAGCGAACACGGGAAACACCGAACTTGGTGAGGATACCGCGGGGGCGTCCGTCTACGGCGTCGCGGTTGCGCACGCGCACCGGCGAGGCGTTGCGGGGCAGCTTCTGCAGGCCGAGGCGAGCGGCTTCGCGCTGCTCATCGGTCGACGTGGGGCTAACCAGGGCCTTCTTGAGTTCGAGACGCTTTTCGGCGTAACGCTCAACGATGACCTTGCGCTGGTTGTTCTTAGCGATCATGCTCTTCTTAGCCATGGTTTAGCGCTCCTCTCGGAATTCAACGTGCTTGCGCACTACGGGGTCGTACTTCTTGAGGACAAGACGGTCGGGGTTATTCCGACGGTTCTTGCGGGTTACGTAGGTGTAACCGGTGCCCGCGGTGGAACGGAGCTTGATGATCGGACGTACGTCCTGGTGCTTAGCCATGATTAAATCTTCCCTCCACGAGCCAGAATGTCCTTGACTACCGACTCGATACCGCGGGCATCAATTACCTTGATTCCCTTGGCGCTGAGGGTAAGAGTGACCTTACGACGAAGCGACGGCACGAAGTACGTCTTCTTCTGTACGTTGGGGTCGAAGCGACGCTTGGTGCGTCGGTGCGAGTGTGAAATGTTGTGTCCGAAGCCGGGTACGGCGCCGGTCACCTGGCACACTGAAGCCATAGTGATTCTCCTTGAATACCGCGAAACATGAGTTTCGCCCAAGATCTCTTGTCGGCACAGATTGACCCAGATTTATCAAAAATTTGGGGTGCTGTGCGATCCGAACGGGGGAGTCCGTCCAGCCAAGGTTCTATTCTAGGCGAGGATCGGCCCGCGAGCAAACCGAGGGGCGGCACAGACGGCGATGCCCCGCCCCGGAACGGCGGGGCGGGGCAACGGCCGGCGTGCGCTAGGACCCGAGAGCCGCGAAGCGGGTGACCGCGAGGGTAAAGAGCTCGCGCCCGAGGGCAAGATCGCCGTCGAGATGCAGCCGATAGCGAATACCCGAGAGGGTGTCGATATACAGCGCCGCCTCGACCCGCGCGCGGTCGGCGTCTACGCCGTGGGCCCGCAGCCAGGCCTCCGCGCCGTTAAGCCAGTTGTGGTGGACCTCAAGCAGGACCCCACCCTCGGGCTCGCGCAGGGTCTCGGTGACGCCGGCCTCGAAGGACAGCCGACTCGTGAGCAGCCCCCGGCGGGAGACGCTGTCGTCCCACATCTGGGTGACCACGGCGATATACGACTCGGGGTCCAGCCCCTCCGGGTCAAAATTCGCGAGGGCCGAGGCCTGGCGCTCGCGCACCACGCCGATGATCTCGCGATCCAGCTGCTCTCGATTTCCAAAATGATAAACAAGCGCAAACGTGCTAACCCCTAGCGCGTCGGCAAGCGCCCGGAACGACGCCTGTGCGAGCGGTACGCCCACCAGATACTCCATGATCTGATCCAGCAGCTCGCCCTTGCGCTCCGGATTTCCCGATCTTGCCATATTCCCCCCTTGATCCTTCTTTACTGTCGGCGGCTAAAACTGCGCCGCCCCGTGGCAACCGGTACCACCGACTAACATTCTAAGAACAGATGTTCTGGAAACTGGCTGGGAGTTGACTTCCGCATGCAGCCTTCTCCAGAAAATAACTGTTATTCTCTCCGTTATTGATAACGGAAGGAGAGTGACCATGGGCCGTCCGCCTAATCCCAATCGTAAGCCCGAACTAATGGGCCAGATTCTGCAACACGTGGCCACAGCTTCGCTTGCCCAGATGACTTTCCGCAGCCTCGCGTCGGCACTCGGGGTGAGCACCTATGTCCTGGTTTACCACTTCGGATCCCGCCAACAGCTCATCGACGCAATCCTTGACGAGTCCGTTCAGATGCGCCGCCAGGCGCTCCAAGGACACGATATCGCAAGCTTCGATCGCGCAACAATGGCCGCGTGGATGCGCGAGTCTTTCCGGGTTTCGCTCGAGCCACGGCATGCCGCGGGTATCCGGTTACAGTTCGAGGCGGGGGCACTGGAACGCATCGATCCGGACATCGGTCAGCGCATCACCGAGTCGCACCGGGTATGGACCGAATTATTCGAGCTCTGGCTCACCCGACAGGGCCTGGAGGCCTCCCGGGTGCCGGCCACCTCGCGGCTCATGACGGACACGCTTTTTGGCACCCAGTTTGGGTATCTGATGCATAACGATCTCGACCGAACCCTCGAGTCTTTTGAGCTTGCGCTCGACCTTTTGATGGGTCAATTGGATACGCCACGGGTACGGGCGTTTTCGGCCTAGGCCTTCGCGGCGGAGGCGCTTTCGGCACTGCAGGAGGCGCATAGGCCAAAAATATCGACCACATGGCGCGCCTCGGTGAACCCGTGTTCGGTGGCAACCCGCTTCGCCCAGACCTCCACCTCGGCCGCCTCGATCTCGGCCGTGAGGCCACAATTGCGACAGATCAGGTGGTGGTGGTGCTCGGTGGACTCACACGAGCGATAGAGCGATTCACCCTCGGGCGATTGCAGGGAGTCGGCCTCACCCTCGGAGCTCAGATCGGCGAGGGCGCGATAGACCGTGGCCAGGCCGATGGGGGACCCGGTTTGGTGCAGCGTGGTGTGCAGAGCCTGGGCGCTAATAAAGCCCTCCGTGTGCTCAAGCGCCTCACGAACTGCCTCGCGCTGCCAGGTATTACGCCGAATAGCCATGTCACTGCCTTTGGTCGGTGACGATCAGTGTGCGGACGCCGGCACCCTCGTTCGGAAGGTGCGGGCCCGCGACCGCCTGGCCCCCCAGGCCCAACAGCCCAGGTAGATCGCAAACGAGATCGTGGTGATGTACGGGCTGATCGGAAGCGATCCACCCAGTGCCAGCAGGATACCGCCCACGGCTGCAATAAAGCCAAATAACATGCTCAGGAGCGGAACCCAGAGGGGCGAGGAGGACACCCGCATCGCCGCGGCGGCGGGGGTCACGAGCAGCGCCATAACCAGCAGGGCGCCGATGATCTGCACGGAAACGGCCACGATCAGCCCCAGCAGGACCATAAAGGCCAGCGCGATAAACCGGGTGGGAACGCCGCGGGCGGCGGCCACATCGGCATCGAGGCTATCGAAGCTCAGCGGGCGCCACATAATCAGCAGCAGCACCAGTACCAGTGCGCTGATGCCGATCAGCCATACCAGCTGCGGGTCGTCCACCGAGATGATCTGGCCGGTGAGGAGCCCAAATTTATTGGCGCTACGCCCGGGATAGAGCGCCAGGAACAGGATGCCCAGGCCCAGCCCAAAGGGCATCAGCACGCCGATGATCGAGTTGCGGTCCCGCGCCCGGGCCCCCAGGACCCCGATCAGGATTGCGGCTATCAGGGAGCCCATAAGCGAGCCCACAACAACATTGGCCCCAAACAGCAGCGCCGCGGAGGCCCCCGCGAAGGAGAGCTCGCTGATCCCGTGCACCGCGAAGGCCATATCGCGCTGCATCACAAACACGCCGATCAGGCCGCCCACGATGCCCAGCACGGCGCCCGCGATCAGCGAGTTCTGGACCAGGCCCAGCAGCTCGCCATAATTTTCAAAACCAAACATGCGCGACCATAGGTCATCGCTCGCGAGGCGCAAGTGCGCCCCGGTGATCAGGGAGTTCATGCGTGTATATCCGCTCCGGGAGTGGCCGCGGGATGCGGGTGGGGATGTTCGTGGGAGTCCGGGATACCCATGACCACTACGCGGCCGCGGGAACGGAAAACCTCCACCGGGGTGCCATAAAGCTCGCTCAGGACATCGGTGCGCAGCACCTCGTCCGGGGTGCCCTCGCGGAAGCGTCCCCCCGCCAAATAGAGGATGCGATCCACCATGCCCAGCACGGGGTTCACATCGTGGGTGACAAAAACCACGGGGGTGCCGTGCGAGAGGCGGCGGCCGTTTATCAGCTCGGAGACCTCGCGCTGATGGTTCAGGTCCAGGCTCAGCAGCGGCTCATCGCAGAGGAGCAGGTGCGGGTCACCGGCGAGGGCCTGGCCCACGCGCAGGCGCTGCTGCTCCCCGCCGGAGAGGGTGCCCACGGGCGCGTCGGCAAACTCGGTGGCGCCCACGGCCTCCAGCAGCTCGTCCACGCGCTCACGCTCGGCCCGGCGCGTGATCGGCAGGCCAAAACGATGGCCGTTCACGCCGAGGGAGACCAGGTCGCGGGCGCGCATCGGGGTGCCCGCGGGAATCATTTTTTGCTGCGGGATATAGCCGATGCGGCGATCCCCGCGGTGCACGGGATGGCCGTCAAAGCTCATGCTGCCGTGATCCAGGGACTGCTGGCCCAGGATGGTCTTCAGCAGGCTGGACTTGCCCGAACCATTGGGCCCCAGCACGGCCAGAAACTCCCCCTCGCAAACATCGAGGGAGAGTCCCGACCACAGGGTGCGATCGCCAAAACCGAGTTCGGCATCGCGCAGACTCAGCACCGGCGGCCCGCTGGTAGCGTGCGCGTGAGGGTTCACGGGCGCGGCCATCGGTGCGTCGCTCACTTGCCGAGTGCCTTTGAGATGTTGTCGAGGTTCTCCTGCATCCAGCTCACATAATCCTTATTCTCGGGGAGGGTCTCGGTGAAGTTCACGATCGGGACACCCTCGGTTTCGGCGGCGGAACGAACCTTCTCGGTCTCGGAACCACTCGTCTGTTCATTGTAGGCGAGCAGGGCAAGCGAGCCGTCGCCCATGATCGACAGCGTTTCGGCCATCGTGGCGGGGGATACGTCGGTGCCCTCCTCGATGGCCTCGCTGAAGGCCTCGGGGGTTACGTTCTTAAGGCCCACGGCCTCCAGCAGATACAGCGGCACAGGCTCGGTGATCGCGGCGTTTTTGCCCGCGGTCTGGGCGTGCAGCGCGTCGGCCTCGGCCAGGAGCGCGTCGATCTTGGCGTTAAAGTCCTCGTAGTTTTTGTGGAAGTCCGCGGCGAACTCGGGGCGCAGATCGCCCAGCTCATGCGCGAGGTCATGGGAGACGGCCTTCATACCCTCGAGGCTGTACCAGACGTGCTCATTAAAGCCCTCGATATGATCGTGGCCCTCGTGACCCTCCTCCTCGGCGGCGTGATCATGCGCGTCCTCGGTGGCGGGCTCCTCGGAGGAGTGCTCATGGGAATCCTCGGCGGAGTGATCGTGTGCCTCGTGGCCCGGCATCAGGCCGGAGGCCTCGGAGGCGTTCAGCACCACGGGCGCCTCGCCCTTGGCGGCGCTGAGCAGGGAGTCGATGAAGCTATCGTAGCCACCGCCGTTTTTGATCACGAGGTCGGCCTTGGAAATAGCCAGGGTGTCCTGCGCGTTGGCCTCATAGCTATGCGGGTCCTGCGCGGCGGAGGTCACCAGGCTGGTCACCTGGCCGTGCCCGCCGGCGACGGCCTCGGCAATCGATCCATAAACATTGGTGGACGCCACGATGGACACGGTATCGGCGGCGGGGGAACCCGAGGCTCCGGGCGCGGCGGTGGTCGAGCAACCGCTCAAGACCAGGGCCAGGGCCGGGACGGCCAGCAGGGAAAATCGAAGGGATTTTTTCATAACCCCCACACTAACAGTAATGATAACCATTCTCAATTTGGGTGGTGGGTATGACTACAGGCCGTTTGGAGGCCGGTATACGCGCCGGCGGCGGGGCCAGATAACCCCGCCGCCGGGCGCCCGCCCCGCTATTGCGCGAGCGTCGCCACATACTCCGGGTTCTGATCCATCCACTCGCGCACCAGCTCCGAGAGGTCTCCCTTGCGGTCGTTAAACATCGCGTTTTCGAGCGAGTTGAGGGTGTCGCCATCCATCCTAAACTCCGAAATCCAGCGGTGCAGCGTGGGAAAACGCGTGCCAAACTCCCCGCTGGCCACCGCGTGGACCCCCTCGGTTTCCCCCAGCGAACCCTTCGGATCGGGCAGGTCCTTCAGCTCAAAGGCGTCATAGGCCCAGTGCGGGTGCCACATCGTGACCGCGATATTTTCGCCCTTGCCCAGCGCGGTCTTGAGCTCCGCGAGCATCGCCGGGGTGGAACTCGTGGCGAGCGTAATATCGGTCAGCCCATAATCGGGAATAAGCCGCTCCTGCACCGCCTTCATATAGCTCGCCCCGGACTCGATCCCCATAATGCGGTTACCAAATTCGCCCGCGTGCTCCTGCAATTCCTCGAGCGTATTAATCGGCGCATCGGCATTCACCGCAATCGTGAGCCTGCCATCCGGGAACCACGCCCCCAGATCCTCCACATCCGCACCGTATTTTTTGAGATATTCGCCGTGCATCACCGGCAGCCAGGAGTCGAGCACAAAATCATAATCATTGGCCGCCAGGCCCGCAAAAACCGGGGCCACATCGGCGTATTTCAGGGTGACGTCATAGCCGCGCTCGGTGAGGACCGCCCGCCATAGCTCGGATGCGGCGATGCCCTCATCCCAGCCGTTAAATACCGCGAGCGTGACCTTTTTTTCGTCGCCGTTGGCAAGCTTCTCCGCGGCCGGTGCCGAGCAGCCGCCGAGCATCAGCAGCGCCGCCGTCGCGGCCGCCGCGAGCGATATTTTTTGTCCAAACCTCATTGTTTTTCCTCTCATCGGGCCCGGAAAGCCCGGGCAAAACCACAACCGGCGGCCGGGCGCCCCGGAGCGAGTGCTCGGCGGGATGCCTGGCCGCCGGAAAGCGGTGCGGGGTGCTACTTGGTCAGCGAGTCAACGTAGTCCTGGTTCTCGGAGATCCACTTCTTCACCACGGGGGTATAGTCGTCGATCTTGCCCGAGTTGAACATGGCGTTCTCAAGCGAGTTCAGCTGATCGCTGGACATCGTGAAGTTCTTAATCCAGCCGGCCGCCTCGGGGAAGCGGTTCTCAAACTCCTTGGTCCCCACCGAGTGCACGCTCTCGGCAACGCCGAGGGTGTTCTTGGGGTCCTTCAGGTCCTTGATATCAAACGCGTCATAGGCCCAGTGCGGGCGCCACAGCGTGACCACGATATTTTCGTTTTTATCCAGCGCGGTCTTCAGTTCGGAGAGCATCCCGGGGGTGGAGCTGGTGGTCAGGGTGAATTTTTCGTCGAGCTTATACTCGGGAATCGTATTGTCCTTGACCTGGGTGGTCAGCCCGGCGCCGGGCTCGATCCCGATGATCTTGCCGTTAAAGGTATCGGCATTGGCAAGCAGCTCATCGATCGAATCGATCGGGGCATCGGCGTTGACCGCGAGCGTGAGCTTGGCCTCGTCGTACCAGGCCCCGAGGTCCACGACCTTATCCTTATTTTTTTCCATATAGGTTTTATGGGTCGTGGGCAGCCAGGTATCCAGCACCACGTCATAATCGCCATCGGAGAGGCCCTGGTAAATGGGGGCCACATCGGCGGGGGAGAGCTTCACGTCGTAGCCCTTCTCCGTGAGGATTTCCTTCCACAGCTCGGACGCGGCCACGCCCTCATCCCAGCCGTTAAAGACCGCGATATTCATGGCCTTCTCGTCGCCGTTATCGTGCTTCACGGCCTCGGCCTGGGAGCTACATCCGGTGATGGCCAGCAGGCCCGCGAGGGCCACTCCGGCCCCGGCAATTTTTAACTTCGTGTTCATGATGTTTCCTTTCCTGCGCGGTCACGCGGACCGCGAGTTGGGGTTATTTCAGAGAGAACGGTATTTAGGCGGCGGGCTCGGGCTTCGAGCGCTTACGCCGCGGCTTGGACAGCGCGGCCGTGATCCGGTCGAGGTAGATCGCGAGGATCACCACACCCAGTCCGGCCTCCACGCCCAGGCCCACATCCAGTTGCATCAGGCCGGCCACGACGTCCTTACCCAGGCCGTCGGCGCCCACCATTCCGGCGATAACCACCATCGACAGCGAGAGCATGATGACCTGGTTGACACCGGCCATGATCGTGGGCAGGGCCAGAGGGAGCTGAATCTGGCGCAGGATGCGCCCGGGGGAGGCACCAAAGGCCTGCCCGGCCTCCACAACCTCGCTGTCCACGCCGCGGATACCCAGCTCGGTAAAGCGCACACCGGGGGCCATCGCAAATAGGATGGTGGCCACGATTCCGGGCACCACTCCCACCCGGAACAGCACCAGCGCGGGGATCAGATAGACAAACGCGGGCATGGTCTGCAGGAAATCCAGGATCGGGCGGATGATGCCCGAGGCCAGATTGGAGCGGGCCGCCAGAATACCCAGCGGCACGCTGATGAGGATCGCGATAAAGCTCGCGACCAGGACCAGCGCGAGGGTATGCATGGCGTTATCCCACTGCGCCATCAGGAAGATCAGGGTGAGCCCCACCAGGGTGCCCACGCCAAAGACCCAGCCGCGCACCCACCAGCCGAGGCCGGCCAGGATAAGGATGACGATCCAGAACGGGGGAGCGGAGAAGATAAAGTCGACGCCCTCGTACATGCCGAGGAAGACCGAGCGGATCACGTCAAAGAGGCCCGAGAAGGCCCCCGTGATGAATTCCACAAAATCCTCGGCCCATTCGCCGAGGGGAATCCGGGGATTGGCCAGGAAGTCGTCCCAGGCATTCAGGCGCAGGGTGGCGGCGATCATGAGGCGCTCCCCTCGGTAGTGGCGGCGGCCCGCGTGGCATCGTCCTCGCCGAGCTTCTCGGAGGCCGAGCGCAGGGTCGCGGTGATGACATCCACGGGAACCGTGGGGGCGGGCTCGATGACGGCGTTCTCGCCCGTGGTGGTGGCCGGAACATTGGCCATTGCCGCGAGCAGCGTGACCCGGGGGACCACACCGATCAGGCGCACCTTATCGTCTACCACGGCCACCGGAAGCGAGCTCTCGGCGGAGAGCTCAAAGAGCTCGGTGAGGTGAACATCGCCCGCCACGGTCGCGGCGTCATTCCGCACCACTAGCGAGAGGTCGGTGATACCGGCGCGCACCTGTTGCAGCACATCGCGATCGCGGGCCACACCCAGCAGGCGGCGGCCCGGGCCGATCACAAATACCGCGGAGGTCTGCTTATCGCGCATGATGCGCAGCGCGGCGCGCGGCCCGGCGGAGACCTGGACCACCGCATGCGGTGCCTCCATGACCCCCGCGGCGGTGAGCACGCGGGCGCGGTCCACATCCTGCACAAACTGGGCCACATAATCGGTGGCCGGATCGGTGAGGATATCGTCGGGCGTGCCCACCTGCACGATGCGGCCATCGCGCATCACGGCGATGCGATCGCCGAGGAACATGGCCTCGTTGAGGTCGTGGGTGATGAAGATGATGGTTTTGCCCAGCTCGCGCTGGAGGTCTACCAGCTGCTCCTGCATCTCGCGCCGGATCAGCGGGTCGAGCGCGGAGAACGCCTCGTCCATGAGCAAAATATCGGTATCGGCGGCGAGGGCGCGGGCGAGGCCCACGCGCTGCTGCATGCCTCCGGAGAGCTCATGCGGGAACTTATCCTCCCACCCGGATAGGCCCACGCGGCCCACCACGTCCAGCGCGCGGGCGCGGCGCTCGGCAAGCGGCATTCCCTGGATCTCCAGGGCATAGGCGGCGTTGTCCAGTACGGTGCGGTGCGGAAGCAGGGCAAAGTGCTGGAAGACCATGGACACGGATTTGCGGCGCACGGCGCGCAGCTCGGCCGCCGGGATCCCGGCGATCTCGTGTCCCTGGATCCGGACCGAACCCGAGGTGGGCTCAAGCAGCCCGTTGAGCATACGAATGAGGGTGGATTTTCCGGAACCTGACAGCCCCATCACCACAAAGATTTCTCCCTGCGCCACGGTGAATGACGCATCGATGACCGCGGCGGTGCCCAGCCCGGCGATTTCCTCGCGGCTGGCACCGGACTGGAGGCGCTTCAGCGCCTCCTTCGATTTTCGGCCAAAAATTTTATAGAGGCTTTTTGCCTCGACGGCGAAAGTGTCTGACACAGATTTCCCTGGCCGTTGACGAGCGAACATTAATGTCGTCAACGACACTTGCTGTTTGCGTCCGGGTACGAGGCATCCGGTGCGGCTTCCCCCCAATCAAGCCCCGCCGCGTCCCCTCAGAAAGGGGCCGCGACCGGGCGAATCGGTGCCACACCCGGCTCGATCATGGGGATCGCAGCCGATGCAACGGACCATACGGTCGAGCGGTCTCGTCCGAGGAAAAAACCACTCGCTCGCGGGCTAGTTTTTGGACCCTAAGGCCTCCACCACGCTAACAAGGTGCCCGGAAATGCACCAACCCTCGGCCCCGGAATCCCGGGCGTTTATGCGGTATGTGCGAATGTTTTACCCGGGTAAAGGGCAGATCAGCACGGGAAAGGGCGCGTGTTACTTGATCGTTACGTAAAACCCGTGTTGCACCCCGCCACCGGGGGCCATTACGGACCGATTGCGGCCCCAAAAACCAGCGGCCCGGACCCGCGATCTCCGAGGAAATCGTGGGTCCGGGCCGGGCCATTAAGAGGTGCAGATTAGTCGAGCAGCAGCGCCGGCTCCTCGATGATCGAGGCCACATCGGCGATGAATCGCGACACCACATCGCCGTCCACCACGCGGTGGTCAAAGGAGCCACCGATCGTGGTAACAAACCGCGGGCGCACCTCGCCATCCACGACCCAGGGCTTCTGCTTAATCGTGCCCAGCGCCACGATGCCCACCTCGCCCGGATTCAGAATCGGGGTGCCGGTATCCATCCCGAATACACCGATATTGGTGATCGTGATGGTGCCGTCCTTCATCTCCGCGGGCGAGGTCTTGCCATCGCGCGCGGTGAGCGTGAGGTTCTCCAGGGCCTTGGCCAGCTCCAGGAGCGTCATCGACTGCGCCTCCTTCACATTCGGCACAATCAGCCCCCGCGGGGTCGCGGCGGCCACACCGAGGTTCACATAATGACGCACCGTGATCTCCTCCTCGGTCCACGTGGCGTTAACCATCGGGTTGCGGCGCACGGCCCAGATCATGGCCTTGGCCATGATCAACAGCGGGGATACCTTGACCCCGGCAAAATCGGGGGAGGCCTTCAGACGCTTCACAAACTCCATCGTGCGGGTGGCATCCACGTCCACAAAAACGCTCACATGCGGGGCCGTGAAATAGCTCGTGACCATGGCCTGCGCGATGGCCTTGCGCATGCCCTTCACGGGAATGCGCTCCTCGCGCTCGGGGGCCCACGCGGGCGTCTCGATATTGCGGAAGACGCTGGCCTGACCCGCGGAACGGATCACATCCTCGCGCGTGATCTCCCCGGCCAGGCCCGTGCTCTCCACCTCGGCGAGGTTCACACCCAGGTCCTTGGCAAGCTTGCGGATCGGCGGCTTCGCGATGATCGGCAGGGCCTGCGAGGCGGGCACCGACTGCGGGCGCTGCGGCCGCACGACCGGCGCGGCGGGACGGCCGCGGCGGCGCGAGCTCACCGCTCCCGCGGTGCCATAGCCCACCAGCACGGCCCCGCCACCGGCGGAGTCCTCGGGCTCGGCAATCGTGTCCTGGGTATCCCGCGCGGCCTGCGCGGCCTCGGCGCTGAGCGCGGGGGCCGCGGGGGTCTCGGCGGCGGCCCGGCCATCGCCGATGGTCACGATGATGGTGCCCACGTCCACGGTCTCACCCTCGGGGACCAAAATCTCCGAGACGGTACCCGCAAACGGGGAGGGCAGTTCCACGAGGGATTTGGCCGTCTCGATTTCCACGAGGGTCTGATTGACCTCCACGGTATCGCCCGGTGCCACCTTCCACGAGACGATTTCGGCCTCGGTCAGGCCCTCGCCCACGTCCGGGAGGGGGAAGCGCTGTTCGCTCATGATGTCTCCTTGATCGGTACTAATAGGCCAGGGCGCGGTCAACCGCATCGAGGATGCGGTCGGCGTCCGGCAGGTAGAGGCCCTCGAGCTTAGCCGGGGGGAACGGCGTATCAAATCCGGAGACCCGGAGCACCGGGGCCTCGAGCGAATAGAACGCCTTCTCGGCCACGGTTGCGGCGATCTCGGAGCCGATCGAGGCCTCGCCCGGGGCCTCCTGGGCCACGATCACGCGGCCGGTCTTGCGGGCACTCTCCAGAATGGGCGCATAGTCGATCGGCGAGAGGCTGCGCAGGTCGATGACCTCGGCGCTCACGCCCTCCGCCTCGGCGAGCGCCGCGGCCTGCAGCAGCACCGAGACCATTGCGCCGTGACCGACGAGGGTCACATCGGTTCCGCTCCGGGCCACACCCGCTGCATGCAGAGGCAGCACGGGGGAGTCCAGGTTTACCTCACCCTTATGCCAGTAGCGGCTCTTGGGCTCAAAAAACAGCACGGGGTCGTTGCTGAGCACGGCCTCCTGGATCATCCAATAGGCGTCATTGGGCGTGGACGGGCTGATCACGCGCAGGCCCGCGGTATGCGCAAAATAGGCCTCGGGGCTCTCCTGGTGGTGCTCGATTGCGCCGATATGTCCGCCATAGGGCACGCGGATCACCACGGGCATGGCCTGGGCCCCCTCGTGGCGATTGGTCATCTTGGCCAGCTGGGACACGATCTGGTCAAAGCCCGGATAGATGAAGCCGTCAAACTGGATCTCGCATACGGGGCGGAAGCCGCGCATCGCGAGCCCGATCGCGGTACCGATGATCGCGGATTCGGCGAGCGGGGTATCCATGACCCGGCGCTCACCAAACTCGGCCTGAAGCCCCTCGGTCACGCGGAAGACGCCGCCGAGCGGGCCGATGTCCTCGCCCATCAGCAGGACGCGGGGGTCCTCGCCGAGGGCGGCGCGCAGGCCCGCGTTAATGGCCTTGGCCATGGGCATGGTCACGATATTGCTCATCGGGTCTCCTCGGCTTCTCCGGCGGCGTTCATGCCTGCCTCATACTCGGTGAGCCACGCGAGCTGCTCCTCCATCTGGGGGTGCGGATCGGTATAAACGTGCTCGAAGATTTTCTCGACTGCGGGATCGGCGATCTCCAGGGTGCGGCGACGGATATCGGCGGCCAGATCGCGCGCCTCCTCCTCGGCCCCGGTGAATACGGATTCCTCGGCCCCGCGCGCGCGCAGATACTTCTCAAACCGGATGATCGGATCCCGGGCGACCCAGGAGGCGAGTTCCTCCTCGCTGCGATATTTGGTGGGGTCATCGCTGGTGGTATGGGCTCCCACGCGATAGGTGAGGGCCTCGATGAAGCGGGGGCCGCCGCCCGCGCGCGCGGCGTCGAGCCGATCGGCGCTCACGGCATAGCTTGCCAGGACGTCGTTGCCGTCGATCTGGATGCTGTTGATGCCAAAGCCCTCGCCGCGGCGGAACAGCGGCGTGCGCGACTGGATGCTCACGGGCACGGAGATGGCCCAGTGGTTATTCTGCAGGAAAAATACCTGCGGGGTCTGATAGCTCGCGGCGAAGACCAGGGCCTCGTTCACGTCGCCCTCGGAGCTGGAGCCATCGCCGAAATACACCATCGTGGCCTGATCGGTCTCGGGGTTGCCGGTGCCGGTGGCCCCGTCCAGGACCTGGCCCATCGCATAGCCCGTGGCGTGCAGGGTCTGCGAGCCGAGCACCAGCGTATAGAGGTGGAAATTGCCGTTTTTGGGGTCGTTGGGATTCCAGCCGCCGTGGGTCACCCCGCGCATCAGGCGGATGATGTCCAGCGGGTCGATTCCGCGGATCATCCCCACCACGTGCTCCCGATAGGACGGGAAGATATGGTCCTGCGGGCGGGCGGCGCGGGCCGAGCCCACCTGGGCGGCCTCCTGCCCGTGGCTCGGCGGGTAGAGGGCCATCTCGCCCTGGCGCTGCAGGTTGGTGGCCTCGCGGTCAAACGCGCGCACGGACACCATGTCCCGATAGAAACGGGCGTGATCGGCGTCGCTCAGGGCGTCGAGGCGGGCCAGGAAGGGCTCGGCGGCGGCATTGGGCGCAAACGTGCCGTCCGCCTGGAGAATTCGGACGGGCTCGTGCTCGGCCGGCTGGTTCTGCTGGTTCATGGGTATTACCTCGCCTTGGCGGGATGGAGGGCGGGAAGAAGATTCAGGATGGCATCGGCGGCGTCCAGAATGGGGGTGAGCGATTCGCGTTCGCCGATACTGATGCGCACGCCATCACCCGAGAAGGGGCGGGCCACGAGGCCGGCGTCCCAGAGAATCTGTGCGGCCGCGTCGGTGTATTCGCCCGTGGCCAGCCAGATGAAATTGGAGCCGCTCACGGGGATATTCCAGCCGCGTTCGCCGAGCCCTGACAGCAGCTCCTCGCGGCGCGATACCAGCTCGGAGACGCGCTCAAAGAGCTCCTCCTCGAGCTCCAGCGAGGCGATAGCGGCGGCCTGGGCCACCCCGGTCACCGAGAGCGGGATTGCGGTGGCGCGCGCGGCGTCGAGGATGGCCTCGGGGCCCGTGGCCCAGCCCACGCGCAGCCCCGCGAGGCCATAGGCCTTGGAGAAAGTGCGCAGGATCACGAGGTTGGGATAGCGGCCCACGAGGTCGCGGCCGTTAACCGCCTCGGGGTCCACCACAAACTCGGCATAGGCCTCGTCCAGGAGCACAAGCAGGTCCGCGGGGACCTCGGCCATGAACGCCTCAAACTCGGCGCGGGTCACGGTCACCCCGGTGGGGTTATTGGGGCTGCATACGATCACCACGCGGGTTGCGGGGGTGATCGCCGCGGCCAGGGCCGGGAGGTCGTGCCCACCATCGGCGCGGTTGGGCACGGGAACGCTGCGCGCCCCGGCCACGGTCACCAGCGTGGGATAGGCCTCGAAGGACCGCCACGAGTACACCACGTCATCGCCCGGGCCGGCGGCGGCCGTGATGAACTGCAGGAGCAGCGCCACCGACCCCGAGCCCACGATGATCTCCTCGGCTCGCACGCCGAGGCGCTGCCCGAGGGCCACCCGCAGGGCGCCCGCGGTGGCATCGGGATAGCGGTTAAAACCGAGTTCGGCGGTGACCGCCGCGGCCACTCCGGGAAGCGGCGGGAACGGATTCTCGTTGCTGGAAAGCTTAAATGCCTCCGCGCTGGCGGGCTTGCCCTGGCGATATACCGGCGAGGCCAGGATCTCCGGGCGCAGCCTCACGGCGCTTTTCTGTACGTTGTCCACCACCAAAGTCTATTGATCTGCCGATTCCCGCGCGCGTATGTAGTGCGACTCGCCGCAAGAACTGCAATAGTTGGTCCTATGGGAAAGTTTCTTCTCCGAATTATCATCAACGCCGTGGCCATCTGGCTCACGACGCTGCTCGTGTCGGGCATCAGCGTGCGCCCCTATGCCGATGACTCCTGGGGCCCCATCGCGCTGAGCTATCTGGCCGTGGCGCTGGTCTTTGCCCTGGTGAATGCGATCCTCGGCACGCTCATCCGCATCGTTGCCTTCCCCCTGTACATCATCACGCTGGGCCTGATCTCCTTCCTTGTGAACGGCGCCCTGCTGATGATTGTTGCCTCGATCACGCAGAGCTTCGGCTGGGGCCTGAGCGTGGAAAATATCTGGTGGGCCATCCTCGGCGCCATCGTCATCTCGATTATTAACTCCATCCTGGGCTCGATCCTGCGCCCGCAGCTGAACCGCCGCTAGGCGTACCGGTGCGAGGACGCGGAAAATGATGCCGATAGCTGCCCCGAGCGACGCCCCCGCGCAACCATTTGCCGTGACCTTTGTCTGCTCGGGAAATATCTGCCGTTCCCCGATGGCCGAGCTGATTTTCCGCCGCCTCGCCGCGGCCGCGGGCCTTGAACACGCTCTCCATATCTCCTCCTCGGCCACGGGGGACTGGCACGTGGGTGAGCGCGCCGATTCGCGCACCGTGGACTCGCTCGCGCGGCACGGGCTGGACGGCAGCGCCCATCGCGCCCGCAAATTTCAGCCCGAACACTTCCGGGAATTTGATCTGGTGGTGGCCCTGGATCGCAGCCATGACCGCGTCCTGCGCGCCTGGGCACCCGGCCCGGAGGACGCGGATAAGGTCGCGCTGCTGCTGAGTTTTGATCCCGCGCAGGCCCATCTGGCCGATGTGCCCGACCCGTATTATGCCGACGATGCGGTATTTGACGCCGTATTCGGCATGATTGAGGGGGCATGCATTCAACTTTTCCGCCAAATACAACCCGCGATTCAACAGGGAGCTCCTCGATGACCTCACTTCCCACCCAGCCGCTCAGTCCCCTCGACGGCCGCTACCAGGCCGCCGTGAGCGGCCTCGGCGAGTACCTCAGCGAGGCCGGCCTGAACCGTGCCCGCGTCCAGGTGGAGGTCGAGTGGCTGATCGCCCTGACCGGCCGTAGTGCCTTCGGGTCCTCCCCGCTGACCGAGGAGGCGACCACCGCCCTGCGCGCGCTCTATACCGAGTTTGGCCAGGCCGATATCGACTGGCTGGCCGAGAAGGAGGCCGTGACCCGGCACGATGTGAAGGCCGTGGAATACCTCGTCCGGCACCGCCTCTCGGAGCTGGGCCTGGACGCCATCGCCGAGCTCACCCACTTCGCGTGCACCAGCGAGGACATCAACAACCTCTCCTATGCGCTCACGGTCTCGGCCGCCGTGCAGGAGGTCTGGCTGCCCGGCCTGCGCCGCGTGATCGATATCCTGCGCGAGCTCGCCCATACCCACCGCGCCGCCCCGATGCTCTCGCATACCCACGGCCAGCCCGCCACGCCCAGCACGATGGGCCGCGAGCTTGCGGTGACCGCATGGCGCCTGGAGCGCATCGTCGCCCAGATCCAGGACACCGAGTACCTCGGTAAGTTCTCGGGGGCCACGGGCACGTTCTCGGCCCATGTGGTGGCCGAGCCCGGCGCCGATTGGCCCGCGCTGTCCAAGGAGTTTGTGGAGGGCCTGGGGCTCACCTGGAACCCGCTGACCACCCAGATCGAATCCCACGACTGGCAGGCCGAGGTCTACGGCAAGATGTCCCATGCCAACCGCGTGCTGCACAACCTGGCCACGGATATCTGGACCTATATTTCGATGGGCTATTTCACGCAGATCCCGCAGGCCGGCGCCACCGGCTCCTCCACGATGCCGCATAAGATCAACCCGATCCGCTTCGAAAACGCCGAGGCCAACCTGGAGCTCTCGAGCGCGATCCTGGACTCGCTGGCCGCCACGCTGGTCACCAGCCGGATGCAGCGCGACCTCACCGATTCCAGCGCTCAGCGCAATATCGGCGTGGGCTTTGGCCACTCGCTGCTGGCGCTGGATAACCTCGCGCGCGGTCTGCGCGAGATCTCGCTGAACGAGCAGGCCCTGCTGGACGATCTGAACGCCAACTGGGAGATCCTGGGCGAGGCCATCCAGACCGTGATCCGGGCCGAGGTGGCCGCGGGTCGCTCCACGATCGAGGACCCCTATGCGCTGCTCAAGGAGCTCACGCGCGGCAAGCGCATCGGCCAGGCCGACCTGATCGAGTTTGTGGAGAAGCTTGATATCGGTGCCGAGGCCAAGGCCCGCCTGCTGGCGCTCACTCCCGCCACCTATGTGGGGCTGTCCGCGGAGCTTGTGGACTACCTGCCCTAGGCGCATAAAAAGTGGCCACCCGGGATTCCCGGGTGGCCACTTTTTTATTAACACCCCGCCTGGGGATAACCGCCTAAAGAAGTGTCCACATGTGGATAACTTTGGGGATAACCCTGTGTAGAGGTGTGGAAACTCCTAGCGCTTGGGCTTCTGATCCTGCTCGCGGATATCCGTAACCTCGAGGTCATCGGGCTTCACGGCGAGCGAGAACATCGCCAACCCGATCACGCCCACGATAAAGGCGATGCCGGCAAGAATGGCCGAGAGCATCGGATCCCGCGAGGACATCAGGGCGATCAGCCCGGCAAATACCGCAAAGATGAGCGCCATCACAAGCAGCTCGGCGGGGCGCAGAATCTCGCGCCGGGTGGGCTTGCGGGTGCCCTCGGGCAGGCCGTTTTCCGCTGAATCCTTCATAAAAACCTATACACCTTCCGTGACGCGATCCGCCGTTTTGGCGGTGCCGGCCCAGCGCAGGGACAGGCCGGCGATGCCCTGGAATACCGCGGAGATCGCGGCATAGGCACCAAAAAGACCCACGCCCATGATGGACGCGGTGAGCACTCCCGGCGGGACCTTGCCGTCGCCACCATAGGGGTGGTTAAACTCGGGACGAACCAGGACAAAAACCAGGGCGAGCAGCAGCGTGAGGCCACCGATCGTGAGCCAATCGCGGGCGCCCTCCACCCGGCCGCGAGCGCGCAATCCGCTCACCAATTCCAGCACACCGCTGAGCAGGGCCCAGGCGATGACCAGGCCCAGATAGGCCACGAGGCGCGCATCCGGGAGCGTGGCGGCGAGGATCAGTGCCGCGGCACCCAGCACCACGCCCACGATTCCCTGCAATCGGAACAGCCCGCCGGAGATCACGCGCGGCAGTGCCCGGCCCGAGAAAATCAGGAGGACCAGGCCCTCCAGCACGGCAAAGCCACCAAAGGTATAGAGGCCAAAGAGTGCGGAGTGGTCGCTCGAGAAGGTGATGACAAGGGCCACCACCGCGGCCACGATCGCGCGGGCGATCGGGAGGGTCCAGGAGCTGCGGGGAAGTACGGGTGCGACGGCGCCGGGGGGCGCGGCATCGACGGGTGTGGCCACGATAGTGCCTCTTTCGCAGGAAATTGATTATCCCGCCCAGTCTACGCCAGGGTGGTCGCGCCCGCTTCGGCCGGGGGGCGCTGGATAAACTCCGCGATGATCAACAGCAAGAGTGCACCCAGGATGGTGCCGATCACCAGCCCGGGGGTGAGCGGGCGAATCAGCAGGATCGCGCAGCCCGCGGCCACCCCGATCAGCGCGCGCAGTGCGTGCCGCACCCGATATACCCGCTCCCCGAAGGCCCCCGTGGACAGCCCAAATTTCTCGCCCAGGGTGCGTGCGGCCCGGCATACCGCGGAGCCCAGGCCGCGCAGGCGCACAGCCACGCTGCCGGGTCCGGAGAACCAGGCGGAGACGGCCACCGCCACGGCCAGTACCGCTATCGCGGTGGCGAGGCTGAGGGTGAAGCGGGTCAGCGCGTCATATACCAGCTCCGCAACCTCGCGCGAACCGAGGCTCTGCGCGAGGCCCGGGACCACGAGGCCGCGCGCGATGCCTAGGCCGACCACGGTCAGGATCAGCACACCCGCGAGCAGGCCCGAGGCCCAGATCAGCCCGGCCCGGCGGCGCGGGGCAAGGAGAATGCCGCCGCCGAGGATCAGCAGGGCCAGGAGCGGCAGCCACGCCCCCACTCCCACCGCGAGCGCATAGAGCGGCTGGGCCCGCAGTATCTCCTCGGACTGCGCGATTACGATTATGCGATCCAGCTCCGGGATGGCCGCGGCCACCGAGAATCCCTGGCCGATAAGCGCGGTCTTGACGGCCGCGATGACCGGGGCCAGCTCGATCCCCACCGCGCCATCGGCCCCGATATTCACAAGCGTCCCGGAATCGCCGCGCAGCGTTCCCGTGATTTGTGCGTGGGTGCGGGACAGCACTGCGGAGGACAGGGACGTAAACTGCTCGGAATCAAGATAGCCAGCGACGGTGCGCTCGATCATCGTATGCAGTCCCTGCGTGGCCGCGCCGCGAAGTGCGCCGAGTGCGGCCGCGGAGCGCGGCGGAACCCCCAGCCCCTCCAGCCCATCAAAGGCCTGCTCGGTGAGGCCAGGGATATCCACGGCGGCGGAGATTGCCACGGTCACCTCGGCGGCAATACGCTCCTGCACCGCGCTCTCGCGCAGCAGCGGCTCAAAGGTCGCGATGAAGGAATCGGTATTATCCAGCTGCTGGCCCGCCCAGTGGGCCAGGATGGACACGGGCGCCAGGAGCGCGCCGATTGTGATCAGAACACCCGCAGCGAGGGCTCGGCCGCGCCCCGTGCGGGGCCGCGGGGGCCGCTCCCGCTCGGCCCGCAGGCGCGCGTTCTCCGCGCGCAGATCGTTCACGAGGGCGCTCAGCTCCGCCTCGCCGGTGGCCGGGGGAGTGCCGGGGGTTCTTTGAGTCACGCTGGCCGCCAGTCTGCGGGGAGGGTCGCGTCGAACGCGCGACTCCGCCTCCCCATATAGCGGATGTTATCTAGCGCGGGGAGCGCGTGTCAAAGATATTCACCCACCCGGCCTCGCGACCGGGCGCACGCTACATGGCCGGGGCGAGATCCGCGAAGCGCGAATAGTGGCCGTGGAAGGCCACCGTGACGGTGCGGGTGGGGCCGTTACGGTGCTTGGCCACGATCAGATCGGCCTCGCCCGCGCGCGGGTTGTCTTTTTCGTAGGCGCTCTCGCGGTGCAACAGGATGACCATATCGGCGTCCTGCTCAAGCGAACCCGACTCTCGCAGGTCCGAGATGGCGGGCATCTTATCGGCGCGCTGCTCGGGACCACGGTTCAGCTGGGACAGGGCGATCACGGGAACCTGAAGCTCCTTGGCCATGAGCTTCAGCGAACGCGAGAACTCCGACACCTCCTGCTGACGGCTTTCCACACGCTTACCCGAGGTCATCAGCTGCAGATAGTCGATGACCACCAGCTGCAGGCCCACGCGCTGCTTGAGCCGGCGGCACTTGGCCCGAATCTCCACGAGGGTCATATTGGGGCTGTCGTCGATATAGAGCGGGGCGTCGTTAATCTTGCCGCGGGTGGCGGCAATTTTGGTCCAGTCGCGCTGATCCACCGTGCCCTTACGCATGCTCTGCAGCGGCACCGAGGCCTCGGCGGCCATGAGGCGCATCGCGATCTCGGAGCGGCCCATTTCCAGGGAGAAGAAGATGGAGGGCATATCGTTGCCGATGGACGCGGCGCGCGCGAAGTCGAGGGCCAGCGTGGACTTACCGAGGGCCGGACGCGCGGCCACGATGATGAGCTGGCCGGGGTGGAAACCGTTGGTGAGCTCGTCCATCTCGATGAAGCCGGTGGGCACGCCGGTCATCATGCCGTCCTTGCCCGCGGCGGCCTCGATCTCGTCGATTGCGGCACCCAGGGCATCGGTCAGCGGCACGTAGTCTTCGGTGTCCACATTGCCGTTGACGGCATAGATCTCGGCCTGCGCGTTATTTACGAGGTCAAGCACCTCGCCCTCGCCCTGATAGCCCATCTGGACGATGCGGGTGCCGGCCTCCACGAGGCGGCGCAGCAGGGCGCGCTCGGCCACGATGCTTGCGTAATAGCCGGCGTTGGCGGCGGTGGGCACGAGGCTCGTGAGGCTGTGCAGATAGTCGGCGCCGCCCGCGCGCGAGAGCTCACCCTGCTTGATGAGCTCATCGGTGACGGCGATGACATCGGTGGGCTCGCCGTGGGAATAGAGCGAGAGGACCGCGTCGAAGATGATCTCGTGCTTGGGGATATAAAAATCGACCGCGCGCACGGACTCCACCACATCGGCCACGGCGTCCTTGGACAGCAGCATGCCGCCGAGCGCCGATTGCTCGGCCAGGAGGTCATGCGGAGGGGTGCGCTCGTGACGGGCACCCTCGTTGAGAGAGGGATCTGACAGGCCCAGGTCCGCGATCGACACCGTATTTACCTCCGCTTTCACCGCGAATAACCCCGGCGGGAGCCGGCGGAAACTCGCCCGTGGATAGTTCAACATGAACCACCGACACGTTGCGCCGGGAGGGGCCCGACGGGACCCTCGATATGACGCCTCCCCCACGCTACGGGAGCGCATTACGGATTGACAAATGTGCCTGTGGATAACTCTGTGAGTAATCTGCGGGAAACGCCGCGCTGCATGTGCACAACCTGTGGAAACTACTGTGGAATAATAATAATTTTTGATCGCAATATAACGGATGACCAGCTGTTTTAGTGTCCACAACCGGTGGTGTGGAAAACTCTTTAGAGCGGCAGTTGAATGTTGACAACTCAGGGTGTGCCTGTGTACAGATCCGGGGTTGACCGGCGGCCCCGCGGGGGTGTACCTTGCGCACTCGATGGCTCCGCGGGCGGCCGCCACATAGCGGGCGCCCCGGGGTCACGCGCGAGGACGGGGCCCGGGTCCGGCGGGTCCGGCGGGTCCGGCGGGTCCGGCGGCGGCCGAGGGCCACGCGGGCCGCCCGGGGCCCGCCGCGCGGGACCCGGCGCCTACCGCTCCCCGCGAGGCGCGCGCCAATAACCACAGAACATCAGATCCGAACGCGCCACCCCGGCGGCCACCCAGGATCGGCGCAGTTCCACCGCGAGCGACTGTTCGCCCGCCACCCAGCCATAGAAGGGCTCCACGGCGCTCGGGAGGTCGCGGGCGGCCGCGAGGGCCAGCGCGCCGGGGCGATCGCCCAGATCCGCGCGCGGGAGCCAGTGCACACGCACCCCGCGGGGGTGGGCGAGGCGCTGCTGATCGGCCTCCTCAGGCACCTCGATCAGCGCGTGGCCCGTGGCTTGTGCGGGCAGCGACGCCAGGATTCCGGCGATCGCGGGCAGGGCCGTCTCGTCCCCCACGAGCCGCACCGCCGTGCGCCCGGGGAGTGGATTAAACCCGATCCCCTCGTCCAGGAGGGCCACCACGTCCCCCGGCTCGCAGGCCAGGGCCCATGAGGCCGCGGGCCCCGCTGTGCCCGCGGCGGCATCGCCGTGCAGGACAAAATCCACGTCGAGCTCGGGGCCCTCCGGACCGGACTCCCGATACGCGCGCACCGAATAATTGCGCAGCACGGGCCGGGTGGCCTTCGCGAGGGTGAGATAGCGCGCATAGGCCAGCATGTTAAGCCGCTTCGGCAGCCGCGCGAGGCCGGAATCCTCGGCCACCGGGATAAAAAGCCGGAACCACTGATCAAACCCCATATATTCGAAGCGGCCAATATCGCCGCGGCCGAGCGTGACCCGCATGAAATGGGGGGACAGCCGCGTGCGCCGCAGCACGTGCAGGGTCATCAGTTCGGCGGCCTCGGGCTTAATGCGGGTGGCGGCCAGATTGGTTTTGGTCATGGGAGCGTACCTTTTCCGCGCGTGGTCTTGCGGTGGATACCCACCCGCGCTCCCTCTAGTTTAGGTAACCCTAACCTTGCCTGGCTACCCGTTTCTATCGCATACCCGACAGCACGGCAAAACGGCGCCGACCCCTCCCGAGGGAGGAATCGGCGCCGTTATACGCTCAGCGAATTACTTCGCTGCAACCACCTGAAGGGTGATCGTGGCGCTGATCTCGTCGTGCAGACGCACGAGAACCTTGTGGTCACCAACGGACTTAATCGCGTTGGGGATCTCAACCTTGCGCTTATCGATCTCACCGGCGCCGGCAGCCGAAACTGCGGCGGCGATGTCGGCGGTCTTGACGGAGCCGAAGAGGCGTCCTTCGCGACCGGCCTTAACCGAGAGCTTAACCTTGGACTTCTCCAGGTCGGCCTTCAGGGCCTGAGCTTCCTCAACGGTCGCCAGTGCACGAGCGGCACGGGCGGCCTTGATCTGCTCGACCTGCTTCTCGCCACCGCGAGACCAGACCACAGCAAAGCCCTTGGGTACGAGGTAGTTACGGGCGTAGCCGTTCTTTACCTCGATGACGTCGCCGGGGGTACCGAGACCGGTCACCTCGTGGGTCAGAATAACCTTAGACATTTGCTACTCCTTAGCGGCCGGAACCGGCGTAGGGGAGAAGCGCCATCTCGCGTGCGTTCTTAACGGCACGGGCGATGAGACGCTGCTCCTGGACGGAAACACCGGTGATGCGGCGGGCGCGGATCTTTCCACGCTCGGAGATGAACTTGCGCAGGGTAGGGACGTCCTTATAGTCAATGACGCCGACGCGGATAGCCTTCGCGGGAGCGACGACCTTTGCGCCCTTACCGCGGGCAGGCTTGCGGCCAGGGCCGCCAGACTTTCCAGCCATAATAATTCCTTTTTGTGCTACTTCCCACCGCGAGGCGGGAAGAAATTTTCTTAGAAGGGAGTGTCGTCCCCGTAGGAGCCCGGAGTGTTCCAGGCGTCCGCGGACGAGTTATTCGAAGGCGCATTATTCGACGGCGCGGCGCTAGCCCACGGCTCGTCCTGCACGGCACTCTGCTGCTGCTGGGGGCGACCCCCACCACCACCCGAGGACTGGGCACGGCTTACCTGAGCGGTGGCGTATCGCAGCGACGGACCGATCTCGTCGACCTCCAGCTCGATCGACGTGCGCTTTTCGCCTTCCTTCGTCTCATAGGAACGCTGCTTCAGGCGACCGGTCGCAACGACGCGGCTTCCCTTGGTCAGCGAACCGGCGACGTGCTCGGCGAACTCGCGCCAGACGGACGCGCGCATGAACAGCGCTTCGCCGTCCTTCCACTCGTTCGTCTGACGGTCGAAATTGCGCGGCGTCGATGCGATCGTGAAGTTGGCAACAGCCAGCCCGCCCTGCGTATAACGCAGTTCCGGGTCCGCGGTGAGGTTTCCCACTACCGTGATGATCGTTTCGCCAGCCATCGAATCTACTCTGCCTTTGCCTCGGCCGGAGCGGCCTTCGCGGGGGCCTTGGCGGCGCGGGCAGCCTTGGCGCTTGCACGCTCGGCTTCGGCGGCAACCTGAGCAATCGCTTCCTCGGCACGGAGTACCTTGGTGCGCATGACGGCCTCGGACAGCTTGAGCTGACGATCCAGCTCGGTGGTGGCCTCGGCGGTAGCGGTGAAGTCTACGACGGCGTAAATGCCCTCGGCCTTCTTGTTGATCTCGTAAGCCAGGCGACGGCGGCCCCAGATGTCAATCTTCTCGATGGTTCCACCATCGTTGCGGATGACATTCAGGAACTTGTCGAGGCTCGGTGCAACCGTGCGCTCGTCAATCTCCGGGTCGAGAATAACCATGAGTTCATACTGATGCGTCACTAACCCACCTCCTTCGGACTCGAACGGCCACAGACTTTCTGTGACAGGAGGGTAATAGCATCGGTGCCTAAATCGGGTTTCCAGAATGGAACCCAAGATGGACAACTTTCTTAGTGTAGTAGATTTTGCCCGGGCGCGCCGACATTCCCGGGAATCCGCACCCGCGGGCACACGCGTTAACGGCGCGGGGCCCGGGGGAAAATCCCCCGGGCCCCGCGCCATCCGCGTGAATATTAGCCGGCGAGGGCGGCGTTGCCCGCGTCCTGCGCCTTCTTCAGCCCGTCACGCACCTCGATCTGACCCGCGAAGATCTGATCAAAGATGGGCTTATAGGCCGCGGCGCCGGATTCAAACTTCGGGCCCGTGAACGCCGGGATGGTTTTATTGTCCTTGATCACGTCGAAGAAGGGATCCACGTCCACGTTCTCCTTCTTCCAGTAGTCGAAGAAGGACTTCTGGGCCTCGGTCACCGCGGGGATATGCGAGCCCTCGGCGCCGATGAAGGTGGCACCCTCGGTGGAACCAAACCAGGCCAGCAGCTTCTTAATCGCGGGCTGGGAGTCCTTATCGGCATTGGCATTTCCGGCCAGCGCCACACCGTTGGTGACCGAAACGCGGCCCTCGGGGCCGGCGGGGAGCATCGCCACGCCCCACTTAAACGCGGCACCCTCGGAAACATTCTTGAGGTTATACACCCCCGACTGGAACGTGGCCAGGCGACCCTCGAGGAACGCATCGCGCGCATAATCGCCGCTCGCATTGGTCTCGGCGGCCGGGGGAGCCACCTTCGAGGTATTAATCGCGTCCACGAGGTATTTCACCGACTCGGTGGTCTGGGCATTGGCGAAGTTAAAGTCATCGCCGTCCTGGAACGTGCCGCCATTGGAGCCGGTGAACGGAAGGATGATGGCCTGGCCGTCATTGGACAGGCTGGTTCCGTACTGCACGGGGGTGCCGTCAAAACCCTCGACGTCCACGGGCACACCCGCGGCATCACGCGTGAGCTTCTTGGCCAGCGGCAGATAGGTGTCCTTTTCCACATCGGGGGACCACGTGAGGTCGTTCAGTTCCTCGGGGTTTACCTCGGCGGCGGCCAGCAGATCGGCGTTATAGTACACGGCGATTCCGGCGTCATAGAGCTGCGGAACGGCCCAGAGCTTATCGTTGCGGGTGTACTGATCCACCACGCTCGGCTCCCACGCGTTTTTGGCATTTACACCCAGGGTGGTGCCGATATCCAGCAGGTTTCCGCTGTCCACATAGGCCGAATAGCTTGAGGCATTCACCATGAAGAGGTCATCGGCCTTTTTGGTGGCCACGTCCTGGCGCAGCTTGGTCCAGTAGTCGGTCCACGGGACGATATTAATGTCCACGTTAATCTCGGGGTTCTCGGCCTCAAACGCGGAGATCGACTTCTCATAGGATTTGGCGACGGTTTCGTCCCACATCCGGAGGGTCAGGGTGGTGCCGGAGGTATCGGAGGCTCCCGAGGACTCGGGGCTTCCGGCGCAGCCGGCGAGCGTCAGCGCGGAGGCGCCGAGGATCGCGGCGAGGGAGAGCAGCTTGCGGGTCATAGCGGGGAATAGTCCTTTAGGGTGGGTCAAAAATCTGTTGCGGGAGCGGGGGAAGGCAGAACGCTCCTGAGAAACTATTTCACTGACACCCGCGAGATTCAAGGTGGGCGACGCCCCACGATCACCCCCCGACGCATTACCGTGCACCGTTTGGGCCCGGGAACTCGCGGCCCCGGGGAGAAGACACCGCCCCAAAAGAATTTTCGGCGGGACCGGGAGAATTGTGCAAACTCCCGGGCGTTTCCCGGTTAGGCCGGGCGCGAGGCCCACCACTCGCGGAGGCGACGGGCGGCCTCCTCGGCGCCCAATGGCCCCTCGTCGAGGCGCAGCTCCAGCAGCCAGCGATAGGCCTCGCCGATCTCCCGGCCGGGGGCGATTCCGAGGATCTCCTGGATCTGGTTGCCGTCCAGATCCGGGCGCACCGCGTTCATCTCCTCCTGCTCCGCGAGCACCCGAATGCGCTCCTCCAGATCGTCATAGGCAAACGCCAGACGATCGGCCTTGCGCTTATTACGGGTGGTGACATCGGCGCGCGTGAGCATGTGCAGGCGCTCCAGCTGATCGCCCGCATCGCGCACATAGCGGCGCACCGCGGAATCGGCCCAGGCCGCCTCGGAATACCCAAAAAAGCGCATATGCAGTTCCACGAGGCGCGCGACGGCCTTGATGGTATCGCCGTCATAGCGCAGCTCGCGCAGGCGCTTCTTGGCCAGCTTGGAACCCACCAGATCGTGGTGGTAGAACGTCACGGTATTGCCCGGGCCCATTTTTCGGGTGGCGGGCTTGCCGATATCGTGCAGCAGCGCGGCCCAGCGCAGCACCAGATCGGGCTCGGCCCCCGGGTGCCGCTCGCGCTCATAGCTGATAGCCTGCTCCAGCACGGTGAGCGAGTGCTCGTATACGTCCTTATGGTGGTGGTGCTCATCGGCCTCGAGGCGCAGCGCGGGCAGCTCGGGCAGGACCCGATCGGCGAGGCCCGAGTCCACCAGCAGCTCGATTCCGGGGCGCGGATCATCCGAGCCCAGCAGTTTGCTCAGCTCGGCCTGCACGCGCTCGGCGGAGATATGATCGATGGTCTCCACGCGGTCGGCAAGCGCCGCGCGGGTATCCTCGTCCACGAGAAAACCCAGCTGGCTGGAGAAGCGCGCGGCGCGCATCATCCGCAGCGGGTCATCGCCGAAGCTCACGGCCGGATCGATCGGGGTGCGCAGGGTATGCGTCAGCAGGTCTTCCACGCCGCCCGTGGGGTCCTCGAGGGCCACCTCGGGCAGGCGCAGGGCCATCGCGTTTACCGTAAAATCGCGGCGGTTCAGGTCGCCCGCGAGGCTCTCGCCGAAGGCCACCACGGGCTTGCGGGTCAGGCCGTCATAGGTATCGGCGCGATACGTGGTGATCTCCACGATCTCGCCGCGCACGCGCGCGCCGATCGTGCCAAACTCGCGGCCGATATCCCACTGGGCATCGGAGATCGGGGTGACGATGCGCAGGATGTCATCGGGCCGGGCATTGGTGGTGAAATCCAGGTCGTTTACGGTGCGGCCCAGCATCGCATCCCGCACGGGACCGCCCACAAGCGCCAGCTCATACCCCGCATCCCGGAACGCGCTCGACAGGGTCGAGACGATCGGGGAGGCGGCGAGTTCTTCGAGCCGCACGAGGGCTTCAGCCATTCTCACCATGCGGGCAATTCTACTCGGTCGCCGGGAGCGCCCCGCGGCGGGACGGTGCTAGAGCGGAAGCCAGCGGCCCTTTTCCCGGCGCGTGATGATCGAGCGGGGGACCTCGGCGAGCGTGCGGGCGCGGGCCGCGGTATGGGTGGCCACCTCGATTGCGCGATCGGCATCCTCCGCGGTGAAGCGGATGACCAGCTGCGCGGTATAGGACACCACGCGCACCTCGCTGGCCTCCACCACGGCGCGTTCGGCCGCGGCGGCGGCCACCGCGGGCAGCAGCTCATCCGGGGCGATCCCGGGGTTCAGCTCGCCGATGCTCAGGGTCACCCGATACGAGGGCATTAGCGCCGCCCGCGCTTTTTGGCCGAGGGCTTGCGCGTGATGCGCTGATAGCTGCCGGTCTTTTTTTTCGGGGCGGGCTGCTGCACGCGCTTCTTCGCGGGCTTCTTCTCGGGCTCGGCCGGGGCGGCCCCGCGCGAGCTATTGGCCGTGCGTCCGCGCACCACGCCGATAAAGTCCTCCACCCGCGCGGCCAGCTCCTCGCTATCACCCTCGATGCGCCAGGCGATTGCGATGCGGGTGCGATCCACGTCGATCACCGGGCGATGCACCACGTCCTTGCGGGCGTGCAGGCGCGCGAGCGACTGCGGGATGATCACAAAGCCGATACCCGCGGCCACGAGTTCCACGGCGTCCTCCACGCGCTCGGGGGCGGGCAGATCCGGGCGGGTACCCGCGGTCATCTCCTCGCCCACGCGCTCCCAATCGGGCACCTCGGCGGGGTCCTGGATGAGGTGCAGGTGGGCGAGTTCCCCCAGCGCCAGCTCCTCTTTTGTGGCGAGCTCGTGGTCCTTGGGGAGCACCGCCATCGGCACCTCGCTATAGAGGGGGATCGCGTGCAGGTCATCACCGCGGTCGATCGGCATGCGCACAAAGCTGACATCCGCGAGGTCCTCGCGCAGCACCGAGACCTGTGTCTCGGCGCTGGTCATCTCGAAGCTTGTGCGGATCTTCGGATTGCGTTCCTTCCACGCGGTGCCCCATTTTCCGAGGGAAACACCGGGGATATAGGCGATGCGGAACTGCGCGGGAAGCTCGGCGGGCGTGTCTTCCTCGGGCCGCTCCGATGCGTTCTGGGTGCTGTCCGATGCCACGGTATCCTCCTAGCGGCGGGTCAGATTACCCGCGAGGGTATAAGCCTACGGCAGGGATCGCCGGGAATGATTGGGTCGATTCCGCCACGCCGGTTACGCTATGACCATGAGCGCGCAGCAGCAACAGACGATGAAACCCGCGACTGCGGCCAAGAAACTGGGTATTTACCTGCCGGCAACCCCGGAACAGTTCCAGGCCGAGCCGATCACCCGCGAGGCCTTCCTCGCCCTTCAGCAGACCCCTCCGGAGTGGCTCGTTGAGCTGCGCCTGAACGGCCCGCACCCCCGCGATGAGGTCGCGCGTAAGCTCGGCGTCTCGATCTCCGGTCTCGCCCGCGCCCAGATGGCCGATGAGGCCCTGACCACCGCGCAGATCAAGGAACTCCTGACCGACCCGCCGCAGTGGCTGGTGGTTGAGCGCGCCACCCAGGCCGAGGTGCGCGCCACCAACGCCCGCACCAATGAGCGCAATGAGGGTCGTCGCATCCTGCGCGAGGAGCAGGGACTCGAGTAGGGAAAACCCTCCCGCGGCCCCGGCCGCGCGCGTCGAGGGGCCCCGGACACCACACGGTGACCGGGGCCCCTTTGTGTATGCCGGAACGGCTAAAACACCAGTACCGCGGTGAGGGCGAGCAGGACCGCTGCATGCAGCGCCGCGGGGATCACGCTGCGGCCCCTGCCGCGGCCGGCGCGCAGCGTGGGCCAGGTCTCCCAGCGCCAGATCAGCGCGGTCACGGCGCCCGCTATGGGGAGGACCGCGAGGAACCACAGGCCGGGCCATACCTCGCCCCAGGACACGATCCGATGCGCGAGGAGCATCGCCACGGCCGCGTCCAGGATTCCGAGGATCACATCTACGCGGGATGGCGAGACGGGAACCCCGCGCCGCATCCGCGTGCCGTTCAGGGCAAGGGCGGCAAAAAACACCGCGAGGAGTAAACCGATCCAGGCCACTAGGGGGCCTCCCCCAACAGGGCGATCCCGACGTCATCCACCGGATTGGCTGCGGAGGACAGGATGATCACCGCGCGACCGGCGGAGCGATCCAGGGCGATAAAACTGGAATAGCCACCTGTACCTCCGTTATGCCAGGTGATGTTCTCGGGGGTGATAAACCAGCCGAGACCGATGTGCCCACCCTCGCCGGCCTCCGCGCGCGGTTCAAGCGCCTCGATTCCGGGGGCCGTGCCGTCCAGAAGCGCCCGGGTAAACCCGGTCATCTCCGTGGCCGTGGCCCGGAGGCCTCCGGCCGGCGCATAGGCGTGCATCGTCCACGGGGCCGCGGCGCGTCCCGCCGCGGTGACCCCGGTGGGCGCGTGTGCGGGGAGACGGGCCGGGGTGAGGGGGAGCGCGTTTGCGGTCATGCCCAGGGGTTCCAATACGCGCGCGGTCAGCAGGGAACGGTAGTCGGTATCCGCGGCGGCCGCGAGCCCCTGCCCCAGCAGGGCCACCCCAAAATTGGAATAGCTCACGGTACCCGCGTCGCTCAGCTTGGCGGCGCGGGCCTGCTCGATCAGCTCGGGCACCTCCCAGTGATAGGGATCGGACGCGCGATACTGCGACAGGATCGCCGACAGGATCACGCCCGGGGTCGCGGGCAGACGCGGCAGGCCGGACGTATGCATCGCGAGGCTTTCGAGCGTGATCCGGGACGCGGGGGAATCCCCCAGGTCAAGCAGCTCACCAAGCCGGGTATCCGCGCGCACCTCTCCTCGCCGGATCGCCTCGGCCAGCAGGGCGGCCGTAAGGGTTTTGGTGATCGATCCGATCTCAAACGCGGTCTCGCGGTCGGCTCCAAATTCGGCACTGCGGGTGGCCTCCCCCTCGATCACCGTCACGGAGACGGTGTTATCCACGCCGCCGCGCGCGGCCAGGAGGTCGCGGGTGCGTTGGATCAGGGCGGCATCACCCGTGGCCTCCGCGGCGAGTCGCGGGGGAGAGGGAAGCGTGCAGATTCCCAGCAGGATCACCAGGGCCCCGGCCAGCGCGGCGAGAATCGCGCGGGACCTCATGCTCCCCTCCGCACGGCCGCGAGGATCGCCAAGAGCGGCACCACGCGCTCGGGAGGAATGCCAAATTGGCCGCGACCGGCGGCCAGGAGCCAGCCCCCGGCCACGAGCTGGTTGAGGTGGTGATAAAGCTGTCCGGTCGTGCCCAGCCGCGCATCCTCGGCGAGGTCACCCACGTGCGTCACCCCACCCAGAATTGCATGCAGGAGCGAGAGGCGCAGCGGGTGAGCGAGTGCGCTCAGCACGGGGGCGGCCGCCGACCACTCGGCCTCCAGCAGGCTCTCCACGGGCACCCCCATCTGCCACTCCACGGGCCCCGCGGGGGTGCTCACGGCACCCGCATAGGCCACCACCCCGGGCGCGGCATGGCGCGCCTTCAACCCCTCCAATATCCAGAAGGGATCGGGGTCCGCGGCCTCCCGGGTGGCGGGGGGCGGAACGGTTTCGAGCGCGCCGATTCGGGCACTCAGCGACGCTAGTTCCGCGCCGAGCGCCCGCACCCGTTCCGAAAGATCCTCAACGTTATCCATAATTCCAGTATTACGAATAACTGGAATTAAGTCGAGGATCCCCGTGGATTAGCGGCGGCCGGGGCGCACCATCGACGTGCGCGTGGGCTCGGCAAAACCAAATTTCTCGTAGAGTCCGTGCGCGCTGGAGGTGAAGAGGGTCCAGCGGAAATCCGCGCCGGGGCCCTCATCGATCATCGTGGCCACCAGGCGCTCGCCCAGCCCGTTGCCGCGGTGTTCGGGCAGCACATATACATCGGCCAGATAGGCGTCGTTCACGCCGTCCGAGAGCGCGCGGGCAAAGCCCACCTGGCTCCCGTCCTCGGCGTATACGCCCACCACGCGCCATGCGCCGCGGATCTGTTTTTCCACATCCGCGCGCGAGCGCCAGCGGTGCCAGGGGGCCTGGGTGGAGAGGAATTCCCAGATGGCCGAGAGGTCGAGGCGATCGGGATCGGAATCAAACACATAGTTCACGATTTATTCTCGCACCCCGGCGGGTAACCGCGGGGTGAATAGTGCGGGAAGGGCGGATGATCCCGACGCGATCGCCATACTCGGCGCGCTCACCCCCGCGAAAAACCGGTGCGTCGGCCCGGGCGATATAGCCCCTCCATTGAGCCCCTCAGGAGCCCCTCTCCGAACGAAGCGGCTCCCCCGGAAGCAGATTGCTCATCGCTCAAGAACGAGAAATTGCGCGAGGGGTGCCCTCCGGACTCAATCGGTTGGTCCCCGGGTGCATCCAGGCAGGGACAAACCGGGGCACCGGCCACGGGCGCCGCCGGGCGCGCTAGGGGCGGGTGATGCTGACGCGATCGCCAAACTCCGCCACCGCGAGCCCGTGCCGGGCCGCGAGCCGCCGGAATAGATCGCGCGCCTCCTGCGCCACGGAGAATCCAAACGCGGCATACACCACGTGCCGGCCCACCGAATAATCGGTGAGCCGGTCCTCGAGACCCTCATCCGCGTCCAGCGCATCATCATCCGGGGAATCCGGGCCGTTCAGCGGGGGAAAGCGCGCGATGAGCTCGCGATAAAACGCACCCAGCGCGGGCACACATACGTCCGGATTATCGTAGCTATGCGGCTCGGCCCATTCCGCCTGATCGTCAAACCACACAGGGAAATGGGCGTCGTCCGTGGCCTCCGGATCAAACGCGAGGATGTTATCGCTCATGACTGGATGATACGCCTAGGCCCCCGCATAAAAGGCACCGATGGCCGAAGACAGCGCAATCGGATCGTTCACGTGGCAAAGCTCGCGCGCCGAGTGCATCGACAGCAGCGGGATGCCCACATCCACCGTGCGGATACCCAGCCGGGTGGCGGTGAGCGGGCCAATCGTGGAGCCACAGGGCACGGTGTTATTGGACACAAAGTCCTGATAGTCCACGCCCGCGGCGCGGCATGCGGCGGAGAACAGCGCGGCACCGTGGGCATCGGTGGCATAGCGCTGATTGGCGTTGATCTTCAGCAGCGGGCCCGAGCCGGCCAGCGGCCGGTTTTTGGAATCGTGGCGCTCCCCATAATTGGGGTGCACCGAGTGCCCGGCATCGGCCGAGAGGCACCAGGAGCGGGCCAGCGCGCGGGCCACATCCTCCGCGTTGGAGCCCAGGCCGTCATAGATGCGGTTAATCACATCGGCCAGGAACGGACCCGAGGCACCCGAGCGGGTCTCCGAGCCCAGCTCCTCGTGATCAAACGCGGCCAGCATCACGATCTCGGTGGGGTCCTGCGGCAGGTCGATCAGCGCGCGCAGCGCGGCATAGACCGAGGAGAGGTTATCCATTCGTCCCGCGGCAAAGAGCTCCCGGTCCCGGCCAAAGCGGCGCGGCTCCTGGGTATCGGCGGTCAGGATGTCATAGCCGGCCACGTCCTCCGCGGCCACACCCGCGAGGCCCGCGAGGTGTCCCAGCACATCGGCCTGCGCGAGGTCGCCCACGCCATAAACGGGCTGAGTATGGCGCTGGCGGTCAAGCGTCAGCCCCGAGTTGGCCTCGCGGTCGAGGTGAATCGCCAGCTGGGGGATGCGCAGATACGGGCCCGTGCGCACAAGATGCTCGCTACCATCGCGCAGCACGAGGCGGCCGGCGAGCTCAATCTCGCGGTCCAGCCAGGAGTTCAGCAGCGGCCCACCATAAACCTCCACGCCGGCCTGAAGCCATCCGTCCGAGCCCGTGGTGGGGGAGGGCTTGAGCTTAAAACCGGGGGAGTCGGTATGCGCGCCGAGCACCCGCACCGGGGTTGTTACGCCCGCGGATTCCGGGCGCACCCAGGCGATGATCGCGCCATCGCGCACCACCAGATAGCGGCCGGCGGCGGTGGGCCAGGCGGCATCCTCGGCGAGCGCGGTGAAGCCCGCGTCCTCGGTGAGCAGGCGCGCGGCCTCGGCCGCCGCGTGATACGAGGAGGGGGAGGCGGCGATAAACGCGCCGAAGCCTTCGAAGAAACTATCGGTATTCTGCATACCCCCATCCAATCACTCCCCACGCCGCTCCGCATCCACAGGGAATAACAACGCGCCGTGCCTACCCTGTGTCGCATGAGCGCACTTCCCACCCCACGGCACTCGGTGGCCGGCAACGTCCTGCGCGGCAGCCTCGGTAACCTCATCGAGTGGTACGACTTCTATACGTTCACGATCTTCGCCACCTATTTTGGTGCGGCCTTCTTCCGGGCCGATGCCGAGCTGGATCGTCGGCTGGATGCCTTTGCCATCTTTGCGCTCGCCTTTGTGCTCCGGCCGGTGGGCAGCTGGCTCTTTGGCCGCCTGGCCGATCGCCGCGGCCGGCGCATCTCGCTCACGCTGAGTATTCTGCTGATGGCGGGCGGCTCGCTCCTGATCACGCTGACCCCCGGGCACGAGGTGATCGGCTTCTGGTCGGTGATTCTGCTCCTGCTCGCCCGGCTCCTGCAGGGGCTTTCCGTGGGGGGCGAATACGGCACCAGCTCCACCTATCTCTCCGAGATCGCCCCTCCCGGCCGGCGCGGATTTTTTTCCAGCTTCCAATACGCCACGCTGATCGGCGGGCAGCTCGCGGCGCTGATCGTGCAGATCCTCCTGCAAACCCTGCTCAGCGAGGAGCAGCTCGCCGCCTGGGGGTGGCGCGTGGCGTTTGGCATCGGGGCGCTCGGGGCGCTGATTGTGCTCTGGCTGCGCCGCGGAATGGACGAAACGCTGCCCGCGGGTCAGCGCGAGCTCTCGCGCGCGGGCGGCGGCGAACCCGCGCCGGGCTCGCTGCGGCTGCTTGCGCGATACTGGCGTCCGGCACTGATCGTTTTTGGGCTTACCTGCGGGGGAAGCCTCGCGTTTTATACGTTCACCACCTATACCAAGGCGGCACTGGATGGCGCGGGCCTGATTGCCCGCCCCACGGTGTCACTCATCATGTTTCTCGCCCTGACGCTGTGCCTGGTCCTGCAACCGCTCTTCGGCTGGCTCTCGGACCGGATCGGGCGCACCCCCCTGCTGGTCTTTTTTGGCGTGGGTGGCATCCTCGGCACCTGGCCGATCCTCTCCACGCTGGCGCGCACGGATAGCCCCGCGCTGGCCTTCTGCATGCTGGCCGCGGCGATGGTCATCATCTCGGGCTATACGTCCGTGAATGCCATCGTGAAGGCCGAGCTCTTCCCCGCCTCGGTGCGCGCGCTCGGCGTGGGCCTGAGCTATGGCATCGCGAATGCCCTCTTTGGCGGCACGGCCACCTATGTGGGCACCACCTTTGAGAAATGGGGCCACCCCTGGGGCTTCTCCGCCTATGTCATCGTGATCATCGCGGCGAGCCTGATCGTGGTGGTGTGCGCCCTCCCGCATCGCGCCCCGAATCACCTGGATCCGGGGCACAACGCGGGCGGCACGCGCGCCTAGCAGCAGCGCCCCTCGGGGCTCGCCCCCTGTTCGGCATAGCGCGCCCGCCAGAACTCGCGCTCGCTGGGCACCGGCCGATCGGGGTGGGTGCGCCGCAGATGCGCCACATAACCCGCATAGGCGGTGTCGCCCATCATCGAGGTGAGATACCAGCGCACCGCCGCATAGGCGCGCCCGAGCGCGGCGAGCATCAGTGCCCCCCGGGCCCGCGCCGCAGCTCGGGACGGGCATCCCACTGCTTCTGCACGGCCTTCTCCGCGGGCGTGGACAGGAAGCCCGCGCTCGCGAAGATCCGCGAGGGTGTGGCCGGGTCCTCGGTATTGGGTCCGCCCCCGCGCAGGAGCGCCTGAGCGGTGGTGCGCAGGGCCGCGATGATCACGATCAGCGAGAGCACCACAAATACGATCGACAGGGTGCCCTGCACCAGCGTATTGCGCACCACCGCCTCCATCGCCTCCACGCTGCGGGCGGCCCCGAGCTCGGTCTGGCCCGCGTCAAGCGCCTCCCGATAGGCGAAGTGTTGCGCCCAATAGCCCACCGCGGGCACGGGGGAGAAGATCTTATACATCGACGCGGTCACGGTGACCACGGTGGCAAACGCGAGCGGCACCGCGACGATCCACAGCCAGCGTCCCACCCGGGCCCGGGCCGCGATGGCCAGGCAGATGGCCAGCGCGATGGCCGCCAGCAGCTGATTGGAGATTCCAAACAGCGGGAAGAACGTGTTGATTCCGCCGAGTGGATCGGTGACCCCGAGGATCAGGATCGCCCCCCACGCTGCCACCATCACGGCCGTGCAGAGCCAGGCCCCGAGCCGCCAGCCGGTGTCCTTAAACTTCGGGAAGATATTGCCGAGGCTGTCCTGCAGCATAAAGCGGGCCACGCGGGTTCCGGCATCCACGGCGGTGAGGATAAACAGCGCCTCAAACATGATCGCGAAGTGATACCAGAACGCCATCATCTCCTTGCCGCCGATCAGGTTTTGCATGATGTGGGCCAGGCCCACCGCGAGCGTGGGCGCACCACCCGTGCGCGAGACGATGGACTCCTCGCCCACATCCTTCGCGGTCTGCAACAGCATGTCCGGGGTGAGGTTCACGCCGGTCAGGCCGAGGGAGTTCACAAATGCCACCGCGCCCTCCACCGTGCCGCCGGTCATTCCCGAGGCCGAGTTCATCGCAAAATAGATTCCGCGGTCGATCGAGATCGCGGCCACGAGGGCCATGATCGCCACGAAGGATTCCATCAGCATTCCGCCGTAACCGATCAGGCGGGTTTGCCGCTCCTTCTCGATCAGTTTGGGGGTGGTGCCCGAGGCGATCAGCGCATGGAAACCCGAGAGCGCACCACAGGCGATGGTCACAAATAGGAACGGGAACAGCGGCCCGCTAAAGACGGGACCGGTCTGGCCCCCGGCGAACTCGCTGATCGCGGGCACGGTGATCTCGGGGCGCACGATCACGATCGCCCCGGCGAGCATCACGATCACGCCGATCTTCATAAACGTGGACAGGTAGTCGCGCGGCGCGAGCAGGAGCCAAACCGGGAGCACCGCGGCCACAAAGCCGTAGATGATGATCGCCCAGGCAATCGTGACCCGGTCCAGGTGGAAGACAGCCTGGCCCCAGTCGGTGCCGGCAACATAGCCGCCGCCGATGATCGCGGCCATCAGCAGGATAAAACCAATGATCGAGACCTCGGTGATTTTTCCCGGCCGCAGATAGCGCAGATAGAGGCCCATAAACAGGGCGATCGGGATGGTCATTGCCACACTGAACACGCCCCACGGGCTCTCGCCCAGGGCGTTTACCACCACGAGTGCGAGGATCGCCACGATGATCACCATGATCAGCAGCGTCGCGATCAGGGCCGCGGTGCCCCCGATCACGCCAAACTCATCACGCGCCATCTGGCCCAGCGAGCGGCCCCCGCGGCGCATCGAGAAGAACAGCACCAGATAGTCCTGCACGGCACCTGCCAGCACCACACCCACGATGATCCAGATGGTGCCCGGCAGATAGCCCATCTGCGCGGCGAGGATCGGGCCCACGAGGGGGCCGGCGCCGGCGATGGCCGCGAAGTGGTGCCCAAAAAGCACCCGGCGGTCGGTGGGAACAAAATCCTTCCCATCGGCCAGATACTCCGCGGGGGTGGCCCGCACGTCATTGGGTTTGGTGATGAATTTTTCAATCACCTTCGAATAAAAGCGATATCCGATCAGATAGGTACATACGGCGGCAAATACAAACCAGATGGCGTTTACACTCTCGCCGCGCACCAGGGCCAGCATCACCCAGGCGATACCCCCGAGCAGCGCGATGGCCGCCCAGATGATGACCTTCAGCGGCGTCCAGGACCGCTCCTGTTTCTCCAGGACCTCCGGATCCACCGCGACCGGCGGCAGTGTTGGATCCTGCACCGGCGGCGATGTGTTTCTCCCCCGAGTATTATTTTTGGCGTCATTGCTCATGGCTTCTCTTCCCCCATTGTCAGAGTCTTGCCTTATCGCCCCGAAACTAGCAGGAGGTGATCCCGCACTTCAAGGCGGCCGACCGACGCGGGCGGATAGGCTGGGGGCCTCCCGTCAGAAAGAGCCCCACCCGTGTTTTTCTCCCCCGCTCCCGCGCAGCCGCTTCCCCTCGCCGAACTGCATATGCATATCGAGGGCTCCCTGGAGCCGGAGATGCTGCTGCGCCTCGCGCGCCGCAATGCCGTCTCGCTGCCCACCGAGGACCTGGAAACGCTGCGCGGCCGCTATAAATTTGACGATCTACAGTCGTTTTTGAATCTCTATTATGAGTCGATGCGGGTGCTGCGCACCGAGCGGGACTATACCGAGCTGGCCGATGCCTATCTGGAGCGCGCGGCGCGGGCCGGGGTGGTGCGCGCGGAAATCTTCTTTGACCCGCAGACCCACCTGGAAAACGGCATTCCCCTGGACGTGGTGTTTAACGGCCTCTCGGCGAGCCTGGACTCCGCGCGCGAACGCTTCGGCGTCTCGGCGGATCTGATCCTCTGCGTGGAGCGGCACCGCGGACCCGAGGCCGCCGAGCGCGTGCTGCGCGAGGCGCTGGAGTTCCGGGATCGGTTTATCGGCCTGGGCATGGACTCCGCCGAGGTGGGGTATCCGCCCGCGCCGTTTAAGCCCGTCTACGATATTGCCCGCGCCGAGGGCCTGCACCTCGTGGCGCATGCCGGCGAGGAGGCCGGGCCCGACTATATTTGGCAGGCGCTGGATGTGCTCGGGGTGGAGCGGATCGACCACGGGGTGCGCGCGCTGGAGGATCCGGCGCTCGTGGATAGGCTTGTGGCCGAGCAGATCCCGCTCACGGTATGCCCGCTGTCCAATGTGAGCCTGAAGGTCTTCCGCGAGCTGGGCCATCACACGCTACCGGAGATGATCGGCCGCGGCCTGATGGTGACGATCAACAGCGATGACCCGGCCTATTTTGGCGGCTATCTGGACGATAATTTTGCGGCGCTGCGCGGCGAACTCGGGATCGACGAGGAGACCGTGGCCCGGCTCGCGGAGAATTCGATCCGGGCCTCGTTTGCCCCCGAGGCCGAGAAGGCGGGCTGGCTCGCGCAGATCGCGGCGGCGCGCGGGGCGGATGCCTAGGCCCGCGCGGGGGAGTGGCCCCGGGAAGGATCCGGGGCAGGAACCGGGGCAGGAACCGGGGCGGGCCCGGGGAATAGATGTGCGGTGGCGGGCCCTCACCCTTGCCGGGGCCCTGCTGCTCCTGATTCCGGTGGGCCTGCTTGCGAGCCGCGGGATCCCCGGCGCCACGGGCGATATTCTCGGCGATGTGCTCTATGCGGTTGCGGTCTATCTGGGCCTCGCGCTGCTGCTGCTCGCCTCCCGGCGGGGCCGGGCGCGTGTGGCGCCGTGGGCCCTCGGTGCCGCGGCCCTGCTTCTGTGCGCCGGGATCGAGGCGTTCCAGGCCACGGGCATTCCCGCGCGGCTGGGGGAGTCCTGGAGCGGCTGGCACTATCTGCTGGGCAGCACGTTTGCGTGGCGCGATCTCGCGGCCTATGCCCTCGGCGCGCTCGGCGCCGCGGCGCTGGATCGCGCTAGCGGTCGATTCCGGGGCTCCAGCGCAGGCTGATCCCGTCCTCACCCGTCAGCACCAGCTCCTCGCCCTCGCGGGCAGCGGCGTTGACGCCGTTCAGGGCGCGCTCAAACCGCTCGTCAAAACTCATTCGATCGGGGTTGCACCCCACCTCGGTGCGGCCACCGCCGGACAGGATGCGGGTGCGGGTCAGGTCGCCCGTGACGGTATTACACGCCATCGTGCTGCGCACCTGATCATCGGCCACCTCGAGGGTGACATCGGAATTAAAATCGGCGGGCAGCGCACCCGCGGAATCCTGCGCGGAGACCAGGGTCCACTCGCCGTCCACCGCCGCGGCATCCACCGGGGCGGGCGCGCATCCGCTCAGAATTAGCGCGAGTGTTCCCGCGGCCAGCAAGCCCCACCACCTGTTTCCCATGGGAAGAGCCTACTGCCTGAGACCACGACCCGCGCCGGGGCGGCGCACACCGACCTATCCGCGAGGAAGCGTTCCCGCGTCCTCATCGTGTGCGATCAGGGCCAGCACCACACACTCCTGCAGATAGCCGAGCCAGTCATAAAGCGGCTCCAGCTCATTCTCGGCATCGGGCTCGGGATTCTGTGCCGAAATATTCAGGCGCTCGGCCAAAACCTGGCGCAGATCGGCGAGCGCGCGCATGACCCGCTCGGCCTCGATCCGGTCCAGGCGCGGCGGCGCGGTCTCGGCATCGCCCACGGCCCGCGCCAGCACGCGCGCACCCTCGCTCTTCTCGGAGAGCAGATCGTGCCGGGTGAGCCGGCGAAACTCAGTGGAGGCCTCGGCATCGCCCGGATAGGCATCGGGGAAGAGGCGCTCGCGCACCGGATCGTCCTGCTCGCCCAGCACGGTGTCCAGCTGCTGCGCGAGCGAGGCCAAAAGCACCCGCTCATCGGCGGTGAGCTCCAGCTCAAACCCGCCCTCGCGGCGATTCACCCCGGTCATAGCGATTCCCCCTCGCGGCGAATCGTGGCCCACAGCCCATAGCCGTGCATGGCCTGCACGTGGCGCTCCGCGGTTTCCCGGCCGCCGCTGGCCACCACCGCGCGGCCCTCGTGATGCACCGCGAGCATCAGCGCCTCGGCCTCGGCCGCGGAATAGCCAAAATAGCTGCGGAACACAAAGCTGACATAGGACATCAGGTTCACCGGGTCGTCCCATACCACCACCTGCCACGGGAGGTCCGCGGCGAGCGAGAGGTCAAGATCGGGTTGTTCCAGGAGCTGCGTCACCTCTCCAGGATAGGCACGGCGACTACAGGAAGCGAATACTTGACTGCAACGCGCTGCGCAATTCAAAAACATCGCTCAGGCTGCCGCGATCCAGGCCCGGGATTCCGTTGCGCAGCACGTGCGCGAGCATCGAGCGGCGCAGGATCAGCGTGGACGCGTGCCGGCCGCGGCCCAGCGCCATCACGGGCTCCTCCAGCGCATCATCGGGCACCACGATTAGCTGGCCCGTGAACTTCACGCGGCTGGCCCGAGCAAACGCGCGGGCCGAACGGGTCAGGCGGCGCACGGGCTGCTCCAGCGGGCCGATATTATCGCCGATTAATTCGCCACGCTTGAGCCGAACCGGGCAGCCCCAGTCCTCCGAGGCCACGGCAAAGAGACCCGCGGGGCCAAGCACAATATGGTCCAGTCCGCCCTCGTTCCCGGCCACCACCTCGCTCCACAGGGTGAAGCCCATGCCGAGGTCGGCCACGCCGCGGGCCACCGATTCCTCGGCGAGCGCCTTGGCCAGGCAGCGCCGGATCTCGGGCGGGGCCGAGCGCACCAGCGCCGGGGCATAGGGATCGGGGATCTCCACGCCGCGGCCCACCCACTCGCGCAGCAGGGTCAGATAGCGTTCCCGGGCGCGCCCGCCGGGGTGGCCGTGCACGCGGGCCTTGGGGCGCGAATCGCGCTGCGGCTGACGGCCGGCGCCCCCCGTGGACCACGCGGTTGCCGGCTCCTCACCCGGGACGGAGGAGAGGCTGCCGCGGTCATAGGCGGAGCGCGCCTCCGCGGTACCCACGCGCTCCCAGGCCAGCTGCACCTCGCGGAAGGCCACGGCGCTGCCGCCGGTATCGGGATGGGTCTGCCGGGCCGCGCGACGATACGCGCGACGCAGCTCCTCCTCGGTCACGGAGGCGGCCACGCCCAGGACCTCATAGGGGGTCCGATCGGCGGGGCTGGCGGCCATGGGGCTCCTTCGAGGGCTTAAGAATTGCCGGTCGCGAATACGCGACGCCCCTCCATTGTTATAGATCGTGGCGGCCCCCGGGTAATCCGGGGACCCAATTTCGCTCATGGAGTAGTGTGCGGCGAAATCCGCGGCCCTCGATAGAGTGGAGAAGCGGCACGGATAATAAGGAGACATATGTCGGAGACCCCCTGGCTGGACGAGCGGGAAATGCGCGCCTGGCTGCGCCTGATCGCCGTGGTCCAGCTCCTTCCCGGCGCCCTCGAGGGCGAGCTGCAGCAGGACGCCCAGCTCACCCATTTTGAATATTTCACGCTCGCGATCCTGTCCGAGGCCCCCGAGCGCACGCTGCGGATGACAGCGCTGGCCGATTCCACCAATGCCACGCTGCCGCGGCTCTCGCACGTGATCCGCCGGCTGGAGGATCGCGGCCTCGTGCGGCGCGGCCCGTGCCCCACCGATGGCCGCGCCACCAATGCCCACCTCACCGAGGCCGGCTGGGACGTGGTGGTCGCCGCGGCCCCCGGGCACGTGGCCACCGTGCGCCGACACGTTTTTGACGTACTCACGCCCGAACAGGTGGGCCAGCTTGATGCGATCGGCACCAGCATCCTGCGCACGCTGGACCCCGAGAACCGGCTCTCGGCGCTCGATGACGTGCGCGATCAGCCGCTCCCGCGGTGACCACCCTCCCGCGGCCCACGGAGGTCGTGATCATCGGCGGCGGCCAGGCCGGGCTCTCGGCCGCCTATTATCTGCGTGAGCGCGGGCTGCGCAATTTTATGATCCTGGATCGGGGGCCGCTCCCGGGCGGCGCCTGGCAGCATCGCCGGCGCGCGCTGCGCCTGGATCTCACCCACCGGGTCAACGATTTACCGGGCCTGAACACGCTCGGGCTGAGCTTCCGCACCGCACCCGGCGATCGGCCCGCGCGCGAGATCGTCTCCGAGTACTACGGCCGCTATGAACGGGATTATGACCTGCCCGTGCGCCGCCCCGTGGAGGTCACCGCGGTCGCGCCCGGTCCCGGGGAACGGCTGCTGGTGCACACCCGCAACGCGGTCACCGGGCAGGCCACCGAAAGCTATCTGGCCCGCGCCGTGGTGAATGCCTCGGGCACGTGGGAGCGCCCCTATCGCCCCGCGATTCCCGGGGCCGAGACCTTTGCCGGCCGCCAGTATTCCACGCCACAGATCGGCGAGCTGGAGCGCTTCGCGGGGCGGCGCGTGATCGTGGTTGGCGGCGGAACCAGCGCGCAGGAGTTTATCCTCGGCCTCGAACCGCTCGCCTCCCGGGTGTCCTGGGCCACGCGTTCACCCGTGCACTTTATTCCCGCCGCGGATCTGAGTGCGGAGCTCGGCCGGGCGGCGGTGGCCGATCAGGACCGGGCCGCGCGCGCGGGCCTGGTGCTGCCCAGCATCGTCAGTGGAACCGGTGTGCCCCTGACCCCGGAGCGCGCGGCGGCGCGCGAGCGCGGGATCCTCGTGGAGCGCCCGATGTTCCGGGAGATCACCCCCACGGGCGTGATCTGGGACGATGGCGAGGCACAGGAGGCCGATGACATCATCTGGGCCACCGGTTTTCGCGCGGAGATCGAGCACCTCGCGGGCACCGGAATCCTCGAGCCCGGGGGCGGAATCCGGGTGGAAAACGGGGTCGCGGCGCGCGATCCGCGGATATTCCTCGCGGGCTACGGGCCGCAGGCCAGCACGATCGGCGCGGCGATGAGCGGCCGGGCCACGGCACGCTCGGTCCTGGCGCTGCTCGAACGCCCCGCAAAAACTTAGGGTTCTGGACCGGGAGCGTGTAGATTGGGCTCGTTGGACCACATAACTTTATATGCCATTAAGTCGCCGCGGGAGAGTCCCGAGTTTTCGGGCGCCGAAGGAGCAAACCCTCCCCGGGAATCTCTCAGGCCCCCCGTACCGCAGCGACGCGGCAACTCTGGAAAGCGGCGCCCCGGGCGCCCACCGACGGTGCAAGTGCTTCGGCACGAAATCTCTCAGGTATAGGCCACAGAGCGGGGAGGAAAACCACACCGATACCGGCATGCCCGCATGCCGGCTTCCGATTGGAGTTCCTCGATGACGCCCGAAGCCATTCCCACCGCCTTTATTGATCGTCATATCGGCGCGCGCCGCGAGGCCGATATCCGCGTGATGCTCGACGCGATCGGCCAGCCCTCCGTGGATGCCCTCGTGGATACCGCGGTGCCCCGCGGCATCCGCCAGTCCACGCCGCTCGCGCTGCGCCCCGCGCGCAGCGAGGTCGAGACCCTCACCGAGCTGCGCGAGATCGCCGCGAAAAACGTCACGGCCGTGCAGATGATCGGCCAGGGCTATTACGACACCATCACGCCCGCCGTGATCCGCCGCAATGTGCTTGAGGGCCCCGCCTGGTATACCGCGTATACGCCGTATCAGCCGGAGATCTCCCAGGGCCGGCTCGAGGCGCTGCTGAACTTCCAGACCATGGTGCAGGACCTCGTGGGCCTGCCGATTGCCAATGCCTCGCTGCTGGACGAGTCCACCGCGGTGGCCGAGGCCGCGATCATGATGCGTCGCGCCAATAAAAAGAACGGCGGCAAGACGGTCATCGACGCCGATGCCCTGCCGCAGACCATCGCGCTGCTGCGCGGCCGCGCCGAGGCGCTGGGCTTTGAGGTGGAGGTCGCCGATCTCTCCACGGGCGTGCTGCCCGAGGGGGAGATCAACGGCATCGTGCTGCAGCAGCCCGGGGCCTCCGGCACGATCCACGATCACGCGGCCCTGATCGCCGAGGCCAAGGAGCGCGGTGCGCTTGTGACCGTGGCCGCCGACCTGCTGGCGCTGACCCTGATCACCCCTCCCGGGGAGCAGGGCGCCGATATCGCCGTGGGTTCCACCCAGCGCCTGGGTGTTCCGCTGTTCTTCGGCGGCCCGCACGCCGCCTATATGGCCGTGCGCCAGGGCCTGGAGCGCTCGATGCCCGGCCGCCTCGTGGGTGTGTCCAGCGACGATGCCGGGCGCCCCGCCTACCGCCTCGCGCTGCAGACCCGCGAACAGCACATCCGCCGCGAGAAGGCCACATCCAATATCTGTACAGCCCAGGCCCTGCTGGCCGTGGTGGCCTCGTTTTATGCCGTCTATCACGGCCCCTCGGGCCTGCGGGCCATCGCCGAGGGGATCAACGCGCGCGCCCTCACGCTGCGCGCCTCGCTCGCCGCCGCGGGAATCAACACGGTGAATGCCTCCGCCTTTGATACCCTCACCATCGCCGTTCCCGGCCGCGCCGCGCAGGTCATTGCCGCGGCCGAGGCCGCCGGCATCAACCTGCGCGTGATCGACGCCGATCACGTGGGTGTCTCGGTGGATGAGACCACCACGGGCGCCCACGTGAGTGCCGTGCTGCGCGCAATCACCGGAAAGGCCGAGGTGGTTGCGGCCCCCTCCGCGGTACCCGCCCAGCTCGTGCGCACCTCGGAGTATCTGACCCACCCGGTCTTTAATACCTACCGCTCGGAAACGCAGCTGCTGCGCTATATTCGCCGCCTCTCCGATCGTGACCTCGCGCTGGATCGCACCATGATCCCGCTCGGCTCGTGCACCATGAAGCTCAACGCAACCGCCGAGATGGAGGCCATCTCCTGGCCCGAGTTTGCCTCGATCCACCCGTTTGCGCCCGAGCATCAGACCATCGGTTGGCGCGAGCTGATCGGCGGGCTGGAGGAGGGCCTCGCCGAGATCACCGGTTATGACCGGGTCTCGATCCAGCCCAATGCCGGTTCGCAGGGTGAGCTTGCGGGCCTGCTCGCGATCCGCGGCTATCACCACTCGCGCGGCGATGAACAGCGCACCGTATGCCTCATCCCCGCCTCCGCACACGGCACCAATGCGGCCTCGGCCGTGCTCGCCGGAATGCGCGTGGTGGTGGTGGCCACCGCCCAGGACGGCACGATCGATCACGATGACCTGCTGGCCAAGATCGAGACCCACCGCGAAAACCTCTCCGCGATCATGATCACCTATCCCTCGACCCACGGCGTCTTTGACGGCGATGTTCGCGAGGTCTGCGATGCCGTGCACGCGGCCGGCGGACAGGTTTATATCGACGGCGCAAACCTCAACGCCCTGGTGGGCCTGGCCAAGCCCGGCGAGTTTGGCGGCGATGTTTCGCACCTGAACCTGCATAAGACCTTCTGCATCCCGCACGGCGGCGGCGGACCCGGCGTGGGCCCGGTCGCGCTGCGCGAGCACCTCGCGCCGTTCCTGCCCGGTGATGCGCATGATCCCGCCGCCGGCGGGGGAGCACCCATCTCGGGTTCGCGCTATGGCTCGGCGGGTGTGCTGCCGATCAGCTGGGCCTATCTGCGCCTGATGGGCGGCGAGGGGCTCACCGAGGCCACCCGCTCGGCGCTGCTCTCGGCCAATTATGTGGCCGCGCGCCTGAACGAGTATTTCCCCGTCCTCTATACGGGCGAGGGTGGGCTCGTGGCCCACGAGTGCATCCTGGACCTGCGGGCACTCACAGCGCAGACCGGGGTGACCGCGGAGGATGTGGCCAAGCGCCTGATCGACTTCGGATTCCACGCCCCCACGCTGTCCTTCCCCGTGGCCGGGACCCTCATGGTCGAGCCCACCGAATCGGAGGACCTTGCCGAGATCGATCGTTTCATCGAGGCGATGATCCTGATTCGTGGCGAGATCGATGCCGTGGCCGCGGGCGAGTTTGCGGTGGCCGAGAGCCCGCTGCGCCGCGCGCCGCATACCGCCTCCGCGCTGATCGGCGATGACTGGGATCGCCCGTATTCGCGCGAGCGCGCCGCGTTCCCCGTGGCGAGCCTGCGCCAGGATCGCTATTTCCCGCCGGTGGGACGCATCGACGGGGCCGCGGGCGACCGCAACCTCGTCTGCTCCTGCCCCCCGATCGAGGATTTTGAGGACTAATCATGAGCGAAAAGCACACCCCCCTCTCCGCGGAGCACGCCGAGCTGGGCGCGTCCTTCACCGATTTTGGTGGCTGGCAGATGCCGCTGAAATACGGTTCCGAACTGGCCGAGCACCGCGCCGTACGCGAGGCCGCGGGCCTATTTGATCTCTCGCATATGGGCGAGGTTTATCTGGAGGGGCCCGGCGCCGGCGCCGCGCTCAACTACGCCCTGATCGGGCTGTTCACGGGCATGGCCGTGGGCAAGGCCAAATACTCGCTGATCGTGGCCGAGGACGGCGGCATCGTGGACGATCTGATCGTCTATCGCCTGGGCGAGGAGCGCTATCTGGTGGTGCCCAATGCGGGGAACGCCGAGACCGTCGCGGGCCTGCTTGCCGAGCGCGCCGCGGGCTTTGATGTGGTGGTTCACGATGCCTCCGCGCAGACCTCGCTCGTGGCGATCCAGGGGCCGCTGGCCGAGGAGATCCTGCTGCGCACGGTCCCCGCCGCGGAGAGCGACGCGATCACCGGCATGAAATATTATGCCGCCGCCGAGGTCACCGTGGCCGGGGTTCCCGCGCTGGTGGCCCGCACCGGCTATACCGGCGAGGACGGCTTTGAGATCATCGTGCCCAATGAGCAGGCGGCGCCGCTCTGGCGCACGCTGCTGGCCGCGGGCACGGACTCCGGGCTGATCCCCTGCGGCCTGGCCGCGCGCGATTCGCTGCGCCTCGAGGCCGGAATGCCGCTCTACGGTAATGAGCTGCGCCGCGATCTGGATCCGTTTACCGCGGGCATGGGCCGCGTCGCGGCACTCGCCTCGGAGGTGGATTTTGTGGGCCGCAGCGCCCTCGAGGGCTTTGCCGCCGAGGGCCGGGGAGGCGCCGTGGGGCGCCGCCTCGTGGCGCTGCGCGGCCTCGGCCGGCGCGCGGGTCGCGGCGGCTATCCCGTGACCGTGGACGGCGCCGTGATCGGCGAGATTACCAGTGGCCAGCCGAGCCCCACGCTGGGCTATCCCATCGCCTTTGCCTATGTGGACGCGGCCCATTCCGAACCGGGCACCCGGGTCAACGTGGATCTGCGCGGCAAGGAAGAACCCTTTGAGGTTGTCAGCACCCCGTTTTATCGGCGTTCCGTCTAAATTTTCGTATCAAAGAAAGGCATCATCATGAGCAAGGTAGTCCAGAACCTGAAGTATTCGGCCGAACACGAGTGGGTCGCCGAGGGTGCGCCCGCGCGCATCGGTATCACCGCCGTGGCCGCGGATGCACTGGGCGATATCGTCTATGTGGATCTGCCCGCCGTGGGCTCCACCGTGACCGCGGGGGAGACCTGTGGCGAGGTGGAATCCACCAAGTCGGTATCCGATCTCTACGCGCCCGTCTCGGGCGAGGTTATCGAGATCAACCAGGGCGCCATCGACGACCCCGCGAGCATCAACTCCGATCCCTATGGGGCCGGCTGGCTGTTCACCGTGGCCGTAACCGAGGAGGGCCCGCTGCTGAGCCCCGAGGATTACGCCGCCGCCAACGACGTGGAAATCTAACCCCGTCCCATCGCTCCATCACCGCTTCGCGAGAGGAGTCGACAATGACCGTCGGCGTCTTTGATCTGTTTTCCATTGGAATCGGACCGTCCAGTTCCCATACCGTGGGCCCCATGCGGGCCGCGGCCGTCTTTGCGGCGGAGCTGTCCGAACGCGGGGTACTCTCCCGGGTCCGGGGCCTGCGGGTGGACCTCTATGGTTCACTCGCGGCCACCGGGCACGGGCACGGCACGTTTACCGCCGTGCTGCTGGGCCTGGAGGGGCGCGAGCCCGAGCACATCCTGCCCGCGGAGGTGGAGGAGCGCCTCGCGGCCTTTGCCGCGGGGGCCGATCTACTGATCGGGGGAGAGGTGCCCCTCGCCTTCGGGGCCGGGGATATCGTCTTGCACCCGCTGACGATCCTGCCGCGGCATACCAATGGCATGCGCCTGAGCGTGAGCGATGCGGCGGGGGAGGAGGTGCACTCCGCCACGTTTTATTCGATCGGCGGCGGATTTATCACGCGCGATGGCGCCGAGGACTCCGACACCGCATCATCCGGTTACGATGCAGTGCCCGCGCAGCCCTATCCGTTCCGCACCGCCGCCGAGCTGCTCGCCCACTGCGCCGCAACCGGCCTAAGCTTCAGCGGCGTGATGCTCAAAAACGAGGAGGCGCTGCGTCCCGAGCCGGAGGTTCGCGCGGGCCTGCTGCATATCCGCGATGTCATGGAGGAGTGCAAAAACTCCGCACTCGAGCGCACCGGCCTGCTGCCCGGCGGGCTAAAGGTGCGCCGCCGCGCCCCGGGTTGGCATGCCCGGCTGCGCGCCGAGGACCCCAATCGCGATCCCGAGTTCTGGCAGGAATGGGTGAACCTCGTGGCCCTCGCGGTCAACGAGGAGAACGCCTCGGGCGGCCGCGTGGTCACCGCCCCGACCAATGGTGCGGCCGGAATCATCCCCGCCGTCCTCTTTTATGCCACGCACTATACGCCCGGGATGCGGCACGCGAGCGCCGAGGCGCGCGATGACGTGACCGTGCGCTTCCTGCTCGCCGCGGGTTCGGTCGGGGTGCTCTATAAGGAGCAGGCCTCGATCTCCGGCGCGGAGCTCGGCTGCCAGGGCGAGGTGGGCTCCGCCTCCTCGATGGCCGCCGCGGGCCTCGCCGATATCATGGGCGGCACCCCCGCCCAGATCGCCAATGCCGCCGAGATTGCGATGGAACATAATCTGGGCCTCACCTGCGATCCGATCGGCGGCCTGGTGCAGATTCCCTGCATCGAACGCAATGCGATCGGTGCCGCAAAGGCCGTAAACGCCGCCAAGATGGCGATGTGGGGAGACGGCGTACACCGGGTGTCGCTCGACGAGGTGATCATCACGATGCGCGAGACTGGAAAAGACATGAGCAGTAAATATAAGGAGACCGCAATGGGCGGTCTCGCGGTTAACGTCGTGGAGTGCTAACGGGGCTCGCCCGTTCTCGGGTTTTCCCCGGATAGTGCGCGTAATCTGCTGACGTCCGTTCACGCACACAGAATTAGGGGCGCCATGAACCCGGAGCAAGACACCGCAGAGGCACCGGCGGTCGGACGCTGGCACCCCCGGCGATTGCGGGCCGCCGCGATTCGCATCCCGTTCACGCTGAGCCTGTTCGCGGTGATGTTTTTTATGGCCATCACCACGGCCGCCCTCTGGGAGCCCATCCACGAGCGCCGCTTTTTCCCGGCCATCGCCTATGGCCTGCCGTCCTTTGAGAAGGGCCACTGGTGGACGCTGCTGACCGGAATGCTCTGGGAGCCGCGGCCCGCAATGTATATCGGGCTGATCATCCTCATCCCCGTCTCGGTGATGTGGCTCGAATTGCGCCGCGGCAGCGCGGTGGCCGCGCGCTATTTCATCTTTGGTCAGATCGCCGCCGTCCTGCTGTGTGCGCTTTTCCTCGCCCTGGTTTCGGGGGTGGACTGGGTCTGGGCGGATAAGCTCGCCAATGGCCTCGCCGTGGGCCCCGGCCCCGGACTCTTTGCGTGTCTCGCGGGGGCCGTGAACAGCCTGCGCGAACCGTGGCGGCGCCGCGGACGCCTCATTCTGCTGTATGTCATGGTGGTCTCGGTGCTCTTTGTGGGGGCGCTGGTGAACGTCTTAAATGCCGCCGCTATCGGCCTGATCCTGCTGCTGGGCATGCGCCATCAGCCGCGCGCCGCGAGCGTGCACGAGCGCCGCTTTACCTCCTTTGTCTCGATCCTCGCGCTCGGGGCCATGCAGCTCATCCTCACCGTGGTGCAGACCAGCGGCCCCTTCGGTACCACCGAGCTCTTTGACGGTGCCTGGCCCCATGCCCTGATCAACGCCGCCATCATCCTGGTGCTCGCCAATGGCCTGCGGGTGGGCCGCCGCCTGGCCTGGGTGCTCACCCTCCTCCTGGTGATCTTTAATATCCTCGCGGGCGCGATTGTTTTTGGAATCCTGCAGATCGACCTGCCCGAGCTCGAGGAGGTCACGGCGTTTGTCAGCGGCTCCACCGTGACCATCGCCAATGCCGTGCTGTGGTGTGTCTTCCTGGTTTATCTGCTGGTCGCGCGCGGCGCCTTTACGGTCCCGATCCGGCGCCGCCTTCCCGGCGTCGCGGGTGGACCCGAGGAGAGCGTGCGCACGCTGCTGCGCCGCGAGGGCGGCGGCGATATGTCCTGGATGGCCACGTGGCCCGATAATCGCCATTTTTTCAGCGCCTCGGGTCGCAGCATGCTCGCGTATCAGGTGCATGCCAAGACGGCCATTGTCCTGGCCGATCCGGTGGGCCCCGCCGAGGAGCGCACGGCGGTATGTGAACAGTTCATCGCCGCGAGCGAGCGGGCCGGCTTTGTGCCCTGCTTTTTTGTGGCCAGCGATGCGCTGCGCGCGGAGTCGCTGCCGCAGTGGCGTTCGCTTCAGGTGGCCGAGGACACCATCATCGATCTGCCCGGCCTGGCCTTCACGGGCAAGCGCTGGAACTCGGTACGCACCTCGATTAATAAGGCCGAGCGCGAGGGCATCACGTTCCGACTCACCCACCTGTCCACCGAGCCGCGGCGCGTGCAGCAGCAGGTGCGCGCGATCTCCGAGGCCTGGCTGGGCGATAAGGGCCTGCCCGAGATGGGCTTCACGCTCGGGGGAGTGGACGAGGCCCTCGACCCCGATGTCCGCCTCGCGCTGGCCTATAACGCCGAGGGGGAGATCGACGGCTTCCTGAGCTGGCTCCCGGTATTTGCGCCGGGCGGAGAGATCCACGGCTGGACGCTAGACCTGATGCGTCGCCGCGAGGGGGGCTTTGGCCCGGTCATGGAGTATCTGATCGGAAGCTCCGCGCGGGACTTCTCGGCCGAGGGGGCGCAGATCGCCTCGCTCTCGGGCGCACCGCTGGCCAATATCGGCCAGCCCGGGGCCACCCTGATCGACTCGCTCGTGAATGGGCTGGGGGAGGCCATCGAGCCGCTCTATGGCTTCCGCTCGCTGCACGCCTTTAAACGGAAATTTAATCCGCGCTATGAGCCCGTTTTCCTGCTCTATCGGGACGAGGGCGATCTGGCAAGAATCGGAATCGGCCTGAGCCGTGCGTTCCTGCCCAATGCAAGCCTGGCCTCGCTCGCGCGCGGCCTGCGCCACGATCTGCACGAGACAAACGCCTAGCCGGGCGACGCGGGTGTGGGCGGCCCGATAAACGTCGGCGGATCCTGCGAGACTGGGGGTATGTCCTCCTCGCAGACGCAGCTTGATGCCCTGGCCATTCTGGCCGACCTCACCGGGGTTCCCGGCGCACAATTCCACGACGGCCAATACGAGGCCATCTCCACGCTGGTGGAGCAGCGCCGGCGGGCCCTCGTGGTGCAGCGCACGGGTTGGGGAAAATCCGCGGTCTATTTCATCGCCACGCTGCTGCTGCGCCGGCGCGGTGCCGGCCCCACGCTGCTGGTCTCGCCCCTGCTCTCGCTCATGCGCGATCAGGTCTCCGCGGCCGCGCGGGCGGGAGTGCGCGCGGTGGCCATTAACTCGGCCAATGCCCACGAGTGGGAGAGTGCGCGCGCGGCCCTCGCGGCCGATGAGGTAGACGTGCTGCTGGTCTCGCCCGAGCGCCTGAATAACCCGCGCTTCCGGGATGAGCAGCTGCCCGAGCTGATGTCGCGGATCGGCATGCTGGTAATCGATGAGGCCCACTGTATTTCCGATTGGGGCCACGATTTCCGTCCCGATTATCGCCGCCTGGCCGAGCTCATCCGCTCGCTCCCGGAGGATCTGCCCGTCCTGGCCACCACCGCCACGGCCAATGCCCGCGTGGTCACCGATATCGAGGAGCAGCTGAGTGTGGACGAGGCCGGGGTGGTCACCATCCGCGGCTCCCTCGCGCGCCGCTCCCTGCGGCTGGGGGTATTGGATCTCGCCGATTCCCGCGCCCGGCTGGGCTGGCTGCTGAGCCACCTCGGTGATCTCACCGGTTCGGGCATCATCTATACCCTCACGGTCTCGGCCGCGGAGGATACCGCGCGGCTGCTACGCGAGGCGGGGCATAACGTGCGGGCGTATACGGGTCGCACGGATACCGATGAGCGCGAGGAATCCGAGCTGCTCCTAAAAAATAATCAGCTGAAGGCGCTCGTGGCCACGAGCGCGCTGGGCATGGGTTTTGATAAGCCCGATCTGGGCTTTGTGGTGCACCTCGGTGCCCCCTCCTCGCCCGTGGCCTATTATCAGCAGGTTGGTCGCGCGGGCCGCGGCACCGATAGCGCCGATGTCCTGCTTCTTCCCGGCTCGGAGGATCGCGAGATCTGGCATTATTTTGCCACCGCGTCAATGCCCGATGAGGCCCGCGCCGAGGCCGTGCTCGCGGCACTAGATTTTGACCGCCCCCTGTCCACCCCGGCCCTCGAGGCGCGGGTAAATATCCGGCGTTCGCCGCTGGAGCTGCTGCTTAAGGTGCTGGATGTGGACGGCGCGGTGCGCCGGGTCGAGGGCGGCTGGGTGGCCACGGGTGCGCCGTGGCACTATGACGCCCCGCGCTACGATCGGATTCGGCGCGCACGCCTGGATGAGCAGCAGTCGATGATCGATTATCAGCGCGGCCCGGGCTGCCGCATGGAAACGCTTCAGCGCGATCTTGACGATGCCACGGCCGCCCCGTGTGGCCGCTGCGATCGCTGCACACAGGCCTGGTATCCGAGCGATGTTGCGGCCGAGGCCGCGGGGGTTGCGGCGGCCTCACTGGATCGGGTGTCGGTCGAGATCGAGCCGCGCCGGCAGTGGCCCACGGGGGCCGATCAGCTCGGCGTCCTGCTGGATGGCTCGCCCGTGCGCGGCAAGATTCCCGAGTCCCTGCGCCTCGAGCCGGGCCGCGCGGTGGCGCGCCTCACGGATCTGGGCTGGGGCAATACCCTGCGTGAGCTTTTTGCCCCGGGCACCCCGGATGCCCCGGTCTCCGAGGGCCTGCTGGGCGCCAGCGTGCGGGTGCTCGCGGAGTGGGGTTGGGCGGAGCGTCCGGCCGCGGTGGTATCCCTTCCCTCGCGCTCGCATCCGCTGCTGGTGGACTCGGTGGCGCGCGGCCTGTCCCGCGTGGGTCGGCTCCCGTATCTGGGGTCCCTGGATCTGCTGGGCGAGGGCCCGCGCGGTTCCTCGGGCGGAAATAGCGGCTATCGGTTGGCCTCGGTCTGGGACGGCTTCACTCTGGGTCCCGAGCTCGCCGCGGCCCTCGAGGAGTATCGCGGCCGGCCCATCCTGCTGGTAGACGATCGGGTGGATAGCCGCTGGACCATCACCGTGGCGGGTGGCCTGCTGCGCCGCGCGGGCGCGGGTAGCGTGCTTCCGTTTGCCCTCGCGCTCACGGCTTAGGCCGCCCCGGGGAAGTCACCCACATCCGTAACCACATAAACGGGTGTGGGCTCGCGTCCTAGGACGCGCTATTAAACTCCGCGGGCACCAGGAAGCCCTCGTCGAGCAGCTCGCGCAGGCGCGGGAGAAGCTCGGCCGCGAGGGCCGCCTCGTCCACCTCCAACAGCTGGGCGATCGCCCCCACCAGCACCCCGGCCGGCAGGGTCCCATCGCTCGCCCCCACGATCGCCGCGAGCCCGGTATCCAGGTCCACGGAACGGCTAAAGCCCGCGCCCTGGTGCAGGATCATCACGGAGGGATCCTCGGATCCGGGCCAATAATGGCGCTCCTCGGTGACATCCCCGCTCACCAGGAGCGATTCGGCGGCCAGCTCGGCATCGGTGCGCGCAGCCTGCCAGTCCCGGGCCGCCACCACCTGGGCGACGTGGCCACCCAGCCCACCCACCACGCGCGAGTCCACGCGCTCAAAGCGCCGCCAGATCGGCAGGTCCCCGGTCGCGCGGCGCAGGAAAACATAGCCAAAGCCCACTCCTGTCACGCCGCGATGTTCAAAATCATCCAGCCATGCGGTGGCCAGCTCCTCAAATGCGGCGGTGCCGGGCACGGTGCCGCCATCGCGGATCCAGGTCTCGGCATAGCGCACGGGGTCCTGGCGCTCGCGCTCCACGATCCACGCATCCACGCCGGCGTCGAGCCAGCCCCGGATGCGATCAAAGGCGTCCAGCTCCCCGCGATACTCCCAGTTGCCAAGCATCTGCGCGATTCCGCCGGGGGCCAGGTGGCGCGGGGCCTGGGTCATCATGGCCGCCACGATCGCGTCGCCCTCAAGCCCGCCGTCGCGATATTCATAGGTGGGGACCCCGTCCATCCGGGGGGTGATCACAAACGGCGGATTGGATACGATGCGATCAAAGGTCTCGCCGGCCACGGGCTCAAAGAGGCTGCCGAGCCGAAACTCGATATTTTCCACGCCGTTAAGCGCGGCGTTAAACGCGGCCATCTCCAGCGCGCGCTCGGAGATATCGGTGGCGATCACGCGCTCGGCAAAGCGCGCAAGATGCAGCGCCTGGATGCCACACCCGGTCCCGAGGTCCAGCGCGAGCCCCATCGGTTCGGGAATGATCAGCCCGGCCAGCGTGCGGCCGGCCCCGCCGATTCCCACCACGTGGCCCTCGCCCAGCGCGCCGCCGCGGACCATCTCGCCGAGGTCCGAGACGAGCCACCAGTTCTGTTCACCCAGTGCATCCACAAACGCATAGGGGCGCAGGTCCACGCGGGCGCGGGCGCGGTCGCCCTCCACGGCCACCAGCCCGGCGTCCACGGCACCCTCAACCCCAAACCGGGGGAGGGCCTCCGCGAGTGCGTCCACGCCCACGGCATCGCCTACGAGGAAGAGTTGCGCAAGCGTCGCGAGGGGCTCGATCCGGGCGGCGGCGAGGACGCGGCGCGCGGGGAGGCGATTGGCCCGGGTGAGGGCATCCGCGGCGGCCGGGCCCCAGAGTTCCGCGAGGCGCGGTTCCCGGTAATCGGCGGCGTCGAGATCGGAGACGAGGTCACTCAGGCGGTTCTTATTCACGCCCCCTATTCAACGGCATTTTTTCGCGCCGCGCTCACCACCGAAACCGGATGCGGGGGTTACTGCGAGTGTGTCGGGTCCTCAAGCGGGCGTCCGCCGCGCCCCACCACGGTGGCCGCGTCCGCGCCAAATTCAAAGTCCTCGTCCACGCTGCCGCCCGCGAGCACACCGGGCAGCCAGAGCCGGGCATCGTCCCACATCAGGTCAAAGGGAATCTCCGCCACGGGTACCCACCGCAGTTCCAGCTCATCGGAGTGGGTGGCCTCGCCGGAGAATACGTCGGTGCTAAATACCCAGGACACCTGGCTCCACTCGGGGCGATGCGGGAAGGCATAGCGGTTCACGCCGCACGCGCGCAGGTCGCCCGCCGCCACCACCAGCCCACTCTCCTCGGCCACCTCGCGGATGACCGCCGCCTCGGGGGTCTCCCCGGGCTCCAGCTTGCCTCCGGGTGCCACCATTTTTCCGGCGCCCAGCCCGCGCAGCTTAAGCCCGAGCAGCACCTCGCGGCCGCGGGGGCCGTCACGCAGAATAAAACACACACAAACCTCGGGATGAGCCATGGGTTTAGGGTATCGCGGCGCGCGGGAACCCCGCGAAGCGCGTACCCTTGAGGGGGCACTTCCGGCATCCCGGCCGCGCCCCGGTTTATCTCCCGCGGAAGGAGCGGTCACGATGGGCATCACCTCCCTCGACCTGGCACGACTCAGGCGCGACGCCACCCTGGAACGTTCGGTTCTGATCGAGAACCGTTGCCGCGCCGGGGAGGACCCACACGATTTTTTGGCCGAGCTCCCCACGATCGACGAGCTGGTGGTTCAGGAGCTGCGTGCCGAGGCGATCGAGGAGCGCGGGCTGACGGCCCAGTATTTGCTCGCCCGACTCGCCTCGCGCAGCAGCCGCGAGAATGCCGCCGAGCACCGTCGCGATGCCGACCAATTGGAGCGCGAGGTGCTGCGCGAGATCGGCCTGCGCCACCCCGATCTCACCCGCACCGTCTGGCACCTGATGGGAGATCTGGGGTCCTGAGCGCACCCGGCTCCGCCGCCGCGGAGCGGCGCACCGCACACACCCAGGCTTAACGCCTAGAATCGGGAGTTATGCTGTGTGCCCTCATGCACACCACACACTACCTATGACGAAAACACGGATCCTTCCGCCGCTGCGGACCCTGATCGCCGCCGCTAGCGCCGTGGTGGGGCTGTTGCTGGTGCCCGCGGCCGGACCCGCCGCCGCACTAACCAGTCAGACCGGTGTCGGCACTCCTGTGGTGCGTCTGGAGCCCGCCACGGTTGAGGTAAAGCCCACCATCACGCTCAGCGGTTCGCTGGATGTTTTGGCCCCCGGCGGGGAAATCACGTTTACCTCCACCATCACCAATACCACCGCCGAGACCCTGCCGGCGGGCCGCGCCACACTCAGCTCAAGCGATCGCCCCCTGTCCACGCGCAAGATCCTCGACGGCTGGCTGAGCGGCGCGAGCGACCTGCGCCTGCCCGGCGCACTCGATTCGGTTTCCGTGCCCGAGCTGGCCCCGGGGGCATCCTATGGTGTGCCCCCGGTCACGCTCACGGCCGATCAGCTGGGGCTCTATAGCCAGTACGGTAATTATCCGGTGCGCGCCTATTATCGCGGGGGCGATGTCACCGCCGAGGATCGTTCCTCGATTCTTTTTGATACCGGCGATATTCCGGCCCCGGTGGGGGTGGCCCTGGTGGTGCCGATCACGGTACCCACGAGCGGCGATGGGCTCATCCCCTCGGAATCACTCGCGCAGTGGACGGCGCCGGGGGGTGTGCTCACCCGCCAGCTGGATGAGTCCACCGGCCGGGCCGTGACCCTCGCGATCGATCCGATGATCCTCGCCTCCATCCGGGTTCTTGGCAGCGCCGCCCCGGAATCCGCGCGCGCATGGCTGCAGCGCCTCCAGGATTCCCCCAATGAGAGTTTCCTGCTGCAATACGGGGATGCCGATGGCAGCCTGCAGGCCCAGTCCGGCCTCCCCGTGCTAAATGCCCCCGCCTCGCTGCTCTACGGCGTCGCCGCCGAAAATTTCGCCGAGACCGCACCGACCGCGCAGTCCGAGCCCTCCCCCGAGCCCACCACCGCCGAGGAGCCTCGCCTGCCCACCCTCGGGGAGTTAACGGCCTGGCCCGCGTCGATTTCGGGCCTGCTATGGCCCACGGCAAATACCACTTCCGCCGCCGATCTGGGTGTTTTTGCGGCCTCCGGGGTCTCCACGACCATTCTGGAAACCGGCCAGGTCGCGAGCAGCGAGCTCACCACCCCGGGCTCCCTGCGCACCCTCGGCGACCGCTCGGTCCTGGTAAACGACACCGCCCTGACCCGGTTGCTCACCGAGGTGGCCTCCGGGCAGTCCCCGGAGCGCAGCGCCCGGGCCTCCGCGGATCTGCGCCGAATCTTTGCGGCGATGGCGCGGGAGTCCGGCGCCGAGTCGCACCGCCATCTGGTGGCTCTGGATCGCGGCTGGGTGGATCGGGTAGCGGGCCTGGATACGGCCCTCGCCACGCTAAACGAGCTGCCCGAGTCCACGGTTATATCGCTCGCTGCCGTGCTCGATCAGGAGTCCTCCTCGGGCTCGCTGATTCCCTCGGTGGCTCCCGCGGATCGGGTCACGCTCGGAAAGCAGCTCACCACGGATCTGGAATCGATCACCCGTTTTGCCGATGTCCTGGAGCAGCCCGAAATGCTGGTGGGCAAGGAGCAGGCCCAGCTCGGCTCGCTATTTTCGGTGTCCTGGGCCGGTTCTCCCGAGCGCTGGCAGGAGGCCGTGACGATTCATAACGAGGCCACCCGCACCACGCTATCCTCGATCACCCTCGCCACGACCGAGCAGTTTAATATGGTCAGCTGGCAGTCCACGCTCGGATTTTCAGTGCGCAATAACCTGCCTTATCCGGCCCGCGTGACGCTGCGGATCGAGAGCGATAACCTGCGGCTGTCCCTGGATAACGAGCTCACCAAGCTCATTCCCGCCTCCACTACCGTGAAGTATTCGGTTCCCGTGCGTGCCCGCATCGGCAACGGCCAGAGCGTCCTGGCCCTGGGTCTCTACGGCCCGACCGGGGTAAATCTGGGTGCCGATACCTCGGTGCCGGTAAATGTGCGCGCCGATTGGGAGATTATCGGTGCCTCCGTCCTGATCGGTCTGGTTGTTCTCCTCCTCGGTGGCGGCCTGACCCGAACCATCCTGAAGCGCCGGCGTGCCCGCCGCTCGCCCGAGACGCTCCCCGCCGACCCGGCAGAAAGTACTTCCCTCAATGGCTAAAGCGGTTTCTATTCCGGGGATTGGGCGCGCGAGCGCGTTCCTCGCCTCGGGCACGATGGTGTCGCGCATCCTCGGATTTGTGAAGGCCATCCTGCTGGCACAGACGATCGGTCTGACCAGCATCGGCGATGCCTTTGGTACCGCCAATCAGCTGCCAAATACCATCTTCACGATCATCGCGGGCGGTGTGCTCAGCGCGATTCTGGTGCCGCAGATCGTGAAGGCCGCGATGCAGCTGGATCGTGGCCAGGCGTATATCAATAAGCTCATCACGATCACGCTGAGCGTGCTCACGGCCGCCACCCTGGTGGCCCTGGCCTGCGCGCCGCTTCTGGTGCGGATCTACGCAAATTTCCCGGAACAAAAGCAGGCCCTCACGGTGGCCTTTGCGCTGTGGTGTATTCCCCAGCTGTTCTTTTATGGCCTGTATTCGGTTGTGGGCGAGATCCTGAACGCCCATAAGCTTTTTGGCCCGTTCACGTGGTCTCCCGCGCTTAATAACGTGGTGGCCATCGCGGGTCTGTTTATTTTCATCGGCGCCTTCGGGGCCGATCCCGATGGCCTGCGCACGGCGGCCGATTTTGATCCCCTGATGATCGCGGTGCTCGCGGGCACGGCCACGCTGGGTGTGGCCGCTCAGGCGCTGGTGCTGTTCCGCTATTGGGGCCGCCTGGGCCTGAAGTTCCGCCTCGATTTTGATTGGCGCGGCGTGGGTCTGGCCGAGACGGGCCAGCTCGCCGGCTGGACCTTCGGCATGATCATGCTCACGTTTGTGGCCGGTATCGTCCAATCGCAGGTGGCTAACTCGGTCTCGGGTGACGGTAATGCCTCGGTCGCGGTGATGCAGAATGCCTGGCTTATTTTTATGCTTCCGCACTCGGTCTTGGCGGTCTCGCTGACCACCGCGTATTTCACGCGGATGGCCGAGCATGCCGCCACCAAAAACCTGGAGTCGTTGAAGCAGGACGTATCGGCGGCCCTGCGCAATGTCAGTATGCTCATCGTGCTCTCCGCGGCCGTGCTGCTGGCCGTGGCGTTCCCCTTTGCCCGGGTCTTCACCCCGTCGCCGGGGGCGCTGGGCTGGGTCATCATCGGCTATGCGGTGGGTCTTGTGCCGTTCTGTTTCCTGTTTGTGCTGCAGCGCACGTTTTATGCGCTGGGGGATACCCGCACACCGTTCTTCTTCACCCTGTTCCAGGTGGTGCTGTTCAGCCTCCTGGCCACGGCATCGCTGCTGCTCCCGGAAAATATCACCACCTTTGGTGTGGCGCTCTCGCAGTCCATCGCCGGCACGGCCCAGGCCTTCCTGGCGTTTTTCCTGCTGCGTCGCCGCCTGCACGGGCTCGATGTACAGCAGATCCTGAACAGCATGTCGATCTTCTCGTTCTCCGCGATCCCGGCGTTTATCGTGGGTATGGTCAGCGTGGTCCTGATGGGCGGGTTGAATATCGCGGGCTGGGGCATGGGCTCCACGCTCGCCGCCATCATCACGATGTGTGTGGCCGGTGCCGCGACCGCCCTCACCTATTTTCTTTTCCTCTGGGTTTTGCGGGCCCGGGAGCTTTCCACCGTCTTCGGGCCCGCCCGAAAGATCATCCGTCGCATCGTGCGTCGCTGATCCCGATCCTCGGGAATGCGGCGCGCATAGAATGTGTTCTACCCCTCAACGGGACACTCTAAAGGGAGCCTAATTGCGTAACGTCATCATCATCGGATCCGGCCCGGCCGGCTATACCGCCGCCATCTATGCCGCGCGTGCAAACCTCGCGCCGCTGCTGATTGCCTCGAGCGTTCAGGCCGGCGGTGAACTCATGAATACCACCGAGGTCGAGAATTTCCCCGGTTTCCCCGAGGGAATCCAGGGCCCCGAGCTCATGAATAAGATGCAGGAGCAGGCCGAGCGTTTTGGCACCGAGGTGCTCCTGGACGATGTCACCGAGGTGGATTTCTCCGGCCCGGTCAAGAAGGTCAAGACCGGCTATTCGGGCGATTTTGAGGCTTCCGCGGTGATTTTTGCCACGGGTAGCGCCTATCGCAAGATCGGCCTGGCCGATGAGGAGCGCCTGTCCGGGCGCGGCATCTCCTGGTGCGCCACCTGCGATGGTTTTTTCTTTAAGCAGAAGACCATTGCCGTGGTGGGCGGGGGAGACTCCGCGATGGAGGAGGCCACGTTCCTCACCAAGTTCGCCGATAAGGTTTATGTGATCCACCGCCGGGATACCCTGCGGGCGTCGAAGATCATGCAGGACCGCGCGTTTGCGAACGAGAAGATCGAGTTCATCTGGAACTCCGAGGTCACCGGCATCAGCGGCGAGAACGCACTCGATGGCGTGACCCTGACCGATACCGTTGATGGTTCCACGCGCGAGCTGCCCCTGGACGGCATGTTTGTGTCTATCGGTAACGATCCCCGCACCCACCTCATCCACGGCCAGCTGGACCTGACGGCCGAGGGCACGATCGCGGTGGATGGTCGTTCCTCGCGCACCAGCAACACCGGTGTCTTCGCCGCGGGCGATGTCATCGACCCCACGTACCGTCAGGCGGCCACTGCGGCCGCTTCGGGCACCGTGGCGGCCCTGGATGCCGAACACTATCTGGCAAGCCTGTAGGGGCGCTTCAGGCGCCTCTCAGAACCATACCTATCTCAACACCCAATCTAAGGAGAACATTATGAGCGCACGTTCCGTATCGGAGGCCACGTTCCAGAGCGAGGTCCTCGACTCCGCCAAGCCCGTCCTGGTCGATTTCTGGGCCGAGTGGTGCGGTCCCTGCCGCATGGTTTCGCCCATCCTGGATCAGATCGCCGCCGAGCACTCCGAGAAGCTCGACATCGTGAAGGTTAACGTGGACGAGAACCCGCAGCTGGCCGCGAAGTACATGATCACCTCTATCCCGGCGCTTAAGGTCTTCAGCGCCGGCGAGGTGGCCAAGAGCATCATCGGTGCCAAGCCCAAGGCGGCCCTCGAGGCCGACCTGGCCGATTTCCTGGCCTAGGCCACACACTCCCGCTGAACATATAAGGCGCGCATCCCTTGGGATGCGCGCCTTTTATGTTGTGTACTCGCGGGGGATACCCACCTTTATATACAAAAATGCCCGATAAACACGATAATTTGTCGATGCGCGGTGGCGCGTATTCCGCGGCCGCGGCTGGCGTGCCCCGGGGGCCGGGGGCTAGCCCTGGTAGCCCGGCTGGCCCAGCTCCGCGAGGATGCGGTTAAGGTCGCCGATGGTGGCAAAATCGATCGTAACGGAGCCCTTGCGTGCCCCCAGCGTGACCTTCACCTTGGTATTAAGTCGGTCACCCAGTTTCTCGGCGACCTCGTCGAGGTGTCCGCGCCGGTTTCCCGGCGCGGGAGTGGCCTTTCGCACGGGGGTGGACTTGGCGGCCGCGGCCTCCGCGGCGCGCACGGAGAGTTCCTCGTTGATGATTTTATCGGCGAGGTTCTGCATGCGCTCAACGTCGTTGACGGAGAGGATGGCCCGGGCATGACCGGCGCTGATCACGCCGGCCGCCACCTTTTTTTGCACGGAGGCGGGAAGCTTCAGCAGGCGCATGGTATTGCTGATCTGGGGTCGGGAGCGCCCGATGCGGCTGGCCAGCTGCTCCTGGGTGATGCCAAAATCGCTCAGCAGCTGCTGATACGCGGAGGCCTCCTCCAGGGGGTTAAGCTGCGAGCGGTGCAGGTTTTCCAGCAGCGCATCGCGCAGCATGTCCTCATCGGCGGTTTCCTTCACCACGGCGGGGATGCGGTCGAGACCCACCTCCTTGGTGGCGCGCAGCCGGCGCTCACCCATGATCAGTTCGTATTTGCCGCGCTTGGTGGGGTGAGAGCGAACCACGATGGGCTGGAGGACTCCCACCTCGCGGATACTGATCACCAGTTCCGCCAGCGCCTCGGGCTCAAAATAGGTGCGCGGCTGCACGGCGTTGGGGATGATATCCGCGGGGTTAATATCGACGAGGCGGGCACCCGGGACGGCGACGAGGCCGTCCTGGTCGTTCTCGCGCGCCTGCGCCGTATTGGGGAAAAAGACGTCCACGGGGCGCGGGGCGCCGGGGGAGTCGGTGGTGGGGATCAGTGCGCCGATTCCGCGGCCCAGACCCGTTCGCTTTGTCGCCATTATTTTGTGTCTCCCATTCCCGCCGATTGTGCCCGCTGTTCACTCTTGCGTCCCCATACGGCGATCTCGGCGGCGGCCTCCAGATAGGACACAGCTCCGAGGGAACCGGGGTCATAGGAGATCACGCTCTGCCCGAAGCTGGGTGCCTCGGAGATGCGCACGGTGCGGGGGATGACCGTGTGGAGTACCTGATCGGGGAAGTGTGCACGCACGTCCTCCGCAACCTGATTGGAGAGGTTGGTGCGGCCGTCAAACATAGTGAGCAGGATGGTGGACAGGCGCAGCCCGGGGTTGAGGTGGCTCTCGATCATCTGGATGCTGTTCAGGAGCTGGCTCAGGCCCTCCAGTGCGTAGTACTCACACTGAATCGGGATGAGGACTTCCCGTGCCGCCACAAAGGCGTTGATGGTCAAGAGGCCCAGCGATGGCGGGCAGTCGATGAATACATAATCGAATTTTTCGCCCTCGTCGTCGAGGAGCACCTGCACGGCCTCGCGGAGGAGGTGTTCCCGGCGTTCCTGCGAAACCAGCTCGATTTCCGCGCCCGCGAGGTGAATCGTGGACGGCGCGCAAAACAGGGTGTCAAATTCCGGGCTCGGCTGGATGACGTCCCTCACGGTGAATCCGTCGATGAGGACATCGTAGATGCTTGGGGTCTCCGAGTTATGCTCAACCCCGAGTGCGGTGGAGGCATTGCCCTGCGGATCAAGATCGATCACCAGTACCCGCGCACCATTCTTGGCGAGGGCGGCGGCGACGTTCACGGTGGTGGTGGTCTTGCCCACCCCACCCTTTTGGTTCGACACGGCAAAGACCCGTGTTGAGGAGGGAAGCGGCACCGGGAAATTGGTGATGATCCGCCGCCGCTTACTCAGGTCGGCGATTTCTCGCGCGAGTGGCGTGCCCGCGTCGTTGGACGCGCTACCGCTGGACTTCTCGCGGTTAGATTCAGGTTGTTTCACGTGAAACGCACTCCGTTCTGTGTACCCCTTAACCGTACCTGACTGGGCCGACAATCGGGCACACTTCGCCGCATCCGTGCGCCGCTGATTCCGCCGTTTTCCGGGGTTGCGGGCGGGGGAGTGCCCGCCGGACCTCACCACGGCGCCGCGGAATCCGGCCCTCACCTGCCGTACCCCAACGGGAATTCTCGCGTGCCAATATTTGCGCGGGCACGCTCACCGCGTCACCTTCGGGGGCGGGAAGATATGGCCTCGGGCCTGCGCCCGGTAGACGGCGCACACCACACCGAATACACAACGGCCCGCGCCCGCGCGGGCGCGCCTCCAAGTGGTCGTGGGGTCAACCGGAATTCACGCCGGCCTGATCGGACCGGCGGTGAATATACGCCGCAATCCCGACACACGAAGATATGCCGCATCGCATGATGTCCCGCATAGTCTCCCGTCCCCAACACTCCCGCCATCACATATCCCCAGCGGTGGACCCACCCCGTCCCCAACGGACCCGGATCCGTTCGCCCCGCAGGTTCCATCACTCGCATCAGCCTGTGGTTCCGCCCACACCCGGGGTTCCATCACGCTCGGGGTGCCATCACGCTCGGGGTGCCACCCACACCTGAGGTTTCACTCACCCACGCCGCACACCGGGGCTTCCACACCACGACTGACGCTCTTGCCGACACCCTCGTGCACCCACGTCTGGGGCCGCCACTCGCCCACACCCGAGGTTCCATCCCCTAGGGTGCCGCGCGCGTATTAACCTGCGTTTGCGAGTATTGGCTCATCGGCGTTTTCGCACCCGGATGGGTTGCCTCCGATCAACAGCCCTAATCCGCACGCTACGGCCAACGGGTAGATCGGGGTTCCGCCGGTGTTCCTCCCGCGCATGGCCCCGTCCACCCCATCGCATCCTTCCGCATACCCAGGTTTCGGAATGTGTCGGCTTCCGGGAGGTGACCGTGATGTCTTCGCATCGAGATGGGTTATCACCGCGAATCCATGGATCGCGGCCCGCGCCACCGCGCCGGGATCGGTCCCTGTCGGTGAACCAATCCCCACGCAGAAGCCTCCACCCACCCGCCGTGTGGTTCCCTGTACGTCTAAACCCCACGTGCAAAAGACACCTTTCCCGGCAGGCGGAGTAGTGATGCTTTGACCTCCACCTGATCCTCTTCGTCACGTCCGCGCCCAATAGTCCCTCGCCGCCACCTCAGATTGGTCCGGGTTCCCGCGATAATTCGTATATACGCGCGCACCCACCGCCTCGCTGTACCCTCACCCACCCCGGGGCTACATAAGGGGAGTTGCCCTCGGATAGGTGGGTTTAAAGCCCCAATGCTTTCCTTTCCGCGGGCGACGCTCCGCCGGCCTTAATCACCAATTTCGGTACCCGAACCGCGGCTTTGCTTCTGGCGCCAATAAGCGTGCGTTGATGTGTCCACCTCATCCAGTCCGGATCGCGCGTGATGGCGGCAGACGCGCATAGCTTTCGGCGCACCTGCGTCAGGCCCGCTGCCCCCACACCACATTGGGCACCACCCACCACCAGGCCCGCCTACAGTGGACGCAAACTTGCCCCGACACTCCACCGAGCGGCCCCGCGCTGCGCGGCTACTCAGTCGCCTGGTTTCCGGGATGCCAGGAACACCACTTACATATCCGCCGAGCGTTTCACGTGAAACACTTCGTCGGGGCGGGCCCGAAGAATAGCGGGGGATACAGCAGTAATCGCCGTCATGCGGCTCGCCTCTCCCTCAAAAGACCGCGCCACCCCGGTCCCGCCACGACCCGGACGCCGGGACACATACGCGCCCATCAACGCCGGGCATAAGTGAAATTCCCACGATAAGACACCCCTATGTGGCGCCATAATCAACGCCCCAAGTTCTGCCTGCATGATGCCGGCGCGGAACGGGTACCGCGAGATCAACGTGACTGCGGCGCCTTCTCGGCGCTCGCGCCATCACCCATTAGCGGGTCAGGTCACCCATCATCGCCCCGCGAATCAGAGCTACGTACACAGCAATATAGGCCGAAGCCGCCGGATGGGCGCAAGAAATCGCTGGGTCCGCACGTCTATCACCTTCCACGGAAATCCCCTCAGTGGCGTATTCGCGGGTACTACAAACCCCAGGAATGCCCCTCCTTCCAAAGCGAAGGCCTGGCACGCGCAACAATAAATGCACCTAGGATTCGGAGCCACGGGCTCACTTCCCAGCCGGGCAAACCTTCGCATCCAGCGACGATATGGCCTCGCCCCAACGGCAATTAGCCAGCCCCCTATAAGCAGGGCGCGAAGATTAGAATGCGACCCACGTAGAGCTATCGCGGAAAGCAGCGTTAAACGCTGCCACAAGGTTTCCGGCGCGAGAGACGGACGCATTCGACCCGTGATCGACCACGGTATGCCTTCCACAAACACGCCAGCCAAACTGGGCGCGCCACCGAATGGACGCCTGGATCGCTTCAAGAACAAAGGCGTTTTCGTGGGGTGGAGACCAACTTTTATACCCTCGGCGCGGCCAAAATTCGATGCCGCCATCCGAACACCGCCGATTATTCACCACCGGGCAAAAGACGGAATAGTGCCCTTCCGGCTCAGGGTTGCCCCTGGCGACCGGAGGCAAACCTGCGTGATTGCCCCCATCCTGGCCGGCGACCTTTATGCATCGGCGCGCGCTCCAGGGCATAAGCCATCTATTCGAGTGCTCGGCAGTCGCGTTGCGGAACGCCCGACCCTGCCACCTATGCCTTGTTCGTACGCTCTCCATCCCCACGCATCATGCCCAAAATTCTGCGCATCGGGCGCAACGGGGGAGCGGGGGCGCGCCCGAGCCCCGCGAAATGCCACTCAAATACGGTCATACGGTGTGGGTAGAACGAATACGTGACGGCGCAAATTTGCCCGTAAGCTCCTCCGATGAGACCCGAAAGCAACCTCCACACCAAACGACGAATCCCGTTTCGACGACCCATAAACCGGTTGCAAACGATGGCCTAGGGACTGCCGCAACCCACGCAAATAAACAGGTCGGCGAGCCACGGGGGTCAAGAAAATAACACCGCAGGTGTGGAAGTCCACCATAGTTTCACGTGAAACATACTGCGCTTCCATCACCTCCGCAGCCTTTTCCCTCGCGCAAACCGCGACCCCAGGATGCGGTGAGGTGGGTGATATCGAGCACCCGACTGACCCTCCGGCACGCGTTTTACGGGCAATCTACGAATAGATGTTGTCCAATAATCGCAGTAATGAGACCGACGGAATTCGTCCTCGGGCACACCCGGTCTCCCGGAGCTGGAACCGAATCGAGCTCTCTAAGCACAGCAAAATTGGCGTCCGGCACTCAAATCACTACACCCGTTTGACCCGTTGATCTTGAATCGTTTCACGTGAAACACGACGGCGAGGGTTTCCGCATTCCTCATACGTGGTCAAATTCATGGCGCAAAATCCACGCCGGAACACCATCGGCGGGCACCGCCCGCGAGCACTGAGGTGGATAAAAGACGGGGGAGCAGCGCCTCAAAATGCCACAACGCGACCCTCATATACAACGCACCCAACACGATTTTATCCAGCCCTGCATCTCCCAAAACGTCACGGGTGGGGGAGGCGTCTCCAACCACTGTTTAAGATCAGAGGCTCTCCATCTCCGGTTGCGTGGTGCAGGCCGATAAACGGCGGCACAAAATCGGGCGCGGACCCAAATGTCCCCAAATAGGCAGCGCAGTATCCCTCGCGCCCCAAAATGAAACATAAAAATGCAGATCAGAAGCTTATTCAGGCACGCAATTTAACTAAATTGATTCTGACGGCGTCTCCCGCAAATACCTGGGAGCTTGCCTTCGCTATTTTGCTTAGGATTGATCTGGACACACCACTTTTTGACATAAAAGACTCTCGCCCAGGCGCACGCGCTCTGCTCGGAAATGGGACACCGGTCTCTACGTCGCTCGGGCACACACGTCGCCCTCTCGAAACAGGGCCGATCTGAAACTTATCCATGGAATAGGGCCGATCTGAAACTCATCCATGGAATAGGGCAACGCGCCGCTCGTTCGAAGTCTCGCCGAAGCATAGGGTCATCGCGAGTTGATCAAACTCGGCAGTCGGAGGGCATTCCAATCGTCGGCCCAATATTCTGATCTGTGTCTCGTGGTGGGGATTCCGACTCGCCGGACACCGGCTGGCACTAATCGATGCCAACGCGGGGCACGATAGAAAGCAGCGCAGCCGCCGAACATAAGGCGTGCGGAAAGCCAAACGAGCCATCGAATAGGAGCCGCTCGCGCCGGCTACACCCGTCTACGAATACAGCATCAAAAAGAAAACAGCAGATCAATTTTGATTTACGTACGCAGTCCGCAGTACCTAACCCCAAAAGACAAGCTTCGGTCGCGGCAGGGAATCGCTACCCGCGAAACGGGGCGCGCGCCCCTACGCAGCCAAAAAACACTCCAACGGCGCCACCAGACGAACACATCGAGGCGGGGGAGGGGCACGGCCTCACAGAGCCCCAGACGGGCTTAGGAGGCGCGCACAAACCCGCGCACTACACGGGTGACCTCGGGCGTAATGCCCTCGCCCAGCACGTCCACACGAATATCCGAGACCTTAAAGCGCCGGATCTCCTTGGTGGCCGCAGCCACCTCGGCCTCCGCGTTAATGCCCTTCATCAAGACCAGTTCTCCGCCGTTACGGAGCAGGGGAGCGGTCCACGGAAGCAGCTTACGGAACGCGCTGACGGCACGCGCGGTGACCTGATCCAGGGGATCGGGCAGCGATACCTCCTCCGCGCGGGCGCGAATCACCGTGACATTTTTCAGCCCCAGCTCGGATACCTGATCCTTAAGCCACGCCACGCGGCGCTCCATCGGCTCGATTAATACAAAGTCCACATCCGGCCGAGCGATGCCCAGAACGAGGCCGGGAAGGCCCGCACCCGAACCGATGTCTCCCACCAGGCCCGGGCGCAATAGGGGTGCCACCAGGGCGGAATTGAGTACGTGTCGCGACCACAGCCGCGGCAGCTCGAGGGGACCAATCAGGCCGAGTTCCTCGCCATGGGTCGCGAGGTTCCGCGTGAACTCGCGCGCAAGCGGGAGACGATCGCCCAGAATAACCTCGGATTCCGCGGGCTCTACCTCAAGATTTTCGATACTCATTTTCTGTCCCTTTGAAATAGGTTCGGGTCGTGTTTCACGTGAAACACGACCCGAGCCACAAAAATAATACGTCGTCCGCCAAGCTGGCTAGGACATTAAGACGTGGTGATCACCGTGTGTCGCTCGCGGCCCTCGCCCGAGGAATTCGAGACATAACCACGATCGGCAACAATATCGTGAACCAGCTTGCGCTCATAGCTCGACATCGGAGGCAATGCCGCCGTGCTTGCCCCGCCCTGGATCTGGACGATCGCCGAATCCACGAGAGCGGAAAGCTCCGCCTCGCGGGCCTCGCGTGATCCACCAATATCCAGGATCAGGCGGGAGAAGGCTCCGGTCTTGCTCTGCACAGCGAGGCGCGTAAGCTCCTGCAGCGCGTTCACGGTCTCCGACTTGGCCAGGGTATCCAGGTTGGAATCGGAGTCATCGCTGGCGTTCACTGCGATATAGGCACGACCATTGCGCACATCGATATCGATATCGCCATCCACGTCGGCGATATCAAGGAACTCCTCGATATAGTCCGCCGCTACCTCGCCCTCCTCCTCGAGCTGAGCCAGGGTGGGTTCGGTATCGCGCAGTTCACGGGTGGATGCGGGGCTATCGGTCATCGCTATTTCTTTCCGCTCGGATCAACGGGGGGAGTGCTGGGAGTCGAACCGTCCTCGGTCGGACGGCCCTGCTGGGCCGCCTTCTTCGCGCGGTTTTTACCCATCGGCTGCTGGCGCTGCGCGGGCTTCTTTTCCTCGATCACGATGGTCTCACCGGCGTCATCGGTCTTCTCGGACTTGCCCTTACGGGCCAGGCGCTCCTCTCGCTCACGGGCGGCCGCGGTTCCGGGCATCGGCATGCTGCGGATGATCAGGAACTGCTGAACCATGGTCCAGATATTGGTGGTCAGCCAGTAGAACATCACACCGAGGGGGAAGGCGAAACCGGAGAACAGGAAGACGAAGGGGAGGATATAAAGCAGGATGCGCTGCTGCTTGAACATCGGCGAGGCCTTGGTCTCATCCGAGATGTTCTTCGACACGATCTGCAGCTGGGTGATGAACTGCGAGGCGGTCATGATGACCACCATGATCGCGGCGATGATCATCACGGTGACCTGCGGGCCGGCCGGGTCGTTCATGGCGGCCTGGAAGCTGCTCTTCAGCGGGGCAACACCAAAGAGCGAGGCGCTACCAAACTGTGTCGCAAGATCGCCGCGGAGCAGGCCCACGCCGTCCGTGCCGTGCTGGGCGTTATTCAGCACCGAGAACAGCGAGAAGAAGATCGGCATCTGGATCAGGAGGGGGAGGCAGGAACCCAGGGGGTTGGTGCCCGTGTCCTTATAGAGCGCCATCGTTTCGCGGCTCATGGCCTCGCGGGAGAGCTGATCGCGCTTACCCTTGTACTTATCCTGAATCTTCTTCAGCTGCGGGGCCACCGTCATCATGCGACGCTGGTTCTTGATCTGCTTCACAAAGAGAGGGATCAGCAGGGTACGCACCACAAGCACGAGGCCCACGATCGAGAGTACCCACGTCAGACCGGCCGCAGCGTCGAGGCCAAGGGCCGTCAGAACGGTGTGCCAGGTCACCAGAAGGAGCTCGACCACCCATTTCAGTGGCCACAGAATAGTTCCTAGGAAGTCCATGGTGCGGGTTAGCCCTTTCTCTGGCGTGGGGGTACGACAAAACCGTGCGTCGTGACCGTGTAACGAAAGTTTTTCTTAGCTGGCGCATCATCGATGCCGCCCTCGGCCCAGGGGTGACAGCGCAGAATGCGGCGGGCCCCAAAAAACGAGCCCACTATCAAACCGTGCTGTTGAACCGAGTGCACCGTATAGGCGGAACACGAGGGGTAATACCTACATACGTCACCATAAAGAGGCGAAATAACAGTGCGATAGGCCTTGAGTAACGCGAGGCCTAGGTTTCGCGGGGCCGTGAGTGCCCAATCCAGTGCGATCATTGCTGACCGACTCGACCGGATACCTTCTCAAGATCGGCTAGTAGCGCCCGATAATCGGCATCTGCCGATGTGGGAAATGCCCGAAACACCACTTCGGAACCCGCCGGGAAGCGGTCGCGCAGCTCAAAGCTTGCGGCTTTGAGCCGGCGGCGCACCCGATTGCGCGTCACGGCGTTTCCGACGTTCCGGGCAATAATGAACCCGAATCGCGGACTTCCGCCATTCGGGTTCACCTGTGTATATGCAACAGTCACCGCGCCAACTACCCGTCGACCCCGGCGTACCAGCCGCTTATAGTCGGCGGCAGTGGTAATCCGGAGCTCGGGAGCTAGCACGGTGATGTGCGCTTAGTCGCTAATTGGCGATTTAGGCCGACAGCTCGGTACGACCCTTGCGGCGACGTGCCGAAAGGATCGAACGGCCGGCACGGGTACGCATGCGCAGGCGGAAGCCGTGCACCTTGGCGCGACGACGGTTGTTCGGCTGAAAAGTTCTCTTGCTCATAATCACTCACTCTGGGTTGGGACATTCACTGCCGCAATTAGTGATGGCAGGGAAAAACTGGGTGCCCGAAGGCTACGTCAACTAATTAAAACTACGGCGGATCAGGCCCCAGGTCAAACTGAGCGCACATAAAGGCATAATTATCCACAGTTTCCACAGGCTTGTCGAGACTGATGTTCCGCCAGACTTTCCGCTAGATTTGGCCTCTCGAAGCATTACCGGTTAACTTGAATAATCAGTTATCCCCAGATCCGGGCCCTCACAACCCGGTAGATACGCCGTTGTTACGATTTCCGTGGATAAACCTGTGAATAACTTTTGGGGAGAAATGTCCGATCAGAACGACGCAACAGTCAAATCTTGGCAGTTGGTGCTGGATGCAATTTCGCAGGACGAGCGCATCACACCGCCCCTCCATGGCTTCCTGAATCTCGTCATTCCCAAGGGAGTGATGGCGGGAACCTTCTATCTTGAGGTGCCCAATGAGTTCACCGCCGGGCAGCTCAACACCCGCATGAAGGCCCCGCTGCTCTCGGCTCTGGGATCAACCGAGGCCGATCACGGCGCGCGCACCTTCGCGGTCGTGGTGAACCCCGACATGATCGAGGACGCACCCGAGCTTGCTCCGCCGGCGCCCGCGAGCGGCGAACCTGTCTCCTATGCCGAGGCACCGGCCACGGTTCCCTCGCAGGGCCCGGTTTCGGAGACGATTCACCCGGCGCGGCAGAACGATACGCGGCTTAATCCCAAATACTCATTTGATAATTTTGTGATCGGTCAGTCCAACCGTTTTGCCCATGCGGCCACGGTCGCCGTGGCCGAGGCGCCGGCTAAGGCCTATAACCCGCTCTTTGTTTATGGCGAATCGGGACTTGGTAAAACGCACCTGATGCACGCCATCGGTCATTATGCGATGAGCCTGTATCCCGGAATCCGTGTTCGCTACGTCAGTAGCGAGGAATTCACCAACGACTTTATTAACTCGATCGCCAATAACCGCGGATCCGCATTCCAGGCGCGATATCGCGATATCGACATTCTGATGATCGACGATATTCAGTTTTTGCAGGGTAAGGCGGAGACCCAGGAGGCCTTCTTCCACACCTTCAATACGCTGCACGATCATAATAAGCAGGTTGTGATTACCAGTGACCTTCCGCCCAAGGCCCTCACCGGCTTTGAGGATCGGATGCGTTCGCGCTTTGAGTGGGGCCTCATCACCGATGTTCAGGCACCGGACCTCGAAACCCGAATTGCCATCCTGCGAAAAAAGGCCCAGAGCGAAAAACTCCTCATCCCCGATGAGGTCCTCGAATTTATCGCCTCCAAGGTGTCCTCGAATATCCGAGAACTCGAGGGAACCCTGATTCGGGTCACCGCCTTTGCGAGCCTCAACCGCACCCCGGTGGATATGACGCTTGTCCAGACCGTGTTGAAAGATGTGATCACACTCGATGAGGACAACGTCATCTCGCCGGTGGACATCATCAATACAACCGCCTCGTATTTTAAGCTGAGCGTTGATGACCTCTACGGTTCAAGCCGCTCGCAGGCCATCGCCACCTCCCGCCAGATTGCGATGTATCTCTGCCGCGAGCTGACCAACCTCTCGCTGCCCAAGATTGGTCAGCTATTCGGGGGTCGGGACCACACCACGGTGATGTATGCCAATAAGAAGATCGGTGACCTCATGCAGGAGCGTCGATCCATCTATAACCAGGTGACAGAGCTCACCAGCAGAATCAAGCAGGGACACCGTTTTAACGGCTAATTCAGTTTTTCCCCGCCCCGAGCGAGGCCCCCAGGGCCTCCTCGGGGTATTTTTTTGCCAAAAACAGGCTCCCAGATTGATTATGAGCGAGGCAAAAAAGGCGCCCAAATGGCTAAAACTGCCCAGGACGCGCCCAAAACACACCAGCACGAGGGCTCTCGTTAAAGAAATTTAAATGCCTCAGGCGGCGATTATGGCGGGGTTATCCACAGATTAGAGGGAACTATCCCCAAGTACACACTGTGGATAACTGTGTGGAAACCTGTGGAAACTACCGTGGAAAGGTGTTGAAGTTTTGCCTCGACCTGTGAATACCGCCCCGACGACCGCGAGATTCCGCCTCAGGCTTCCACAACGATCACACAAACCGCCAACAAGTCACAGACCTGTAGTTCCCTTTATTCATATGGGCTCGACGAAGTTATCCACAGTTTCCACAACGGTTAACACGATTAAAGAATCTTTAACTAAATTTGGCCCCCGATAACCTTTTGCGCCGCGGCGATGATTTTTCGGGCTGGGAAGAAGCACCTATGGCGATGCACTCAACCCATAGGGCTCCGTTCCCGGCTAACATGGTGAATCCAGAGCTAGAAAACGACAGGGGATAAAAAGTGCGATTTAGCGTCAATCGCGATGTCTTTAGCGAGGCCGTCTCGTTTGCAGTCAAACTGCTTCCGCAGCGGACCACTTTGCCGATTCTCAGCGGTGTGCTGATTGAGACCAGCGAATCCGGCCTGACCCTGTCGAGTTTTGACTATGAGGTTTCCGCTCAGACGCAGATTGTCGCCGATATCGAGGAATCTGGATCGATCCTGGTCTCCGGGCGACTTCTCGCCGATATCGCCAGCCGCCTGCCGAATGCACCGGTGCAATTTGCCACCGATGACAACCGCATTCAGGTCACCTGTGGTTCCGCGAGCTTCACCCTGCTCTCGATGCCCGTGGAGGAATACCCGAGCATCCCCGAGATTTCCGGCAGTTCCGGACTTGTCCCGGCCGAAGAATTTGCCACCGCCGTGGCCCAGGTGGCCGTCGCCGCCTCGCGTGACGATGTCACCCCCGTCATCACCGGCGTGCAGCTCGAGGTTTCCGATAATCACCTCGGGCTTGTGGCCACCGACCGCTATCGCGTTGCGGTCCGCGAGATTGAATGGGATTCCGGGCAGGTCGGCGGCGGAGAGCCGATGACCGCACTGGTTCCCGCCCGCACCCTGCAGGAGGTGGGCAAGACCTTTGGTCATTCCGGAAATATTTCCGTGGCATTCACGAATAAGGACGATCGCGAGCTCATCGCCTTCTCCGCGGATAATAAAACCGTTACGTCGCTGCTGATCAAGGGTTCGTTCCCTCCCGTTCGCCGGCTCTTCCCCGAAACCACCGAAAACTACGCCGTGATCAATACCGGCGAGCTGATCGAGGCCGTGCGCCGAGTGTCCCTCGTGCTGGAGCGCGAGGCGGCGCTGCGTTTCTCGTTCTCGATCGACGGTCTCATCATGGAGGCCGTGGGTTCCGAGCAGGCTCAGGCCTCGGAAAAAATCGATGCGCTGCTCACGGGCGACGACATCGTGCTATCGCTGAAGCCCGCGTTCCTGATCGATGGTCTGAACGCCGTGCGCAGCGAATTTGTGCGCTTTTCGTTCACAAAATCCGAAAATACCAATAAGCCCGGCCCCATGCTGATGACCGCTCAGTCGTCCAAGGAACAGCCCGGCGCCGATAGCTATCGCTACCTGCTGCAGCCCAACCTGCTCCTTCGCTAAATATTTTCGGAGTACGGTTGATATCAAGTAGTTCTGCGAAAAGGGTATAAAAATGCATATTGGTCTTGTCGGTCTCGGAAAAATGGGTGCAAACATGCGCACCCGTCTTCGTAACAACGGAATCGAGGTCACCGGTTTTGACCGGAACCCCGAACTCACCGACGTTGCTTCCCTCCCCGAGCTGGTAGCCGCACTGCCCGCACCGCGCACGGTGTGGGTCATGGTTCCGGCCGGAAAAATCACGGATTCCGTGATCACCGAACTCGAGGGTCTCCTCGAAGAGGGCGATCTGGTCATCGATGGCGGCAATAGCCGCTTCACGGATGATTTTGCGCACGCCGCGCAGCTGTCCCCGAAGGGCATCGACTATATCGACGCCGGAGTTTCGGGTGGAGTCTGGGGCGTGGAAAACGGATATGGCCTCATGGTCGGCGGAAGCGCCGAGCAGGTGGAGCGCCTCATGCCCGTTTTTGATGCGCTTCGTCCCGAGGGACCGCGCGAAGAGGGCTTTGTCCACGTGGGCGAGGTCGGCGCGGGACACTACGCCAAGATGGTGCATAACGGAATCGAATATGCGCTGATGCAGGCATATGCCGAGGGTTTTGAGCTTCTCGAGACGCGCAAGGACATCATCAAGGATGTTCCGGGCACGTTTAAGGCCTGGCAGCGCGGAACCGTTGTGCGCTCCTGGCTCCTGGAACTTCTGGTTCGCGCCCTGGACGAGGATCCGAAGCTCAAGGACATCGAAGGCTATGTCGAGGACTCGGGCGAGGGTCGTTGGACCATCGAAGAGGCCATCGAAAATGCCGTACCGGTGCCCACCATCTCCGCCTCGATCTTCGCGCGATTTGTTTCGCGCCAGGATGATTCCCCCGCGATGAAGGCGGTGGCCGCGCTGCGCAATCAGTTTGGTGGCCACGCCGTAAAGCCCTCCGAGTAGTGACTCTCCGTGGTGTCGGCGACACACGTCGTCGGCACCACGGGATAGTGTGAAGCCGTGATCGTTACCCAGCTAAACCTCGCCGATTTTCGCAATTATGCGGCGGCGGATGTTGCCGTCCATCCGGGCGCCAACCTTTTTGTGGGAAAAAACGGCCAGGGAAAAACCAATCTGGTGGAGGCCCTGGGCTATCTCTCCACCCTTGGCTCGCACCGGGTATCCAGCGATCAGGCGCTTATTCGCGCCGGCCAAGACTCCGCGGTTATTCGCGCCAAACTGCATCATGATGGCAGGGACCTCCTGGCCGAGGTGCAGATTAATCGCAGCGGAGCCAACCGCGCCCAGGTCAACCGCGGCCAGATTCGTCCGCGGGATTTGCCCCGATATTTTACGAGCGTGCTCTTTGCCCCCGAGGATCTGGGGATCCTCCGCGGCGACCCCTCGGCCCGTCGCCGCTTTCTTGATCAACTGCTGATCCTGCGCACACCGCGTTTGGCGGGAGTGCTGGCCGATTACGATCGGGTCCTGAAGCAGAGAAACACGCTCCTCAAATCATCCAGGGGCTCGGGTCTGCGCGAGAATCAGCTCACCACGCTGGAAATCTGGGACGATAAGCTCATCGCGCTCGGCTCCGAGATTATTAGCGAGCGGCTGCGTCTTGTGGCCGAGCTTCGCCTGCCGATCCGGGAGGCCTATGCCGCCGTGGTCGGGGACGACCACGGGCCGGCGATTATCCCCGTACTCTCGATAGCCGGAAACGATGCCGAGGATGAATCCTCCGTGGATTCCGGTGCTGTCCCCACCGAAAATACCTCGCGCGAGCGTATCGCGGAGGTATTTCGGGAGGCTTTGGGGGCAAAACGGCGCCTGGAGCTTGATCGTGGGCTCACCCTGATCGGCCCGCATCGTGATGATGTGCGTTTTGATCTCAACGCGCTGCCCGTGAAGGGCTATGCGAGCCACGGGGAATCCTGGTCTTTTGCGCTGGCGCTGAAGCTCGCCTCGGCCGAAATTTTGCGGCGCGATTCCCCCCTGGGCGACCCAGTATTGATCCTGGACGATGTTTTTGCGGAATTAGACCAGCGCAGGCGTGCGCGATTGGCCGTGGCGATCTCTCGATACGAGCAGGTTTTGATCACGGCGGCCGTCCTGGACGATATTCCCGAGGAGCTCACGGCACACGTGGTACATATCCGCGCCGGTGCGGTCCTGGATCCCGAGGCGGTGGGCGATGCCTTCGCCTAGGGATAAAAAAGAACGCGCCGCCGAGGCCGTTGCCGTATATGAGCGCTTTAAATTTCTTTTCACCGGCAATCGCCCAAAACCCCGTAAACGTGCGGGAAAACCCGGGGATCCGGGCGAGAGCGTGCCCTATGGAAAGGGGCGCGAGCCCCGCGGCCTGGGAGACGTGATGGAGGCCCTGACGATCTCCTTGGGATGGGACTCCAATCTGTCGCAGGCCGAGCTGATGGAAAACTGGACGGCACTCGCGGGTGAGGAAACCGCCCGTCATTCCACCCCGATCGCGATTGAAAACGGCACGCTCAGCGTGCAGTGCGAGTCCACCGCTTGGGCCACCCAGCTGCGCCTGATGCGGATGGAAATCATGAAGCAGATCGCGCTGCGCTATCCCGAGGCCGGCATCGAGGGGATTCGATTTGTGGGACCCAACGTCCCGTCCTTCAAACGTGGCCCCAGGTCGGTTCAGGGCCGTGGTGTGCGCGATACCTACGGGTAATCAGACAAAACTGGTCGATAGGGCAAAAAAAGCGGCTTAGAAGGCTAAATAGCCACGTAAATCCGGCAATCCTTGGTAGACTGGGAAGGTCGAATTCACGACGGTTTGGAGCCCAATTTCATATGTCATCAGAACCGAATATGTCGGCTAATTCCGGCGACTACGGCGCGAGTCAGATTCAGGTTCTTGAGGGTCTTGAGGCGGTCCGCAAGCGGCCCGGTATGTACATCGGATCCACAGGACCGCGCGGTCTGCACCACCTGGTTTACGAGATCGTCGATAACTCGGTAGACGAGGCCCTGGCCGGCTACTGCGATTCAATCGACGTGCGCATCCTCGAGGATGGCGCCGTACGCGTTGCCGATAATGGCCGTGGTATCCCGGTGGACATCCACCCGGTAGAGGGAAAATCAACCGTGGAGGTTGTTTTGACCATCCTGCACGCCGGAGGAAAATTCGGCGGTGGCGGATACGCCGTCTCCGGTGGTCTGCACGGTGTGGGTAGTTCCGTCGTGAACGCCCTCTCGACGCGACTCGATGTTGAGGTCCGCCGTCAGGGACACGTCTATCGGGCCACGTTCCACGACGGAGTCGCCGATGCGCCGCTCGAGATGGGGGAGGCCACCGAGGAGACCGGCACCACCATCACCTTCTGGCCAAACGCGGACATCTTCGAGACCGTGGACTTTGACTACGACACCCTGCGTACGCGCTTCCAGCAGATGGCCTTCCTCAATAAGGGTCTGCGCATCGAATTAACCGATGAGCGCGTCGAGGAATTTGACGACAGCGTGGAGCTCGCCGAGGGCGAGGAGGCTCCGGCCCCCACCAAGAAGCACAACGTCTTCCACTATGAGCGTGGTCTGGTGGACTACGTGGAATACCTGAATAAGGCCAAAAAGACCGAGCTGGTCAACGAGGAGATCATCTCCTTCGAGACCGAGGACACCGATCGTAAGATCGCCCTCGAGGTGGCCATGCAGTGGACCACGCAGTACACCGAGAGCGTGCACACCTACGCCAATACGATTAATACCCACGAGGGTGGAACCCACGAGGAGGGCTTCCGCGCCGCGCTCACCACGCTGGTGAATCGCTATGCGCGCGAGAAGAACATCCTCAAGGAAAAGGACGATAACCTCTCGGGCGATGACGTCCGCGAGGGCCTGACCGCGGTGGTGTCGATTAAGCTCGGCGAGCCGCAGTTCGAGGGCCAGACCAAGACCAAACTGGGAAATACCGAGGCCAAGGCATTTGTGCAGAAGGTTGTCGGCGATCAGCTCGGCGACTGGTTCCAGCGCAACCCCGCGGTGGCCAAGGAAATCATCATGAAGTCGATCTCGGCGGCCACCGCCCGGATGGCAGCCCGTAAGGCCCGCGAAACCGCGCGCCGCAAGGGTCTGCTTGAGGGTGGCGGTATGCCCGGAAAGCTCAAGGACTGCCAGTCCAAGGATCCCTCGGTCTCCGAGATCTTCATCGTGGAGGGTGACTCGGCCGGCGGTAGTGCCGTGCAGGGGCGTAACCCCGAAACCCAGGCCATCCTTCCGCTGCGCGGAAAGATCCTGAACGTGGAGAAGGCCCGCCTCGATCGGGCGCTGGCAAATACCGAGGTCCAGGCGATGATCACGGCATTTGGTGCCGGCATCGGCGAGGACTTCAACCCGGATAAGGCGCGCTATCACAAGATCGTGCTGATGGCCGATGCCGATGTTGATGGTCAGCACATCACCACCCTGCTGCTCACGCTGCTGTTCCGCTATATGCGCCCGCTGATCGATCACGGCTATGTCTATCTCGCGATGCCGCCGCTGTTCCGCCTCAAGTGGAGCAACTCGGCACACGAGTATGTCTATTCCGATGAGGAGCGCGACGATAAGCTCGCGAAGGGCCTCGCGATGGGCAAGCGCATCCCCAAGGACAACGGAATCCAGCGTTATAAGGGTCTGGGTGAGATGGACTATAAGGAACTCTGGGAGACCACGATGGCCCCCGAGACCCGCACCCTGCGCCAGGTCACCATGGACGATGGCGCGGCCGCCGATGAGATTTTCTCGACCCTGATGGGCGAGGATGTCGAGGCCCGCCGCACGTTCATCCAGCAGAATGCCAAGGATGTGCGCTTCCTTGATATCTAATGGCCTCCCCGAATTCCGTGGAAACGCGTTTTCCGCAGTCGAGATTCTGTAGCGAAGAGACGAATACATGAGCGACGAAAAAAATATCGAAGAAGCGCCCGATCACGGTGATCACGGCGTCCACGGCAAGATCGACCAGGTTGATCTTCGCCTAGAGATGCAGCGCAGCTACCTCGACTACGCGATGAGCGTGATCGTGGGCCGCGCCCTGCCCGAGGTGCGCGATGGAATGAAGCCCGTGCACCGTCGCGTGATCTACGCGATGTACGACGGCGGTTACCGCCCGGAGAAGGCCTTCTCCAAGTGTGCCCGCGTGGTTGGCGACGTGATGGGCCAGTTCCACCCGCACGGTGACTCGGCAATCTACGACGCCCTGGTGCGCCTCGTGCAGCCCTGGAGCCTGCGCTATCCGCTGGCCCTGGGCCAGGGAAACTTTGGTTCCCCCGGAAACGACGGCGCCGCGGCCCCGCGATATACCGAGACCAAGATGGCCCCCCTGGCCATGGAGATGGTTCGGGATATCGACGAGGATACGGTCGATTTCCAGGACAACTACGACGGACGCACCCAGGAGCCCGCGGTTCTGCCCGCACGCTTCCCGAACCTGCTGGTGAACGGTTCGGTGGGTATTGCCGTGGGTATGGCCACCAATATCCCCCCGCATAACCTGCGTGAGGTTTCCGAGGGCGCCCTGTGGCACCTCGCCAATCCCGAGGCCGGCCGCGAGGAGCTGCTTGAGGCCCTGATGGAGCGCATCAAGGGACCGGACTTCCCCACGGGAGCCCAGATTCTCGGTGTTAACGGCATTAAGGATGCCTATCGCACGGGCCGCGGTTCGATCACGATGCGCGCCGTTGTAAACGTGGAGGAAATCCACGGACGCACATGCCTCGTGGTAACCGAGCTGCCGTATCAGGTGAACCCCGATAATCTCGCGATTAAGATTGCCGACCTCGTGAAGGACGGCAAGATCGCGGGAATCGCGGATATTCGTGACGAGACCTCGGGTCGCACCGGCCAGCGCCTGGTCATTGTGCTGAAGCGCGATGCCGTTGCCAAGGTGGTGCTGAATAACCTCTATAAGCACACGCAGCTGCAGGAAAACTTCGGCGCCAATATGCTCGCGATCGTGGACGGCGTGCCGCGCACGCTCGCCCTCGACGGCTTCATCACCGCGTGGACCGCGCACCAGATCGAGGTCATCGTCCGCCGCACGCAGTTCCGTTTGCGTAAGGCCGAGGCCGATGCCCATATCCAGCGCGGATATCTCGCGGCGCTTGACGCGCTCGACGAGGTTATCGCCCTGATCCGGCGCTCGCCCGATGTGGACGAGGCCCGCACGGGCCTGATGGAGCTCCTGAAGGTGGACCAGCTCCAGGCCGATGCCATCCTCGCGATGCAGCTGCGCCGCCTGGCCGCCCTCGAGCGTCAGAAGATCATCGATCGTAATGCCGAGCTGGAGCGCGAGATCGCCGAATATAAGGCGATTTTGGATAGCCCCGTGCGTCAGCGCGAGATCGTCAGCGATGAGCTGGGCGAGATCGTCGCAAAATACGGCGATGATCGCCGCACCGAGATCATGTACGGTTTCGATGGCGATATGAACATGGAAGACCTCATCCCCGAGGAGGAGATGGTGGTCACCGTGACCCGCGGCGGCTATATCAAGCGCACGCGGAGCGATAACTATCGCTCGCAGCACCGCGGCGGCAAGGGTGTTAAGGGCGCGCAGTTGCGCGCCGATGACATCGTGGAACACTTCTTTGTGACCACCACTCACCACTGGCTGCTGTTCTTCTCAAATAAGGGTCGCGTGTATCGCGCTAAGACCTATGAGATCCAGGAGGCCGGCCGCGATGCAAAGGGTCAGCACGTCGCCAACCTGTTGGCCATGCAGCCCGATGAGGAAATCGCGCAGATCCTGGATATCACCGATTATCAGGCCGCCGAGTATCTTGTCCTCGCCACGCGCGATGGTCTGGTAAAAAAGACCGCGCTCAGCGAATACGACACCAACCGCACCGGTGGAATCATCGCGATCAACCTGCGTGAGGGTGATGAGCTGGTCTCCGCGCTGCTCGTGGAGCAGGATAGCGACCTCATGCTGGTGTCTCGCCAGGGGATGTCAATCAGATTCACAGCAAATAATGAGGCTTTGCGTCCGATGGGGCGCTCGACCTCTGGTGTGACCGGTATGAAATTCCGCGGAGACGACCAGCTTCTCTCGGCCTCCGTGCTTCCCCCCGAGGGCGAAGAGGGCTTTGTTTTTGTGGTCACCGAGGGCGGATTCGCCAAGCGCACCGCCGTGGAACAGTACCGTTTGCAGAACCGCGGCGGCCTGGGAATCAAGGTGGCCAAGCTCAACGAGGATCGCGGTGAGCTCGCCGGGGCCCTCGTTGTGACCGAGGATGACGAGGTTCTCGTGGTTCTCGCCAGCGGCAAGGTGGTAAGGTCTGCCGTGGCCGAAGTTCCTGCAAAGGGACGCGACACCATGGGTGTTGTCTTCGCACGATTCGCGGAGAAGGACAGAATCATCGCCCTGGCTAGAAACAGTGACCGTAATTTGGACTCCCAGAACGCCGACGCCGAAGACACCGACCCGGCGGCGACTGAGGATTCGTCCGAGAAGGAAGTTTAAGCATGAGTAGTAGCGTCGCCGAGAAACTCGCAAAGAAGTCGCCGAAAAAGCCCAGCACCAAGCAGGTCCGCCTGAAGCTGGTCTATATCGACTTCTGGTCGGCCCTGAAGATGTCTTTCCTGGCTGCCGTGGCCCTGGCCGTGGTTACCGTGGTGTTCTTTTTCCTCGTCTATACCGTTCTCCAGCAGACCGGCGTATTTGACCAGGTGAACGCCCTGTACGTGTCCGTGGCCGGAGGCGATGGACAGGACGGCGGCAAGGCCACCAACGACCTCACCGCGATCTTTGACCTCGGTCGAGTGATGGGCTTCGGCGTGGTTATTGCGATCCTCAACCTCGTGGTCGTGACGGCCATCGGTGCGATTACGGCGGCTCTTTATAACCTCGCGGTGAAGATCACCGGCGGCGTTCTGGTGGGTTTCACCAATAACTAAATAGCTTTTGAGGGGCGTTTCGGATGGTCCCAGGACCATCCGAAACGCCTTTATTTTTCGCCTTTTCCCGGGGGAACACGCCGCTGAGTTTCTCGATTTGGGAAATGGTTACTCTCTCCGGTAATGTCATTTATGCCCAAAGGGGGCTATAGCTCAGGCGGTTAGAGCGCTTCGCTGATAACGAAGAGGTCCCAGGTTCAAGTCCTGGTAGCCCCACTGCAAGATAAGAAATTATTATTGCGTATTACACCCCTTTTGGGGCCTTAGCTCAATTGGTAGAGCGCCTGCTTTGCAAGCAGGAGGTCAGGAGTTCGATTCTCCTAGGCTCCACAAATATAAAGGCCAAATCCTCCCCGAGGATTTGGCCTTTTATGTATTACCGCACCGGTTTCACTCGTCGGGGGTGAGTGCCCACTCAGCGGCGTCGCGAGGCCGGGGGAGTACCCCAACCGAACAGGGCCCTCTTTGGCTCCTCAGCGGGCGGCAGGGGCCCGCTCAGGATGCAACGGGTAACGTAGACCCATGGATATACGTGTGGCGGCCTATGCGCTGATAATCGAGGGTGATCGAATTCTGCTTGCGCACTGGAACGAGCGCGGACGATCGGGCTGGACACTGCCCGGGGGCGGAATCGATCCGGGCGAGGATCCGGCCGCCGCAGCGGTCCGGGAAATCTTAGAGGAAACGGGGTTTCGCGCGGAGCTTGATGGCCTGGTGGGAATCGATTCAATCGTGACCCCCGCCGAGCGCCGGCTGGATCCCGAGGTCACCGTGCCGTTGCACAGCATCCGGGTGATCTATCGCGCGCATATCACCGGCGGGGAGCTCACCTATGAGCAGGACGGCTCCACCGACTGGGCCGCGTGGCACTCGCTCTCGGAGATCAACAGCCTCGGGACGGTGAGCCTGGTCCCGGCGGCATTGCGCCTGCTGCGGGACGCGGGGAACGATCCGCGTTAACGCCGAAGGGGCCCCGAAAAATCGGGGCCCCCTCGTCGGATGATTCTTAGGCGTTGGGGAGCAGGGGCTCGTCCTCGGAGACCCAGAGCTCGTCATCGGCACGGAAGGTCTGCCACAGGGCATAAACCACACCGGCCGCCGCCAGCACACCGGCACCGATGGCAAGAACTCCGCCAACGCTGCGCTTCTTCTTTTCGGGAGCGGCCACGAACTTCACCTTTGACTTCGGGTTGACCCGGGCCAGGGCGTTACGCACGCGGTGATCGCGCGCGATATCGCCGATGGAAAGGACGGTTCCCACGGCGCTTCCGAGCGCCGGAACGACCGTGTGGTCGATGCTTCGCTTGGTGGCATCGGCCAGATCGCGGCCGATGGAGGCTCCGCGGTCGAATACCGGCTGTACCCGCTGCTCATAGGTGTTTACAACACCCGGAACAACCTGTTCGCGCCCGTAGTTGCCTACCTGGCGTCCGGCCTCGCGAGCTACGCCGTTGGCGTGCTCAAGAAGCTCCTGCTGAGCGGCCCAGAGGGCGCTAGCCTCACCCTTGAGACGCTTGATCTCTTTCTTGCGCTTGCGCGTCAGATTCACTGCGGACCTCCATAGATCGTTTTGGATGCGTCAATTAACCATCTTGCCATTGAATCGCTCGAACACAGCCTGAGAGTCACAAACTAGTATGCGAGAATTGATTTATGTCAAAGCACACCGCTGTCGCAACCCTTCACACCAACTACGGAGACATCGTCGTCAACCTTTATGGCGACCACGCTCCGAAGACCGTGCGTAACTTCATTGGCCTCGCCACGGGCGAAATCGAATGGACCGATGAGCGCACCGGAGAAAAGAAGCAGAACACGCCTCTTTACAACGGAGTGGTCTTCCACCGCATCATCCCCGGCTTCATGATTCAGGGTGGAGACCCCCTGGGCAATGGAACCGGCGGACCGGGCTATAAGTTCGACGATGAGATCCACGGAGACCTCACCTTCGACGAGCCCTATATCCTCGCCATGGCCAACGCCGGAAAGATCGGCGGCAAGGGCACCAACGGCTCGCAGTTCTTCATCACCGTGGGGAACACCTCCTGGCTGCACGGAAAGCACACCATCTTTGGTGCCGTCGAGGATGCTGCCAGCCGCAAGATCGTTGATAAGCTCGCCGAGGTTCCCACCGACGCCCGCGACCGTCCGATCGACGACGTCGTGATCGAGAGCATCGACATCACGCAGCTTTAATAATCGCGATCGACCCGGGAGTCATCAATGAGTCATAATTCCGAGTCCCGGGTCGACGCGAATAGCGTCTGTTACCGGCACCCGAATCGCCACAGCTATGTGCTGTGTCAGCGGTGCGGACGCACCATCTGCGGCGAGTGCCAGACGCCCGCCGCCGTGGGCGTAGTCTGCCCCGAGTGCCTGCGCGAGCAGCGCGCCAACCGGACGCCCTCGCAAAAGCGGGCGCAGTCCTGGGCCGCGCGCGGCGCGGCCACCGGAATCTTCTCCTCCGTCACCAACGTCCTGATTGTGGTGACCGTATTTGTGTTCATCCTGCAGCTGGTATTCCGGCCGCAGGTGACCGAGGCCCTGCAATATGCGGGCCTGTATTCCACGCCGTATATGTTTGAGCCGTGGCGCATGATCACGTCGATCTTCACCCACTCAACATCATTCTTCCTGCACGTGTTCCTCAACATGTACACGCTGTGGATCTTCGGCAGGGCCCTGGAGCAGATGCTCGGGCGCTGGCTCTTCCTCACGCTGTATCTGGCCTCGGGCCTGGCCGGCTCACTCGCCGTCATGTTCCTGAGCGATCCGCGGGTCCCCGTGGTGGGTGCCTCCGGGGCGATCTTTGGTGTGATGGCCGCGTTTGTGGTCATCCAGCGCCGGATGGGCAACCAGATGAGGTCGCTCCTGGTGCTCCTGGCACTCAACCTCGCAATCGGCTTCATCCCGGGCACCAGCATCGCGTGGCAGGCACACCTGGGTGGCGTGATTGGCGGTGCCCTGATCGGGCTTATCGTCTTTGAGAACCGCGCGGTGAGTCAGCGGAGGCGGCTGTGGACGTGGCTGATCGCGCTGTGTACGATCCTGGTGCTGCTGAGCTTCACCTGGCTGGTCTTTCCCCCCTTCTAGATATTGGGGTGGATAGCGATATCCAACACAGCATATTGTGGGTTCTCCACATGGTTGTCAACAGGTGGAAACTCCGCCTCCGTGGGGCCCCGGTCGATATCGACCGGGGCCCCACGGGCGTTAAGCAGGTTGTTCCCTCGCCGGAGGAAGACTTGGCGGCATAGATTCCGCCGGCCATCTCGCGCGGTACGATCCGGTAATTAACGGGCCGCGCGGGGCCGACCGGCGGCGCAAGGCGGCGCGGTCGCGGAATGGGTCTTAGCCTGACGCATCCCGAACGGCGGGAAATAAAAACGACGCCCGCCCCGGAACCGCGCCCAAGAGAGGGCGCCGGTTGAGGGGAGAACGTCGTTTTACACAGGTCGCTCCACAGGAGTTTCCACAGAGTTATCCACAGCTTGGGGATAATTACATCCTTGTAATTGTCCACACTGTGGAGAGCGCTGTGGATTAAATTACATTCGCGTAATTAGCGCCACTGCGTGGTCATAAGGAAGCCCACAAAGGCGATTCCAAAGCCCACCAGGATGTTCCAGGAGCCAAGCGAGGGGACCGGAAGGGTGCCCTGGCTGAGATAGAAGACGATGATCCAGACGAGTCCGATCAGCATGAAGCCAAACATGACCGGCTTGAACCAGACGGCGTTGGGCGCCGGTTCGCCGGAGTTCTCGGTGCCCTGTACGGGCCGGTTCTTATTGGTTTTTGCACGTGCCATGTCCCCGATTGTAGCCGAGGCGAGGCACCTCTCCCAGGCATAGCGCCAAACCATCACCGTTTATTCCGATTCGGCGGATAGAATTACCGCCATGTCCACACCTCCCGAAGACGATGTTCCCCTGACCCGTGCCGCTCGGCGCGCGGCGGAACGAGCCGCGGGAGCGGAATCGGTAGAGCCGATTCCCTCCGTATCGCCCGCCCCCTCCGAGTCCGCCCCCGAGCGTGGTGCAGAATCCGCCACGGTTCCGGCCGAATCCGCGGATCCCGGGGCCGTTACCCGCGCCGCCGCCCCCACCAACTCGGCCGACGCGGCCCCGACGCGCGCACTCCCCGTGGTGGAGCCCTCGGGGATGGACGCCCTCTTTAACCCACCCACGGATGAAACCCCGGAGGTAGCACCGGTGACCCCGCGTAAAACTGCCCCCGTGGCCAAGCGTCGCCCGCGCACATCCGTTGTGGGAGTCCTGGGCGAGTTGCTCATCACCGCCGGGGTATTGGTCATGCTCTATCTGGTGTGGCAGCTGTGGTTTAACGACATGGTCGAGCGCAATCAGCAAAACGCCGCGGCGGTGGATCTGAGCCAGCAGTGGGATGCCGACGCCGCAAAAAACCCGCCCGTCTTCCCCGAATCGGGCGAGCCGCCCGCGATCGCCCAGCCCGAGGACGGCGTGGAATTTGCCATTCTGCAGATTCCGCGCTTCGGTGCCGATTATGGTGCGCCGCTGGCCGGCGGCGTCTCCAAGGCCAAAACCCTCGATAAGGCGGGGATCGGCCACTACCCCGATACCCAGCTGCCCGGGCAGCCCGGAAACTTCGCCCTCGCCGGTCACCGTAATACCCACGGTGCGCCGCTGAACCTCGTGGCCGACCTGCAGCTCGGCGATGCCATCGTGGTGGCCACCCCGGAGGGTTGGTATACCTATCGCTATCGAAACAGCGAGTACGTGACGCCCTCCGCCGTGGAGGTCCTGAATCCGATCCCGCAGTCCGACTCGGCCGAGATCAGCGATTCAGTGATCACCCTCACCAGCTGTAACCCCAAGATGTCCACCGCGGAGCGCATTATTTCCTATGGCGTCTTCGAATCCTTCACCCCGCGCGGCGATACCCCGCCGGCCTCGCTCGCATCCCCCCAGGAGGGCTAATATGTACGCAGCACTCTGGCGCATCCTTCCGGGCCCGGCCTGGGTCCGAATTATTTTGCTCCTGATCCTGATCGCGGTTGTTCTCTACGTATTGGTCACCTGGACCTTCCCGTGGGTACAGTCGATTGTGGATAACCAAGAAGTCACCCTAGAGGAATAAACACCACCATGACCCGTGTACTCGTGATCGATAACTACGACAGCTTCGTCTATACGCTGAACGGGTACCTGCAGCAGCTGGGCGCGGAAACCGATGTGGTGCGCAATGACTATTTTGCCGAGGAGGATGCGGCGGAGTGGGCCTCGCGCTACGACGCCATACTCGTCTCTCCCGGCCCGGGAACGCCCGCAGACGCCGGGGTGTCCATTGCGATGGTTAGGGCGGCGCTGGCCGCCTCCCAGCCCCTCCTGGGCGTCTGCCTGGGGCACCAGGCGATCGCGGAGGCCTTTGGCGCCACCGTCACGGTGGCAGAGGAGCTGATGCACGGCAAAACCTCGCTGGTCACTCACGACGACGGCGCGTTCTATCGCAACGTGCCCCAGCCGTTCACCGCCACGCGATATCACTCGCTCGCGGTTGTGGCCGATACGGTCCCCGAGGAGCTCATCGTCACGAGCAGCACCGATGGCGGGGTCATCATGGGCCTGCGTCACGCCACCGCCCCCATCGTGGGAGTGCAGTTCCACCCCGAAAGCGTATTAACCGAGGGCGGCTATCAGATGATCGCGAACTGGCTCGAAACCGCCGGGCTGAGCGAGGCCCCCGAGCGCGCCCGCGGGCTCTCGCCGCTCGTGCGCTTCGAAGCCACCGCGTAGCGTCCGACGCTACGGCGCCGCGGGCGTATCGCTCGGCGCCGTAGGCGTGGCACCGGTGCAGTATTCGAGCACGATATCCGAACCCTGGGGGACGCTGCCCGCGGGCAATGACTGCGCGGTGACCAGATCGCCCGACTGCCGCACACAGGAGGCATCGGGCTGGGAGATAACGTTCAGGCCGGCCTTGCTCATGGTGTCGCTGGCCACGGTCAGCGGCTGTCCCCGGACGTCCTGAATCGAGGTCTGGCCATCGGATACGGTGAGATCCACCGTGGAGCCCGGGGCCACGGCCTCACCCGCGGCCGGGAGCGTGGAGAGGACGATGCCCGCCGCTGCCGCGGGGGCGCTCTGCGTGGAGACGGCCCCAAGCAACAGGCCCTGCTCCTTAAGCTTGGCCTCGGCCTGTTCCCGGGGGAGGTTCATCAGGTTCGGGACGCTGACGGTTTTTGCGCCGAGGGAAATAATCACGCGGACAACCGAACCGCGCTCCACGAGCGTCTTGGCACCGGGATCGGTGCGGATGACATTACCCGCGACCACTTCTGAGCTGTTTTCCTCCACGACGCTACTGACCAGGTTTAGATCCCGCAGCGTATCCGTGGCGTTTTCCTGGCTCATGTTTACGAGGTCGGGAATCTCTTGGGATTGCGCGTTCACCGGGGGTACCGCCGAGAGCGACATGACCCAGATCATGACCGCCACGAGGATCACGGCGACCACAACCACCCCGGCCCAGATCCAGACCACCGGGGGGCGGCGCTGGGTGCGGGTGACCGTGGTGTCCTCCGTGAGCTGGCGCAGTGCCTGCTCGGTGGGGGAGGCCGCGGCGGAGGGGCTGCCAAATAGGGCGGTGCTGGCGTCTACCTCGGGCCGGGCGGCGGGCAACTGGCCCTCGCCCGCGAGGATCAGTTCCTCGCGGAACTCCGCGGCCGTCTGATAGCGCTCATCGCGGTTTTTGGCCAGCGCGTGATGCACCACCATATCGAGCGGGCGCGATACCGCCGGATTAATCTCCGAGGGCTTAACGGGCGCCTCGCTCACATGCTGATAGGCCACCGCCACGGCGGTATCGCCGCGGAACGGGGCGCGGCCGGTGAGCATTTCGAATAACACAACGCCGGTGGAGTAGAGGTCGGTGCGGGCGTCAACCGTTTCGCCCTTGGCCTGCTCGGGAGAAAAATATGAGGCGGTGCCCAGGATGGCGGTGGTCTGGGCCACCGTGGCCGAGGAATCGGATACGGCGCGGGCGATACCAAAGTCCATGACCTTGACCGCATCATCCTCGCCGAGCATGATGTTCCCGGGCTTGATATCGCGGTGAACCACGCCGGCACGGTGGGAGTATTCGAGCGCAGTGAGGACGCTCGCGGTGATTCGAACGGCGCGCTCGGGATCCAGCGGTCCATCGGAGATGACGGACTTGAGGGTGCGGCCCGAGACAAACTCCATGATGATGAAGGGCTCCAGGACCGGGTTGCCGTTGGCATCGGCGGCGTGATGCTCACCCGCGTCATAAACGCGAACGATCGTGGGGTGAGCCATCCGGGAAGCCGCCTGGGCCTCCTGGCGGAAGCGGGAGCGGAACGTGGGATCGAGGGCCAGATCGGCCTTGAGGATCTTGATCGCCACGGTGCGACCGAGCTTGGTATCGGTCCCCTGATAGACGTCGGCCATTCCGCCTCGGCCGATCAGCGCGCCCACAACATAGCGCTCCGCAAGAAGACGATTCTCGTCTGACACCCGTATTCCCCCTGCTTCGTACCGAAATTCTTAGAACTTCAGCATAACGTGACAAACCGAGTGGGCCCCATACCTACCCTGCGGTAAATATGGGGCCCACGAACTTTAGTTGCTTGGTGACGGCGCGGTTGGTGCCTGAATCGGAATATTTGTTGTGGGTGAGGAACCGGACTCGCCGTTCTCCCCACACTTGACCGAGTAGCTCACCGTGGCCGGGCCGGGGGCCCCACCGAGGATGATCGACACGCTCGTAGTATTCGGGCCAAGCACATTGGTTGCCGGGTTACCGGCAATCGTGGCACCGTTCAGGTTCAGCGTATATCCGGTGGTGCGCTGCGGCGCCGGGCACTGGTTGAAGGCGGGCCAGCTGACCGTGGCGGTTCCTCCGCTCACGCAGACACCACCATCACAGGCGACCGAGGGCTGACCGGAGGGCGTGGGGATCTCCGCGAGGGGGCCCAGAACGGTCACGGTGACCTGGGTACCCGGGGCGAGGTTTCCGCTCGGCGATACGGCCGAGACCGTACCCACCTTGCTGCTCTCGGTGGCGGCATTGCCGGTGGTCTTCTGCGCGTTCAGTCCCAGGGAGTTCAGTTCGGCGACCACCTGGTCACCGGGCTGACCCAGGTACTTATTGGCGTCCACCGCAATCCGCTCTTCCTCGGTGGGCTCGGGGCTGGGCTCCTCGGAGGGCTCCTCGCTCGCGGAGGAGGAGACCGACACGCTCGGGGAGGGCTCCTTCTCGCCACCGGTATTGGACAGCGCAAAAATCACGCCGGCCAGCACCAGGACCAGAACACTGATGAGGATGATGAGGGGCCACGTCCAGGGGCTCCGCTTCTTTTCCTCCTCGCCCTCCTCCTCGCCGGCCTCGCCATCCACGAGCGGCATGCTCGAGGTGGTGGCCAGAAGGGTGGTGGCGGCATCGGTGGGGGAGAGGATCTGCGTGGCCTGGGTGCCTGCAACGCCATCGGCGATCGCGGAGACGGCGACCGTGGCGGCCGCGATATCTCCCCGGCGCAGGGCCTGCGCCGCGCGCGCCACATGGGCCGCGGACGCCGGACGATCCGAGGGGTTCTTTGCGATCATCGAGAAGACGAGGTTGCGTACCGTCTCGGCCACCGTGACGGGCAGCTCGGGCGGGGCCTCGTTGATCTGCGCCATGGCGATCGCCACCTGGGACTCACCCGTGAATGGGCGCTTCCCGGCCAGCGCCTCATAGGCGACAATTCCCAGCGAGTAAATATCGGTCGACGGCGAGGCCGGCTGACCGGACGCCTGCTCGGGCGAGAGATACTGCACGGTTCCCATGACCTGACCGGTGGCCGTGAGCGGCACCTGATCGGCGATGCGGGCGATACCAAAATCGGTGATCTTCACGCGGTGATCGGGCGTGATCAGCAGGTTTCCGGGCTTAATATCGCGGTGCACAAGGCCCGCGGAGTGTGCCGCCTGCAGCGCGAGTGCCGTCTGGGCAACGATATCCAGGACCTGATCGGCCGGGAGTACACGCTCGCGCTCCAGGATCGTGGACAGGGCCTCGCCGGGCACCAGCTCCATGACCAGGAAGGCGCTACCCTCCTCCTCGCCGTAGTCATAAACATTGGCGATGCCCTCGTGGTTCACCAGGGCAGCGTGGCGCGCCTCGGAGCGGAAACGCTCGAGGAAATTTGGGTCGCCGAGATACTCGTCCTTGAGGATCTTGATCGCGACCGTTCGTCCAATTATGGAATCGGTGGCCTGCCAGACCTCGCCCATACCGCCAATGGCGATCCGCGAAACCAGCTCATAACGTCCCCCGAAGGTGAGTCCTGCCGTGGGTCTCATTTATTCAGCACCGCCTCTATCACTTTCTTTGCAATTGGCGAAGAAATCCTGTTTCCTGAGGTGTGGTAACCCAGGTTTGCATCATTTTCTACCACGACCGCCACCGCGACCCGGGGGTTTTCCGCGGGCGCGAACCCGGTGAACCACAGACTATAAGGCTCGTTATTGCCATTTTCTGCGGTACCCGTTTTCCCGGCCACATCAACCCCATCTATTCTTGCATTATTGGCCTGTCCGGTAGCCACTCCCGCGACCATGATTTGTGTCAATTGAGTCGCAACTTCGGGCGTAACCGCGTTATTTAACGTTTCGCTGTCAAAAGTCTTCACAACTTCGAGGTTCGGGCCGATCACGCGGTCCACGAGGCTGGGCTTTTTGAGCTCGCCCCCGTTGGCAATCGCGGCCGATACCATCGCCATCTGCAGCGGCGAAGTACGCACATCCCACTGGCCAAACGCCGACATTGCGGTATTGGGAACGTTGCCGTCCTTGGGATAAACGCTGGGCTCCACCGCGAGCGGAATCGACAGCTTCTTGTTAAAACCAAATTTCTCGGCCTGTTCGCGCAGGGCATCCGCCCCAAGCGCCATTCCAAGCTCCGCGAGCGGCACATTACAGCTCTGTCGGATGGCCTCGGCAAGCGTGACCGTATCGCCGGGTCCACATTTGCCGCGGGTGAAGTTATAGACCCGGGTATTGGTGCCGGGCAGCGTGAGCGACTCGGGGTTATCAAACTCGCTCTCGGGCGTGTAATTTCCCGAGGCGAGGGCGGCGGCGGCGACAACCACCTTAAAGCTAGAACCCGGGGGGTTCAGATTGCCGGAGATGGCGCGGTTGATCAGCGGGTCCTGCGGGTCGGCGATGAGCTCGTTATAGAGGCTGGTCACGGCGCTGTTATCGTGCGCCGCCATGCCGTTGGGATCAAATCCCGGGCTTGTGACCATCGCCAGGATCCGGCCCGTCTTCGGCTCGATGGCCACCACCGCGCCGCGGAGATCGCCGAGGGCATCCGAGGCCGCCTGCTGCACGGTGGAATCCAGGGAGAGTTCCACGCGGGAACCGCGCTGCGGCTGGCCGTCAAAGATGCGGCCCAGGTCGGCGAGGAACTGGGAGTTGCTGGTGCCCGAGAGATAGTCGTTCATCGCGTATTCGATGCCCGTGGCGCCCTGGACCGGGTTGAAATAGCCGGTCACGCCGGAATAAAGCGATCCCTGGGGATAGCTGCGCTGGAATCGGAACTGGTCATCGCTCGGAACGGATTCCGCGATCACCGTGCCATCGGCCAATACAATCGGGCCGCGCTCGATCTGATAGCTATCGTTCAGGATGCGCGTATTACGGGAATCCTTGGCCAGGTTATCCGCCTGCACGGCCTGGATAAGCGTGGTTGATATAAAGAGTGCGGCAAACATGCCCACCACCACAACGCCGACGCGGCGTAGTTCCTTATGCATCGGTCTTCACCTCCACCTCGGGCTTAACCCCGTCGCTGAGTTTCAGGAGGAGCGCCACAATGATCCAGTTGGCCACCAGCGCCGATCCACCCGCCGCGAGGAACGGGGTGGCTAGTCCGGTGAGCGGGATCACGCGGGTCACGCCGCCGACCATGATAAAAACCTGAAGCGCGATCGTGAACGCGAGGCCCACGGCCAGGAGCTTCCCGAAGTCATCGCGCGTGCTGAACCCGATGCGCAGGCCGCGGGCCACAATCACGAGGAACAGCGCCAGGATCGCAAAGAGACCGGCCAGACCCAGCTCCTCGCCGAGGCTTGTGATAATAAAATCACTCTCGGAGAGCGCGGTCACGGTGGGCTGCCCCTGGCCCAGGCCGGTTCCGGTCAGGCCGCCGTGGGCCAGGCCAAAGATGCCCTGCACGAGCTGCCAGCTACCGCCGACCTTCTCATAGTTCTCCTGCGAGAACGGATTCAGCCAGCTCTCGAATCGGCTGTGCACATAGCTGAGATTTTGGGCGGCAAAAAACGCGCCACCAAAAAAGAGCGCAAGCCCGATGAGGACCCAGCTCAGCCGACCCGTGGACACGTAGATCATGATCGTAAACATGCCGAAGTAGAGCAGGGCCGTTCCCAGATCGTGCTGAAAAACGATGATGCCCATCGACAGTGCCCAGACCACAAAAATGGGGCCCAGATCGCGCAGCCGGGGCAGGCGAATGCCCAGGAACTTCTTTCCAACAAGCGCGAGCGTATCCCGGGTACGGACCAGATAGCCGGCGAAGAAGATGGCCAGTGCGATCTTGGCGATCTCACCGGGCTGGAAGTTCAGCGAATCGCCGATGCTGATCCAGACCCGCGCGCCACCCACCGATTTTCCGAGGCCCGGAATCAGGGGCAGCAGCAGCAGGACAAACGCGAGGAGCCCAAAAATATAGGTATAGCGAAAGAGCACGCGGTGGTTGCGCATGATCAGGATCAGCGCGATTGCGGCGATGATCGCGAGGGCGCTCCACGTGATCTGGCGCGTCGAGGCGGCGGCCCAGCCGCTCGCCCCGCGGGAGAGATCGATGCGGTAGATCATTGCGACCCCGAGCCCGTTGAGCACGGTGGCCACGGGTAGCAGGATCGGGTCGGCATCGCGAGCCACAAAACGCAGGCAGACGTGCAAACCGATCACGAGGGCCGCAAGGCCCGCGCACAGATAGAGCACGGTGGCATCCACCCGCCCGATCGCGCCCAGCTGCACCGTGACCAGGGCCGCACCGTTGACCAGGCACGCAAAAATCAGGAGCGCGAGCTCACGGTTGCGATGCGCCTTGGGAAGGCGCAGCTTGCGCATCGTGCGGATCACGCCGGTATCGGCCCGGAAGAGTTCCTCGGGGTGTTCCGTGGTGACCACGGGGCCGGCCTGGGCGCGGGTGGGGGTCTGGTCCTGGGACACTAATTTGACTCCCTGCTCAGGGTACGCAGGCGCTCCACGATGGCCTTGGCCTCATCGAGGCTATCGGCACCGATTGAGCGTTCCACCTGATTGCGGTCATACGCGGAGAGCTTGGAGAGCTCAATTCCGGTATCGGAATATTCGTGGGAGAGCGAGATGGGACCGAGGTCCTGCTGCACACCCTGATAGATCATGACGGTCTGCTTATCCGGGCTTGCCCGCACAAAATAGCGTGACTGGGTCCAAGAATAGGCGACGAGGGAACCGAGAGCGATCGCCAGTACTACCACGATGGCGCCCACCGACCAGGTCAGCCGGCGGCGGCGCACCCGCCGGGCGTCCTCCTCGATGAGCTCCCCGTAATAATCCTCGGATTCGGGCTCAAAATGGCTCGGACCGGACGGCGCCGAGCGGCCGCCGTGCAGCCGCAGCGTCGGCAGAATGCTGGTGCGGCGCGGTGCTGAAAGTTCAAATGCGAGCGGCTTTGAGGCCGAACCCACGGTGACGGGTTCGGTGCGCGGCCGATCATCGCCCACATCGTAAATGACGATGGTGACATTATCGGGGGCTCCGCGATCCAGCGTGTATTTCACGAGGCGCTGGCCCACCTGATAGGCGTTTAACCCGGAGAGCAGGGTGGCCCGGATCAGGTCGTTATCCACCACACCGGAGAGGCCATCGGAGCACAGCAGCCAGCGATCCCCGGGCCGGGTCTCGAGCACCATCGTGTCCACCTCGGGAGCCTGGTCCACATCGCCGAGGACCTTCATGAGCACCGAGCGCCGCGGGTGCACCATCGCCTCCTCCTCGGTGATGCGGCCGGCATCCACGAGGCGCTGAACAAACGTATGGTCCGTGGTGATCTGCGTAAGTTCGTTATCGCGCAGCAGATAGATGCGGGAATCGCCGATATGGGCGATCGCAACCTGGTCACCAACCACGGCGAGGGCATCCACGGTGGTGCCCATGCCGGTGAGCTCGGGATGCTCAAAAACCGCCTCATTAAGCTGCGAGTTCGCGGCGATGATCGCGGTCTGCAGGGCGGCCGCGGCATCCTCGGCCGTGGGATAGTCGATATCGGCCTCGATGATGCGGCGCAGGGCCACGGCCGAGGCCACATCGCCTCCGGCGTGCCCGCCCATGCCATCGGCCACCACAAAGAGTTGGGTTCCCGCATAGCCGGAATCCTGATTATTCGAGCGCACCTTGCCGACGTGGGAGACGGCGGCGCTATCGCCGGTATAGGTCATGGTTTATCGCCGCAGCTCAAACGTGGTGGCGCCGACCTTGATGATGTCGCCGATATGGATCGGGGTGGGCGCGGAGATGCGCTTACCCGCCAGGAAGGTGCCATTGGTGGAATCCAGATCCTGGAGCATCCAGTCATCGCCCCAGAGCAGCAGGCGGGCGTGGTGCGTGGAGGTGTAATCGTCCTTGAGGATCAGGCCCGAATCGGCGGAGCGACCGATGGTCAGCTCGGGGCCGGAGAGGGGGCGATCCTGGCCCGCGCGCGGGCCCCCGGTGATCGCGAGACGGGACACATTATGAACCGTGGCCCGGTCGCCGACGGCGGGTGCCGGACGCGCCGCGGGAGCGGGAGTTGGTGCCACGCGGGCGGGTGCCGGTGCGGCCTTGGGGGCGGCCGCCGCGGTGGCCACGGCGGGCTTTTTCTTGCTGGAGCGCCCAAAGAGATCGGCGCGCAGGGCATAAACCACGGCAAAAACAAAGACCCAGAGCAGGAGCAAAAAGCCAAAACGCAGGACCAGGAGTAGCAGTTCACTGGGCATTAATTGGACCCCCAGAATCCGTCGCTGCCGCCCGCGGGGCCGGCGGATCGCCGCGCTGTCTGCGCGAGAAGTCGATAGGTGATTTCGGTGCGACCGATCAGGATCACGGAATCGGGCTCCAGGAGGGCCTGGCCCACCTTATGGCCGTTGAGCTTGGATCCGTTGGTGGAGCCCAGGTCGCGCACCTGGGCGCGCTTGCCATCCCAGAGTATTTCAACGTGTTTACGGGAGGTACCGGGATCGGCCACAGTGATATCGGCATCGCTTCCGCGGCCAATCACCGTGCGGCTCTGCGTGATCGGGAAGCGGCGTCCGTCGATATCCAGCACCGGGGTCCAGACCACGTCGGTCTCGGCATCCGCGGTATCAATATTCATCATGCCCTCGGAGAGGCCGGTGTCCTCCACCAGGGCAATGGAGACGCGGCCCGGAAAGGAATAGCCCTGGGCTGCGCCGTAACGCTCCACGATGCCGGTCAGCTCGGAGACGAGGGCGGAGCCCATCTTCTGCATGCGCTCATAATCGCCCGGTGCCAGATTTACGCGAAAATTATGCGCGGCGAGGATGCGATCGCGGCTGACAACGGCGGCGGTGGTATCGAGTTCTCGTTTCAGCGCGGAGGAGATTTCCACCGGCTGCAACCCCGAACGAAAGGTCTTTGCAAACGCGCCATTTACGGCGCGCTCGAGTCCCTTCTCGAAATTGTCCAGAATGCCCACAGATCTCCCCGGGGTGTCGTTTGAGGTGCCGATCGGCTAGAGCCATGTTAGTCGGCGCGACTGAGACTGGCACCTTTTCGAGAGATGGGGCGCGCGCCACGCCGTAGATTCGGGGGTCTCATACCGCGGAACTACGCGGCGGTGGGCGGATTCCGCCACTCCCAGGAATTCTCGATTCGCAAACGCACTACGCGCTGTGATAATCTCACTAAGTCCGCACGAGAGTGGGGATAAAACATGTGAAAGCATGTGTAACTGCGCGAGTGGCGGAATTGGCAGACGCGCTGGCTTCAGGTGCCAGTACTCGCAAGGGTGTGGGGGTTCAAGTCCCCCCTCGCGCACAGTTATGAGGGAGCCTCTCCCTCGGACTTCGGTCCGGGGAGAGGCTCCCTTTTTTATGCGTGCCGCGGCCCGAAACCGGGGCGACAGCGCAGCGCCCGTTCGGGGACAGCACAGGCTGTGTACCATCGCGCGTTCCCCGAAAAGCCCGGTATTTCCTCGCGCCCGATCCCCGACGGCGCCCTCGACCGTGGCCTCAACATCCGCTAGCCTGCAAGCAGTGAATCTTATGTTTTCCCTGTGACCCAGTGTCCCGTGAGTGTTTTTCGTCTGTCTGCCCGGGCAGCGGTGATTTTCTGCGCCCTCCGGGGGAGCTTCTCCGGAAGTTCCCGACCCCAGGCCCAGAAAAATCTCACTCCTGAAGGATCACTAAATGTCCACCATCAGACTGCCCGACCCCAGATTTGGAACCCCGGATCGCGACGCGCTGCGCGCCGATTGTGGGAATTGTTTTGCCCTGTGTTGCACGGCCCTGGGCTTTGCCCGCTCGGCCGATTTTGCCCGGGATAAACCCGCCGCTACCCCGTGTTCCCATCTCTCCGCGGAGTTTTCCTGCACCATTCACACCGCCCTCCGCCCGCGGGGTTACCGGGGCTGTACGGTATTTGATTGCTTCGGTGCCGGCCAAAACATCTCCCAAAATTTCTTCGAGGGCAAAAGCTGGCGGGCCGCACCCTCCAGTCGAGACGTGATGTTTGGGGCTTTTGGGGCCGCCCGGCAGCTCCATGAACTGCTCTGGTACCTGGCCGAGGCGCAATCGCGCACGTTTGATCCGGAGTGCGCCGCGACCGCGCGGGTCCTGAGCGCGGAGATCGGCGAGCTGCTGGGTGGTGGCCTCGAGGCTCTATTGGCCGCCGACCTGCGCGAGATTCATGCCCGGGTCCGGGTGGTGCTGATGGAGGTCAGTGAGCAGGTGCGGGAATCGCATCTTGCGGGGGGAGCCGACCATCTGGGTACCGGGCTACATCCGGGTGCGGATCTAATCGGCAGCGACCTGCACAACCGCCCGCTGCACGGCGCCGATCTGCGCGGCGCGTATCTGATCGCGGCGGATTTGCGCGGTAGCGATCTCTCCGGCGTCGATCTGCTGGGTGCCGATCTGCGCGATGCCCGCCTGCACGGTGCGGATCTCTCGTGTGCTCTGTATCTCACCCGCCCGCAATTGGCGGCCGCCGCGGGGGACGCGAGCACGCGCCTGCCCGCGGACCTGGAGGCCCCGCCACACTGGGGTGGCTAGTACCCCGGCACGACGAGAATCCCGTTCCCGTCCGGGTCTTCGCCCGAAACCCCGGACGGGGTGATGCGGAGCCGGGTACCCGCGGGTACCCGGCTCCGCTCCGGGAGCATCCCCAGGGGTGCCCCGGGGAGGCCCGGCTATTTGCCCCGGGCGAGGATCTCGCGTACGGCCGGGATGACCTCGGTGCCGTAGAGGCGGATGCTCTCCAGGAGCGTCTCGTGCTGCATCGGCCCGCTTGCATATTTCAGGTCAAAGCGATCCAGGCCCAGAATGCCGGCTGTCTTGGCAATCTTCGCCGCGACCGTTTCGGGGGAGCCCACATAGAGCGAGCCGTGTTCGATCTCCTCCACGTATTCGCGTTCGGTCACGGGAGGCCAGCCGCGCTCGGCACCGATGCGGTTGCGGTTCTCCCGGAAATGAGGCCAGAGCTGCTCACGCGCGAGCTCATCGGTGGCGGCAATATGACCGGGGGAGTGGGTGCCCAGGGGCATATGCGGCAGGCCCTGCTCGTCCTGTGCCCGGTGGTAGAGGTCCACATAGGGGGCAAAGCGCGCCGGGTCACCGCCGATGATGGCCAGCATCATCGGGATGCGATAGCGCACGGAGCGAATCACCGATTCCGGGCTGCCTCCCACGCCGATCCAGGTCTTAAGCGAGCCGGACTCGGTCTTCGGGAAAACATCCTGATTATGCAGGGGTGCGCGGTGTGTGCCCTCCCAGCTCACCGGCTTCTCGGTGAGGAGCTGTGAGAACAGGTCCAGCTTTTCGTTAAAGAGCACCTCATAATCGGCGAGGTCCAAACCGAAGAGCGGGAACGACTCCGTAAAGGAGCCCCGACCCAGAATCACCTCGGCGCGACCGGAGGAGGCCGCATCCAGTGTGGCAAAGCGCTCAAATACCCGAACCGGGTCGTCGCTGCTGAGCACGGTTACGGCGGTGCCGAGGCGAATGCGCTCGGTGCGGCCGGCAATCGTGGCCAGCACCATATCGGGAGCGGAGATGGCGAAGTCATCGCGGTGATGCTCGCCAATGCCGATGAAGTCCACGCCCACGGAGTCGGCAAGTTCGGCCTCCGCGATCACATTGCGAATGACCTGCGCCGAGGAGAGCGGGGTCCCCGCCGCGTCCACCGTCACATCGCCGAAGGTATCAAGCCCGAGTTCGAGCGGTGTAGACATCATGCCTCTTTCTTAAAGTATTCAAATGAATCAATTACCGGAACCGACGCACCCGGGAAAACATTCCCAATCGCCAATATTGCCGCGAACGCCACGATTCTGATGCCCTCCGATGCCTGGGCGAGAGCCCGGAAGTGGTCCCTCTTATATACAAGCCTCGCCGAGGGCCTCAAAATGACCGCGACACGCCTAGCGACGGGGTCGATTTGCCGCTTCTGTGGATCGCACGTATAGTTTTACCTATCACCCCAAAGGTGCGGCCAAGCGGAATGCGGGTCGGCCTCAAGCGGGGATCATCCCCACCAAATATTCTGAACTTGTTTCGGTTGTGTTTGTGTGGCAGGATGGGAATCCTTCACTTCGGATGCCCCACTCAAAGCCTTTAGGTTTTGGAAGCGAGTTCGTGGTGGATGGTGATGTATATCGTGACCCCTAGGAGAAGCACCCGTTTGTGGTGTGGAAATGGGGAGTATCCGATCCTTGAGAACTCAACAGCGTGCACAATGTCAAATGCCAAAAACCTCGGCCACTTTTTAGTGGTGGAGATTCCTTTGGAAAACATTTAAACAACAAAGCAAGTCAGTAATGATTTGTTCTGTCAGTTTCAAACTCGCAGTTCTCGTCCTATTCCGGGCGGGTTCGGCATAAAATGTCCCGGCTTTTAGTCGTGGAGATAAACATTTACGGAGAGTTTGATCCTGGCTCAGGACGAACGCTGGCGGCGTGCTTAACACATGCAAGTCGAACGATGAAGCCCAGCTTGCTGGGTGGATTAGTGGCGAACGGGTGAGTAACACGTGAGTAACCTGCCCTCCACTCTGGGATAAGCGCTGGAAACGGCGTCTAATACCGGATATGAACTTCCACCGCATGGTGGGGGTTGGAAAGAATTTCGGTGGGGGATGGACTCGCGGCCTATCAGCTTGTTGGTGAGGTAATGGCTCACCAAGGCGACGACGGGTAGCCGGCCTGAGAGGGTGACCGGCCACACTGGGACTGAGACACGGCCCAGACTCCTACGGGAGGCAGCAGTGGGGAATATTGCACAATGGGCGAAAGCCTGATGCAGCAACGCCGCGTGAGGGACGACGGCCTTCGGGTTGTAAACCTCTTTTAGCAGGGAAGAAGCGAAAGTGACGGTACCTGCAGAAAAAGCACCGGCTAACTACGTGCCAGCAGCCGCGGTAATACGTAGGGTGCAAGCGTTGTCCGGAATTATTGGGCGTAAAGAGCTCGTAGGCGGTTTGTCGCGTCTGCTGTGAAAACCCGAGGCTCAACCTCGGGCCTGCAGTGGGTACGGGCAGACTAGAGTGCGGTAGGGGAGATTGGAATTCCTGGTGTAGCGGTGGAATGCGCAGATATCAGGAGGAACACCGATGGCGAAGGCAGATCTCTGGGCCGTAACTGACGCTGAGGAGCGAAAGGGTGGGGAGCAAACAGGCTTAGATACCCTGGTAGTCCACCCCGTAAACGTTGGGAACTAGATGTGGGGACCATTCCACGGTCTCCGTGTCGCAGCTAACGCATTAAGTTCCCCGCCTGGGGAGTACGGCCGCAAGGCTAAAACTCAAAGGAATTGACGGGGGCCCGCACAAGCGGCGGAGCATGCGGATTAATTCGATGCAACGCGAAGAACCTTACCAAGGCTTGACATATACCGGAAACGGCTAGAGATAGTCGCCCCGCAAGGTCGGTATACAGGTGGTGCATGGTTGTCGTCAGCTCGTGTCGTGAGATGTTGGGTTAAGTCCCGCAACGAGCGCAACCCTCGTTCTATGTTGCCAGCACGTTATGGTGGGAACTCATGGGATACTGCCGGGGTCAACTCGGAGGAAGGTGGGGACGACGTCAAATCATCATGCCCCTTATGTCTTGGGCTTCACGCATGCTACAATGGCCAGTACAATGGGCTGCGATACCGCAAGGTGGAGCGAATCCCAAAAAGCTGGTCCCAGTTCGGATTGAGGTCTGCAACTCGACCTCATGAAGTCGGAGTCGCTAGTAATCGCAGATCAGCAACGCTGCGGTGAATACGTTCCCGGGCCTTGTACACACCGCCCGTCAAGTCATGAAAGTCGGTAACACCCGACGCCGGTGGCCTAACCCGTAAGGGAGGGAGCCGTCTAAGGTGGGATTGGTAATTAGGACTAAGTCGTAACAAGGTAGCCGTACCGGAAGGTGCGGCTGGATCACCTCCTTTCTAAGGAGCAACTGGCACTTTATGTGTCCAGGCCCCAGATCAGAACGACTGTTTCTGCTGGGAGCTCATGGGTGGAACATTGACATTGCTGTGCATGAAGTTTTGTGTGGTTAGTACGTCTTCTTTGAGGATGGGAACGCTGTATGGGATGGAGTGTGCAGGTGCACGTTGTTGGGTCCTGAGGGACCGGGCCGAAATTTTGTTTCGGACGGCCTTCTGGGCTAAAGCTGAGGGACATTTTTTGTCGTGATGTTTTAGTACCGCCCGTACTTTGAGAACTACACAGTGGACGCGAGCATCTTAAAATTCAAAGCCTTTATGGTTTTGTTTTGATAATAAGATGATCTATTTATAGATCATTGGTCAATTTCTAAGAGATTTCTTTTAGGTTTGATCGATTTTTATACTCATGTGATTTCAAATTTTTAAGAGCAAACGGTGGATGCCTTGGCATCTGGAGCCGAAGAAGGACGTAGTAATCTGCGATAAGCCTCGGGGAGCTGATAAACAAGCTGTGAGCCGAGGATTTCCGAATGGGGAAACCCCGCTGCGCGTGGCAACATGACGTAGTGACTCCCGCCTGAATATATAGGGCGGGTAGAGGGAACGTGGGGAAGTGAAACATCTCAGTACCCACAGGAAGAGAAAACAATAGTGATTCCGTCAGTAGTGGCGAGCGAACGCGGATCAGGCTAAACCGAGCATGTGTGATATCCGGCAGGAGTTGCATGTTCGGGGTTGTGGGACTTTCCAGGATCATCTGCCGATGGTCGAACATTAGAGAGCGTTATAGACGAATGGTCTTGAAAGGCCAGCCAGAGACGGTGCCAGCCCGGTAGTTGAAATGACGTAATCGTGTGGAGAGTATCCCAAGTAGCACGGGGCCCGAGAAATCCCGTGTGAATCTGTCAGGACCACCTGATAAGCCTAAATACTCCCAGATGACCGATAGCGGACAAGTACCGTGAGGGAAAGGTGAAAAGTACCCCGGGAGGGGAGTGAAATAGTACCTGAAACCGTTTGCTTACAAACCGTCGGAGCCTCCTTGTTGGGGTGACGGCGTGCCTTTTGAAGAATGAGCCTGCGAGTTAGTGATATGTGGCGAGGTTAACCCGTGAGGGGAAGCCGTAGCGAAAGCGAGTCTGAATAGGGCGATTCAGTCGCATGTCCTAGACCCGAAGCGAAGTGATCTATCCATGGCCAGGTTGAAGCGTGTGTAAGAGCACGTGGAGGACCGAACCCACTTAGGTTGAAAACTGAGGGGATGAGCTGTGGATAGGGGTGAAAGGCCAATCAAACTTCGTGATAGCTGGTTCTCTCCGAAATGCATTTAGGTGCAGCGTTGCGTGTTTCTTGCCGGAGGTAGAGCTACTGGATGGCCGATGGGCCCTACAAGGTTACTGACGTCAGCCAAACTCCGAATGCCGGTAAGTGAGAGCGCAGCAGTGAGACAGTGGGGGATAAGCTTCATTGTCGAGAGGGAAACAACCCAGACCACCATCTAAGGTCCCTAAGCGCGTGCTAAGTGGGAAAGGATGTGGAGTTGCAGAGACAACCAGGAGGTTGGCTTAGAAGCAGCCACCCTTGAAAGAGTGCGTAATAGCTCACTGGTCAAGTGATTCCGCGCCGACAATTTAACGGGGCTCAAGCACGCCACCGAAGTTGTGGCATTAATATTTTTGGTAGGCCTTCGTGGTCCAGCCGTATTGATGGGTAGGAGAGCGTCGTGTGGCCAGCGAAGCGGCGGTGTAAACCAGCCGTGGAGGCTACACGAGTGAGAATGCAGGCATGAGTAGCGAAAGACGGGTGAGAAACCCGTCCTCCGAAAGACCAAGGTTTCCAGGGCCAGGCTAATCCGCCCTGGGTAAGTCGGGACCTAAGGCGAGGCCGACAGGCGTAGTCGATGGACAACGGGTTGATATTCCCGTACCGGCGAAGAACCGCCCAAGCTAATCCAGTACTGCTAAGTGTTTCGAAACCATGATGACCGAGCCCTTCGGGGTGGAGCTTTATGGCAACGCACACGACCCGATCTGGTGCGGTTAGCGTATTAACAGGTGTGACGCAGGAAGGTAGTCGGTCCTAGGCGATGGTTGTCCTAGGCCAAGATTGTAGGCCGGGAGATAGGCAAATCCGTCTCCCATATAGGCTGAGAATTGAAGGGGAACCCGTAAGGGTATGATCCGATGATCCTATGCTGCCAAGAAAAGCATCGACGCGAGGTTCTAGCTGCCCGTACCCCAAACCAACTCAGGTGGTCAGGTAGAGAATACTAAGGAGATCGAGATAATCACGGTTAAGGAACTCGGCAAAATGCCCCCGTAACTTCGGGATAAGGGGGGCCTAGCATGTCAATGGATTTACTCCAGGTAGCGTGTTTGGGCCGCAGAGACCAGTGGGAAGCGACTGTTTACTAAAAACACAGGTCCGTGCTAAGTCGCAAGACGATGTATACGGACTGACGCCTGCCCGGTGCTGGAAGGTTAAGAGGAACGGTTAGCCGTAAGGCGAAGCTGAGAATTTAAGCCCCAGTAAACGGCGGTGGTAACTATAACCATCCTAAGGTAGCGAAATTCCTTGTCGGGTAAGTTCCGACCTGCACGAATGGCGTAACGACTTCCCAGCTGTCTCAACCGTGAACTCGGCGAAATTGCATTACGAGTAAAGATGCTCGTTACGCGCAGCAGGACGGAAAGACCCCGTGACCTTTACTACAGCTTGGTATTGGTGTTCGGTGTGGCTTGTGTAGGATAGGTGGGAGACGTTGAAGCATGCACGCTAGTGTGTGTGGAGTCGAAAGTTGAAATACCACTCTGGTCATATTGGATATCTAACTTCGAACCGTGATCCGGTTCAGGGACAGTGCCTGGTGGGTAGTTTAACTGGGGCGGTTGCCTCCTAAAAAGTAACGGAGGCGCCCAAAGGTTCCCTCAATCTGGTTGGCAATCAGATGGCGAGTGTAAGTGCACAAGGGAGCTTGACTGTGAGACTGACAAGTCGAGCAGGGACGAAAGTCGGGACTAGTGATCCGGCAGTGGCTTGTGGAAGCGCTGTCGCTCAACGGATAAAAGGTACCTCGGGGATAACAGGCTGATCTTGCCCAAGAGTCCATATCGACGGCATGGTTTGGCACCTCGATGTCGGCTCGTCGCATCCTGGGGCTGGAGTAGGTCCCAAGGGTTGGGCTGTTCGCCCATTAAAGCGGTACGCGAGCTGGGTTTAGAACGTCGTGAGACAGTTCGGTCCCTATCCGCTGCGCGCGCAGGAAATTTGAGAGGATCTGACCCTAGTACGAGAGGACCGGGTTGGACGAACCTCTGGTGTGTCAGTTGTTCCGCCAGGAGCACCGCTGATTAGCTACGTTCGGGATGGATAACCGCTGAAAGCATCTAAGCGGGAAGCCGGCCTCGAGATGAGATTTCCATCCCTTAGGGGGAGAGGCTCCCAGTAGACTACTGGGTTGATAGGCCGGATGTGGAAGCGAGGACTACAGACTCGTGAAGCTGACCGGTACTAATAAGCCGATAATTTGATAATCATTACTCAGACACAGTTTTTAAAGGTTGGTGTCTGGGGTCCAGAGTGATGTTTGCGTCCACTGAGTGGTTCTCGATGTACGGTCGAGAACCAAACAACAAGCCACTTTTGTGTGGTGTGTTGTTTGATTCGTGATTGATATGTCTATGTTTGTTTCGGCGGCCATAGCGAGAGGGAAACGCCCGGTTACATTCCGAACCCGGAAGCTAAGACTCTTTGCGCCGATGGTACTGCAGGGGGGACCCTGTGGGAGAGTAGGACACCGCCGGACTTATTTTCGTGAAGAGGCCACCCGTGAGGGTGGCCTTTTCCATTTAACACACACACACCACAAGGGGGTGTGTGGTGGCCTCCCGCGGGAGGCCTTTCGTGTTTAACACGCACACCCAGGATGGGTGTGTGTTGGCCTCTTCCGGGAGGTCTTTTGTGTTTAACAGACGCACTGGTTGTGTGTAGGTGGCTTGCTGCGGGAGGTCTTTCGTGTTTAACAGACGCACTGGTTGGGCCCGTGATGGTCTCCCGGGAGAGGCCTTCCGTGTTTACCGGGCACACTGGTTGTGTGTAGGTGGCCTCCTGGGGGAGGCCTTTCCTGTTTCACGGGCACACCGGTTGGGGGTGTGGTGGCCTCCTGCGGGAGGCCTTTCCTGTTTACCGGAAGCACTGGTTGGGCGCGTGGGGGTCTCCTGGGGGAGGCCTTTCCTGTTTACCGGGCGCACTGGTTGGGTGTGTGGGGCTTCCATGGGGAGGCCTTTCTGTTTAGCCAACACCAGCCCACAGGCACCAGGATGTTAGACCAGCGTCGGCGAGTGGCAGGCATGCGCGGTCGTCACGGGGTACAGAGGCCTTCGATCTTGCCGTTTGGTGCCGTGGTTATCCCGAGGGTTTATGGCGGGTGCCGAGTACCGAGCGCGGAAGCAGGAAGGCATAAATGCGGGTGCGGCGGGGAGAGGCCCGGTGCAGATAGCGCGTGACCTCGCGCAGCAGCAATATGGGCGGCCGCGTTGGCTCCGCGGGGTCGGGGTGAGGGGCATAGGACTCCCGCTCCACGGCCTCAAGCAGCGACCAGAGCGCGGCGGGGGCGGGCGGCAGCGTGGCCGCCAGGTCTCGCGCGAAGGCGCGCGGGGTCCGGGTAGCGTCCGGCGCCAGTCCCAGATCCGTGGCCCGGTCCAGCAGCTCCTCCCAGGCGCCCGCGGCGGGCGTGCCCGAGGCGAGGGAGTGGCGGCCACGCCGCACCGTGCGTCGAAGCCTCAGTAGCCGCGGGGCAAGCAGGATCAGGGCGGCCACCAGCGCGATCAGACCACCGCCGATAATCCGGGTGAGGTCTAAGCCGGCGCCGGCCGCAGCCTGACCGGTGGGCGCGGTACCGGCGTCGGTTCCGGGCGTGGGAACCTGCGTGCCGGGCGTCGGCACGGGAGCGGGCACCGTCGGGGGTGCCGGGAGCGCGGTGGAGGCCGAGGCAAAATTGGTGGGGGTACCGCGCGAGGCCGTGGGCTCAAACGGGACCCACCCCACGGATTCAAAATAGAGCTCGGGCCACGCATGCAGTTGCGAACTGGAGACCGCATAGCGTCGCTGCCCCGTATCGGGATCGGACTCGGCAATACCCGGCAGATAGCCCAGCGCGAGGCGGGCCGGGATCCCCAGCTGCCGCGCCATGATGGTCATGGCGGAGGCAAAATGCACACAATAGCCGCGGCGAAGCTCCAGGAAACCCTCGAGGGCGGAGGCGGCGCCGCCGTTTGGGCCGTCCCCCACCGGGGCCTCTTCGGAATAACTAAACTCCGAGCGGAAGAAGCGTTGCAGCGCGAGGGCGCGATCATAATTCCCCGCCTCCCCGGCCGCGACGCGGTGTGCCGTCTCGAGGACTATCGGGGGCAGGGCCTCCGGGACGGCGAGATAGGGTGCGGCCCACTCGGCATCAACCGGTGTTGTGGCCTCGCGCAGCTGCTCGGCCGTGGGCGAGAGACTAAGCGCCTCCACATGATAGGACTGCCCCAGGGTGGTGGTGGCGGAGGCATAGGCGGTGAGGCCGGCGGCCTCCCAGCGCCAATCTCCGGGAAGCCCGCTCACCGCGCGGGCGGGATAGGGCAGGGGAAGCCGATCGGCGGAGAGCGAGACAATCGTGATATCCATCGCAAATGGCGCAGCGGGAGTATCCGCGGCAAGACCGGGGACGGGACCAAAACCGTCCAGGAGATTCAGGGGTTCCCCGCTAAACGGGGTGGGGCCCCAGATATCGCCGCCCAGATCCTCGATATTAAGTAGCTTCAGATACGGGGCCCGCGCCGCGTCCGTGCGATAGGTGAGGGCCACCGTGGGGGTGGGCCGGGTGAGTTCGCGCCCGAGCTCCACGAGCGGATCTACCCCGCCCGCCCACTGCCCGCGAATGCCGGAACCCGAGGAACCGGGGGGAGCGGTGGGGACCGGGAGAGCGGGTGTGATTACGAGGGTTGTGATCAGGGCAACGGCTCCGAGGCCCAGGGCAACCGGGCGGTTCCCGCGCGCGCGGAGGATCACCCGATCGCGGCGCTCGGCCCTTCGGGCCGTGGACTCCGCGAGGAGCCACAGCGTGGCCACGGCGCATAGCACGCACGTGGGCATATCAAACCCGGGCGCAATGGCTACCAGCGGCACCAGCACCAGTGCGCCCGCGAGCAGCGCCGCGGGCAGCGCGGCATCGGCGAGCAGGGTGAGGGCGGACAGGATAAGAATCAGGACCGCGGCGATGAGCGCGGTGAGGAGGGTCACGTTCCAGGACACCTGCATCGGCGCGCGGCCCGCGGCCAGTTCCGCGAGGCCCGCGCCGATCACCTCGGAGATTCCGGCGCGGGTGGACGGGGTGGGAATAACGCCCCACAGGGCCGTGCGGGGTGCCCAGAGCGCCGTGAGCAGCAGCACTCCCGTGAGCGCCCCGGCACCCCATGCGAGCAGCTCCCGCGGGAGGGCCCGCCGCATTCTTGGCGATAAACCCTGCCGCATCAGCCCGATAATAAGCAGAATTACGGCGGCCACCGCCACGGATACCCACCACCAGCCCCTCCCGGCAAATACCGGGCCAAACCCCCAGAGGCCCGCGGCCAGTACCGCGAGCGTGGCCGCCGCGATCCGCCACTCCCGGGTGGCGCACGGACGCACCGGGAGAACCGGCCGGCTCACGGGTGCACCTCCCGGCGGGCGGCCCCGGCCTCGGCATCCGCCAACAGATCCACGACCCGCCAGCCCGCCGCGAGGAGCGCGTCCCGCGGTCCCGCGCCGAGCCCGGCCGGGGCCAGCACGATGGCGCGGCGGGCCCCGCGGGCCAGGCCCAGCAGCTCCCGCGTGGAGGCCATATCCAGCGCGCCCACCACCGCGATCACCGTGGAGGCAGGTTCGCCCCCCGGTGAGCGCGGGAACGCCGGGCCGGGCAACCGGGTGGAGACCGTGGCCAGCGCGCGCCGGGCACGCTGCGGACCCGCGGATACACCCGCGCCGCCAAACACGCAGTCGAGGCCGCCCGCACCCAGGAGCCGCGCGCGCCCGCCGGACTCGGCCACCTGCTCCACGGCACCGGCCGCGACCGAAACCGCCCGCTCAAAGAGCGGCAGGGCCCCGGGCCGCGGGCCGGGCGTGAGCGCCCAGTGGGCGTGCGCGGTATCCAGCACCAGCCAGATCAGCGGGGCCACCGGCGGCTCCTCCTGCCGCACCATCAGTTGATTGCGGTGTGCCGTGGCCCTCCAGTGCACGCGACGCGGGGAATCCCCGGGAACATAGGGTCGTGCCGAAAGATCGCTGTGCCCGGCCGCGGTACCGCCGCCGGTCAGCCCCTCGGCGATGCCCGCCGCGGACACCCCGGGGAGCGGGACGGACAGCACCCGGGGCAGGACGGTGAGTATCGCCGTATCGCCCAGGAGCACGGAGCGCTCGGCAAACCCGAAGGGATCGGCGCGGATCATGCGCAGCGGCCCCAGCCGGTGCTCGCCGCGGTGCTGCGGCATAAATTCATAGCTACACGCGAGGCTGCGGGAGCGCCCGCGCCCGGTCTGTTCGAGGCGGGCCACGCCCGCTGGATGCGCGGTACCGTCCTCCCAGCGCGCCGCGCGCGCAAAAAACGCGGCGCGACCGCTCAGGCGCACCCCGACCCGGACGCGCTCGCCCACCCGCGGCGAGGATGTCCCGAGAGACCGGGTCACCACCGCGCCACCGAGGGGAATCAGCAGCATCAGCAGCGAACCCAGCACCGCCGTGAGCAGGAAAACCCCCGCGGCACCCAGCTGCGGGCTGGGCAGCATCAGCCCCGCGCCGAGGGCGGCCGCGCCGGAACCGAGGGCCCCGATACCGCGCGCACGCAGCACCGGGCCCCGGGCCGCCGCGCTCATGGGCGCACGGAGCCCGCGCGCGGCACGGCAACCGTGGCCAGGATCGAGCGCAGGATCTCGGTGATCGCACGCGCACCCGAGGGATCCTGTTCGGTCAAAACGCGCGGCAACGGAACCAGCCGATGGGCCAGCACCGGCACCAGGAGCGCCACAATATCATCGGGCAAAATAAACTCGCGCCCGTCGAGTCCCGCGTGCACCTTGGCTGCGCGCACGAGCTGAAGCGTGGCCCGCGGGCTCGCCCCGAGCCGCAGATCGGGATGGGTGCGGGTGGCACGCACGAGCGCAACCGCATAGCGCTCCACGAGGGGGGAGACATAGATATTCCGGCCCCGGGTGATCAGCTCGCTCAGCTCCGCACGGGAGATCACCGGGCGCAGCGTATCCAGCGGGTTATGCGACTCGCGCCGCGCGAGCATCTCTCGCTCGGCCTCGGCATCGGGATAGCCCATTGCGATACGCATCATGAAGCGATCGCGCTGGGCCTCGGGCAGCGCATGGGTGCCCTCCATATCCAGCGGGTTCTGCGTGGCCACCACCGTAAACGGGCGCGGCAGGGGATGCGTCTGGCCGTCGATCGTGACCTGGCGTTCCTCCATGGCCTCCAGCAGGGCCGACTGGGTCTTGGGGGAGGAGCGGTTGATCTCATCGGCGATCACCAGGTGGGCAAAAATCGCGCCCGGCTGAAACTCAAATGAGCCCTCCGCCCGGTTAAATACCGAGACACCCGTGATATCCGAGGGCAGCAGATCCGGGGTGAACTGGATCCGGCGCACCGAGCACTCCACCGAGGCCGCCAACGCCCGGGCCAGAACGGTCTTACCCACCCCCGGGACATCCTCGATCAGCAGGTGGCCCTCCGCGAGCAGGGCGATCAGCGCCATCCGGGCCGCCTCGGGCTTGCCATCCAGCACGGCGCCAATATTATCGAGGATGCGCCCGCCGAGGGTAGAGAATTCGGCGGCGGGGGAGCTCATGCGCGCGCCCCCGTGCGATCGCGGCGCAGGGCCAGCCGGAATATGAGCCCGGCGAGGATCAGGACGCCCACGGGAAGCAGCCGGGGGGCAAATGCCCCGATCAGCGCCTGGGTGGTGTAATCGGTGGTGGGCGCGGAATCCAGGGAATAGCCGTCGAAGCCGCCGAGGCTAAATACGCCGTCGTTGGCGCCATTAATGCCCCATAACAGCAGGAAGCTGCCCAGGATCAGGGTGGTCGAAAGCACCCAGAGCAGGATAATCCACGGATTGCCGCGCGGGAGTTCCGCGGGAAAGGACTCCGCCTCGGGCGGGAGCGGGGCGAGCGGCTCCGGGACGGGTGCCGGGGCGGGCGGGGCCGGGCTGGGCGCGGACCCGAGCGTGCGGGCACCGCTCTCAAATGCGGCCAGGAGCGCGGAATCCTCGGGTTGATCTTGGTTATTCACGTGCGGTTACCCCTCGCTCGGCCGCATCGGCGCGGCTTCGGTCCGATGCCACGATCCTAACCAATGCCCCGGCAAACGCGGTGGGTTCGCCGGGATTTGACGCCTCCGGGAGGTACCGGAGTCCAAAAAGCCCGCCCCCGGCGGGCGGGGGCGGGCGTGGAAGGGGGCCGGGCTAGGCGGTGGGCAGTGCGCCCTCGATGAGCGCGATGATCGCCGGATCATCGGGGAGGGTGGTGCTGCGGAAGCGGTGCATTTCGCCCGAGGGGAGCACGAGGAACTTCTCGAAGTTCCACAGCACGGGGCCGCGCAGGCCCGCGGAATCCGGGGCGGTCACGAGCTCCTTATAAAGCGGGTGCCGATTGCGGCCGTTGACCTTGGTTTTGGAGAACACGGGGAACGTGACGTTCCAGGTGACCGAGCAGTACTCGGCGATCTGCTCATCCGAGCCGCCCTCCTGCAGGAACTGATTGGAGGGGAAACCCAGCACGGTGAACCCGCGGTCGGCGTATTTTTCCTGGAGGGCCTCAAGCTGCTCATACTGCGGGGTGAAGCCGCATTTGGACGCAAGATTGACCACCAGCAGCACCTTCCCCGCATAATCGCCGAGGGGCTGGGTGGTGCCGTCGATGCGGGTGAGTTCAATTGCCGGGTTAACCATGAGCCCAGACTACGCCCCCGCGGGTGGCCACACCAGAAAAAATACGACCGCCATACGGGTAATGCTCAGCTAGTGGCTTCCGCCGGGCGGGCCGATCAGCAGCAGTGTGGTGGTGATGATCACCACGGCCGCGATAAAAAGCGTAACCAGGGTCTTGGGGTGGGTCAGCATCCAGCGCAGGAGGCGCGCGATCCAGCCCGCATCGCGCGGGTCCGCGGAGGGCTCGGTGCGCCAGGGGCCGTCCAGGCGGCCGCGGCGATCGGCCCAGATATCAAAGGGGATCGTGGCATAGGGCACCACGGCGGTGGCCACGGCGAAGGCGATCAGACCCAGCGACCAGCGCTGGTTCACACCCACCAGGACCGAGGTCAGTGCATAGGTGATAAAGACCACGCCGTGCAGGCCGCCGGCGATCGTGGTGACAAGGGGATTCGCATGGAATCCGTATTTGAGGATCAGGGAGGTGATCAGGAGGGTCCAGGTGACGGCCTCGGCGATGGCGATGACGCGGAAGAAGCCGCGGGGTGTGATCTTAACGGGGTGCTCCAGAGGTTGGGGGTGGATGCCCCTCCAGCGTATCCGACAATATGTCGGCATATAGGGCAAGAAAAAAGCCGGTGCGGATCAGGGACTGATCCACACCGGCTATTTTGGCGGAAAACTACTGAGCGGCGACCTTGGCCACAAAGGCGAAGAAGTCGTTCGAGTCGCCCCAGCCGGTGCCCTTGGTGGGGCCGTACTGCTCGCCGTTCACGAGGATCGTGGGCGTGCCGGTGACCTTCTCGACATCGGTATTGGGCAGCGGGCCGTCCAGGACGCGCTTGGTGGAGGCATCCACCCAGTTGCGGAACTCACCATCGGTCACACACGTGGCCACCTGGGCATCGTTGATGCCGGCGTCCTTAAACGTCTGGGCGATCACGCTGTCATTGGGTCCGGCGGTATTCTCCTGCGGCGCAGCGGCAAAGAGCGCGGCGCTGGCATCGAGGAAGCTATCGGGGGCGTAGTTCGCCACGCAGGCCATTGCGGCGGCCGAGCGGGTGGAGTACTTGGTACCCGCGGCGAAGCGGTCCAGCAGCGAGATCGGGTGGATTTCGAGGGTGGCATCCCCGGCCCCCACCATATCCTTCAGGCCCGCGATATTGGCCTCCTCAAACTGCTTACAGAGGGGGCACAGGTAGTCCAGATAGATCACGATATTGGTCTTATCGGCATCGGGCTTCGTGGGGGTGGGCTTCTCGCCGGCCGCGGTGGCGGGCGTGCTCACGGGAACAACCTGGGCGTCGGCGGAATTGGTGAAGAGGATGCCATCGCTCGCCATGTTCTGCGGGCCGGGGCGGTTGGCCTCGACATTGGCGTTCACAATCATCGTGACCACGAGGGCCACGACGGCCAGGGCACCCACAACCACACCGATCTGGGTGAGGATGCGATTGCGCTTCTTGCGCTTCAACTCCTCGGCGCGACGAATGCGGGCCACCTCGCGAAGGTGCTCGCGGCGGTCCTTCTTGCTCATCTTGCTGGGGTCGTTCTCGAAGTCATTCGAAGCCATGGCTGATCCAATCGGGTCTCGCTCGGTGCCCGCCCGTGACGAACACACTCAAAGCAAATCGTAACCGAACGGGGCCCAGGAAACCTGTTATCTTGCCGAACGGTATGTTTTCGGTGCCCGGTTAGCCCAGGAGGCGCTCGCCGAGGACCTCGGCGGTGGCGATTACCTCGAGGGCACCCGCCTCCTCGCCCGGCTTGGCATAGCCCCAGGACACCAGCAGGGTGGGGATATTATGCGCCGCGGCACCGTCGATATCGTGGTGGCGATCGCCCACCATGATCGGGTTGCTCAGGTCAACATCAAGCTCGCCGAGCCGGCGCAGGGCCTCGGCGATCACATCGGCCTTGGCACTGCGGGTCTCGTCATCGCTCGCGCCACAGATCACCGTGAAATCGGCGGTCATGCCAAAGTGCTCCAGGATATCCAGGGCCTGCGACTCGGGCTTGGAGGTGGCCAGCGAGAGCGGGATACCCGCCGCGCGAATAGCGCCCAGCAGCTCGGGCACCCCGGGATAGGTCTCGGAATTATCGGAGGCACCCACGGAGGCCACGAGGCGGCGATAGGCGTGCACACCCTCCCAGGACCCTGCCTCATCCAGGCCCGCATAATCGCGGAAGGAATCCAGCAGCGGCGGACCCACCCAGCGCATGAGCTCGGAGGGGGACTGGGCGGGCAGGCCCAGCTCCTCGAGGGTCAGCGCGAGTCGGGCGATGATCCCGGGGGCAGAATCGACGATTGTGCCATCCAGGTCAAAGAGGATGCAGCTCCAGGCTGTGCTCTCGGCGCTCGTGGCATCGGCCTGCGCGGAGGAAAGTTGAGTGGACATATGGACCCCATCTTACGGAACTCCCCGGGAAAAGGGCAGACGGGTATGACGGGGCTAGAACAGGCGGGAGCCGCCATCGTCGAGCCCACGCATCTCGTCATAGTCGAGGATGACGCAGCGAATGCCACGATCCTCGGCGAGGGTGCGCGCCTGCGGCTTGATCTCCTGGGCCGCAAAAACACCCTGCACGGGGCGCAGGCCCGGATCGCGATTCATCAGTTCCAGATAGCGGGTGAGCTGCTCCACGCCGTCGATCTCGCCGCGACGCTTAATCTCCACGGCCACGGCACCACCATCGGCATCGCGGGCGAGGATATCCACCGGCCCAATCGCGGTCATATATTCGCGCCGCACGAGGGTATGTCCGGCGCCCAGCATCTCGATCTGCTCGGCCATGAGCTCCTGGAGATGAGATTCGGCGCCCATCTTCTGCAAGCCCGGATCCACGCCGAGATTATGGGAGCTATCGTGCTCGATGTGATAGATCGACACCACCAGCTGATCGCCGGTTTTGCTGTGGGCCACGCGCCACAGCTCCTGCACGCCGGCCTCGGTCTCCTCCGCGGAGGGCTCCTCGGTGCGGATCGTGCACGGGGGGCTCATCCAGTTCAGCGGCTTATAGCTCCCGCCGTCACTGTGAATCAGGAGGCTGCCATCGGACTTCAGCATCAAGAGCCGGGTCGCCAGGGGCAGATGGGCAGACAGCCGCCCGGTATAGTCCACGGAACACTTCGCAATAACCAAACGCACCCAGTGAGTGTATCGCTCCCCGGGCCCGGCCACGTAGCCCTGGCGGTGGATATGGTGTGAATTCGGGAGGCTAGTGGCCGGGGAGTTCGGCCCAGCCGAGCAGATCGGTAACCCCCAGGCGGCCGCCGTCCTCCCCGCTCACCCAGCCCGTATAGTGCCCAAAATGCTGGCGCGTGAGGCTGCCCACGGTGCCGGGATTGCCGCGCGAGCGGCGGCTGGCAAACGGGGTGAAGGAAAGATCCAGGGCCTCACCCGAGACGCGCCACGGGGCGCGATCCGAGGCGCTCCAGGCCGCGCCGCCGGCCAGGCGATGCAGGCCACCATCAAGAAAATACGCGCTGTGTTCCCCGAGGCTCAGCCCCACCCGGCGGCCGGCCTCGACGCCCGCCGCCGCGCCACAGCCCCCGGGGTGGGAGCCGCTGCGGCCGCGGCCGTGATCCAGCATGGCCCAGGACTCCGTGGCGGGCAGCACATGGGAGACCCCGTCGATGCTCAGCCGACCCGAGACCGGGCGCGCCAGATCGGAGACTATATAGTCGAAGCCGTCGTTGCCGCGCGGGCAGACGCTCCCGAGACTCTCCTGGCCCGAGGGGCGGGAAATAAAGGCGTCCAGCTGCACGCGCGCGGTCTGGGCGCGCACGCGGGTGCCGCCGGGAACCTCGTCGATGCTGATATCGATATCGCGGCTCCAGGCCCGGACCGGACCATCGCCGAGGCTACCCGGGAGGATCACGTGGCCGCCGAGCGGGGAGAAGACCGTGCGGTCGAGCTGGGTTCCGCTCGCGCGGTCCAGGGTCCAGAGCTGATGGCGGGAGCCGCGATCCAGGCTCGCGGCGGTGAGCGCCACGATATGCGTGGGTGTGATCAGCGCCCAATACTCCCAGCGCCTCCCGCGCGAACGCGGAAAGCGGGAGCGGCCGACAGCCGAGCTATCGTGCACGGGCGTGCGGGAAAACCCCACGGCCTCCGGGTTCAGGCCGCCCGAGGCCAGGCACAGTGCGATGGGCTCCGTGATTTCACGCTCAAGATAACCGTGGGACATAGCGGCAGAGTATCGAGGGCGGGCGAGGGGCAACAGAACCATGGGAGATTATTCAGCTAACTCTCAGTGAACGCGGGAAGCGGCGGCGCGCTCATGCTCGGGGGTGCGGGTGGCGGGGGCCGCGGCGAAGGCCACCACCATCAGGATCAGCACCGGGATCAGTGCATAGAGCAGCCCAAAATGCTCACCGAGGAGGCCAATCAGGGGAGGCCCGGCGAGGAACGCCAGATAGCCCATCATGGCCACCGCGCTCACGCGCGCCGCGGATTCGGTGGGGTGCTCGGCCGCCGCGGACATTCCCACGGGGAAGCCCAGGGCGCAGCCGATGCCCCAGAGCCCGGCGCCGATCACCGCGAGCCAGAACTGGCCGCCGAAGATGAAAAAGAGCAGGCCCAGCACGCCGATGCCCGCGCTCACCCGCAGGGAGGCCACGCGGCCGAAGCGGTCGATCAGCGGGCCGCCCAGGAACCGGGCCGCGGTCACGGCCAGGACAAATACCGCATACACGGCGGCGCCCACGGCGGGCAGGCGGTCATATCCGTCCACGACCGCCTGGGCGATCCAGTCATTGGCGCTGCCCTCGGCGAAGGACATCCCCAGCATGACCAGCCCAATCAGCAGCATCCGCGGATTCTTCCACACCGACAGGTTACGGCGAATGCGCTCGCCGCGGGGCGGCAGATCGGCGGCCTGCGCGCGGGTGACGGGCGGGCGATGCGGGATAAACCGCACCACCACGGCGGCCGAGACGACCATGAATCCGGCGATCACGGAGGCATGGATCAGCAGCGGGATATGCAGGGACGCGGCGAGGGCGCCGAGGCCCGCGCCGGCCACCGTGCCCACGCTGAAAAAGGCGTGCATCGCGGGCATCACCGTTTTATTAATCTCGATCTCGGCGGCGGCGCCGTCCAGATTCATCATGACGTCCACCGAGCCATTGCCAAAGCCAAAGATAAACAGGCCCGTGAGGACAAGGCTAAACGAGGAGTCCGCGCCGATTCCGATCAGCGCCAGGCCGAGGGCCGAGACGGTAAAGGATGCAAAGATGCCGGCGCGCGGGCCGAGGAGGGATAAAAACGCCGTGGAACCGGCGAGGCCGATGATCGCGCCCGCGGACATGCCAAAGATCAACAGGCCCAGGGTGCCGGTATCAATATCGAGGCCATTACGAATCGCGGGGACGCGGGAGGCCCAACTGGCCACGCTCAGGCCGCTCAGCGCAAAAATAAAAAACACGGCATTGCGCCAGGCCAAAAGCTCGGCGTGGGGGCGGCGCGTGGCGGCGTCGGTGGTCATGGAATTCCCTGTCATTTTGTGGTGTCGAATCGTTTCGATCGGGCGCTTCGCCTAAGCTATCCGAGACGACAGACTTCGGTCAAGCACGCCGAGGGTGGAGGGGGATATCAGCATGGATTCTCGGGATGATCCCGCGCAGTCTCGGATAACGCTGGCCGCGGTGGCCGCTCGGGCGGGGGTCTCACCCTCCACCGCCTCGCTGGCGTTCAGCGGACGCGGCCCGGTATCGGATGCTACGCGGGAAAAGGTACTGGCAACTGCACGGGAGATGAATTATGCGGGTCCGGATCCGCGCGCACAATCGCTGCGCCGCGGATCCAGCGGCATCGTGGGGGCGCTGATCTCGGACCGAATCGGGGTATCCTTCCGCGATCCCGTGCTGATTCAGACCCTCGACGGGCTCGCGGAGGAGCTCACCAAGATCGGCGCCTCGCTACTGCTGATCCCGGAATCGGAATCGGGTTCGGTGACCGTGGCCACCGCCCCAATCGACGCGCTCGTGATGATGTGTGCCAGCGCCGATGCACAGGAGAGCGCGCGCACGCTCGCCTGCCGGGGGATCCCGGTGATTCAGGTGGAGGGCCCGGATATCGAGGACGCCGTGAATATTCGGGTGGATAACCGGGGTGGCTCGCGCCAGCTCGCGCAACACCTGCGCGACCTCGGCCATACCCGCGTGGCCGTGGTGACGCTCGGCGTGGACCGGCATCGCCGCCTCGCGCCGCTCACGCCGGAGGCGGAGGCCACGGCCACCGTGGAGACCACGATGCAGCGCCTGCACGGCGTGCGCGAGGTATTCCCCGAGGTAGGGGGAATGATCGCGGGCAGCAGCCGGGTGGACGCCGGGAGGGCAGCGGCGCTTGCCCTTCTCTCGGTGGAGAGGGAGCTGCGGCCCACCGCGATCATCGCGCAGAGCGATCTGCTGGCCAGCGGCGTGCTGGCCGCCGCCGAGGAGCTAGGGCTGCGGGTGCCCGAGGATCTGAGCGTGGTGGGCTTCGACGGGATCCGCGTGGACGGGCTCGAGCGAAGACTAACCACCGTCTGGCAGCCCGCGCAGGGCAAGGGACTCGCGGCGGGCCGGACCGTGCTCGCGATGCTCGCGGGCGAGGCCGTGGCCGATACGGATTTTGAGGTCTCGCTGATCCTCGGCGATACCTCGGGCCCGGTGCCCGCGGCGGCCCCGGCGGCATAGCGACCCGGCGCGAAGTGATGCCAGAATGGTTGGGGCCGGGGTTAAAGCCCTGATCAATTAGCCTCTTCCCCGCGTAGCGGGGGTGATGCCTGCAAAAACGCCGCCCGGGGGGCGGCACCCACGCTTCTCCCCGCGTAGCGGGGGTGGGCCCACCCCCGCCCCGGGCCGCGGAACCGGGCGGAGCGCGGGCTAGGCGGGCGCGGCCGCGGTGAGGAGCGCGGACGCGAGGTCCGCCGGGCGGCTCCACATCGGCCAGTGGCCGGTGGGGAGGTCCACGAGGGTGAGGTCGCGGAGGGTCAGGAGCTCGGCCATCATCGGGTTGCCCTCGCGGGCCAGGCGCATCGTGAGTTCCGCGGGATAGGAGCAGCAGATGATCGTGGAGGGCACATCGCGGCGGGCGTTATTTACGAGGGTTACCGGCTCGCGGATGATGGCCGCGGGCATCGGGACGGCGCATTGGCGGAGGAGTGCGAGGGTCGGTTCATCCAGGCCCTCGAGGCTCGCCGGGAGCTGATCAAACGGGGGCAGCGGGACCTCGTGGACCTCGGCGGGCAGCGCCGGGTTAAAGGCCAGGCCATCGGAAACGGGGCCGCTATCCACATAAACCACGCGTTCCACCAGCGTGGGCTCGCGATCCAGCAGCAGCGAGGCCAGAAAACCCGCTCCGCTATGCGCCACCAGGACAACGGTCGTGCCCGTTTCCCGCAGTGCCGCGATCTCCGCGCGCAAAAAATCGGCCTGATCCGCGAGGGTGCGGCCTGCGCGATCGGGATCCCGGGGATCCAACCCCGGCAGCGTCACGGCGGTCACGGTATGGCCTCCGGCCCGCAGCGAGGCGGTGACGGCATCCCAGGCCCAGCCTCCCAGCCAGTGGCCGGGAACCAGAATAAACGAGAGAGGGGTAGGGGTATCAGTTGTCATCTCCCCATCCTCGATCGCCGAGTGGACAGCAGTATGTCACTATTCATTTCACTAATTAGAAATCTCTGCAAAACTTGGTTCATGAATAGGACCGAGCGCCTCCACGCCCTCACCGAGACCCTGCGCCGCGCGGGCCCGCGCGGCCGCACGGCGCGGCAGCTCGCCGAGGAATTTGAGGTCACGGTTCGCACGATTAAGCGCGACCTCTCCGCGCTGGAATCCGGCGGCCTCCCCGTCTGGGGAAAAACCGGCCCCGGGGGCGGCTATGGCCTCACCGAACGCGGAACCCTGAGCCCGGTGAGCCTCTCCGCGACCCAGGCCCTCGCGCTGCATGCGGCGGTGGCCGCGGCCGCGCAGGCGCCGTTTTCGGACTCCGCCCGGGCCTCGGTGCGCAAGGTCCTGGACGTGCTTGACCCGGCCACGCGGCGGCGGGCCACCGCGCTCGCGGGCCGGGTCTGGGTGGATACCGGGCCCGCCCCGGAACGCCGCATCATGTCCGCGCTGGAGCAGGCGATGATCGATCAGGTCACCGTGAATATCACCTATGGTGATGCCCGCGGGCGCGAAACGCGGCGCGAGGTGGAGCCGATGATTTTTGCCCTGCGCTCCGGCACCTGGTTTCTGGCCGGCTGGTGCCGCCTGCGCGCGGATATTCGCTGGTTTGCGCTGTCCCGCATCCGCCGGGCCGACGCGACCCGCACCCCGTGTGCAGGTCACTCGATCGCGGCGATCGGGGAACCCCCGGCGCTCGCGCGTTCAGCCGAACTCTGAGCCGCGAACGCCCGGGCTAGACCCCCGTGCGCATCCACGCGGTGCCGCGGGCCCGCAGCCCGAGCGTGAGCGCGCGGGCCCCGATATAGCCCAGGGCGAAGGCCGCCGTGAGCCAGGCGAGCCCCTCCGCGCCGGCCGTACCCCGCGCCAGGACTGCGAGGGCCAGGGGGATAAAACAGGCGAGGTTAAGCAGGCCGGTCAGGGCTAGATAGCGGGCGTCACCCGCGCCGATCAACACCCCGTCCAGCACAAAAACAAACCCCGCAAGCGGCGCCCCCAGGGCCAGGATCAGCAGGCTCGGCACGAGCATCCGGGACAGCGCGGGATCGCTCGTGAGCAGCGGGCCGATCGGCCCGGAAAGCGCCGCCACGAGCAGCCCAAATACAGCGCCCGATCCGATCCCCCACAGCACGCAGCGGCGCAGCACGGCGCGCACCCCGAGCGGATCGGAGGAGCCCAGGCCCTTACCCACCAGCGCCTGAGCCGCGATGGCCAACGCATCCAGGGCAAAGGCCACCGTGGAGAAAATGGTCATCACCAGCTGGAAGCCCGCGAGCTCGCGCGTGCCCAGGCCCGTGGCCACAAAAATCGCCAGCAGCATCGCGGCCCGCAGTGCCGCCGTGCGCAGCAGCAGCCAGCCGCCCGCGCGCGCCGAGCCGCCGATGCCCGCGCGATGCGGGCGCGGATCGGCCCCCGTGCGCCGCACGTGCCGGGCCACCACCAGAAGATAGGCACCCACCATCGCCCACTGCGCGATGACCGTGCCCGCGGCCGAGCCCGCGATGCCCCATCCGGCCAGATAGATAAACGCGTAATTCAGGGCGATATTGGCGGCAAAACCCGCGCCGGCCACCCAGAGCGGCGTCATCGTGTCCTGGAGCCCGCGCAGCAGCCCGGTCGCGGCAAAAACCAGCAGCATCGCCGGGATCCCCGCCATCGAAATCGACAGATACGTGGTGGCCTGCGCGGCGACGCCGGGGGCGGCGTGAAATAGACCCACGAGTGTCGGGCTCAGGAGCGCGCCCGCGGCCCCCAAAACGATGCCCAATCCCAGCGCGAGCCACAGCCCGTCCACACCCACCGAGACCGCGCCGCGCTCATCACCCGCGCCGATGCGCCGCGCGACCGCCGGGGTGGTGGCATAGGCCAAAAACACCATGAGCCCAATGATTGTCTGCAATACCGCGGCGGCGAGGCCCAAACCCGCGAGGGGTTCCACACCCAGATGGCCGATCATCGCGGTATCGGCGAGAAGAAAAAGGGGTTCGGCAATCAGCGCGCCGAGAGCCGGAACGGCGAGCCGCAGGATGGAACGATTCAGGGAGGCCACGGAGTCCTACGCTACGGTACGCGCGCGATACCCGCCGGATATTACAAACCGTGGGCGCGTGTCGGCTGCCTAGATTACGCTGTACCTATGAGTGAATCGTCGCTGGCTTCCGGAATCGCTGTATCCGACCTCGATCGCGCCGTTCGGGCGCAGGACGACCTCTATAGGCACGTTAACGGTGCGTGGCTTGAGCGCACCGAGATCCCCGCCGATAAGGCGCGCTGGGGCTCGTTCTCGCTGCTCGCCGAGGAGGCCGAGGCGGCCGTGCGCGATATCATCGTGGAATCGCAGCACGCCGAGCCCGGCACCGAGGCCCGCAAGATCGGCGACCTCTACTCCAGCTATATGGACAGCGCCCATATCGAGTCCCTGGGGGCCACCCCGCTGGAGCCCACGCTCGCGCTCGTGGACGCCGTATCCGATATCTCCGCGTTTGTGCGCACGGCCGCGTCCCTGGACCGCGCCGGAGTGGGCGGCTTTTTTGGGGTCTGGGTAGATAACGACCCGGGCAACCCCGAGCGCTATCTGGTCATGATGCAGCAGTCGGGCATCACGCTGCCCGATGAGAGCTATTTCCGCGAGGAAAAATTTGCCGATATCCGCGAGGCCTATCTGGGTCATATCCAGAACCTCCTGGGCCTCGCGGGCCTCGACGATGCCGCCGGTCGTGCCCGCCGCGTATTTGACCTGGAAACCCGCATCGCCGCGCTGCACTGGGATAACGTGGCGGCGCGCGATAGCCAGGCCCAGTACAACCTCTTCACCTGGGCCGAGGCCCGCGCCGAGTTTGCCTCGGCCGGAGACCCCGCGCTTCTTGATACCTGGCTCGCGGGCCTGGGTGCCCCCGCCGGCGCCTTCGAGGAGCTTGTGGTGCGCCAGCCCAGCTATTTTGCCGGCATCGCCGGGCTACTCGTGGAGCCCGAGCTGGAGGCCTGGAAAGACTGGCTGCGCTGGAAGATCGTACACGGCTCGGCCGCGTATCTGGGCGCCGATATGGTCGAGGAAAACTTCGATTTTTATGGCCGCACCCTGTCCGGTGTGCCCGATAACCGCGAGCGCTGGAAGCGTGGTGTCTCGCTCGTGGAGGGCCTGCTCGGCGAGGCCGTAGGCAAGGTCTATGTGGAGCGTCACTTCCCGCTGGAGTCCAAGGCACAGATGGACGTGCTGGTGGCCAATCTGGTGGAGGCCTATCGCCGCTCCATCCGCACCCTCGAGTGGATGAGCGCCGAGACGCGCGAGCGCGCGCTGGAGAAGCTCGAAAAATTCACCCCGAAGATCGGTTTCCCCGATGTCTGGCGCGATTATTCCGCGCTTGCGGTGTCCCCCGATGACCTCATCGCCAATATTCGTGCGGGTGCCGCATTTGAGTTTGATCGCGAGCTTGCCAAGATCGGCAAGCCCATCGACCGCAGCGAGTGGTTCATGACCCCGCAGACCATCAACGCCTATTACAACCCCGGGTTTAACGAAATCGTGTTCCCCGCGGCCATCCTGCAGTATCCGTTCTTCGATCCGAAGCGCGATGCCGCGGCCAATTACGGCGCGATCGGTGCCGTTATCGGCCACGAGATTGGGCACGGCTTCGACGATCAGGGCTCGCGCTATGACGGCGATGGCAAGCTCACCGACTGGTGGACCGAGGCCGATCGTGCGGCCTTCGAGGAGCGCACTGCCTCGCTCATCGAGCAGTACAACGCCCTCGCGCCCGCACAGGTGCCCGATCACCACGTCAACGGCGCCCTCACGATCGGCGAAAATATCGGCGACCTCGGCGGGCTATCCATCGCCTGGGACGCCTATGTGCTCTCGCTGGAGGGCCGCGACCCCGCCATCATCGATGACCTCACGGGCGCCCAGCGCTTCTTCCTGTCCTGGGCCCAGGCCTGGGCACAGAAGTCCCGGGATGCCGAGGCCATCCGCCTGCTGTCCATCGACCCGCACTCTCCCAATGAGTTCCGGTGCAACCAGATCGTGCGCAATATCGACGAGTTTTATCAGGCGTTTAATGTGCACGAGGGCGATGCCCTGTGGCTCGCCCCCGAGCAGCGCGTGACCATCTGGTGACCCACGCACAGCAGGGGGTTACCCGGCGCTCGCGGGGGCGGGCGTCGGGACCGATCGCGCCCGGTAGCCGGCGCGCCCGTCGGGATGCCGAGATTTCCGACCGCGGTTTTGAACACGCCCTGGGCGCCCTCGGCACGCTCGCCCAGGCGGGCGTGCGGGTCTCCGCGCGCCTGAACGACCTCGCCACGGGCGAACCGCTGCTGCGGGTGGACGATTATTTTGTGGCGCAGACCGGCTCAATCGGCAAGGTTTTGCTGCTGATCGAGGCGGCCGTGCGCTGCGATGGTGGGCCCGGCCCGATGCTCGTTCGCGAACCCGGCGATGCCGCGGCCGGCGCGGGGCTCTGGCAGTCCCTCACCCAGGACCGGCTGCCGATGGCCGATGTGGCGGCGCTGATCGGTGCGCATAACGATCATTTAGCGAGCAATGTATTGCTTCGACAGGTGGGGTTGGAGGCCATGGCGCAGCGCGCCCAGGACCTGAAGCTGCGGCATACCCGGCTGCTCGACGGCGTGAGTGCGCGCTGGGATCTGCCGGGCCGCGCCGCGCTCTCGCGCTCCACCATGACCGAACTCAGCGAATTATTTTGGCGCCTGGATCGCGGCGAGATCGTCAGCCCCGAGATTTCCGCGCGGGTTGTGGGCTGGATTCGCGGCGGGGCCGACCTCGGCATGATCGCGGGGGCGCTGGGCCTGAACCCGCTCTCGCACGGGATCCCCAGCTATGGCCTGGAGGCCTATGCCATGGTCACGCGGGACCGCGGGTTGCGTGCCGAGGCCGGGGTGGTCCGCGGGGAGCGGGCCGGCGTGTGCTATTCGGTGAAGGCCGCGTTCACGGAGGATAACCTCAGTAGCGGTTATGCCGTGCAGGAGACGCTGCGCACCGTGGGCCTGGACCTGCTGGAGTATGTGAGCGCCTAGGCACGCGGCGCCGGTGCGCCATATGGCGATCCCGCGGCGGTGATCGCGGCGGTGCCGCCGCCCGCCCGGGGCGTGTGGCGACGAGCGCGCGGCCGGGGGTACTTGGCCGCCGGTGGGCGCGTGGTCCGGGAGTCCCTGCGGGCGTGTGCGCTCGCGGCGCGGAGACCGGGTTCTCCGCGGATATCGGTGGGTGCGTGACGGGCGAGCCCTCGCCCGGGAGCGTGAGCACGGAGCACGGGGGCCGCGGGATGAAGCGGATGCTGCTGGGCGCGGGATGCGGGAATCCCCGTTCGGGTCGTGAGTCCGGGATATCTGGGTCGGGTTTTATGCGAATGCCGGTGGACGTGTGGTGGGGGAGTCCTCGCCCGTGAGTGTGAGTGTGAGCCCGGGTGCGGAGGTCGTGGGGTTTATCCGGATGACGGTGGGCGCATCGCGGGGAATGCTCGCCCCGGGGTGTGGGCCCGGGGCGCACAGGCATCGGAGCTAACCGGGTGCCGGTGAGCGCGCGAAGCGGGAGTACCCGTGCGGGTGTGGGGCCGTAAGTTTATGCGGATGACGGTGGGCGCATGGCGGGGAATGCCCGGCCAGGGGTGTGCGTCCGGGGCGCGCAGGCAGCGGGGTAACCGGGTGTCGGTGGGCGGGCGAAGCGGGAGTGCCTGTCCGGGTGCGGAGGCCGCGGGATTACGCGGATGCCGGTGGGCCCGCGGGGGAGTCCCCGCCCGGAGGCCCGGGACGCGCGGCCCCCGCCCCGGTAGCACCAGCCCCGGTAGTCCCCGCCCCGGTGGCCCCCGTCTCGGCAGCACCCGTCTCGGTAACCCCCGGTGCAGGTGTCGGTTCCGTTGCGGGATCCGCGGGCACCGGCGGCAGCAATACCGCGGCACCCCGCGCCGGGGCCGCGAGCAGAAAAATACTCACGAGCCAGAGCAGGATTACGAGGGTCAGCAGGAGCCGCGAGGCCAGCGCGATTGCCGGGGGCAGATCCGCGAGGGCCCGCGGCAGGCTGGGCAGCCGGCCGGCGGGGGACGCGGGCGGCGGAAGCGCCACCGTGATCAGCACCAGGACCCAGAGGATCGGCGTGAGCGCCACATAGCCGGGCGGGAGCGGCAGCCCGCGGCGCAGGAAACGCCGCCGGGCAATCAGCGGACCCAGCAGCAGGCCGCCCAGCAGCGGCGGCAGGATATACAGCAGATCGGGGCCCATATTTTGGGGATGATCAAAAATCAGGCAGCGGGCGATAAAAACCAGAGGCGCGAGCACCACCATGATCCACCCGCCCCAGAGAACCCAGGCCCGGGAGCGCGCGGGGGCCGCGGCCGGCGCGGGCACGACCGGCGGCGCGGGCTGCTCCGCTGCCTCGACCCGCACCTGATGCCGCGCATGGCTCACCAGGATGACAATGCTGATGATCGCGGCCAGCAGCGCGAGCCGGGAATCCAGCGCGAGCGCGGGGGAGCGCATATTCCAGGTAGCCCAGTGGATCGCGAGCGGCCGGCCCAGCCGCGCCAGCTCACACGCCTCCAGGACCAAAAACACCACCGTGGCGACCACGCCACAGAGATAGGCCACGGGGAGTCGCCGCGAGGCCCGCAGCGGGCCCGAGACAACCGTCATCAGGGGGCCCACAAGCAGCGGAACACCCGCCGCGACCGTGCCCAGAATCACCCAGGCGGTGGTGGAGGGGTGTACCTGCGCGATGCGCGAGGAGACCGAGGCCAGGAAAGCCATCGCAAAAATATAGCCGCCGCCGAGCACCCACTGGAAGAGGAAGATGCCGCGCGGGAAGCCGCCGCGGCCGCCCGGCGACGACTGCACGTGGGCGATGAGGAACCAGATCGCCACCATCGGCGCGATGATCGTGATCAGATCCGCGAGCGGGGCACCGGGCGCGGGCCGGTTTGTGCTCCAGGCCTCGGACCAGAGCGCGAGGGTGGCCGCGAGGGACACCACCCAGCCAATCACCGAGGCCACGGCATAACCGGTGGGAACTGATTTTCGCAGCACACCCTCGCGCGTCACGAGGGTCAGCAGGGGACCGAGGAGAACAAACGGCAGATCGGTGACAAAGGACTGCGTGGCGACGCGGCCGTGGGAGCCGGCCAGGGAGGTTTGCAGCCAGAGCAGCAGGACCGGAACGATCCACTGGGCCACATAAAACACCCGGATGGTACGCGCAACGACGGGGGTCGTGGCCGCCTCGGTGCTCATTCGCCCATGTTACGGCGCGGGGCGCGCGTCAGCCTGTGAATTCGCCGAGGCGCGGCCCACCCCGTTCCGTGGGAGACGGGGTGGCCCGCGCAGACTATTCCCGCTCGGCGGCCGCGCGCGCGGCCGCGGCCTCCTCGTGTCGCTCGAGGCTTTCCAGGACCGACCCGAGTTCCAGGTTCAGCCCAATAAACGGCGGGGTGCCCGGCGCGAGGCGGTCGATTGCCGCGCGATACATCGGCACGGCCTCCTCCAGACGCCGGGACTCGCCGAGCGCCCGCGCCACAAAGAGCTCGGCCATGGCGGCATTGCCCTCGTCTCCGCAATCGGCAAAGGCGTCCGCTGCCCGCAGGGCCGCCGCGATGGCCTCATCGCCGCGGCCCAGCGCACCCAGCGCGCGGGCCGTGGAATCGGTGACCTCCGCGATCAGCCAATCGGCGCCCTGTTCGCGTGCAATCTGCTCCACGGCCGCCAGATCCTCCAGCCCCGCGGGATCGCCGTGGGCGGCGCGGGCCTGGCCCAGGCGATGCCGGGCCATCGTGGACATCGTGGCGTCCTCGGCCAGATCGGAGTGCGCGAGGGCGCGTTCGAGCACGGCAACCGCATCGGGATCATCAAACTGGGCCAGCAGCTGACCCAGCGTAATGCCGGCGCGGGCCGCGAGCGGATAGGCCTCGCCCTCCTCCGCGAGTTCAATCGCCTGGCTCAGTGCCCCATAGGCCAGGCCGTTCTCCTCGGCACCCTGCGCCGCCTGGCCGAGCCAAAACAGCGTCTCGGATCGCTGGGTTGCGGGAACCTCGGGGCCCTGCGCGCGGAAGACGGCGTCCAGGTTTTCCACGGCCGCGGCATTTTCGCCCGCCCAGTGCTGATAGCGGCCGAGCAGGAAACGCAGGGCGTTCTGCTCCTCGGATTCCGCGAGCCGGGCGTGCTCCAGCGCATATTCGATCCGCGCCGCGGCCTCGCCGTCGCGGTTATCATCGCTGAGCAGGTTGGCGGCGAGCTGGGCCGCCAGGATCACGCCCTCGCGCGAGCCACTCTCGGCCACAAGCGTGAGCATCTGATCGGCCAGGGCCGCGCCCTCGGAGGGCTCACCCGAGGCGCCGTGAACCTGTGCCCGCAGGCGCAAAACATTCACCCGCATCGGGGCCACCAGCGGGGAGGCGAGGAGCGTATCGAGGTGTACCACGGCGGCGGGCATATCGCCGTTATTCAGCTCCGCATAGGCGGAGACGAGGCGCGCGGTGACCCGCATCTGCTCCAGATCGTTGTCCTCCGCCAGCACCAGGGCCTCGGCCGCGAGCGGGAGTGCGGCGCCGTGCCGCTGGCCGCGCATGTGCAGATCGGCGGTGGTCAGCAGGAGATCGCTGAGCACAATCGCGGGGGCCTGCTCGACCCGGGCCCGCTCCAGTTCCGCGGTTAGCACTGGGAGATCCTCCTCGCCCGCGGCACCAAAAAGCAGCACCCCGAGCCGGTCCTCCACCGCGGCCTGGGCCTCGCGGCCCGCGGCCCGAAGCTCCTCGGCGCGCAGCGCGAGGAAGCCCGCGGCATCCTCCGTGCGCTCCAGCGTGAGCAGCGCCTGCGCCCCGCAGCCGAAGAGGCTCAACCGGGAATCCAGATCGCCATCCTCCACCGCGAGGCCACTGCCCACGGCGTCCAGGATGTCCTGCGCATTCTCGGTCAAAAACGATGCGCGGGCGCGACCCAGCCAATCGGCGGAGCTCACGGGCTCGGTATGGGTGGTCGGGGAGGGCGGCGTGAAGCGTTCGCCCTGCAGCGGCAGATCGTAGTGCTCCTCGGCCAGCGCCCGCGAACGGTTGAGACGTAGCGTGAAATAGTCGTTGCCATTGCGCGCATTAAATTCCGCGGCGAGGGTCTGTGCCCGCTCCCACATCCGCGCGGCAAGGTCGCTGGCGTTCCAGGGGCCGTCGTGCGGGCCAAAGAGCCCCAGCAGATCGGGGTTTTCAGCGCCGCGCACGGGGGTATCGCCCGCGCCCGCGGCGGTCACGGCATCCAGCAGCACCGCGATCGCGCTGGAGACGGAAAACAGGAGCGAGCGGTTAAGCGGGTCCAGGGTGACCTCGCCCAGCTGGCGTTCCAGGATCGATAGCCCGCGCGATTCATTGCCCGTAACCGCGCAGAAGACCAGGTGGTTGGCGATGATGCCGAGGCTATCGGGGGAATACCGGGCCACGCGATAGCTGCGCAGGTGTGCCCGGCGGGCATCGTCCAGGCGGCCCGCGCGCAGGAACGGCAGCAGCGCCTGGGCCTCGCTCGCCTCGGGCTCCTCGCCGCAGGTCAGGTGGCCGTCAAAAATCTCATCGTAGAGGCGCAGCGCCGTCTCATCCTCGCCCAGCTCGGAGAAATAGAAGGCATCCTCGCTGCGCACGCAGGCCTCGCAGTGGCTATAGTCATCGCGCGGAATCAGCTCGCGCTCCTCGCGATAGCGCCCGGCCGCGCGCAGCTCGCCGGTGTCCATCGCGGTCGCGAAGCGGCTCTGCAGGACCCCCGACTGGCTCACGCCCGCGCGGCGATAGCGCTCCGACATATCGGCATGGATGGCGTCGAGCTGGGAGAGCGGAAAGGAGGGGTTGGTGGCGAGGCGGCCCGCCATCCACTTGTACTGAAACAGCAGGTCATTGCCCTCGGAGATCAGCGGGAACCGCGCCGCATCCTCGTCGTTTTTTCCCACGCACCAGCCGAAGGAGGAGAACATCGCATCGGTATCGCCGGACATATGCGCCGAGGTGGTGAGCCGCAGCCGCAGCTGGAACGCCCGATCGTCATCGGCGGCCTCCTCGGCCAGCGCGAGGGCGCGCGCGATCAGGTCTCGTTCCTGGGGTCCGACAGGGGTGGTATCGATCTCCGCGATCAGGTCGTCAATGGCGGTGCTGGAGGAGGAAGACATGGGGTCCTTTCTAGAGGCCGATGCTGAGCTGGACAAGGTCGGTCATGGCGCCGGTCAGCAGCGCCCGGTCCGCGGGGGACAGGGGGCGATGCCCGGCGAGCATGGCCTGCACATAGAGCAATTCGATGCTGCGCCGGAAGACCAGCGGATCGTCCAGCGCGGCCAGGCGGCGAATCAGGGGGCTGTCCCAGTTCAGGCACAGCCGGGCCCGGGCGGCGGGGTCCTTCCCCGCGGCCTCGGCGTGTTTGGCGAGCAGGCCATCGGCGGTTCCGATCACCGCGGACCACAGCCCCGGCGCCATCTCGCTCGCCTTGCTGCGCTCGATGCGGCGCAGCACCTCGGGATCGGCCACATAGAGCGCGGGCAGGTCCGCGGGGGCAAAGCGGCGCACGGAGACCCTGGTCTCCACGCCGGAGAGTACGTCCTCGGCCCGGGATTCCAGCGCCACGGTCTCCCCGCGCTCGGAGAGATCGGGGGCCTCCAGGCTGTCGAGCTCGCCCGCGACATCCACGCGGCGCACGGAGGCGCCCACAAGCTCGGGGAGCCGGCGCAGCAGCGCGGCATCGTAGATATAGCCGCCGTTGACCACGGGCACATCCTGCGCGGTGATCGCGGCGATCTGCCGGAACTCATCCACCGTCTCGGTATAGCGCAGCTCGCCATAGCGTTCCAGGTATTCGGAGATTGTCATCTCGCCCGCGGAGGTCTCGATGCGCAGCCACGGCAGCATCAGCCCCGCGAGCTCATCATCATGCACGGCCATCGACTTCAGCGCAAGCTGATGCACCTTCACCAGTTCGGCGAGCTTATAGGGGCGGGTGGCGGCCTGCAGCAGGATCCAGCGGCGCAGCGCCTGCCCCAGCTCGGTGCGGGTATATTCCAGGGCGTCGTTTTCGACAAAGCCCTCGCGCGAGGCGGTGGGGGCCAGGCCGGTGGTATCGATCACGCAGCGCACAAAAAACGCCCACTCGGGGAGGAGATCATCCACGCGCTCGCCGAGGAGCATCCGGCCCAGATAAACGCGGTTGGCCTGCTTGGCCCCGGGCGGCGGGGCATAGGGCAGCACATAGGCGATGCCGCGGGTGCCGGTGCCGGGCACCACGAGTTCAATCGCGGCGAGGGGGCGCGCACCCAGAAGCTCGCGGCCAAGCTCCAGCTGGGCCTCCTCGCCCGGGGAGCCCTCGATCACAGGTTCCAGGAACGGCGCCGGGACCGTGAGCGTGGTCCAGGAGCGATCGGCCTCCTCGATCTGCACATCGAGTGGCAGATAGCGGCCATAGAGTGCGGCCAGGGCGCGCACCCGCTCGGGGCCCAGTAGCGCGGCATCATCGGGGCGCGGGCGCAGCGAGACCTCGGTCCCCACGGGCAGCCCGGCGGCCTCCTCCGCGCCGAGCTCGCGCACGCTGAAGGTGCCATCGGAGCGGCCGAGCCACTCGATCGGCGCGGAACCGTGGGCGTCGCGCGAGCGCACCATGATCTCATCGGAGACCATAAAACAGCTCAGCAGGCCGATTCCAAACTGGCCCAGGAAGTCCTCGCGGCGCAGGTTCAGGACCTCATCGCGTTTGGAGCTGCGCCCCACGGTGGAGAGCAGCTCCGCGGCCTGATCGGCGGTGAGACCCACGCCGTTATCGGTAAAGCGGAAGACCGGGTCCTCGGGGGTGGCCGGGCTGATGCGCAGCAGCCCCGCGGGGGCCTTTGCCTCGCCCGCGCGGGCGGCCACCGCATCGCGCCCATTTTGTAGCAGCTCGCGCAGATAGACCTGCGGGCTGGAATAGATATGGCGGCTGAGGAGATCCACGACGCCACGCAGGTCCACCTGGAATGGGCGGGCCCGGCCCGCGGCGGGCTCGGGCAGATCGGAGGCTGACTCGGCAATAGACACGTGGGGCTCCCTGCTGGCGACCAGGATTGGTTCTCGGCGGCTCGTGGCCACATCGGGTGGCCTCATTCCAGGCTAGGTGATGCCCTCCCGGTTATGCACATCCCGGGCTTGGGCTTCGCTCAACGCGTATCCCGTGCTGACGCATTTGGGGGAGTGGCGCGCAGAATCTCGGCCAGCGCGCGCTCCACCGCGTCCCGCGTTTCGATGCCGCGCAGGATGCGGAAATGCCCGGAAATGGGAACGGGGAGGTTGATCCCACCCGCGAGATGGCTGCCCTCGGTCACATGCGGATCATAGGGACCGTAGATGGATACGATGCGGGCGTTAAACTCGGCATGCCGGCCCAGGCCCACGATGGTGGAATTGGTGGGGAGGAATGCGCGCAGGCTCGGATCGAGGATATAGCGCGCATGCTTGGACCCGGCAAACGGGCTCGCGATGGCCACCACCCCGCGGATCTGCAGGGCCTCGCCGTGGGCCACCATGAGCTGCTTGCCGATCAGCCCACCCTTGGAATGGGCCAGCACAATCCGCCCCGCGGAGGGAACCGGCCCGCGGCCCAGGGCGCGCGCGAGGCGCTGAGCGGTCTCGATGATGGGCAGCAGGTTATAGCCCAGGCCGCGCACAATCGAGATCCGATAGCCCGCGCGGTGCAGCCGCTCCGCGATGGGTTCCAGGAAGGCCCAGGTCTCATATACGCCGGGCAGGATCAGGATCACGGGCAGGCGCGGATCGCCGTTGCGAAAGCGCCGCGGAAAACGCTGAAACGGGGCGCGCACATGCAGGGTCACGGCCAGTGCCGTATCGGCCAGCAGCACGCCGGCGCGCCGAAAAATATTCAAGCCCGCCCCCCTTTCTCCCGCACTGCGATTGTGTCAGGGTTTGCCGCCCGCCGCCGGAAAATCTTTGTGTTAACGGCCGCGGCCGCCCTCCTCCCGGGGGAGAGGGGCGGCCGCGGGGGACGCGGGGTTAGGCGTCCGTGGTGGCGTGCGCGGGATGCTTGCGCTCAAGCGCGGCACCCTCCACGTCCACATTGGGCAGGATGCGGTCGAGCCACTTCGGGATCCACCACGCGGAGTCCCCGAGCAGGTGCATCACGGCCGGGATCAGCAGCATGCGCACGATAAACGCGTCCAGCAGCACACCAAAGGCCAGGCCAAATCCGATCGAACGGATCATCGCGGACTCGGCGAAGATGAAGCCACCAAACACCGAGATCATGATGATTGCCGCGGCGATCACCACGGTGCGTCCGGCATGCAGGCCGCGCTGCACGGCGAGGCGCGCGGGCGCCCCGTGGGCGAAGGCCTCGCGCATTCCCGAGACGAGGAAGAGCTGATAGTCCATCGCCAGGCCAAACAGGATTCCGATCAGGATCGTCGGCAGGAAGCTCAGGATCGGGCCCGGATCGTGCACCCCAAATACGCTGCCGAGCCAGCCCCACTGGAAGATCGCGGTGATGCCACCAAACGTGGCCGCGAGCGAGAGCATAAATCCGATGGTCGCGGTCAGCGGCACCAGGATCGAACGGAAGACGAGGATCATGATCAGCAGCGAGAGGCCCACAACCACGGCCAGATACAGCGGGAGGGCCGCACCGAGCTGCTCGGATACGTCGATATTTCCACTCGCGCTTCCGGCCACACCCAGCTCCACGTCCCCGCTCAGGGGCGAGAGGCCGCGCAGGTCACGCACGAGCTGCTCGGTCGAGGCGCTCGAGGGCCCCTCGACCGGAACCACCTGGAAGGCGAGGACCGTGCGGTCCTCGGAGGCGCCGATCGGGGCCACCGCGGTGACATCCTCCTGGTCCTTCAGCGCCTGGCCGATGCGCACCTGCTCGGCGAGCACCTCGTCCTCGGTTGCGGCCTCGGGCAGCGTGGCCACCACCAGCAGAGGGCCGTTCACGCCGGCCCCAAACTCGGAGGCGGTGAGCTGATACGACTTATACTGCGTGGAGTCCACGGCCTCGGAGGAACCATCGGGCAGCCCCAGGCGCATATCCAGCGCGGGCAGGGCCACGATCACGAGGGCCGCGAGGCCCGCGATCAGGGTGACCACGGCGCGGCCCGTGCGCATGGGCTTCACCTCGGCGGTTGCGGGCAGGGGAGTGCCGATCAGGGCGCGCTCGCGCTTTTTCAGCACCCGGTTGCCCACGAGGGCGAGCAGCGCCGGGGTGAGGGTCACGGCGAGGAGGATCGCGACGGCCACGCAGATCGCGCCGACGGTGCCCATCAGGCCGAGGAAACCGATTCCGGTGACGTTCAGGGCGAGCAGCGCGATCAGCACGGTGGAGCCGGCAAAAACCACGGCGTTTCCGGACGTGCCATTGGCCAGCCCGATCGACTCGTGCAGTTCCAGGCCCTGGCGCAGCTGCTTGCGGTGCCGGTTCAGGATAAATAGCGAGTAGTCGATACCCACCGCGAGTCCCAGCATCACGCCGAGCACGGGGGTGATCGAGAGCATGTCCACCACGCCCGAGAGCGAGAGCGCGGCGGTCACGCCCACGCCCACTCCCACGATCGCGCTCACGAGCGGAAGCGATGCGGCGATCACGGTGCCCAGCATCACCAGCAGCGTGATCGCGGCGATCAGCAGGCCCACGGCCTCGCCGACGCCAAAGATGCTCGGCACACCCTGGGTGAGTTCGGCGGAGAACTCCACGTCCACGCCCGCGGGGGCTCCCGCGGCGGCCGCGGCCACCACGGCGTCCTTCTCGGCCGGCGGGATATCCAGCTGGGCCTCGGTGAAGACAATATTGGCCACGGCCGTGGCCTCGTCCCGGGACACGGTGCGAATCTCGGCGGACATCGCCAGCAGCTGCTCGGAGAGGTCCAGTGTGGTGGTGTTTTTGGCGATCTCGGCGAGGCCCTCGCTCAGCGTTTTCTGCTGCGTGTCGAGCTCGCTGCGGGCGGCATCCAGCGTGGCCTGCTGGGCCTCAAGCGCGGGCAGTGCGGCGGCGGGGGCCTGGCCGCGCGCGGCGTCCAGCTGGGCCTGACCCGCGTCCACCTGGGCGCGTCCGGCATCCAGGGCCTCCTGGCCGGCCTCGGCCTGCGCGCGTCCCTCGGTGATCTGGGTGCGGCCATCGGCCACCGCGGCCACCTGCTCGGCGATCATCGCCTGGGTTTCAAACGGATCGGTGGTGGTGCTCACGCCGTCCAGATCGCGCAGGTCGGTCAGCAGCTCGCCGATCTGGCTGCGCTGCTCGGCGGTCAGTGCGGACCCATCGGAGGAGTGGAACACCATGGTGCCGCTGCCGCCGCTCACGCTCGGGAAGGTCTCCGCGAGCTGATCGGTGACCTTGGCGGTCTCGGTGCCGGGGATCGAGACCCCATCGGAGAGGGTGCCGCCGACGATGAAGAAGGCGGAGACGGAGATCCCGAGGATCACCAGCCAGGAGAGGAGAACCGCCCACGCGCGACGCGCGGAGAATTTTCCGAGGCGATATAACAGTTCGGCCAAGGGGGAGCTCGTTTCTGTATTAGGGGAATGCGGGACGGACGGGGGGAACGGGCTACTCGGGCGGATAGCCGATGCGAACGCTGTGGATCACGCGTTCCAGCAGGCTGTACCAGAGATCACGGGCGTCCTTGTCCGTGGCGGCATTGGTGGCGGTGAGCCAGTGCATTGCGACGACCTCGAGGCCGTGCATGAGGGAGGAGACCAGGAGTTCGGCCTCGAGCTGGTCCACCTCGCGGTTTTGGGCCGCGAGTTCCTGGGCGAGCTCCAGCGCTGTGCGCGAGAACGTGGCCTGGAAAATCTGGGAGGGGCGCGGATCGCCCGCCTCGAATCCGCCGAGTGCCTGCCAGAGATAGGAGATCACGCCGGGGATATCGGTTTCGCGGAGCACCGTCACGACGTGCTCAAACATCGAGGAGCGGCTGCCGCCGCCGGGGGGCGCAGCGCCCACCGAGGCCTTAATGCTGTGTACGAGGATCCCCAGCGCCTCGGTGCACGAGGACGTGACGATATCGTCGATCGACGCAAAGTGGTTAAAAACCGTGCGCCGGGATACCCCGGCGCGCTCGGCGAGGGTGTCCACGCTGAAGCCGGCCACCCCGTTTTGGGCGATGAGGTCGCGGGCGGCATCAAGAATCGCGCGATGCGAGCGCTCGCGCAGGGGATGCGGGCGGGGCGCGGGGGTGGAAACGGTCACCCCATTACACTAAGTGCAGTCTTGCACTCAGTGCAAACCGGGGAGGTCATCCCCGTCCGGCAAGCCGAGGTGTGTGCGGATCGCCGCGGCCACCTCCGGATAACCGGTAATCATGGTTTCATGGCCGTGTCCGGGCACCTCGACCAGGCGGGCATCGGGGATCAGCCGCACCACCTCGCGCGCCCACCCGCGCGGGGAAATCCGATCGCGCTCGCCGCGGACCACGAGGGTATGCGCCCGGATCAGCGGCATCCTCAGCTCCACATGATGGCGCATCATCGTGCCGAGCTTCTTCAGGTACCAGCGCGGCCCGGCCTTCACATAGTAGATCGCGCCGTAGTACATCGTGGTGAGCTGCGGGGTGATCATGTCCTGCACCAGGCGCAGGCCCTGCCGCAGATACGTGCGCTCGGCCGGGTTCACCGTGGGGGCCAGCAGCACCAGCTCGGGAAAGAGCTCCGGGTGGCGGCAGGCGGCCTCCACCGCGAGCTGGGTGCCCATCGAGTGGCCGATCAGCACCGGGCGGGTGATCCCCAACCCGCGGATGAGCTCGGCGATCAGATCGCCCGAGCCCGGCATATCCAGGGGTTCCTCGGGCTCGGGGGCATCACCAAAACCGGGGAGATCCAGCGCATACACCGTGCCGGATGTGCCCAGATCCGCGGCCAGGCCGCGCCAATAGGCGTGCCCCATCCCCACGCCATGCAGCAGCACAAAATCGGGGCCGTCCTCGCGGCCGGAACGATAGACCAGGGTGGTGCGGCCCGCGTGAATAAACGGGCGTGGTGCGGCATCCTCGAAGTCCTGCGTGCGGGTCATGAGCGCTAGTTTAGGCGGTCCGCGCGGCCCGTGCCCGCCGCACGGTCGCGGCCATCCGGGTCACGGCCTCGCGCAGCAGCGGCCGCGGCAGCGCCAGGATCAGGCGGGCAAAGCCGGGTGCCCCGCAGGCCGCCCCATCGGTCAGCAGCACCCCGTCCGCGGCCCAGGCGGCCACCGGATCGGGCAGATCCAGGCCGCGCAGATCCAGCCAGGCCACATACGTGCCCTCGGGCGGGGAATAGCCCACCTCGGGCAGAAGCTCGGCCAGCAGCGAGCCCAGCTCCGCGCGATTGCCGTCCAGATACTCGAGTGCCTCGCGCAGCCACGGGCCGCCCTCGCGATACGCGGTGATGCCCGCGATCACCCCGAGGGTGGAGGCCCCGAGCGCGGTGAACGTGCCAAATTTTTCCCAGACGGCGAGGTCGGCCTCGTTATGCGTGATCAGCTGGGCGGTCTTCAGCCCGGGCAGGTTCCAGGCCTTGGAGGCGGAATAGCCCGTGGTGGTATGCGCGGCCGTGTGCTCATTCAGCCCGGCATAGGGCACATGGGTATGGCCCGGATAGATCAGCGGCGCCCAGATCTCATCGGCAAATACCCGCCCGCCCGCGGCGGTGACCACCGCGGCTACCCCCTCCAGCTCGCCGCGCGTGAAGACGCGGCCCACGGGATTGGAGGGGTTACACAGGATCAGCAGCTCGGCCCCCGCAGCAAAGGCCCGGGCGATGCCCGCGGGATCGGGGGTGGGGCCGTGCGGGCCGGGGATCAGCGGCACCCGGATCACCTCGCGGCCCAGGGTCGGGGGCAGGTCCAGGAAGGGCATATAGGCGGGGGTGGGCACGATCACGGGGGAGCCCGGGGAGGTGAGGTGGGTGATCGTAAACGCGAGCGCGGTCAGGACATCGGCCACCTCGTGCACGTGCTGCGGCGGGATCTCCGCGCCGAGTTCGGTGCGATAAAACGCGGAGGCCGCCTCGCGCAGCCCCCGGGACCGGCCCGGCGTGAGATAACCCAGCTCCCCGCGCCCCACGGCCGCGGCCAGCGCGGCACCGATCTCGGGGGCCGTACCAAAGTCCATCTCCGCTACAAAGGCCCCGATGCTGCCGGGTCCACCCGTGGTCCACTTCAGCCCGCCGCGCTCGCGCAATTGCGCGGCGGTGGTGGCATCCCAGCTCTCCTGCAGCGTCATGATCGGGGTCCCTTTCTTGCCTGTGGGCCCACTCTATCCGGGCGGGAATCTTCCCCGCCCCGGCGTGTACTCACTACACTCATAACCATGGCTGCCTCCACGAATTCCGTGCCCACGATTCTGATCCTGAACGGACCCAACCTGAATCTGCTGGGAACGCGCGAGCCCGAGCGCTATGGTCGGCATACGCTCGCCGATGTGGAGGCGCTCGTGGCGGCGGAGGCCGTGGACCTCCGGGCCGAGGTGGAGTTTCTGCAGAGCAACCACGAGGGTGTGCTGATCGACGCGATCCACGCCGCGGCCGGCCGCGTGGACGGCATCGTGATTAATGCCGGGGCCTATACCCATACCTCCATCGCCCTGCGCGATGCACTCTCGGCGGTGGCCATTCCCCTCGTGGAGGTACACGTGACCAATGTGCACGCGCGCGAGGAGTTCCGCCACCACTCCTATCTCTCCGATATTGCCCGCGCCGTGATCGCCGGCGCCGGCATCCGGGGCTATGTCTATGCGCTGGATCTCCTGGTGCGCGAGGCCCGCGCCTAACGACCCAGGGTTCCGGCGAGCACCGCGCCGAGCTGCGCGTGCAGATCCGTGTGCAGCGCCTCGGGCGGGGTGGAGCCCAGCCCCACGCGGATAACCTCCAGCTGGAACGCGGAGAACATGGTGCGCGCGGCGAGCGTGGGGTCCAGCCGCGTCCGCACGCCGAGGGCCATCGCATGCTCGCGAATCAGCGCTGCCAGCGTGGCCTCCAGCCGTTCGATATCGGCGAGGGCCGCGAGCCGATACTCGCCCTCGGGGGCGCCAAAGAGCACCTCGCGCTGGAAGAGGGCGGTGTTTTTTCCCGCCCGGATGGAGGCCTCCAGCAGCGGGAGTAGCAGGGCCTCGAGCCGCTCGATTCCGTTCTCGGCGGGCAGCGCGCGGGCGGCGGTTTCCCCCGCGGCCACGGCCTCGGCCACGCGGCGCTGGGTCACCATGAGGAGCAGCTCGGACTTGGACGCGGCATAACGAAATACGGTGCCCGCGGCCACATCGGCGCGATCGGCCACGGCCTGGGTGGTGACACCCTCATAGCCGTGGGTATCAAAGAGCTCGCTCGCGGCGCGGAAGATGCGCTCAAATTTATCCAGCTTATTGCGCTCGCGGCGGCCGCCCGCGGCCGGGGATCCGGTGCTGTCCGTCATGGCGTCCCTCGTCTCTGCGCAGCGAAGCTCCCATTCTAGCGGTAGAGGAGTACACTCATTATTGATTAGACTCATTAATTTTGGAAAGGGTGATCACGATGGCTCGTGTATCCGGAAAAATTGCATTGATCAGTGGCGGCTCCCGGGGCATGGGCGCGGCGCACGCCCGCAAGCTGGTGGCCGAGGGCGCGCAGGTGGTCATCGGAGACCTGCTTGATGCCGAGGGTGAGGCGCTGGCCGCCGAGCTCGGCGCAAACGCGCGCTATATCCACCTCGACGTGACGCAGCCCGGCGACTGGGAGAAGGCCGTGGCGCTCGCCGTGGCCGAGTTTGGTGGGCTCAACGTGCTGGTGAATAACGCCGGTATCGCCAATGGCGCCCCCGCCGAGGACTTTAAGCTTGAGGACTGGAATAAGATCCTCGATATTAACCTCACCGGAACCTTCCTCGGAATGCAGAAGGCCATCCCCGCGATGAAGGCCACGGGCCCCGGCTCGATCATCAACATATCCTCGATCGAGGGCCTGCGCGGCAGCCCGCTGCTGCACGGCTATGTGGCCTCCAAATTTGCCGTCCGCGGGATCACCAAATCGGTGGCCCTGGAGGTGGCCGAGCACGGTATCCGCGTGAACTCGATCCACCCCGGCCTGATCGAGACGCCGATGACCGCGGGCCTGTCCGCCGAGCGAATGAGCATTCCGCTCGGCCGCGGCGCGAAGCCCGAGGAGGTCTCCGACCTCGTGCTCTTCCTCGCCTCGGATGAGTCCGGCTATTCCACGGGCTCCGAGTTTGTGATCGACGGCGGCCTCACGATGGGCGTCTCGCTGAAGTAGTCGCGCCCCACCTCATACCGCGCCGCTCCCCCCCCCGGGGGAGCGGCGCGGTGTTTTATGGATCAGTCCCGGTAGGGATCGGCGGGATGGGTGGCAAGCGGATGCACCGTGATATCCATCCAGGCGTATAGCGGTAGCGAGGCGAGCAGCCCGTGCAGCTCGGTCGCATCGGCGACACGATAGAGGCTCCAATTTGCGCGCCGCCCGGGCACGCGCCAGATCCGGCTCAGCGCCCCGGAGGCGGTGAGCTCCGCGGCCCGCGCACCCTCGCGGGCGTAGAGATCCTCGCGCAGCGCGGGGTCCGTCTCGGGGGGCAGGTTAATGCTGATCTCCACCAGAAATTCCATGATCACTCCTTCTTAAGGGTGCTGTGCGCGGAGGCCGTGCGGGCCACCGCCTCCCAGTCCAGGGGGAGGTCCAGCCCGGGCCGGGTCGAGTGGCTCCAGCGGCCTCCCGAGATCGGCATGGGTTCGGTCAGGATCCGGGACAGCGGTTCCGCCCCGACATATTCGGGGATGACCTCCAGCGCTCGCACCGCCTCCGAGCGCTCCGCGAGGGCCGCGTGCAGGTGCGGCCAGACATGCGGCAGCACGCTCCCGGGTGCGGCCGAGTCCAGCCCCGCCCGCGCGAGGGCCGGGCCGCCCACGGTGGTGGCATCCACGCGCAGATAGCGCACGCCGTGCCCGCTCAGTTCCCGATAGGCGGACGGCGTGATCACGTCCTCGCCCGAGGCGATATCCAGCCCGGCCGCGCCCACACAGCGGCCCACCTCCCGGGTCTCAAACGCGGGCACCGGGTCCTCGGCGAAGAGCAGCCCGAGGTCGGCCAGCCCGGCGCTATGCCGGGCATAGTCCTCGGCGCGATGAAAAACCCCGTGGAAATCGGCCGCGAGTTCCACGCCGGCCGGAAGGATCTCGCGCGCCCGCGAGAGCGCCCGCAGATCCTGGGCGGCGTCCACGCCCTGCACCATATATTTCATGATCGTATAGCCCTCGTCCACAAACCGGCGGATCTCATCCAGCACGGCCCCCTCCGGGCGGCGGTCCGGGAAATACCCGGCCACGGCCATCAGCGGAACCGGGGTGGCGCGCGGGGCCGCCTCGGGGGCGAGGGCCTGCGCGAGGGGGACCCCGAGTGCGCGGGCCCGGATATCCCAGAGCGCACCATCGATCAGCGAGGCCGCCCGCACGAGTGCCGCCCATCCCGGGGAGAAGCGCGAGCGCAGGGTCGCGGACACCGCCACGGGATCGGCGGGCTCCCCCAGAATCTGGGCGGCCAGGCCCGCGGTGGCCTCGTGCAGCGGCGTATTGCGGGCATAACCCACGGCCCGCCCGCTCAGGCCCCCCGCGGTATCGATGCGCAGCACCACATAATCGCGCGTGACATAGGAGATGGGTCCCAGCCGCAGCGGATAGGGCAGGGGCAGGGCGCACGTCCACACGCGCACGCGGGTGATGCGATCCGCGGAGATTTCAGGTTCCATGCTGTGATGTCCTTTGGGCGTTAACGACCCGGGTGGGTGGGGGCACGGCCTCGTGCCCCCACCCACCCGGTTTTCCCGAAATTACTTTGCGGCCTTGCCGCTCAGGGCGATGCTCAGGTCCATGCCGGGGGTCCACTTCTCGCTGAACCAGTCGGCGAAGAATCCGGGGGAGACCAGGTCCTGGGCGAAGGCATTACAGCCGGCCTCAAGCTCCGCGAGGGAACCAGTCTCGCATACCTTGACCTCGTCCTGGGTGACCCAGCCGAAGCCCACGTTCACGTTATGCTCCACGTCCTTGCCCTCGAGTGCATCCACCGCGAGGTGCAGTGCAGCGACGCCCTGATACTGGGGTGAACCCACCGAGGCACCCACGAGGCCCTTGGCGGCATAGGCGGGATCGGCCAGCGCCAGGCGCCACGCGTTTTCACCCTCGGAGAGGATCGGTACATAGGGGCGGTTTGCGGCATCAAAGGCGGCGGTCAGCGAGACGCCACCGGCCTGGGACCAAACGCCGTCGATATTATCAAACGCGGCGAGGAAGCGGGACATGCACTCGCCCGAGGGGCCCTGGGCCCAGTCTCCGGCGCACTGGTCCAGCACCTTGATGCCGTTTTTCTCGAATGTCTTAATCGCGGCGGCATTGCGGTCCTCATCGGTCGAGGTGCCCGCGACGCCCGTGATCATCACAACATTGCCCTTATTGCCCATGAGCTTCGAGAGGTGCTCGGCGCTCTTGGTGGCGTATTCGGCCTGGTCGTAGGTGACGTTATAGGCGCAGGGCTCGGTCACGGTCGCGTCATAGGCGAAGACCTTAATGCCCGAGTCGCAGGCCATCTTAATGGTCTGGTTCAGCGCGGTGGGGGAGATCGGGTAGACGATGATCGCATCATATTTCTGCGCGATCATCTGCTGCAGCTGCGAGATCTGGTTCTGTGCCTCGTCGCCCGAGACAAAAACATCCACGCCCGCGACCTTATCCTTCAGCGGGTCCATCTCGGCCGCGGCCGTGATCAGGTTGCGCGAGGTGGCCTGCCAGTCGTTGCCGGTATAGCTCATGCTCAGGGCCACGCGATAGCCCGAGCCATCGCCCGAGGCCTGGGGTGCGGCCTCGCCGCTACAGCCCACGAGGGTCAGTGCGGCGGCGGCCAGAAGCGCGCCTGCCGAGATTAGTTTTGAGGTTTTCACCGTGTTTCTCCTTTGAAAGTCGGTACTGCGGGGGTGGGGAGGGGTTTTTGGGGGGAGCGCCGGCGCGAGCGCAGCGTCCCGGCAATGATGGCCACGAGGATCACGGCACCAAAGGCGATCTGTTTTACCGCCTCGGGCAGCTGATATGTGGTCAGCAGCGAGGTGAGCAGGCTCAGCAGAATGCCGGCGCCCACGGTGCCGAGGAAGTGCCCGCGACCACCCGAGAAGGCGGCGCCCCCGAGTGCAACCACGGCGATGGACCCCAGCAGATAGGGATCACCCATGCCCAGATAGCTCTGCGAGGCGAGGCCCGAGAGCATGATTCCGGCAAGCACCGCGCAGAGCGAGGACAGCACATACATCAGGACGGATAGGCGCGCGGAGGAGGTTCCGGCGAGGCGCGCGGACTCGGGAGCGAGGCCCACCGCGTTGAGGCGGCGACCGAATGTGCCGGAGCGCAGGACGAGGGTCACGGCGAGGACCAGCACCAGCATGACCCAGAGGATCGGCGCGATGCCCAGCAGGTCGCCGGTCATCAGCCAGCCGGCCTCGGCCGGGGGTGAACCGGTCACGGAGCCGCCGGTATAGCCCAGGGTGGCCCCCTGAAGAACGGCGTTCATCGCGAGGGTCATCACCACCGGATGCACCCCGAAGCGGATGCTGCCGATTCCGTTTGCAAGCCCCACCCCCACGCCCAGCGCCAGCGCTGCCAGCAGGCCCGGCAGCAGCAGCTCGGAGCGGCCGCCGGTGATTCCGGCAAAGAGGATCGCGGAGGAGCTCATCGTCCACGGAATCGAGAGGTCGATTCCGCCGATGAAAATCACGGCGCCCTGGCCCAGGCCCACCATGATGGTGATGGCCGCGAGCACCAGGATGGTCTCCAGGCTCGCGGGGCGCAGGAGGGCGGGGCGCACGATCAGGACCAGCGCGCACATCAGGGCGAGCGCGATCCAGATCGCGGCCACGGGGCGGCCGGCGGTACCAAAATCGAGGAGGCCGCGGGAGAACAGCCCGGTAAACGGGCGGCCGCGGGTCGCGGCGGGGGCGGTCGTGGTCATCGCGGGGACCTTTCACTGGCGGCGGGGACCTCTCCCACGCGGATGGGTGGCGGAGTGGGGCGGGCCCGGCGCAAGAGCAGCACGGCCACCGATTGCAGGGCGATCGCGAGTAGCAGCAGCAGGCCGCGGGCGATCGTGGACCAATAGCTGGCAAAGCCCAGCACAAAGAGCACGTTGACGGCGATCGTGATGGTGATCGCCCCGAGCAGCGCGCCCGAGATCGAGCCTCGGCCGCCGCCGAGGCGCAGCCCGCCGATCACCACGGCGGCAAAGGTGCCCAGCAGGAAGCTGCCGCCCGTGAGCGGGTCCCCGCCGAGCGTCTGCGAGGTCAGCGCGATTCCGGCCAGCGCATAGAGCGCACCCGAGCCGGTGAAGGCAGCGAGCTTGGTGCGGTTCACGGCGATCCCGTTTTGGGCCGCGGCCTCGGGATCGCTTCCCACGGCGATCAGGGCGCTGCCAAAGCGCGAGCGACGAATCGCCCACCAGCCCCAGAAGATCAGGGCGAGCACAAGCGCGCCGATCGGGATTCCGAAGATTTCGCCGGTCACCACCGAGACCACGCCGGTGGCCGAGGGGTCGATGCCCGCGGGCTTGGGCAGCAGCAGGAGGGCCACGCCGCCGAGCACAAATCCGGTGCCGAGGGTTACCACCACGGGTTCCAGCCGGAAGCGGGTGACGATGAATCCGTTGAGGAAGCCGATCACCGCGCCGAGCGCGATCACCGCGAGCAGCACCAGGATCTGGGTCAGAATCCCGCCGCGCAGCTGGGTGGTCAGGATCGCGTTGCTCACGGCGATCACCCCGGCCACGGAGAGATCCAGGCCGCCCACGAGCACCACCAGGGCGAGCCCGGCGGCGGCCAGGGCCAGCGCGAGGCTGGCGTTAATAATGAGATAGCGCAGCTGGGTGGGTTCGAGGATGCTGGGCTGGCGCGCGATCAGGACCGCAAAGAGCCCGATCAAAAACACGGCCGAGACCAGCACGCCACTCTCCACGCCGCGGCTCACGGTGCCCAGGAGCCGGGACTGAAGCCGGTGCGTACTGGCGGTCATGCGGATTCCCTTTCGGTGGGGGAGCCGAGGGCGGCCCCCATAAGCGCGGATTCGGTGATCGCGTCCCCGCGCAGCTCGGCCACAATCTCGCCGTTATACATCACGAGTACGCGATGGCAGATATTCACGAGCTCGGGGATTTCCGTGGAGTACATCAGCACCCCCGTTCCCGCGGCGGCGACCTGCTGGATCAGCGCATAGAGTTCAAATTTGGTTCCGATATCCACGCCGCGCGTGGGATCGTACAGAAGAAGGACGCGCGGATCGGTCACGATGGCCCGCGCAAAGACCACCTTCTGCTGGTTTCCGCCGCTCAGGGCGCGCACGGGGGTATCCAGGCGGTCGAGGTTCACGTCCACGGCGCGCAGGGTTTTTTCCACCAGCGCCGATTCGCGCCGACGCGAGATGAAGCCCGCCCGGGATACCCGGGAGAGCACGGTCAGCGCGGTGTTTTTGCGCACGCTCAGGTCAAGCACGAGGCCCTGGGTTTTCCGCTCGGGCGGCACAAAGGCGATCCCGCCGCGGCGCTTTCCGAGGCGCAGGGCGGCGCGGGGCGAGTGGATCCGGCGCGGTTCGCCCGCGAAGACGATGCTGCCTCCGGTCTTGCGCAGCGCCCCCGCGAGCACCTCAAAGAGTTCGCGTTGGCCCTGGCCCTCCAGCCCGGCCACGCCCACGATCTCGCCCTCGCCGAGGGTCAGGGTTGCGGAGGTGAGCCCGTGGGCGGCGCGCAGGTCCCGGGTTTCCAGGAGCGGTGCGGCATCCGCGGCGGCGGGGGTTTTGGGGGGATAGGCGGCGCCGAAGGAGCGTCCGATCATCTGCTCGATGGCGGCGGGCCGGGAGAATTCGGCGATCGGCACGGTGGCGATATGGCGGCCGTTGCGCTGCACGGTCACGGAATCGCAGAATGCCTCAACCTCGTCGAGCATATGCGAGATAAACAGGGTTGCGCAGCCGCCCGCGGAGAGCCGGCGCAGCACGCCGTGCAGCCAGGCGGTGTCCTCGGGGAGCAGCGAGGAGGTGGGCTCGTCGAGGATCAGCACGCGCGGTTCGCGCACCACCGCCCCGAGGATTTCCACGAGCTGGCGGTCGCGCAGCGAGAGCGAGGCGATCGGCGAGGATACGGGCAGATCGTGCAGGCCCCAGCGTGCCGCGAGTTCCGCGGCGCGGGCCTCGCGGGCGCGGCGGGCGCGGGGCCAGGGGGCGCCGGGGGCCACGGTGGAGAGGATGAGGTTTTCCGCGACCGAGAGGTCGGGGATGAAGCTCAGCTCCTGGAATACCGTGCAGATTCCCGCGGCGCGGGCCTCGGGTACCGAGCCGATGCTGAGCGGTACCCCGTCGATCAGGAGCTGGCCGGAGTCGATCTGGACGAGGCCGCTGAGGGTCTTCACGAGCGTGGATTTTCCCGCGCCGTTCTCGCCGATCAGGCCGGTCACGGTGCCCGCCCGCAGGCGGAGGGCCGCCCCGTCCAGGGCCCGGGTGGCGCCATAAACCTTATGGGCGTCGCGGAGTTCCAGGAGTGGGGGCTGTCCGGGGGAGGAAGCGTCGGGTGCGCTGCGGGTCACGAGGGGTCTCCGTCTTCATTGGCGAGCGTGGCTGCTGAAGGTTAGAGTCACAGAATTTTTCTTAATTGTCAACAAATGGAGCTAATTTCAGATAGTCGAAGTAAACGGGTGCTTTTGGGGAGATTTTCCCAAGATTTGTTCTATCTGAAAGAAATTCGATCAAGTTGATTTTGGCCGGGTCGCGGATAGGATACTCACACCCGAAGACTCACATTGGAGAAAACATGACCGTGAACATCGACGTTCTCTGCGATATCAAGAACCACCTCGGCGAGGGGCCGCTCTGGGATGTGGAGCAGCAGCGCCTGTACTGGATCGACAGCAAGGTGGGGAATATCTATCGTGCCACGGCCGATGGCCGCGAGCTGCGCGCCTGGGACGTGCCGGGCCAGATCGGCTCGATGGCCCTGCGCCGCGACGGCGAGGGCGCCGTGGTCTCGCTGGACTCCGGCTTCCACTTTCTGGACCTCGCCACGGGGGATACCGAGTTCATCGTGGACCCCGAGCCGGATCGCCCCGTGAATCGGCTCAACGACGGCAAGGTGGATCGCGCCGGGCGCTTCATCGTGGGATCGATGCACGGCACCGAGGACGAGGCCTCGGGCCGGCTCTACCGGCTCGACCCGGATCTCTCGGTCCACGTCCTGGACGAGAACATCATCGTCTCGAACGGCCCGTGCTGGAGCCCCGGGGGCGAGACGTTTTATTTTGCCGATTCCTGGTCCGGCGAAATCTGGGCCTATGACTACGACCTCGCGACCGGCTCGGTGAGCAACCGCCGCACGTTTGCCCGCATCGATGCCGATACGATCGCCGCGGCCGATGGTGCCACCGTGGACTCGGAGGGTTATCTCTGGAGCGCCCACGTATTTGTGGGCAAGATCGTGCGCTATGCGCCGGATGGCACCGTGGACCGCGTGATCGATATGCCGGTCCAGAAGGTGACCAGCGTGATGTTTGGTGGGGCCAACCTCGACACGCTCTATGTCACGTCGATGGCCAAGCGCTATAAGACCCGCTATCCGGCCGATGGCATCCAGCGCGGCAGCATTTTTGCCGTCACGGGTCTCGGGGTGACCGGGGTGCCGGAATCGCGATTTGGGGCCTAAATACCCCGAATAACTCTCACTATCTGAAACAACATCAAAATGTTGACAAAATATTAATAACGGTGTCACACTGCCGGGGTACTCGAACCGACCCTGAGGAGCACGTGATGACCAGAGAAGATCTCACACCGGCCGCGGCCTATCTACAAATGCTGACCATTCGCGCGAGCGAGGAAAAAACCCTCGAACTCTCCCGCGAGGGTCTGGTGGCGGGCTCCGTGCACCTGTGCCTCGGCCAGGAGGCCATCCCCGTGGGTGCCGCCGCGGCGCTCGGGGAGAACGACGTGGTGCTCTCGACCTATCGCGGTCACGGCTGGGCCCTGGCCCTGGGGTCCAGCCTGACCGCGGTGCTGGGTGAGATCGCGCAGCGCGCGGGCGGCACCAACGGCGGCCGCGGCGGATCGGCGCTGCTGAGCGATCCCGATACCGGCTTCCTGGGGGAAAACTCGATCGTGGGCGCGGGCTATCCGATCGCCGCGGGTGTGGGGGTGTCCTCGCGCCTGCTGGGCAGCGACCGGGTCACGCTCACCAGCATCGGCGATGGCGCGATGAACCAGGGCGCCTCGCTCGAGGGCATGATCTTCGCCGCGGCCCGCAACCTGCCCGTGGTTTTTCTGTGTGAGAACAACGGCTGGGCCGAGATGACCCCGCTTGAGGCCACCACCCGCAGCGCGGACCTGGTCGAGCGCGCGCGTGGCCTCGGCATCGACTCCCGGATCGTGGACGGCGGCGACCCCTTTGCCGTGCGCGATGCCGTGGCCGAGGCCGCCGCCGCATGTCGCCGCGGCGAGGGCCCGGTCTTCCTGGAGCTGAAGACGGTGCGCCTATCCGGGCACTATAACAAGGACATCCAGCACTATCGCCCGCGCGAGGACCAGGAGGCCGCGGAGGCCGCCGATCCGATCGCGCGCTTCCGCGCCCGGGCGCTGGGCGAGGGCCTGCTGACCGAGGCCGAATGCCTCGCGGCCGAGGCCGAGGCGCTGCGGGCCGTCGCGGAGGCGGAGACCGCCGTGCGCGCGATGCCGCTGCCGGATACCGCTGGCGTTTTTGAGCACCTCTATGCCGAACCCGTGACCGATCTGGCCAATCCCGATGTGGGCGAGACCAAAAACCTCACGTATCAGCGCGCGGTGAATCTCGCGCTGCGCACCGAGCTGGAGCGCCGCCCCGAGACCATTCTTTACGGGGAGGACGTCGGATTTGCCGGCGGAATCTTCGGCGTGAGCCGCGGGCTGCACCGCGAGTTTGGCGACGAGCGGGTCTTTGATACCCCGATCGCGGAGGCCGCGATCCTGGGCTCGGCGGTGGGCGCGGCGATGACCGGGGCCCGGCCGATCGTGGAGATCATGTGGGCCGATTTCACGTTTGTGGCATTTGATCAGATCATCAACCAGGCATCTAACGTGCGCTATATCAGCCGCGGTCGTCTCTCCGCCCCGCTCACGATCCGGATGCAGCAGGGCGTCACGGCTGGCTCCTGCGCGCAGCACTCGCAGAGCATCGAGGCGTTTTTTGCCCATATCCCGGGCATTAAGGTGGGCCTGCCGGCCACGCCGCAGGACGCCTATGACATGCTCCGCGCCGCCGTGGCCGATCCCGATCCCACGGTGGTCATCGAGGCCCGCTCGCTCTATCAGATGGAGGGCGAGGTGAACCCCAACGGGCCGCTGCAGCGCGTGGAGGGTGCCCGCACCCATCGCGAGGGCGCCGATCTGGTGATCTTTACGTGGGGCGCGATGCTGGGCACCGTGCTGGAGGCGGCCGAACTGCTGGAATCCACCGAGGGCATTTCCGCCCGGGTGGTGGACCTGCGCTGGCTGCGCCCGCTGGATGACGCCGCGATCGCCGAGGCGATCCTCGCCACCGGGGGCCGCGTGCTGATCGTGCACGAGGCCACCACCACGGGTGGTTTTGGTGCCGAGGTGGCGGCGCGGATCGGGGAGTCCCAGTTTGAAAACCTGGACGGCCCCGTGCTGCGCCTGGGCACCCCCGATATTCGGATGCCCTCGGCGCCCAATCTGCAGGATGCCGTGCTGCCGGGTATCGCCGCGATTCTTGCGGCCGCGCGCCGCGCCGTGGCCTAGCCCCGGCTTTTCCACGCGGCCCGGCGATCACCCGCCGGGCCGCGTGCGGTTCCGTGTAACACGAGTGTGGGGAAGATATGGTTGAGAGTATGTCCGATAAAGCGCTAACGAAGGCGGAGAAGCCGGGGACCACCACGATTCAGTCCGTGGCCCGGGCCTCGCGCATCCTGATCGCGGTGGCGGGTACGGACGAGGGGCTCCTGGCCAAGGAGGTCGCCGATGCGCAGGGTCTGTCCCTGCCCACCGCCTACCACCTGCTGGCCACGCTGGTGCAGGAGGGCCTGCTCTTTAAAGACAGCCGCCGGCGCTATGTGCTGGGCCCGCAGGCCGAGGTGGTCGCGGCCGCGATTGAGCGCAATTCCGCCGCCCCCGAAAACTATCTGGTATTCCTGCGCCAGCTCGCCGCCTCCACCGAGGAGACGGCCTATCTGAGCGCGTGGCGCAACGGCGAGATCGCCGTGCTGTCCTCGATCGAGGGCTCGCGCGCCGTGCGCGTCTCGGGCCTGACCGGCTCGCACTCGGACGATCTGCACGCCCGGGCCAGCGGCAAGCTGCTGCTCGCCTATGGCACCCCGGAGCTGCGCGAGCGGGTGATTGCGGCGAGCGGATTCCATCCGCGCACGGCCAATACGATCACCTCGGCGAAGGCCTTCCGCGCGGAGCTGGAGGAGATCCGCCGCGTGGGTTATGCATTTGATCGCGAGGAGTTTGAGCTCGGCGTGATCTGCGTGAGTGCACCCATTCTGGTGGGTGGCACGATCGTGGCCTGCCTCACCGTCTCCACCCCGAGCGAGCGCTTCCAGCAGAACCGCGAGTTCATCGTGGACGCCGTGGTGGCCGCGGCACACGCCGCGAGTAGCTAACCGGCATAAATTTTTTTCGGGGCCCACACGGAGGTGGGCCCCGCATCCCGACGTTAAGGAAAACATCGTGAAGCTGGGCCTGGAAAATAAGGTAGTTCTGTGCACGGGAGCCGCGGGTGGCATCGGCCGCCCCACGGCGCGAATTTTTGCCGAGGAGGGCGCGCGGGTTATCTGCGTGGATCGCGATGCGTCCGCGGTGGAGGAGCTCGTGGCCTCGCTCCCGGGGGAGGGCCATACCGGGATAGCGCTCACGGTGCACGATCGGGCCACGGCCGAGGAGGTGGTGGCGCGCGTGCTGGCCACCTATGGCCGAATCGACGTGCTGGCCCATCTCGCGGCGATGCTACAGACCGTGGAGCTCACCGAGGTCACCGAGGAACAGTGGATGGCCCATATGAACGTCAACGTGAACGCCACGTTTTTCCTCGCGCGTGCCGCGGCCGAGGCGATGTGTGAGCACGGCGATGGCGGCCGGGTCACGATCATCTCCTCGGGTGCCTGGCTCTCCGGCGGACTGTCCACGCGCCTGCCCTATGCCACCACCAAGGGTGCGGTGACCACGATGGCGCGCGGGCTCGCGAAGGCCTATGGGCCGCGCAATATCACGGTGAATACGATCGCCCCGGGCCTGATCGATACCGCGATGATGCGCGATGGCCTCACCCCGGAGCGCCGCGTGGAGCTCGAGGAGGCCACGCCGCTGCGCCGATTTGGCACGCCCGAGGAGATTGCCTCGGTGATCGTCTTCACGAGCTCGGCACCCGCGAGCTTCATCTCGGGCGCGACGCTGAATGTCTCGGGCGGCAATACCCTCTACTGACGCGAGGCCGCCGCCCCCGGCCCGGCCCCTAGCGGGCCGCGCCGGGGGTGTTATTTTCCCCCGGGGCGGGCGCGCTTCCGTGCTCGGCCGGGCCATAGGCGGGGGGAGGCGATTGCTGGCCGGGTGCCGGGAACTGCTGTGCGGGTGCCGGGAACTGCTGTGCGGGCCCGCCGGGCGGCGGAGCGCCCGGCGCCGCGGCTGCCGGGGCCAGCGCGAGGCCCACGAGCGTGCCCAGCCAGGCGAGTATCGCGATCATCGCGAAGAGATACATGAGGGACTCCGAGACATCAACCGGGATCACCCCGTCCAGGATATGTGCCTCGGGAGGGCCGTCCCCGGCATCCCGGATAAACAGCCCGGCGAGGAAGACCCCCGCCCAGAGCGCGAGCGTGCCGATCACATAAACCGGCCCAAGCGCGCGCTTTCGCCGCGAGGGAATACTCGTGATGATCGGCGCGATCAGCAGCGCAATGATGATCAGGGGGCTGATCATGATCAGGAGCACGCTATACCAGCCCAGCCCGCCGAAGATCTGGCGGCCGAGGATCAGATAGAGCGGGATGCCCGGCACGGCCACCCACTGGCCCACGCGGATCACGGACTCCAGAACCGGATGCGGCGCCGAGAGCGCGCGATTTTGCGCCGGGCCCGCGGCCACGGGTCCGACACCCAGGCCGCGCAGCAGCAGGCTCAACGCGAGGATCGCCAGCACCCAGGCGGAGAGTTCCACGAGCGTCGCGAATCCGCCCAGGAGCTCGCGGCCCGGCAGATCCGGGCCCAGGACCCCGCCGTTGATGAGGAGCAGCATCGAGAGCGTGTGGAAGAGCTCCTGGAGGAGAAAAAGCCCCACCGCGATCCCCAGCAGCAGGCCAAACCGTGGCGGCAGGTTGCGGCCGCGATACGCGGCCCAGAGCACAAGGGAGATCGCGAGGAACGGCCCCGTGGAGACGGCATAGATCGGCGCCTGGATCAGCGCCCAGAGCGAGCCGAGCGAGGGCTGATACCAAAACTGCGTGCTCAGAATCGCGATGCCCACGCCCAGCAGCAGCGGCAAAATATGCAGAGTGATGCGCCCGCCACCCACGGGCCGCGGGCCCACGCCCCAGAGCCGCGCCACGGCCAGGGCTGCGCGCAGCGAGGCAAAAAGCACGGCCACCGCCACCAGAATATTTAACCCCAGGCCCAGCGCCAGGCTGGTGAACAGGTTGAAATCGAAGCGGTCGGCGTTATTAGAGAGCAGTGCCGCCTGCACCACCAGCACAACCCAGATCGCGATCTGCGGATAAAACAGTCGCGGCGGTACCGCGCGTGCGCGCAGCGCCCCGGGATAGGCCAGCAGCACCGCGGGGGTCACCAGGCCGTATGCGAGCAGCGGGAGGAGCCGATCGAGTCCCGCACCATAGCCGCCGCGGGGTATCGCGATTAGGATCACGGCGATCAGCAGCGGCATCATCCACTGCACCCAGAACAGGGCTCGGTCGAGGGTGGGCGGGGCCGTACTCCGGTGAGGGTCCATGACGGAAACCCTATAACGGCAGATATTCCCGCGGGGGATTATTTTCCCCCGCGGCGTGGATTCCCGCCCGGTTGCGCGGGGCAGGGGGTGCGGATGGAATGGTCATGCCGCGAACCTAGCCCCGGTGGCTGTAAATTGCGCGGGGGCGCGGAGGCGGCGCGGGATCCCGCCGGGTCTAGTCGATCAGCCCGTCGGCGAAGAGCCGGGCGAGCACCGCGGCCCCCGCGGGCGGGCAGCGAGGAGCATCGGCGGTACTCGCCCAGTGCAGGGCGCTCACCTCGCTGCTCGGGGTGGGCTCGGTCGCAAGCTCCCCGCGGAAGACCCGCATCTCCACGAGCCGCCCCTCGGGCTCACCGTGGGCCTGCAGGGCGAGGTCAAAATATTCGTGCAGGGTCTCCGGGATCAGCTCGGCCCCCACCTCCTCGCGGACCTCACGAATCACCGCCTCGCGCGCGCTCTCGCCCGCGTCGATCTTGCCGCCGGGTAGATAGATGACGTCCCGCCCGCGCGCGGTGACCATCAGCATGCGCCGGTCGCGAATAAACGCGAGGGCGGCCACGGGAATATGGGGAAGCGCGCTCTGGGTCATCAAATTAGTCTATGCCGCGGGGCAGGGCACGCCGGAAATGGGTAAACTGGGGCGTTAATGCCCGGCACCCGGTCGGGTAATCAGTGCAAACTTCAGGAGCCACAGTGGCAGCCAGCCGTCTCGATAAAGTCATCGCCCTCGCCCGTCATCGCGGATTTGTCTTCCAGGCCGGTGAAATCTATGGTGGATCGCGTTCCGCATGGGATTACGGCCCTCTCGGTGTCGCGCTTAAGGAAAACATCAAGCGCCAGTGGTGGAAAACCATGGTCCAGGGTCGCTCCGACGTCGTGGGACTCGACTCCAGCGTGATCCTTCCCCGCAAGGTCTGGGAGGCCTCGGGACACGTGGAGGTCTTCACAGATCCCCTCGTGGAATCCACCATCACCCATAAGCGTTACCGCGCGGATCACCTGTGGGAGGCCTTCGAGGCCAAGCACGGCCGCGAGCCCGCGAGCTGGGACGAGATCCCCGACCCCGATACCGGAGTCCGCGGAAACTGGACCGAGCCCAAGGCCTTCTCCGGCCTGCTCAAGACCACGCTGGGTCCCGTGGAGGACGAGTCCGGAATGCACTATCTGCGTCCCGAGACCGCCCAGGGTATCTTCGTGAACTTCGCCAACGTGCTGCAGGCCTCGCGCCAGAAGCCGCCGTTTGGAATCGGCCAGATCGGAAAGTCCTTCCGTAACGAGATCACCCCCGGAAACTTCATCTTCCGCACGCGCGAATTTGAGCAGATGGAGCTGGAGTTCTTTGTGGAGCCCGGCACCGATGAGCAGTGGCACGAGTACTGGCTCGAGGAGCGCATGAAGTGGTATACCGACCTGGGTATCGACCGCGATAACCTGCGCTTCTTTGAGCACCCCAAGGAAAAGCTCTCGCACTATGCCAAGCGCACCGTGGACGTGGAATACCGCTTTGGTTTCCCCGGCGGCGAGTGGGGCGAGCTGGAGGGTGTGGCCAACCGCACCGATTATGACCTCAAGACCCACTCCGAGGCCTCGGGCAAGGACCTGTCATATTTTGACCAGCCCAAGAACGAGCGTTGGATCCCCTATGTCATCGAGCCCGCGGCGGGTCTGACCCGCTCGCTCATGGCGTTCCTCGTGGACGCCTATGACGAGGAGGAGGTTCCCAATTCCAAGGGTGGCGTGGATACCCGCACCGTCCTGCGCCTCGACCCGCGCCTGGCCCCGGTCAAGGTGGCCATCCTGCCGCTGAGCCGGAACGAGGCGCTCTCGCCGCTGGCCCGCGAGGTCGCCGCCGAGCTGCGCGAGACCTGGAACGTGGACTTCGACGATGCCGGCGCAATCGGCCGCCGCTACCGCCGCCAGGACGAGGTGGGTACGCCCTTCTGTGTCACGGTGGACTTCGATTCGCTCGAGGATAAGGCCGTCACCGTGCGTGACCGCGACAGCATGAAGCAGGAGCGCGTCGCGATTGCCGACCTCTACCTGTACTTCGCCGAGCGCCTGCGCGGAGCCTAGGCTTCACCGCTCACGAGCCCCGCGGGTCATCCCGCGGGGCTCGTGTCGTTAAGACACAGATTTCTCTGCGGATATCCATCCGGGGCGGCTAAGATCGGGGCGTCGGAGGCGGAGCGTGTCCGCCCCACGGGGAGAGATAAACCATGACCTATGAGCAGCCCGCGGGCCCCCAAACCTCTGCAGCCTCGGCGCCCGTTATGCCGGGCTGGAACGTCCTGGCAATCATCGGGTTTATCGTTTCCGTGCTGGGTATGCCGGTCGTGGGAATTGTGCTCGCGGCCGTGGGCCTGGGCCAGATTCGGCGCACGGGCGAGCGCGGGCGGGGCCTGGCGATAGCCGGCATCATCGTGGGTTCGGTGGTGGTGCTGGCCTATATTGCGCTGGGCATCTTTCTGCTGGTGGGGCTCCTGATCGTATCCTCCTCCTCCGGCGATGCCCTCGCGCTCATTGCGGGATAGGTCCGACAGCCATGCGGGCGGTTTGAGGGCAAGGCGCTACGCTGGGAAGATATCTGACCGATGAACGAGGGAGACATGATGCGAGGCAAAATTCTCTTTGTCGCGGGACTGGCCACCGGGTATGTCCTGGGAAGCCGAGCCGGGCGCCAGCGCTACGAGCAGATCAAGAGCGGCTGGCTGAGCGTATGGCATACAGCCCCGGTGCAGAACCAGGTGGAGAAGGTACAGTCCTTCGCCAAGGCCCGCGTGAGCGAGGTCCCCGGGATGCTCTATAGCGGAGTGCGTAAGGTCGCCACGGTCATCGCGAGCGATTCCCCGGCCGAGCCCGCCGCCAAGGAGGCCAAGCCCGCTGCCAAGAGCGCGGGAACCTCCACCACGAAGGCCGCAGGCGCCTCCAAAAAATCCGCGTCCACCAAGCCCGCCGCGGGTAGCACCGGCGCCGGGGCAAAGAAATAGAGTCGCGGCATGAGTGATTCCTCCAAGCGTTCGCTGATCGCGCTGATCGCCGATCTGCCGGGCCAAATCTCGGCGCTCGTGAAGGCCGAGATCGAACAGGCCAAGGTTAAGGCCATCCACCTCGGCAAAAACGCCGGAATGGGTGCGGTTTTTGTGGCCGTGGCCCTGATCTTTGTGTTTTTTGCCGTGGGTACGCTGGTGGCGGTCATCATCCTGGCGCTCGCGCTGGTGATGCCCGCATGGCTCGCGGCCCTCATCGTTTTTGTGCTGTTTATTCTCCTGGCCGCCGTATTTGGGTATATCGCACTGCGATACTTTAAGCGCCTGAGCGAGGAGCAGGGCCCGATCGAGGGTCTGCAGAAGGATTTTCGAGCGGTAAAGGGAGTGGGCGAATATGAGCGTAAATAACGCACAATCACCCGAGCAGGCCCGTCAGGACCTGGTCGCTACGCTGAACGCGATTGAGGATAAGCTCAACGTCCCCAAGCGGGTCTCCCATGCCGCCGACCGCGGCAAGATCCGCGCGCGCAGGCTGCGTGCCAAAAACCCCGCGGGCTTTTATGCCGGGGCTGTTGCCGTGGCGGGTGCCGCGGGCCTCGTTGCCTGGGGCCTCGTGCGGGCGCTGAGCCGCTAGACCACGCGCCAAGAAAAGGGCCGTCCCGGACAGGGGCGGCCTTTTCCGTTCCCGTAATCGCCGTTCACCGCGTGTATTCCCGGCCGCCCGATTTCGCCTCTGGACCATTAAGGGCGATCATGGGTAGGGTAGGGCACGTCCACCGTGCCCTTTGCCGCCCCCGCAAAGTGAGGTGCGGCCGCGATCGTTCCACAAAGGCAACCCGATGACTACAGCAGATTTGTCCTCCAAGCCGCTGGCCGGCTGGCGGATCCTGGTGCCCCGAGGAGGGCCCTGGGGAGACGGCGTCGCCGCCGAGCTTCGCAGCCGCGGAGCCACGCCGGTGATCGCCCCGATGGTGAATTTTGCGCCCACGGATGATCCCGAGGCCCTGGCCTCGGCGCTCGAGGCGCTCCAGCAGGGGGCCTTCGACTGGCTCACCCTGACCAGCGCCACCACGGTGGATGTGCTGTATTCGCAGGGGGTGAAGATCCCCGCCCATACCAAGATTGCCGCGGTGGGAGAGACCACTGCGGCGGCGGCACAGGCAGCGGGGTTTACCGTGAACCTCGTGCCCGAGCAGGATAATTCCGCCTCCGGCATGGTGCGCGAGCTGGCCGAGCGCGAGCCCGAGCCGCGCCGCTTCCTCACGCTGCGCGCCGAGGATGCCAAACCCGTTCTTACCCGCGGCCTGATCGCCGCGGGACACGATGTCCTCTCCGTGATGGCGTTTCGCACGGTCGGCGAACCGGTCTCGGAAAAGGTGGTCGCCGATGTCCACAGCGGCCGCATTAATGCCCTCCTGGTGACCTCGGGCAGCATCGCCGAGCAGGTGGTGAAGCAATTCGGGGCGATCCCGCAGAGCACCCTCGTGGCCGCAATCGGCCCCCGCACCGCAAAGGACGCCGCCGCGGTCGGCCTCGAGGTGCACCTTGTCGCCCGCCATCAGACGGTTACCGCGCTGCTGGATGCGGTGGTCACCGCATCCGATAACGGCGCCACTTTCCGCCGCTGAGTTCCCGGGGTGGGCGGTGTCGCCCACCCGCGTGGCCCGCGCGCCGAGTGGCCGAGTGGCCTCGTGCCCGGGGTGGGTGGCGTCGCCCGCCCGTGTGGCCCGCGCCCCGAGCGGCCTCATGACCGGGGCGGGGTGCTTCCGCGGGCGGCTCCGCTCTCGCCCGGGTGGGCCTCGAGGTGCACCTTATTGCCCGCCATCAGAGGGTTACCGTGGTGCTGGATGTGGTGGTCGCTGCCTCCGATAAGGGAGCCACTTTCCGTCGCCGAGTCCCCGAGGTGGGTGGCGTCGCCCGCCCGTGTGTCCCGCGCGCCGAGTGGTCTCGTGCCCCGAGCTGCCTGGTGCCCGGGGGCGGGGTGCTTTCGCGGACGGCCCCGCGCTCGCCCGGGGCGGGCCTCGACGTGCGCCTTGTTGCCCGCCATCAGATGGTTACCGTGCTGTTGGATGTGGTGGTCGCTGCCTCCGATAAGGGAGCCACTTTCCGTCGCTGACCTCCCGGGGTGGATGGCGTCGTCCACCCGTGTGGCCCACGCGCCGAGTGGTCTCGTGGCCGGGGTGGGGTGCTTTCGCGGCCGGCTCCGCTCTCACCCTGGGGTGGGCCTTGCGGTGCGCGTTATTGCCCGCCAGCAGATGGTCGCCGTGCTGCTGATGTGGCGGTCATTGCCTCCGATAACGGCGCCACTTTCCGTCGCTGAGCCCCGGGGTGGGCGGCGTTGCCCGCCCGTGTGGCCCGCGCCCCGAGTGGCCTCGTGCCCCGTGTGGTCTCGTGCCCGGGGGTGGGGTGCTCCCGCGGGCGGCCCCGCTCTCGCCCGAGTGGCGCAGATCCGCCGCCGCCGAGCGGGCGCGTGGCCGTATTCTCCTCCGGGGTCTGCCCGTTTCACCGCGGGTGGCTTGGGCTCCCATGTGGATGCCGTTCCGGGTTCGCGGTGATGCCGCCCGTTGCGGGGAGTATTGCCGCGGGTTTGTTGATCCCGGCGCGGTACACGATATTTGGGTGTGCGTCGGCCGCCCCTCGCGGCCACTGCCGCCTCCGCGGCCACCGCCCCGGGCGGGAGTGGAACGGGCCCGCGCCGCGCCCTCCCGGGATGCTTGTTATGACTTTGTGAGGTGTCTTCACCCCATTATCAGGGGGAAGAGTGCAGACTAGTCAGTATGGCTAGCCTCCTTCTGCACCCCGACCGTCTCGAAGTGAAGCTAACGGCGGCGGAAAAGGCCTTCTCCTGGCGCAAAGACAACGTCATCATTCCGCGCGAGGCCATCCGCTCGGCCACGATCACGGAGGATCCGTGGATCTGGCTGCGCGGCATCCGCGCACCCGGCTGGAGCATCCCCCTCACCCTCGCGGTGGGCCAGTGGAAATTCCACGGGGGCAATGATTTTTTGGTGATTCGGGGATCAAAACCCTCGGTGGTTTTTGACCTGATCGATAGCGATTATAGCCGCGTCATCGTCACCACCCGGCATGCGGCCGAGCTCATCGCCGCGCTGCGCCTGGACACCCCCAAGGCCCGTCCCGGCCGTCGCCCGGCCGGGGGCAAAACGACCCGTGCCGCCAGGATCGACGCCCGTCGCGCCACCGAGGCAGACGTGGCCGCGCTGATCGAATCCGGTATCGATGTCTCCCCGGCCTCGGTCACGGGCGTGAAGCCCGGGCTGATCCATAAGCTTCGGGCCCGCAAGGCCGAGGGTGTGGACCTGATGTCGGGTAAGCCGGTTGAGCCCACCCCGGAACAGCCCACCACGGCCGCCGTACCCGCGCCCGTGGAGAGCGTGAACGCGGCGGGTGAGACCATCATCACCGATACCTTCCTGGAGTTCTCGGAGAAGGCCGCCCCCAAGACCATCACCACGGTCACGCGGGTGAAGGCCCCGGGTGCCCCGGCCGCCGCGGCGAAGAAGCCCGCGGCCAAGAAGCCTGCCGCGAAGAAGCCCGCGACCAAGAAGGCCGCGGAGCCGACCACGGTCACGCCCGCGGAGAAGAAGGCTACGGCGAAGAAGGCCGCGGCTCCGAAGGCCACCGGCACCCGGAAGCCCGCTGCCCCGGAGGTCGCCGCGAAGAAGTCCGCGGCCCCGAAGACGGCGGCAAAGGCCCCGGCGAAGAAGGCGCCGGCCGGCGCCGCCGCGGAGCCCACCACGCCCGTATCCACCACAAAGCCCGCCGCCGCAAAGGCTTCTGCGAAGAAGGCCGCCTCCGCCACCTCCTCCACACCGGCATCGGCGACGTCCAAGGCTGCCGCCAAGAAGGCCGCGACTCCCGCGTCCACTCCCGCCGCCGAGACGACCGTCGCCAAAAAATCGTCCGCGCCCGCGGCCAAGAGCACCGCGTCGAAGCCTGCCTCGGCATCCTCCGCCAAAGCCGACACCACCCTAAAGGGTGCCGCCTCCGCGACGGCCGCCTCAAAGACCGCCGCATCCGCGTCCGTCGCGTCGAAGTCCACGGCATCGAAGTCTGCGGCCCCGTCATCGTCGGAGTCCCCGGCGGCGGAGCCCAAGTCCACGACCTCCAAGCCCACGACGGCTTCCGCGTCGAAGCCCGCGGGGTCCGCGTCCGGGGCCACCGCGTCTTCGGGTTCGAAGTCCGCCGCGTCGAAGTCTGCCGCATCGGAGCCCAAGTCCGCGACGGCTTCTGCGTCGAAGTCCGCGGGGTCGACTCCCGCGTCGTCGAAGGCCAAAACCTCCACGCCCGCCGCGTCTAAGTCTGCCGTGTCGAAGTCTGCCGCGTCGGAGCCCAAGTCCGCGACGTCTTCGGCATCGAAGCCCGCCGAGACTAAGCCGGCAGCCGCGAAGGCCGCGGCGATAAAGTCGGGGACTACCGCGTCCGCGGAATCCACTCCCGCGACCCCGAAGCCCGCAAAGAGCAAATCCGCGGCCGCCACGTCGACACCCCCGTCGCCGGCCGATGCTCGCCCCGAGCCGGCCAAATCCGCGGCAAAAAAATCCACCGACACGACCTCACCCGCCACGCCCGCAGAGGAGAAGACGCCCGCTAAACCGGCGGCCACGAAGGCGAACGCGTCGCCGACCACCGCGCCCGCGCAATCCTCCCGCCCCCGGGCAAAAAAGGCTCAGGCCCCCGAGGAAAACTAGCACCGGGCGTGTTCCGGCCGCCGCCGGCGGGCGGAACACCCCCGTGTTTTCCCGTGGCACGGATCATGCCTGGCTGAGGCTTTGGCCACACCTATGTTTGGCTTGGATTGGACCACACTCGCGTTTGGCCTGGGACCGGACCACGCCTGCCTCCTGTTTTGGCTTGGGCTCGCCCGCGGCCCGGGTTCATTGGGGGAGGGGCCCGCCGGGTGGCCGAGGCCTGGGTCTATTGGTCTGGTGTCCTCGTGTGAGCAGGTTCCCGTGCCGGATGGCCACCGTTGCCCACCGGGCTTGGCCGGGGCCGGGTTTGGGGGTGATTTAGATCTGCCGCGTGAAGATTCGACGGGTGCGCCCTCGGCGTGGGCTTCCGGGCCACACCCGTGTTTATTCGTGGCGGGGGCTCGCCCGCGACTTGGGTGCGTTGGGGGAGGGCTCCGCCGGGTGGCCGGCGCCCGGGTCTATTGGGGTGGTGTCCTCGGGGGAGCAGGTTCCCGTGCCGGATGGCCCCATTGCCCATCGGGCTTGGCCGGGTTGAGGGATGTTCAGGATCTGGCAGCGCGAAGATTCGGCGGGTGCGTCCTCGGCAGGGGCGGCCGGGTCATACCCGTGTGTGTTCGTGGCGTGGGCTCGCCCGCGACTCGGGTCTATTGGGGTAGTGCCCGCGGGCGATTGGACTCTCGTGTCGGGTGGCCACCGTTGCCCACAGGGTGGCAGGGGTCGGGTTGAGGGTGGATCAAGATCTGGCCGCGTGAAGAATCGGCGGGTGTGCCCCCGGCGTGGGTGGCCGGGCCGCTTTTGTGAGGGCCGTCGGCGGGAGCCCGGACGCGGTCCGAACTACCCCGGTTCGTCGGCCGGAACGAGGCTATGGGATTGGTCGGGCCGTGCATAATTAGCGTGGAGCGCCTGCCGTGCGGGGCCGGGCGAGCCCGGGGCCGGAGTGGCGACCGCACCGGCGCCTGCCTAACCGGGGATGGGTTTCGCGGCGGCCGGCCACTCGCTATCGTGCAGGATCAGCTGGGAGAGCACGTGATCCTGCCAGGTACCGGCGATTTGCAGATAGGCCGGGGCGAGCCCAATCTCGTGAAACCCCGAGGCCCGGAGCACCGCGCGCGAGGCCGCGTTATGCGGCAGTGCGGCGGCCTGGAGGCGATGCAACCCCAGGCTGTTGCGCGCAATCTCCGCGGTGCGCGCGATCGCCGCACGGGCAAGCCCGCGCCCCGTGAATTCCGCATCCACCCAATAGCCCAGATTGGCGCTGCAAAACGGTCCGCCGGAAATTCCCGAAAGCGTCGCGCGGCCGATGATGCGGTCCCCGGCACAGAGCACCAGCGGAAGCATTTGCCCATCCCGGCAGGCAGCGTGCAGGTTAAGCGCCTCCACCGACTGGGCATCGTCGCGAAAAAAGGACTCGCTGCGCAGCGGATCCCAGGGTGCAAGATGGGCCCGATTTTTGCGATGGGCCGCCGCGAGGGCGGGCCCATCACCCCCGGCGATCGGCCGCAGCACGATATCGGGTGCGATCTCCCGGTGGGCCCAGAGATCGCTGTTGGCGGGTTTAGGCGTCGACATCCACGACCGTTCGGCCGCGGAGTTTCCCGGCGAGAATCTGTTCGGCCGCCGTGCCCGCCTCATCCAGCGCGATGGAACTCGTCAGCGAGTCGAGAAGCCCGATGTCCAGGTCGCGGGCGAGACGCTGCCAGGCCCGCTCCCGCAGGGCGCTCGGGGCGTATACCGAGTTGATTCCGGTCAGGCTCACGCCACGCAAAATAAAGGGCATCACGGTACCCGGCAGATCGATTCCCTGGGCGAGGCCACAGCTGGTGGCGACGCCACCATAATCAAGGCGGGCAAGAGCGTTCACCAGTGTATGGCTGCCAACCGAGTCCACCACCGCCGCATAGCTCTGCTTCTGGAGGGGCTTGCCGGGCTCGGATAATTCGGCGCGATCCAGGAGCGCGGAGGCCCCCAGATGCCGCAGGAAATTTCCCTGCTCGGCGATGCGACCGGTGGAGGCCACCACTTCATAGCCGAGGCCGGCGAGGAGCGCCACGGCGATGCTGCCCACGCCGCCGCTCGCCCCCGTAACCAGGACCGGTCCGGAGGAGGCGGTGATGCCACGATCCTCCAGCGCAAGCACCGAGAGCATCGCGGTGAACCCGGCGGTACCGATCGCGGCGGCGCGAAAATTGCTCAGCGTCTCGGGCACACGAACCAGATCATCGCCGTTTACCCGGGCAAACTGCGCCAGCCCTCCGTTATGGGTCTCGCCGAGCCCGGCACCGTTGATAAGCACGCGCTCGCCCACGCTCCAGCGCTCCTGGGTGGAGGAGCGCACCATTCCGACCAGGTCGATCCCCGGGATCAGGGGAAGCGTGCGCAGCACGCCGGGACGCCGGCTCAGCGCCAGGCCGTCCTTATAGTTGATGCCGGAAAACTCCACGCGGACCAGGGTGTCGCCCTCGCCCAGCTCCGCGGTGGACGTGGGCCGGATATGGGTGTCATCCTCGCCCACCCACCAGGCGTTAAACATCTCTGTCTCAGTCATGATCCCAGCCTATCCAGCACCACCGGGGAAACCCAGGGCGGCAGGGCAAACGACTAAAAACCGAGTGCGGTGGCGCTGGCGCGCAGCGCCGCGGCCGAGGCATGGAATTGCGCAAGCTCGCGTGTGTCCATGGGAACCTCCAGCAGGCGCTCAACCCCGCGCGACCCGACAACCGAGGGCACGCTGAGCGCAACACCGTCGAGGCCACGATAGCCTCGCAGCAGCGAGCTCACGGGTAGCACCGCCTTTTCATCGCGCAGGATTGCCTCCACGATGCGGGCGGCCGAGAGCCCAATCGCATAATTGGTGGCCCCCTTGCCCTCGATCACCGTATAGGCCGAGTTCACCACCTCGTGGTGCAGCCGCGAACGTACCTCCTCGGTGAAAAGGGGGAGCCCATCGGCGCCCGCCCATTCCGCGAGCGGGGTGGGGCCGATCTTTGCCTGGGACCACAGCGGAAACTCGGTATCGCCGTGCTCGCCGATGATGGCGGCATGCACACTGGCCGGTGCCACCCCCGCGGCGCTGGCCACGAGCCAGCGCAGGCGCGCCGAATCAAGAACCGTGCCGGAGGAGAAGATGCGTCCCGGGGGCAGATCCACCAGGGTTTCGGCCTTCACGGTGAGAACATCGCAGGGGTTGGTGACCAGGATGAAAACGGCGCGGGGCGCGAGTTCCACGAGGGTGGGGAGGAGCGATTCCAGGATGCGCGCGTTCACCCCGGCCAGATCAAGCCGGGTCTGGCCCGGGAGCTGTTTTGCCCCCGCCGTGATGACCACCACGTTTGCATCGGCCACCACCGAGATATCGCCGCCGCCGCTGACCACCGTGGCCCCGGTGAACGGGGACCCGTGGGAGAGGTCAAGCACCTCGGCCTCGGCCCGCGCCGCGTCCACATCGTAGAGGGCAATCTCCCGGGCTGAGCCGCGAATCAGCGCCGCATAGGCAAGCGAGCTACCCACGCTGCCGGCACCGATGATGGCCAGCTTGGAGTTTTCGATCATGCCGTCACGGCAACGTGCGCGGGGCAGAGCGGCTCCGCCGCGGAATGCTCGGCGCACACCACAAGCTGTGATCGGCAGGAGGGCTCGGCACAGTTTTGCATGAGGTTGGTGAGGGAATCGCAGGTCACGCAGTGACCGATCCGCGGGGTATCGGGACCAAAATCGAGGGATCCGCGACGGTCGAAGACGTAGAGGGAGCCCTCCCAGAGCCCCGTGTCTCCGAATTTCTCGGCATAGCGCACGATTCCGCCGTCGAGCTGGTAGACCTCGTCAAAGCCGCGGTTTTTCATGAGGCCGGAGAGTACCTCGCAGCGAATTCCGCCGGTGCAATACGTGACGATGGGGGAGCCCTTGAGGTGGTCATAGCGCCCGGAGTCGAGCTCGGCGACAAAGTCTCGAGTGGTGGAAACATCGGGGATCACGGCATTTTTGAATCTGCCGATCTCGGCCTCAAACGCGTTTCGGCCGTCAAAAAATACGACGTCTTTGCGTGAGGCGACGAGTTCGTGGAGCTCCTCGGGCGCCAGGTGCACTCCGCCACCGACCACGCCGTTTTTGTCCACGACCAGTTCGCCGGGGGCGCCGAAGGACACGATCTCATCGCGTACCTTCACGCTGAGCTTGGGGAAATCCAGGCTGGAGCCGGACTCATCGAGCCCGCTCCCCTCGGACCATTTGATGTCCATGTTTTTGAACGCCGGGTATTCGCGGGTCTTGCGCAGATAGCGTTTCACCGCGGAGAGTTCCCCGCCAACCGTGCCGTTCATGCCATCGGCCGAGAGCAGGATCCGTCCGCGCAGCCCGAGGGACTCGGCCAGGTCGCGCTGCCACAGGCGAATCGCTTCGGGGTCCGCCAGCGGGGTGAAGACGTAATAGAGCAGGATCTTCGAAATGGCCATACGGTCAAGTTTAGCCGCGGGAATACCGGGAGGCCGCCGCTTGGAGAAGTCACCCGGGGATTGCGAGAAGGATTGTAGGGTGGCCACAACTGGGTGGGCGTGGTTTCGGGGGCCCGTGGCCGCTTCCGCACAAGGTTGGGCACGGCCACCCGCGGCGTCGCCTAGGCTCAACCGAGACGAATGGAGATAGCGATGACGCTCGATGATCCACGGAATAATATTTTGTATCGGGTTGACGCCGGCCTGGCCCGGATCACCCTGAACCGTCCGCAGAGCCTGGGGGCGATCGACCGCGATTCCGCGCTGCTCTGGCTGGAGATCGCCCGCGATCTGCGTGATCGGGACGATGTGGGTGCGGTGATTTTTGACTCGAACGGGCCGGCCTTCTGCGCGGGCGGCGATGTGCTCTCGTTTGCGCGGCTGGGCGAGGGGGCGGCCGCCGCGGTGGGCGAATTGGCCGACGTGATCCACGAGGGGCATCGAATTTTTGCCTCCATTTCCGTGCCCATCGTGACCGCCGTGCAGGGGGCCGTGGCCGGCGGAGGGCTGGGTTTCATGCTCGTGGGTGATTATGTGGTGGCCGCGAGCCGTGCCGTATTTGTTTCTAAATACGCCGATATCGGGCTGACCCCGGACTGCGGCGTGAGCACGCTGCTCCCCGAGGCCGTGGGAATGCGGCGTGCGCTGGAACTCACCCTCACCGATCGGGTCTTGGATGCCGATACCGCACTGGCCTGGGGGCTGGTGAATGAGGTGGTTGCGCCCGAGGAACTGGCCTCGCGCGCTGAGGCCGTGGCCGCACACTGGATGAACGGTGCCACCGCCGCCTTTGGTCAGGCCAAGCGCCTGCTGCGCGCCGGAATTGCGCGACCGTATGCCGAGGGGCTGGACGATGAGGCGCGCACGATCGCCGCGGCCGTGGCCAGCGAGGCCGCCCGCACTCGAATTGCCGCGTTTGCCGCCCGCTCGAATAAGGGAGAGAAGTAGATGACAACCACACTGCAGGGAAAAACGATTCTGATGTCGGGTGGAAGCCGCGGTATCGGGCTGGCCATCGCGCTGCGCGCGGCCGCCGATGGCGCGAATATTGTGATGCTGTCCAAGACCGATAAACCCCATCCGGCGTTGCAGGGAACCATCCACACGGCCGCCGAGGAGATTCGCGCGGCCGGTGGCCAGGCGCTCGCCGTGGTGGGGGATGTCCGCAATGACGATGATGTGCTGCGGGCCGTACTGGAGGCCGTGGGCGCCTTTGGCGGCGTGGATATTGTGTTGAATAACGCAAGCGTTATTAACCTGTCGGGCACGCTCGAACTGGAGCCCAAGCGGTTTGACCTGATGCAGGATGTGAATATGCGGGGCACGTTTATGCTGTCTCGCGCGGCACTGCCCGAGCTGCTGAAGGCCAAAAACCCGCATATCCTCTCGCTGTCGCCGCCCGTGAGCCTCGACCCGCGCTGGCTGGGTGCGCACACCGGCTATACCCTGGCCAAATTTGGAATGTCGCTGGCCACCCTGGGTATGGCCGCGGAATTTGGGGAGCGCGGGGTGGCGGCCAATACGCTGTGGCCCAAGACCACGATCCGCACGGCGGCGGTGGCGAATATCCTCGGGGGTGAGGAGCTGATGCGGCGCAGCCGTACCCCCGAGATTTATGCGGATGCCGCCTATCTGGTCTTGACAACGCCCTCGCGTGAACTGAACGGACGGTCGTTGATCGTGGAGGATGTGCTGGCCGAGCACGGAATCACGGATCTGTCGAAGTATTCGCCCGGCGTGGACGAGTCCGAGCTCTTCCCCGATATTTTTCTCTAGGAACCCCACACCATGCACATGATCTTTCGCACCATGATGGTGATGGCGCGCGCCCGGCGGAGGGCCAAGCGCGGCGATACCGTGGGCTTTTTTGACGTGGGCTATCTCACGTTGCGCACGCTTCCCACCGACCTGGACGTGCTGTGGCACATGAATAACGGCGTTTACCTGTCGATTTTTGACCTGGGACGTTTTGACCTCATGGTGCGCAACGGGATGTGGGATCAGTTCCAGGAGCGCGGGTGGTACCCGGTGGTCTCGAGCCAGAGCGTGACGTACCGGAAGTCGCTGCGGCTGTGGCAGCGCTTCACGGTGGAAACCCGCGTGATCGGCATGGACGAAAAGGCCGGTTATATCGAGCACCGCATGGTTGTGAACGGGGAAATTTATACCCGCGCCATTATGAAGGCGCGGTTCCTGCGCAAGAGCGGCGGGACGGTGCCCATATCGGAGCTGATGGAGGCCGTGGGCATCCCCGATCCCCGGCTGCCGATGGAAGAGTGGATCGAGCCCTGGGGAGCGGCGGTGGCCCTGCCTCCCACCAAGGCGCCCGCGCCCAGCGAGTGGGACTAATGTGCGGGCCCCGCGCGCGGATCCGGCGCAGATTCGGGGAGGGGCCAGGCGCGTGCAGCCCGCCCATAGCGGGGCCGCGGGTTGCCCGCACCCGGGGCGCCCCCGCGATGAATAGGACCGGGGAACATCCCGTTCACGCCGAGAGTTCGGGCCCCTGGGCACGTCGCGATCGGTTCCGCGAGGGGGAGGGCTTACTGTCAGAGCATGGCCGATAGCAATACCTCCGACGATATCGATTATGACCGCCTTGCCGCGGACGCCGCCGAGCTCGCCCTGACCTGGGTGGGGCGAAGTGTTGAGATGCCCGTGGACCCCGCCGCCGAACGACTCGCCGGTATCCTGAAGGACCCCCACGGGCTGGAGTTTTCGCGCGGTTTTGTGGACGGGGTGATGCGCCCGGAGAGCGCCTATGTGGCCGGAAATAACCTGGCGCGCATCGCGCATATCGCCCCCGAGTTTTTGCCCCCAACGCTGCGGGCGGCCATCCGCACCGGGGGTGTACTGGGCCCCGTGGTGCCCGCCGCGGTGATTCCCGTGGCCCGTCGGGTGCTGCGGACGATGGTGGGGCACCTGGTCTTGGACGCCACCCCGCATAGGCTGGACGAATCTCTCGGGGCACTGCGTGCAAACGGGACGCGGCTGAACCTGAACCTGCTGGGTGAGCCCGTGCTCGGGGACCATGAGGCGGCGCTGAGGCTTGAGGGGACGCGGGTGCTGCTGGAACGCCCGGACGTGGACCATGTATCGCTTCGGGTTTCGGCCATCGCCGCCCAGATCTCGCTGTGGGCGTTTGACGAGACCGTGGACCTCATCGTTGAGCGGCTGCTGCCGCTGTATCGCCTCGCGGCTGCCGCACCGGGTGGGCCAAAGTTTATAAACCTCGATATGGAGGAATACCGAGACCTCGACCTCACCATTGCGGTTTTCACCCGGGTGCTGGACGACCCCGCCCTGCGCGGGCTCAGCGCAGGGATCGCGCTGCAGGCCTATCTGCCCGATGCGATGGAGGCGATGGGGCGGCTTCAGGAGTGGGCGGCCGCGCGCGTGGCCGCGGGTGGGGCGCCGATCCGGGTGCGCCTGGTGAAGGGGGCGAACCTGCCGCTGGAACGGGTGGACGCAACCCTGCACGGCTGGCCGAGCGCGCCCTATCTGAATAAGCAGGACACCGACGCCAACTATAAGCGGGTGCTTATCTGGGCCCTCACGGCCGAGCGCACCCGGGCCGTGACCCTCGGGGTGGCCGGACATAACCTGTTTGATATTGCGTTTGCCTGGCGCCTGGCGCAGAGACGCCGGCTCACCACCGCCGTGGAATTCGAGATGATGCTGGGGATGGCTCCCGCCCAGGCGGAGGTGGTGCGCCAGGAGGTGGGCGCCATCCGGCTGTATACGCCCGTGGTGCACCCCGGGGAATTTGATTCCGCGGTGTCCTATCTGGTGCGCCGGCTGGAGGAGGGGGCCCTCGAGGAAAACTTCCTCTCCGCCATTTTTGAGGTGGGAACGGACCCGATCCTGTTTGAGCGGGAGCGCGAGAGATTTGCGGCTTCGGTGCGGCAGTTGAAAACGGAACGCAGATTCCTGCCCGAGCCGCGCCGCACACAAAACCGCGAGAGCGAGTGGAGCCTGGCGGAGCCGTATGCGCCCGTGCCCGATGCGCCCGAGGCACCCGAGGCATTTACCCGGCCGGCGGCGGACGAGGACGAGGTGGGCATGACCGAGCAGGTGCTGGGGCTTGAGCGCCGAAATTATTCCGCGGGGCTGTTTGACTCGGTGCGGATTTTTGATTCCACAACCATCGTGGAATCCGCGGCCACCACCCACGGCGCCCCGGGGTTTAGTAATGCCCCCGATACCGACCCCACGCTCGCCGCCAACCGCGCCTGGGCCCGCCGGGTGCTGGCCCGGGCCGAGGAAAGCGAGCTGGGAAACCAGACGGCCGCCGACGCCCGCGTGGACTCGGCAGAGACGCTTCAGAAGATACTGGCCGAGACGCAGCGCGCCGGGCGCGAGTGGGGGCTCAACCCCGCGGCCGAGCGCTCGGCCCTGCTGCGACGCGCGGGATTCTCGCTCGCGGCCAATCGCGACCGCCTCCTGGAGGTTATGGTGAGCGAGACCGGTAAAACGGTGGCCGAATCGGACCCGGAAATCAGCGAGGCCATCGACTATGCGCATTATTATTCGGCGATCAGCCGAGAACTTGATAGCGTGCGCGGCGCCCGCTATCGCGCCCCCGGGCTGATCGTGGTGGCCTCGCCGTGGAGCTTCCCCGTGGCGGTGCCCGCGGGCGGGGTGCTCGCCGCGCTCGCCGCGGGCGCCGGAGTGATTCTGAAGCCGGCCCCGCAGGCCCGCCGCAGCGCGGCCGTGCTGGCTGAGGCCCTGTGGGAGGCGGGTGTGCCGCGCGAGCTCCTGCGCCTGGTTGATACGGGGGAGGGCGAGGACACTCTCGACCGGGCCCTGATCACCGACCCGCGCGTGGACCACGTGCTGCTGACCGGTGAGCTGGACACGGCCGAGCTGTTCCGCTCGTGGAAACCCGAGCTCTCGCTGCTGGCCCAGACCGGCGGGAAAAACGCCATTATTGTGATGCCGAGTGCCGATATTGACCAGGCGGCGGCGGATGTGGTGGAGAGTGCGTTTGGCCTCGCGGGCCAGAAGCGTTCGGCCGCGAGCCTGGTGATCGTGGTGGGCTCGGCCGCCCGCAGCGAGAGGTTCCGCCGCCAGCTCGTGGACGCCACGCTCACGCTTGCCGTGGGGGAGGCCACGCATCCCGGAACCCGGGTGGGGCCGCTGATCGAGCCCGCCGCGGGCCCCCTCCTGGAGGCGCTGACCGTGCTTCCGGGCAATGAGAGCTGGCTGTTGCAGCCCCGCCGCCTCGATGATGCGGGCCGGCTGTGGAGCCCCGGGATTCGCGAGGGCGTGCAGCCCGGCTCGGATTTTCATCGCACCGAGTATTCGGGGCCGGTGCTGGGGCTGATGCAGGCGGGATCGCTGAAGGAGGCCGTGCGCTATGTGAATATGGCCGATTCGGGGCTCGCCTCGGGGCTGCACACGCGCGAGGCCGGGGACCTCGCGGACTGGCTTGAGCTTGTCCAGGCGGGGAACCTGTATGTGAACCGCGCCATCACTGGGGCGATCGTGCAGCGCCAGCCCTTCGGCGGCTGGAAGAGCTCCGCCGTGGGCACCGGAACAAAGCCCGGCGGGCCCAATTATTTGGTGGGCCTGGGGAGCTGGGAGGCCGATACCGGGGCCTCGAGCTCGACCCTGCACCTGCGCGGGCTGGACCCGCGCATTCGCAAGCTCATCGAGGCGGCACAGCCCGCCCTGAGCTATCAGCGTTTTGACCAGCTGCGGCGCGCGGCCCTTTCCGATGCGATCGCCTGGGGCACTAATTTTGGTGAGACCGTGGATGCCGCGGAACTCGGGGTGGAACGAAACCTGCTGCGTTATGTGCCCGTGCCGGTGGCCATCCGCGCGGGGGAGTTCGCCGAGCTCGACGAGGTGTTGCGGGTGATCATTGCCGCATTGCGCGCAAAATCTGCCTTTAGCGTGAGCCTTGCCACCGGTTTGCCCGCCGCCGTGCGTGCGGTACTTGGGGAACTGGCCGTACCCATTTGGCTGGAAACCGATGCCGAGTGGATTGACCGCTTTGCCGAGGCGGAGCCCGAGGGGCGCCGCCCGGCGGCATCCGCCGCACCGGTGGCCCGGGTATCGCGCGTGCGACTCGTGGGCCCCGACCGCGCCGCCCTGCACGCGCGGCTGGCCGCGGCCGTGGGCGGCGATACCACGCTTGCCATTTATGACGGGGCCGTGACCCCCGCCGGGCGGGTGGAGCTGTTGGCCTATCTGCGAGAGCAGGTTATTTCCATTACCGCACACCGGTTTGGGGCGCCCGACCCGTGGAGCGAGGGCGTGATCTAGGGCCGAGGGCAACAAGGCAGCAGCAGCTAGCGTGGCGGTGGTGCCGGGAGCAAATTGGGTTTTTATCATGACCCCAGTTCACTCCGGCTCCGCCCCCACCGGGGCATTCCCCGATGATCTGTGGATAAAACCCCCACCGATTTCGCCTGTGGAAACCTCCCCACGCCGCCACTACCGCGGCCCCGGCCTCCTAACCGGCGATACCCAGCAGCGCGCCGAGTTCGGCATCAAAACTGCCCGGATCGATCCCGCTCCGGGCAAGCCACGCCTCGTCGTAATAGGTATCGCGATAGCGCTCGCCGCCATCACACAACACCGTCACCACGCTTCCGCGCTCTCCCCGCCCCCGCATCTCGGCCACGATGTGCAGCGCACCCCAGAGATTGGTTCCGCTTGATCCCCCCGGATCGGTACCCAGGAGACCCCCGAGCCGGCGCATCGCCGCGATACTCGCCCCGTCCGGGACCCTCTCCATCCGGTCAATCACGCCCGGGATAAACGAGGCCTCCACGCGCGGCCGCCCGATCCCCTCGATCCGCGAACCCACCCCGGTGGCCTCCGGATCACCCTCGGTCCAGGCTCGATAAAACGCGCTTCCCTCCGGGTCCACAACGCATACCCGTGTGCCCAGCCCGCGGTAGCGGAAATGCCGCCCTAGCGTGGCCGAGGTTCCCCCGGTTCCGGCCCCCATGACCGCCCAGAGCGGCTCCGGATAGCGTTCGTCGGAGAGGTCGGCCAGGATCTCCCCGGCCAGCCCGGTACTCGCCCGCCAATCGGTTACCCGCTCGGCGTGGGTGAACTGGTCCATAAAATGGCCCCCCAGCTCCGCGGCGAGGGCGGATGCCTCGGCGCACAGCAGCTCGGGGTGATCGCTGAAGCGGCAGGAACCGCCGGCCTCCTCGATGCGCGCAATCTTTTCCGCGCTTGTCCCCCGAGGCAATACGGCGATAAAGGACACCCCGATCAGCCGCGCAAAATATGCCTCGCTGACCGCCGTGGATCCGCTGGAGGCCTCAACCACGGTGCCGCCCTCCTTGAGCTGCCCGCTGCACAGCGCCGACAGAAACAGGGAGCGCGCGAGGCGATGTTTCAGGCTGCCCGTGGCATGCACGGTCTCGTCCTTGAGATAAAGATCGATGCCCCAGTGCTCGGGGAGCGCCAGCCTATGCAGCGGAGTGGGCCCGTTCCCGGCCTCCTCGGCGCGGATCTTTTCCACAGCCGCGCGGGACCATTCTCGCGCGGCCGTGGCGGCGGGGTTGGGGATCGTCATGCGGCCGACACTATCCCCGTTTCCCCGCCCCACGCCCGGGATTTTCCCGTGTTGATGCACCCCATAGGGCATTCGTTGAGGCTCCCAAATTTTCCCCGATGGGTCAGGCGACGGGTCGCCGCACCACCCAGGCCGTGCGGGGCCCGCGAAACTCGAGATCCGTGCGGTTGGAGAGGGCGTGTGGTCCCTCGGGCGCGAGGAGGAGATCCAGCACCGCGGCGTCCTCCGCGGATAGTCCGGGTCGGGCTCCGCCCGCGATCTGCGCAAAATAGAGCTCCGCGAGTTCCGCGACCGCCGGGTTTTCCGGGCCGCCCGGGACGGTGATGTTAAAGACCCGGGTGGCCACTTGATCCAGCCCGGCCTCGGCCAGGAGGTCGGTCCAGTCAGGGTGGGCGTTTGGCCCGCGTCGCGCCCGCGCGGCGGCGAGGCGGAGCCTGTCCTCGAATCCCGGCTCGCCCAGCCCCAGCTCCCGGGGGAGGAATCGCGGCGGTTCGTTCATCTCGATCACCGCGAGTACGCCCCCGGGCCGGAGCCCGGCGCGGATTTCGGAGAGCACCCGTCCCGGATCGGTCATCTCGTGGAGTGATGCCGAGGCCCAGGCCGCGTCGATCGGTTCGGCCAGGGGCCAGCCCGCGTTCACATCGGCGAGGAGCGTGTCCACGGCCGCGGCCACGTCGGTGTCCCGGGCGCGGTCCCGCACGCGGGTGAGCATATCCGGTGTGCGGTCGATTGCGGTGACCCGGGATCCGGGGAATGCCCGTGCGAGGGCCACCGTGCCGGAGCCGGTTCCGGCGCCGATATCGGCGATCCGGGGGCGTGGTTGCGCCCCGGTTACCTCCCGGAACCAGGTGGTGACCTCGGTCAGGAATTCGCTGAGCACGCGGGCGTCACGGTCAAGCAGGGTGGCGAGGCCGTGGGAGGAGTGGTGATGTGTCATGGTTCCAGGCTAGCCACGCATTGCCGTAAAGGCATAGAATATTGCGCATGACGCAAGAAACGGATCTGGACGCCCTCATTCGGCAGCGCATCCGCGGCCTGCGCGTGGCCCGCGGCCTCTCGCTGGACGCCCTCGCCGCCCGCTGCTTCCTGAGCCCGTCCACGCTTAGCCGCATCGAAACCGGAAACCGGCGCATCGCGCTGGACCAACTGGTGCCGATCGCGCGCGCCCTCGGGAGCACCCTCGATCAGCTGATCGAGGCACCCGATGACGAGGACGTGGTCATCCGGCCGCGCCGCGATCGCCGCCGCGGCTCCACCACCTGGCTCCTGTCCCGGGATCGCGGCACAGGCGGCCCCACCGTGGCCAAGATGCTTTTTACCCCCGTGCGCCGCTCGGGGCCGCCCGAACTCGGCGTGCACCCCGGCCGCGATTGGTTCACAGTGCTCTCGGGAACCGTGCGCCTGCACCTCGGCGAGCGAACCATCCTTGTGCAGGCGGGGGAGTCCGCCGAGTTCTCCACGATGGTCCCGCATGCGATCGAGGCCCAGGACGGCCCCACCGAGATCATCACCATCCTGGATCACGACGGTGAGCGCGCGCACCTTCAGCACGACGCCGCCCACGAGTCTTGATACGGTCGGCAGAGAACATCATCGTGAAGGGGTGAGACGCGCATGGATACCCGACTCCTCGAAATCTTTTTAGAGGTCGTGAAGACCGGCAGTTTTTCCGCGGCCGCGCGCTCCCTGAACTATTCCCAACCCTCGATCAGCGGCCATATTCAGGCGCTTGAACGCGAGCTGGGGGTGCGCCTCTTCACCCGGGTGGGCCAGACCCGCCGCCTGACCGAGGCCGGCGTGGCCCTGGTGGGGGAGAGCGCCCAGGTTTTTGGTGCGGTGCGTGGCATGCGCGACCGGCTGCGCGGGGCCGCGGGGCTTGGCGCCGATCGCACCCTGCGGGTCGCGGCCTTCCCCAGCGCCCGGGCCTCGCTATTGCCGCGCGCGATTGGCCTGCTGCGCGCGGCCGATCCCTCGCTGCGCGTGGACGTGCTCGACGTGGAGCCCCCGAGTGCGCCCGAGGTGCTTGCCCGCGGGGAATGCGATCTGGCCCTGTCCTTCACCTATGAACCGGTGGAGCCCTCGATCTCGATCGCCACCACCCGCCTCTTCACCGATCATCAGGTATTGCTGGTGCCCTCCGATCATCCGGCGGCCGGGCGCTCGAGCGTGTCCCTGCGCGATGTGGCGGAGGAAAACTGGATCGCCGGCTGTCCCGTGTGCCGACATGCCTTCGAAAACCTCTGCCGGGAGCAGGGTTTTATCCCGCAGGTGGTGTGTTCAACGGATGATGTGCTTGCCGTGCGGGAGCTTGTCGCCTCGGGGGTGGGTGTGGCCGTGCGTCCCGATCTCCTGGGCTCGCTCGCGGGGGATTCCCGCACCACGAGCGTGCCGCTCTATCCGCGGGTGGAGCGCGTGGTTTCCGCGAGCATTCCCCGCGAGAACGCGGCCGATCCGGCCCTGATCCTGCTGCTCGACTGCCTCGCGGGTGCCGCGCGCGAGCTGGGGGCGCTCCCCGATCTCTAGCGGGTGCCCCCGCCGCCCAGGGCCGCCGCGACGAGTGCCAGGGCCTCCTCGCGATCCATTCCGACCCGGCCCACCCGCTGCGCAAATTCCCGCGCGGCCAGTTCAATCTGCTGCCGGGCCGAATCGGCGCGGGCGGCGATCACGGAGCCGGAGCGGCCGTGGGTTTCGATCACGCCGTCGGTCTCCAGCTGCCGATAGGCCTTGGCCACGGTGCCGGCGGCGAGGCCCAGCTCGGCCGCGAGCCCGCGCACGGTGGGAAGCCGGGTACCCGCGGGCATTATGCCCTCGGCGGCCGCGGCCACGATGGCCGCGCGGATCTGCTCGAAGGGCGGGGTGGGGTCCTGCGGATCGATCTGCAACATGCTCCCACTGTAACTCGCGGATTTCGGCGTGTCCGGGATTGCCCGGTTGACCACCTAGGATATTGCGTATGAATAAGAGTGGTGGCACTGGGCGCGCACTCGGAAGACGCGTTCTCGCCGATACCGTTCACGAGGAAATCCTCGCCGCCCTCCTAGACGGCCGATATGAGCCCGGCGCGTCCCTGAGCATTGACGGCCTGGCCCGCGAATTTGATGTATCGCCCACCCCGGTGCGCGAGGCACTCGCCCGGCTCGAAAGCACCGGTATGGTGCAGCGCTTTGCCCTGCGCGGCTATCGCGTGGCCTCGCTCCTGCAGGAGGAGGAGTTTGTGGACCTGATGGAGGCGCGGCTCGCGATTGAGCCCGTGAACTCGCGCCTGATGGCCACCCGGCGCACCGAGGAGAGCCTGGCCGCCCTGCGGGCAGCGGTGCACGATCAGGCCACCGCGCAGCGCGGGCCCTCCTTTGCCGAGTTCCGCGATTATTATGAGGCCGATGAGCGCTTCCATCAGCTGATCGCGCAGAACTCCGGCAATCAGTTTTTGCTCACCGCGCATAATTCGCTGGGTGGTCTGGTGCAGCGTTTCCGCCTGTTCAGCGGTGTGGGTGTGACCGATGCCGATACCGCGGTGCCCGAGCATGAGGCCATTCTGGCCGCGATCGAGCGCGGTAGCGCGGAGGATGCCGAGGCCGCGATGGCCGCGCATATCTGCCTGGTGCGCGATCGTTCGATCTCGGAGCTGCGCGCGCATTAGCGCCCCCGGGGCGGGACGGGCGGGTGCTCTCCCGCCCGCGGTGGTAGCGTGGGTCGGTGCTTTCCGCCCAAGACCCCGTGACCTGGAATCCCGCCCGCATCGCCGTGGCGGGGGTGAGCGGTGTGGGGAAAACCACCCTGGCGCGCTCGATGGCCGCCGCCCTGGATATTCCCCATACGGAGCTCGATAGCCTGTTTCACGGCCCGAACTGGGAGCCTCTTCCCGGTTTTGAGGGTTCGGTGGCCAAGCTGATCGCCGGTCCGCGCTGGATCACGGAGTGGCAGTATTCCTCGGCCCGCGATCCGATTGTGGCCCGCGCCGATACCCTCGTCTGGCTGGACTTTCCGTCGCGCATCACGATGTGGCGCGTGATCCGGCGCACGGTGCTGCGCCGTGTCCGCCGCGAGGAGCTGTGGAACGGCAATATCGAGCCGTCGCTGGGGACCATCTGGAGCGATCCCGAGCATATTATTCGTTGGGCCTGGGGCACGCGGAAAAACTATCGTGTCCTGGTGCCGGAGAGTGCGCAGCGTCATCCGGGGCTGCGCGTGGTGCGCCTGCGCACACCGCGCGAGGCCCGGCGCTGGGTGGCCGCGCTGCCTCGTTCCTAGCCCGTTTTTTAGCGGCGACACGCCGCCGTGCGTTCCGGGCGGCGGCGTCTTGACAACCCCACTCCTTTCGTACATCCTATAGGAAACAGGATTTCGCCACAAAGGAGTGAATAGTGCGTTACACCGCAGAAAACTGGCCGATTGCCGCTGCGCTGCTGCAGTTTCCCGGCACCAATGCCGCCGGACAGCACATCAACGACGCCGATCCCAGCGCCTGGGAGAAGGTCTTTACCGAGGTGCGCGACGCCGGTTTTAGCAACGTAGACCTCACCGATAGCTGGGTTCGCCCCGGCGATCTGTCCCCCGAGCGCCTGGAGGCCTTCGCCGCCTCCGCCCGCAACGTGGGCGTGGGCCTGCCCTCGCTGTCCTCCATCCGCCAGAGCATCATCCAGGACAACGGCTGGGAGGAGAACCTCGCCTATGCGCACCGCACGATCGATGCCGCCGCCGCCCTCGGCTGCGAGGTTGTCTCGATGGGCCTGCACCAGGCCCTGACCGAGGAGCAGAAGCGCCAGTTCTGGTTCTGGACCGTGCAGGGTCATACCGACCCCGTGGGCGACGCCGAGGTCTGGGGCAACGCCGTCTCGCGCTTCCAGGAGCTCGGACGCCACGCCGCCGAGGTGGGCCTGCTGCTCTCGCTCGAAATGTACGAGGACACCTATGTCGGCACCGGGGACTCCACCGTGGCCCTGATCACCGATATCGGCCTCGATAACGTCGGCGTGAACCCGGATATCGGAAACCTCGTGCGCCTGCACCGTCCCATTGAGGACTGGCGGGAGATTGCCGCGAAGGTCCTCCCGTATTCCAATTATTGGCACGTGAAGAACTACAGCCGCGATGAGAACACCGCGGCCGGCACCTTCACCGCGATGCCCGCGCCGATGGAGAGCGGCCTGATTAACTATCGCGAGCTCTTTGCGCTGGCCATCGAGGTGGGTTTCCAGGGCGTCATCTGCACCGAGCACTACGGCGGAGACGGACTGAGCGTCTCGGCCTCGAACCAGGACTACCTGCGTAACCGCATCCTGCCCAAGACCGAGGACTACACGCTCGGAACCAGCCTCGTGGCCCAGGGCCGTTACGCCCCGGTCTCCCGCTAAACACCCCCGAAGAAACAGGATCAGCGACGATCATGACGCGACTCTTTGATAACCCCGCCACCTTCGCCGAGGACGCCCTCGACGGTTTTGTGGCCGCCCATCGCGAGCACGTGGCCCGCGTGGACGGCGGAGTGGTCCGCGCCACCGAGATGAACCCCGGCCAGGTTGCCGTGGTCATCGGCGGCGGCTCGGGCCACTACCCCGCGTTCTCGGGCCTCGTGGGCCCCGGGCTGGCCGCGGGTTCGGCCTGCGGCAATATGTTTGCCTCGCCCGCCGCCGGCCAGATCTACCGGGTGGCGCGCGCCGCCGAAAACGGTGGCGGGGTGCTGCTGAGCTATGGCAATTATGCGGGCGATGTCCTGCACTTTGGCCAGGCCCAGGACCGCCTGCGCTCCGAGGGAGTGGACGTGCGCACGGTTCTTGTGACCGATGACATCGCAAGCGCGCCGGTCGAGCAGATTACCAAGCGTCGCGGCATCGCCGGGGACCTCACGGTCTTTAAGATCGCCGGGGCCGCCGCCGAGGCGGGCCATGATCTGGACGGGGTGGAGGCGCTCGCGCTGCGCGCGAATGACCGCACCCGCACCCTCGGTGTGGCTTTCGCCGGGTGCACCCTGCCCGGTGCCGATGCCCCCCTCTTTACCGTCCCCGAGGGCAAAATGTCCCTCGGACTGGGCATCCACGGAGAGCCCGGAATCCGCGATCTGCCGCTGCCCAGCGCCACCGAGCTGGCCACCCTGCTGGTCGAGAGCCTCCTGGCCGAGCGCCCCGAGGGCGCCGATAACCGCGTGGTGGTCCTGGTCAACGGCCTGGGTACCGTGAAATACGATGAGCTTTTCCTGCTCTTTGGCCGGATCGAGGCGCAGCTGGTCGAGGCTGGCCTCGAGGTGCTCGCCCCCGAGTGCGGCGAACTGGTCACGAGCCTGGACATGGCGGGCGTGAGCCTCACCCTGTTCTGGGTGGACGATGAGCTCGCCGAGCTGTGGACGGCCCCCGCCGATACCCCCGCATTCCGTCGCGGAAACCTGGCGCCCCGCGCCCGGCGCACCGTGATCGACCGCGCCGAGAACACCCGGGCCGCCGAGACCGCGAGTGCCGCATCCGCGCTGCTCGCGGGCAGCGCGGTGGAGGCCGTGGAGATTATCCGGGCCACGATTGAACTGCACGAGGAGGACCTCGGCCGCCTCGATGCGATCGCCGGAGACGGCGATCACGGCATCGGAATGCGCCGCGGGGTGGAGGCCGCGGCCGCCGCGTCCCGTGCCAATCCCGGGGCCGGCGTGCGCGAGGTCCTGCGCGCCGCGGGTGAGGCCTGGGCCGAGAAGGCCGGCGGGACCTCGGGTGCGCTATGGGGAGCCGCGGTGGTCGCCACGGGCGAGTCCCTGGCCAACCGCGAGGACTATGCCGCGGCCGATGCCGGTGCGGCCGTGACCGCCTTTGCCGAGGCCATCACGACCCTGGGCAAGGCCGATCCGGGCGATAAGACCATGGTGGATGCCCTCCTGCCGTATCGCAATGCGTTCCTGGCCGCGCTGGAGACGGGGGCCACCCCCGCCGAGGCTGCGCTGGCCGCCGCCGAGGCCGCCGAGGCCGCTGCCGAGGCCACCTCCCTGCTGGTGCCGTTGCGCGGACGCGCCCGGCCCCTCGCCGAGAAGAGCATGGGCCACCCCGATCCCGGTGCGGTTTCCTTCGCCCGGATCGCCCGGGCCCTCGCGACCCACTGGTCAGCACACTAGAGATAAAGGACATACGGACAATGACGACCGAAACTTCCCCCGCCTGGCGCATCGTCATCGGAAACGATGAGGCCGGCGTGGAGTATAAAAACGCCCTGCGCACCCTGCTGGAGGCCGATCCCCGCGTGGCCTCGGTCACCGATATCGGTGTTCCCGAGGGCGATAATCGCGCCTATCCGCACGTGGCCGTGGACGCCGCCCGGCTCGTCGCGGCGGGCGAGGCCGATCGTGCACTGCTGATCTGCGGCACCGGCCTCGGCGTCGCAATCGCGGCCAATAAGGTCCCCGGAATCCGCGCCGTCACGGCGCACGATGCATACTCGGTGGAGCGCGCGGTCCTGAGCAATAACGCCCAGGTCCTCACGATGGGCCAGCGGGTCATCGGGCTGGAACTGGCCAAGAAGCTTGTCACCGAGTGGCTCAGCCACCGCTTCGATGAGTCCTCCGCCTCGGCGGAAAAGGTGCGGGCAATCTGCTCGTACGAACCCGAATCCGCAGCGAACTGATAGAAGAGGAATACAACATGACCAACGCAGAAATTACCTCGCTCGAGGGTCGCCGGTTCGCGGTAGTCGGCTCCGGTTATATGGGTGGCGGCATCGCCCAGGTGCTGGCCCTCGGCGGTGCCACCGTGGCCCTCGCGGATATCTCCGAGGAGATCGCCGTCAAAAACTACGAGCGCCTGCTCACCGAGTCCGATCAGTTTGTGGCCGATGGCCTATTCCCCGCGGGCGCCACCGAGCTGCTGCGCGTGAACCTGCGCCCCGCCGCGAGCATCGAGGAGGCCGTGGCCGATGCCGAGTTCATCGAGGAGGCCGTGCCGGAGATCCTCGCGATTAAGCATGAGACCCTCGCCCGCATCAGCGCCGCCGCGCGCCCCGATGCCGTGATCGGTTCCAATACCTCCACCATCTCGATCGCGACCCTCGCCGAGGCCGTGCAGGGTCCCGAGCGTTTCCTCGGTGTGCACTATTCCAACCCCGCACCCTTCATCCCGGGTGTGGAGATCATCGGTCACGCGGGTACCTCCGCGGCCACGATCGGCACCGCCCGCGGTCTGGTGGAGGCCGGCGGGAAGCACACGGCCTCCGTGGCCGATGTCACCGGTTTTGTGCTGAACCGCCTGCAGTATGCGCTGTTCCACGAGGCGGCCCAGGTTGTGGAGGCCGGAATCGCGACCCCCGAGGACGTGGACACGCTGGTGCGCACCACGTTTGGTTTCCGCCTGCCGTTCTTTGGCCCGTTTGCGATCGCCGATATGGCCGGACTGGATGTGTATAACTTCTGCTACGCCTCGCTGCAGACCGGTTTCCCGGAGCGCTTTGCCACCCCGAAGATCCTCACCGATCTGACCGATGCCGGAAAGCTTGGCACCAAGACCGGCGGCGGTTTCCTCGACGTCCCGGCCGAGCGCCTCCCCGAACTCATCGCCTACCGCAACCGCGCCTATGTCGGTATGCAGAAGCTGCTGGATGAGCTCGGCCCGGCCCCCATTAACTAACCCTCAGTAACACCCCTTTTTTAGACCAAGGAGAACACCATGAATGTCTTTCCCGAAGAGCGCTCGGTCATCATCACCGGCGCAGCCTCCGCGCGTGGCATCGGCCGCGCCACCGCCTCCTACCTTGCCGAGCGCGGCTGGGCCGTGGGTGTCATCGACCTCGACGATGCGGCCAGCAAGGCCGTCGCGGCCGAGCTGACCGAGAAGTTTGGTGTGCGTGCCCACGGCGCGGGCGCCAACGTGGCCGATGAGGCCTCGGTGCGCGCGGCCGTGGACGAGCTCGAGGCGAACCTGCCGCAGATCGTCGCCCTCGCCAATGTTGCGGGTGTCAGCTCGCCCACCCCGTATCTGGAGCTGGACTCCGCCGAGTGGGACCGCGTGCTGAATATCAACCTCAACGGCGTGCACTATGTCACGCGTCGTGTTGCGGAGACCATGGTGAAGAACCGCCTGGGCCGCATCGTGAATATCTCCTCGGTCTCGGCACAGCGTGGTGGCGGAACCTTCTCGAAGACCCCGTATTCGGTGGCCAAGGCCGGCGTTATCGGTCTCACCCGCTCGGTGGCTCGCGAACTTGGCCCGTTTGATGTCACCGTGAACGCGGTTTCGCCCGGACCGATCGATACCGACATCATGGGCGGCACCCTGAGCGATGAGCGCAAGGACGAACTCGTCGCCGATCTCGTCGTCACTCGCGTGGGAACCCCCCGCGATATCGCAGCGGCAATCCACTTCCTCATCGGCGAAGACGCGGGATATATCTCGGGTCAGACGCTGAATGTGGATGGTGGACTCTACATGCACTAGGAGAGATGGTTATGCCCGAGAAATTTTTTGGAACGTGGAGCCGCGGACGGGTCATTTACCTGTGCGTGGGCATCGTCTGCTGCCTCGCCGGCATCGCGTTCATGGTCTTTTCCTAGTCACCCTATTTTTTAGCACCGCGCTCAAAGGAGAGTTAGATGTCAACACGTGAGTCCGATACCCAGGACCTCCTCAATTCACCAAAGCTGAAATCGGCGATTTCTAAGGCGTCCCGGCGCCTCATGCCGATGCTGGTCATCCTTTATGTGGTGGCCTTCCTCGACCGCACCAATGTGGGCTTTGCCCAGCAGGCATTGGAGATCGACCGCGGAATTGGTGCCGGGGCCTATGCCCTCGGTGCCGGTATCTTCTTCATCGGTTATGCGATCTTTGAAATCCCCAGCAACCTGTTGCTGACCCGGTTTGGCGCGAAGATGTGGCTGGCCCGCATCGCCATCTCGTGGGGTATCGTCTCCGCGTGCTTCGCGTTTGTACAGGGCGAGACCTCGTTTATCATCCTGCGTTTCCTGCTGGGTGTCACCGAGGCCGGTCTGTTCCCCGGTGTCATCATGTTCCTCGCCGCGTGGTTCCCGAATAAGTCCCGCGTGCGCATGTTTGCGATCTTCTACCTCGCGCAGCCGTTCTCGCAGATGATCGGTGCACCGCTCTCGGGCTGGCTCATCAATATCGGTGACCAGATCCCGGGTGTCCACGGCTGGCAGGTTATGTTTGCCGTCGAGGGTCTGCTCGCCGTATTCGCCGGTATCGCCGCGTTCTTCTTCCTGGTTAATAGCCCCCAGGAGGCGAAGTTCCTCGATGATGACGAGAAGAAGGCCCTGCGCGATGTGATGGCGTTGGAGGATTCCGTGAAGGAGGAGACGGGCCCCAAGGGTGTGTTCTCCGCGATGGGTAATGGTCGCGTCTGGTACTTCACCATCATCTACTTCTGCCTGCAGATTGCCGTTTATGGTGTCACCTTCTACCTGCCGCAGCAGGTTGCCCAGCTCGTGGGCAAGGAGGTCGGCTTCGAGGTGGGCCTGCTCTCCGCGATCCCGTGGTTCTTCGCCCTCTTCGCCTGCTATTTCGTGGGCAAGCACGCCAATACGGTGCTGCGTCGTCGCCGGATGGGTGTCTTCTTCTACCTGTCCACCGCGATGTGCATCTTTGGTTCGGCCTGGGCCGGCGCCAATGCGCAGCCGTTCCTCGGCATCCTGTTCATCACGCTCGCCGTGTGTTCGTTCCTCGCCGTGGGCCCGATCACCTGGTCCTACCCCACCGCGTTCCTCACGGGAACCGCGGCCGCGGCGGGTATCGGTCTGATCAACTCGCTGGGTAACCTCGGTGGATTCGTGGCACCGATCCTGCGCACCTGGGTCAACGACATCACCAACTCCGATACCGGTGTTATGGGTGTCTACGCACTTGGTGTCATGCCGCTGCTGGCCGCGGCCATGATGTTCGGTACGCGGAAGTTCAAGCTCTCGGGCGATAAGCTTCTGGAAAAGGAGTAGTTTCCTCCGGAAGACCAGCGACGGTCCCCGCACCCTGGGTGCGGGGACCGTCGCGGTTTTATGGGGGAGTGTCCGCGCATCTCGCGGACACCGTGGGGAAACGCAATTGAGGGGTCGATCAGGATGTTCCCAGTAAAAGATCGGGATACTGGTTCAATGCAGACGAATAGGTGGGCGGCACTGGCCCGCCTTCCGCGACCCATCTACGCACTGATCGCGGGCGTTATCGCCACGTTCATCAGTGCGCTTGGCTCGGGCAACGCGTCCTATTGGGGCGATGAGGCCGCGAGCGTGATGTCGGCCACGCGCTCCCTGGACTCCCTGTGGCCCATGCTGGGCACGGTGGATGCGGTGCACGGTTTATATTATGTTTTCCTGCACGGATGGATCGATATCTTCGGTCCGAGTGAGTTCTCGACCCGGATGCCCGCGGCCATCGCCGTCGGGTTTGCCGCCGCGGGTCTTTTGCTTTTGGTCTGGCGGATGGCGGGACCCCACCTGGCCGCGATCGCCACGGTCATCTTTGCCGTCCTTCCCCGCGTCACCAATATCGGTTCCGAGGCGCGCGGTTATGCCCTGGCCGCGGCCGGCGTGGTCTGGATTGTTTATGGCCTGATCGCGCTCCTGGATGCCTATCCGCGCCGCCGCTGGCTGTGGTGGGTCTGGGCCATCTGCCTCGCCCTCACCGCCACGATGTTTATGTATTCGCTGCTGATCCTGCCCGTCCTGGGTGTCTGGCTGCTGCTGAACCGGCGCGGTCCCGACCGCTTCTGGCGCACAGTGATCTTCGGGTGCATCGCGGTGGTCTTCAGCCTCCCGGTGATCGTGATGGGCTATCTGGAGCGCGATCAGATCGGCTTCCTGGCCAACCGCCCGCCCGGCTGGGACGGCGTGTTTATCACGCAGTGGTTTGGCAGCGGGGCGCTCGCGATCCCCGCCTGGATCCTGATCGTGATCGCTATTGTGGGGATGGTCCTGCGCCGTCGCGAGAAGCAGCCCCTGGAGACGCTCGCGCTGGCCTGGATGATCCTGCCCCCGATCCTGCTGGGCCTGATCAGCATCGTTTCCCCGAGTTATTCCCAGCGCTATCTCTCGATCTGCACCCCCGCGGTGGCCATCATGATGATGCTGGGAATCCGTGAGATCGCCCGCCGTATCCGCCCGCTCTCGGCATCGGCATCGGTATCGGTGCTGGTGTCCTGGGTGCTGGTGGTGGGCCTGGTCCTTGCCTCCGCCCCGAGCTATCTCTCGCAGCGCTCGGCGTTTGGAAAGGACGGCAGCGACCTGCGCGAGATCTCGGAGGTTATTGCCGAGCAGGCGGAGCCCGGCGATGCCGTGATCTTTAACGACGATATTCGTCCCTCCCGGAAGCCCCGCCTTGCGCTGCGGCTCTATCCCGAGGCGTTTAGCGGCATCCTCGATCCCGGGCTCACCCGCGCGTTTGACCGCACCGATTTTCTCTGGGATGAGGCGCTACCCGCGGCCGAGACCCCGGTCCCGGCCGAGGTGGATACCCTCTGGTACGTCATTTCCGGTTCCGATAAGCCGGAGCGCGCCCCGAAGGATCTGGCGACATTCGAGGCGCAGGGTTTCAGCGTGGATGAGCTCGTGAAGATCAAGCGAACCTGGGTTTACCGTCTGGTCCGTGACGTGGGATAGCTCCCCGCCCGGGCCTGCCGGTTATCACATTTTGGTCCGCCCTGGTCTCGGCCGGTGTCCGGCCGGGTGATACTGGGTACTGGTTCATTCCGCCGCCGTTTAGGGTGGTTTCAAAATTTTTGGTTTTCACCCGCGGGTGAGCCGCATCAACAGCAGAATCTGAAGGAGGCGCCGTGAGCGTTCCGACCGTCGTGATCATCCCGACCTATAACGAGCTGGAAAACCTTCCGCTCATCGTGGGACGCGTACGCGCAGCCACCCCGGAGGTCCACGTTCTTGTGGCCGACGATAACTCTCCGGATGGTACGGGGGCCCTCGCGGATACGATGGCCGCCGAGGATGATCACATCCACGTTCTGCACCGTCCCGGTAAGCAGGGACTCGGCGCCGCCTATAAGGCCGGCTTCGCCTGGGCCTTTGACCACGGGTTTGAGCGCATGGTGCAGATGGACGCCGATGGTTCGCATCAGCCCGAGCAGCTGCCCGCGATGCTCGCCAAGGCCGATGAGGGTTATGAGCTGGTGATCGGTTCGCGCTATATTCCGGGTGGCAAGGTGGAAAACTGGCCGCTGCACCGCCTCCTGCTCTCCCGTGGGGGAAGCGCCTATTCCCGAATCATGCTGCGCCTGCCGGTTAAGGACGTCACCGGTGGCTATCGGGTATTCAGTGCCCGCGCCCTGCGGGAACTGAATATCGATGATGTCCAGAGCGCCGGCTATAACTTCCAGGTGGACATGCTGTGGCATACCCAGCGTGCGGGCCTGAGCATCACCGAGGTTCCGATCACCTTCATCGAGCGGGTGCACGGTACCTCAAAGATGAGCGGCAATATTGTGTTCGAGGCGATGTGGCGGGTAACCCGCTGGGGAGTCCAGGACCGTTTCGGTTCTAAGAAGACCACACCCGCGGCGGAGTAGGACCCGTCCGCCCGGCCTACTGGCCCCGTTACCCGTGCGACTCGCCCGGGCAGCGGGGCCATTATGGTGTTTAGGCCCATTTTCCCCGCAACATCGGCCGCCGGGGGTACCGGGTACCGCGCCGGGGCAAATCGGGAGTTCCGCGTGTTTCCGGGGGAGTGGTGATGCGACACGCCTAGCGACGGGCTCGATTTGCCGCTTCTGTGGATCGCACGTATAGTTTTACCTATCACCCCAAAGGTGCGGCCAAGCGGAATGCGGGTCGGCCTCAAGCGGGGATCATCCCCACCAAATATTCTGAACTTGTTTCGGTTGTGTTTGTGTGGCAGGATGGGAATCCTTCACTTCGGATGCCCCACTCAAAGCCTTTAGGTTTTGGAAGCGAGTTCGTGGTGGATGGTGATGTATATCGTGACCCCTAGGAGAAGCACCCGTTTGTGGTGTGGAAATGGGGAGTATCCGATCCTTGAGAACTCAACAGCGTGCACAATGTCAAATGCCAAAAACCTCGGCCACTTTTTAGTGGTGGAGATTCCTTTGGAAAACATTTAAACAACAAAGCAAGTCAGTAATGATTTGTTCTGTCAGTTTCAAACTCGCAGTTCTCGTCCTATTCCGGGCGGGTTCGGCATAAAATGTCCCGGCTTTTAGTCGTGGAGATAAACATTTACGGAGAGTTTGATCCTGGCTCAGGACGAACGCTGGCGGCGTGCTTAACACATGCAAGTCGAACGATGAAGCCCAGCTTGCTGGGTGGATTAGTGGCGAACGGGTGAGTAACACGTGAGTAACCTGCCCTCCACTCTGGGATAAGCGCTGGAAACGGCGTCTAATACCGGATATGAACTTCCACCGCATGGTGGGGGTTGGAAAGAATTTCGGTGGGGGATGGACTCGCGGCCTATCAGCTTGTTGGTGAGGTAATGGCTCACCAAGGCGACGACGGGTAGCCGGCCTGAGAGGGTGACCGGCCACACTGGGACTGAGACACGGCCCAGACTCCTACGGGAGGCAGCAGTGGGGAATATTGCACAATGGGCGAAAGCCTGATGCAGCAACGCCGCGTGAGGGACGACGGCCTTCGGGTTGTAAACCTCTTTTAGCAGGGAAGAAGCGAAAGTGACGGTACCTGCAGAAAAAGCACCGGCTAACTACGTGCCAGCAGCCGCGGTAATACGTAGGGTGCAAGCGTTGTCCGGAATTATTGGGCGTAAAGAGCTCGTAGGCGGTTTGTCGCGTCTGCTGTGAAAACCCGAGGCTCAACCTCGGGCCTGCAGTGGGTACGGGCAGACTAGAGTGCGGTAGGGGAGATTGGAATTCCTGGTGTAGCGGTGGAATGCGCAGATATCAGGAGGAACACCGATGGCGAAGGCAGATCTCTGGGCCGTAACTGACGCTGAGGAGCGAAAGGGTGGGGAGCAAACAGGCTTAGATACCCTGGTAGTCCACCCCGTAAACGTTGGGAACTAGATGTGGGGACCATTCCACGGTCTCCGTGTCGCAGCTAACGCATTAAGTTCCCCGCCTGGGGAGTACGGCCGCAAGGCTAAAACTCAAAGGAATTGACGGGGGCCCGCACAAGCGGCGGAGCATGCGGATTAATTCGATGCAACGCGAAGAACCTTACCAAGGCTTGACATATACCGGAAACGGCTAGAGATAGTCGCCCCGCAAGGTCGGTATACAGGTGGTGCATGGTTGTCGTCAGCTCGTGTCGTGAGATGTTGGGTTAAGTCCCGCAACGAGCGCAACCCTCGTTCTATGTTGCCAGCACGTTATGGTGGGAACTCATGGGATACTGCCGGGGTCAACTCGGAGGAAGGTGGGGACGACGTCAAATCATCATGCCCCTTATGTCTTGGGCTTCACGCATGCTACAATGGCCAGTACAATGGGCTGCGATACCGCAAGGTGGAGCGAATCCCAAAAAGCTGGTCCCAGTTCGGATTGAGGTCTGCAACTCGACCTCATGAAGTCGGAGTCGCTAGTAATCGCAGATCAGCAACGCTGCGGTGAATACGTTCCCGGGCCTTGTACACACCGCCCGTCAAGTCATGAAAGTCGGTAACACCCGACGCCGGTGGCCTAACCCGTAAGGGAGGGAGCCGTCTAAGGTGGGATTGGTAATTAGGACTAAGTCGTAACAAGGTAGCCGTACCGGAAGGTGCGGCTGGATCACCTCCTTTCTAAGGAGCAACTGGCACTTTATGTGTCCAGGCCCCAGATCAGAACGACTGTTTCTGCTGGGAGCTCATGGGTGGAACATTGACATTGCTGTGCATGAAGTTTTGTGTGGTTAGTACGTCTTCTTTGAGGATGGGAACGCTGTATGGGATGGAGTGTGCAGGTGCACGTTGTTGGGTCCTGAGGGACCGGGCCGAAATTTTGTTTCGGACGGCCTTCTGGGCTAAAGCTGAGGGACATTTTTTGTCGTGATGTTTTAGTACCGCCCGTACTTTGAGAACTACACAGTGGACGCGAGCATCTTAAAATTCAAAGCCTTTATGGTTTTGTTTTGATAATAAGATGATCTATTTATAGATCATTGGTCAATTTCTAAGAGATTTCTTTTAGGTTTGATCGATTTTTATACTCATGTGATTTCAAATTTTTAAGAGCAAACGGTGGATGCCTTGGCATCTGGAGCCGAAGAAGGACGTAGTAATCTGCGATAAGCCTCGGGGAGCTGATAAACAAGCTGTGAGCCGAGGATTTCCGAATGGGGAAACCCCGCTGCGCGTGGCAACATGACGTAGTGACTCCCGCCTGAATATATAGGGCGGGTAGAGGGAACGTGGGGAAGTGAAACATCTCAGTACCCACAGGAAGAGAAAACAATAGTGATTCCGTCAGTAGTGGCGAGCGAACGCGGATCAGGCTAAACCGAGCATGTGTGATATCCGGCAGGAGTTGCATGTTCGGGGTTGTGGGACTTTCCAGGATCATCTGCCGATGGTCGAACATTAGAGAGCGTTATAGACGAATGGTCTTGAAAGGCCAGCCAGAGACGGTGCCAGCCCGGTAGTTGAAATGACGTAATCGTGTGGAGAGTATCCCAAGTAGCACGGGGCCCGAGAAATCCCGTGTGAATCTGTCAGGACCACCTGATAAGCCTAAATACTCCCAGATGACCGATAGCGGACAAGTACCGTGAGGGAAAGGTGAAAAGTACCCCGGGAGGGGAGTGAAATAGTACCTGAAACCGTTTGCTTACAAACCGTCGGAGCCTCCTTGTTGGGGTGACGGCGTGCCTTTTGAAGAATGAGCCTGCGAGTTAGTGATATGTGGCGAGGTTAACCCGTGAGGGGAAGCCGTAGCGAAAGCGAGTCTGAATAGGGCGATTCAGTCGCATGTCCTAGACCCGAAGCGAAGTGATCTATCCATGGCCAGGTTGAAGCGTGTGTAAGAGCACGTGGAGGACCGAACCCACTTAGGTTGAAAACTGAGGGGATGAGCTGTGGATAGGGGTGAAAGGCCAATCAAACTTCGTGATAGCTGGTTCTCTCCGAAATGCATTTAGGTGCAGCGTTGCGTGTTTCTTGCCGGAGGTAGAGCTACTGGATGGCCGATGGGCCCTACAAGGTTACTGACGTCAGCCAAACTCCGAATGCCGGTAAGTGAGAGCGCAGCAGTGAGACAGTGGGGGATAAGCTTCATTGTCGAGAGGGAAACAACCCAGACCACCATCTAAGGTCCCTAAGCGCGTGCTAAGTGGGAAAGGATGTGGAGTTGCAGAGACAACCAGGAGGTTGGCTTAGAAGCAGCCACCCTTGAAAGAGTGCGTAATAGCTCACTGGTCAAGTGATTCCGCGCCGACAATTTAACGGGGCTCAAGCACGCCACCGAAGTTGTGGCATTAATATTTTTGGTAGGCCTTCGTGGTCCAGCCGTATTGATGGGTAGGAGAGCGTCGTGTGGCCAGCGAAGCGGCGGTGTAAACCAGCCGTGGAGGCTACACGAGTGAGAATGCAGGCATGAGTAGCGAAAGACGGGTGAGAAACCCGTCCTCCGAAAGACCAAGGTTTCCAGGGCCAGGCTAATCCGCCCTGGGTAAGTCGGGACCTAAGGCGAGGCCGACAGGCGTAGTCGATGGACAACGGGTTGATATTCCCGTACCGGCGAAGAACCGCCCAAGCTAATCCAGTACTGCTAAGTGTTTCGAAACCATGATGACCGAGCCCTTCGGGGTGGAGCTTTATGGCAACGCACACGACCCGATCTGGTGCGGTTAGCGTATTAACAGGTGTGACGCAGGAAGGTAGTCGGTCCTAGGCGATGGTTGTCCTAGGCCAAGATTGTAGGCCGGGAGATAGGCAAATCCGTCTCCCATATAGGCTGAGAATTGAAGGGGAACCCGTAAGGGTATGATCCGATGATCCTATGCTGCCAAGAAAAGCATCGACGCGAGGTTCTAGCTGCCCGTACCCCAAACCAACTCAGGTGGTCAGGTAGAGAATACTAAGGAGATCGAGATAATCACGGTTAAGGAACTCGGCAAAATGCCCCCGTAACTTCGGGATAAGGGGGGCCTAGCATGTCAATGGATTTACTCCAGGTAGCGTGTTTGGGCCGCAGAGACCAGTGGGAAGCGACTGTTTACTAAAAACACAGGTCCGTGCTAAGTCGCAAGACGATGTATACGGACTGACGCCTGCCCGGTGCTGGAAGGTTAAGAGGAACGGTTAGCCGTAAGGCGAAGCTGAGAATTTAAGCCCCAGTAAACGGCGGTGGTAACTATAACCATCCTAAGGTAGCGAAATTCCTTGTCGGGTAAGTTCCGACCTGCACGAATGGCGTAACGACTTCCCAGCTGTCTCAACCGTGAACTCGGCGAAATTGCATTACGAGTAAAGATGCTCGTTACGCGCAGCAGGACGGAAAGACCCCGTGACCTTTACTACAGCTTGGTATTGGTGTTCGGTGTGGCTTGTGTAGGATAGGTGGGAGACGTTGAAGCATGCACGCTAGTGTGTGTGGAGTCGAAAGTTGAAATACCACTCTGGTCATATTGGATATCTAACTTCGAACCGTGATCCGGTTCAGGGACAGTGCCTGGTGGGTAGTTTAACTGGGGCGGTTGCCTCCTAAAAAGTAACGGAGGCGCCCAAAGGTTCCCTCAATCTGGTTGGCAATCAGATGGCGAGTGTAAGTGCACAAGGGAGCTTGACTGTGAGACTGACAAGTCGAGCAGGGACGAAAGTCGGGACTAGTGATCCGGCAGTGGCTTGTGGAAGCGCTGTCGCTCAACGGATAAAAGGTACCTCGGGGATAACAGGCTGATCTTGCCCAAGAGTCCATATCGACGGCATGGTTTGGCACCTCGATGTCGGCTCGTCGCATCCTGGGGCTGGAGTAGGTCCCAAGGGTTGGGCTGTTCGCCCATTAAAGCGGTACGCGAGCTGGGTTTAGAACGTCGTGAGACAGTTCGGTCCCTATCCGCTGCGCGCGCAGGAAATTTGAGAGGATCTGACCCTAGTACGAGAGGACCGGGTTGGACGAACCTCTGGTGTGTCAGTTGTTCCGCCAGGAGCACCGCTGATTAGCTACGTTCGGGATGGATAACCGCTGAAAGCATCTAAGCGGGAAGCCGGCCTCGAGATGAGATTTCCATCCCTTAGGGGGAGAGGCTCCCAGTAGACTACTGGGTTGATAGGCCGGATGTGGAAGCGAGGACTACAGACTCGTGAAGCTGACCGGTACTAATAAGCCGATAATTTGATAATCATTACTCAGACACAGTTTTTAAAGGTTGGTGTCTGGGGTCCAGAGTGATGTTTGCGTCCACTGAGTGGTTCTCGATGTACGGTCGAGAACCAAACAACAAGCCACTTTTGTGTGGTGTGTTGTTTGATTCGTGATTGATATGTCTATGTTTGTTTCGGCGGCCATAGCGAGAGGGAAACGCCCGGTTACATTCCGAACCCGGAAGCTAAGACTCTTTGCGCCGATGGTACTGCAGGGGGGACCCTGTGGGAGAGTAGGACACCGCCGGACTTATTTTCGTGAAGAGGCCACCCGTGAGGGTGGCCTTTTCCATTTAACACACACACACCACAAGGGGGTGTGTGGTGGCCTCCCGCGGGAGGCCTTTCGTGTTTAACACGCACACCCAGGATGGGTGTGTGTTGGCCTCTTCCGGGAGGTCTTTTGTGTTTAACAGACGCACTGGTTGGGTGTTGGGAGCCTCTTCCGGGAGGTCTTTTGTGTTTAACACGCACACTGGTTGGGTGTTGGGAGCCTCTTCCGGGAGGTCTTTTGTGTTTAACACGCACACTGGTTGGGTGTTGGGAGCCTCTTCCGGGAGGCCTTTCGTGTTTAACAGACGCACTGGTTGGGCACGTGGCGGCTTCCTAGGGGAGGCCTTTCTGTTTAACATGCACCAGCCCGTGGCCGCGGTCCCGTGCCGCCGGGCCCGCGATCCCACCCCATGGGCGACACCGCACGCGGATGCGGGCGCGCGACATGGCAGGATGGGACGCTGGCCGCAAAATACGGGGGAAGAGTGCAGCAGTCATCGATCTTTGATCCGGCGGGACGCAGCTATCGCGCATTCCGGGAGCGCCCCACGTCCGCGCAATTGGCGACCTTCACCCGCTGGCTCCGGCAGGCCTATCCCGGCGCGGGATCCCGCGCGAATATCCGCGTATTCTTTGCCCTCATGGCGGCGCTGATTCTCCTGCCCGTGATGGCCGGAACCGCCTCGGCGCTCTTCACCGCGCTAGCGCGCGGCGAGGACGGCAAGGCCCTGGCCGCGGGCATCGGGCTTCTGGTCGAAATCGCGGCCGGCTTCGGAACGGTGCGGCTATTCACAAAGCTTGGCGGCCCGGTGAACCTGGGCTATTACCAGCTGAGTGAATTTGCGCGGGAAAACGGGATGCAGTTCACCGGCGTTACCCCGGACCCGTATTACCCCGGAATGATCTTTGGCGCGGGAAGAACGCGGGCGTCCTATGGGCGCGTGCATTCCCGGCCGGGCGAGCGATTCTTTGATATCGGGACCTATCGCTATACGATCGGGACGCGCGAGCGCCAGCGCGTGGTGGTCTACGGCTATATGGCCTTCCAGATCGACCGCCGCCTGCCGCATATCGTGCTGGACTCGCTGCAAAATAACGTGAGCCTTTTTGGCCTCGGTATGAGCAACCTGCCCGCCTCCTTTAGCCGGGACCAGCGCCTCTCCCTCGAGGGTGACTTCAACCGCTATTTCACGCTGTATTGCCCGCGCGAATATGAGACCGATGCGCTCTATATTTTGACCCCGGATATGATGGCGCTCCTGATCGACCACAGCGCCTCCTTTGACGTGGAGATCGTGGACGACCTGGTATTTATCTACTCGCCCACGCCCTTCTATAACGGAGACGAGAACCTCCTGCGGCGCGCATTTGGTGTACTGGATATCGTGGGCGGGCAGACGCTGCGCCAGACCCGGATGTATAGCGATGACCGCACCGGCGGGCGCGAGATCAACCGGGTAGCCGAGGGCGGGCGCCGGCTGCGCCGCGGTTGGCTGACTGCGCTCATCCCGATCGGCATCGGCGTGATCTATCTGACCTGGCAGATCATTTCCGCCGCCATGTGGCGCCTTTAATTCGAGGGCCGGCCGAGATCCAGGCCGGAGCGGGCGACCAGCACCGCGATCTGCGTGCGGTTCTTGGTGCCCCATTTGGTGTGAATCGCCGCGAGGGTGGACTTAATGGTGGACTCGGCCACGTGGAGCGTGGCCGCGAGCTCCCGATCGCCCGCCCCGGTAACCAGGGCCAGGGCAATATCGCGTTCGCGCGGGGTCAGGAGCGCCATCTGCTCCGTCGCATCCCTGTGTGCGAGGGCCGAGGAGGACTCGCGGACCCAGCGCGTTAGATGCCCCGCGCTGCGCCCCGAGAACGCCGCCTCCCCCGAGGCGACATTGCGGATAGCCGCGATGATGCCCTCGGGCCCCTCGTCCTTCAGGAGGAAGCCCGTCGCCCCGGCGGCGATCGCGTCCAGAACCTTCGCGTCGTCATCAAAGGCCGTCATCATCAAAAAGCGGGTGGATACGGGCAGGCCCTGGGCCAGCTGCACGGCTGCCACTCCGTCCACGCGGGGCATCCGGACATCCAGCAGGGCCACATCGGGGCGCAACTCGAGCAGGGCGGCATTCACCTCGATACCATCGGAGCGCTCACCCATCACCTCGATATCCGGGGCATAACCCAGGAGGGCCACCAGGCCGCCCCGGGAGAGCGCATCATCATCCACGATAAGAACCCGAATCGGCGAGTATGCGGCGGCGCGATTCGGGGAAGTAGTCACCCCGGTAGTCTAGCGAGCCGCGGTCGGCTCCGCGGTGGTGGGGGCGGCAACCCACGGCAGCCAGGCGGTCAGGGTGAACGTATCATCCAGCGTGGGCTGGGCCGAGAACGTGCCACCCACCAGGGCCGCGCGCTCGCGCATACCCAGCAGTCCGTGGCCCCCGCCCACCGAGCTGGGGACGGAACCGTGCACCAGATCGTTGACCACGCGCAGGCTCAGCCCGGTACCCGGTCCGCCCTGGAGGCTCAGCCTTATGGCCGCGCCCGGGGCGTGTCGGCGGGCATTGGAGAGCGCCTCTTGGATCAGCCGGAAGCACGCATGCGCGACCGCGGGATCGCAACCCTGGGGATCGGAGAGCACGATGCTGGAACGCAGCCCCGTGCTCGCCCCGGCCTCATCCAGCAGCGCCGTGATATCGGCGAGCCCCGTGCGCCCCGCGCCGATCGGAAACCCCGTGACCGGGTTACGAAGCACCTCGACGACGTGACGCAGATCGTCCAGCGAGTTCTGGGCGGACTCGCGCACCACGCGGGCTGCATCGGCGATGCCGCGGTCCGATTCGGTGGCGGAGAGCTCCAGGGCGCCCGCGTGCAGGGAGAGCGAGGAGAGCCGCGAGGCGAGCGTGTCGTGAATCTCGCGTGCCACCTCCTGGCGCTCCTGCTGCCGGGAGACCTCGCCGCTGAGCGCGGTGGCGCGCTCGGCGGTGGCGAGGGACAGGGAGCGGGCGGAATCGCGTTCGCGGCGGGCGCGGCGGATGAGGCCCACGCCGATAAACGGCGCGAGCTGGAGCAAAATCAGCAGCGGGATCAGCCACGGCAGATGGGCCTGCACCTCGGCGACGCTCGGCTGCGCGCCCGAGAATAAACCGATCCAGCCCTGATCGCCCGCGGCCGTATCCCAGATCGTGGTGACCGTGACCGCGAGCGCCGCGGCGGCGGCGGCCAGCCATACCTGCCCGCCGCGCCGGGTGGCCACGACCAGCCCCAGCCCGATCAGCGCCGGGAGGGGCGTGGACGGGAAGCCTGCCGCGACCCCCGCGGCGGTGAGGGTGAGGGCCAGCGGGATCTGCCTCCGCCAGAACAGCATGACGCACACGCCGAGCATGGGAAGCAGCCCGATAAACGACAGGATTGCGGGGAGCGAATTGGGTAGGTGGTTTTGGTGCTGGCCGATCGGGAGCGCGGCCAGCAGGAACGTGCACAGCGCCAGGAACGAGGTGAAAAGAATCGAGCCCACGCGCCGCCATCCCGAGGGCCCGCGGGGGGAGGTCTCGTCCCGCGACGCGGGCCGCGGGGGCCCGGCGGGCAGGGGAGGGGGTGGAGGGTACACGGAGGACATGATCACATCATATGGGGCCGCCCGGGCGGGGATCTCCCCTCAAACGGTTATGGTCGCTCGCGCCAATTCCCCCCTTTTGGTGGCCCGGTTATCGCCAAATGGCGGGAGCGCGGGGCGCGCCGCTTGGCCAGGCTGGAGATAGCCGCGGAACCTGCCGCCGCAACGCACAGCTACGAAGGATTCACACTATGACCACTCAGCCTCCCGCACCGGAAACCCCGCTCGCCGCCGCACCCAAGAAGAAGAACTTCTTTGCCCGGCATAAGGTGCTCACCGTGATCGGTGCGGTGATTGCCGTGATCATCATCGCCAATATCGCAAACGGTGCCGGAACGGATAAGACCGCCCAGGGGCCGGCGGAGACCGCCGGCGGACAGACCCAGGCGGCCGGGGAAAAGCCCGCCGAGAAGCCGGCCGATGACGTACCCGGATTTGGGACGCCGGTCACGGCGGGCAAGCTGGAGTTCACCGCAATCGCACTCGACCCCGCCGGGACCCAGGTGGGTGGCGAATACCTGAACGCCACCGCGCAGGGCCAGTTCATGCGCCTCCAGATTCGCGTGGCCAACGTGGGGGATAAGCCCGCGACGTTCACCGTGAACAGCCTGAAGCTCACCGATGAGAGCGGCCGCACCTTTGACGCCGACTCCTCCGCCACGGTTTATGACCAGCCCGACTCGCAGACGTGGATCGCGCAGATCAACCCGGGCAATGCCGTGGAGGGCGCCGTGATCTTTGATATCCCCGCGGATGCCACCCCGGTTGAGCTGACCGTCTCCGATAACATGTTCTCCGGCGGCAAGAAGATCGCCCTGCGTTAGCCCCCCCAAACGGCCGAGAACTCGCCCGCGAAGCACAGCCCATACATAACGAACGCTCAGGTGGAACGGGCCTAATGGTTCTCGACGGGAATTACCGCCATTTACCCGGAGCCGGCCCCGGTGACACCTCCCCCCTTCTTGTCCCGCGGCCGGCCCCGGTTCCCGACCCATTCGGGTGGGTCGCGGCGTGGCGCGGTGGGTCGTTTTGGTAGATGGTCCCCGCGTCCCCTAAACTAAAAACATATCCACGAAATGCTGTTTCGGTGGCCATAGCAAGAGGGAAACGCCCGGTCACATTCCGAACCCGGAAGCTAAGACTCTTTGCGCCGATGGTACTGCAGGGGGGACCCTGTGGGAGAGTAGGACACCGCCGGACTTATATTTCATGAGGGCCCGATCGCCACGCGATCGGGCCCTTTGGAGTTAACCCCGCCCCAGCCGCGGAACCCAGCAGCGCACGCGCGCGCAATAGGCCATAAACTCCTCGCCAAACCTCTCCTCCAGGTCGGCCTCCTCGACCGGGCGAATAATCCAGTTCCAGACCAGCGATCCGCACAGCGCATAGGCCACGATGAGCCAGGACCCCGCGATCAGGCCCACGGCGACCCCCTGCGCGATCCCCGCGACGGCCATCGGATTACGCACAAACCGGTAGGGCCCCGCCACCACCAGCAGCCGCGGCATCGCCGAGGGCAGCGGGGTACCCTCCCCGCGCGTGGACATCGAGACGGCCGACCAGATCCCGAGCGCGCTGCCCGCCGCGAGGAGCGCGGCCCCGCCCAGACGCACCGCGAGCGGCATCTCAATATGCAGCCCCCAGCGGTATTCCAGCGGCAGGATCGCGGCGGGAATCAGCAGCAGAAACAGGCCCCAAAATACCGTGATCTGAAGCCCCGTGCGGCGCAGATTGCTGCGCCTACCGGTGCGGGAGGCCGGGCGAAACGCAAACGGCCCGCGCGCGATGATCTCGCGCGGCAGCCGCCCCCAGAGCACCAGGCAGCCGGCGACCGAGCTCGCGACCGCGGAGGCGATCATCAGCAGGGCACCCCAGCCGGCCTCCCCGGAGATCGTGGCATAGGCCACCATGCCGAGTGCCACCAGGATTGTCCACGGCGCGATGACCCAGACCGCCGCGCGCACACCCAGCGCCACCAGCAGCGAGGCCAGGACAAAGAGGGGCAGATCCAGCGCCGCCATCGGCACGGGGGCGATCCCGCCCAGAGTGGCCTCGCGAATGCCCGGAACGCTAAAAACCCCGATCCACCACGCGGCCCCGGCCAGCGCCTGCACGGCAAAATAGGCGCGCCCCCAGCGGGGATCGTCGATGCGGCTGGGCCGGTGCGGGGCGGGGGAGGGGCGTTCGCGGGGCGGCACTGACATGCGCACCAGCATAGCGGTGCCAAACGCACGAGGCCCCTCCGCTCGCCGCGGCGAGGGAGGGGCCCGTGGGTATTCCCCTGGAGAGAGGAAGTCTTAGCGCGCGAGCGTGGAAGCCGCGCTCAGCGGGACCAGCCGCGCGAGCTGGGTGACATGGCCCGGCTCCAGCTCGTCCAGGCTGGAGACCCCGAGCAGGCGCATCGTGCGCGCGATCTCCTCGGAGAGGATCTCAATCGTGCGATCCACACCCTGCCGGCCGCCGGCCATCAGGCCATAAAGATACGCGCGCCCGATCAGCGTGAAGCGCGCACCCATCGCCACCGAGGCCACGATATCGGCGCCGTTCATGATGCCCGTATCCAGCATCACCTCGGTATCGTTCCCGACCTCGGCCACCACCTTGGGCAGCAGGTGGAACGGGATCGGGGCGCGATCAAGCTGGCGGCCGCCGTGATTGGAGAGGATGATGCCATCCGCGCCCAGATCCACCGCGAGCCGGGCATCGGCGACCGACTGAATACCCTTCACCACCAGCTTGCCCTCCCACTGCTGGCGGATGAAGCGCACCTCCTCCGGGCCCACCGTGGGGTCAAACATGGTGTCGATGAGCGCCGCCACCGTGCCCGACCAGCGGTCCAGCGAGGCAAATGCGAGCGGCTCGGTGGTGAGGAAGTTGATCCACCACGCGGGGCGCGGGATCGCGTTAACCACGGTCTTCGGGGTGAGGGTGGGAGGGATGGTCATGCCGTTGCGGACATCGCGCAGGCGGGCACCACCCACGGGGGTATCCACGGTGACCATCAGCGTGTCATAGCCCGCCGCCGCGGCACGATCCACGAGGGCCAGCGAGCGCTCGCGATCGGTCCACATATAGAGCTGGAACCAGTTGCGGCCGTTCGGTGCCGCGGCGGCGACATCCTCGATCGAGGTGGTGCCCATGGTGGAGAGGGTAAACGGGATGCCGGCGGCCTGCGCGGCAGTGGCGCCCGCGCGCTCCCCCTCGGTCTGCATCATCCGGGTAAAGCCGGTGGGGGCAATACCAAACGGCTGGGCCACGGTCTTGCCCAGCACCTCGCGGCTGGTATCCAGCTGGGCGACGTTACGCAGGACCGCGGGGTGAAACTCGATATCCTCGAAGGCCTGGCGCGCACGGCCGAGCGAGATCTCGCCCTCGGCGGCGCCATCGGTATAGTCAAATGGCGCGGTGGGGGTGACCCGCTTGGCAATGGCCCGCAGATCGGCGATGGTGCTGGCCGCTGCCAGGCGGCGGGTGCGGGCGTTAAACTCGGGCTTCTTAAACTGCATAAGGGGCGCGAGGTCGCGCACCTTGGGAATGCGACGTTCTACCATGATTTAGTTCTCCTCCGGGGATGAATCGGTGACGGGCTGGCCGGAGCCGGGGAGGCCGGATTCGACGTAATAGCCAGTGATATGGGCGCGAATGGCCTGGCGGGCGAGCTTGGCGTCCCCCGCGGCAATCGCATCGGATACGGCGCGGTGCTCGTGGCGCAGCCGCAGCGAGGTGGTTTTCCAGGAGGCCAGCCCCGCGAGGCCCTGCCGGGCATAGCCCTCGACCGAGCTGCGCAGCCCGGCCATCGTGGCGGTCAGGACGTGATTGCCCAGGGCCTCGGCGAGGGAGAGATGAAACTGGGTATCGAGTGCCAGAAACTCCTCGGGGCTGAGGTCCGTGGACTCCATCGCGGCGAGCAGGCGATGCGAGGGCTCCAGGTCGTGGGGGGTTGTGGCCCGGGCCAGCTTGGAGACCACCTCGGTCTCCAGGATGAGGCGGGTATCCACCAGATCGGCCACACTAAAGCCGCGCGCGGCCACCTGCATTCGCATGAGCGCGGACATGCCGCCCCCGGGCACGGAAATAATGATGGCCCCGGAACTGGGTCCGGAGCCGCTGGCGGTGCGGATGAGTCCCAAAACTTCAAGAACTCGCAGCGCCTCGCGGACGCTTGAGCGACCCACGCCGAGGTCGGCGGCAAGGGAGCGCTCCCCGGGGAGGCGGTCGCCGGGTTTGAGTACCCCGGACAGGAGATCTTTTTCGATATGTTCGAGGACCACCTGCCAGGCGCGTGGTTCATCGGCCATGAAGGCTCCTTTCATCGGTGAAAGCTTGTGGTCAGACCACATACACTAACACGAAACCAGGCCCGCGGCGGCCCGCGCGAAAATTTAGGCGCGAATTACGATGTTCTCGACCGGATCCCCGGCGCGCAGGTGGGCGATCTGGCGGTGCAGCAGGGCGGCCATGCGCGGCATCATCGCGGTGGATGCGCCACCCACATGCGGCGTGATCAGCACGTTCTCCAGTGCCCACAGCGGATGATCGGCGGGCAGGGGTTCGGGATCGGTCACATCGAGCGCAAAACGCAGGCGGCCCGACCGCGCCTCGGCAAGGGCCGCCGCGGTATCCAGTACGGGACCGCGCGCAATATTCACGAGAAGCGCCCCATCGGGAAGCGCAGCCAGGAAGGCCGCATCGGCCAGGCCGCGGGTCTCCTCGGTGAGCGGAACCGCGAGGATCACGATCTCCGCCGCGGGCAGCAGCCCCGGCAGCTCATCCAGCGCGAGGATGGGGCCGTGCAGGCCGCCGCGCGCCGAGCGGGCCACGCGCGTGACCTCGACCTCAAAGGGGATGAGCCGCTCCTCGATGGCCTGGCCCACGCCGCCATAGCCCACGATGAGGACGCGGCGATCGGCGAGGCTTGCCGAGCGCAGCGGCGCCCAGCTGCCGGACTCGGACGCGCGAACGGCGGCCACAATATTGCGCTGAACGGCCAGGATCAGGCCCAGGGTGAGCTCGGCGGTGGAGGCCTCGTGCACGCTCGCGGCATTGGCAAACGTATGTCCCGGCGGCAGGGCCTCGGCCACGCCGTCATAGCCGATGGACTGGCTCTGCACCAGGTCGGTGGTGATCGGGGCGAGCGCGGCCAGCGCGTTTTGGATGCCCATATACGGCGGAACCACGATGTTAATATGCTCGGCCGGGGCCGGCGAGGCCAGGTCCCAGACCCGCACCTCCACCCCCTTCGGAACCGGGCCGAGGGCCGTGAGGAGCGTCGCGCCGGGAACGGTAACCAGGAGTTCGGGGGGTGTCATGACACCATGCTAGGCGAGCGTCCGGCCCCGCGTCATCCCCCGTTTCGCGGTGCGAGTAATTCGGTGACATATCTGCCGTTTTCAGGCCGGGGGGACTAGCCTCGGAGGACAGTATTCCCGCGTATCGAAGGAGCAATAATGACAGTCTCACCGTCTCGCATCGGATCCTCGGACCTGGAGGTTGCGCCCCTGGCCCTGGGTGGCAACGTCTTCGGCTGGACCGCCGATCGTGATACCTCCTTTGGGGTGCTGGATGAGTTCACCGCCGGGGGCGGCAACCTGATCGATACCGCCGATGGCTATTCCGCGTGGGTCCCGGGTCATGAGGGCGGCGAATCCGAGTCGATCATCGGCGAGTGGATCGCGCGCCGCGGAGGCGCCGAGGACCTGGTGATCGCCACGAAGGTGAGCACCAAGCCCTCGCGGGCGGGGCTCGCCCCCGAGAATATCCGCGCCGCCGCCGAGGAATCTCTCGCGCGGCTGGGCACCGATCATATCGACCTGTACTACGCACATTTTGATGACCCGAGTGTGCCCCTGGCCGAGACCGTGACCGCGCTCAGCGAGCTCGTGGACGCGGGCAAGGTGCGCTATCTGGGCATCTCCAATTACGATGCGGCGCGCATCGACGAGTGGTTTGCGATCGTGGCCGAGCGTGGGTTGCACGCCCCCGTGGCCCTGCAGCCGCACTATAACCTCGTGGAGCGCGAGTTTGAGGCGGAGCTTGCGCCGCGCGCGGAAAAATACGGGCTGGGTGTCCTGCCCTATTTTGCGCTCGCCAAGGGCTTCCTGACAGGAAAATATCGGGACGGAGTGAGCGTGGATAGCCCGCGCGCGGGACAGGCCGAGGGATATCTGGACGAGCGTGGCCGGCGCGTGCTGGCCGAGCTGGACGAGATCTCGGCGGCCCACGGCGTGACGCTGGCCACGATCTCGCTCGCCTGGTTGCGCCAGCAGCCCACCGTGGTGGCCCCGATTGCCAGTGCACGCAACCGCCAGCAGCTGCCGCCCCTGCTGGACTCGCTGAATTTTGAGCTCTCCGCCTCCGAGCTGGATCGCCTCACCGGGGCAAGCGAGGCCCGCTAGCGAAGGGCCCCGCCGCCGCGGCGCTAGATTGGCGTCGCGGCGGCGAGGATCGCGGGCGGAAGCACGCCCGTGGCGCCGAGAATCTCGATGCCCAGGAGATGCCCGCGGCGATCAAAATCGAGGATGACCTCGCCGAGCCCACCCGGGGTGGCCAGGGCGTCCGTTTGGGCCACGCTCTCGCCGGCGGCGATGGACTCGGCAATGTAGATATACGCGGCGTTGGCATCGGCGTCATACGTGATTTTCATGATGGGGCACATCCTCTCACGCCCGCCCGTGCGCGGGCTAGGACTCGGTATCGAGTTGCCCCTCCACCCGCTGCGCGGCGGTGCGCATATGCCCGGTCATCGCGGCCTCGGCGGCGCGCGGATCGCGGGCGCGCAGCGCGCCGAGGATCTCGCGGTGCTCGCGGGCGGCGTCCCGTGCCTGCTGTTCGTTTTGGAGTGCCCGCTCGACCCAGAGGCGGAGCAGGGAGCGCACGGTGAGGAGCAGATCGCGCAGCACCATATTTCCGGAGCTGGTGGCGATCTGAAGGTGGAAGCGGGCGTCGGCCTCGATAAACGCCTCGACGTTTTCCAGGTTGTGTTCCATCGTGGTGACGTATTCGTCGAGCCGCCCCAGTGCGGCGGCGTCGATGCGGGCGGCGGCGAGGGTCACGGCCTGCACCTCGAGGCCCGAGCGCACCTCGATCAGTTCCGAGGTGCTGCTCGCGGAGAGCATAAGGCCCCAGCTCAGGGTGGTGGGCAGCAGCTCGGAGACGCTATCGCGTAGATACGTGCCCGAGCCCGGTTTTACGGTGACGATGCCCAGGATTTCCAGGGCAGCCAGCGCCTCGCGCACGGCCGAGCGACCCACGCCGAGGGATTCCGCGAGCTGGCGCTCGGGGGGAAGCCGCGAGCCGGGGGCCAGCCCGCCGCGGGTCAGGAGCGTGGTGAGCTGTTTGGCGACCTCGGCCACGGCGGTGCCGCGTGGCATCGCCCGCAGCTCCAATTTGAGGAGGGCGGGATCGTCTTGGGGGTAGGCCGGCATTTCTTGACCGTATCAAGGACCCGAACCGGTTGCCCACTCGGCGGCGGATTATTTCCGATATTGCTATGATTGGCTAACCGGTTGACAGGTATCGAGGTTGCCGGACACTATGGGGTGTGGGGGTTACCGCACCCCGACCGAAAGGACCCCATGACCGCGACCCCGGCAGTGCCGCCCCGGATCGGCCTGAGCAGCTACGCGTTTTTCTGGCGCGGGTCGGACCTCGTCAGCACACCCCTGGACCTCGACGGGATGCTGCGCGAATGCGCGCGACTCGGGGTGCACCGCTTTCAGATCTGCGACCGGCCCGAGATCGAGGACTACGATCCCGCCCGGCTGGCCGCGCTGCGCACCCTGGCCGAGGAGCTGGACATCGCCCTGGAACTGGGCACCCGCGGGACCGATCCCACCCACCTGCGCACCTATCTGCGCCTCGCCACCGCGCTGAACGTCACGCTGATACGCAGCATGTGGAGCGCGGGGGAGGACCACCCCGATGCCGCCGAATCCGAGCGCAGGCTGCGCGAAATCCTGCCCGAACTGGAGGCCACCGGGATCACGCTCGCGCTGGAAACCTATGAGCGCGTTACCACCGCGGAACTGATCACCCTGGTGCGGGCCCTGGACTCCCCGCGGATCGGCATCTGCCTCGACCCCGCCAATACCGTGGCGAATTTTGAGGAACCGATGGACGTGGTCATCCGCTGCGCGCCCTATACCGTGAACTGGCACGTAAAGGACTTTGCCTTCAGCCGCTCGCCCGGCTGGGTGGGCTTTGCCTATGGCGGAACCGCGCTTGGCCACGGCCGGTTTAACTATGACCGCGCGCGCGAGATTCTGCGCCCCGCGGAGCGCGGAATCTCCGAGATCGTGGAGTTCTGGCTGCCCTGGCAGGAGGACGAGGCCCACACGATCCGGGTCGAGGCCGAGTGGACCCGGATCACCCTGGACTATTTACTGAGAAAAAACGGGAGAGAAAAATGAGCGCAAGACTGCACGGAAAAACCGCACTCGTGACCGGGGCCGGATCGGGCATCGGCCGCGGCGTGGCCGAGCGCTTTGCGCGCGAGGGTGCGCGCGTGGTGTTCTCCGATCGAGACCTGGACGCGGCCGAGGCCGCCGCCGCGGGGATCCCGGGCGCGCGAGCACTGCGCCTGGATATCGCGAGCGAGGTCTCGGTTGAGGAGGGCTTCGCCGCGCTCGCCGCGGGGGGTTATGCACCCGATGTGGTGGTGGCCAATGCCGGGGTGCAGCTTTTTGGGGCCGATGCCCCGATCGCGGACCTGGACCTCGCCACCTGGCAGCGCACGATCGATATCAACCTGACCGGTACGTTCCTCACGGTAAAGCACGCGGTGCGGGCAATGCGCGGGCGCGGCGGCTCGATCATCCTCACCGGCAGCCCCACGGGGCTCAACGGAGAGGGCCGCGATTTCACCGCCTATTCCTCCTCGAAGGCGGGAATTCACGGGCTCGCCCGCACCGTGGCCGCGGCCTATGCGGCCGAGGGTATCCGGGTGAATACCGTGGTGCCCGGCTATACCGAGACGCCGTTGGTGAGCGCAATCTCCGGAGACAGCGCTGCCCGCGCGGCCATCACCGGGCGGATTCCGCTCGGGCGACCGGGGCGTCCCGAGGACGTTGAGGGCGCGATGGTGTACCTTGCGAGCGATGAGTCTTCTTTTGCCACCGGCTCGCTCCTGCGGGTTGATGGCGGCATGACCACCCTTTAACCCCGGAGCGTAAATCATGACGGTGCATCCCCCCACAGACCTGCTGACCCCCGCCGAGCGCGGGGCCCGCACCGTGACCTACGGCCCGTGGGAGATCGCGCTGCGCGGCGCGGAGCTCGACGATATTCGCTATCACGGCCGCGCGGTGCTGCGCAGCATCCGCGCGGTCACCCGCGATCGGGACTGGAATACCCTCCCGGTCACGGTGCTGGACGTGGCCGAGGACGGCGGAAACCTGATCGTGACCGCGCGCCACGGCGTGGAGGGACAGCCGGTATTTGACTCGGTGCTGACCGCGCGGATGGGCAAGGACACCCTGAGCGTGGAGGTGGAACTGCGCGCACTGCGCGATTTCCTCAGCAACCGCACCGGGCTGATTATGCTGCATCAGCCGGCCCTCGCGGGCAGCGAACTGCTGGTGGGGCACGGCGCCGGCGAGCCCACCCGCACCCGCTTCCCCGCGACGATCTCGCCGCATCAGCCCGCGTTTAACATCGCCTCGCTCGCGTGGGATCACGCGGGGGTCGCGGTGACCACGGAGTTCTCCGGAGCCGTATTTGAGATGGAGGACCAGCGCAACTGGACCGACGCCTCGTTTAAAACCTATTCCACCCCGCTCGCCGAACCATTCCCGGTGGCGATCGCCGCGGGCAGCGTGATCCGGCACGGTGTGCGCGTGGCCTGCGCGGTGAGCGGGGACGCCGTTGCCCCCGCCGCCGTGACCGCGATCATCGTGGACCCCGCGGGGCGCCTCGCGCCGCTGCCCGAGATCGGCGTGGGCGTGAGCACCGCGGCCGATACCGGGCGCACGGCACATCCCGGGCTGCCCGAGGGCATCCGCACGCTGCTGGTGGAGATCGACCCCTCCCGCGAGCAGTGGCTGGCCGGAATCGAGCGCGCACGGGAGGAATCCCGCGCGGGAGGCCCCGCCGGGCCGCTTGGCCTGGACCTGCGTATCCTCGTGGGCGAGGGCTCCGAGATCGGGCCCGTGCTGGACGCGGTGGCCGAACTAAAGGTGCGCCGCCTCGCCGTATTTGACCGCGAGAGCCTGCTGGCCACCCCCGGGCTCGTCTCGGCCCTGCGTGCCGAGCTGGCCGCGCGGGGGGATTCTCCCGCCGTGATCGGCGGCACCCGCTCACACTTCACCGAGCTCAACCGAGGCAGCACCGAGATCGAGCCTCGCGGCCCCGTGGCGCTGAGCCTGATCCCGTTTATGCACGAGCGTTCCGGGCATCAGCTGGTGGAATCCCTCGGGGTGCAGGCCACCGTGCTGGAAAATACCCGGGCCCTCGTGCCGCACCGGGCGCTGCATATCGGGCCGATCACGCTCGGCGCGCGCTTTAACGCCGTGGCCACCGCCCCGGCCGCGAGCGAGCACGCCTCTCCCGCCGCCGCGGCATTTGGAACCGACCTGGTGCCCGGCAGCACCGATCCCCGCCAGCACGCGGTCTCGCTCGGGGCCTGGACCCTGGGCAGCATCGCGGCGCTCGCCGGGGAGGACGTGGCCTCGCTGAGCTATTTTGAGTCGCGCGGACCGCGCGGAATCCACGATCCCGATGCCGCGCTCAGCGGCGCCGGGCGGGCGCTAGCGCTCGCCGCGGGCCTGACCGGGCTGACCCGGCTGGCCGCCCAGGTGCCCGCGGGGCTCGTGGCGCTGGCCGCCGAGGGCCTGGACGGCGGCGTGGAACTGCTGATCGGAAACCTCTCGGATGCGCGGGTGGGCACCCGCATCGAGGTGCTTGGCGGGCGCCACGAGGACGCGGCACTTCCCGTGAGCCTGGCCCCCGGGGAGCTCGCCCAGATTCGGATCTCCCGCCTGCCGCGCTAGGGCCGGGCTCCCGGATCGCGGGGGCCCTCGCCCGAGCGCGGTGGCGCGGGCCGCAGCTTGGGGAGCGTGATCGGTGTGGTCTCGGCAATGGCATCCGAGAACTGCTCGGGGACCACGTCCTCCTCGGCGGGCAGATCCGCGCCATCGTGGACCACCCGCAGGCGCCACGGCGAATCGGTGCGCCGCGCGAGGCGCAGGTGCTGGGCCAGGACCATCCAGCCCAGGCCGATCAGGCACGCGAGCAGCGCCGTAACGGCCGCGACCCCGAGGGCCCAGCGCGGGCCCCACTGATTGGCGACCCAGCCCATGATTGGCGCACCCACCGGGGTGCCCCCCATCAGGATGGCCATATAGAGCGCCATCACGCGGCCGCGCATGCCCGGATCGGTGCTGGTCTGCACATAGCCATTGGCCGTGGTGAGCATGCTCACCGAGGTAAAGCCGAGCAGGATCGTGGAGATCGCAAACGAGGTGAACGTGGGCATCACGGCGCTCACCGCGGCCGCGAGGCCATAGCCCCCGGCCGACAGGATGATCACGCGCATCCGCGCGCGCGGCCGCCGGGCGGCGAGCAGGGCGCCGGTCAGGGAGCCGATCGCGAGGATCGAGGACAGCAGGCCGTATTCACCCGCGCCGCGCCCAAACTCCACGGCCATCGTGGAGGAAAAGATGGGGAAGTTCAGGCCAAAGGCCCCGAGCAGGAAAACCATCACAAAGATCACGACGAGGTCGGGGCGCGACCCCACATAGCGGAAACCCGCGATCAGCTGCCCGCGCTGCGCCTGCTTCTTGGGGCGCTTGCGCAGCTCGTCCAGCCGCAGGTTCATCAGCACCGCGATCATCGCCAGGAACGTAAACGCGTTGATCACAAAGACCCAGCCCGCGCCGACCAGCACGATCAGGGTTCCGGCCACCGCGGGGCCCAGCATGCGGGCGGCGTTAAACGAGGCAGCGTTCAGGGCCACCGCATTGGACATATTATGTTCGTCCACGAGGTCGGAGACAAAGGTTTGCCGGGCGGGGGCGTCGATCGCGTTGATGATTCCGAGCATCAGCGCAAAAAGATACATATGCCAGAGCTGCGGATCGCCGAGGATCAGCAGCAGGCCAAGGGAGAGGCCCAGCAGGGCGAGGGCGGTCTGGGTGACCAGGAGAATCTTGCGCCGGTCGAAGCGGTCGGCAACCCAGCCGCTGACCGGGACCAGCAGGAGCTGCGGACCAAACTGCAGCGCCATGGTGGTTCCCACCGCAACGGCATCGTTATCGGTGAGGTCCGTCAGGACCACCCAGTTTTGTGTGGTGGCCTGCATCCAGGTGCCCACGTTGGAGACGAGGGCGCCGATGAACCAGAGGCGATAATTATGTGTGGCGAGGGAACGGAACATGGCACTCACTGGGTGGCGAGCCTCCTCATGATTTCTGCCGCGCGGGCGATGGTATCGCGTTCCTCGGGGGTGAGGGTCAGCAATTGTTTGGAGATCCAGGCGTCGCGCTGGGTCACGGTATCGCGGACCAGGGCCGTGCCGGCCTCGGTCAGGGCGATGGTGACGCGGCGGCGATCCGCCGGGTCCTCAAGCCTGCTCAGATACTCGTTTTTTTCGAGGCAGTTCACGGTGCGATTCATCGACGGGGGTGAGACGTGTTCGCGTTCCGCGAGGGCCCCGAGGGTATGGGGGCCGTGGACATAGAGAGCCGCGAGCACGGAAAACTGGCCGTCGCTGAGTTCGTCATCGGCCTTTTCCGCGCGCAGGCGGCGGGCCAGTTGAAACGTTCCCAGGCGCAGCTGTGTGGCGTGCTCCGAGAGGGTGAGAGGCATGATTATTTAGCCTAGCTTATTAGCCTTGCTAAGTAAATGCCGGGGTGCGTGGTTTAGGCTGGGCGCGTGAGCGATAATAAATTTTCCCCCGAGATCGATGCGGCCACCGGGGCCCGCGTGGGCCGGATCATGGACCCCGATGGCGTGGGGATCTATACCTATACCTGGGAGGTCCCGCGGCCGCGCGCCGTGATCCATATCGCGCACGGCGTGGGGGAGCACGCTCGCCGCTATGCGCCGCTCGCGCGCGAGCTGAACGCCGCCGGCTATACCGTGGTGGCCGATGACCACCGCGGACACGGCCGCAGCGGTCTCGAGGCCGGCGGACTGGCCGACCTGGGGCCCGGGCGCGTGCGCGGGGCGATCAACTCGCTGCGCAGCGTGGGCGAGAGCATCCGCGCCGATTATCCCGGGCTGCCGCTTGTGCTCCTGGGTCACAGCTGGGGCTCACTGATGGCCCAAAAAATCGTAAATACCACCACGATCTACGATGCCGTGGTGCTCTCAGGTTCGAGCCTCGCGGTGCCCGGAGTGCTGAACGCGGGCGACCTGAATAAGCGCTGGCGCGGCCCCGAGTCCACCGGGCTGGAATGGCTCGGCCGCGATCCCGCGGTGGGCGAGGCCTTCAGCGCCGACCCCCTGAATTTTGATATTGCGGTGACCCCCGCGTGGAGCACCTTCGAGGCGCTGGGCCTGCTGGGCCGGCCCCCGCGCCGGATGCCGCGGGATATCCCGATGCTGATCCAGGGCGGCGAGGACGATCCGCTCGGCGGCCGCCGCGGGCTCACCAAGCTGGACGCCGCCTATCGCCGGCGCGCGGGGCTGAGCGATGTCACGCTGCAGATCTATCCCGGCGCCCGCCACGAGATCTATAACGAGACTAACCGGGACGAGATCATCGCCGATCTGATCTCCTGGCTCGACGCCCGAATGCCCGCCGCGCAGGCCCCCGCGGGCTAGTGCGTGGGGGTATTAAACCCGATCAGCGCGGGGCCGCGCTCGCCGAAGCTAAACGTGGTGCGGCCGCAGTTCAGCATCTCCGGCATCAGATCCCGATAGCGATTGGGATCAATCCCGAGTAGCTCACACGCCAGCAGGCGGATCGCCGTGCCATGCGCCACCACCAGCACGCGGCCCGCCGGATACTCCGCGCGGAGCCGGGCTATCACCTCCAGATAGCGATCTATCGCCGCCCGGCCCACCTCGCCGCCCGGCAGCGGGCTATCGGCCGGGGCCGCCTCAAAGGCGGCCACCGCCTCGGGATAATCCGGCCGCAGCTCGCTGATGGTTTTGCCCTCGCCCACGCCAAAATCCACCTCGACCAGCCCCGGGTCGATGCGCAGCGGCAGGCCCGTCGCGAGCGCGCTGGGCCGCGCCGTATTCACGGCGCGAATCAGCGGGGAGACCAGGATGGCGTCCAGGCGGGCACCCTCCGACCACCGCGCGAGGGACTGCGCGGCGCGCGCCCCCTCATCGTCTAGCGGAATATCGCTGAGCCCGGCATAGCGGTGACCGGTATGCCAGATGGTTTCGCCGTGTCGCGCCAGAATAATGGTTGTCATAGGGGCATTCTGCCCTCTTCCCCTGAATAAAGCCCGGTCCCGGACGGGAATCGCTAGGCTGGGGGCATGCACGGTGAATATAAGGTACCCGGCGGCAAGCTTGTTGTCGTGGACCTCGATGTGGTTGATGGTGTCCTGGCGAATTTCCGCCTCGCGGGCGATTTTTTCCTCGAACCCGATGACGCGATCGACCTCATCAACGCCGCGGTAAACGGGCTCCCCGCGAGCGCCGATGCCACCACGATTGCCGCCGCCGTGCGCGAGGCCCTGCCCGAGGACGCCCAGCTGCTGGGCTTCGCCCCCGAATCCGTGGCCACCGCCATCCGCCGCTCGCTCACCTCCGCCGCCGATTGGCGCGATTTTGACTGGCAGATCATCCACTCCCGCGCTGTATCGCCGCGCCTGCACCTCGCGCTGGACGAGGTCCTCACCACCGAGGTGGGCCTCGGGCACCGCGGCCCCACCCTGCGCATCTGGGAATGGGACGAATCCGCCGTGGTGATCGGCAGCTTTCAGTCCCTGAAAAACGAGGTGGACCTGGAGCAGGCCCGCGCCCACGGCTTTGACGTGGTGCGCCGGATCTCCGGGGGCGGCGCGATGCTCATGGAAAAGGGCTCGATCATCACGTATTCGCTCTATGTGCCGGCCGAGCTGGTGCAGGGCATGACCTTCGCCGAGAGCTATGCCTATCTGGACGACTGGGTGCTGATCGCCCTGCAGGGCCTGGGGATCGCGGCCACCTATAAGCCGCTGAACGATATCACCTCGCCCTCGGGCAAGATCGGCGGGGCCGCGCAAAAGCGGCTCGGCAGCGGCGGTGTGCTGCACCACGTCACGATGAGCTACGACATGGACGGCGAGCTGATGGCCCGCGTGCTGCGGATCGGGCGCGAGAAGCTGAGCGATAAGGGCACCACCTCCGCGGCCAAGCGCGTGGACCCACTGCGCAGCCAGACCGGACTCGAGCGCTCCGAGATCATCGACGCGATGAAGGCCACGTTTATCTCGCTCACGGGCGCGGTGCCCGGGGAGATCACGGAGGCCGAATATGCGCGCGCCGAGGAACTCGTGGCCGAGAAATTCGCGACCGCCGCCTGGCTGAATCGGGTGCCGTAACCGTGGACGCGCCCACTACGCTTCCCGGCGATCCCCGGGAGGGCGAGGCCGCCGCGGGGGACCCCCGCACCCTGCCCCCGACCAGCTCGATCCTGCACGGCAATAACCTCGATATTCTCGCGAGCCTGCCCGATGAGTCGATCACGGTTGTTTATATCGACCCTCCCTTTAACACCGGGCGCACCCAGAACCGGCATACCACCACGGGGGTGCGCAGCAAGCCCGGGTTTTCCGGCAGCGTGGGCTTCCAGGGCAAAAGCTATCAGCGCATCCGCGGGGAATTGCGCGCCTATGACGATAGCTTCGACGATTATTGGCGCTTCCTTGAGCCCCGCCTGCTGGAGGCCTGGCGGCTACTGGCCGAGGATGGCACGCTATATCTCCACCTCGACTATCGCGAGGCGCATTATGCCAAGGTCATGCTGGATGCGATCTTTGGCCGCGAGTGCTTCCTGAACGAACTGATCTGGGCCTATGACTACGGGGCCAAGTCCACGCGGCGCTGGCCCACCAAGCACGATACGATCCTGGTCTATGTGAAGGACCCCGCCAAATATCATTTTGATTCCAGCGCGGTGGATCGGGAGCCCTATATGGCCCCGGGCCTGGTGACCCCCGAAAAGGCCGAGCGCGGCAAGCTGCCCACCGATGTTTGGTGGCACACCATCGTCTCGCCCACGGGCAAGGAAAAAACCGGCTATCCCACCCAGAAGCCGGTGGGCATCCTGCGCCGCATCATCGCGGCCTCGAGCCGCGAGGGTGACTGGGTCCTCGATTTTTTCGCGGGAAGCGGAACCACGGGGGATGCCGCGCGCCAGCTGGGCCGTAATTTCCTGCTGGTGGACCGGAATCCCCAGGCCATCGAGGTCATGCGCGCGCGCCTCGGGGACGATGTTCACTACCGCGAATTTCCGGAGTCCGAGCCGGCCTGAGCGCCCGCGGTGCTGGCGTTGAGGCCGCCGGGGTAGGATATTCCCCATGGCTACGCCAGCACTCCCGTGTTGGATATCCGGCCTTCCGAAGGGATCTTTGTGCCACGAACGACGCAAGCCGCCGCGGCTTTTCCTCCCCCTCGCCATGCCAAACGCAGTACCCATCCGGTGCTGGTCTGGACGGCCACCCTCACCGCCATGGTGATGATGTGTGTGGGAGGCTTTGCGGCCACCGCGTATCTGCGAGTATTGGGTAATATCACCGAGAACGTCGTGGCCCGGCCCGGATCCACCGAGAAGACCGTGGAAATCCCCGACTGGGACGGCCCGGTAAACCTGCTGATCATGGGTTCGGATACCCGCGACGGCCAGGTCACCGGAGACTACGGGCAGGATGAGCACGGGGCCCGCTCCGATGTGCTGATGCTCCTGCACGTCTCGGCCAATCACGAGGACGCCACCCTGGTGAGCTTCCCGCGCGATACGATGATGCCGATTCCCTCCTGCACCGATGCCGCGGGCAATGTCTCGCGCGCGCAGCGCGTGGGACAGATCAACAGCGCGCTGGGTTATGGCCCGCACTGCTCCCTCGACGCGATCCGCGAGTTCACCGGCCTGGACATCGATCATTTTGTGGTGGTGGACTTTGATGCCGCGATCACGGTGACCGAGGCCATCGGTGGCGTGGATGTATGCCTCGCCGAGGACGTGGACGATAAATATTCGGGACTGAACCTCCCCGCCGGAATGCATAATGTGCAGGGCGCCGAGGCGCTGGCCTTCCTCCGCACCCGGCACGGCTTCGGCGACGGCAGCGATATGGGTCGCATCGCCGCGCAGCAGTCCTTCCTCTCCGCTCTGGCCCGCAAGGTAAAGAGCGCCGGAACCCTGAGCAACCCGGTGGCGCTATTCTCCCTGGCCGATGCCGCCTCCAAGTCGATCAGCGTGGACCAGGCGCTGGGCTCGCTCGGCAGCATGGTGGGCCTGCTCGGAACGCTCGCGGGTGTGGACCTCGAGCGCATGGTGCTGATTCAGCTGCCCGTGCAGGACTATCCGGCCGACCGCAACCGCGTGGAGCCGATTAAATCCGAGACGGACCAGATCTTCGCAGCGCTGCGCGCGGATGTGCCCCTGGTGCTGGCCGGCTCCGAGCCGCCCGCAACCGATCCGGCCACCACCGATCCCGCGGCCCCCGAGACCCAGGCCCCCGCGGTGCCGGAGACGCCCGCGGCCCCCGAGACCGGCGCGGCCAGCCCGCCCCCGACCGTTCCCGTCCCGCTCCCGACCACGCTGCGCGGGCAGACGGCCAATCAGGAGACCTGCGCAAAATAGCGCGTGTCGAAATATATGCGCGGATTATCGGATACCGAGGTCGCCGAGCGGATCGCCTCCGGGCGGGCCAATATCGTGGAGCGCACCACGAGCCGTTCCCCGTGGGACATCATCCGCAGCAATGTATTTACCCGCATCAACGCGATTTACGCGATCCTCTTTGGGATCGTGGCCTTCACCGGGCACCTGATCGACGGGCTCTTTGGCGCGCTCATCCTGGTGAATAGCTCGGTGGGCATGATCCAGGAGTTCCGGGCCAAGCGCACGCTGGACCGCCTCGCGATCATCGGCCGGGTGGACCCCACGGTGCTGCGCGAGGGGGAGCGCCGCTCGGTGCCCGCCGCCGAGCTGGTCTGTGATGACGTGGTGATCCTCGCCAGCGGGGATACCATCATCGTGGACGGCCCCGTGCTGACCGCCGTGGGCCTCGAGGTGGACGAGTCGATGCTCACGGGCGAAAGCGATCCGGTGCTGAAAAATCCGGGCGATCGTGTGCTCTCGGGCAGCTATGTGGTGGCCGGTTCGGGCTCGTTCCGCGCCGACCGGGTGGGAGCGGATGCATTTGCGCAGCGCCTCGCCGCGGAGGCGCGCGGCTTCCGCCCGGTGCGCAGCGAATTGCGCGCCGGGATCGACCGCATCCTCAAGGTCATCACCTATGTGCTGATCCCGGTCGGGATCCTCACCATTTTTAACCAGCTTTTTCGCAATAATCAGCCGCTGGACGAGGCGCTGCGGGGCATGGTGGCCGCGCTGGTGCCGATGGTCCCCGAGGGGCTGGTCCTGATGACCAGCGTGGCGCTCGCGGTGGGAGTGATCCGGCTGGGCAAGCGCAACTGCCTCGTGCAGGACCTGCCCGCGATCGAGGAGCTCGCGCGCGTGGACGTGGTGTGCACCGATAAAACCGGCACGCTCACCGAGAACGGCATGACCCTGGACGAGGTGCGCCCGCTGGCCGAGGACGGCGAGATCGAGGACGCCCTGCGGGCCCTGGGCGGGGCCGAGGAGCGGCCCAATGCGAGCATCGCGGCGATCATCGCCGGGCTGCCCGGAGACAGCGCATGGGAGCGCGTGGGCAGCGTGCCGTTTTCCTCCGCGCGCAAGTGGAGTGCGGGCGAGTTCCGCGATCGCGGCGCGTGGATCCTCGGCGCCCCCGATGTGCTGCTTCCCGAGGCCGATCCCGCGCGCGCGGAATCCGAGGCCCTGGCCGCGCGCGGCCTGCGCGTGCTGCTGCTCGGGCGCATCGGCGAGCTCCCGCCGGCCGAGCAAATCCCGGGCACCGTGACCCCCGCGGCACTCGTGGTGCTGGGGCAGCGGGTGCGGCCCGAGGCGCGCGGCGCACTCGATTATTTTGCCGAGCAGGACGTGGCCGTGAAGGTCATTTCGGGCGATAACGCGGCCAGCGTGGGTGCGGTTGCGGCGACGCTGGGTATCCCCGCCGCCGAGACCCCCGTGGATGCCCGCACGCTCCCCGAGCCGGGCGAGGAGTTTTCCGATCGGATCGCCGCGGGCACCGTCTTTGGCCGGGTTAATCCCGAGCAGAAGCGCGATATGGTGCGTGCGCTGCGGGCCGAGGGGCACGGCGTGGCCATGACCGGCGATGGCGTGAACGATGTGCTTGCACTCAAGGAGGCCAACGTCGGGGTGGCGATGGGCTCGGGCAGCCCCGCGAGCCGCGCGGTCTCCCGGATCGTGCTGCTGGACGATAGCTTCGCAACCCTGCCGCATGTGGTGGCCGAGGGCCGCCGCGTGATCGGCAATATCGAGCGCGTCTCGACCCTGTTCCTCACCAAGACGGTGTACTCGATCCTGCTCGCGATGATCACGGTGATTGCAGCGGTACCGTTCCCGTTCCTGCCGCGGCACATCACGATCATCGCGTGGTTCACGATCGGCATTCCCGCGTTCCTGCTCTCGCTGGCCCCCAATACCGAGCGGGCGCGGCCGGGCTTTGTGGGCCGCGTATTGCGGATCGCGATCCCCGCGGGGGCGTGGATTGCCGCGGCCACCATGACCACCTTCCTGGTGACCTTCGATCGCCATGCGGCGCTCGGCGAGGCGCAGGTGCAGGCCTCCACCTCGGCGCTGATCACGGTGCTCGCGGTGGCGCTCTGGGTGCTCGCCGCCGTGGCGCGCCCCTATGTGCCGTGGAAGGTGCTGCTCGTGGCGGCGATGGCCGGCGCGGTCACGCTGCTGCTGGTCACCCCGTGGGGTGGCAAGATTTTCCAGTTGGACCCCGGAAACCTGGCCTTTACCGGCTTTGCCCTGGTGTCCGCGGGGATTGCGATCCTCGGGATCCTGGGTACGTGGCGGCTCATGGCCTGGCGTTCGCGCCGCGCGCGGGCCCGCGCGGGGGCCTAGACCCGCGCGGAGGAGTGGTCGAGCGCCCAGCCCAGCAGGCTCTCCATATGGCCCGCGAGCTCGCCGCCCGCCTCGCTCAGCCGGTATTCCACATGCGGGGGCACCACGGGATAGGCATGGCGGATCACCACGCCATCGGCCTCCAGGGTGCGCAGCGTCTGCGCGAGCATTTTTTCGCTGATGCCCTCGATGCCGCGCAGCAATTCGCTCCAGCGCAGGGTGCGGCCGTTGAGGCTCACCACCACGAGCACACCCCATTTGCCGGTCACATGATCCAGGAGTGCGCGGCTGGGGCAGGCGGATTGGAGGACGCCGTCCACGGCGCCGAAGCGCGCGAGGTCGGCGCCAAGCTCGGTAGTCATTTTCTAAGCTTACCTAAAAGTGGGTACCCCCCAAATGGAATGTATGGGAAAGTGGGAGGGTTCCTCCTTATGAAGCACATCGCCCCCGGGCATTTAACCCATAGCCGCAGGAAAGGTACATCATGTCAATTCTTATCACCGGAGCCACCGGATCGCTGGGTCAGCTGGTCATCGCCGAGCTGCTGGGCCGCGGGGTCCCCGCCGGGCAGATCACCGCGGGTGGCCGCAACGAGGTGGCCCTCGCCGAGTTTGCCTCGCGCGGGCTGAAGACCGCCCGCCTCGATTATCGCGATCCCGAATCCCTGCGCGCCGCATTTGCCGGGCAGGAGCGCGTGCTGCTGATCTCCTCCAATGACATGAACGACCGTGCCGGCCAGCACGCCAATGCCGTGGCCGCCGCCGCCGAGGCCGGGGTGGGCCACCTCGCCTATACCTCGATCCTGGACGCCCAAAACTCCAGCCACGTCCTGGCCCCCGATCACGCCGCCACCGAGCGCGTGATCGAGGCCTCGGGAGTGCCGTTTACGTTCCTGCGTGACGGTTGGTATAACGAAAACTATCTGCCCATGCTGGAGCAGGCGCGCCAGACCGGGGAGATCTCCTCGGCCACCGCGGGCGGGCGCATCGCGAGTGCCGCGCGCGCCGATTATGCCGCGGCCGCCGCCACCGTCCTGACCGGCGAGGGGCACACCGGGCGCACATATGAGCTCGCGGGCGATACCGCCTGGAACTTCGCCGAGTTGGCGGATATCCTCGGCGAGGTACTGGGCACCCCGGTCAGCAATATCGAGCGCACCCCCGCCGAGCAGGGTGAGGCGCTCCGGGCCGCGGGGCTCGACGCGGGCACCGCCGGTTTCCTGGTGGCGATGGACGAGGGTGTGGCCGCGGGCACGCTGGATAATACCTCGGGTGAGCTGCGCGAGCTGATCGGCCGCCCCACCCGCACGCTGATCGATACCCTGCGCGACGCCTAGAGGGAACTCCCCGGGCGCGGGGACATCCCGGCGGCGCGATAGGCGTCGTCGATGAGGTTCATGACCTCGAGGGTGTCCCCGGGCGTGACCGGGAACGGGGTGACCCCCCGCACCGCCGCGGCAAAGGCCTCCAGCTGATACGCATAGGAGCTGCGGGTGCCGAGGTGCTCGGTGGACTCACCGGCCGCGGTGCGCAGGATGAGCCTGTCATCGCGGTGTGGCAGCACAAAACACGGCAGGAAGAGCTCGCCGCGCTCGCCGGAAATCCGCAGCGAAAACTCCATCTCCCGCGCGTTCATCGCGGTGCGGAGCCGCACGGCGGGACCCGTGGGATAGCCGAGGGTGATCTCCATCGCGCGATCCATCTCGGGATCCGCGGGATCGGCCTCGGCGACCGCCGAGAGCACGCGCGCCGGGCCGCCCAGATAGCGGCCGAGCGCGGCCGCGGCGTGCAGGCCATAGCAGCCCACGTCCATGATGGTGCCGCCGGCCAGGGCCGTATTCCAGCGCGCATCGGTTGCGGGAGGTGCCGGAATCACGCAGATGATCTCGGCCCCGGTGACCCGGCCGATGGCCCCCGCGGAGAGCAGCTCCCGCAGGCGCAGGAGCAGGGGGTGCAGCGCATAGTGAAAGGCCTCCGCGGCCACGAGCCCGGTGCGTGAGGCCACGGCCAGGACCCGGCGGGCCTCGGCCGCGCTCGAGGCGAAGGGTTTTTCGACGAGGACGTGTTTACCCGCGAGGAGGGCCCGCTCGGCCCAGGGCCCGTGCAGCCCATTGGGCAGCGGGATATATACCGCCTCGATATCGGGGGAGGCGAGCAGGGCCGCATAGGAGTCCTCGGAGCGGGCAAAGCCGTGCTCGAGCGCATAGGCGGTGCCGCGCTCGGGGGAGCGGGCGGCCACCGCCACCAGGCTGTCCCCGGTGCTGCGGGAGGCGTCGATCAGCGCATTTTTGGCGATCGAGGCGGCGCCAAGCTGGCCGAGGCGCAGCGGCGGAGGGGCGGGGGTGGACGACGGTGTCATGGTGGGGCTTCCTGCTGGGGGTATCGCGGGGTGCGCGTTCCGCCACCGTATCCGATCGCGCGGCCCGGCCGCCAGTGCCGCGCAGAAACGCGGGCCCCGTTCCACCCGGAACGGGGCCCGCGAGGGATGGCCTCGGTTAGGAGGCCGGGGTCTCGGCGCGGCGTGCCCGCAGGCGGGTGGAAATCGGGTGGTCCAGGGCGAAGGCCCCCGGGCCGGTCAGCGCGAGGGCCACGCCACCCGCGGCCAGGGCGAGCACCAGCTCATAACCGCCGGCGTCCACAAAGATGCCCGCGGAGGCGTGCACAAAGATCAGGGCGCCGAGCATATCGGCGGCCAGGAGCGCGCCGAATACGCGCGTGGCGAGCCCGAGGATCAGGGCGGCCCCACCCACCAGCTCCAGGATCGCGACGGCGGGACCCACCAGCTCGGGCAGGGGCACGCCCATGCCGCGGAAGGCCTCGGTGGTGCCGGAGAGGGTGAACTCGGTGATCTTCTGCCAGCCGTGGGCGAGGAAGATGATGCCGAGGGCCACGCGCAGGATTGCGAGGCCGAGGGAGGTTCTGATCGAAGGGGTCATATTGGCTCCTAGGTGCACCCCGGGGGTGCTGGTTGCACGGAAGAGGCGAGGGAAGGAACCCCCGCCTTCACTTGTAGCAACAACCTTGTCAGATTGTCCGCCCCCGCGCGAGGGCCACTCCCTGCTCCCAGAGCTTTATCAGGCTTTCGCCTCCAGCAGGGCACCCTCCAGCGCGACCCAGGCCAGCATCGCGCACTTCACGCGGGCGATATAGCGGGATACTCCCTCGAGGGCCGCGGCATCGCCGAGCGGCTCATCGTCCTCGACCCCGGCACCCTTGGACTGCATCAGCTCGCGGAAGAGCGCGATCCGCCCGGGCAGCTCGGCCACGGGCAGGCCCGCGGTCAGATCGGTCAGGAGCGAGGCCGAGGCCATCGAAATTGAACAGCCCGCACCCTCCCAGGCCAGCTTCTGCACCGTGCCGCCCGCGGGATCGGTCACCAGCTGCAGCGTGATCTCATCCCCGCACGTGGGGTTGAGCTGATGCGAGCTCGGCAGCTCCTCGGGATGCAACCCAAAGCCGTGCTTTTGCTTGGAGGCCTCAAGAATGACCTGCTGATACAGGGAGGCAAGTTCGGGTGAGCTCATCGGTCTGCTCCAAAATAACCGCGCACCTCGGCCAGGGCCGCAAGCGTCGCGTCAATATCGTCGGTGGTGTTGTACAGATAGGGGCTGATGCGGGTGGACGCGGTCACGCCCAGCCGGCGGTGCAGGGGCTGCGCGCAGTGATGACCCACCCGGATCGCGATGCCGCGGTCGTCGAGGAACTGGCCCACATCGTGTGCGTGCACGCCGTCCACGTCCAGCGCAACCACGCCGGAGCGCCGGGCCATATCGGCGGGGCCCAGCACGCGAATGCCGGGGATCTCCCGCGCGCCCGCGAGCATGCGGGCACCGAGGGTATGCTCCCAGTCGTGGATCGCGTCCATGCCCACGGCGTCCAGATAATCGGCCGCCGCGGCCAGCGCGATGGCCTGCGCGACCTGCTGCGTGCCCGCCTCGAAGCGCATCGGCGCGGGCAGATACTCGGCGGATTCCAGCGTGACCGTGGTGATCATCGAGCCCCCCGTGAGAAACGGCGGCAGCGCGTTCAGCAGCTCGGAGCGCCCATAGAGCGCACCGATTCCGGTGGGGCCCAGCATCTTATGGCCCGAGAACGCCGCAAAATCCACGTCCAGCTCGGCAAAATTTACAGCCTGATGCGGCACCGACTGGCACGCGTCGAGGATAATCAGGGCATCCACCGCGCGGCCCAGCGCCACCAGCTCGGCCACGGGGTTGATAACCGCCGTGACATTGGAGACATGCGTGAATGTGAGCACACGCACGCGCTCATCGATCAGCGTGGCGGCCGCGGCCATATCCAGCGTGCCGTCATCCAGAATCGGGATGACCCGCAGCGTGGCGCCCGTGCGGGCCGCCAGTTCCTGCCACGGGATGAGGTTGGCATGATGCTCGCCCTCGGTGGTCACGATGACATCACCCTCGCCCAGCGCAAAGCGCCGCGCGGCCTCGCCGCCGCGGCCAGCACTGGCATTGGAGAGGCCATAGGCCACGAGGTTCAGCGCCTCGGTGGCATTTGCGGTCCAGACGATCTCGTCCTCGCGCGCCCCCACAAACCGGGCAAGCGTGGCCCGGGCGGCCTCAAAACTCTCGGTGGCGAGGGCCGCGAGGGTATGTGCGCCGCGATGCACGGCGGCGTTCTGGCCCTCATAAAACTCGCGCTCGGTATCCAGCACGGCGCGCGGTTTCTGCGCGGTGGCTCCCGAGTCCAGATAGATCAGCGGGGAGCCGTTCACCTCGCGCCCCAGCAGCGGAAAATCGGCCGCCAGCGCGCGGGCCGCGGCATTATCTAGCGCGGGGCGGGCGGGGGAGGGGGTGTCTGCCATGATGGGGCCTTTCAGCCGGGACCCGGGGGCCCGGGAGAGTCTGGGGCGATTGATTCCGCGCGGCGGGGCCGGCACTGCGACGCACCGCCCTCACGGGGAGCAACACATCCGCGGGGCCAATCATTCCCCCGCACCCTCTATTGTGCTCGCCCCGGGCCGCGCATGCCACCCCGGGGCGGCGCGGTGGTGGGTGACGGCAACATAAACGCCGTCATGCCATACCGGGCGGATACACGGGTGGCGTCGTTTACGATGGGACACGGGCTCCCCGGGCCCAGAATTTTCCCCTCGTGAAAGGTGGCCGACCCGTGTCGTCATCCCGGATGCATCTTTTTGCCGTGACCGGCGTGCTCGCGCTTGCCCTGACCGGCTGCGCGCAGGCGGCGCCCTCTGTTGAGGGAACCCCCGCGCCCGCCGCGTCCTCCGCGGCCCCCGGCGCGGCCGCGCTCGCGGCGGTATCCCCGGCCGAGGGCGGCCTGGTGGGCGGCGAGCGGGTCACCCTCACGGGCGAGCACCTGGACGCCGTGACGTCCGTGCTCTTTGGCGAGGAGGCCGGCACCGATCTGCGCGTGGAGGGTGATGGTTCGCTCAGCGTGATCGTCCCGGCCAAGCACGGCTTCCAGCCGGGCGCCGTGGCGGTCACCGCACTCACCGCCGAGGGCACCGCGGTGGCCGGCGGCGCAAATTTTGACTATCGGGCCGTGGCCCCCGTGGATCACCAGATGCAGTATCTGTTTACGCACTGGAATAACTACAACACCTCGGTCTGGGGCAATATGAACCCCTCCGGCGGGGACTGCACCAATTTCACCAGCCAGGGCCTGATCGCCCGCGGCTGGGCGCAGAGCCCGCAGTGGAATAGCCCCGGCGTGAATGCCCCGGCCTCCACCGAGAGCTGGCGGTTCACCCCGAGCATGGATCAGTGGCTCGCGAGCGATGCCAGCCGCGGGGCCAAGCGCCTCGAGCTGGACCAGCGCGATCAGCTCAAGATCGGCGATATCGGCATGTTCCTGTGGACCGGCCAGGGCCGCCCGGATCATGTGATGACGGTATCCAGCGTGAAGGTCGTGGACGGCCAGACCAAGGTGGCGTTTGTGAGCCATAACCTCGACGGCGATTATCGGGACCTCGACGAGCTGATCGCCGAAAAGAACGCCGCCAATACCGGCGGGGCCCAGATGAAGGCCTGGTTCTACTCGATCCCCTAACCGGGAGGGGCCCGGGGCTCACGCACCCGGACCCGGCAAAGCGGGGCTAGCCCGCGAGGGCGGCGGCCACGATCTCGCGCGCCTCGGCCTGCACGCGCGCGAGGTGCTCCTCGCCGCGGAACGACTCGGCGTAGATCTTATAGACGTCCTCGGTGCCGCTGGGGCGTGCGGCAAACCAGGCGTGCTCGGTGACCACCTTAAGGCCGCCAATCGCGGCGTCATTGCCCGGGGCATGGCTGAGCGCGGCGATAATCGGATCGCCCGCGAGCTCGGTCGCGGTCACGGAGCTCGGGTCCAGCCGGGCCAGTGCCGCCTTCTGGGCGGGGGTGGCCGGGGCATCCACGCGGCGATAAACGGGATTGCCGAAGCGCTCGGTGAGCCCGGCATAAAGCTCGGAGGGGCTCTTGCCGGTGACCGCGCGAATCTCGCTCGCGAGCAGCGCCAGGATGATGCCGTCCTTATCGGTGGTCCAGACCGAGCCATCGCGGCGCAGGAAGCTCGCGCCCGCGCTCTCCTCGCCGCCGAAGCCCACGGAGCCATCGATCAGGCCCGGAACAAACCATTTAAAGCCCACCGGCACCTCCCACAGGGTGCGGCCGATCTCGGCGCTGACCCGATCGATCATGGTGCTGGAAACCAGGGTTTTTCCCACCCGGGCCTCGGGCGACCAGCCGGTGCGGGTGCGGAATAGATACTCGATGCATACCGCCAGATAGTGATTGGGGTTCATCAGCCCGGCATCGGGCGTGACGATTCCGTGGCGATCGGCATCGGCATCATTGCCGGTGAGGATATCGAAGTCCCCGCGGTGTTCCAGGACCGAGGCCATCGCGTGGGCGCTGGAGGGATCCATCCGAATCTTGCCGTCCCAGTCCAGCGTCATAAAGGACCAGCGCGGATCCACCTCGGGGTTCACCACGGTGAGGTCCAGCCGATAGCGCTCGGCGATGGCCTGCCAATAGTGCACACTCGCGCCGCCCAGCGGATCGGCCCCGATGCGCACGCCGGCCTCGCGGATCGCGTCGAGGTCGATGATCTGCGCCAGATCCTCCACATAGGCCCCGCGGAAGTCATAGCGCTCGACCAGCTCGGGCAGGTGGTCAAAATCGAGGGGGTCCACGGCCCGCACCTCCGCGAGGCCACCCGCGATCAGCTCGTTTGCCCGCGCGGCAATCCAGCCCGTGGCATCCGAATCGGCGGGGCCGCCGTGCTCGGGATTATATTTAAATCCGCCATCCGCGGGCGGGTTATGGCTCGGCGTCACGATGATGCCATCGGCGCGCTCGCCGCCCTCGCGGCCGCGGTTATAGGTCAGGATCGCGAGGCTCAGCGCGGGGGTGGGCACAAAATCATCATTGCCGTCGATGAGCACCCGCACGCCGCCGGCCACCAGCACGCGCAGCGCGGTCGCGAGGGCGGGGGCGCTGAGCGCATGGGTATCGGCGCCCAAAAAGAGCGGGCCGTGCAGTCCGCGACTGGCCCGATACTCCACGATCGCCTGGGTGATCGCGAGGATATGCGTCTCGTTAAACGCGGTGTTCAGCGAGGAGCCGCGGTGTCCGCTGGTGCCAAACGCCACCGCCTGCTCGGGGACACTCACATCGGGGACGCGGGAGTAATAGGCCGCGATCAGCTCATCGAGGTTGATCAGATCGGCTTCTTGGGCACGGGTGCCGGCACGGTCATTCATACCCACATTGTGCCATCCCTTCGAAAAATCCCCGAGATTGCGCACTATGCTCGTAGCATGTCCGCCGAAACCGTGCCCGCGCCCACCCGTAGTTATAGCTATCTGGGTCCCCGCGGAACGTTTACCGAGCGGGCCCTCGCACAGGTGCCCGAGGCCATCGGACAGACCTGGCGTCCCGTGCAGAACCTCGGTGAGGCCCTGGACGACGTGATCACCGGGCGCAGCGATGCCGCGATGATCGCTATTGAAAACTCGATTGACGGCGGGGTCTCCGTGGCGCAGGACGCCCTGGCCACCGTTCCGGGCCTGCGGGTGATCGGGGAATATCTGGTGCCCGTGAGCTTCGATCTGGTGGCGCGCCGCGGCACCCGGCTCGAGGATGTGCGCGTGGTTAATGCGCACCCCGTGGCCTATGCCCAGAGCCGCGAGATGCTGGACCGCACGCTCTCGGGCCACGGCCATATTCCCTCCGCGAGCAATGTGGCCGCCGCCGCCGATCTGCTGCTGAACGACCATGCGCAGGCCGCCGTGGCCCCTCCCGGCATCACCGAGCATTACGACCTGGAGATCCTGGAACGCGATATCGGCAGCAATAAAAATGCCGTGACCCGCTTCCTGCTGGTGAGCACCACCACGGCCATTCCGCCGCGCACGGGGGCCGATAAAACCAGCCTGATCGCCGAGCTGCCGGATAACGCGCCGGGTTCCCTGCTGAACCTGCTGGAGCAGTTTGCCACGCGCGGCGTGAATATGTCGATGATCGAGTCGCGCCCGGTGGGCGATGAGCTGGGCCGCTATCGGTTCATCATCGACGCCGAGGGGCATATCCTCGATGAGCGCGTGGCCGAGGCCCTGCTGGGGCTGCGCCGCACGAGCGAGAAGCTCACGTTCCTCGGCTCGTTCCCCGCCGCCGACCGCACCCATATCGAGGTGGATCCGCGCTTTGGCGATCCGGTATTCACCGAGGCCCGCGAGTGGCTGCGGCATATCCTCACGGGCGGCACCCCCGCGCCCTAATCCGGGCCCGGCCTCCCCTGCGATGCCGGCCTGACGTTTTGGGTCGCCGTATCGTCATCCTGGTGAGGGCAAAAAACGGCCCCGGGAAAGGTGGCTTCACATGGTTCGGAGTACGGGTTTCGCGCCCCCGCGCAATATCGTGATTTTGGGGGCCGGATATGCCGGGGTCATGGCCGCCAATCGGCTACTCGCGACCCTGACCGATGCCGAACGTGCCGGAACCCGGGTCACGGTGGTGAATCCCCGCGACCGCTTTATCGAACGGATCCGGCTGCACGAGGTGGCGGCCGGCAGCGCTGCCGATGCCTCCCTTCCCCTTGCCGAAATACTGCACCCGGATGCTCACGTGCTGATCGGCGAGGCCCGGCTGATCAGTCCCGAGCGCGATATCGTGCAGATCAACACCGCCACGGGCCCCGTGGAGCTCGCCTATCAGGAGCTGATTTATGCCGTGGGAAGCGCCGCCGCCCCGCGGGTGCCCGGGGCCCGGGAACACACCTATTTTGTGGGTGACGCCTCCCGGGCCGCGCGGGCAGCCGCGAAGCTGGCCGAGCTCCCCGCCGGGGGCCGCGTGATCGTGGTGGGTGGCGGGCTGACCGGCATCGAGACCGCCAGCGAGATAGCCGAGCACCGCCCCGATCTGCGCGTCGCCGTGCTGGTGGGATCGGGCCTGCTGCCCGGATTTGGGGCCGGCGCCCGCCGCTGCGCCCGCCGCGCCCTGGGGCGCCTCGGCGTGCAGATCATCCCCGGCGAACGGGTGCGGGAGGCCCGGCCCGGCTCGCTCCTGGCCGACTCGGATCGGCAGTTCCCCTATGACGTGTGCATCTGGGCCGCGGGTTTTGAGGTTCCCGATCTGGCCTCCCGCAGCGGCCTGGCCGTGGATGATGCCGGGCGGCTCCGCGTGGGCGAGGACCTGACCGCGCTCGGCGCCGCCAATATTATCGGCGCCGGGGACTGCGTGGTGCTGCCCGCGGCACGCGGCGCACACCTGCGCATGGGCTGCGCCGCGGCCCTCCCCCTCGGCGGGCATGCAGCCCGGACCGTGCTGGATCACGCGCGTGGCACCGCCACCGCCCCGGCCTCGGTGGGGTTCCTGGTGCAAAATCTGAGCCTGGGCCGCCGAAACGGGGTGATCCAGCCGGTGCACGCGGATGATCGCCCGCGCCGCCTCTTCCTCGCGGGCCGCGCCGCCGCCTGGTTTAAGGAATATATTTGCCGACTCACCGTGAGCGGGCCGCGCCGCGAACGCACCCACCCGGGCTCCTATCGGGCCCCCGCCGGGCCCCGGCACCCGCGGAATGCGGGCGCCGCATGAGCGCGGCGGTGCTGCCCGAAGCCGACCGCCGCCGGCTCGGTGCCGTGGCCTATCGCATCCTCGGATCCTTTCACGATGCCGAGGACGTGATCCAGGAGACGCAGATACGCTGGGACGCCCTGGGTGAGGAGGGGCGGGCGCGCATCCACGAGCCGCGCGCCTGGCTCACCACGGTGGCCTCCCGGATCGCGCTTGACCTACTCGGAAGCGCGCGCTCCCGGCGCGAGGCGGCCGCGGGGATCTGGCTGCCCGAACCCGCCCCGGACGCCTATCTGGGGAGCGCCCCCGCGGATCCCTCCGCGCTGGCGGACCTGGACGAGTCGATTGGCCTCGCGCTGCTGATCGCGATGGAGACCCTCACGCCGGCGGAACGGGTGGCGCTGATCCTGCACGACTCCTTTGGCCTCTCCTTCCGGGAGATCGCCGAGATCCTCGACCGCACGGCCCCCGCCGCCCGGCAGCTCGCCAGCAGTGCCCGCCAAAAACTCCGGCGGCGGCCCACGCCCGATCCGCAGTCGCCGGCCCGGGACCGGGTGCTCCTGGCCTTTCGCGAGGCCTGTGCCACGGGTGACCTCGCCGCGCTTATTGCCGCCCTGAGCCCCGAGGTGATCTCCCGAGCGGACGGCGGAACCCTGATCCGTACGGCGCCGCGCCCCGTGATCGGGGCCGACCGGGTGGCCCGCTATCTGCTGGGCATCCTCGGCCGGGAGGAGCCGCGGGAGAACGTAACGGCGCAGATCGTCCGGGCCAATGGCTTTGGGGCGCTCGCCATTTTTCGCGGCGAGGACCCGATCGCGCTCCTCGACCTGGATATCTCCGGGGGGCTGATCCGGGAGATAGCGTTTATCGTGGACCCGGAAAAGCTCACGGCGCTGCGCCGCCCCTGAGTGGCAGTATGCGGCCCGGACCCCGTCGCCGGTGATCATCAAAATTTTTCCAAAAATTTGGCTAGACTTCCGCGGAATTACGCGGAAGTTATGATTCGCGGCGGTCACCAAAGGTTGCCCCAGAGGCATCTCGGATTGACTCGGGGGCCCTTCTCGGGTCAAACTAGCGAGGGCCTCATAAGGGCTCTAATTCGCAACGCTGCGTTTTCCACAGGAGTGGCCGGCGCACGCTGCCGGCCCGAAAGCCGCTAGCGTTCCGCCCGTTCGAGAGAGTCTTCCTTCGTGTCTCACGCTTTTGCGTCCTCCGACGCCGTTCGTCCCGTATTCGAAACCGCCATCGCCCGGAACCCCGGCGAGCCGGAATTCCACCAGGCCCTGCACGAGGTGCTGGAGTCGCTGGCCCCCGTGCTCGCGGAGCACCCCGAGTACCAGGAAGCCGGCATTCTGGAGCGCCTCGTGGAGCCCGAGCGCCAGATCATGTTCCGCGTGCCGTGGGTGGATGACTCCGGTACCGTGCGCGTTAACCGCGGTTACCGCATCCAGTTCAACTCGGCCCTCGGCCCGTTTAAGGGCGGCCTGCGCTTCCACCCCTCGGTGAACGCCTCGATCATTAAATTCCTCGGCTTTGAGCAGATCTTTAAGAACGCGCTCACCGGCCAGGGCATCGGCGGCGGCAAGGGTGGATCCGATTTTGATCCCCACGGCAAGTCCAATGCCGAGGTGATGCGCTTCTGCCAGGCCTTCATGACCGAGCTGCACCGCCACATCGGCGAGTACACCGATGTGCCCGCGGGTGATATCGGAGTGGGTGGCCGCGAGATCGGCTATATGTTTGGCCAGTACCGCCGCCTCACCAACCGCCACGAGTCCGGAATCCTCACCGGCAAGGGCATCGGCTGGGGTGGTGCGCAGGTGCGCACCGAGGCCACCGGTTATGGTGCCGTGTTTTTCACCCAGGAGATGCTCGCGACCCGTGGTGAGCAGATCGAGGGCAAGACCGCCGTGGTTTCCGGTTCCGGAAACGTCGCGATCTACGCCATCCAGAAGGTTACCCAGCTCGGCGGAACCGCGATCACCGCATCCGATTCCTCCGGCTATGTGGTGGATGAGGCCGGAATCGATCTGGAGCTGCTGAAGCAGATCAAGGAGGTCGAGCGCCTGCGCATCTCGGTCTACGCCGATCGCCGCCCGAGCGCCCGCTTTATCGCGGGGGGCAATGTCTGGGACGTGCCCGGCCAGATCGCCCTGCCCTGCGCCACCCAGAACGAGCTGAGCGCCGAGAGCGCCCGCACCCTGATCAAGAACGGCGTCCAGGCCGTGGCCGAGGGCGCAAATATGCCCTGTGTTCCCGAGGCAGTGGAGGCCTTCCAGGCCGCGGGTGTGCTGTTTGGACCGGGTAAGGCCGCCAACGCCGGTGGTGTCGCGACCTCCGCGCTGGAGATGAGCCAGAACGCCGCACGCCAGCACTGGAGCTTCTCCGATTCGGAGATGCGCCTGCACGGCATCATGTCCGGCGTGCACTCCGCCGCCTATGAGGCCGCCGAGCGCTATGGCCACCCCGGCAATTATGTGGTGGGCGCCAACGCCGCCGCATTTGTGCGCGTGGCCGATGCGATGCTCGCGCAGGGTGTGATCTAAGACCCCCACAAAAAGGCCGCCGGTTCCCTCGGGAACCGGCGGCCTTTTTATGCCCGATCGGTCGCGGGCACCCGCACCAGGAGGGCATGCGGATCGGTGCGCACGGTGACGGAGCGGGTCACGCCCATCTGATCGCCGTCGAGCTCCACCCCCTGCGGCTCATCGAGGCGTACCGTGACCGAGCGCGTGCGCAGATAGCTGATGGTTTTTGTGCCCTTGCGGCCGCGCGTGACCGTGATGATGCGCTGGCCGATCCGGGACCTGCGCAGCGAGCCGTTCTCCCAGCGCAGCTTGCGCCAGATCCGCACCCAGCCGAAGAGGCCCGCGGGCTGGAGCACCGCGAGGTCCAGCTTGCCGTCGTCCACCGAGGAATCCGGCAGCAGCTCAAGCCCACCCGGGAGGCTTCCACAATTCGCAAACAGAATTGTGGAGACGTTCACGCTGTGCAGCGAGCGGCCCTCAAGCCGATAGTGCAGGCGGAATGGTTTGGCCGTGGCGAGGGTGCGCACGCCGGCATCCACATAGGCCAGCCATCCCACCGTGCGCTTCAGCATCGCGGAGGTATTGGCCATGATCGTGGCATCCAGCCCAATGCCGGCCATGACGAGGAACGCGTGTTCCTCGGGCGGCGCATCCTCGCGCTCGATACTCATCACGCCCATATCGATCGGGCGGCTATGCCCGGTGAAGCCGATCAGCGCGGCCGTGGCCAGATCGGAGAGCGGCAAATCCAGGTTGCGGGCCAGCAGATTTCCGGTACCGCTGGGCACGAGGCTCAGCGGGATGCCGCTGCCGCGCAGGGTCTCGGCCACCGCGCGCACCGTGCCGTCCCCGCCCGCGGCGAAGACCAGGCTCGCGCCATCGGCGATGGCCTCGGCGGCGATCAGGCCCCCCGGATCCTCCACCGAGGTGGGATACCAGCGCGTGCGCGCCCAGCCCGCGGTGGTGGCGGCCGTATTGATTTCGGCCTTGAGCTCGGGCAGTTTCACCTTGATCGGGTTATAGATCACCGCGGCACGGGGCCGGGATCGGGAGGGACGCGTCGATGTCATAACCCGAACTTATCGCCCTTTTGCTCCGGATTCACTCGGGACACCCGAGGCACGGCCTAGACTGGTGGGGTGATTGATCCCGTACTTCTTCGTGAAAACCCCGACCGTGTCCGCGCCTCGCAGGCTGCCCGCGGCTCCTCCGTGGAGCTGGTAGACCAGGCGCTCGCCGCCGATTCGGCCCGCCGCTCCGCGATCGGAGCGTTCGAGGAGCTGCGCGCGGAGCAGAACACATTCGGGAAATCCGTGGCCAAGGCCCCCAAGGAGGAGAAGGCCGCGCTCGTCGCGCAGGTCCAGGAACTCGCGGGCCGGGTAAAGGCAGCGCAGCAGGTGGCCAACGAGGCCGAGGCCGAGTTCACGCGCCTGGCCGGGTCCATCGAAAACGTCATCCTGGACGGCGTGCCCGCCGGTGGCGAGAAGGACTTCACCACGCTGCGCGAGGTGGGAGAAAAGCCCACCTTCGATTTTGAGCCCCGCGATCACCTGGAGCTCGGCGAGCTGCTGGGTGCGATCGATATGACCCGCGGCACCAAGGTGAGCGGATCGCGCTTCTATTTCCTGCGTGGCATCGGTGCGCGCCTCGAGATCGCCCTGATGAATATGGCCCTGGATCGCGCCCTCGAGGGTGGTTTTGTGCCGCTGATCACGCCCACGCTGGTGAAGCCCGAGATCATGGCCGGCACCGGTTTCCTCGGCGAGCACTCGGACGAGATCTACTATCTGCCCGCCGATGACCTCTACCTCACCGGCACAAGCGAGGTGGCCCTGGCCGGCTATCACTCCGATGAGATCATCGACGTGAGCGAAAACGCCGCCCGCTATGCCGGCTGGTCCACGTGCTATCGCCGCGAGGCCGGCTCCTATGGCAAGGACACCCGCGGCATCATCCGGGTGCACCAGTTTAATAAGCTTGAGATGTTTGTTTATACCCGTCCGGAGGATGCCGAGGCCGAGCACCTGCGCCTCGTGGGAATGCAGGAGCGCATGCTGCAGGACCTGGGCCTGAGCTATCGCGTGATCGACACCGCCGCGGGTGACCTCGGCTCCAGCGCCGCCCGCAAATACGATATTGAGGCCTGGGTTCCCACCCAGGGTGCCTTCCGCGAGCTCACCTCCACCTCCAATTGCACCACCTATCAGGCGCGCCGCCTGTCCACGCGCTATCGCGATGGCTCCGGCAAGACCGCCCCGGTCGCCACCCTGAACGGCACGCTGGCCACCACGCGTTGGCTCGTGGCTATCCTCGAAACCCACCAGCAGGCCGATGGCTCCGTGGTGATCCCCGAGGCGCTGCGTCCGTATCTGGGCGGCCTCGAGGTCGTGCGCCCCTAACCCGTATCCTCCCGCGTTCCGCGGCCAATACCAAGGACGTTCCACCGTGACCCTCGATGCACCCCTGACCACCCCCGGCGCGCCCGGTTCCGCGGATTCCTGGCTGGTGGCGCTGGATATCGACGGCACCCTGGCCCATGAGGACGGCAGCATCTCGCCGGCCGTGGTGGCCTCGGTGCGCGCCGCGGAGGCGCGGGGGCACCGGGTCATGCTGGCCACGGGGCGCAGCTGGGGGGCCACCCATATTATTCTCACGGCCCTGGGCATCACCCCGCGCTATGTGGTGTGTGCCAATGGTGCGATGATCATGCGCCACGATCCCGATGCACCCGATGCCGATCACGGCTATGTGCGGGACGCCGTGGAGACGTTTGACCCCGATGAGGTGCTGCGCATCATCCGCCCGCACCTGAGCGATGGCCGCTATCTGGTGGAATACCCGGATGGCTTCCGCCGCTATACCCGCGGCATGACCGAATGGGATCTTGAAAACGCCGAGGAGGTCGAGTTTGAGCGGCTCATGGGCCTGCCCGTGATCCGCGTTGTGGTGGTCTCCCCGGAACACGACGAGGCGCAGTTCTCCGAGATCGTCTCCGCGATGGGCCTGCACCAGGTGGCCTATGCCGTGGGCTGGACCGCGTGGATGGATATCGCCCCTCTGGGCATTAATAAGTCCACCGCGCTGGAATCGGTGCGCGAGTGGCTGGGTGTCCCCACCGACCGGGTCATGGTGGCCGGAGACGGCCGCAACGACCTGGAGATGCTGGCCTGGGCGCGCGATCGCGGCCGTGCCGTGGTCATGGGACAGGCCAGCCCCGAGGTGCGCGCGGCGGCGGGCGAGATTGTCCCGAGTGTCTATGAGGACGGCCTGAGCGTCGCCCTCGACTCCCTGCCCTAGCCGATCCCACCCACCTGCACGCGGACTACCGGTGCGGGGGAGTGCGCCGAGAGCTCGGCGCGCAGGGCCTCGGCCGCGGCGCGGGCCACGAGCGGGGTGGACAGATCGCTGCCCACCCGGATCCGGGCGCGCACCTCCAGCCGGTCGCCGCTGCGGGAGATTGCCAGGAGGGCGGGTAGCGCGGGCGTCGCCGGGTAGAGCGCGGTCACGCCGGGCACGGCGAGGACCAGTGCGCTGAGGCGGGCCTCGAGGGTGCTGTCATCGGTCATCGGGGTCTCCCGCCTTGGTGCCGGGTGCATGGACATCGGTCACGGTCACGTGGACCGCGGCCAGCGCCAGCTCGGTATGGGTGGTGAGCGCGGAGCTTACGGCCTCGCGCACGCGCTCGGCGAGCTCGGGGAGCGGCGTATGGGCCCGCGCCGAGACGGTGACGTTGACCACGATCGGGGCGCCGGGGGAGGAGACATCGCCCTCGAGGCGACAGCTACCAATCAGCGCCCCGGGTACGGCATCCCCGGCCTCGCGCACGAGCGAGCGCACGGCACCCTCGGTCACGCTCAGGTCCAGATCCTCCACGGGCGCGGAGAGGGGAATGCTGCGCCCGGCCCGCGCCTCGCGGGCAATATTATTCATGATCCCGGAAAACCAGGAGGGATCCGGGGCGGAGGAATCGCGCGCATCGGATTCCAGGAGGTCGCGCGAGAGCCGGCGCAGGCGGGTCAGTGCCGCGAGAACCTTCTGGGCTTCGGGATCGTTATCGATCCGCGGATCGGCGGGGGTGCACCCGGCGTCCAGGTACTCGGAGAGCTCCTCGATTGTTTTACCCGGGGTGGAAGCGGCGCGGGGATCGGGTGAGTGTGTCACTGCCAGGCCTCCATTCCTCGAAGTAGTGCGGTGCGGGCCCGGGCCAGGGCCCCGCGGACGGTGGGTTCGGGGAGATCAAGCTCCTCGGCTATTTCGCGATAGGAATACTCGCCGATCTCCTTGAGGACCCAGCACTGGCGCTGGGTATCGGGAAGTTCCTGCAGGATGCGCGCCACCGCCTCCAACTGTGAATCTACCTCGGCGCGCCGCTCGGGGCCATCCCGCGCGGGCGCGGGGGCATCCCAGTCCTCGAGTCCGCTCTCGGCGCGCCGGGCCCGGATGCGATCGATGGCCTTGCGCCCCGTGATCTTCATGAGCCAGGATTTCACGGCGGCCGGATCGGCCAGCCCGTCGAGCCCGTTCCAGGCGGTGATGAAGGTGTCCTGCACCACATCGTCCGCATCGGCCCAGGACCCGGTGAGGCGGCGGGCATAGGCCCGCAGGAGCCGGGCATAGCGGTGCAGCAGGATTTCAAAGGCCCGGACGTCGCCGCCGAGTGAGCGCTCGACCAGGAACGAATCCTCCGCGGCCCGCAGCGCGTCATCCGGCATGAGAACCCCCGTTCCCCAAAAATCTTTTCTCGATTTTGTGACGAATCTGGTCTTCGACTCGTCCTATGGATAACGATAGGTTGCAAGTTCGATTATGACAACAGTTGTAATCTCGGCAACCGCGATAAAGGAGCATTGATTATGGCAAACGCACAGAACCCCATCACTCCCGCCACCCTCGCCGCCGCGACCGCCGGCCCCGTCACCGGAAATACCGTGATCGAGGACGGCGTGATCGCCAAGGTTGTGGGAATTGCCGTGCGCGAGGTTAACGGCGTTTATGGCCTCGGCGGCGGAGTGGCCCGCGTGATCGGTGCCGTGCGCGATGCGGTGGGCAATACGGACCTCTCCCAGGGTGTCTCGGTAGAGGTGGGCGAGACCGAGGTGGCCGTGGACGTCTCCCTCGTCGCTGCCTATCCCGTGCCGCTGCAAAAGATCGCCGATGAGGTGCGTCATGCCGCCGCGAAGGCCATCACCGACCTGGTGGGCATGAGCGTGGCCGAGGTCAACGTCACCGTCTCCGATGTCCACATCCCGAGCGATGACGACCAGGCCGAGCCCGCCGAGCCCGCGGAAGCGCGCGTCCGGTGAACCACACGCTGATCGGGATGGCCGTCGGGGCGGTGCTCGCCCTCACCTGGATTGCCTTTGGTTTTTGGGCGTTCCTCTTCGTCGCGGTGGCCATCACGCTCGGCGCCGGCGTGGGGCGGGTACTCGAGGGGAAGCTCTCGCTCGCCGGCCTCGCCGACGTCCTGCGGGGGCGAAAGTCATCATGACCGATACCGCCCCGATCCCCGGGAGAACACATATCACCGCCCGCGCCCTGGGCGCGGTGGCGACGGGAGTGGCCGCCTCGGTGCTGGGGGTTCCCGCCGGACGGGTCCGGACGGAGATCGGCGATATCAACGGCGCCCTGGCCCTGAGCGTCACCGCCCCGCTACGCACCGGATCGCTGCGGGCCTCCGCGAGGACGCCGCCGGTCACCCTGCTGGAGCGCGCCGAGAGCGCGCGCGAGGAGATCGCCGAACGCGTGGCCGCGCTGGCCGCACGCCGCGTGGGCCGCGTGGACCTGAGCTTTAACGCCGCCGAGATTCGAGAACCGGGGAGGGTGCAATGAGTACCTCGTATTATCGCCACACGCTGCGCCGCGAACTGCACTCCCCGCGTAGCACGGCCGCGATTCTTGTCCTGATCGTGGCGATCCTGCTGGTGGCCTGGATCGCCGTGGAGACGGTCCTGCGGCTGCTGGGCTCCCCGGCCCTGCTGATCGAACCCTCCGCACTCGCCGAAGCGATCGTGGAGACCCCCAAAAATCCGGCCACCGCGCTGATTGCCGGCGGTGCGCTCGCCGCGCTGCTTGGCCTATGGCTCCTGGCCCTGGCCCTGGGGCCGGGCCGCCGCGGACGGCGCAGCCGAAACTCGCGGCGGGCCGCCGTGATCGTGGACGACGGCGTCCTGGCCTCCGCGCTCGCCGAGGTGGCAGCGCGCGAGGCTCATCTGCCGCCGGGACAGGTGCGGGCCAGTGTGGGGCGCCGGGACGTTTTTTTGCGGGTCATACCGACCACGGGGGTTCCCGTGGACACCCCGGCCTTGACCCGAGCCGTCGCGGATGCCGTGGCCGAATACGATCTGAACCCCACGCTGGGCGTGCGCGTCCACGTGGCACCCCGAGGAACGGTGGGAACATGAATCGCACACCGCGGGCATTGAACCGCCTGATTCTCTTTTTTTCCGGCCTGGTGCTGCTGATCGGCGGGGTGGGCGCGATCCTCGTGGCCACCGTTCCGGCGCTGGCCGAGGCCTGGGCCGCGGGCGCCGGTGCCGCGCACGAGGCCACCATCGGGCTCTGGGCAGCCACACCGATCATGGGGACACAGCACTCCTGGATGTGGGCCGCGGTTATTGCCGCGAGTGTGCTCCTCATCGCGATTGCCGTGCTGGTGATCTCGCGCGAGGGCCGCGGCCGCACCGGTCGCCTCTTGCGGCGCGAACCGGGTGGAACGCCCGGTTCGATCGAGCTGGGGGTGGGCGTGGCCGAGGATCTCCTCAGGGAATCGATGTCCGGGGTGCCGGGTGTGGTGGCCATGCAGGTGGGCGGCTTTGAGCGCGGCGGCGAAACCGCGATTAAGGTCTCAATCTCGGCACGACGGGGGACATCTCCGGCCGCGCTGGTTAGACTCCTGGAACACCGGATTGACGCGTGGGATAGCGCGCTTGGCGAGCAGATCCCGATCGTCATAGAAATAACCGGCGGCCTGCGCACGCGGGTAAGCCACCCCCGTCGGGCGCACTAACCCGCCCGCGGGCCTCTCGAAAGGAACGACATGAAACTCAAAACCATCCTGATCATTGGCCTCGCCGGAGTGGCCGGTTATGTGCTTGGCTCCCGTGCCGGTCGCGCCCCCTATGAGGAGCTTGCCGAGGGAGCTAAGAAGGCCTGGAATAGCCCGGAGGTAAAAAAGGCGGTGCGCGAGGCCAAGCGTGATCTGAAGCGCGCCGGCCGGAAGATCACCCGCTAGCCCGCGGCCACACCCGCCCGGCCGCGTCCGCTAGACTTAACCCGAGTATCCGCCACGCGGATATTCACGGAGGGTTGTCCGAGCGGCCGATGGAGCTGGTCTTGAAAACCAGTGGGCAGCAATGTCTCGTGGGTTCGAATCCCACACCCTCTGCCCCTGCCCCCGGTACACATCGATGCATGTGTTCCGGGGGCCTTTCTTTTTGGGGCGCGTTTTACCGGTCGCCCCGGGCTCTTCCACCCGGGGGAGCGCATCCACGCCCGCGCCCCGGGGCGCGCCCGCGCCGAGGTCCTGCTATTCTGAAATAAATCGGACGTATTTACTGCGGCCGGGGCACACCGCCGAGAAAGGCCATCCAATGACGCAGAACCTCTTTGATCTCACCGGGCGCCTCGCGCTGGTGACCGGCTCCAGCCGCGGCATCGGCCGCACGATCGCCCGCGGGCTCGCCGAGGCCGGGGCCAGCCTCGTCCTGCACGGCCGCGATCCCGAGCGCCTGGCCGAGACGGCCGCGGAGTTCACCGCCGAGTTTGGTGCCGAACGCATCCACCACATCGCCTTCGATATCACCGATGAGGCCGCCGTGGCCGCCGGAATCAAGACGATCGAATCCACGATGGGGCCGATCGAGGTCCTGGTGAATAACGCCGGCGTGCAGCACCGCGTGCCGCTCGTGGAGCTCGCCGTGGAGGACTGGGATCGCGTGCTGCGCACCAACCTCACCAGCGCCTTCCTGGTGGGCCGCGAGGTGGCCCGCGGGATGATCACGCGCGGCTCCGGCAAGATCATCAATATCGCCTCGGTGCAGACCGACCTGGCCCGCCCCACCATCTCCGCCTATACCGCGAGCAAGGGCGGAATCCGCAACCTCACCCGCGCGATGACCGCCGAGTGGGCCGGGCATAATATCCAGATCAACGCGCTCGCCCCGGGCTATATCCACACCGAGATGACCCAGAAGCTCGTGGACGATGAGGCCTTTAACTCCTGGATCCTCGGCCGCACGCCGGCCGCGCGCTGGGGCAGCACCGAGGACCTCGCCGGTCCCGCCGTATGGCTGGCCTCGGCCGGTTCCAATTTTGTCAACGGTCAGGTCATCTTCATTGATGGCGGCATGACCGTGGTTGTTTAGTTTCTGATCCGAGCGAGGAAAATTATGAGCACAGTAAATATCGCCGTCATCGCCCACGCCAAGGATGACCTGCGCGTCGAGGAGATCGCCGAGCCCACGCCCGCCGTGAACGAGGCCGTTATCAACATCGCCTATGGCGGAATCTGCGGATCCGATCTGCACTATTGGACCCACGGCGCCGCGGGCGAATCCGTGCTGATCGACCCGCTGGTGCTTGGGCACGAGGTTGTGGGAACCGTCGCGATCGCGGCGGCCGATGGCACGGGACCGGCCGCGGGCACCCGCGTGGCCGTGCACCCGAATACCCCGCACCCCGTGCCGGGCGTGCGCTATCCCGAGGAGCGCCCCAACCTCGCCCCCGCCTCGACCTATCTGGGCAGCGCCGCGCGCCACCCGCATACCGAGGGGGCCTTTGCCCGCCGCGTGGCCCTGCCCGCGGCAATGCTGCGCGCGCTTCCCGCCGGGCTCTCGCTGCGCGAGGCCGCCCTCGCCGAGCCCGCCGCGGTGGCCTGGCATGCGGTCTCCCGCGCCGGGGACGTGGCCGGAAAAACCGCCCTGGTGATCGGTACCGGCCCGATCGGGGCGCTCGCGATCGCCGTGCTGAAGCGCGCGGGCGTGAGCTCGATCACCGCCGTGGACATGCACGAGAAGCCGCTGGAAATCGCGCGTGCGCTCGGGGCCGAGCACACGCTGAAGGCCACCGATACCGACGCCATCGCCGCGGTCCAGGCCGATATCGTGATCGAATCCTCGGGTAATTATCGCGGGCTGGCCTCGGCCGTGCGCGGCGCCACCCGCGGCGGAACCGTGGTCATGGTGGGCCTGCTGCCCTCGGGGGAGCAGCCCGCGCTGATCAGCCTGGCGATCACCCGCGAGCTCACGCTGATCGGCTCGTTCCGCTTTAACGACGAGATCGACGAGGTGATTGCCGCCCTCGCCGATGGTTCGCTTGAGGTGGGCCCCGTGGTCACCCACGAGTTTGGGGTGGAGCGGGCGGCCGAGGCCTTTGCCGTGGCGCTGGATTCCGCGACCAGCGGCAAGGTGCTGCTGAGCTTCGAATAACGATAATTGGGCCCCGGGATATCCCGGGGCCCTTTTTCTTAGTGCTCGCGCACGAAGCGGTGCACCACCGCAAGATCCTCGGGGCCGAGCCCGGCGGCGACCAGATCGTCAAATACCGTGCGCACGGTGTCCAGCTGCGGCGTGCGGGTGGCGGTGCGCGCTGCCTCCGCGGCCGCGGCGGTGAGGTCCTTCACCATAAACGCGGCCACCCCGGTGGGGGTGTAATCGCGCCGGATCAGCCGGTCCTGCTTGGTTTCCAGCACGCGCGATCCGGCATAGCCGGCCTGCAGCAGCGGCAGCAGCACCGCGAGGTCGATGCCCGAGCGCTCGGCGATCACGGCCGCCTCGGAGATCGCGGTCATCGTGGCCGCCACGATCATCTGGTTGCAGGCCTTGGCCACCTGTCCCGAGCCGAGCGGCCCGAGGTGCACGGGGGTGCCCATCGTGGCCAGCACCGGGGTCACCCGGGCCACGGTCGGGGCATCGCCGCCCACCATGATCGAGAGGGTTCCGGCCTCGGCGCCCTCGGTGCCGCCGGAGACGGGGGCATCCACAACGCGCAGCAGCCCCGCGGTATCGGCGTCGAGCCGTTCGGCCAGCGCGCGCACCCCATCGGGTGAGACCGAGGAGGACACCACGAGCACCGTGGGCCGTTCGATCCCGGCGAGCAGGCCCTCGGGGCCCGCGAGAACCTCGGTGATCTGCGGAAGATCGGGCAGCATCAGGATGATGGCCTCGCTCGCGGATGCGAGTTCGCGCAGCGATCCGGCGGCCCGGGCCCCCGCGGTAACCAGCGGGGCCAGCCGTTCGGGGGAGCGGGCGTGCACCGTGACCGGGACGCCCTCGGGGCGGTGGGCAAGAAGGTTCAGCGTCATGGGGGCACCCATTGAGCCCACCCCCACAACTCCGACGGAGGATACGGCCTCTGCGGGCCAGCACTGGCGAGTCATGGGGCCACTATAGCGAACATTGTTCAACCCGCTGTATGGACCGCTAGGATGGTGTCACCGTTTCCGTGCCCCGAAAGGACAATGACGTGACCCAGGACCAGAAAACGCTAAGGGTGGTTATTGCGACCCCCCTCCCCGAGGACCTCGCCGCGATGATCGTGGAGGCCGAGCCCCGCATCGAGCTGATCCGCGAGCCCGACCTGCTTCCCCCGATGCGTTTTGCCGCCGATTTTGCCGGGGATCCCGCATTCTCACGCACCCCCGAGCAGCAGGCGCGCTTCGAGGCACTGCTGGATTCCGCCGAGGTGCTCTACGGCATTCCCGATGTGGACCCCGCGGCGCTCGCGCGCACCGTCTCCGCCAACCCCGGGCTCGCCTGGGTCCAGATCATGGCGGCCGGTGGCGGCGGCCAGGTTAAGGCCGCCGGGCTCTCCGATGCCGAGCTGGACCGCGTGGCATTCACCACCTCGGCCGGCGTGCACGGCGGGCCGCTCGCGGAGTTCGCGGTATTTGGCGTATTTGCCGGCGCAAAGACCCTGCCGCGCCTGAACGCGCAGCAGGCCGAGCACCGCTGGAGCGACCGCTGGGAGATGGGCCAGGTCTCCGAGCAGGAGATTCTGGTGATCGGCCTCGGCGGCATCGGCGCCGAGGTGGCCCGCAAGCTCTCCGCGCTGGGTGCCCGCGTGATCGGCACGAGCCGCCGCGCCGTGGAGGTGGAGGGTGTGGATGAGCTGATCCACCCCGATAATATTTCCTCCGTGATCGGGCGCGTGGATGCCATCGTGGTCACCCTGCCCGGCACCGCCGAGACCGAGAAGATGCTCGGGGCCGAGCTGCTGGCCGAGGTGAAGCCCGGCGTGACCGTGGTCAACGTGGGCCGCGGCACCGTGATCGACGAGGAGGCGCTCGCCGCCGCCCTGACCGATGGGCGCGTGGGCTTTGCCGCCCTGGACGTTTTTGCCGCCGAGCCGCTCTCGCCCGAGAGCGTGCTGTGGGACATGCCCAATGTTTTGGTGAGCCCGCATACCGCCGCACTAAACTCCGCCGAGGAGCGGCGCATCGCGGAGCTCTTTGCGCGAAACGCCACCGCCTTCCTGGATGGCGAGCGGATGCGCAATATCGTGAACACCGTTCAGTTCTACTAGGAGGTCCGTCATGGGCAACGAATCCGGCGCCGAGCGCAGCAATGCACCGGCGGTCACCCGCTCCATCGCGATCCTGAATCTGCTGGCCGAGGCCCGCGGGGCGGAGATCGGGTTGAGCGAATTGGCGCGCACGCTCGGAATCGCAAAGTCCTCCACCTCCAATCTGTGTGTCGCGCTGGAGGAGGGTGGGCTCATCCAGCGCGGCGAGCAGGGCTATCGCCTCGGGCGACGCACCGTGGAGCTGGGTGGCGCCTATCTGGCCAGCTTTGATCAGGTGCGCGAGTTTTATCGTGTGTGCTCGGAATCGGCGGAGCTGAGCGGGGAGCTTGTGCAGATCGCGATGCTCGATGGCACCGATGTGCTCTATCTGGCCCGGCACGAGGGGCGCGCCCCGCTGCGCCTGACCGCGGGCATCGGGGATCGTTTCCCCGCGTCGCTCACGGCCGTGGGGAACGCGCTGCTGGCGCGGCTGGATGACGAGGAGATCCGGCGTCGTTTTGCCGATCCGGCCACGCGCCCGCGCGTCACGGAGGCCTCGGTCACGTCCCTGGACGGGCTCCTGGAAAAGGTGCGGGCCACCCGGGAGCGGGGCCATAGCGTGGACGAGGGGGAGATGTTCCCGAGCGTGATCGGCGCGGCCGTGGTGATCCCGCCGCGTAATATCGGCGATCAGCCGCTGGCCCTCGGTGTGTCGATGATGCTGCCGGTGGCCACCGAGAAGCATCGCACCCGCGTGATCGCGCAGTTAAAGACCGCGGCGGATGCCCTGTCGAACCCACTCCTGGTCGGCGCATAGCGACATTCAGTTCAGCAGGTTGTACTTCGTTCAGCATGTTGGTACGCTGACGGAACGGGCAAGGATGCCCGGTGAGGTCGATCCTCAGGTCAACGACGACAAAAATCGCGATGACCGCGGGACCAGATTCCGAAAGGTACAACCCAGTGAGTCAGAGCACAACCGAGCACCCCGAGCGGGGCTCCAATGATCCGGAGTACGCGGCAAACCTGCGCCGTGCGACTCTCGCCTCCAGCGTCGGCAGCGCGCTGGAATATTATGACTTCGCCCTCTACGGGCTCGCCTCGGCGCTGATCTTCGGTCAGCTCTTTTTCCCCGCGCTGGGTGCCGGGGCGGCCGTGGCCGCCGGATTTGCCACCTATGCGGTGGGCTTCTTCGCCCGCCCCTTCGGCGGAATCGTCTTTGGTCTGCTCGGCGATAAGCTCGGCCGCAAGTGGGTCCTGATGGCCACGATCGCCCTGATGGGTGGCGCGAGCACGCTGATCGGCGTGCTGCCCACCGGCGAGCAGATCGGCATCTGGGCCCCCATCCTCCTCGTGTTCCTGCGCATCCTGCAGGGCCTCGGCGCGGGCGCCGAGCAGGCCGGAGCCACCACGCTCATGGCCGAGTACGCCCCCGTGCGTCGCCGCGGATTCTTCTCCGCCCTCCCCTTCGTGGGCATCATGGTGGGAACCGTGCTGGCCTCCGTGGTGTTTTATCTGCTGGGCCTCGTGGACGAGCAGATCGTGCACGACTGGCTGTGGCGCGTACCGTTCCTCGCCTCGATCCTGCTGATCGCGGTGGCCGTATTCATCCGCTTCCGCCTCGCCGAGAGCCCCACCTTCGTGAAGCTCGAGAAGCAGGAGCAGGAGACGCACAGCCCGCTGAAGGAGATGTTCAGCACCTCGTTCCCGAGCGTGCTGCGCGGAATCGGCCTGCGGATGGCGGAAAACGGTGGTTCGGCCATCTACCAGACGCTCGCCGTGAGCTATATCACCGTGGTGGTGGGCGCCGAGCGCTGGACCGGTCCGCTCGCGATCGCCCTGGGTGCCGTGATCGGTGTGGCCATCATCCCGCTGGCCGGCGCGCTGAGTGACCGCTACGGCCGCATGCCCGTCTACCGGGTGGGTGCCATCGTGCAGCTGGTGCTCGCGATCCCCGCGTGGTGGTTGCTCTCGAGCGGCAATATGGCGCTGATTGTGCCCGTGCTTGCGCTGAGCTATACCCTGAGTGTGAACATCATGCTGGGTGCCCAGTGCGCCACGCTCCCGGAACTCTTTGGTAACCGTCACCGCTATGTTGGGGTGGCCGTATCCCGCGAGTTCTCCGCGGTGCTGGCCGGCGGTATCGCACCGTTTATCGGTGCGCTGCTGCTGTCCGCCTCGGGTGACTCGTGGTGGCCGCTGGCCATCTATGTGATGGTCCTCGCCTCGATCTCGCTCTGGGCCACGTTTATGACCCCGGAGACCCGGGGCCGCGATCTGAACCTGGTCAACGACGCGATGCAGGATAGCGCCGAGGACATCGCCCGTCGCCCCTCCGCAACGGTCTCCCGCAGCGCCCACTCCTCCCACTAATACAGAAAACGGATATCCCCCGCATGCGTTTAGCCCGAATCTCCACCACCGATGGTCCGCGCGAGGTAGTCCAGCGCGGCGAAAACTGGCACGGCATTGCCGATATCTTTGCCCGCCCGCCGGTGGAGACGGGGGAGAGCTGGCCGGTGGTCGGCAGCGAGCTGCTGGCCCCGGTCGAGCCCCGGGTGATCCTCGGGATGGCCCATAACGGGGCTCCGGGCGACCGCGAGCTGCCGCCGCAGGCGTTCATGAAATCGGCGCGCACGGCGGTGGGCCCGGGCGATGCGATCATCCTGCGCGCGGGCACCGGCGTTGTGGTGGGCGAGGGCGAGCTGGCCGTGGTGATCGGTGCGCGCTGCCGCGATGCGCGCGCCGAGGATGTCCCGGGCCTGATCCTGGGCTATACGATCGGCAATGACGTGACCGCCGTGGACCAGGTCCCGCTGGACGAGAAGATGACGCAGTCTAAAAATGGCGATGGCTTCACCCCGCTCGGCCCGTGGATCGAAACCGATCTGGACCCCGCGGATGTGACTATCGCGGTGAGTGTGAACGGCGAGCCCCGGGTCGAGAGCACCACGGCACGCCTGGCCTATAACGTCGTGGAGCAGGTGGTCTACCTGAGCTCCTGGCTCGAGCTGGGCCCGGGGGATATTATCCTGACCGGCTCTCCGCAGACGGCCACCCCGATCCTGCCCGGCGACGTGGTGGAAATTGAGCTGACGGGGCTCGGCGTCCTCGCCAATCCGGTGCACTAAGACCCTCAATCAGTTGCGGCCGTTCTCCCCCCTGGAGAACGGCCGTTTTCTGTTGACGGGCACCTCCCTCAAACGGGGGTATTCCGCGCAATTCCGCGCAAGAACTGCGCAAAAACCTGCCCCCAGTTAGGGGGAAATAGGCCCATTTTGGTCAATCGGAGCCCGCCGAGATGGCATCGTAGAAACGATGCTCTGGATGGGAATCCTTGCATCGCGTTGCCATGATCCCGGTATGCCTACCCTCATACCCACCCAGGGAAAATGACGGCGCCCCTTCCCACACTGTGACCCGAACTCAGTACGGAGATTTTTTCATGCTCGGCAAAAAGAGCCGCTATTTGGCGCGCCATAAATCAGCTACACCCTCCCCCCGAACCTCGCCGTGGACCCGCGGTATCGCGGTTATTGCCACCGCCGTCAGCGCCCTGCTGGTGGCCGGTTCGCTGACCGCCGCCCCGGCCCTCGCGGCCCCGCAGGCCATTAACGCGGGACTCACGATCGCCAAGGTCGTGAATAACTCCAAGGCCGTGGACGTCAAGCCGGGTGGGGAGTTCACCTATAAGGTGACGATCGGCTGTGACGAGCAGGACTGCATCAACGCGTCCTTTACCGACGCACTGCCCGCCGAGCTGGCCGGCTTCGATTTTGTGGGTATCTCCAACCCGCCCGGAGTGAACGTCACGTTCACTCCCGAGGGCAAAAAGGTGGGAGCCAACTCCGTACTGCACGGTGTATTCACCAATAAGCTTCCCGGCACGACCAATGTGGGTCTGCCCGTGGATAAGTCCATCGACATCACCCTGACGCTGCGGGCCCCCGCGGATCTGCCCGCGAGCTGGGCCTCCAACGGTGTCCCGATCGTGAACACCGCCACGGTGAGTGCCGATAACGCCGCCACCGAGACGGATACCGCCTCGGTCACGGTGAAGGTTGATAAAAAGACCGGCGTGAACACCACCAAGAACTGGGAGCCCAAGAGCCAGCAGTTTAAGCCGGGCGATACCTCCACCATCACGCTGGGCGTGGGCAATACCGGAAATATCAACGCCACCGAGCTGGATATTCAGGACCCCAAATCGGCCGTGGAGGGTGCCACCGCACTCGGCGCCGATAACCCCTTCTCGATCGTGAACTTCACCGGCTTCGGCCCGGTGACCCTCGCCGAGGGGGCCACCCGCGTGGCCGTGGACGCCTATGTGTATAACAAGACCACCCTGAAATGGGAGTGGATCACGGGCGAGCCCACCGATGCCGCGGGAATCACGCTTCCCGCCTCGGTGAGCAATGAAGATGTTGGCGGACTTCGGATCCGTCAGCTCGGAACGGACGACTCGATCGTTTATGGCGGCAAGGCGGGTTCCTTCCCCCTGACCGTTGAGCAGCGTTCCACCAAGCGTGGCGGAAGCCCGGAGCAGGGCCTGGCTTCGGGTGCCAAGGTCACAAATATCGCCGAGGGTACGGCGACCTATCCGGAGCTTCCGCCCGTTAGCACCACCGCCACGGCCGATTTTGCCGTGGGAGCACTCACCGTCGCCGTCACCGCGACCAAGACCATCGAGCCCAAGGAGATCCCCGCCGGAGGCCGTGCCTCCGCCGAGATCACCGCAAAGAACACGTCGAACGGCCCGGTCAACTCGATCACGCTGAGTGACCGCGATTATTTCAGCGATACCCTGACCTTCGGCGGCTTCGCCGCGGCCGGTCTGGCCTATCCCGCCGGTGCCACCGCCGGATCCATCACCTGGGTACTCGCCACCGGCGAGACCCAGACCGTGAGCTTCGGCTCCGGGGAGAGCCCCGTGGCCCCCGCCGGAATCACCGGTTTTGATATCACCTATACCGGTTCCATCCCGCAGGACACCATCGCCTCGGTCGATTTTGTGATCGCGCCGACCTTCGACCACGTGGAGAAGGGTAAGGCCGTCGAGAAGACGAAAAATACCCTCAACACCTCCGCGACCAACGCCGTTGGCACCGCCACGGCCACGGATACCAAGCCCCTCGACATCTACTTCCCCAGCATCGACATGACGCTGAAGAAGAACATCCGCCCCGGCGGAGCCGTTGAGCCCGGCGGACTTGTGGTCGCCCAGCTGCAGGGAACCACCTCGACCGAGTCGAAGTATGTGAACCCGACCAGCATTGTCGTCACCGATGAGTGGGATCCCAAGGACCCCGCCACCAATTTCTGGGACGCCTTTAACCCCGTATCGATCGCCTCGACCCAGGTGATTGCCGGCTCGACCCTCCTGGTGGAGTACAAGGTAGACGGCAAGTGGATCGTTCTTGACTCGCTCACCGCGGTGGGCAAGGCCGAGTTCTTCCGCGCCGATCTGCCCACGGGTGTGGACATCACCGGCCTGCGCTATACCTTCACCAATGAGGCGGGCTTCGCTCAGGGCACCACGGTGAGCCCCAACGCCACCTTCGAGGCGCGCGAGAAGCTGCGCTCGGATGACACCAAGCTGACCGCCGTTCCCGCCGCGAAGCCCCAGCCCACCGAGTATAAGAACCACGCCACGGCCCAGGCCGCGGCTAAGGGGCCGACCCCCGAGTCCTCCGTGACGAGCGATGTGAAGGAGGCCGTGGCCCCCGCGAAGATCCAGATCACCGAGTATCCGGGCGGCACGGGTCCGCGCCCGCTCGCCTCGAAGGACTGGTATGACGCCAATAACGGCAAGAAGCTCGGCGATCTGAACTCGCAGTCGGGCGATCGCGCCGTGACCCGCCTCGGCTGGGGTGTCACCAATACCGGCTTTGACAAGATCGTGATCTCCGACCCCAACGGCAAGGAGTCCACCCCCCAAGGACACCGTCTTCCAGGCATTTGACCTGATCGCCGTCCAGCCCGTGAGCTATAACAGCGATCCCCTCCTGTACTGGGATACCGTCAGCGCGGTGGAGCTGTATAACTCCGACCTCGGCGCCTGGGTGACCGTTACGGCCCCCGCGACCGGCTGGATGAATAACACGGGCTTCAGCGGTCACACGCTGACCGCCGAGGAGCGCGCCAGCACCACCGGAATGCGCCTCACCGTGGTACCCAATACCACGGCCCGCACCGCCGCCGCCGATAACGCGATGGCCCCGCCCGTGAACTCGGGTATCGCCACCAGCACCAGCGGTTCGGTGCGCACCATCCCGCTGCTGTGGGAGCTGCGTAATACCCTGCGCGTACCCTCGGGAGACTCCAAGTGGGTCGAGGCGGAGACCGCCCTCAACGCCGATAAGGGTGCCGTGGAAAACACGGTCCTGGTGACCGGTACCCGCGGAGATAAGACCTCGTCCAATACGGACAAGGACACGATCTCGCTGACCAATTCGACCCCCGCCGTGAAGGTGTCCAAGGTCGCCGATAAGAAGACCAACGTGCTTCCGAACCTCACGGACGCCACGCCCGCCGATTTCCCCGTCGTGACCTATACGATGAAGGCCGCCAATACGGCCGGATCCTCGGCCTCCTATCTGCGCCTGACCGATCCGTGCGCCGTGGCCTCGAAGTGCGCGACCGGTCCCACCGAGTGGAACGCCAACGTCTTTGCCGGTGCGACCTATGACGAGAACAACCCGTTTGAGCGCATGACGCTCACCGGAATCACGTTCCCGGACGCTTCCCAGATGGCCGACCGCGACGCCTCCCAGGTGCTGCTGTGGGACCGCGCCGAGGATGGCACGCTGTCCACCCGCGCCCCGCTGAGCATCAACGCCGCCGAGGCCCTGACCCCCGCACAGCTCACCACCGTGGTGGGTGCGAGCGTCCTGTTCCAGGGCACCGACCCCGCGCGCGATGGTGGAAAGCTTAAGGCAGGTAACCTCGCGACGGATACGGTTGCCGAATCCAATGTGCTGGGAATGACCCTGGTCACCCAGGTGCGCGCCTATGAGCGCACGAGTGGCGCGGTTGTCACCCCGGACTCGGTGAATAAATCCAATATCAATAACGTGGTTCATTCCCAGAGCTATGACCCCGTCCTGGCCCCGGAGAACACCCCCACGAGTGTTGAGAACGAGAGCGTAAAGGTTGTCTCCGGTGAGCTGAAGATCGCCACCACCAAGACCATCTCGCCCTCGAGCCTGACCGAGGTGCAGCGTCATACGCCGCTGACCCTGACCCTGGCCGCGAACGATAATAACTCGACCGTGTCCACGGGCAAGGTTGTTGTGGAGGACAGCACCGAGGAGTTCTGGAATACCTATCGCCTGACCGGATTTAACCCGGCCCAGGTCACCCTGCCGGCCGGCGCCGACCGGGTGCAGGTGGACCTGCGCACCGGAACCGCTAAGGATGCCACCTGGCATAACGGAACCGCCGCGGCCGCCGCGGCACTGCCCGCGGGCGTCGAGCTGGACGCCGTCACCGGTATCCGCTTCACGTTCACGAAGCTCAACGCCGTGGCGTTCTCGCGGACGACCCCGCCCGCATCCTGGAATACCAATATCGTGCTGCCCCTGGCCCTGCGTGATGTCACGCTCGCCGGCGAGGAGATCGTATTTGCCGGAAGCATCGATAACGTCATCACGGCCGAGACCAGCCGCAACGATAACCCGCTGATCTACCCGTCGAAGGACGCCAAGAACGAGGCGTCGATCTCGCTGGGACTCGGCACCCACTCGCTGGACGTGAGCAAGGCCCCGGCCCAGCAGACCGTTCAGGTGGACGCCGATAACCTGTGGACGCTGACCTTCACCAATAGCCGCAATAGCTACCTCAACATCACCGAGCTCGTGGACATCATGCCCGCGACCCTGAAGTGGGACGAGGAGGAGCCCACCTTCAGCACCTCGGAGGGTGGAACCCTCTCGACCGATGTCGTCACCCGCCTGGACCGCGAGACCAATACCCTCCACTTCACGTGGCCCGAGGGTGCAAACCGGATGGCTCCGGGGGAGAAGTTCACGGTCACGATGAACATGCCGCTGCAGCCCGGGCTGGAGCCCAATGGCAAGGCGATCAACCAGATGGTTGTGACCACCGCGCAGCAGCTGGATTCCTGCACCAATACCTCGGTCCCGACCGAGGGCAAGATCCCCAACCTGCCGGGTAACCAGTGTGGAACCACCAACTACGTGCAGCAGAGCACGGGTGGACTCTTCCAGCTCTATAAGACCGTCAAGGGTGAGCTGCGCGAGAACGCCGAGGATAAGCTCGTCTCCGGTGCGACCAATAAGATCCCCGGTCGCGATTGTGTTGCCGACGCCGATGGGTTCTTCGGACCCGAGTGTGCCGCCAATACCGTGGTGGGTGGCACGGACGCCTGGCGTCTGCGCATCGCCAATACCGGTGACCAGGCCATCTCCTCGGCCACCATCGTGGACGTCCTGCCCGCGACCGGTGACCGTACCCTCGTGGCCGGTACCTCGCGCGAGTCCACCTTCCGCCCCCTCTTTGATGGTGCGCACGGTGTGCAGCTGCTCGGCAACCTCGCCGGAGCCAAGATGACCTGGCAGGTCACCACGGGCACCAGCGTGTGCACCGGCCCGAACTCGGGCAGCACGTGGCGCGCAAACCCCACCTGTGAGGCAAGCACCTGGATCGACTCGGATAAGTTCAACCTGGCCGAGGAGTCCGATTCCATCACCGCGATCCGCGTGAAGTATGACTTCAGCGGAATGACCGGTGGCGGCCTCGCGCCCAATGCCTCGGCAAGCGTGGACTTCCAGACGATCAACGTGCCCCGCTCGGATGCGTTTAGCGATGGTGCCCCCGTGGTTGCCCCCGTCGACGGTGTGGTGGCCTGGAACCAGGCCGGTGCGCTTGCGAACTTCGTGAATAACGAGTCTCTGACCCGTGCACCCAAGGTTGTTGGTGTGCGCATCCAGACCGGCGCGCTGGCGATCGCCAAGCAGATGGTCGGTGAGGCCGCGGAGCTTTACGCCCCGGGCTTTGCCGGAGCGGCCGTGCAGTGTCGTGTACCCAGTGGCCTGCTGGCCGAGGACGGTACCCCCGCCTTTGCCAAGCTCACCATGCCGGGTAACGGAAGCTACGGACTGAATACCGAGAACGAGTTTGCACGCACCATCACGGGTCTGCCCCTGGGCGCCCTGTGTGACGTAACCGAGGCCGGAGAGCGTGGACTCTACGGAGAAACCCGCCGTGGTGGCGGTGCGCAGAACGTGATCATCGTGAATAACGAGGTCACCGACCTGGCCCCGATCGTGCTCGAGAACACCTATGACTTCAGCAACCTGAAGATCGTCAAGCAGGTGGACTCGCTCGCCCAGGGCGTGAACTTCGGTACGTTCTCCTTCTCGCTGCAGTGCACCGCCGCCGTGAGCGGAGTGCCCGTGCTGTGGGACGGCGAGGATCGCCTCGACTTCACCCTGCTGGACGGCGAGGAGAAGATCGTTGATCGGATCCCGGCCGGCGCCTCCTGTGAGCTGACCGAGACCGATAACTCCCTGGCCAATGAGACCCGCATGGTTGTTAACGGTGTGGACGTTCATGCTCCGCGGCTGCTGGCCGCGGAGGAGGAGGGTTCCGAGGAGCCCGAGACCGCCGCTCCCGTGAGTGCCACGTTCACCGTGAACCCGCTGGACGAGGACTCCAAGAACGACGCCGCCAATACCGCGGTTGTGCACAACGTTTATGCCACCGGAACGCTCTCGGTCTTCAAGAACGTGGCCGGTAGCGGAGCCGATGTCTTTGGTAACGGCCCCTTCACCGCCGCGATCACCTGCACCTATGGTGACCAGGAGCTCTACGCAAATGGCTCCTTCGCGATCACCGGTGGCGAGTCCACCCTGGTCACCTCCGAGCAGGAGCCCGAGGGTGTGCAGTTCCCCTATGGCACCGTCTGTGGCGTGACCGAGGTCAAGACCGGTGGGGCTAACCACACCGAGAACCCCGATGCGATCACCATCGGCGAGGCCGCCTCGACCGTGGACATCACCAACTACTTCGAGGTTGGCTCGCTGGAGCTGATCAAGGAGCGCACCGGAAGCGGCGTGGAGAAGTTCGGAAACGACGACTATACGGCCGCCGTGACCTGCACCTGGCAGCGCGATGGTGAGACCATGACCGTGGCCCTGCCGAACTCCGGAGTTGTGGTGCTGAGCGCCTCGCAGGACTACCGCGCCACGATCGAGGGAATCCTCGTGGGTGCCGAGTGTGCGGTCACCGAGACCGACGCCGGACTGGCCGTGGCCACCGCGTATAGCCCCGAGGACGGAATCGTCACGATCCTGGACCCGGAGACCGAGCAGGAGCCCGCACAGGTGATCATCACCAATACGTTCCTGACCGGTTCGCTGGAGATCACCAAGACCGTGGCGAGCCCGATGGCCTCGCTCGGTGAGCCCGTGAACTACACCATCCTGGTGCGCAATACGGGTGAGATCGAGGCGAAGAACGTGCCCGTCACCGATACGCTGCCCGCGGGTGCCACCCTGGTATCCGCCCCGGGTGCCACCGCGGCCAACGGAGTCCTGACCTGGACGATTGACGCGCTGGAGCCCGGCGCCGAGAAGTCCTTCTCCGTCACGGTGACCTATGCCGCCGCCGGTGAGATGGTCAACTGTGCCTCGCTCACCACCCCGGTGGGACCGTGGGATAAGACCACGGTGAAGAACCCCGGCACGGACCCCGAGAGCTCCTGCGCCACGGTGCAGATCCTCCCGCTGCCCGCGCTCGCGGGTGGACTGCCCAGCACGGGTGGAACGTTCCTGCAGCTGGGTGGGCTCGCGCTCGCGCTGATGCTGGCCGGTCTTCTGATCGCACGCCGCAACCGTCGTGAGGAGCTGGGCAGCAACGCCTAGTCGCTAGCGACCAACGGTGCGCGGCGGGTGGGGCCGGGAAGCAATTGCTTCCCGGCCCCACCCGCCTTTTAAATGCGCGCCGCGGTGGGACGGTGCCGCCTGGACCGGCAACACCCCCGAAAACCGCTGTCAGGAAATCCACGGGAAATGCTGACATGCTGTTCTTCCCTCCTCTGCCTAGGGCGCGATACCCCGTGTCGGCCCGTCCCGGCGGCCCGGCGAAGATCGCACCCGGGCGGGGGTTCCCCATGTTCTCCGAAGAAAGGAGCAGTGTGAGTCCCGCTCATCAACGCTCTCAGCAGTCCGCGGCCGTGCCCGGCGCCCGCCACGGACGCCTCCGGAAGTCCTCCCCGTGGCTCACGGGCATTAAGGCCACCGCGGCCGCCCTGGCCGTGGTCATGGTCAGCGGTGCGGGTGTGGCCGCCTATGCGGCCTGGGATATCGTGAATACCGCGAAGCCCTCCGTGACCCTGTCCAATACCGCCGAGGTCCCGCCGATCGATGAGATCAAGGGCGGCGTGAATCTACTGCTCGTGGGCAGCGATAGCCGGCAGGGCCAGGACCCCTCCTTTGGTGACCCCACCAAGGAAACGGGCGTGCTGAACGACGTCACGATGCTGCTGCATATCTCCGAGGACCACAGCGCCGCCTCGGTCGTGAGCTTCCCGCGGGACATGTTTGTGGATGTGCCCGAGTGTGTGGGGCCGGACGGGCAGAAATATCCCGCGATGCGTTCCGCGAAGATCAACTCCACGCTGGCCCGCGGCGGCCTGGCCTGCACGGTGTCCACCGTGGAAAAGCTCACCAACCTCTCCATCCCCTTTGCCGCCGAGGTGCAGTTTAACGGCGTGATTGAGCTCTCCAATGCCGTGGGTGGCGTGGAGGTCTGTGTGGCACAGGAGATCTCCGACCGCTATACCGGCACGTTCCTGGAGCCCGGAATGCATAACCTGCAGGGCCTGGACGCGCTGCAGTTCCTGCGCACCCGGCACGGTGTGGGCGATGGCTCCGATCTGGGCCGGATCAGCAATCAGCAGGTATTCCTCTCGGCGCTGGTGCGCGAGCTCAAGGACTCCGCCACGCTCTCCGATCCCACCAAACTCTTCTCGATCGCCAAGGCGGCCGTGAGCAATATGACGCTGTCCAGCAACCTGAATAACATCAATACGATGGTGCAGATCGCGCTGGCGCTGAAGGCGATTCCGCTGGAGCAGGTTGTTTTTGTGCAGTATCCCAATGCCCTGGGCAGCTCGGGTGGGCAGAGTGGTGTGCTCCCGCTGAAGGGCCCGGCCGATGAGCTCTTCGCCGCGATCAGCGGGGATAAGCCCATCTCGCTCTCGGGCGATACCGGGCTCGGCTCGGTAAAGGAGGACCCGGCCACCCCGGGCGCCCCGACCGAGAGCGCCACGCAGGCCCCGGCCACGCAGGCGCCGGCCACGCAGGCTCCGGCCACGCCGGACGCCGGCACCGGCACGCTGGCCCCGACCGACGGCGGCGCCGTGGTGCTCCCGCCGAGCGTGCAGGGCCAGACCGCGGGCGAGTTTACCTGCTCCGCGGGTAACGCCAAGCCCAAGCGCTAGGCCGCGTCGGCGCGCGGGTCCCGGCATCCCCGGGGCCCGCGCGCCGTGCTTTCCGGGCGAATCCGCCACGCGAGAGAAAAGAAACTCCCGCCAGGATTCGGAACCTCGGCCCGGTTCGGATATGCTTATGCCGTACCTCTCCTCGGAGAACGTACGGAGACGTCGCATAGTGGCCTAGTGCACCACCCTGCTAAGGTGGAGTCCCTGAATGGGGACCGCGGGTTCAAATCCCGCCGTCTCCGCCACCACAGGATAAAAGGGCCCCGGATTCCGGGGCCCTTTTGCGTGCCCGGGCTAGGCCGCGGGGGAGGCCGGGCCGCGGGCCGGGGCCACCCGGAGCTGGCGCGCCAGCGTGCGGGAGGCGCGATCCACGCCCGCGGCAAAGCTGCGCGCGGGAATGCCCGCCTCCGGGAACTCGCCGCGCAGCAGCAGCTCACCCCCGGTGCGCTGGGCGTCCACGCGGCCCACAAAACGACCGCCGTGCAGCACGCCCAGTACGTAGTGTCCGTAGACGCGGGTCTCGGCGGGCTTATAGGCCTCAAAAAGATAGTCAAAACTAAAAACTCGGCGCGCGCGATCGCGGTCGCGCAGCAGCGAATCAAACGGGCCGATCAGGCGGCTCGGGAGCGCCGCGGCGGGGGCCGCGAGGCGCTCGGCGGCCGCGGGGGATACCCAGGCCGGATCGGCCCAGCCGGCTACCCGCACCGGGACCGCGGCGGAGAGCTCCAGCGCGCGCACCGCCTCCACCCGGGACAGGCCGTAGTGGCGGGCCAGATCGCGCGCGGTGGCGATGCCAAGGGAGGCGATCCCCAGCCCGCCGAGGGACGCAAGCGTGGCCTCGGGGGAGAGCTCCGCGTGCAGCAGCTCCGCCGGAATGCGGCGCTCGGGCAGATCAAAGACCCGCTGCCCCTCGATCCGGTGGGTGACCACCAGCGCGCCCGTGCGCACCAGAAACTCCGCGACCCATTTGCGTCGCGACCACTCCCAGCCCGCGGTGCGCCGGCCCTCGTGCTCCAGCACGCCGATCGTGACGCCCGCGGGATGCTCCGCCACGAGCGCCAGAATCTCGGCGGCCTCCGCCGCCTCGGGGGCATTGGGGCGCGCGGCCAGGCGGGCTCGGATGGGGGCAAAGAGGGGCCAGTGCGCGAGCGGATATACGCAGGCCACGCCGTTGAGCAGCTCAAAGGTGACGGCGGGGCCCGGCCACAGCGCGGAATCCACCGTGTGGATACCGGCGGAGGAGGGCAGGCGGCTGAGCAGGGTGAGGCGATGGGCGCGGTCTACCCGGCGCAGGGGATCAAGCTGGAGCACCCCGAGGCGGTGAAAAACCTCCGCGGCCCCCGCGCGCTCGCCCGGCGCAAACTGCGCCTCGAGCGCGAGGGAGCGAGCCCGCTCCGCGGTAATTTCCGGGCCCGGCCCCTGGGTGCTGATCACGATCCCAGGCTAGCGGATGCCCCGGACAGCGCCGGGCCCGATTGCCCGGCTAGTCCTCGCCGCGCACGGGCGTGAGCTCCATCTGCTCGGCGAGGGTCTCGAGGGCGTCCCCCACCGCCTCATGGAAGATGATCGGGCACTGATTGGGTTCCACAAACTCGCGCGCGATCCGCAGCTTCTTTCCCTCGCGGCGGGCATCCACCCGGCCGAGGAATTCCGAACCCAGCAGCACCCCCAACACATAATGTCCGTATACGCGCTTGGCCGCGGGCTTATAGGCCTCAAATGTATAGTCAAAATCGAAGAGCCGGCGGGCGCGCTCGCGATCGCGGATGAGCGGGTCAAACGGGCCGATGAACCGCGGTTCGGCCGCGATCTCCGGGCAGATCAGCGGGCCATCGCCCGGCGCGCAGGAGCCCCCGGCGAGCAGCGGGCAGGCCTCCGCCGGAACCCAGGAGGTTTCGTCCCAGCCGTCCACGGTGACCGGAATGGAGGTACCCAGCGCCAGGCCCGCGCGGGCGTGGGGGAGCGCGAGGTTATAAAAATGGGCCACATCGCCCAGCGTGGCGATCCCGAGTGAGCGCACCGCACGATCGGTCAGGCCCGCAACCGTATCCTCGTACTCGAGGCGGGTCTCGGCGATCTCGCGGGGGATGCGGCGCTCGGGAATATCGTAGATGCGGCGGTTCAGGCGGCGATCGGTGGTGACCAGATCGCCGCGCCACACCAGGTGTTCGGCCGCGCGCTTGCCCTCGATACAATCGCCCGCGCAGCTCTTGGCTGCGGACTCCTCGATCCGGCGCAGCGTCACGCCGTGGTTACTCTCGGCCACAAAATCACGCACGCTACGCAGCGTCGCGAGCGCGGGGGAATCGCGGCGCTTGGTGGCCAGCGAGCGGAAGAGATGGAAGAGGGGCCAGTCCTCGATCGGGATGAGCACCGCGGCGTGTGTATAGGTTTCAAAGGAGAGCGCCTCGGCGCGCGACCACAGCGCGCCGTCGATATCTGCCGCGCGGGCCTCGCGCGGAAGCCGCGCCAGCACGGTGAGCCTGTGTGCGCGATCCACACGGGCCAGGGCGTCCAGCTGAATGAGGCCCAGGGTGCGCAGAACCTGCAGCGGGTCTGCGCCGGCGCCGGGGACCCCCTGCGCGGTAACGGCCAGGGTGCGGGCCTCCTCGAGGTTCAGATCCAGTGCGGCTACCGGGGGTTTATGCATGGTGGACAAGTGTTTCTCCGTTCGGGTTGATTCCGGCGGCCCGCAGAGGGGGCCACCGGCGTAGGCGCGGATGCGTTTTTGCGCGCGAAGGAGACACTGTGAAGATCCCCCTTCGTGGCTCGGCGCGGATGTCATGCGCGTTACGCCGCCCAAAAGTTATCCCCCGAACCTGTTTTTTAAACCCCAGGCGGTTGCGAGATTGCTGTGTTTCCGGAAGGGTTTTTCGGGGCGTATTACCTTGCGTGACGCGCATGCTGGCGGGCAAGGCGCGGAAAAACTATCGTCGTTGCATGACCTCTCTCAGCGCACCCACCCTCTCCGCGGCCGATGTGGCCGCCGCCCGCTCCGAGCGCCTCGGAACCGCCGGTGCCGCCTGGCATGAGCGCATCGCCGCGAATCCCGCCGCGGCCACCATCCACCCCTCCGCGAGCGGCGTGGCCGAGGGTGGCGTGGCCACCCGCGTGCGCGCCGGCGGTCACGAGTTCATCGTGGACGAGCCCGCCGGGCTCGGCGGCGAAAACACCGGCGCGAACCCCGTGGAATACGCCCTCGGTGCGCTGATCGGTTGCCACGTTGTGGTCTATCGCCTCTATGCCGAGGCCCTGGGCATCGTGATCAACAGCATCACCGCCGAGGCCGATGGCGATCTTGATGTCCGCAAGCTCTTTGGCATCGACGAGACCCTGCGCCCCGGCTTCTCCGATATCCGCATTAACGTCACCATCACCGGCCCCGAGAGCGCCGAGCGCTATGCCGAGCTGAAGGCCGCCGTGGATGCCCACTGCCCCGTGCTGGATCTCTTCCAGAACCCCACGCCCGTGGCCACCACCCTCATCACCGCCTAGGGATTTCCTCCGGGGGGAGGTAAACAAAGGGGCCCGGGTGCCGCGCGTTCAAAAGACGCGCGGCACCCGGGCCCCCGGCGTTAGGGGTTAGAGAGCGCCGGTATCAAAGAGCAGACCCAGGGCATAGGTGATGCCCGCGGCCCCAAATCCGATTGCGAGCTGGCGCAGGGCGCGCTTGAGCGGGGAGGCCCCACTCAGCACACCCACAACCGCCCCGGTGCCCAGCAGCGCGGCACCCACCAGGCCCGCGGCCATCAGCACGGCCCCGATGCCGCCCATCCCAAATAGATACGGCAGCACCGGGATGATCGCGCCCGAGGCAAAAAAACAGAAGCTGGAGATCGCCGCGCCCCACGCGGTGCCCAGCGATTCGTGCTCGGGCTCGGGGGCGCGCTCGGCGGCCTCGCGGATCTCCTCGTGGGCGCACTCCAGATCGGTCAGCGTCTCGAGGGCGTGCTCATTGGCCTCCTCCTCGCTCATGCCGCGTGCGCGATAGACCAGCGCCAGCTCATTGGCGTTAACGTCGAGGTGGGGAAGCGCGGTATTGGCCTCGGGGTTGGGGGTCGAGGCATCCAGCAGCTCCCGCTGCGAACGCATCGACACGTATTCTCCCGCGCCCATCGAGAGGGCCCCGGCCAGCAGGCCCGCGACGCCCGCGGCGAGGACCACGCCGTTGCCCACGCCGGTCGCGGCCATACCAAGCACCAGGGCCAGGTTGGAGACGAGGCCGTCATTGGCGCCAAATACGGCGGCGCGGAACGACCCTGAGAGCTGGATGCGGCTGCGCGCGGCGAGCCCACGCACCACCTCCTCGTGGATGCGCTCATCGGCGGCCATCGCATCGGTCGCGTCGGCATCCTGGCTATAGGGGGAGCGGGCCTCGGTGCGCTGCATCAGGGCCAGCACAAATACCGGACCGAAGTGGCGGGCCAGGAAGCAGCGAAAGCGCGTGCGGAAGGCCACGGGGCGCGGCCTGCCCACGCGCTCGCCGAGGAGATCCACCCAGTGCTGTTCGTGGCGGCGCTCGGCCTCGACCAGGCCCAGCAGGATCTCGCGCTCCTCGCCCTCGCGGCGTTCGGCGAGGTCGCCATACACGGCGGCCTCGGCGCGCTCATCGGCCAGATAGCGGCGCCAGCGGCGGACCTCGGCGGAGGTGGGGGTTTTGATGGTTTCGGTCACGATGTGGCTCCTGTACTCGGGCCGGAACCTGACTCATCGCAACGAGGGGACCGGCCACGGGGTCAATAATGTGGCCGAAGGTCTCGCTCGCCCTGCAGCGGGGCGGGGTGGGCTGCCGGGCTTGCGCCAGTATGTCGACAGACCGCCTATTCGGAAAACCTGGGTTTTCCGAGGGTGGGAGCTACTCCCCTTCGATCTGTCCAGTGTAGCGTATTACGCTCTGATCAGGGATTCGGTGTACCGAAGTTTAGCCGACGGGCGTGCTCAGGGGGTGGCTGGCCGGATCGGCGGCGCGGATTACATCGTGCAGGGTCTCGCGCAGATGGGTCAGCTCGGGCAGGCTCATGCCCAGCTCGGCGATGATGCGCGGGGGGATTCTCTCGGCGCTCGCGCGCAGTTCGCGGCCGGCCTCGGTGAGCTCGATATCCAGGACCCGCTCATCGCGGGCGCTGCGGGTGCGGGTGATCAGGCCGGCGGATTCCAGACGCTTCAGGAGCGGCGAGAGGGTGGGGGGCTCCAGCGCGAGCGCGCTGCCCAGCTCCTTTACCGAGCGTGGGCTGGTCTCCCAGAGCGCCAGCATGACCAGATACTGCGGATGGGTGAGCCCAAGCGGTTCGAGGATGGGGCGGTAGAGGGCGAGGACGCTGCGCGAGGCCACGGCGAGGGCAAAACACACCTGGTTTTCCAGGGTGAGCAGGTCTGCTTCTTCGTTGCTCATGCGGTCCTCCCGTGATGATTTCTCCCAGTCTAACGAATATACGTATACACTAATAGTTATGGCACGAACTAAAGGTGAACCCGGTGGCATTAAAGCCGCGGGCGGCTTCACAAACTGGCTGAACGGAAAACTCCGACCCTATATTGGGCCGCCGCCGCTCGGGCCGTTTAACGAGGAACCGCTCCCTCCCACGGCACAGGCACCGTGCCCGATCTGCGGCAACGTGATGTCCGAGCACATCGTGGACCGCAGCGGGGAGCGCACGCAGCTGCACTGCCCCAAAAAGACCCCGGCGGCCCCCGCGGCCTAGCCGCTGATCGCCGGAAAGACCACGCGCATCCGCAGGCCCCCGGCCTCCCCGGGGGTCGCGGTAACCTCCGCGCCGTGCGCCGCGGCAATCTGGCGCACCAGCGCGAGCCCGAGGCCGTGCCCGCGCGGTGCACCCGCGGTCGCGGCCAGCCGGCCCCCACCGCGCATAAACGGTTCAAAAAAGGCGTGGATCCGCTCCGGGTCCAGTACCGCCCCGCCGCTGTCCACCGTGAGGATCGCGCCCCCGGGCGCATTCTCCACCCCGAGCATCACCGCGCCCTCGCCGTGCCGCAGCGCGTTCTCCAGCAGGTTCTGGGTGAGCTGGCGCAGCAGATCGGCATCGCCGCTCACCGGCGCGGGCCCCATCGCGAGGCGCAGCTCGCGGCCAGAGAGCCGGGCCTCGCCCGCGACGGTGGACGCCGCCTCCTCCGCGATGGCCGCAAGATCCAGCCGTAGCGGAACCAGCCGGGCCGAACCAATCTCGGAGAGGGCAAGCAGCGCCGTGACGATGCGCGAGCCGCGCTCGTTCACCTCCAGCAGCCGCGCGGTCAGCACGTCATAGTCCTGATGCGCGGGATCGGCCCGCGCCACCTCCAGCATCGTGCGCGAGATCGCGAGCGGCGTGCGCAGCTCATGCGAGGCGTTTGCCGAGAACCGGCGCTGCGCCTCAAATGAGGCCTGCAGGCGGTCCAACATATGGTCAAACGTATCCGAGAGATCGGTGAACTCATCGCGCGGCCCGGTCAGCGCGATCCGATGCCCCAGCGAACCCTCCGCCGCGCGCCGCGCGGCATCGTTAATATTTTGCAGCGGGCGCAGCACGCGGCCCGAGATGAACCACCCCGCGCCGAGCCCAATCACCGCGAGCAAAACCATCGCGAGCACCGAGGCGTTCAGCAGCGCCGACATGATCTCCCCGCGCGAGGCCGCCGCCATCTCCGGGAACTGCGCGGAGGACAGCGGATAATCGGGGATGAACCGCATCACCACAAAGATCACCGCGAGGGCCACGGCCCCCGCGATCATCACAAATAGCGCATAGCTCAGCGTGAGCCGGGCCCGGGCGCTGATCCGCGGGCGCGGCCGGCTCATGCGCCGCGCCCCAGGCGATACCCCACGCCCGAGACCGTCTCGATGGGGTCGGGGGCACCCAGGCGTTTGCGCAGCGTGGAGATCGTGATGCGGATCGCGCTGGTGAACGGATCGGCGTTCTCATCCCAGGCGCGCTCCAGGAGTTCCTCGGCGCTGATCACGCCGCCCCCGGCGGCCATCAGCACCTCCAGCACCGAAAACTGTTTCCGGGTGAGGTGCACAAAGCGGCCCTCGCGATAGACCTCGCGCCGAAACGGGTCCAGCCGGATCCCCGCTGCCTCCAGCACCGGCGGGGTACCGCGCGCGGGGCGGCGGGCGAGGGAGCGCAGGCGCACGATCAGCTCGCGCAGCTCAAAGGGCTTGGTGAGATAGTCATCCGCGCCCAGCTCAAAGCCCTCGACCTTATCGTCAAGATCCTCCGCGGCCGTGAGCATCAGCACGCGCGGCCCCGCGCCCGCCGCCACGATCGCGCGACAGACATCATCGCCGTGGGTGCCGGGGATATCGCGATCCAGCACCACCACGTCATAGTCATAAACCGCAAGACGTTCCAGGGCGGCATCGCCATCGCCCACGATATCCGCGGCGATTGCCTCGAGCCGCAGCCCGGCCTGGAGGGCCTCGGCCAGATAGACCTCGTCCTCGACCACGAGTACCCGCATCACAGAGCCGCCTTCCGCCCCGGGCGGGGCCTGCCCCCAGTGTAGGCCGCGGCCTGTATTGAAAATGTATCGATTTTCCGGAACATCCTGGCTACACCCGGGCGGGTGTACTGGGGGGAACCCCATTGATCCCCGAGGAGAAACATGTTTTTATCACCCCGCCTGGGCGCACTCGCCCTGCTCGCCGTAGTATCGCTATCCGGGTGTGCGCCGGGGGAGGCCGGCGCGCGGCCGAGCGGGCCGATCGGGGAGGAGGACGGCCTGATCCACGTGGACTCCCCGCTTGATCCGCTCGCCGTGACGGTGCCCGCGATCTCCCGCCTGGAACCCGGGCTACGCGCCGCTGTGCGCGAGGCCGCGGAGGATGCCCGGGCCGCGGGAACCCCGCTGTTTATCACGTCGGGCTGGCGTCACGAACGCTATCAGCGCAGCCTCCTGGAGGAGGCCATCTCCACCTATGGCGGCGAGGAGGAGGCCCGGAAATGGGTTAGCACCCCCGAGTCCTCGCGGCACGTCACGGGCAATGCCGTGGATATCGGCCCCACCGATGCCAATTCCTGGCTCGGCCAGCACGGGGCGCGCTACGGCCTGTGCCAAACCTATGCCAATGAGCGCTGGCATTTTGAGCTGGCCACGACCCCCGGGGGCACCTGCCCCGCGCAGCTCGCCGATGCGAGTGAGGGCTGAAAAATACCGTGGCGGCGGCCCGTGCCGGGGCACGGACCGCCGCCGCGGTGGAGGAGAGCCTAGAGGTCGGAGGATACCGACCACAGGTTCACGCCGGCGTCGCTTCCGGCGGCGGCATCAATCTCGGCCAGCTCGGCCGCGCTGAACTCCAGGTTGCGCAGGGCCTCCAGGTTTTCGTCCAGCTGCGCCACCGAGGACACACCGATCAGGGCGCTGGTGACCCCACCCGGGCGCAGGACCCAGGCGATGGCCATCTGCGCGAGCGTCTGACCGCGGCGCTCGGCGATCGCGTTCAGGGCGCGCAGCCGGGCGAGATTATCCTCGCTCAGCATGGTGTCCCGGAACGACGGGCGCGGCACTGCATGCGAGGCCGTGGGATCCTGCAGATACTTATTGGTGAGCAGGCCCTGCGCGAGCGGGGTAAACGCGATCGAGCCCATGCCCGCGGTATCCAGCGTGGAGAGCAGGCCGTCCTCGACCCAGCGGTTCACGATGGAATAGGACGGCTGGTGAATGACCAGGGGCGTGCCGAGTTCCTTCGCGACCGCAACCGCGCGCTCGGTGCGCTCGGGCGAATACGAGGAGATACCCACATAGAGTGCCTTACCCTGACGCACCGCGGTGTCCAGGGCGTGCACGGTCTCCTCGATCGGGGTATCGGGGTCTACCCGGTGCGAATAGAAGATATCCACGTAGTCGGTGCGCAGGCGCTCCAGCGACTCATCCAGGCTGTTCAGCAGGTATTTGCGGCTGCCAAAATTGCCGTAGGGGCCCGGCCAGTGCGGCCAGCCCGCCTTGGTCGAGACGATCAGCTCGCTGCGGTACGGCTTAAAATCGGTATGCAACATCCGGCCGAAGTTATACTCGGCCGAGCCATTCGGCGGGCCGTAGTTATTGGCCAGATCGAAGTGGGTGATGCCACGATCAAACGCGTGCTGCAGGATCTCGCGCTGGGTATCAAAGGGGCGGTTATCCCCGAAGTTGTACCACAGGCCGAGGGAGATGGGAGGCAGCAGCAGGCCGCTATTGCCCACCCGGCGGTAGCCCAGGTGGGTATAGCGGTCGGCGGCGGCCTGATAGGGGCGGTGCGTTTCATACACCGACGCGTCGAAGCGAACCTCGTTGCTCATTTACGCGGACCTTTCTTAGGTATAAAGCGAAATGGGCTGCAGCTCTCCGTTGAGATAGTGCGCGCCCACCTCAAGCTTCTTATAGTCCACCGGGTCATGCAAGGAGTGGGTGCGGATATTGCGCCAATAAATATCCAAACCCACCCGGGTGAGGGCCGAACTGGAACCGGTCACCTCAAAAATGCGGTTGGCCACGGTCACGGCCACGTCATCGGTGACCACCTTAAGCTGGGCGATCTGGATCGCGATCTCGCCGCGCTCGGCGGCCGTGAGATCGGCGCCGCGCTCGATCGCGCGGTCAAAAAGCACGTTCACGCGGTCGGCGAGTGCCTCGGCGGCGGCGATCCGGGACACAAACTCGCCCACGGTGCGCTGCACAAACGGGTCGTTGCGATAGAGGTCGGCGCTGCTCAGGAACCACGCATTGGCGCGGGCCCGGAGGATCTCAGTGCCGCGCTCCAGCGCGCCCTCGGCGATACCCAGGTAGAGGTTGCCAAAGGCCAGCTGAATCCCGGGGGTCACGAGGCTCGAGAAGGGCTCCTCCGAGTCCAGGCCCAGCAGATCCGCCGGCTCGATCCGCACATCGGTAAAGCGCACCGAGCCGCTTGCTGACAGGCGCTGGCCCAGCGCGTCCCAGTCACCCAGATAGTGCACACCCGCGCGGGTATGTTCGAGGACCGCATAGGCGAAACGTCCGGTATCGGGACCCTCCGAGACGCGCGCATTCACGAGCGTGACATCGCCCACGGAGGCCCCCGTGGAGAACCGCTTCAGGCCGTTTAGGATATAGCCCTCGCCGTGCGGCACGAGGCTCAGGGCGGGGTCCACCGGATTGACCGAATCGCCCCAGACCCAGTTGCCGGCGGCGCTGCGCCGGAACCACTCGGCCTGTCGCTCGCCGGGGAGGTTAAAGACGATGCCCGCCGAGTTCACATAGTGATAGGCGAGTACCTGGGAGACCGAGGCATCGGCGCGGGCGAGGATGCGGATCGCGAGGAAAGCGCTCTCCCAGTGGGCGCCGCCCCCGCCGTATTCGGCGGGGATCAGCAGGTTCACCAGCCCGGAGGAGCGCAATAATTCCAGCTCCACGTGCGGGTCGAGATTGGCGCGATCGCGCTCCACGGCATCCACCGCGAGGGTTGCGGCCACGGTCTCGGCCACGGCCCGCCAGTGGGCCAGCTCGGCGGGATCGGCGGTGCCGTGCCAGGGGGAACGGGAGGTGAGTGTCTCGGTCATGCTGCGGTCCCTTCGCGGGTCGGTGCTGCGGTGGTGGGGGTGGCGGGGATCCCGGCGCTGCCGTCGGCGGCCGAACGGGCCCCGGCATAGGCGCCGCGATATTGTGCCCCGGGATGGGTATCGGCCAGGTGCGGGCCCGCACCGCTCAGGCGCTCGCGCAGGGTGCCCTCGGGATAGTCCTCCCAGACGCGGCCGCGGCGCTGCAGCTCGGGGACCACGAGGTCCACGATGTCCTCGAAGCTGCCCGGGCTCACGGCATAGGCGATGTTAAAGCCGTCCACATCGGCCACCTCCACCCAGCGCTCCAGCTCATCGGCCACGGTGCCGGGGCTGCCCACGATCACCGGGCCGATTCCGCCGATTCCGAGGTATTCGGCGATATCCAGCGGGGTCCACTCGCGCTCCGGATCGGAGATGGTGAACGAGGCCAGGGCGGAACGCGCCGCATCGGTATCCACGTATTTCAGCGGCTCATTGGGATCAAACTGGGACAGGTCCAGCCCGGACCAGCCGCCATAGAGCGCGAGTGCCCCCTCGGAGCTGGCATAGGAGAGATAGTCGGCATATTTTTCCCGCGCGAGCTCATCGGTCTCGGCGGTGATGATGGTGACCAGCACGATGACCTTCACGGCATCGCGCGGGCGGCCCGCGGCCTCGGTGGCATCGCGGATGGCGTCCACGTTTTTGCGGGTGATCTCGGGGCGGTTACCGTTCAGGAACGAGGCCTCCGCGTGCCGGGCCCCAAAGACCTTGCCCTTGCCCGAGGTGCCGGCCTGGAAGATCACCGGGGTGCGCTGCGGGGAGGGCTCGGACAGGTGGATGCCCGGGACCGAATAGTGGGTGCCCTCGTGGCCGATCGGATGCACCAGACTGGGATCGGTGAATACGCCGCTCTCGCGATCGCGCTTGACCGCGCCGTCCTCCCAGGAACCCTCCCAGAGCTTATAGGTGACGTCGATGAACTCCTCGGCGATCTCATAGCGCGTATCGTGGGCGATCTGCTGGCCCAGGCCGAGGTTGGTCGCGGCGCTATTCAGATAGCTGGTGACCACGTTCCAGCCGATGCGGCCGTTGGTGAGGTGATCCAGCGTGCTGAAGGTGCGGGCGAGCGCATAGGGCTGCTCATAGGTGAGCGCCACGGTCACGCCAAAGCCGAGGTGCTCGGTCACGGCGGCCATCGCGGTGATCGGCAGGATCGGGTTGATCAGCGGGACCTGCGCGGCGTCCAGGATGGGCGGGGCGGCGGAATCGCGGTAAACATCGTAGATGCCCACCACATCGGCGAGGAAGAGCGCGTCAAATTTGCCCCGCTCGAGGAGCTTGGCCAGATTGGTCCAATAGCCGAGGGTGTTATATTCATCGGCGCGGTTGTCCGGATGCCGCCACAGGCCGGGGGACTGATGCGTGACACAACCCATGTCAAACGCGTTCAGGATGATGCGAGAAGCCACTATTTCCACCTCGTCAGATTGCCCGGCGACCGAATATTCCGCCGTGTATTTCTCGAAACTAACAGCGCCGCGCGGCGGGCCCAAGGCGGTGCGTAACACACGGGCCCGGGCGGGGGTTTTATGACCGTTCATGACGGAGTATGTCAAAAATCGAGGGGGTGGGGGCGGGACAGGCGGTACCGAAAACGGGGGTCGTGTGCGACCCGGGGGAGCGGCCGCGGGGCGTGCGCCGGCGCGGTATTGCGCGGCAGAACCCGCCCCGAACTCCCCCTGGTCAGCGGCCGCCGGGGGAGGTAACCTTCCACTATGGTCCTGCACCGTTATCGTGTCTTTGCGATCCTCGGCCTGCCCCTCGGTGCCCTCGCGGGCCTGCTCTGTGGCCTGTATTATCGCGCGGCCGGGGGCGGCCTGATCTTTGCCGTGTCCCTCGGCACCCTCGCGGGAATCCTCGCCGTCTCGGGCGCGCTGCTTGCGCTCTGGCTCGGCGACCGGAACCACGCGCGGGCACCCGGGGTGCGGGTGGCGCTCGCCGCGGGGGGTGCGCTGCTCGCGCTCCTGGCGGTGGTCTGCGCCGCGGGCCTCGTGGTGGTGCCGGATGCCAACCCGGGGTATCTGGACCCGGTGGGTTTTATTCTCCGGGTGACAACCATCCCGCTGCTGCTGGCCGCGCTCGTCTCGGGCCTCCTCGCGGCGGCCGTGGAGGCGCACGCGGGAGCCTCCGCCGCGGCCCCCGCGCCGGAGACCCACCCGCGGCCGGGGGTGCGTGGTTTTATGCGCGCCTATCGCTGGCCGATCCTCCTCGCGATCCCCGCGGGCTATGCGCTCGGGGCGCTCGCCGCCCTCCCGATTCTGGGCGGGGGCGCGGATGGGGGAGGGGCGATTAACGCGCTGAGCACCGGATTTGCGGGGGCCCTCTTTGCGGCGGCCGCGCTTGCCGGTGCCCTGTTTATGGGGTTACGGACGGCGCATGCCCCGCCGCCGCGCCGCTCGACCCGGATGTGGCTGGCCGGCGCGGGGGCCGGCGGCGGCGTATTTCTGTTTATCATCGCGGGGCTCCTGGTTTCGGACCCGACCTGGCTCGGGGCAGCCGTGCCCTTTGCCCTGGGGCTCGCGGCGCTCGGCGCGGCCGCGGCGATGGCCCTGGTGGGGGTGACCGAATATGCGCTGGGTCGCCGGGAACACCCGCGCGCCTCCCCGCGACCGGGCGCCCCCGCGGGCAACCCCTAATATTCGTTATTTGTTTTTCGCACGGGGCCCGGGCGGCGGCGCAAAAATCCGCGTAATTCCGGGCGACACGGCGGGGGATTATCTCGATTCGCGCGAGTGGAAATCCTACGCTAAGCTATCTAATGGCCCAAGGGGATAAGAAATTATCTCGCCGGGTCACATAAATGAATATCTGCGCCCGTAGCTCAACGGATAGAGCATCTGACTACGGATCAGAAGGTTGGGGGTTCGAATCCCTCCGGGCGCACATCTCGGAACTTGCCTCGTCTTCGGACGGGGCATTTTTCGTTAACGCCTCCGCCCGGGGTGGCGTACTGGGCTCAGCGCCGAGAATAGATTCCCATTGCCGCGATGGTGGGGGAATCGGTGATCTCTCCCCGCGCCACCAGATCCCAAAACTCGTGCCGGTCCACCCAGAGGATGCCCGAGATTATCTCGGTGGGTTCCGGCTGTGCGGCGGCCTCCGCCTCGATCTCCGCGGCGAAGAGGTGGCACCGGCTGGCGCTGATCCCCGCGGACTCGTGAATGCTGCCGAGGGGTTCCAGGGAGCGGGCGATCAGGCCCGTTTCCTCGCGCAGCTCCCGGAGGGCCTCCTGCTCCGCGCTCGGCCGGGGCCCGGCATCCTGCGTCGAGCCCTGCGGAAACTCATAACCCCACCGGCCCACCGGATAGCGATATTGCCGGACCAGGCACACCCGGTGCCCTGCGAGGGGAATGACGAGGGAGAAATCCGGCTTCTCGAGGATCGCGTAGCCGCCCGTATGGGTGGGCGAGAACTCCACGCTGTCCTCATAGAGGGTCAGCCACGGATTGGAGAATTTCTCCACGCGCGACAGCCGGCGCGGAAGCGGAATCTGAGGAGGGCGGAGGTTCATCCTTCGACACTATGACACGGCGTGATCCCGGGCGGTCCCGGCCCCGATCTGGGGGTGCGGGCCTCGCGGGCCGCCGCGGGGGACCCTCGGTAGCCTGGGCGCACGGGGAGGCGGGGGCGAAACTCGCTCATACGCGGCCGGGAACGAGGGGCATGATGACCGGGCATGATACGGACGAGGGTGGAAACGAGACCGCGGATCCCCGCGCCCGGCGGGCGGGCGAACGCGACGCGTTTGCGATCGTGGGGCGCGTGGCCACGGTCACCGCGATCCTGATGTATGTGTCCTATATTCCGCAGATCATTGGCAACCTGCACGGCGATAAATCCTCGCCCGTGCAGCCGCTCGTGGCCGCGATCAACTGCACACTGTGGGTGGTTTATGGGTTCTTTAAGAAGGAGCGCGACCTGCCCGTGGTGATCGCCAATCTCCCGGGCATCCTGTTTGGGATCTTCGCCGCCCTCACCGCGTTTTAGGCCCCGTCGCCTGTCGCCGCATACGGGGGTTGCCCCGCCCGGGGATCGCCCGCGCGGTGGTCCCCTTCCCGCGACGTTATGGCATCGGAGTGGGTCCAGAGCAGCACCAGTACACCAAGGAACACGGCTACCACATTATTCACGAGGCCACCCCAGAGCAGAGCGTTCTGCGCGGCGAGGGTCAGGGCCCCACTTCCGGCGAGGAAGACCGTCTGAGTGATGAGACCGACGAGGGCCAGGGCCCCCAGCGCCCAGGTGGGGGCCCAGCGCCAGCGCGGCGGGAGCCCGGGGAGGCGAGCAACCTGAACGGCCACGATCAGCGCGGTTATCAGGGTGATAAAGTCCAGGGCTTGCAGGAGCAGAACCCCGCTCTCCCGCAGCGGTGTCAGCAGCCCGGGATCCCCACCGGCGGGACCAAAGATCAGGCTCGGCAAGACGGCTCGGGCGAGGATGAGGCCCGCAAGCAGGAGCAACGCGGTGGTACCCAGGGGTCGACCACGAAAAATATTTCGGGATACGCCGCCGCCGAGAGCGAGGAGAAGTAGCGCCGCCGCGATCAGGAGGGTGCGCGCGAGGGGGAGGTCAAACGGTGCGGGGAGGGGAGACCCCGCCAGAAGGGCGGAGAGGATCAGGAGCGAACCGCCCCAGTAGTGGAATCTGAGCCCCACCGGTGTCTCGGACATCGCTACCCCCTCGTCGCGTATCCCTGTCACGCTATCTCGCATCGGGGCTCGGGGCAAGGGTCGCTGGGAGCGGCGCCCTGGCCGGACAGCGTTATCGTCTTGCGGCCTTGAGGCGCCTCCGCGATCGGGGCCGTGATAATTGCGATCCCACCCGTGGACCGGATGGTTCGGGCCGGTGCCGCTATCTGCGGGGCATTCAGCGTCTCGACGGGCTCCACAAGATGAGGGGTTTTAGCCGAGACGACCCCGCCGGCTAGGCCCCCGCGAGGAGGAGCGCGACGCTGTCCCTGGCTGTCCGGAGCGGAGATGGCGCAAACCGCGAATTCGGGGGTGAGTGCAAGGGGTGCGTGAGTGCGGCTGCGGGAAGCGGCGGCCGCATATGAGCTCAGGCCCGTGAGGGGGCGGATGCCGCCGCGAGTGCGGCCAATACCGGGGCGATTGGGCCCGCATCCACGACCCCGCTACCGGCCGCGCGCTCGGTGGCCGCGGGCAGCAGGGCGGCCCGCGCACGGTCGCGGGAAGGGGCGTGATCGCTCAGCAGGGAGGCCTGGGCGACCAGGACCCAGGCGGCCTCGCGGAGCAGATCGGCGGGCGGATCGGGCAGGATATTCAGGGCCCCGCGTGCCTCCTCCAGGGCTCCCGCATGGGCGAGGACGAGCGGCCGTGCCCAGGGTTCCAGGGGCCCAAAATCCGCATCCCCCGGAGAATCCGTACCGTCCTGGCTCACGAGGTGTCTCAGCTCGGGCAGGCCCACCGAGAACCCGGGCATCTCGGGGGAGTGGGCGGGCTCATCCCCGGTCCCAAGAACCCCGTAGCGAAACCAGGCCGTGAGGACCGTGGCGAGGGGGCGCTCGTGCAGCAGCGCCAGCATCTCCACCGACTCCGCCTCGGATATCGCCTCCGGGTATCGGCTCAGTGCGCTCAGCGCCTGCATTCGGCTGAGCCTGCCGTAGATCTCAAATGTGGGGAGCTCCGCCGCGACGGCCAGCGCGGTCAGCTCGGCCGCGAGGGCCTCGCGCTCGGCGGCCAGCCCGCAGCGCCCAAACTCCTGCATGACCCGCGCCGCCAAGGCAAAACAGATCAGCGCGGGATCGCCCAGGCCACGCGCGAGCCGCTCGGACTCGTGCGCCTCCGCAGACCGGGAGGCCGTACCACGGGATTCCATCGCGATTACGGCGAGTAGCCGGGCGCGCACCCGAGCCGAGGCATCCGGGGGGAGCCGGGCGAGTGTGCGCAGGGCGGCGGTCACAATTTGGTCCGAGCGTTCGGGGTCGTCCGATCGTGTCCAGGCACCCGGCACATCATAATCACCGATGATCCTAGCCGTGAGCTGCGGATCGTTAAACTCCTCGGCCGCCGCGATGATATGAATGCGCCGGGCCTCGGCAAAGCGCAGCCCACCCGAAACTGCAAGCCGGGGCAGGAGGCTACTCGCCGATTCCAGCCGCGTTCGGGCCCCCGTATGAGAGTGTGCGGCGGCGGCATCCGCGAGCAGCGTGCCGCTCGTGGCGAGGTCGAGCGCCGGATCCGAGCGGAGGATCGAGAGCTCCAGGTCGGCGAGGGCACGTCCCGGATCGAGCCCGAGGCTATCGGCCAGATAGGCGCGGGCGCGGCGCAGGGTTTCCAGCGCCTCCGCGCGCCGGAGGCCACGATGCAGTGCGAGGGCGAGCAGCCGCCAGCCCTCCTCTCGCCAGGGATAGGAGGCTACGTGTTCCTCCAGTTCCGGCACCGCCCGTGCGTTCTCCCCGCGTTGGAGCCATCCGTATGCCAGCTCCTCCATTGCGCCTGCCCGTACCTCGGCGAGGTGAGCGCGCTCGGCCCGGGCCCAGGGCCGCTCCCGAAACTCCTCAAAGGCTCCCCCGCGCCAGAGGGACAGGGCCTCGGCACGTAGCCCCTCGGCGGCAAGCGGTTCCGCCTCACGGGCTGCGGCAAGTAGCGATTCCGCATGCCAGAGATCCACATCCGCGGGGCTCAGCCGGAGGGCATAGCCCATAGCCGAGGACACTAAAATTTGCGGGGGTGTGCGTGCGGGCCGCCCCGGTTCCAACGCGCGCCGCAGCTCGCCGATGAAGGTCTGGACGGCACCGACCGATCCGGTCTCGGGTTCGTCCCAGAGATCCTCGCGCAGGCGTGACATCGAGACCGGGCGTCCGCGTGCGGCGGCCAGGAGCCCGAGGATCTCGCGATGCCGCGGCCGACCCGGCACGGAGGAACCGTGCGGCCCAAATTCAATCGGCCCGAGGACCCGAATCAGCGGCGTCTGCATGGGCCCAGTCTAGTTGCGCTGAGCGGACGCTGATTGGGGTGCGGCACCGTAGGACTCATCATAATTTTGAGGAGAAAACCCATGACCCTAACTCTTTCCCAGGCCGAATACCATCGCATCACCGTGGCCGAGGGGGTGGCCCTCAACGTGGCCGTTGCCGGCTCCGGACCCGCGGTAGTGCTGCTGCATGGTTTCCCCGAAACCCACGTGATGTGGCGGCATGTGGTCGCCAATCTCGCCGCCGATCACACGGTGATCGTGCCGGATCTACGCGGATATGGTGCGAGCGATAAACCCGCAGAGAAGGATGAGGATACCTATTCCAAGCGCGTCATGGCCGCCGATATTATCGAGGCGGCTCGCGTGCTTGGCCACGAGAAATTTGCGTTGGCCGGCCACGACCGTGGCGCGCTCGTGGCGATCCGTGCGGCGCTGGATCACCCCGAGGTCGTGACCCACCTGCTCTCTCTGGATGTGCTCCCGACCCTGGACATGTGGGATATTCTGCGGGGGGTGGACGCCCGCGTGGCCTGGCATCTCTACCTGATGGCCCAGCCCGCCGGAATTGCCGAGCCCATGATCGAGGCCACGGCGGATACGTTTTTTGCGTCCTTTATCGACGGTTGGGTATCCACCCCCGAGGCCATTCCGGAGGAGTATCGCGCAGAGTATCTGCGGGCCTCGCGCGGCGCGGTGACCTCAATCGTGGCGGATTATCGGGCATCCGCGGGTGTCGACCTGCGGCACGACCGGGAGGACCGAGACGCGGGCCGCACGCTGGCTATGCCGGTCATGGTGATCCAGCAGGACTGGGGTGTGCAGCTTGGTTTTGACGCGCGAGCCCTGTGGGGTGCCTGGGCCAAGGACCTGGATCATCGCACGCTCGCCGCCGGCCACTTTATGGCGGAGGAGGACCCGGCGGCGATCATCGCGGCGATCCGCGAGCTGCTCGGGCGCTAGCCTCGGGAGATCAGGCGCTGCGCGCTCTCGCGGGCCACGCCGAAGGGATCCGCGAAGGTGCCCATTCCCGTGGTCACGAGGGCGCCCTCATAGAGCAGCATCAGGGCATCGGCGAGGGGTCCCGGATCGGCGAGGCCGGCGGAGCGGCATTCGCGTTCAAAAATATCGCGCAGCCATTTCTTTTGACGGATGGCCTCGTGGGCGATGGGATCGGCGGGGGACTCCACCTCGGCGCGGGCGTTGATTGCGCTGCATCCGCGCGCCCCGTGAAGATCGGCCCAGGCGCGGGAAATATCAAAGAGGGCACCCACGCGCCCGGGTCCCGCAGGCAGCGCCTCCAGCTCGGATTCGAGATATTCGCGCCAGCGGGAATCCCGGCCGCGCAGATAGGCCACCACGAGGGCCTCCTTGGAACCAAAACGATCGTAGAGCGTTTTTTTGGTGACCCCCGCGGCCTGGGCGATGCTATCCACGCCGACCGCGTGAATGCCCTCGCGATAAAACAGATCCGAGGCCGCGTCGAGCACGCGCTGCGCCCCCGGCGTATAGCGCGGCTCGGGCTCGGGGAGGTGATCGCTGGTCATGCGTCGAGTATACAGCTCTGTATACTCGACGCATGACTATACAGATCGGTATACCTCGGGTGGTGGTCCTTATCGCGGCCGCGGCGGCCTTCGTCCTGAGCTGGAGCTCCGGCTTTATCATCGCGAAATACGGCACCGATGCGGCCCCCGCCACGACCGTGCTGTTTTGGCGCTTCCTCTGTGTGGCCGCGATCCTGGCCGTCGCGGCGCTCGCGCGCACCCCGCGCCGCGGCCGGCCACGCCCGCCAACCTGGCGCGACGCAAGGCCACACCTGCTTATCGGGTTATTAAGCCAGGTGGGTTACGTCCTGCCCATCTACCTGGCGGTGGCCGCTGGGGTATCGGCGGGCACGGTGGCGCTCATCGACGCCGTGCAACCGCTCCTGATTGCCACCCTGATCGGGCCGCTCCTCGGGCTGCGGCTGCGCTCCGCGCAGTGGGTCGGCCTGCTCCTCGGCGCGCTCGGAGTGACGCTGATCGTGGGAGCCGATGCCGCCGCCACCGCCGCGTTCTCCCCGGCCTATCTGCTGCCCCTGATCTCGCTCGCGAGCCTCGTGGCGGGCACCTTTGTGGAGAGGCGCACGCCCGTGCGGCTCGCGGTGGGCACCACCCTCGCCGTGCACTCGGGCGTGGCCCTTATCGTTTTTGCCCTGCTCGCGGCGGCCACCGGAACCCTCGCGCCCCCGGCCTCGGCGCAGTTCTGGCTGGCCACCGTGCTCACAGCCGTATTTCCCACGCTGATGGCCTATGGGCTGTACTGGTATCTGCTGCGCCGGATCGGCATCACGCCGCTCAACGTGCTGCTCTATCTGGTGGCCCCGACCACGGCCCTCGCCGGCACGATGCTCTTTGGCGATCCGTTTACGCCCGCGACCCTCGCGGGCCTGATCCTGGGGGCGCTCGCTGTTCTCCTGGTGCTCCTTCCCCCGCGTCGCACGGTATTCTCCTCCGGGCATATTCGCCGGGAGCGCCGGCTACCCCCGTCGTAACAAGCATGTGAACATCGTGTTTCCCGGGGCTTTTTGGGCATCCCGCGCTGATAGCTTTCCCTCAATCACGCAGACAGCACGCGCTCGGAGGGGTGGGCCCCGGCGCGCTCGTGAGAATCCATCCCCAAGATCACATCACAAGGAGTTCCGTGCACCCGTATCAACGCACCCCCAGACGACTGGGCATAGCCGCCGCGCTCTGCCTCCTCGCCGTTCCCCTCACCGCGGTGGTTCCCGCCGCCGCGACCCCGCAGAATCCCGTGACCCGCAGTGGCGATAACTGGAGTATCGAGGCCGCCGCGGGCGGCTATGTGGTGACGCTCGACCTGGAGAGCCCGCTGCCGATGCGTGCCGCCTCCCCGAGCCTGCTCGCCGATGGGATCGACCTCGGCCCCGCAATCGAATCCGCGGATGGGCTCAGCCTGAGCCTGGTCACGGGCGATCCCGACGTACTGAAAACCGATTCAATCGAGCTGGGCTGGGACGGCGCCCCCGATGCGGTGGCCGCGGCCCCCTCCCGCGCGCGCTCCCTCGCCCCGGACACCCCCGAGACCGCGGCCCTGGGCCGCATAATCGACGCCGATCCGAGCGCCCCCGGGGCCTTCAGCGTGGCCCGCGCCGATTATGACCTCGGCGATGAGGCCATCGCCCTGGCCGGGATCGGCGGGATCCGTGGCGAGCTCACCGGCGCGGTCTACTATCCGCGGGAAAAAACCGATGCAAGCCCCGTGGTGCTTCTCCTGCACGGGCGACACACGTCCTGCGCGGGCAGCGGGGCCAACCCCAACCGCTGGCCCTGCGGCCCGACCCAGACCAATATCCCGAGCTATCGGGGCTATGACGATACCGCCAATGCGCTCGCGAGCAACGGCTATGCCGTGGTGTCTATCGCCGCCAACGCGATCAACTCCAACGATAACCAGCTCGCGGCCGACCGCGGTGCCCTCGCCCGCGGCCAGCTTGTGCTGGACAGCCTGGACCTACTGGCCCGCGCCAATGCCGGAACCCAGCCCGGGCTGGACCCCGCGCTGATCGGCCGCCTGGATCTCGGACATGTGGGCCTGATGGGCCACTCCCGCGGCGGCGACGGCGTGGTGCGGGCGGCACTGCTGAACGCCACGCGCGCCGAGCCCTATAACATCGAGGCTGTGCTCCCGCTGGCCCCCACCGATTTTGGCCGGATGACCCTCCCGGATGTGCCCACCGCGGTGATCCTGCCCTATTGTGACGGCGATGTCTCCAACCTGCAGGGCCAGCACTTCATCGATGACTCGCGCTACGCATTTGGCGATTCCGTGCTGCGCTCCTCGGTACTGATCATGGGCACCAACCATAACTACTTCAATACCATCTGGACCCCCAGCATCTACCCCACATCCTCCTCCGATGACTGGGCCGCCCAGGACCGGCCCCAGGCCAATCCCGACTGTGGCTCCGCGCAGGCACCCGCCCGCCTGAGCGATACCGAGCAGCGCGCCGCGGGCACGGCCTATATGAGTGCCTTCTTCCGGCTCACGATGGGCGGGGACACCCGGTTCCTGCCGCTCTTTGACGGCTCCTCCGCCACCGTGGCCTCCGCGGGCCGCGCCGATGTGCGGGTGACCGCGCATCAGCCCGCCGAAAACCGCACCGATATTGCCCGTTTGACCACCCCGGGAGGGGTGACCACCGCGGGGGCCGCGCGGGCCCAGACCTGCGCAAGCCTGAGCGAGCGACCCGTGGCCGGAACGCTGCCCTATTGTGCCAGTGCCCTCGGATCCGCCCAGGTGCCCCACTGGACCCCCGCCACCTATGCACCCTCGGTCGCGGCCAGCCCGATGCTGCGCTTCACCTGGAGTGCCGCGAACGGGGAACTGCGCATTCCGGTGCCCGCCGCGGCCCGCGATGCGTCCTCCCGGCAGAACCTGAGCCTCGCGATCGCCCCCGATGAGAGCGTGGTGGGCGGCACCGACCTGCGCGTGAGTGTGCTCGACGGAGCGGGAAAAACCCAGTCGCTCCTGGTGTCCTCGCTCGGCAATGCGCTCCAGGTATTGCCGGGAACGGCCGCGCCGCTGCGCAAGGTCCTGCTGCAAAACGTGCTGATTCCGGTGGCCGAACTGAGCGAGGTGAATATCGCCGATCTGCGCGAGATTCGGCTCGGGGCCACCACCCCCGCGGGCGGCGTTTATGTCTCCGATGTGGCGCTCACCACACCCGGCGTGGGCACCGCGAAGACCTCGGCCCGCCCGTCGGTGAGCGTGGCCGATACCATCGTGGAAGAGGGCAACGGCCCGGCCACGGCCGGAGTGGCCGTGCTCCTCTCGCGGGCCTCGACCGTTCCCGTGGTGGCCGAGCTCAGCGGGCTCGGCGCGACCGGGGGCCGAATGGGGCTCTCGCTGGATACCGTGACCTTCGCCCCGGGCGAGACCTGTAAGGCCATCTCGGTGCCGCTCTACGGCGATAGCGCGCCGGGAACCGCGGCCTCCGTGTCCTATCCGGTTGTGGCCAGCGTGCTGCAAAACGCCACGATGGGTCAGCCCTATGGCGCGCTCACCGTGCGCGAGGATGACGGCGTGATCGTGGCCGGTACCGCACGCGATTCCCTCCCGCCCGTGGGCGTGCAGGGTGATGCCTGTGCCGAGGCCACGGCCGCCCCGGGAACCCTCGCGGTCAGTGCCGCGGATCCGCGCCCGGGCCAGAGCCTGAACCTGAGCGGCAGCGGATTCCGGGTGGGGGAGGCAGTGACGCTGAGCCTGCACTCCGACCCGGTGGAACTGGGCACGCTGATCTCCGCCGACGGGGGCTTCGCCGCCCCCGTGACCATCCCCGCCGATACCGCGTTTGGGGCGCATGAGTTGCGCGCCGTGGGTTATGGTTCGGGCTTTGCCGCATCCGCGGCGATCGGCGTGGTGGACCCGGATGCCGTGATCGATCCGGGCACGGACCCCGGCACCGATCCCGGAACGGATCCGGGTACCGATCCCGGCGCAACCCCGGGAACCACCCCGACCGGGGCCGCCACCGCGGGAACCGCGGCCCCCGCGGGCCTGTCCACCACCGGTGGGGATCTGCTCGCCCCGCTTGCCGCGGCACTCGTGCTGCTTGCACTCGGCGCGGGCGCCCTGATCCTGCGCCGCCGCCCCGCGGCCGAAGAGGGCTAACCACCGGGCCCGCCCCGGGACGATATTTCCGTCGTCCCGGGGCCGGGCCTCCCGGACGATCGGTTCCCCGCGGCGGACGATCCATCGGATGCACACACCGCCACGCGGCCAGACTCGAAGAATGACCACTCCCGTTTTATCCCCCGCCGAGCCCCGCACCGCGTGGGCCGGCATCGCCGTCCTCATGGCCACCAGCTTCATCCTGGTGACCGCCGAGTTCCTGCCGCCGAGCCTGCTGCCCACGATGGCGGCCTCGCTCGGCATCACCGAGGGGCAGGCCGGGCAGGCAGTGACCGCCACCGCGATCATCGGATTCCTGACCGCCCCCACGATCGGCATCATCTTCCCGCGCCTGGACCGGCGCACCCTGCTTGCGGGGCTGGCGCTGGCCGCGGCGGTATCCAATATCCTGGTGGCCCTCGCACCCAACCTGATCCTGCTGCTGATTGCCCGGCTCCTGCTCGGCGCGGCCATCGGCGGATTCTGGGCGATGTCGATCGCGGTGACCGCGCGCCTCGCCCGGCCGCGGCACCTCGGCCGCGCCCTGATGCTGGTTAATACCGGCACCACCGTGGCCACCGTGGCCGGGGTGCCGCTGGGCATTTTCCTCGGCTCGATCTTTGACTGGCGCGTGGTCTTTGCCGCGGCCGCCGCGCTCTCGCTGATCGTGGCGGTGCTGCTGCGCTCGGTCCTGCCGCCCGTGGCCCCCGCCGCGAGCACCGGTTTCCGGGCCCTCGGCGAGACGCTGCGCGTCCCCGGAATGCCGCTGGGGCTACTTGGTCACGTCCTGGTGGTGCTGGGACATTTTGCCGCGTTCACCTATATTCGGCTCGCGCTGGAACGCGTGCCCGGGATCGACGCGGGCGGAATCGCGGCGCTGCTCGCGGCCTTCGGGCTGGGCGGAGTATTTGGTAACTTCATCGTGGGGTTGCTGGTGGATCGCCACCTCGCACTGATGCGTTTCCTCGTGCCGGCCCTGATCGGCGGCGGCATCGCGGCACTCACCATTTTCCCCGGCCAGCTCTGGATCGTGGTGATCGCGGTGGCCCTCTGGGGCATCGGCTTTGGCGCATGGCTGCTGGTGGTCTCCACCTGGATGGGCCGCCTCGCTCCCGAACGGATGGAGGCCGGCGGGGGCCTGCTGGTGGCCGGATTCCAGCTGGCCATCACGATCGGTGCGGGCATCGGGGGCCTGCTGGTGGACGGCGTGGGCATCGCCGTGACCCTCGTGGCCGCCGCGATCTCCACCCTGCTCGGCGGCGCGCTCTTTGGGGCCGCGCGCCATACGCACCCGGCCTCGGCCTCCCCCGCGGCGGAGGCGGTGCCGGTGCGGACCTAGGCTGCGCGGTGACCCTCGCGCCAGAGCGCGGGGGTCTGCCCGGTATGGCGGCGGAATGCGCGGCTGAAACCGGCCTCGGACTCATAACCGAGACGGCGCGCGGTATCGGCAATGCTCAGGCCCTCGCGCAGCAGCAGCCCCATGCTCTCCTCCATTCGCACCCCGGTGAGATAGGACGCGGGGGTCTTCCCCACCAGCCCGTGGAAGCGTTCGGCGAAGGAGGAGCGCGACATTGCGGCCACCCGCGCCAGCTCCTGCACGGTCCAGGGATGACCCGGATCGGCGTGCAGCGCATCCAGGGCGCGGGCAATATAGGGGTCGCTCACGCGGTGCAGCCAGCGCTCGGGTGCGCAGCCCAGCTCGGCCCAGAGCCGCACGGATGCCGAAATAATCGTGGTGGCAATCAGGCTACACACCACGATATCGCCGTCGCGGCGCGGGGCCGTGGTGACGCGGCCCGGTGCCGCGGCGGTGGCCGGGCCGCAGGCCATCGACTCGATCAGCCGGGCGAGATTGGGTTCCCGCTCGCGGAAACCGGTCACGCGCAATGCATCGGGAAAAATGGTGAGCGCGTTGCGGGTGGTGGCGGCCGGGACCACGGTCGCGTCGAGGAGGGAACCGGCCTCCCGGGCGCGGATCTCGCGGCGGGCCCCGCGCGGATAAAACAGCAGATCGCCCGCGGCCAGCTCGGTCCAGTGCTCGCCGATCCGGATCGCGGCGCTGCCCGCGATCAGATAGCTAAAGCCCGCATCGGGCGAGGGCACCATCCGCTCGCCCGCGGCCAGCTCAAGATGGGTGGACTCGCGCAGGGTCCAATCGAGCGCGGCGAGTGCCCGGTCGAGGGCCCCAAATACGGGCGCGGGTTCGAGGAGCGGTGACATTCCCGATATAACCGCGGGAACCGGGTGCTGTATTCCCCGCGGCATTAGGCTGGGTCTCGGATCAGCAATCGAGGAGGAACCGATGAGCTTTCTGGGTGATACCGTGCCTTGGGGCAGCCCCACCGTGGCCGATATTCCGCTGCCGCCCTTCGCCGATGAGGCCGAGCATCGCCGCTATCTGCGCGCGCTGCAACTGCATATAGCGCTGCTGGATGACGCGGGCCCCGCCCTGCCCACGATTGCGCTCGGGGCCCTCCTGGAGCCTGCCCGCTCGGCCCCCAAATCCGCGTGGCGTTGGCCCAGTGCCGCGGCGCTGAGCGCGAGCCTGAGCACCTGGTTTCCCGCGCCGTGGACCCCGGAAGCCCTCGCCGAGACGCTGGAGCGCGTGAATAACGATGCTCCCGGGAATACCGGTGTGGCCTGGCGCTGGGGCGGTGACCCCGATTTTTCCGCGCGGCCGAAGGACGGCGGCGGGTGGGAGATCACCCGGCACGAGCGCGGGGCCCTGGAATACGAATCGCTGCGCGATGACCGCGACCTCGTGCTGTTCTGGATGGGGTACTACCGGGCGCGCTTTGTGTTTCCCCTGGGCTGGCGCTATGAGGACGAGGACGTCCGCGCGATGGCCCCCGCCACCCGCGCGGTGCTCGCCGCGGACGCGCGCGATGCGGAGTACGCGTATCGTTCGTCCTGGCGCTCGAAGCGCGCGGGTTTCCTCGCGGGGGACTAACCCTCCGCGGCGGTCACCGCCCGGGCCGCGCGATTGGCCGCGCCGCCCGCCGCGAGTGCCCAGGCCACAACCCAGACCGAGGTGGCAATAATCAGCGTCGCAATTGCCGAATTGGTGACCATTTCGGAGCCCCCGAGCAGCGGCAAAAAACCCGCCAGAACCCCGAGTGCGGCTCCGATCAGCGCGCCGAGACCGCAGACGCGCAAGCGCGCCCCGCCCGCGCGATGCCCGGCCTCCCAGGCCGCATCCGAGGCCAGGGTCGCGCGCGAGCGAATACCCACCGAACCGTTGCGGGCCAGGGTGCCGCGCTCGCTCGAGCGGGCAATGCCCAGCGCGACGAAGGCCACGATCAGCAGCATCGCCGCCGAACCCATACCGATCAGGATGCTCGCCGTCATGGCCCCAGTCTAGCCGACGCGAATCGCTAGACTCGGGGGCATGGATACCCCGCCCATCGCCACCCGCCGGCCCGTATTTCCGCGCAGCGGGACGGTGTGGGCATGAGCGCGCGGCGGAAATCTGCCCCCGTGGGGCGCACCCTGGTGCGGACCGACGCGGAGAATGTGACCGTGATCCCGCGCGGCCTGGACCGCCTCTGGTGCTTCCGGCGCAGCGTGATCATCCCCCTCGCCCGGATCGACGCGGTGGGGATCGAGGCCGCCCCGCACCGGGTCGCGACCGGCTGGCGCGGCCCCGGACTGGACTTCCTCGGCAAGCTCTGCGGCACGTTCCATCCGGACGGCGAGCGACACTTCTGGAACTACTCCGGCTCGGGCGAGGCGCTGCGCATCGACGTGGCCCCCGGGCAGCATTTTCGGCGACTCTATCTCTCGGTTGCCGATGCCGAGGACTCCCGGCGCGCGCTCGCCGCGGCGCTATCCGCGCGCGCGGAGGGCTAACGAGTGCGCGGGATCGGCCGCGCGATCATCGGCGCGCGACGGGCGGGGCAGGTCACCCGCGGCGGGCCGGGCCCGGGCCGCAGTGCCGGTCACGCCGGTGCGCCCGGGGGCGCCGAGGCCGCAGACGCACTGATTTTCATGCGGGCAATCTGGCCCAGGACAATGCCAAACCCGAGATTATGTCATCCGAGCCCACGCGGCGGCGCTGATAGCCTGAGCCCATGACCCCTCGGAATTTCTGGCGGAACTGCCGCGATATCCTGCCCGGTCTGCCCGCGGAGGCCCCCGAATCCTGGGCCTTTGGCGCCACCCCGGAGCATGCCGATGGCCTGCTGGCCCTCGTGCTCGCCGGCACCAAAACCGCCACCGCATCCGCGCTCTGGGACTACGAGTTTTCGGGGGAACGGCTGCCCGAGCCGGGGCTGCTGAATATCATTCTTGACGGATCCGGGCGGCCGCGTGCCCTGGTGGAAACCGTGATGGTTGAGGTGATCGCCTTCGACCGGGTGGGCGCGGATCATGCCCGGGCCGAGGGGGAGGGCGACCGGAGCCTCGCGTATTGGCGCGAGGCGCATCAAAAATTTTGGCGGGAGCACTCGGAGAACCCGCGGGGATTTGAACCCGATATGCCGGTGGTATGCGAGCGTTTCCGGCTGCTGCATGTCGCGGCCGACCCGCGCTAGCGACTCCCGGCAAAATCCTCGGCCCCGCCCGAACCCCGCCACGTATCCGTGAGGGTTCAGAGCAGGAACTCGTATCTATACGTATCCCCGGAGCGTGCCACGAGGGTGAGCCCGGCCCCGGTCAGCACGCGCTGCGAGGCCAGATCTATATATCCGGCGCCCGGTCAGAACTCTGGGATGAAATCCTCTCTGCCTTCCCACCGAATGTGCTGCGCTATCTCCAGATCATCGTTGGCCAAGCGCTCACCGGCTACCAGCCGAGCGATGCGTCGATCTTCTTCTTCAGCGGCGGCGGGTCAAATGGTAAGAGCACTTTTCTCGATGTGATCAGCGCGATCATGGGTGACTATGCGGACACCCCTGATTCCAGCGTTCTGTCCTCTGGTGGAGCGGATAGCTTCAGCCGAAGTGTATTCAAGGGGCTGCGTATGGCGCTCCTTGAGGAGACCGCTGAAGGCCAGTGGCTCGATGACAAGATAGTGAAGAAGCTCGCAGGTACAGACAAGATGCGCGGATCGAAGAAGTTCCAGGACGAGGAGACATTCAAGGTAGTCACCACGATCTTCATCACTACCAATGACCTACCTCAGGTGAGTGCAAATCACGATGGAACCTGGCGAAGGCTCGAACTCTTCCCTATGCCCTACAAGTATGTTCCCGCTCATCAGTACGACCCTAAGACCTCACCTGAACATCACCGTCCTCGCAATCCGAAGCTCACACGAGCTAATGAAAACCTTGAGATTCTGGAGGCTGCACTGGCCTGGGCTGTCGAAGGGGCGAAGCTTTGGTTCGAGAACAGCAAACAGGAGCTGCCTGTGCCAATGGAGATGGAACTGGAGCAGGCTGAATGGAGAATGCGGCAGGACAAGATCGGCTACTGGTGGAGCGAATAGATCGTCACCGATCCCAATAGCTTCGTGCTGATCCCGGATCTCTACGAGACCTTTAAGTAGTCCGCGAAGGATTCTGGCCCTGAAGCTGGATCGAAGCAAAAGTTTCTAGCAGCGCTCACGGGCCACTCGCTCTTCGAGAATAGCAATGCTGAGTATGTCAAGCAGCAGCGCGCGCCCCGCGAGTTTATCCACTCTTCCTACATCCCTGAAAAGCGTGGGCGGGGTTCCTACGAAGATGATCGTGAGCCGCTCTCTGTGGTAGGTGCCCGTTACTTCGTCCGGGGCATCCGCTTTGTCTCAGAACAAGATCTCCCTACGGCGCTAGAGGCCGCCTAAACAGACACCAAACCCGCTTAGGCGGGAGGAAGCAGGAACTGATGAGAAATGGAAATCAAAACGCACAAGCTGGCACATTCCCCTTTGGGAAGTACCGGGGAGCACCACTGGCGCGTGTAGCCGAGGACACCGCCTATTGCAAATGGCTTTTCAGTAGCGCTGATCTCAAAGAGAAACACCCTGAACTGGCTGAGTGTCTCTCAGATCTCGTCTCGTTGAGAAGGTTCATGCGCGAGACGCGAATCAGTCTGTACTAGCCGGTGTGCGAGTTACCTGGGCCGCGATCCATCCGCGGATCGTGGCCCATTCGACTTTTTTCCTAGCTCACCGTCCGTTGTGGAGAGCATCGATCTCTTCGCAAGGGAAGCATAGCCATCTGTGTCCACTCGGGGTCGCTTCGGGCCAGACGGCAGCCCCTTCAAGCGAGCTTGTGCCACTGTCGCTGCTCGCCCCCATTCCTCAAGTGTGGGAACTGTGACTTCGATCTCCAGCAGGCGATCCAGGAAGTTCTTTGAAAATGCTTCGATAGCTTTCTCGAGAGGAAGTGGGGCCCAGAGCAGAGACCCCGAGAGTAGTTCCGCAGCAGAGCTGATGAAGACTACCTGGGGAGTTTGAAGCCTTTGCATGATTACAGCGGCGTCGAGATTGAGGTCAACCTGCTGAGGTGCATCCACAAACATTACGGCTCGTTCGACCCCAGCTTCCTTGCATTCGTCCGCAAAGGTCGTGAGATCTGTTGCCTTTACGGTTTTGCCTTTGACCTCCATAGACATGGCGACGACTTTGCCGAGTAGTACTTGGACATCACCGGGAACATGCGCCGAAGGATCGTTGATTCGACGAGACTTTACATCTTGATGAATAAGGTCAAGGCAAGCTGCGGCAAACGCCTGAAGTCGTCTCGGTCGATCAGGCGCGTCATCGCGCAGGAAATCTTCGACGGCGATCTTTGCACCGTGCGCGGTTAGCCCCCCGGCTTTCACAGACACGCTTCGAGTCGCTGCAGCCACAGCCAGGGCTTCCCTCAAGAACGCTGCGAGTGCGTCAAGCGCTTGGTCAGCGGAGAGCTTATTCGCCTGCTCCACGACATCGAAGAAGTACTCGCGGTCGACTGGTTTGCGTACGCGGTCGATCTTGTCGATTCGGTCATAGCGGAAGAACGGTTGGTTGTTGAGTGGCTCAGGTCCTTTATTTCGGATTGAGAAGTTGTGGTTGACTGCCGCGGGGACCAAAATCTTGTGGCAAAGACTGCGGGCGCTGTAGGCGTAGGGATTGCCAGATTCTGCTTTAAGGCTCATCGTGTCGACTCGACTATCGGTCGCTTTCGCGAGCAACATGGTTGCGAATGCAGGAGTCCAGGTCTTCGATTCAAGCGCGAAGACGGTTCTTGCGTGACTTCTCCATTCGACAGGTAGCCGCCTATCGCTACTTGCGATCGCCAATGCATCGAGGAGGACTTGTTCGGCTGCTTGGTAATCGATACTGATTGGCAAGAGGGGCCTCTCTCGGGCCCTCACGCCATCTTCAGCTGATCAGGACCGCACTACTCGTGGATCGTACGAGCCGATCATCGTTAACTGTCTCAGGATCAACATAGCCTAGCTGCAGGGTTAGCGCTCGGAGAACGGCCTTGCCTAGCTCCATCGGGACCGCGTTTCCCAGCTGACGCTGAATGTCCGCTCTACTGCCGATGAGACGGAAGTCGTCCGGAAAAGTCATGAGCCGAAGTAGCTCCGGCACCCTCAACCGGCGGGCTCTCAAATTGCCTTCTTCGTTGGGAAGATTCTCCCAGTGGAACGGCCCTACATATGGACCTGGCTGGGCTTGGAGTGTGGAGCTTGGTTTGTCTGCCGCGAGTCGGAGGAGGAATGTCCAGTAGCGCGAGCGCCACTCGAACTCGTCGCGGCCTCCGTAGCGAGAAGTATGCCAAAGATAGTTCTGTCCACCCGGAATCTCGGCAGCCAGCTCGCCATACTTTCCCTCGAGAAGCTCCCCCTTTTCTGGTGTGGTGACAAGACCCTCAAATGCTTGCTGCGCGGTTACATGGGGGAGCTTGGAAAGGTCCCAAGTTCGCGTTGTTTCACTCGGCCCAGCATGGGTTGGCTCAGGAAACTTATATGCCTTACCATCGCGCCGCCCGACGATGAACACTCGCTTACGAAGCTGGGGTACGCCATAATCTGCAGCGAGCAAGGTCTTCCACTGTGGGTTGTAGCCCAGTTCAGTCAGTGCGCTGAGGAGCTGATCGAAGTGAGCCTTGTGTGTCTTGTAGGTCAAGGCTTGAACATTTTCAAGCACAAACGCCTCAGGTTTCGACTGTGCGACAACCCGCACATATTCTTCGAGCAAAGATGCATTTGGATCACGAGACTCTCGCTTCTCCGCGAGCCAGAAACCCGACTTCGAGAAGGGAGTGCACGGAGGCCCGCCGATCACGAGCGCAGCGTCGCCTGAGGCCATCGACCCCGCACGCAGGAGTTCAGAGGTCGAGGTTTCCCGAATGTCTCCAGATAGCGTTACTGTCCCCGGAAGGTTTAGTGCCAGTGTGTCCAAAGCTTGGGGTGCATAGTCAGTGGCGACCGCGACGCGATATGGGCCAGGTGTTGGGCTGGATGGGCTAGAGAGCGGCGCATCAGCTACTCGCTCGACAGCCAAATCGAGTCCTCCGGCTCCTGCGAATAGGCTAATTACTGGAAGCTGAGAGCCCCGCGATGAGGGTGTCGGTCGTAGTTCTGCGGGCATAGGGTCAATTGTATCGCGCACCAATGACACAATCTCGTGCAGTTGGAAACGGTCCGTGCTTCAGGTCCATCGTGCCTCACTAGTCGAACATTCTCGGAAAGCTCGGAGCCTACGGCGGAACCGAATAGTGCAGAGCGCCGCCTGGAGTGAATGTGAAGTGAAGGAGTAGTTACTTCCCGCTCAAGTAGAGTAATGGCCGACACCGGTGATTATTCAAAACAGTGGACGGGCGGTCATCGGCACGGGTGGCATGTTGTTGCCAAACGAACAATTGTGGGCAGTGCTAGAAGCACGGTCCTCTCAAAGAGGCTGTGGAGTCACGATCCAGCCTCGAATTGCGATCCGTTTGCTGGTCTGGCCTTGAGGTAATGGTAGTGTGACACACCAATTCTCGGTGGTTGTTAAACGAGCGTTTAACAACCACCCATGTTCGACCGTTATAGCGATATGTCTAATCGTGGTTGTAAAGAATCACCGAAGGAGACAGCTATGAGTACCATCCACCGAATCGGCTACACCAGAGTGAGCACGGTCAAACAGGAACTCGGCCTCGAGGCTCAGCAGCAGCAGCTCATCGGCTACGGAGTCGCTAAAGAGAACATCTTCGTAGATAGGGGAGTGAGTGGAACCACGAACGCTCATTCCAAGAAGATGAACCAGCTCATGGCGGCGGTCAGAGCCCATGAAGGAAAAGTCGAGGTCGTCATGGCGAAGCTCGATCGCTGGGGGCGAGAGCCTGAGGAGACAATCGCCTTACTCAAGCAGCTTGAACCCATCAGCGGATGTCTAACCTCGCTTGCGGATGGAGTCAGCATGGTGACTCCAAAGCACAGTGTAGGCATGCTCATCATCAGGGTGATGCTTGCGGTTGCTGCTCAGGAGCGAGACCGAATCGCTGAGCGAACTCGGGAAGGTCTGGCCGCAGAAGCTGCCCGGGGTACTCCACTAGGCCCACCGCCGAAACTCACAAGCAAGGATGTCGCCTGGATTCGGGAGAAGCACGAGAAAGACCGCTGGGGCTCACAGCGCATCATGAAGGCGCTTCCCGAGGAACGGAATGTGACTGTAAGCAGATACACAGTGCAAGTCGTGCTCGGTCAGGTCAAGCGGGCCAAGCCCTATGTGCCGAAGGACAACCACAAGTATGTGAAGCGCGGCGAGGCAGCGGCTCTCAAGGTCGCCGCCAAGAGCAAGTCCCCATGAGCTGCTGCGACACAACTATGGCCGAGGATGTAACTCGAAAGTTCCGGCTCTTGCCGCGTGCAGAACAGGCCGAGACGGCATGCTCGGGCAGTTGCTCGACCTAAGCGCACATCCGGCGCTCCGTGAGCCGATGGGCTGAGATATAGACCTCCCACCATGTGTAGCGCAGCACGCATCCAAAGTTGGGCGACTCGCTAAGCTTATAAAATGCAAACTCTTCACATCGAGCTTCGCAACTGCCACGGGATCCGAGAGTTCGATGCTGTGCTCCCATTCGACAGGAAGAGAGCCGTTGCCATCTACGCGCCGAACGGGACGATGAAGTCGAGCTTCGCCCGTACCTTCCTGGACTTCTCGCGAGGGGAAGATTCGGCCGATCATGTCTTCACCGATCGTGAGACGATCCGCAAGATCGTCGATGGGAACGGGGCACAGCCGGACCCCTCAAGCGTGGCCGTTTTCCTGGCGTACGACGAGCAGTACGCTCCGGACGAGTTCGCTTCGACACTCCTCGTCAACGCGCCGCTTCGCACTGAGTTCGAGGTCATCAACAAAGAGCTGATGAAGCTTGAGGTCGAGCTGACTAAGGAGCTGAAGAAGACGGCTCGGACGAAGCAAGATGTCGCAACGCTCGTGTCACAGATCTTCACGAAGGAAGATGGCAACTTCTTCGGTGCCCTGGCGCGGGTCAGCTACGAGGTCGAGCAGCTGGAGGATGCTCCGTTCGCCGATCTCCCGTATGACACGATTTTCAACGCCAGCGTAGAAAAGGTATTGGCCGACCCAGCACTTCGAGGTTCCCTCAGCGACTATGTCACCCGGCTCAACGAGTTGCTGGATCGCTCGATCTTCTTCAGTCGGTCATCATTCACTTACTACAACGCTGAAACGGTGAGCAAGAGCCTGGTTAACCAGGGTTTCTTCACGGCCAAGCACGCGCTACTCCTCGCCGGCGACGAGAGCCCCCGAGAGGTTTCGAGCGAGAAAGAACTGACTGCCCTGATCGCGGATGAGAAGCAGCGGATCTCGGACGACGATGAGCTGACGAAGCGACTTGGGGCGCTGGAGAAGGCCCTGAACGCTAACCAGGCTACTCGCGACTTCTTCAAGCTCGTTTCCGACCGGCCTGAGCTTCTTGCCCAGTTCCAGAACATCGAGCTGTTCAAAGAGAAGCTCTGGGTCTCGTATCTGAAGGTGTCGGAGCAACTCTTCTTGGAGGCGGTCGCTACTCACAAGTCCTCCGAGGAACGGCGCAAGGCGATCCTCAAGCAGGCAGCGGCCGAGCGAACGCGTTGGGAGGAAGTGATCGAGCTTTTCAACACAAGGTTCTCCGTGCCGTTCACGCTCGTTCCTCGGAATCGGGAGAAGGTGATGCTCGCCCAGGAACCCTTCCTGACGCTCGACTTCGAGTTCAAGGACGGTGGTGGCTCATCCCGCGTTGACCGGGAACACCTGCTCCGAGTGCTGAGTACCGGAGAGAAGAAGGCTCTCTACATCCTGAACATCCTGTTCGAAGTGGAGGCCCGGCGCGGCACCGGGGAGCTGGCGATTTTTGTCATCGATGACATCGCTGACTCCTTCGACTACAAGAACAAGTACGCCATCATCTACTACCTGCAGGAAATGGAGCAGGAGGAGAACTTTCGACTTCTGATCCTGACTCACAACTTCGACTTCCTGCGGACGATCTACGGCCGAGGCGTCGTGGGTTGGGGACACTGCTTCATGGCTGAAAAGAGCCCCGAAAGAGTAAAGCTCAGCGAGATGAAGGGCAATACCATCAAGAACCCCTTCACACTCGACTTCAAGAAGGAGATCTTCAGCGATGGGATGAAGCGGATCGCCTGCATACCCTTCGTTCGGAACCTCATCGAGTACAGCCGAGGCACCGATGATGGCGATTACCTGAAGCTAACTTCTCTGCTCCACCGAAAGGGCGACACTGCGTCCATCACGCAAGATGAGCTAGACACCATATTCAGAAACGCTCTAGCAGGACTACCCGCTCAATCCTGGGCTGACCCGAGCGAGTCAGTGGTCGACATGATCTACCGCGAGGCAGATGCATGCCTCGAGGCGGACGAAGGTGTGAATTTCGCCAACAAGATCGTTCTCTCAATAGCTGTTCGCCTTCGCTCCGAGTCATACATGCTGGGTCAGATCAATGACCCGGCAACCACCGACGCGATCACCAAGAACCAGAACTGGGAGCTCTTCAAGCTCTTCGATCAGCGTGAACTTGGCTCCTCTGTTGAGCTTGCGCTCTTGCGATCGGTGCTGCTGATGACTCCGGAGAACCTGCACATCAACTCGTTCATGTATGAGCCGATCATCGACATGTCTGACGGCTCCCTACGCGATCTGTACTTGATGATCACGGGGCTCGACGAGGCGGCAGCCTAAGCGGGGTCTCCAACGGCTCTTTTGCACGCCCTGGCTGCGATCTCAGTGCGTCTTAGCCAGCCCTCGACCGAGTGTATCGGGGCAGAGAGTCGCGCCTAGATCGCGTCTCCCTCGACGGGGCCCTCTGTGTTTGGCTTCCAGCCAAGCGAGGGAGCTACATGCTTAGCTATAGATTCCAGAATATGTGCACAATAAGCAACGCCCAACTGATTGGGCACGGTGAGCAGCACGGTATCGGCCGCCTGCACCGCGGCATCGGCCGCGAGTTCCGCCGCGAGCACATCGGGCTCGCCCGTATAGCTCTTGCCGAAGCGCGCGATGCCGCCGTCGATATAGCCCACCTGATCGTGGGACTCGCCCCCGCGGCCACCAAAATAGGCACGATCCTCATCGGTGGTGATCGGGATCACGCTGCGGCTGATCGAGACGCGCGGGGTGCGCTCCCAGCCGGCCTCGGCCCAGGCCGCGCGATAGAGCGCAATCTGCTCGGCCTGAAGCTCGTCGAAGGGCACGCCGGTGTCCTCGGTCAGCAGCGTGGAGCTCATCAGGTTCATGCCCTGCTCGGCCGCCCAGCGTCCGGTCGCGCGGCTTCCCGCGCCCCACCAGATGCGATCGGCCAGGCCCGGGGACTGCGGCTGAATCGCGAGTGGTTCGTAGTTGCCGGTCATCTGCGGATTGGGTTCGGTCACGCCCGCGCCGGAGATTGCGGCGCGGAAAAGCTCGGTTTTGGTGCGGGCCAGATCGGCATCGGTGCTGCCCTCGGCCGGCACATAGCCAAATGAGCGGGCGCCGTTGAGTGCGGGCTCGGGTGATCCCCGGCTCACGCCGAGCTGCAGCCGGCCGCCCGAGATCAGGTCGGCCGCGGCCGCCTCCTCCGCCATATAGAGGGCGTTCTCATAGCGCATATCGATCACGCCCGTGCCGATCTCGATGCGCGAGGTGCGCGCGCCGATTGCCGCGAGCAGCGGGAACGGTGAGGCGAGCTGCTGCGCGAAGTGGTGCACGCGGAAATAGGCGCCGTCGATGCCGATCTCCTCGGCGGCCTCGGCCAGTTCGATCGATTGCAGCAGCACGTCACTCGCGGTGCGCGTGCGCGATCCGGGGATGGCCTGATAGTGCCCAAATGAGAGGAATCCGATGCGTTTCACCTCCGGTATAGCACCCGGGTATGGCAAAAAATTCCCGGTCAGCTCCCCGAGAGCCGCTCCGGGACCTCGGGGGAGGTGGGGGCGCGCCAGATCGTAACATTGGCGGTGAGGGGCAGCGCACACGTGGGGCACCAGTCCGCCGACGGGGGCCGGGTCTCGCAGCGCGCGCAGCTGATATCTAGGGTGCCGTGATCGGGGGTATGTCGGGCGCCCCAGCGGGAGAGTGCGTGCAGGATCGGCAGGGTATCGGCGCCCGCCGCGGTGAGGCGGTATTCGTGGCGTTCGCGGCCGCCCTCGCGATAGGGGACCCGGATCACGAGGCCGGCCTCCCGCAGTGTGGTGAGGCGCTTGGCCGTGACGGAATCCGAGCAGCCCGTGGCCGTCACCAGCGCATCAAAGCGGTGGGTGCCGCGGAAGAGTTCGCGCAGCAGCAGGAGAATCCAGGGATCGGCGAGCACATCCGCGCCGCGTGCAATCGAGCACGCCTTCGCGGAGAGGTCGGAACGCAGGGCCATAATGGCCACCTTACCCCCGAAACTGCACTATCTTAAAGAAAGCCAGCTCGGAGTTTCCCGTGAAACTCCGTCCCCCACCCACCGAAATGAGGAGTGCATGACCCCGCACCCCGAGGCCCCCGCCCGCCGGTTCCACCCGGCCTGGACCGTGGCCGCCGTTGCCTTTATCGCCCTGCTCGCCGCCGCGAGTTTCCGCGCCGCCCCGAGCGCCCTGATGCTGCCCCTCGAGGACGAGTTCGGCTGGTCCCGCGGGGAGATCTCCGGCGCGGTCACGATCAACCTGCTGCTCTACGGGCTGATGGCCCCGTTTGCCGCCGCCCTGATGGCGCGCTTTGGCGTGCGCCGCGTGACCGTCGCGGCGCTGCTCCTGATCGCCCTCGGCGCGGGAGGCAGCATCTTTGCCACCGAACCGTGGATGCTCATGCTCACCTGGGGCCTGCTGATCGGGGTGGGCACCGGATCGATGGCCCTCGTTTTTGGTGCCACGATCGCCAATGCCTGGTTTATCAGTCACCGCGGGCTGGTCATGGGTATCCTCTCGGCCGGGGGAGCGGCCGGGCAACTGGTATTCCTTCCCCTCGTGGCCGCGATCGCCACCGATGCGGGCTGGCGGCTCGCCACCCTCGTGGTCACCCTCGCGGCCCTCGCCGTGATCCCCCTCGTGATCGGATTCCTGCGCTCCAGCCCCGCCGACCTGGGCCTCGCCCCGCTCGGCGCGCCCGCGGGGTGGACCCCGCCGGAGCGTCCCCGCGGAAACCCCGCGGCCAACGCGCTGCGCACCCTCGCCCGGGCCGCCCGTACCCGCACCTTCTGGGCCCTCGCCGCGGGGTTTGCGATCTGCGGCGCCACCACCAACGGCCTCGTGGGCACCCATTTTATTCCGAGCGCCCATGATCACGGCATGCCACAGACCACCGCCGCGGGGCTGCTCGCGATCGTGGGCATCTTTGACATAATCGGCACAATCGCCTCGGGCTGGCTGACCGATCGGGTGAACCCAAGAATCCTGCTCGGTGCCTATTATGCGGGCCGCGGCGTGGGCCTCGCGATCCTCCCGTTCCTGCTCTCGGAGAGTGTGCACCCGCCGATGATCGTCTTCATTGTGATCTACGGGCTGGACTGGGTCGCGACCGTGCCGCCCACCGTGGCGCTCTGCCGCGAGGTCTTTGGGGAGGACGGCCCCGTGGTCTTCGGCTGGGTCTTCGCCGCGCACCAGATCGGGGCGGCGGCCGCGGCCACGATCGCGGGAATCGTGCGCGATGTCTCGGGAGAATATACCCTCGCCTGGTTTGGGGCCGCCGCGCTCTGCATCGTGGCGGCGGTGGTATCGCTCGCGATCAGGCGCACGCGCCCCCCGGTTGTGTCGGCCTAGCCGCGCTCCACGCGCAGGCCGCGCGAGCGCTCGCCGCCGAGACCCGCGAGCACGCGCTCGCGCACCCCGCGGCTATGGTCCGCGACCAGGCCCGCGGCGGCCGCGGCATCGCCGCGGCGCACGGCCGCCATGATCTCGCGATGCTCGCGCGCGCTCTGGGTGGGGGTGGCCGTCTGTGCCTCGACCCAGCGCACGCGCGAGAGCCGGGTCAGCGCGGTTTCCAGCGCGTCCAGCAGAAACGGATTGCCGCCGAGTGCGGCCAGGCTCAGGTGGAAGCGGTCGCCGCGGCGCACGATGGCCGCGGGGGCCGGAATATCCTCCCCCAGTTCGGCCTCCAGCGCGTCCAGTTCCGCGCCCAGATCCTCACCCGCCGCGACCCGTTCGGCCACGAGCCGCACCGCCGCGCATTCCACGGCCTCGCGAAACCCGCTCAGGTGGTGTACCTCGTCCTCGCTCAGCGGCGCAACCGACCAGGCCCGCGATCCGCGGCGCACCAGGCCCTCCGCTTCCAGCCGGAACAGCGCGGCGCGGATCGGCGTGCGCGAGGCCCCGAGGGTGGCCTCCAGCGCGCGCTCGCTGAGCGGCTCGCCGGGGGGCAGATCAAGCGTGAGAATGCGGGTGCGCAGCGTCTGTAGCACCCGATCCGAGGTGCTGGGCAGCACGGGACCCCCTGGTATCGATTGGTATACCAGCACGGTACACCAGTAGCCTCGCGGTATGACTTCCAGCGCCCGCATCCCCCGGCCGTGGCTCATGCTTGCCGTGGGGGTCTTCGCCCAGGCCTCGGCCACCGTGGTTGTCACCGCGCCCGCCTTTTTTATCCCGTTCCTGCATACCCGGCGCGGATTCTCGCTGATCGAGGCCGGTACGCTCGCGGCGGCCCCCAACCTCGGGCTGGTGCTCACCCTTGTGCTGTGGGGCTGGATCGTGGATCGCCGCGGGGAGCGCTGGGTCCTGACCCTGGGCATGGCGGCCACCGCGCTGATCACCGGGGCGGCGGTGCTCGTGGCCGGGACCCCCACCCCGAGCTTCGCCGCGCTATTCCTCCTCTTTTTGCTCGCCGGGGCCGCCACCGCCTCGGCCAATTCCGCGAGCGGCCGCGTGGTGGTGGGCTGGTTCCCGCGCGAGCGCCGCGGCCTCGCGATGGGGATTCGGCAGACGTGCCAGCCGCTCGGCGTGGCCGCCGCGGCGCTCGCTGTACCCGCGCTGATCGCGGGCGGCTCCCTCGCCCCCGCCCTCGTGCTGTGCGCCGCACTCGTGGCGTTAAGCGCGCTGCTGTGCTGGGCCGTGATCGTGGATCCGCCGCGCCCGCCCCGCCCCGCGCCGCAGGGCGCCCCCGCCGCAAACCCCTATCGCTCCTCCGGGGTGCTCTGGCGCATCCATGCCGCATCCGCGCTGCTGGTGGTGCCGCAGTTTACGCTCACCACCTTTGGCCTGGTCTGGCTCATGGCCGATCAGGGCTGGGGCGCGCTCGCCGCCGGGGTGCTGGTTGCCGTGGCGCAATTCCTCGGCGCGCTCGGCCGGATTGGTGTGGGCGTGCTCTCCGACCGGGTGGGTTCGCGGTTGCGCCCGCTGCGCTGGGTCGCGGTGGCCGGGATCCTGGCGCTGATCGTGATGGCGGCCGCGGGGGCCGCGCACTGGCCCTGGGCGGTTGCGCTGAGCTATGTGCTCGCGAGCTGCATCGCCGTGGCCGATAACGGGCTCGCGTTTACCTCGGTCGCGGAGCTCGCCGGGCCACACTGGTCGGGCCGCGCACTGGGCGCACAAAATACCGGGCAGTTCCTCGCGGCCGCGTTTGTGGGGCCCGTGATCGGTGCGTTGATCGCCGCGGTGGGCTATCAGTGGGCATTTTTCCTGATCGCCCTGGCCCCCGCCGCGGCCCTGCCCGTGGTGCCGCGCCCCGCGGTGGAGCGGGAGCCGGCGGATTCCCCGGCCTGACCCTCCCGCGGTTCCCGGGCTTGACCCTCCCGCGGCGTGAGGCGGCACCCTGGGGTCATGACCACCTATTTTGATGCCTTTGATATCGGACCCGTGCCCGCCCCCGGACCCGGGGCCGTAGCCCCCGAGCCCTTCCGCGGGATCTACGGAATGCCCGCCTTTATGACCCTCCCCACCGCCAATCTCGCCGAGTCCGTGGACTTCTGGGAGCGGGGCCTGGGGTTTATTAACCTCTTTACGATCCCCGATCGCCTGACCCATCTGCGGCGCTGGGCGTTTCAGGACGCGCTGCTGATTCCGGGGGAGATCCCCGCGCGGCCGCCCGCGATCAGCCTGAGCTTCGCGTGTATGCGGGATCAGAGTGAACAGATTGCGCGCAACTGCGAGCGGGTGCGCCCGGGCAGCGTGAGCGGCCCGCGGCATACCCCGTGGAATAGCGTGGAGCTGGAGATCATCACGCCGGAAAACGCCCGTATCATCATGACCGCCGCGAAGGAGCTGGACCCGGCCGGGCCCGAGGCCCGCTCGCTCGGGGAGATGGGCATCGCCGTGCCCGGGGCCTAACCGGCCATGCGCACCGGCACCGTGCGCACTCGGCGACCCTCCTCCAGGATCGCGCCGAAGCGCTTGGGCGTGGAGAAGTTGATCGAGCGATCGGCCACCTGGAGCGAGGGCTGCAGGCGCGCGAGCCGCGCCTCCACCTGGTGCAGATGCGAGACCGAGCGCAGCCACAGCGTGAGGTGCACATTGGCCTCGCCCGCGATCAGCAGCGCCGAGCGGATCTCCGGAAAGGATTCGGGGCCCGAGCGGGTATCGCGCAGCAGCGCGGCAAAACCGTCCATCTGATCCACCGGAAGCCGGCACCAGAGCGTGGCCGCGACCGGCCAGCCCACGTGGGTGGCGGAGACATCGCAGCGCAGCGCGAGCCGATCGGTGCGGAACATGGCCGCAATCTGCCGCCGCACGCTGCTCAGGCTCACCTCAAAATTCTCCGCCTCGGTGAGGTGCTTCCAGACCTGGGTGGTGGACATGCGGCCGTCCAGATAGAGCAGCTCCAGGATGGCGGTGCTGAGCGGGCTGGACAGGTTGGTCTCGCGCCCGGGCCCCGATTTTTCCGGAGCCGGACCGGGTGCGAGGGCCGCGACCGCCTGCGCCTGGCCCGGGCTGAGCCCATCGGCCTGCCACATGCCGCCGTGAAAGAGCAGCTGTGTGCACGGGAGTACCCGATAGGAGCGGATGCCGTCGATGCGGCCGATGCGGTCCACGAGGTAGCCCTCGATATCGGCGATATCCATGCTCATCAGCATCAGGATGTCGTAGGTGCCGGTCATCAGGTGCACGGTCTGGGCGGGGGCGTCCTCGCGCACCGCATTGGCCACATCGCGCAGCCGGCCACGCTCGCACTGCACCTGGATGAATGCCTGCGGGGAGAGCGTGACCGAATTGCGCACATGCGAGAGCGTGACCCAGGCGAGCCCCTGCGCGGAGAGTGTCTGCCAGCGCCGGGCGAGGGTCGGGGCGCTCTGGCCGAGGATCGGGGCCAGATCGGTCCAGGACGCGAGCGGGTGAATCTGTAACGCCGTGACCAAAGCCAAATCCTGGTCGTCAAACATGAATAATTCCTTCATTAGAGGGCCACCCAGGGCGCTAAATAAACGTATTTCAACCCTGAAACGTCACCCGCCTAGTGTTGCATTATTCCGACCAACTAGCGAAAGTGGGCCAATGGTGGCCGAACTCACCCGTGAAAAATTTGGCAGGCGTCTGGCCGATTCCGTCCTCGGAGGAATCGAGCGTACGGGCAATAAGCTGCCGCATCCGTTCTTCCTGTTTTTATATATCTTCGGCATCGTCGCCGTGGTCTCCACGGCGCTCGCGCTGTTTAACGTCGCCGTCACGATGCCGGGCACCGGCGAGGTTATCCCCGTCCTGGGATTCTTCACGAGCGAGGGCATCCTCTGGTTCCTCGATAATTTTGTGAAGAACTTTATCCAGTTCCCGCCGTTTGGCACCGTGGTCATGATGCTCATGGCCGTGGGGCTCGCGGAGCGTTCGGGCCTGCTGGGCGCGGCCGTGACCGCGATGTTTGCCCGCGCCCCCAAGCGCATCCTGCCCTATGCGGTGGCGCTGATAGCGTGCCAGGGACACATCATGAGCGACGTGGCCATGATCGTGCTCCCGCCGCTGGCCGCGCTGGTCTTCCTTAAGGCCGGGCGAAACCCGCTGGCCGGCATGATCGGTACATTCTCCTGTGTGCTCGCGGGCTATGCGGGCGGCATGTTTGTGGGGGTCCTGGACACGCTGCTGCTGGGCATCACCGAGCAGGCAGTGCTGATCCTGCCGATGGGTGCCGAGCTTGAGCTCAACCTGCTGATGAACTACTTCTTTACCGCGATCTCGGGAGTGATCCTCGGATTCCTCGGCGGCTATCTGATCGACCGCGTGCTGGAGCCGCGCCTGGGCACATTTGTGGCCCCGGAGAACTTCAGCATCGACGAGGGTGACCAGCTCACCACCACCCCGCTGCAGCGCCGCGGCCTGCGCGCGGTCCTGATCGCCCTCGCCGGCTATTTTGTGCTGGTCATCGGGGCCTGGGTATTCCCGGGCAGCCCGCTACAGGGGCCGGGCGGCACGCTTGTGCCCTCCCCGCTGCTGAGCAATATGGTGCCCATTATCTTCGGCGCGTTTATGCTCATCGGCGTGGTCTATGGCATCGCGGCCAAGACCTTCACAAGGGGCACCGATGTGCCCAAGATGATGAGTGAATCCGTGGCCACGATGTCCAATTACATCGTGCTGATCTTTGTGATCGCGCAGATGATCGCCCTGTTTAAATGGTCCAACCTCGGCACGTTCCTCGCGGTGAAGAGCGCCGCGGGGCTGCAATCGATGAACCTCACCGGGTTCCCCGCCGTGGTGCTTTTTGTGCTGCTGATCGCGGTGCTGAGCCTCGTGGTGACCTCGGGCTCAGCGCTCTGGGCGCTCGTGGCACCGGTATTTGTGCCCGCGTTTATGCTGCTGAACTACGATCCCGCGCTGACCCTCGCCGCCTATCGCATCGGAGATTCGGTCGCGAGCCCGCTGAGCCCGCTGAACCCGTATCTGCTGGTGCTCCTGGTGGCCGTGCAACGCTATGAGCCCACCGCAAAGCTCGGTACGCTACTGTCCCGAATGGCGATCTTTGTTTTGCCGTTCCTCGTGGTGTGGCTTGCACTGCTGGCAATCTTCTTCTTCTTTGACCTGCCGCTGGGACCCGGCGCCGGCATCCACCTGAACTAGCCTCCCGGTTAGAGAGAGAGAGTTTTCCCGTGAATAACACCGATATCATCGCGCTGCGGCGCGATCTGCACCGCAATGCCGAGCTGGGTTTTGTGGAGTTTTATACCGCGAGCCGGGTGCTTGACGCACTCGAGGATCTGCCGGTGAGCGTGCGCACAGGCGCGGAGGCCATGAACGTGGCGGAGATCGTGAACTATCCCGATGCCGAGACCCGCGAGGAGTGGGCGGCGCGCGGGATCGCGGCGGGAGGCAATCCCGAACGCATCCGCTATCTGCGCGATCACGGCTCCGCGGTGGTGGCCGAGATCACCGGCAACCGGCCCGGGCCGGTATGGGGGCTGCGCGTGGATATGGACGCGCTTCCCGTGGCCGAGGCCGCCGATGAGCGCCACCTGCCGGCGCGCGAGGGGTTCCGTTCCGTGACCCCCGCGATGCATGCCTGTGGCCACGACGGCCACGTGGCAATCGGCGTGGGGCTGTTGCATCGCCTCGCCGATCACGATTTTCCGGGCACCGTGCGGATCCTGTTTCAGCCCGCGGAGGAGGGCGTGCGCGGCGCGCGACCCATGGTCTCGGCGGGGGTCGTGGAGGGCGTGGAGCGCATGCTCGCGGTGCACCTCGGCCATGATCGCCCGACCGGGCTGATCGTGGGCAGCGGGGTGGACGCGATGGCCACCACCAAATACGTCCTGGACTATCGCGGGGTTGCGGCGCATGCCGCGGCGAGCCCGGAACACGGCCGCAATGCCCTTGCGGCGGCGGCCACGGCGACGCTGGGGCTGCTGGGCATCCCGCGCGTGAGCTCGGGGGAGACCCGCGTGAACGTGGGAACGCTGCGCGCGGATGGCGCGGCCAATATCATTCCCGCCGCGGCCCGGATGACGTTTGAGACCCGCGGCACCAGCAATGCCGCACACGAGGAGATCGACCGCCGGGCCAAGGAAATCGTGGCCGGGGCGGCCAGTATGCACGGCGTGGAATATGAGCTGCGCGTCACGGGGGGCGCACCCAATATGGTCCCCGATGAGGCCATGATCGACCTGGTGGGGGCCGCGGCCGCGGCGCTGCCGGGCGAGATCAACTTCCACCGCACGATCACCACCACCGGAAGCGATGACGCCAATATTTTCATCCGCGCGGTGCAGGAGGCCGGCGGCCAGGGCGCCTATGTGCAGGTGTGCAGCGGCAACCCCGGCCCGCATCACAGCGAGTATTTTGACGTGGATGAGGCGTCGATCCTGCTCGCGGTGGACCTGCTGGAAAACCTGCTGCGCGCGGGCTAGGCGCGGGTGGGTCGTCGCCGCCGCGCGGCGACGACCCACTCGGAGGGGCTAGTTCCAGCCCGCCACGAACGAGCGCGTGAGCCACACGGGATCCACAATCGCGGAGCCCACAACCACCGCATGGGCCCCGCGGGAGCGTGCCTCGGCCAGGTGCGCGAGGGTGCTATAGCCGCGCTCGGCCACCACGGGAACCCCCGCGCCGGCCACGAGCGTGGAGACCAGATCCAGATCGGGGAGCGGCCCCACGCTCACGCCCGCGGGATAGCCCATCGTGGAGGAACTGACGATCACCGCTCCCGCACGCACAGCAACGAGGGCATCCGCGAGATTGGGCACGCCCGCCTTCACCGGTCGGCCCAGCGCACAGATCTGCGCGATCAGCTCGGCCATATCCTGGCCGTCGGCGCGACGCGACGCGGAATCGGCCTCGATCTCCACCACATCCGCCCCGGCCTCCACCAGCTCCCGGGCGTGCTCCAGCGTGGGCGTGATCCGGACCACACCGCCGTGCGATCCGTCGATCGACACCGCGAGGAGCGGAAACTCGGGAAGAACGGCGCGCACGGCGCGAATCGCGGCGGGACCGTCCACCTTCACGGCACTCGCGCCGCCCTCGGCGGCGGCCACCGCGAGCCGGGCAATATCTCCGGGCGTGCGCCACGGCGACTCGAGCGAGGGGGTCAGCGAGACGATCAGTCCCGGAGCGAGGACGCTCATGCCGCCACCTCGATTCCCGCGCGCAATACGCGGGTGATGCGTAGCTCATCATCGGCGATGATCAGATTCGCGGGCCGGCCGATCTGGAGCTCGCCCACCCCACCCAACCCATAAAAACGGGCCGGGGCGCGCGAGGCGAGGTTGACCGCGCGATCCAGCGCCCACCCGCGCTCCACCAGCTTTGCTACCTGTTCAAATAGGGTCACGGTGCTCCCCGCGAGGGTCCCATCGGGAAGCCGCGGCACGCCCTCGGTCACGGTGATCTGGAATCCGCCCACGGTAAACGTGCCATCCCCGGCACCGGCCGCGGAGGACGCATCGGTCACCAGCATGATGCGGTGCTCGGCGGCGCGTACCGCGAAGATCGAGGTCTCCGGCGAGAGATGGATATCATCGGCGATCAGCTGGATCGCGATATCCTCGCGCGCAAGCGTGGCCCCGGCGATCCCGGGGGAGCGGTGGCCAAACGCGATCATGCCATTAAAGAGGTGGGTGACCGCGCTGGCGCCGGCGTTAAAACCGGCATTCGCGGTGTCCACATCGGCCCCGGAATGCCCCGCCTGCACAATCACCCCCGCGGCCGCCGCACGCTCGATCAGCTCGCGCGCCCCCGGCAGCTCGGGGGCCACCGTGATGGTGCGCAGCGGTCCCGCCGCGAGCATCCGCCGGACGATCTCAAAATCGGGATCGCGCAGATATTCGGGGCGATGCACCCCGCGATGCGCGGGGGATAGGAACGGCCCCTCCGCGTGGACGCCCACGATCCGGGCCTCATCCGCGCGCGGCTCCAGGCCGCCCAGAACCCCGAGCCGGTGGGCGATATTCTCCTCGGAATCGGTGATCAGGGTGGGCTGCACGTGCAGCACCCCGTCCCGGGCCAGGGCGCGCAGGGCCGCGCGGGCCTCGTCCTCGCCCGCGGCGTTAAAGTCCACCCCGCCATAGCCGTTGACCTGAAGATCCACGAGGGTGGGTACAACCGACCCCCGACCCGTGGACGGCAGCCCCACCCGGGTCAGGATGCCCTCCTCCACCTCGATATCGCCGCGAACCCAGGCGCCGCCGATGACCGCGCCGCGTGTTGATATTCTCAATTCCGTACCCTTGCCTTATCTGCTCTGAAGCCGCGGCCGGTTGGCTCATCGGCGGTAGTACCCGCGCGGGAGGGGCGCTGTGTGCCCTCCAAATCCGCGCGGAATCGGTAGCGGTCGCCGCGATAAACGCTGCGGCCCCACTGCATGACCCGATCGTTCTGGTCATAGATGGTTTGGATGATTTCCAGGACGGGATCACCCGGGGCCAGGCCCAGCCCATCGGCGATCTCGGGGCTGGCGCCGCGCGCCTCGATTGCGCACTGGGCGCGCACGGCGTGCAGCCCATAGCTATCGGCGAGCGTGTGATACAGCGAGCCGTGTGAGAGATCCACCGCGCCGAGGCCCGGGGCGAGTGCCTCGGGAATCAGCGTGAAGTCCATCAGGATCGGGATGGAATCCAGATAGCGGATCCGCACCAGATCCACGATCGGTGCCCCGGGGGCCACCGACAGCAGATCGGCCTCATCCAGGGAACCGGGGCGGGTCTGCATCGTGAGGATCGTGGCACTCACCGTGAGCCCATTGGCCGCGGCCAGATCCGAGAAGCTGACCAGGCCGGTGGCACCCTCCTCGAGGGAGTGCGAGGAACGACGGGCCACCGAACTCTCGGTATGCTTGCGCACCCAGCGCACACCCCCGATCACCTCCACCAGCCCCTGCGCCTCCAGATCGCGCATGGCCTGCCGGATCGTGACCCGGCTCACCGCAAATTGCTCCGCGAGCACGCGCTCCGAGGGCATCCGCGAGGAGGGCTGAATCACGCCGGATTCGATGCGCTCGCGCAGATATACGGTGACCTGGCGGTGCAGGAGCGTGGAGGTGGCCATATGCTGTCCTTCCCTGGTTATTCGTTATCGTCGAGCTTTGTGCCGGTATCGAGGAAGAGGAACTCATCCGGGTCGATCCCCGCCTCGGCACAGTATTGGCTCGCGACCCGTTGCAGCAGTGCCGCGAGATAAAGCGGAACCTCAAGCTCGCTCAGCGCCGGGATCTCGATCCGCAGCGTGCCGGGGATCGCCGCGGACCCCGCGGGGCACAGGTCCAGCACGCGCCGCCCGAGCGAGGTGAGGGCCGCGAGTACCTGGCCGTTATCCTCCCCGCGGTAAACGAGGTGGATCGTGGATTCGCGCGTGGACTCCATGAGCCCGTGCAGATACTGCCGGGTCTCAAACGCGGCCGTGGGAATGCGGGTGACCTCGCGCAGCAGGAGCGCCCCGGCCTCGGCCCCACCAAACTGGGCCTCGGGTGCCGTGAGGTCTATGCTCTCCGCGGCATGTGCCCAGCCGACGAGGGTATTCACGCCCGCGGTATTGGCCGCGAGGAACGCCGCGAGGCGCCCCCCGATGCCCGACCAGGAGTCCCGCGGTGCGCCGTGAACCCAGGTTTCGGCGAGCATCGAGACCGCCGCCGCGGAGGCCGTATAGCCGATCGTGGAGGCCAGGCTATCGGAGAGATCGCCGAGTTCCAGCACCGCATCGGAGGCCTGGGCCAGGGGGGAGCCGGATACGTTGACCACCGCAAGATTGGGGCGTTCGCTGCGCCGGATCATCTCCACGGTTTCCCGGCTGCGCCCGGACTGGGACAGCGCGAGGATTGACTCGGCGGGATCAAATCGCGGATCGCCACCCGAGTTCACGCGGCGCGCGGGGATGCCATGCGCATCAAGATAATGCGCGGGGCCGCCCTCGGCACCGAGGCTCGCCCCGATCCCGATCAGCGCGACCTTGCCCGGGGTTCCGAGCGTTCCGGCCGCGTGGGCCGCGCGCTCTGCCAGCGCCGGAATCAGCTCGTCGAGCCGCTCCCACTGGGTCTCCAGCGCGGTGTTAAAGGGGATAAAGCCCTGTCGAAGAAATGCCTGAATACTCATCGGCCGCTGGCCACCCGTCCTCGTCGTGAAAGTGAATCGATAACTACCGCCGCCACCAGGACCATCCCGGTGATGACATATTTGACCGCGGAGGTCTGGTTGAGCAGGTCCATGCCATTGGAGACGGCCCCGATCACCAGCATTCCGAGCAGCGCCGAATACGCCGATCCGCGGCCGCCGAAGAGGCTGGTGCCGCCGATCACCGCCGCCGCGATCGCGTTCAGCAGAATGTCGCTGCCGCCGCTGGCCTGGTTGACCGCAAAGAGCCGCGAGGCCGCGAGCACCCCGCCAAAGGCCGCGAGGGCCGAACAGATGGTGAACGCGATGACCTTCACGGCGTTCACGTTAATGCCCGCGCGCCGTGCCGCCTCCGCATTGCCGCCCACCGCAAAGAGCTTGCGGCCAAACGTGGTTCCGCGCAGCACCAGATCGGCGATGACCACGAGGAAAACAAAGATCAGCAGCGAGAGCGGGATGCCCTGCCACAGGCTGAATACATAGGAGGCCACCAGGATCAGCGCGGTGATCACCGCGGTGCGAATATGGGGCCCCGTCTGCGAGTACTGGCGCAGGCCGTGTTCGGCGCGCAGCCGGGCCCGCCGCCGCTGGGTCAGCACGGCAAATAGTGCATAGCCCGCGGCCACCAGATAGCCGATCACCGCGGGCAGCGTGGTATTGGCCAGCGCGGCGATCAGCCCGTCATAGGGCAGGTTGATCGTGCCCTGATTGCCCAGAATCAGCAGCTGCACACCCTGCCAGGCCATCAGCCCGCCGAGCGTGAGCACAAAGGAGGGAACCCCGAGCCGGGTGAAGATCATGCCGTGCAGGAGGCCGATCCCGGCGCCAAAGGCCACGGCGATAAGAATCGCGGCGAGCGGCGGCCACCCGTGCATGATATTCAGCACCACCATCGCGGCCGCGGTCACGCCGCTCACCGCGCCGGCCGAGAGGTCGATCTCGCCGATGACCAGGACAAAGACGATACCGAGGGCGATCACGCCGGTGGAGGCGATCTGCATGCTCAGGTTAAAAATATTCTGCGGGGAGAGGAAGCGATCATTGGCCAGCTGGAAAACCACGGCGATGATCACGAGCCCGAGGATCACCGGGACGGGCCCAAAATCTCCCGAGCGCAGGCGCTGGAGCCGCTCCTGGAACGGGCTGCTGGGCGGCGGGGCCAACGGGTCGGCCGCCGATACGCGCGACATGCTCACGGTCATGAGAGTTCCTTTCCGGCACGGCGGGTGCGCCGTTTCTGGGCGTTACTATCGTGAATTCCGGTGATCGCGGCGACCACCTGCTCCTCCGTGACCTCGCCGACGGTGAAGCTGGCCACGCTCTGGCCGAGCCGGAGGCAGACGATGCGATCGGCGACGTCAAAAACATCGCCGAGGTTATGGCTGATCATGAGCACCGCGTGCCCCTCGGCGCGCAGCCGCTCGATCAGTTCCAGCACCTCCGCTGTCTGCTCCACGCCGAGCGCCGCGGTGGGTTCGTCAAGCACCACGAGGCGCGGGTTTCCGAGCAGGGAGCGGGCGATCGCGACCGATTGTCGCTGGCCGCCCGAGAGCGAGGACACGGGGACCCGGATATCGGAGATCTTCACCGAGAGCCGGGTCAGCAGCTCCATCGCGACCTGTTCCATCTTGAGTGGTTGCAAAAAGCCGAGGGCATTATCTTCGCGGCCCAGGAACAGATTGGAAACGATGTCGAGGTTATCGCACAGCGCAAGGTCCTGATAGACGGTGGCGATGCCCAGGCGCGTGGAATCCAGCGGGTTGCGCGGCGAGACATCCTCGCCGCCCACCCGCATCGTTCCGTTATCGCGCGGGTGCGCACCCGAGATGGTTTTGATGAGCGTGGATTTGCCCGCGCCGTTATCTCCGACGAGGGCCACCACCTCACCGGGATAGATGGTGAGGCTCACATCGCGCAGGGCGTGAACCGGCCCAAAACTCTTGGAAATATGTTGCAGATCGAGTACCGGAACCGGGGGCGGCAGCGTTGCCGACGGGGCGGGTGACATGGTTATCCTTTCGAGGTTACGGGGAGGTGGAGGGGGGAGCCGGTGGCCTTAAACCAGGCCGCGGCCCCGGCGAGGCCGGCGTCATCGCCCAGGGCTGCCCCGCGGACACTCACGGGCCAGCCCACGTGGTGGGTGGCCTCATCCGCGAGTGCCGCGGAGACCTCCTCGAGGAGCGGGGCGCCGAGTGCGCGGCCCAGCCCACCGCCGATCACAAGCACCTCCGCGGACGTGCTATGACAGAGCAGGACCGCGCAGGCGATTGCCGCGGCGGAGAGATCGGCGCGCGCGGAGCGGGCCGCGGCGGCCGCGGGCCCCTCGCCGCGGGCAAGGTCCTCGAGCTCAACCACGGTGCGGACCTCGCGCCGAATCTCGCGGGAGAGCAGGTGCAGTCGCTGCCCGGATCCGAGCACATCCACCATGGGACGGTCGGTCCCGAGCAGGGGGAGGAAGCCAATTTGAAAACCGGATTGGAGCCCCGCGAGGAGGGTCCCTCCGCTGACCGCCGCGGCCCCGACCCCGGTGGAGAGGGTCAGATACGCGGTGGTGACCGTGCTCTCGCCCGCCCCAAAATAGGTTTCCCCCAGGGCCGCGAGTTCGGTATCCCCCGCGAGCGTGATCTCCAGCCCACTCTCGCGCCGCAGCGAGAGGGCGGACAGGGTATCCAGCGGGGTGCCCGGCAGGTTGCGGGCCCGGCCCACCTCGCCGCGCACATGGTGCACCCGGCCGGGGACTCCGATCACGGCGCGCTCTGCCCCGCTGCGAGTGGCGGCCCCGCGCAGGAGGCGCGCCACCTGGTCGCGGCAGGAGAGGGGATTCACCGGTTCGCGGTGGATATCGGTCACGGTGCCATCGGGGGAGACGGCACCCACGCGCACGGTGGTCCCCCCGATATCCACGGCGATCAGCGGCGAGGACACCTAGCGCAGCCCGGCCGAGCTACACGCCGCGGCATACTCCGGCGTACAGATCTGCTCGATCGTGAGATAGCCACTGTCGATCAGAATCTCGCGCATATTTTCCATCGTGACGGCGATGGACTCCAGCAGATAGGCGGGAACCTTCTGGCTCTGGTCGTCCACATCGCCGTTGACCAGATCGCCCGCGGGGACCTTGCCCCGGGCCAGCTCTGCCGCCGCGCGGGCGGCGATCGTGGCCTCCTGCTCCACGGGCAGATACGTGCTCTCGTAGAGGTCGCCGGCGACCATCTTCTGGATCGCATCCAGCTGGGTATCCAGCCCGGTCACCGGGGGCATCGGCGAGACGCCGGCGCTCTTCAGTGCCGCGATCACACCCGTGGCCATGCCGTCATTGCCCGCATAAACGCCGTCGATATTTTCGGCACCAATCGCGGTGATGGCCTGCTGCATCTGATTCTGGGCGTTTTCCGCCGACCACTTTTTGGTGTCGTATTCGGCGGCGATGGTATAGCCCGAGCCGTCGATGACGCTGTGTGCGCCGCGCTTTTCCGGTGCGGCTCCCGAGTCCACGGGATCGCCGTTCATCATCACGATATTGCCCGAGGTTTTGCCCTCGGCGGCGAGCTTATCAAGCAGCGATTTCATCCCGACCGCGCCCTGCTGCTCGTTATCAAACTTAACCGCATAATCAACGTCTGCGTTATAGATCACGCGGTCATAGCTCATGACGGCCACCTTCTGCCGCTTGGCGGAGCCCACCATCGACGCGGCGGCATTGGAGTCCACCGGGTCGATCACGAGCACCGCGGCACCCTCGGTCAGCGCCGATTCGGCCTGGCTGAGCTGCTTATTGGCATCGCCCGCCGCGTTGTAATACTTCAGGACACACTCGGGACAGCTCTTTTTAAGCTCCGCCTCAAACGTGGGCTTATCGCGGGCCTCATAGCGAGAGGTCTGGTTTTCGGGGAGGAGAAGGGCCACGATGGGGGCATCGCCCCCCGCGCCCCCCGCCGCCGGATCGGAGGTGCTACACGCCGAGAGCGTGAGTGCCAGGGTGGCCAGGGTTGCCGCCGCGAGGAGCGATCGCCTAGCCCGGGGAATATGAGTCATCATTACGTCCGCCTTTGGAAGTAGTTGAACTAAGAGTGACCATAATCTAGGGATAAAAAATACCGCCGGTCAATGATTCCGAACCAACTGGCCCCGAAAAACAGGTACCACTGGTATTACCCGGGCACGCGACACGGGGCGACCGCGGCGTCCGAATATCGGGTGGCCGCGGGGATCGGGAACGCGGCGTTCCGGGCCGCCCGCCGCCGCCGCGAGAGGCCACAACCGCGGCCGCAATTCCGGGAAAAATGGGGGCTCACCGGGGATTCGCGCGCATGGCCGCGCCGCGGGATTAGCCGGCACGCGCGAGCGCCGCGCGGGGCGGGGCCCGGCGCACGGACACTCTTTTTGCGCCGCCCGCGGGGGCGTCCGGGCGGGGGTGGAGCCCGCCGCGGCCACCACTGGTCCTAACCACCGGTCCGGCCGGTGCGAGCGCGGGCTAGGCGCGGGGTGCGCGCACGCTCGGCGCGAGGATGACCCCGCATACGCAGAACAGCAGGGGCAGGATAAACGCGAGGGTCAGCCCGATTCCGCCGCCGAGGAATCCGATCACGGCGGGCCCCGCGAGCATGCCGATATAGCCCGCGCCCACGACGCGGGAGATGATCAGGCCCGAGCGGGCGGGATCCACGTTGCCCGCGGCCGTGAAGATCTGCGGGATCACACCTGACAGGCCCAGCCCAAATACGGCCCAGCCCAGAAGGGTCAGCCCAAAAATGGGGGAGAGCACCACGATCAGCAGGCCCAGGGCCCCCGCCGCCGAGCCATAGCGCACGACGTTCAGGGGGCCCACCGCGAAGGACACGCGGTCGGCGAGGAAGCGGCCCACGGTCATCGTGATCGCAAAGGTTCCATAGGCGAGCGAGGCCTGCGCCTCCGAGCGGCCGAGGTGTTCCACCGCATGCAGCGCGCTCCAGTCATTGGCAACTCCCTCCGCGAGCATCAGCACAAACGCGAGGAAGGCGAGGGCGATCACGCGGCGGCGGGTCGCACCGCGCGCGGCGGGCGCTGCCTGCCCGGGCTCGACGGTGGGAGTATCCGCGCGCTCCTCGCCGCGGGAGAGCAGCGCGGGCCCGGCGATCAGCGCGAGCACCGCCGCGATCACGGCGGCACCAAGCAGCGCCCAGCGCACGTCGAGCCCCGCGGCCTGGGTGCCCGCCCCGAGCAGCGCACCCGCGGCCCCGCCGAGCGAGAAGAAGGCGTGGAATGCCGACATGATCGGCCGCCCATAGCGCCGCTCGACCACGACCGCCTGGTGGTTCATTGCCACATCGGTGGCGCCGTTTCCGAGGCCAAAAATAAACAGGGCAACCCCGAGGCTCGTGGCGTCCCCGGCCATCCCGGGCAGATTCACCGCGAGCACCATCAGGACCACCCCGGCGAGTGAGGCGCGGCGGCTCCCCACCCGATCGATCAGTGCCCCGGTGATCTGCATTCCGATAAACGAGCCGAGGCCAAAGACCAGGATCAGGCCGCCCAGCACGGCATGGGAGACGCCGGTGCGCTCCTGGATCGCGGGGATATTCACGAGCCAGATGGCCATCAGGAATCCCACCACAAAAAAGATGCCAAAAACACCGAGGCGGGCGCGGCGCAGGCGCGGGGTGGGTGGGGTGAGGGTGCTCATGGGGCTCTTTCGGGGAGGACTGCGGGCTGGAACACCGACGCTATCTTAAACAAACATTAAATGCGACCGTTCGAACATATTTAATGTATGTTTAAGGCATGGCCCCGCATCCCCGACACGAACAGATCCTCGACGTCCTACACCGGGAGGGCCGCGTGGAGGTGGCCGAACTGGCCGCCCTGCTCGCGGCCTCCGAGGTGACGATCCGCCGCGACCTGGACCAGCTGGCACTCACGGGAGTCCTGCGCCGCGTGCACGGCGGGGCCGTGAGCACACTGCTGCGCGGCGAGGGTCAGCCCTATGCGATGCGCGAACCCGATGCCGCGGCCGTGAAGGCGCGGATGGCCGCCGCCGCCCAGGCCCTGCTGGTGCAGGGCGAGGCCGTGGTCCTGGACAGCGGCACCACGGGCGAGGCCGTTGCCCGCGCACTGCGCCCGCGCCGCCTCACCGTGATGCCGTTCTCGATTCAGGCGATTGCGGCCCTGGCCGGCGCCCCCGAGATCACCCTGCACCTGCCTGGCGGAACCGTGCGCCCCGAGGAGGGCTCGGTGGTGGGCCCGCTTGCCGAATCCGCGCTGCGCGATCTGCGCTTTGATACCGCCATCATCAGCTGCTGTGCCGCCTCCGCGGGGGACGGGCTCCTCGCCTATGACCTCCAGGATGCGGCCGTGAAGCGCGGCATGATTGCGTCCTCCCGGCGCGTGATCGCGGTGGCCGAGGGGGCGAAATTTCGGCGCTCGGCGATGGCCGTGATCTGCGCCCTGGACACCCTCGATGTGCTGATCACCGATGCCGCGGCCCCGCCGGAGGCGCTGGAGGAGCTGCGCGCGGCGGGGGTCGAGGTCATCGTCGTTTAGGCCGCCACGGAGCGCCGGGCATCGGTGCGCGCAATGACCAGCGCGAGGGGCAGGGCGAGCAGCATCAGCCCGGCCGCGATCGGGATCAGCGGCGTGGGGCCCCAGCCCGCGAGCACCGCGCCCCCCGCGGCGCCGCCCAGCGCAATCGAGATATTCCAGATCGTGACCAGCGCCGATTGTGCGGCATCCGCGGCCGCGCCGCCCGCGCGGGCCACGGCGATCTGGAAGAGCACCGAATAGGCCCCAAAGGCCAGGCCCCAGGCCGCGGCCGAGAGCAGCAGGAGCCACGGGGCCGGGGTGAAACCAAATACCGTCAGGCCGATCACGCCGATCGCCAGCGCGGAGATCAGCACCGGGCCGAGCCGGCGATCGGCGAGCCGGCCCGCCCCGAGCGTGCCACCCACCGAGGCCACGCCAAAGGCCGCGAGCACGAGGCTCAGTGGCACCGGGCTGCCCCCGAGAGCGAGGGACGGCGCCAGATAGGTATAACCCATATTCTGTCCCACGACGCACAGCAGCGTGGCCAGGATCACCACGAGTACCGCGGGCATCCGCAGCGCGGACATCAGGCTCGCGCCGCCCGTGGAGGGCACACCCGGCACGCGCGGGGCCATCCACAGCGCGAGAATTCCGAGGGCCACGGTGATCGCCGCGATGAGCATAAACACCGCGCGCCAACCGAGCTGGGTGGCCAGAATCGTGCCCACGGGCACGCCGAGGGCCATCGCGAGGGTCGCGCCCGAGAGCACCACGCCGAGCGTGGCCCCGAAGCGATCGGGGCGGGTGAATCCGCGGGTATAGCCCGGCTGCATGGCCCAGACCAGGCCGGCCGCGAGCCCCGCGATAAAGCGCGAGACGAAGTGGGTGGGCAGATCCTGGGCGAGGGCCGTGCCCAGATTGGCCAGGGCCGAGACGGCGAGGATAAGCAGCAGCAGGGTGCGCCGATCCAGGCGCACGGTGGCCCGGGTCAGGGGGATCGCGGCGGCGATACAGCCCACGGCAAAGACGGCGACGGTCTGGCCCATCACGGGAATGGAGGTGCCCAGATCGGCGGCCATCTCGGGCAGAACCCCCGCGGGGAGGACCTCGGTGAGCAGCGTGATAAAGCCCACGCAGGCGAGGAGGAGTGCCACGGAGAGCGGGGAACGGGACCCGACGGGGGTGGCGGAAATATTGGTCATGATCGAAGTATGATCGGCTACCACTAGTGTCAGGGTCAAATCGGGCACCCCCGCGCGCCGAAAAAGCCGGGAATAGGCGTCGGACCGCCGGGGTTGGGGCAAGGGGCGACAGCGCCCCCATGCCCGTTCCGGAGGACCAAAAATGCGCATTGGCGAGATGGCCGCACTCACCCAGACCACGCCGCGACTCCTGCGCTATTACGAGGAGCAGGGCCTAATTACGCCCACCCGCGGACCCAATGGTTATCGCGAATACGGGCCCGAGCTGGAGTTTAAGATCGGGAAGATTCGCTGCCTGCTGGCCACCGGGATGCCCACGCGGCTGATTCAGCTTGTGCTGCCCTGTTTTACCACCGAGGCCGATGTGCTTGAGGTGACGCCCGAACCCGGGGTGCGCGCGAGCCTCGTAGAGTATCGTGATCGCCTGGATCACAGCATCGAGCGCCTGGCCGCGAGCCGCGATGCGATCGATCGCTATCTGGCCCATGTGGGCGGGGCGGCGACGCCGGTAGCGCCGCTGCCCGAGCCGGTTCCTGCGCCGGATGCGGCGGTGAGCCGGGCGGCGCCGCGGCTCCCGCGCCCCGCGTCCGGCGCGGCCCGGGGGCGGCGCGTGGCGGTGCCCGCCGCCTAGTCGTGCGCGCAGGGGCGTGCCTGGATGCGCCCCGGCGCGGTCCTCCTTTTTTCGTGGTCTTGCGTCACTATACATTGAGTGTATAGTCGCGGTATGGATAAAGCACAGACGCTCCTTGGGCTGCTCGGCACGGGCCCCACCCACGGTTATGACCTCAAGGCCGATTATGATCGCTTCTTCGGCACCCGCAAGCCCCTCGCCTTTGGCCAGGTATATGCCACACTCGCGCGGCTCATCCGCGATGGGCTGATCCTCGCGCTGGGCGAGTCCAGCGGCGACGGCGGGCCCGATCGCAAGAGCTATCAGATCACCCCGGCCGGGCGCACCCGGGTGGAGGAGTGGATGTTTACCCCCGAGACCCCCGAGCCCGATCTGCAATCAAATCTTTTTGCCAAGACGATCATCGCGCTGCTCCTGAACGCCGATGCCGATCGCCTCCTGGACCTCCAGCGCGCCGAGCACCTCGCCCGGATGCGCGTGCTCACCCGCGAAAAACAGGGTGCCGACCTCGCCACCGTGCTGATGTGTGACCACGCCCTATTTCATATCGAGGCCGATCTGCGCTGGATCGAATTAACCAGCGCCCGCCTCGGCGAGCTGCGCGGGCAGGTGAGGGGAGCATGAGCGAGCACCTCCCGCAGACCCCGCTCATCTCGGCCCGAAACCTCAGGGTCACCTTCGGCCAGACCCAGGCCCTGCGCGGCGTGGACCTCGATATCTATTCCGGGGAAATCCTCGCCGTCATGGGCCCCTCGGGCTCCGGTAAATCCACGCTGCTGCACGCGCTGGCCGGGGTGATCGCGCCCGATTCCGGCACGGTGGAGTGTGGGGGAATGGTCGTCTCCGCGCTCTCCGAGGCCGAACGCTCCGCGCTGCGCCTCTCGGAATTTGGCTTCATCTTCCAGTTTGGCCAGTTGCTGCCCGATCTCAGCGCGCTGGATAACATCAGCATTCCGCTGCTGCTGAAGGGCATGAAGCGCGCGGATGCGCTGCGCCAGTCCCGCACCTGGCTGGACCGCCTCGATCTGCGCGGGCAGGGCGAAAAATTTCCCGCCGAGCTCTCCGGGGGCCAGGCCCAGCGCGTGGCCATAGCCCGTGCCCTGGTGGGGGGCCCGCGCGTGATTTTTGCCGATGAGCCCACGGGCTCGCTGGATTCCCTCGCGGCCGAAAACGTCATGGTGACCCTCACCGAGCTGGCCCGTTCCACGGGGGCCACCGTGGTGGTCATCACCCATGATCCGCGCACGGCGTCCTATGCCGACCGCGAGATCATGGTGCGCGACGGCCATATCAGCGGCGGCCTGCCCGTGGCGGCTCTGGGTCGGGCATGAGCCTCACGCTCACCCGCGTGCTGCTCGCGGGTAATCGCCAGGGCCAGGCCCGGCTCGCGGGCATCGCGGCGGGCATCGCCGCCGGGGTCACGCTATTCCTCCTCCTCTGGGGTGCCTATGGTGGGCTTGAGGCGCGTGATCTGCGCGGCGCGTGGTCCTCAATCGCCTATCAACCCGGTTCCGAGGATGCCCCGGAGCCCGCGGCCGGCGCGGGCCAGACCCTCGGGGTGGAGCGCATGGATCGCTTCGGCGAGTACGAAATCACCCGCCTGGACGTCTCGGGCCCCGCGGACCCGGTGTCCTTTATCCCGGGGCAGGAGGGCATCCCCGCGCCCGGCACCTATTTTGCCTCGCCCGCGCTCCAGGAGCTCATCTCCGGGAGTGCCGAGCTGGGCCCGCGCTTTGGCACATTTGCCGGGTTGCTTCCCAATGCGGCGCTGCCGAGCCCGGACTCGCTGACCGCGGTGGTGGGCGCGAGCGAGGAGCAGCTGCTCGGCTATCACGGCATGGAAAGCGTCATCGTGGAGAGGGCACCGGTGGCCTTCGGGGGAAGCCCGGTTTATAGCCTGATTGCGGTGATCGGCGGCTTTGCGATCCTGATCCCGGTGCTGCTCCTGGTGGGCATCGTGACCGATCTTGGGGCCGCGGCGCGGCGCGAACGCTTTGCGATGCTGCGCCTAATCGGGGCCACCCCCGCGCGCCTGCGCCGGATCGCCGCCACCGAAATGCTGATCGCCTCCGCGGTGGGCACGGTGGCGGGTGTGCTGCTTGCCTGGCTGCTGCGCCCGCTCGCGGCCCGGATCGAGGTGGGCCCGGGGAGCTTTTTCACCGAGGATCTCTCGGTGAGCGTCGCGCCCACCGTGGGGATCGCACTGATCACCGTGGTATCCAGTGTGGCCGTGGCGGTCTGGCGCACCCGGCGCGCCAATATTGGGCCGCTGGCCACCGATGTGACCGCCGCCGAGCGTCGGCCGCGGCCCTGGTCGCTGATCCCGCTGCTGCTGGGCCTGCTCCTGATGGTCGGGGTATCCTCGCTCGCAATCGCCGGGTTCGGCAATTATGCGATGGGGCAATTGATATTGCCGGGCTTTATTCTCACCCTGGTGGGCCTGCTCCTGGCCGGCCCCTATCTCACCTATCTGCTCAGCTCCCTGCTAGCGCGGCGCGCCAGCAGCGCCGCCGGGGTGATCGCCCTGAGCCGCATCGCCCGCGGCCCGCGCGCCACGTTCCGCACCGTGAGCGGGCTCGTGATCGCCGTATTCCTGGTCTCGATGTTCTCGCTCGCGATGACCACGCGCGAGGATCTGCCCCCGGCCGAGGCCGGTACCCAGCGCCTGGACCTGAGTACCCTGAGCGTATCGCCCCCCTATGGCCTGGGCTCCCGCAATACGGAACAGGTGGCGGCGCTCGCAGATATGCCGGGGGTGGAATATGCGGTGCCCGTGTATTTTGACGAGGGTTCCGGCGGTTGGCTCCTCACGCGGGCCGATGCCCGCACCGCCGGTCTGGACGTGCCCGGGGGCGCGCCCACCGATACGGTACGCGTAAACGAGGGCTATGTAAATAACCGGGACGGCCGGGTGAGCGAGGCGGAGGGCGCCGAGATTGGCGACGCCGAGGTACACCTGGTCCTGATCGGCACGGATGGCACCCCGGAGGGGATCGAGGCCGCGCGCACCTCCGCCTGGCTCGCGTTCCCGCAGGACCCGTTTGGGCCCATCACGGTGAGCGAGCGCTGGACGGATACCAGCATGAGCTATATCGCCCAGTTTGAGGGGCTCGCCAATCTGGGCATCCTCGTGGCCACCCTGATCTCCACCGTCTCGCTCGCGGTGGCCACGGTCGCGAGCGTGCTGGACCGGCGGCGCGCACTCGGGCTGCTGCGCCTGATGGGGATGCCGCTGGGGTCGTTGCGGCGAATCATCCTCGGCGAGACCGCCCTGCCGCTGCTCGCGGTATTCGGGGGCGCAATCGGGCTGGGCTTTATCTCGGCCTGGGCCGTGGTGGTGGGCCTGACCGATGGCAGGCGCTCGCTGGGCTGGCCAGCGCCCGGGTTTTATCTGGTGCTGGCGCTGTGCCTGGCCCTCGCCGCGCTCGCGGTGATCGCCACGTTCCGCACGGTGCGCACCGCCACCGGGCTCGCCGCCGTGCGCGAGGAATAGCGGGCGCGGGGCGGGCGGGTATTCCGGCCCGCCCCGCCGCGCGCTACTGTGGGGTTCGGGGCGGCGAGTGCGCCCGCGGAAGGAACCGATGAGCGAAGTCGCCCAGAATCAGCGCGGGGCCCGCGCCCGCCGAGCCGCGATTCTGGGGCTTGTGCGCGAACGCGGAAGCGTGGCCGTGACCGAGCTTGCACCGCGGTTTTCCGTCTCGGCCGAAACCATCCGCCGGGACCTGCGCGCGCTCGAGGCCGAGCGGGCCCTGGAGCGACACTACGGGGTGATCCGGGTCGTGGAGAGCGGCCTGATCGAGACGGCCCTGGACTTTCGCGCCACGCACCATACGGCGGAAAAATCCCGCATCGCGGCCGAGGCCGTGCGCCGGCTGGGGGACGCCGGCACCGTATTTATCGACGAGGGTTTTCTGCCCTCGCTTGTGGCCGAGGCGCTGCCCACCGACCGCCCGCTCACCGTGCTGACAGCGTCGATCCCCGTGGTCCTGCACCTCGTGGGGCGGCCGCAGACCGAGGTGATCATGATCGGCGGCCGCGTGCGTGCCGGAACCCTGGGGGCGGTGGACGCGCTCGCGATCCGCGGCCTGGAGGGGTTTGCGCCGGATCTGGCGATCCTCGGGGCCAATGGTGTCTCGGCGGACGGCGCGCTGACCACCCCCGATCCGGCGGTGGCCGCGGTAAAGCAGACGGCGCTGCGGGTGAGCGCGCGGGCACTCTTTGTGGGCGGGCACGATAAATTTGGCCGCTCCAGCTTTGTGCGCTTCGGGACGGTGGATGAGGTGGAGGCGCTGATCACCGGGACCGAGCTTCCCGCGACGCTCGCGCGGGATTTTGCGGCGCTGGGTACCCGGGTGGTCCGGGTCTAGGCCACATAAAACCCACATAAACCGGTTGGCGTTTGCGGGGAAACGGGCATGATACGGGCCGCGCCGCGGAAATCGCCGCGGTTTTCCGCGGGGTCCCTCCCCAGACAACGGTCACTTATTCCGGTGCGGAGGGGGATGACCCGCGCGCCGCCGCCTGCCAGTCTGGAAGGGCCTCCCCGTCATCGAAGAATCGAGTGCCCCGTGTCCCTTCCCCTGTCCCAGCTGCACGGCCACCGCCCCGCGGGGGATATCCCCGTGGCCGTGCCCGCCTATGACCGCTCCGCGCTCGGGGTCGGGATTATCCACTTCGGCCTGGGCAATTTCCATCGCGCCCACGAGGCGATGTACCTCGACCGGCTGCTGGCCGCGGGCGAGGACCCCGGCTGGGGAATCTGCGGCGTGGGGGTCATGCCCGGCGATGCCCGGATGCGCGATGTCCTCGCCGCGCAGGACAACCTCTATACGCTGGTCCTCAAGGCCGGCGACGGCGGCCTGGAGGCGCGCGTGATCGGCTCGATCGCCCGCTTTCTCTATGCGCCCGATGACCCGGAGGCCGTGCTGCGGGCGCTCGCCGCCCCGGGCACCCGCATCGTCTCACTCACGGTCACCGAGGGGGGCTACCGCCTGCCCGAGGCCGCGGATTCAGCGGGGGTATTTGCGCTGATTATTGCGGGGCTGGCCCGCCGCCGCGCGGCCGGGATCGCGCCCTTCACGGTGCTCTCCTGCGATAACGTCCCGGGCAACGGCGATGTGGCGCGCTCGGTGGTGCTGGACTGTGCCCGGCGCAGCGATCCCGCGCTGGCCGAGTGGATCGCCGCCGAGGTGGCCTTCCCCAATTCCATGGTGGACCGGATCACGCCCGTCACCACCGATGCCGACCGCGCGCTGGTCGCCGAGCGGCTGGGTCTTGAGGACGCATGGCCCGTGGTCGCGGAGCCGTTTGTGCAGTGGGTAGTGGAGGATCACTTCCCCGCCGGACGCCCCGCCTGGGAGCGGGCCGGGGTGCAGCTGGTGGAGGATGTGGAGCCCTATGAGCTGATGAAGCTGCGCCTGCTTAATGCCGCGCATCAGGGCATGGCCTATACCGGGCTGCTGCGCGGGTTCACATTTGCGCATGAGGCCGCGGCCGATCCGGTGATCGCCGGTTTCCTACACCGCTATCTGGCCGAGGCCCGCGCGAGCCTGGAAGCGGTCCCGGGCATCAACCTGGACGACTATATTCGGCAGCTTTTTATCCGCTTCACCAATCCCGCGATCGCCGATACCCTCGATCGGCTCGCCACCGATGCCGTGAATCGCATCCCCAAATTTGTGCTGCCCGCGGTGCGCGATAACCTCGCCGCGGGCCGGCCCGCGGGGGCCGGGGCGCTGCTCGTGGCGGCCTGGGCCGAGTGGGTGGCCCGCTCCCCGGAGCCCGGCGATCCGCTGGAACACGAGGTGTGGACCCGCGCGCGAAACCTGGGGGAGGACCCGCTCGCCTTCCTGCGCTGCGAACAGGTCTTTGGGGAACTCGCAAATAACGCTATCTTTAGCGAAGGATATATCGCCTCCCTGGAGGCCATTCGCGCCCACGGCATCGACGCCGCACTGGAAGGATCCCCCGAGTGAGCCCTGAACCCACCGCCTATGTGATTGGCGAGGCCCTGACCGATATCGTGGACGGGCCCGAGGGAATCCACGAGCATCCCGGGGGAAGCCCGATGAACGTGGCGATCGGCCTGGCGCGGCTGGATATCCCCGTGGTTTTGCATACCCGTTTTGGCCGCGACGAGCGCGGCGCGGCCATCAACCGGCACCTGGAGGCCAGCTCCGTGGCGGTCACCGCCGGGTCCCGCGATGCGGGGGACACCGCGACGGCGCGCGCCACGCTGGATCGGGACGGGGCCGCGAGCTATCGTTTTGAGATCACCGGGGCGCTCACGGAGCCGGAGATCCCAGCGGATGTGCGCCTGGTGCATACCGGGTCCATCGCCGCGTATCTGGAGCCCGGGGCCGATCTGATCGAGGCCGCACTCGGCGCCGTGCGCCCGCGCGCGCTGGTGAGCTTTGACCCCAATATGCGCCCGCTGATCATTCCCGAACATCAGAGCGTCGTGGAGCGCACCGAGCGCCTGGCCGCGCTCGCGGATATCGTGAAGCTCAGCGATGAGGACGCCGAGTGGCTCTATCCGGGGCTCGCCCTGCCCGCGGTCCTGGACCGTCTCGCCTCCCGGGGCGGGGCCGGGCTGGTCGCGGTGACCCGCGGCGCCGAGGGCTGCCTGATCCTCGCGGGCGGCGAGCTCTATACCCTGCCCGCCCCGCGCGTGAGCGTGGTGGATACCATCGGTGCGGGGGATTCGTTTATGGCGGCGATGCTCGCCGCGGTGCTTGAGGTGGGCGCGGATGAGGCCGTGCGGGCGGGCACGCTGGATTCCCCCACCCTCACCCGGATCGGCGAGACCGCGCTGCGGGCAGCGGCGATCACGGTATCCCGGGCCGGGGCCAATCCGCCGCGGCGCGCGGAGCTTTAGCGCGCGCGCCCGAGCACGCGCGCCCCCATCCAGAACCCCAGGCCGAGCAGGCCCAGGGAGGCCAGGCCCAGGCCCGCCCAGGAGGTGGGTCCCAGGAGTGCGCCCGCAAACGGATTCTCGTGCAACGGATCGCTCGCAAAATAGCCCGCCTCCACGGGGGACATCCCCAGCAGGAAGAGCACGCCGCCCACGAGGAGGAGCGCCCAGGCCCCGAGCCCCACCCAGTTCAGGGTGGCGGCGAGGGAGCGATCGGTGGCCGTTGCGGTCGGGGTCATAGCCAAATTCTAGGCGGGCGCGCCCCGGCGCCGAAATGCCAGCAGCGCGATACCGGCGATCAGCAGCGGCGCGAGCAGATACCAGCCGGCCACCGCGAGCAACAGGGCCGAGGACACGGTGGCGCCGAGCGCAAGAGAGCGGCCCGCGGAGCGGCGCGGCAGCAGCATCAGCCCCGCCGCGGAACCGATGAGCAGGACCGGGATCTGCGAGGCCGCCGAGAGCGATACAAAAAGCTCCGTGGCCTGCGGCAGCAGCGGGGCCGCGGCCAGCGCCAGCACGGTCAGCCCCACCGGGATGGCCGTGAGCATGACCCGTCCAGCGCTCGGCAGCAGGCCCTCGCGCGCGAGCGTGCCACCCACCGCGACGAGGCTCGCCAGATAGGCGTTCATATTGCCGAGGGTCAGGATCACCGCGGTCACGGCCCCGAGCGCGGGACCGGCCGGGCCCAGCGTGATCGCGAGCATCGCGCCGATCGGGGCGCCCTCCGTGGCAGCGGGCCCCAGCGCGAGCACCATCACGAGGCAGACCGCGGCAAACGTGGCGGCGAGGATCACCAGCGCGGCCACCGTGATCGGCAGCAGCCGGCGGCGCGGATCACGCAGCAGCCCGGTGAGATTGGCGGCGGCCTCCCAGCCGGTGAGAAACCAGACCAGGATCAGCGCGGCGGGCAGAATCGCCCCCCAGCCCTCGGGCGCAAACGGGTGCAGGTGGGAGGCATCGGCGGCGGGCAGCGCGAGGGTCACCGCAAGCCACAGCAGCACTAGGAGCGTTCCGGTCAGGATCAGTTGCAGCCCCGCACTCAGCCGCACCCCCGCGAGGCTGCCGAGGGTCGCCACGGCGAGCAGGATCGCGGCGGTGCCCACCACGGTCACGAGGCCGCCGCCGATCAGCCCGCGCACGTATTCGCCCGCGATCAGCCCAAGCGCGGCCATGCCCGGGGTCACCCCAAAATAAAACCAATAGCCCACGATCGCGCCGCCGCGCGCCCCAAAGGCCGAGCGCACATAGCCGGCAATATCCGAGCCCTCGTTGCCGCGCCGCCCCAAAAATGCAAATGTCAGGGCGATAAATACCGACATTATGAGGATGCCGCCGAGGGCCACGAGGAACGCCGGGCCCGAGCGGGCATAGGCCAGGGCGGGGAGCCCCAGAATGCCCGGGCCCAGCACCGAGGCCACGATCAGGGCGGTGCCGAGGACCGGGCCGAGGCCGCGCGCATGGGTGGGGGAGGGGGAGGAGGCCATCCCCCTATCCTGGCGGTTTCCGCGCCCGCGATCCGCCGTATTACGTTCGGGTCGGCGGCACCGGCTACGCTCTGATCACGGGGGTAATCCGCCTCCCCGCCGATCCAGGAGATACCGCCGTGCCCTTTGCCGATGAACTGCTGGGAATGGACGCCGTACGCTCCCTGACCGCCGCGATCTCCGCCGCCGCGGGAACCCCCGTTCCCGCGCTGGAGGCCGTGACCGAGCCGGTGCTCACCCCGCTCACGCTGCGGGCGCGCACCGATCTGCTGCGCGATGCCCTGCTGAGCGATATCCCGGCGGACTATCGCACGCTCGCCGCGGTTTTTCGCGCGGCACTGGCCGCGCCCCTGCCGCCCGCCGGGTGGGCGATCTGGCCGCTCACCGAGGCGGCGGCCACCCGCGCCCTGTCCGTGGTGACCGCGGGCACGGATCCGGGGGCCTTCGAGGATGCCCTCGCGCTGCAGGCCGAACTCACGCCGCTGCTGACCGCCGAGTGGGGGATCCGCTCGCTGCTGATTTATGACCTGGATCGCGCGCTCGCCGTGATCGGCACCTGGACGGGCCACCCGGATGAGCACGTGCGCCGCCTCGCGAGCGAGGGCACCCGCGCCTATCTGCCGTGGGGCGTGCGCGTGCCGCGCATCCTCTCCGAACCCGAGGCGACGCTGCCGATCCTCGGGCGGCTCTACCGGGATGACAGCGAATATGTGCGCCGCTCGGTGGCCAATCATCTGAACGATCTGGCCCGGCATCGCCCGGACCTCGTGCTCGATACGTGCGCGGCCTGGCTCGCCGAGCCCGATGCACATACCAATAAGCTGGTGCGGCATGCGCTGCGCTCGCTCGTGAAGAAGGGTGATCCGGGCGCGCTGGCGCTCCTGGGCTTCGCCCCGGCAGCGGTCGAGGTGGGGCCCATCCGGCTCTCGGCCCCGGCGATAGATTTTTCCGGGACCATCGGATTTTCCACGACCGTGCGCAATACCGGTGCGGAGCCCGCGCGGCTCGTCATCGATTATGTGGTGCACCATCGCAAGGCCAATGGCAGCCTCACGACCAAGACGTTTAAACACAGCACGCTCTCGCTCGAGCCGGGGGAATCCGCGGTGATCGAGCGCGAGCACTCGTTCCGCCCGATCACCACCCGCCGCTACCACCCGGGCATCCACGCGATCGGCGTGCAGGTGAACGGCGTGGCCTCGGTGCCCGCCGAGTTTGAGTTGCGCGCTCCCCGCGATTAGCGGTGGCGCGCGGCGGCGGTGGCCAGGGCCGCGCGGAACTGGGCGCCGGTGCGCGGGTTTTGCAGCGGCACCCGGTGTTTGCCCGCGGCCAGCCCGAGGGCGCGGAACGCCTCGGCGCACTGGTATTCGGTGAGCAGCGGGTCCAGCGGCAGATAGATTTCGCCCACGCATGTGCCATCGGGCTGCGGCCAGCGGCGCACCTCGCGGGCGCTGCACTCGGGGGCTAGGTTTTCCAGCAGCAGCGTGTGGTCCCACACCACGATGCTGACCCCGAGCGAGCCGTAGCCGCTGAGCTTGGCGCGGCGTGCGCCGCCGCGCGCGGACGCATCGATCAGGAGGATCACACACATTTCGGCCCAGGGGATCTGACCCACGCTGTGCAGGGCGACCCCGCCCTCGTTTACAGCGAGTACCGGGGAATCCTCCTCGGCGCTGATGCGCTGGAAGCGGCGGCGGGCTGAGTGCAGCATCGGCAGCAGGCCAAAGAGGACGATGATGGCCAGCGCGAGGCATAGGCCCTGGCTGAGGAGCGAGCCCCGGGTGGTGCGCACGAGGAGGAACCCGCCGATGGCCATAAAGAGCGCACACCAGCTCAGGCACAGGACCACGGTATTGCCGCGCAGGAAGCTACGGCGCCGGCTCGGGTCAAAATGCAGGCGCAGCTTTTCCCGGGTGGGGCGTTTTGCGAAGCGCTGAGAGTGCATGACCGTGTCCAACAGAGAGAGCGGGTGCCGAAACGGCGGGCGCTGGGGGACGGGCGTTCGGCGGAGAGTATGTTGAGTTCCCGGTCGCATCGCGGGGGAGGCGGTGACTCTCGAAACGGCGGTACCGGGCCGAGAGTGGGCCGGGGGTAACGGGTGTTGTTAACGTAGCAACCGGGTGGGTGGTGGGCCCAGGCCGTGACGAAATGTGCATATACCCGTGTCGCGCCGGGGCCCGCAGATTTTCGCGGAATTTTGGGCGCGGGGCGCGGGGAAAAAACCCGGCCGGGCTGGCCGATTATGTCCGCGAAGGGGAGGGGGCGGGGCACCGCGGGTGGCTAAACTTATCGATCATGGAACACACTCAGGGCGGACCCCGCGCGGGCTGCGGCGCGGCTATTTTTCGCGAGGGGGCGCTGCTGCTCATTCGGCGGCGGCGCGCACCCGAGGCCGGGGCCTGGGGGCTGCCCGGCGGCAAGATCGATTTTGGCGAGACGGTGGCGGCGGCGATCGCCCGCGAGGTGGAGGAGGAGCTGGATATCCGGCTCGGTGCCACCACCCTGCTCTGCGTGGTGGACCAGATCGATGCGGAGGCGGGGGAACACTGGATCGCCCCGGTACATCTGGCGGAGTCTTTTGCGGGGGAGCCGCGCCTGGTGGAGCCCCAGAAGCACTCGGATCTGGGCTGGTTTGCGCTGGATCGGCTGCCCGCCCCGCTGACCGAGGCCACGATCCAGGCGGTGGCGGCGCTGCGCGCCTAGCGCGGCCCGCCCCGGGGGACGGACCGCGCGCACGGGCTAGAGCGTGCGGGTATCGATCACAAAGCGATAGCGCACATCGCTGCGGATCACGCGCTCATAGGCGGCGTTCACGTCATCCGCCCCGATGATCTCGATCTCGGCGCCGATATTATGCTTGGCGCAGAAATCAAGCATCTCCTGGGTTTCCGGGATGCCACCGATATTGGAACCGGTGATGCTGCGGCGCGCGCCGATCAGCGAGGCGCTGCGGAAGCGCTGCTTATTCTCGGGCAGGCCCACGTAAACAAACGTGCCGCCGAGCTTCAGCGTGGCCAGATAGGCATCGAGATCCAGATCGGCCGAGACGGTATTCAGCACGATATCGAAGTTTTTGCGCAGGTTGCCGAGGGTCTCGGGATCGGAGGTAGCGTAGAAGTGGTCGGCGCCGAGGCGCAGGCCGTCCTCCTTTTTGCTCAGGGTCTGGCTGAGCACGGTGACCTCGGCGCCCATCGCGTGGGCGATCTTCACGGCCACATGGCCCAGGCCACCCATGCCGATCACGGCGACGCGGGCCCCGGGGCCCGCGCCAAAGCGCTTCAGCGGGGAATACGTGGTGATGCCGGCGCAGAGCAGCGGGGCCGCAACATCCAGCGCGATGCCCTCGGGGATCGAGAGCACGTAGTTTTCATCGGCCACGATCTGCTGGCTATAGCCGCCGTGGGTGTCCTCGCCCGAGTATTCGCGGCTGTTATAGGTGGCCACAAAGCCGCGTTCGCAGTACTGCTGCTCGCCCGCGAGGCACGCATCGCACTCGCGGCAGGAGTCCACAAAACAGCCGATGCCCACGCGGTCGCCCACGGCATAGCGGGTGACGTCGGGGCCGATCTCGGAGACGATGCCGGCGATCTCGTGGCCGGGGACCATCGGGAAGATGGCCGCGCCCCACTCCTCGCGGGCCTGGTGGATATCGGAGTGGCAGATGCCGGCATAGGCGATATCGATGCGCACATCGTGGGCGCGCAGGTCGCGGCGCTCGATGGTGCCGCGTTCGAACGGGGCCCCGGCGGAGGGGGCAAGAAGGGCGGAAACGGTGGTGGACATGAGGAACTATTCCTTCCAGTGAAACTCGGGGGTCCGGGGAGCGTGCAACGCGGGCCCGGGAGATTGATCGTATACCCGACCCCCGACGACACGAAACGGCGGGGGATTCCTGTCCCGAGGGCCGTCGCGGGAGCGGGCGGGGAGCGCTAGGGCAGGCCCGGGGGCGGCGGGGGAGCCTCCCCCGCGCCGAGCCGCGCCCGGATCGCCGCATGCGGGCGGGCCCCGGGGTCCTGCCGGGATTCCTCCCCGAGCACCGTGAAACCGTGCTCGCGCAGGAGCTCACCGAGCCGCTCGGGCGCGAGCGTATAGGCACGGTGAACCCGGTGATCGAAGGGCTGCCCCCACGCGCCCTCAAAAAACCCCAGCAGCAGCCCGCCGCCCGGCGCCAGCGCCCGGGCAAAGCCCGCCAGCACCGCCGAAATCTGCGCGGGGTCGGTATGGATCAGCGAGTACCAGGCGAGGATTCCGCCGAGGTTATTCCCGAGGGCGGCGGGGTCCTCAAAGGAGCCCACCGCATAATCGGTGCCGGGATGATTATCGCGTGCCGCGGAAATAAACTCGGGTACCAGATCGATGCCGCGCGCCCGGATACCCAGCGCGCGCAGATAGGCCGTCCATTGCCCGGGGCCACAACCAGCGTCCAGCACGGGGCCGGAGAGTTCCCCGGCCCAGCGCGCGATCAGGTCGCGGTCCGCGGGGGAGGTGGCGGCGAGCGAGCCCAGCGCGGCCGTATATTCGGTGGCGCGGAGCGCATAGGCCGCCCGGATGGTTCGCGCATATGTCATGCCCGCACGCTATCGGGCGGGGTGGGCGCCGCGCTAGAGCAGGTCGCGGCGGTGGATCAGGGCGGCCGCGCCGATCAGCGGACCCTCATCCGAGAGGCCCGAACGGGATACGGTCACCTCGCGCGCATAATCAAAGATCGCGGCCTCGCGGATCGTGGCCGCGACGCGCTCGATATAGTCGGCGGCCACGTTCATGAAGCCGCCGCCGATCGCCACGTGATGCAGGTCGAGCAGGGTCGCGACGCCCGCGATGGCCTCGCCCACGGCGGTGGTGGAGCGCCGCACGGCCTCCCGCGCGAGCGGTACCCCCGCGGCATAATCGGCCGCGAGCTCCTCGCCCGATTGCCCGGCCCAGCCGCGCTCGCGCGCCCACTCCACGATCCGCGGCCCCGAGGCCAGCGCCTCCAGCGAGGCCCGGGCGGCGCTGTGTCCGGGCTCGCGCGTGGCCACCTGGACCTGGCCGATATGCCCGGCGTTGCCGCCGTCCCCGGAGAATAACCGGCCGCCCAGGATCAGCCCGCCGCCGACGCCGGTGGAGACGATCATCGCGAGCGAGTTGCGCGCCCCGCGCGTGGCCCCGAGCCAGTGTTCGGCCAGCGCGATGCAGGTTCCGTCCAGGCGCAGGGTGGTGGGTACCGCGAGGCGTTGCCCAATAAAGTCCACGAGGCCGAAGCCGCGCAGTGCGGGCAGGTTCAGGGGAGAGACGGTGCCCTCCCCGAGCGAGATGGGCCCCGCCGAGCCGATTCCACAACCCACGATTTCCGCCGCGTTCCCGGCGGTGGCGAGCGTTCCCGTGACCGCTGAATCGATAGCATGGAGCAGAGCCTCGCGCGTGGAGTCCCGTCCGGTCGCCACCCGAAACCGGCTCCCCGGGCGGAGTGCTCCCGTGTGATCCACGAGCGCCGCTTCCACCTTGGTCCCCCCGATATCGAGGGCCAATACGGTACCGGAGGGGGGTGTGGCGGACAAATTTTGCCTCCATTGGCATCAATGAATCAGATTCGATATACCCTAATACGTTAACTGCTTGAATACATAAAAAAGGATCGCGCCGTGAGTAAAGTTTTGGAGGGTTCCACAGCGGGACCGACCCGCGGGGTAAATCCCGGCTCCCAGGGCGCCCTGCGCCACCGCAATCAGCAGCGCGTGACCGATGTGCTTCTCACCACGGGTCCCGCGACCCAGGCCGAGCTTTCCCGGCAGACCGGGCTCTCCACCGCGACGATCTCCAATATCGTGAAGCGCCTCGAGGCCAAGGGCGTCCTGAAGACCTCCTCGGTCACCAGCTCGGGGCGGCGCGCCCTCCTGGTCAGCCTCGTGGACAGCGGTGCGGTGGCCGTGGGTGTGGACTTTGGCCGCCGCCACGTGCGGATCGTGCTGAGCAACCTCGGCTATGAGGTGATCGCGGAGGATCATCGCACCCTCGCGCGCGGGCATCGCGCCGAGGAGGCCATGCTGCTCGCCGTGGAGATGCTGGACGGCCTGCTGGAATCCGCGGGCATCGAGCGCTCCTCGATCCTCGGCGTGGGCGTGGGGATCCCGGGCACGCTTGAGCGCAGCACCGGCACGATCCTGCACGGCGATATCCTCCCGGAGTGGGTGGGCACCAATCGCGCGGACCTGGCCGAGCGCTTTGGGCTGCCCGTGATCATGGATAACGATGCCAACCTCGGCGCGCTCGCCGAGGTCACCTGGGGGGCGCATCGCGGCGTCTCCAACCTGGTTTTTGTGAAGGTGGGCACGGGTATCGGCGCGGGCCTGATCCTGAACGGCTCGCTGTTTTACGGCAGTCGCGGGGTCACCGGCGAGATCGGCCATACCTCCGTGGCCGAGAACGGGCTGGTCTGTTATTGCGGCAATCGCGGCTGCCTGGAGACCGTGGCCTCGGCCTCGGTCATGATCGAGTCGCTCGCGCGCGGGCATCACCGCCCGGTCTCGGCCGATGACATCGTGGCGCTGGGGATCGCGGGGGACTCCGCGACCGCGCGCGTGGTCGAGGATGCCGGCATGGCTGTGGGGCACGCCCTGGCCAATATCGCCAATGTGATTAACCCCGAGGTGTTTGTGGTTGGCGGCCCGCTTACCGGCCTGGAGGATCTGCTGCTTGACCCGATTCGGCGCGGGCTGGAGCGCAATAGTGTGCCGGTGGTGCGCGAGTCCACGGGGCTGTCGATGTCCTCGCTGGGGATGCGGGCGGAGGCCCTCGGGGCCGCCGCGCTGGTCCTGCAGGAGTCCAATATTCGCCGTGTGTAACCGAGTTGTTACGCAAAGCTTGCGTTAAACAGTTGACGGCATAGCCCTCAGTAGCGTTTACTTCATTTACGAGCTCGGGTGGACCGCCCGAACCCGGATACAGACGACGGAGTCGATCCGAGAGTGGAAGTAATGAACGTGCCGAAAAATTCACGGGATAGCCGCGCTGCCTCGCGCCGGGGGTGTGACCGTGCCCACTAGCCCGATCATCCTGGAGATGCGCTCCATCACCAAGGAGTTCCCCGGGGTCAAGGCACTGTCCAATGTGTCGCTCTCGGTGGCCGCCAATCAGATCCACGCGATCTGCGGCGAAAACGGTGCGGGTAAATCCACCCTGATGAAGGTGCTCTCCGGGGTATACCCCTATGGCACCTATGACGGCGATATCGTCTTCGAGACCGAGACCATGCGCTTTAAAGACATCCGCGCGAGCGAGGCCGCGGGCATCGTGATCATCCACCAGGAGCTCGCGCTGATCCCCGAACTCTCGATCACCGAGAATATTTTCCTCGGCAACGAGCCCGGCCGCGGCGGAGTCATCAACTGGGTCGAGGCCAAGAAGATCGCCGTGGAGCTGCTGGCCCGGGTGGGCCTGAACGAGGACCCCGATCAGCTGATTAAGCACATCGGTGTGGGCAAGCAGCAGCTGGTGGAGATCGCCAAGGCGCTGAATAAGAAGGTCAAGATCCTGATCCTCGACGAGCCCACCGCGGCGCTTAACGAAAACGACTCGCAGAGCCTGCTTGATCTCATCCTGGGGCTCAAGGGCAAGGGCATCAGCTCGGTCATCATCTCGCATAAGCTCAACGAGATCGAGCGCATCGCCGATGCCATCACGATCATCCGGGACGGCACCGTCGTGGAGACCCTGGACGTGAAGCGCGATGGCGTGAACGAGGACCGGATCATCCGCGGCATGGTGGGACGCACGCTGGAAAACCGCTTCCCCGAGCGCAACCCCAATATCGGCGAGGTCTTTTTTGAGGTCAAAAACTGGACCGTGCAACACCCGCTTACGGCCGAGCGGCTCGTGGCCAAAAACTCGCATTTCACCGTGCGCCGCGGCGAGGTTGTTGGCTTCGCGGGGCTGATGGGCGCGGGGCGCACCGAGCTGGCCATGAGCCTCTTTGGTCGCTCCTATGGCACCTATATCTCCGGCACGATTATTAAGGACGGCCGCGAGATCGTCCTCAAAAACGTCTCCGAGGCGATCGACCACGGCCTCGCCTATGTCAGCGAGGACCGCAAGGAACTCGGGCTGAACCTGCTCGACGATATTAAACGCTCCATCGTCTCGGCGAAGCTGGGCAAGATCGCCCACCGCGGGGTGGTGGATGAGGTGGAGGAGTTCCGCGTCTCCGAGGAATACCGCCGCGAGCTGCGCATCAAAACCCCCACCGTATTTGAGGGCGTGGATAAGCTCTCCGGCGGAAACCAGCAGAAGGTGGTGCTGGCCAAGTGGATGTTCACCGATCCCGACCTGCTGATCCTCGATGAGCCCACCCGCGGAATCGACGTGGGGGCCAAGAGCGAGATCTACGCGATCATCCGCGAACTCGCCTCCCGCGGCAAGGGAATCGTGATGATCTCCTCCGAGCTGCCCGAGCTCCTCGGCGTCTCCGATCGCATCTACACGATCTTCGAGGGCGCCATCACCAACGAAATTCCGGCCGAGCGGGCCGATCCCGAATCCCTCATGAGAAGCATGACTTCCGCGACACAGAGAGCCCCCCAAAAATGACCGCAGACGCACGCAAGACACCGAAGTCCGGCGGAATTCGCGACCTCAAGCTGATGTTTGGCGGGGGCCGCTCGAGTGGACGCCAGTTTGGAATCCTCGGCAGCCTCGTGGCCATCACGATCCTGTTCCAGATCCTGACCGATGGCCTCACCCTGGACCCCACCAACCTGATTAACCTCGTCAACCAGAACGCCTATGTCCTGGTGCTGGCGATCGGCATGGTCATGGTCATCATCGCCGGCCATATCGACCTCTCGGTGGGTTCGGTTGCCGCCTTTGTGGGCGTGATCGTGGCCACGTCGATGAATAGCTGGCAGCTGCCCTGGCCGCTCGCGATCCTGCTGGGCCTCGCCGTGGGCGCACTGATCGGCGCCTGGCAGGGCTTCTGGGTGGCCTATGTGGGCGTCCCCGCGTTTATCGTGACGCTCGCCGGAATGCTCATCTTCCGCGGCGGAAACCAGCTGATTGGTAACTCCACCTCGGTTCCCGTTCCCGAGGACTTCACGTTTATCGGCGGCGGCTATCTGCCCGATTTTGGCCCCGATTTTGGCTTTAGCAACCCCACGCTGATCCTCGGCCTGCTCGTGGTGCTCGCCGTGATCTGGTCCGAGTGGCGCGGCCGGAAGACCCAGGCCAAGATGGGCTCCGTGATGGTACCGCTCTGGGTCAGCGTGACCAAGGTGGGCCTGCTCTCCGCCGTGGTGGTCTGCGCCACGATCCTCTTTGCCACGGGCCGCGTGGGCACCAGCTTCCCGGTGGCCGGCATCATCCTCGGCGTATTGATCATCGCGTATTCGTTTATCACCCGGAACACCACGTTTGGCCGCCATATCTATGCGGTGGGTGGCAACTGGCGGGCCGCCGAGCTCTCGGGCGTGAAGATCAAGCGCGTGAACTTCTTTGTGATGATGAATATGTCGATCATCGCCTCGCTGGCCGGCATGATGGCCGTATCCCGCTCGGTGGCCTCGGGCCCCGGCGATGGCTCGGGCTGGGAGCTGGACGCGATTGCCGCGGTGTTCATCGGCGGCGCGGCCGTGGCCGGCGGTATCGGCACCGTGATCGGGTCGATCATCGGTGGCCTCGTGATCGCCGTCTTGAATAACGGCCTTCAGCTTTTGGGCGTGGGTACCGACCTGGTGCAGATCTTTAAGGGCCTGGTGCTGCTCGCGGCCGTGGCCGTGGACGTCTATTCCAAGCGCCAGGGCAAGCCCTCCCTGATCGGGCTGATGACCCGCCGCCGCCCGGCCGATCCGGCCGTGGCCACCCCCGCACCCGCCGTGGTGCCCACCAATCCGCAGGAGGAAACCTCGCGGTCCGAAACCACTACGCAGAACTAGCGTTCTCGTAGCCCCCGCGCGGGGCAAAGCCGCCCCGCGCAACACCAAGCAGTGCACCATTTAGACTCACAGAAAGTGAAATAAAATGCGTAAATTTGGCCTCACTCTCACGGCCGCCGCAGCCATCGCGGCACTCGCACTCTCGGGATGCTCGAGCCGTGCCGATGACTCGCCCGCCTCCTCCGGGGATGCCAAGGGTTTCCCCGCCGATTCCGTGATCGGCGTGGCCCTCCCGGCCAAGACCAGCGAAAACTGGGTGCTCGCCGGCGACCTCTTTGTGAACGGGCTTAAGGACGCCGGTTTTAAGGGCGACGTGCAGTACGCCAGCGCGACCAACGGTGCCGCCGATCAGCAGGCGCAGATCACCGCCATGATCGCCAAGAAGGCCAAGGTCATCATCATCGGTGCCGAGGATGGTGGAAAGCTCGGCGCCCAGGTGAAGGCCGCGAAGGAATCCGGCGCGACCGTGATCGCCTATGACCGCCTGATCCTGAACAGCCCCGATGTGGACTATTACGTGGCCTTTGATAACGAGAAGGTGGGCGAGCTCCAGGCGCAGTCGCTGCTCGATGGCATGGCCGCCAAGAAGCCCAGTGGCCCGTATAACATCGAGCTCTTCTCGGGTTCGGCCACCGATGCCAACTCGGCCGTGTTTTTTGACGGCGCGATGAAGGTGCTCCAGCCCAAGATCGACGATGGCACGCTCAACGTGGTCTCGGGTCAGACCGATATCAAGCAGACCGCTACCGATAAGTGGGCCGCGCAGAACGCCCAGACCCGCATGGACACGCTGCTCGCCGCAAATTACGCCACCACCGAGCTGGACGGTGTGCTCTCGCCCAATGACAACCTGGCCCGCGCCATCATCACCTCGGTCCAGGCCGCCGGAAAGCCCGTTCCCGTGGTGACCGGTCAGGACGCCGAGGCCGAGTCGGTCAAGTCGATCATGGACGGCGTGCAGTACTCCACCATCAGCAAGGACACCCGCGACCTCGTGGCCAAGTCGATCGCGATGGTCAAGGACCTCTCCGAGGGCAAGACCATCGAGGTGAATAACACCACCACGTATGACAACGGCAAGAAGGTGGTTCCCGCCTACCTGCTGGAGCCGATCATCGTGACCAAGGAGAACGCCGCCGAGGTCTTTGCCAACGACCCGAAGCTGGCCCCCCTCACCAAATAGCACGACCCGCTAGAAAACAGCCCTTCCGCCGGCCGGACCCCTCGGGGTGCGGCCGGCGGTTTCTGTATGGGCCCGCAGAAAACCTCATAACCCTTGTTCTGTGAGGTCCGGGTCGGATAGTTTGGGGGCACAGAATCAATCCACGTTGAGGTGAGGTGATATCCGCTTTTCCGCCGCAGAATCGTGCCGCGAACGGAACCCTCATTCCCCTAGTTTCGGGTCCTCCCTGGGTGCCGCTCTCGACACGGGTGCGCAGTACCGGCCGTGCGTGCGCGGCCCGCCACAGCCCCTTGAGTAGTGAGGAAGAATCTTGATCCATACCGATATTCCGACCCAAACCGATATTCTCCGCCTGGTGAATAGCCGGGAGCCCGCGAGCATTTCGATTTTCCTCGAAACCAGCCCGATCCCCGCGCAAAACGAATCAGCGCCCGTGGAGTTCACCAACCTCGCCAAAAACGCGATCGATCAGCTCGCCACCGCGGGCTTTGAGAAACGCGTGATCGAGGAGGTTGAGGAACAGATCGACGATCTGCTCACCGATGTGCCCTTCTGGCGGCACCTCTCGCATAGCCTCGCGGTATTTGTGACCCCCACCTCGGTGCGCACGTTCAGGCTTCCCAATCGGCTCAAGAACATGGTTGAGGTCTCCGACCGCTTCCATATTAAACCGCTGCTGCGCGCGGTCACCTTCCCGCAGACCGCGTTTGTGTTGGCCCTCTCGCAGAAGACCGCGCGGCTCGTGGAGGTGGCAGCGGATGCCCCGGCCCATACCCTGAACATTCCCAATATTCCGGAATCGCTGCTGCGTGACGGCGCAATCGACTCCCGCAGCGGCCGCTTCTGGAGCGGCCACGAGCAGGGCGATGAGGGCAAGAAGGTCTATATCCGGCAGTATGGCCGCGCGGTGGACTCCGCCCTGCGCCCCATCCTGGTGGGCCGCGAGGTGCCGCTGATCCTCGCGGCGGCCGAGCCCGTGGCCTCCATCTTCCGTTCCGTGAATAGCTATCCGCACCTGACCGAGCACGGCATCGACGGCAACCCCGAGGAGCTCACCGATGCCCAGCTGGACGCCCGGGTGCGCCCCATCCTCGATGAGGTTTATGCCGGGCAGCTCGCGGCCGTGCGCGCGCACTTCGAGGACCTCGTCTCCTCGGGGCGCACCGAGACCGATGTCAGCGCGGTCGCCCGCGCCGCCACCTATGGCTCGATCGAGACGCTGCTCTTTGATATGGACGAGGTCCTGCCGGGCACGGTGGACGAGGAATCCGGCGCGATCACGCTTAACGAGGTGGATGATGCCGTGAACTACGGTGTGATCGACGAGATCGTGCGCCGCGCCCTGCTCAGCGGCGCGAAGGTGCTCGCGGTGCGCCGCGAGGATCTGCCGCGCGAGAGCCCGGTGGCGGCGATCCTGCGCTTCGCCCAGGTGCGCTAACCCCGCCGCGGCGTGCCCGCCCCCGGTCCCCGCCCCGTGCGCGGGGCCGGGGGCCGGGACCGCGGCGCGGACTCCACTGACCCAGTAGGATCCCGCCGAGCACCAGGGCGAGCCCGGCGAGCTGCCGCCCGCCCAGGATCTCCCCGGCAATCAGGGTGCCCAGCAGCACGCCGGTCACCGGATTCAGCAGCCCGATCAGGCCCACGGTGCCCGCGGGAAGCCGGGCCAGCCCGGCAAACCAGAGCAGATAGGCCAGCGCGGTGGTGACCAGGCTGACATAGGCGAAGCCGAGGAGCGCCGGGGCATCCAGCGCGGGCGGTGCGCCCTCGATCAGCAGCGCACAGGGCGCGATGACCAGGCTCGCGGCGATCAGCTGCCAGGCCACAAGCGGCAGCGGCCGCACGCCCGCGGCCCAGCGCTTGGACAGCACAAAGCCCAGCGCCGAGAACAGCATTGCCGCCACCGCCGCGGCGATCCCGAGCGGGCTGAGCGCGCCCGTGCCGGTCAGGAGCAGCAGCGCGACCCCGAGCAGCCCCAGCACCGCCCCGATCAGCTGGGTGAGCCGGGGGCGCTCGGCGATCAGGGCCCAGGCGCAGAGCATCATCGCAATAGGGGAGGCGGCCATCACGGTCGAGGCCACGCTTGTGGGTAGCAGCTGGGCGGCCAGATAGATCAGCACAAAAAACGAGCCCATGTTCAGCGTGCCCAGGACCGCCGCGCGCCACCACAGGGCGCCGCGCGGTAATTCGCGCGCGATCAGCAGCAGGAGCAGGCCCGCGGGCAGGGCGCGCAGCAGCGATCCATAAAGCGGATACTCCGCGGGCAGCACCTGCCGGGTCACAAAATAATTGGTGCCCCAGGCGATCGGGGCGAGTGCCGTGAGGGCGATCCACCGCCATTTAGTTTCCATGGAAGCTAGTATAGCTTCCGTGGAAGGTATGCTGGGGTGATGACCCTGCCGCGCGATCACGTCACCCGTATCCGCGAGGAGTGGGCGCGCGAGCGCCCCGACCTCGATACCTCACCCGTGGGGGTGATCGGCCGGCTGCACCGCCTCGCGGGCCACCTCACCGAGCGGCTCGAAACGGTCTATCGCCGCTTTGGCCTGAGCGAGGGCGAATTTGATGTGCTCGCGGCGCTGCGCCGCGCGGGGGCGCCATTCGAGCGGGCGCCCGGGGAGCTCGCCTCGTTCACGATGGTCACCACGGGCGCGGCCACCAAGCGCGTGGATCGGCTCGAAAAAAACGGCCTCGTGACCCGCCGGGTGAGCGAGGCCGATGGCCGCGGCCGGGTCGTGGCGCTCACGCCCGCGGGACGCGACCTGATCGACCGCGCCTTCGCCGAGCATATGCGCAATGAGCGCGCACTCCTGGACGCGCTGGACCCCGCCGATGCCCGCGCCCTGGAACTGCTCCTCGCCGGATGGCTCGCGGAGTTTGAGGAGCCCGATCCGGCGTAAACTACCGGGAAACAAGGGAGCATCATGCTGGGCGAGGACGCGGTCACTTTTTTAAAGGGCACCACCGAGGGGACGCGGGTGGTTATCCGCTATCTGATCGAGGATGGCCGCGCCACCGATGCGCTCGGCTGGTTCTTTCGCGCCGATGATACCCACTGCGTGATCTCCACGATGCGCGGCCTGGAGACCATCGCGCTTGCCACCGTGGTGGCCGCCAAGGAGGTTCCGCCCCCGCCGGCACCGCGCCGCCGCCGCGAGGGCACGGCCTAACCGGCGCTGTCGGACCCGCGGGGGATAATCGGCCTATGGACACTCAGAGGGACATACTGCACGGCTATCTTGCGGCCCGCCGCGAAAACCTGCTGGCCAAGCTCCACGGTCTTGACGATTATGCGGTGCGCCGCCCGCTCACCCCCACCGGCACCAATCTGCTGGGCCTGGTCAAGCATGTCGCGCTTGTGCAGCTCGGCTATCTGGGCCTGGTTTTTGGCCGGCCCACCGCGTTTGACGAGGTGGGGATGGATATCCCCGACGCCGATCTCTGGGCCGGTCCCGAGGAGTCCCGCGCGGATATTTTGGAGCTCTTCCGTTTCTCCAGCGAGCACGCCGATACCACCGTGCGCGAGCTGCCGCTGGATGCCCGCGGCCGCGTGCCGTGGTGGGGCCCCGAGCGCGCCGATGTCTCGCTGGGCCAGATTCTTGTGCACCTCGTGGCCGAGGTCGCGCGCCACGTGGGGCAGGCCGATATCCTGCGCGAGGGCCTCGACGGAGCGGTGGGGGATTCCCCGGGGGATGCCAATATCACCGATCGCACCCCCGCGGAGTGGGCCGAACACGTGGCGCTGCTGGAGGCCGTGGCCCGCGCCGCCGGTCAGGGGGCGAGCGGTTCCCCCACCGGCCCGTAGAGCGCGTGCGGGGCGCTCGTAAGGTGCGCCCAATAGCGGTCGCCATAGCTCCAGTGCCACCACTCATGGGGATAGTTTTCCAGCCCGGCCGCGCCCAGCACCCGCGCAAGAAGAATGCGATTGCGGCGGGCAAGCGGCGAGATATTGGCCGCGCCAAATACGCAGGCCCCCGCGCTCTGCTCGGGGGTGGTATCGATCTCGGTGCCCAGGTCCAGGGGGGTGCCGGCGGAGTCCATCAGCGTGAGATCCACGGCGGCACCCGCGACATGTGGGGCCACGTTTACGGGGGCCACAAAGCGGGCGCTGAGCTCCAGCAGGCGCTCGGGCGAGGCCTCGGGATAGCCCTCGCGCAGCTGCACCAGATAATCGGCGATGATCGCCTCCTGGAGCGCGCGCGGGCGCAGGCCCTCCACGATGAGCAGGTGGATTCCCTCGGGAAGCGCGGCCTCGGCGGCGAGGAGCCGGGTGGCCAGCCCCTCGCGCACGAGCGCGGCCGCACCAATATTGGGGGCGCAGTGCAGGCCGCGGGAGGCCAGGTCGATGAGGGGTTCGCCGGAGTCAATCACGGGGATGCGGGCCACGTCCGGGTCGGAGATCAGGGTCATCATGGTCACCACTCTAGGGCCGGCGCGCGCGTGGCACATCGGCCCGCGGGTGGGGGGAATCTCCGTCCCGGGGATGATGTTTCCGTCGCGGTGGCGATCCCGCGCCCGCCAGCGCGGGAGGCTGGGTCCCCGCACCGTGAATACAATAGGATTTATGACTTCGCTCGATTCCCCGCTCCGCACCATCGCCACCCCGGGAGTCGATGATCTGCATGTGGTCCCCACCGATCCCTCCTGTCCGGCCGCGACCGAGATTCTGCACGAGTACTTCACGGATATCATCACGCGCTGGGATGCCACCACCGCGACGCCCGCGTTTATCGCCGAGGTGATGGCGGGAGCCCCCAGCGATAACCTGATCGGCGAGAGCGGCATCTTTGTGATCGCCTATCGCGGGGACGAGCCGGTGGGCTGCGGGGGCATGCGCTATCTGGACTCCGAGCTGGGTGAGCTCACGCGCATCTATACCCGCTCCTGCGCGCGCGGCCTGGGCGTGGCCGCCCGCGTGATCGGCGAGCTGGAGCTGCGTGCCCGCGCCTCGGGCCGTGCGCGCCTGCGCCTGGATACCCGCGAGGACCTGGTGGAGGCCCAGCGGCTCTATGCCCGGCTCGGCTTCACCCCGATCGCCCGCTTTAACGACGACCCGTTCTCGCACCGCTGGTTTGGCAAGGAGCTCGCGGACTAACCGCCACGCTGCCGCCGGGCCCCGCGCCCGCGGCCTAGACTGGCGGGGCAGCGCCCCCGCATCGGGTGCCGGAAACGGAGAACCATGCCCCAGAACCACGCCCCGGGCTCGCCCCGCAACGGCCTGTTCCGCCGCCGCCCGAGCCCCGATACTGCCGTGGCGGGTACCACGCGCCGCACCCGCTATTTTCATGACGGGCAGCTCGTGGAGGTGCCCGTGAATGCGAGCATCGCCGATACCGTGCATTTTGCGGCGGCCTCCCCGGAAAATATGGCGCTGTGTTTATTTCCCCGGCCCACCGCGGAGGACGTGGAGGAGCTGGCCGCCGCCTGGGATCTGCATCCGATCCTCGTGGAGGATCTTCAGCATGCCGGGCAGCGCCCCAAGCTGGAGCGCTATGGCGATGTGCTCTTCCTCGTGGTGCGCTCGGCCCGCTATCTTGACGAGACCGAGGACGTGGACTTCTCCGAGTTTCATGTGCTGCTGCGCCCCCGCGCCATCTCCGTGCTGTGCCAGGACGGGCGCTGGATCGACGGCACCGATGAGACCACGCTGCCCGATAATGCGCAGGACGTGGCCGATCGTGGCGACTCGGCGCTGCTAAATGATCGGCACCTGCTGCGGCTCGGGCCCGAGGCCGTGCTCTACCGCCTGCTGGATTCCATCGTGGATGGTTTTGCCCCGGTCTTGCGGGGACTGGCAGTCGATAAGGAGCAGATTGAGCGCCAGGTCTTCAGCGGGGATAAGGCTGTGACCGAGCGGATCTATCGGCTCAGCCAGGAGGTCATTGATCTCCAGCACGCCACCAATTCGCTCACCGATGTGGTGCAGGCCCTGCGCGGCGGCTTTGAGCGCTATGGCATCTCCGAATACTTGCGCTCCTATCTTCAGGATGTGGCCGATCACCTGACCCGGGTGGATACCCGGGTGACCGAGCTGCGGGATGCGCTCGCGCAGATCCTGAACGTGAACGCGACCCTCGTGGCGCAGCGCCAGAACGAGGATATGAAAAAGATCTCGGGCTGGGCGGCCATCCTCTTTGCGCCCACGCTGATCGGCGCGATCTACGGCATGAACTTTGACGATATGCCCGAGCTGCACTGGAGCCTGGGCTATCCGCTGGCGATCGGGGCGATGCTGGCGCTGGCACTGGTGCTCTATGCGGTATTCAAGATGAAGAAGTGGATGTAACCCAAACTCCTTACTTGCGCGGATAGCCCGCGTGTGCAACTATTATTGACGTGGCCAATCCGGCCACGCTCTTTGATAGTGAGGACATCCACCGATGACCACCCCCGTTCCCTCCCTCACGCTGAATAACGGCGTAGCCATGCCCCGCCTCGGCTTTGGCGTCTTCCAGGTCGCCGATGACGAGGCCACCGCCGCCGTCGCCACGGCGCTCGACGCGGGCTATCGCAGCATCGATACCGCCACCATCTACGGCAATGAGGCGGGCACCGGCCGCGCGCTCGCCGCCTCCGGGATTGCCCGCGAGGAACTCTTCCTGACCACCAAGCTCTGGAATGCCGATCAGGGCCGGGCCGAGACCCTCGCCGCCTTCGACGCGAGCCTGGAGCGCCTGGGCCTGAACTATGTGGATCTCTATCTGATCCACTGGCCCGCCCCCGCCAATGATCGCTATCTGGCGAGCTGGGAGGCGCTCGAGGAGATCTACGCCTCGGGCCGGGCCCGCGCAATCGGCGTCTCCAATTTTGAGCCCGAATACCTCGACCGCATCCTCGCGACCGGCGGCACGGTGCCCGCGGTGAACCAGGTGGAGCTGCATCCCGCGTTCGCGCAGTCCCGCGTGCGGGCCGCCAATGCCGCGCACGGCATCGCCACCGAGGCCTGGAGCCCGCTCGCCCAGGGTGGCGCGGTTCTCCGGGACCCGGCCATCGAGGCCATCGCCCGGCGCCTGGACCGCACGCCAGCGCAGGTGGTGCTGCGCTGGCATGTGCAGCAGGATCGCATCGCGATTCCCAAGTCCGTCACGCCGGCCCGCATCCGGGAAAACCTCGCGATCTGGGATTTTGAGCTTTCCCCCGCGGATCTCCTGGCGATCGACGCGCTGGACTCCGCTGGCCGGATCGGCCCGCACCCCGCGGATGTGAACTAAAAAAATGGCCGGGCCCCGCGGGGCCCGGCCATTTTGGTTTAGTCCACCAGGTAGGTGCGCAGATCGTCGAGGACCAGCCCCGCACCGATCGGGCCCAGCCCGAGGAACCAGACATCATCGTTGACCCGCTGCACGTGCCCGGCTTTAACCGCGCCGAGCGTGGGCCAGACCGGGCCGTTGAGCGCGGCGGTCTCTCCCGTGGCCTCGGGTGTGCCATAGCTGGTATAGAAGATCCAGTCGGAATCGGCCTCGGCGAGGGTCTCGGAGGAGATCTCCACCGCGAGGTCATCCACGTTCTGGTTTTCGGGACGCGCGAGCCCGGTGTCCTTGAGGATCACGCCGAGCAGCGAGGAGTTGGCATAGAGGCGGGTCTTCTGCGGCATAAACCGTAGCAGGGAAATCTTGGGATCGCCCTTAATATCGGCGCGCAGGGCATCGGCCTTATCCTGATACTCGTTCAGCAGCGTGACAGCGGCGTCCTCCTCGCCCAGGGCCGCACCCACGAGGCGCAGGTTTTCCTTCCACGGATAGCCCGGGCGGATCGAGAAGACCGTGGGGGCGATCTCGGAGAGCTGGGGGTAGAGCTTATCGGCGCGCAGCTGCGAGCCGAGGATCAGGTCCGGGTGCAGCGCGGCGATGGCCTCGGTATTCAGCTCCTGGATCGTGCCGATCGGCTTGGCGTCCTTGACGCGGTCCTCCAGATAGCTGGGGATCGCATTGGCCCCCTCGGTGGAGGGGATGCCCACGGGGGTCAGGCCCAGGGCGAGCACATCGTCCAGCTCGCCGGTATCCAGTACCACCACGCGGGTGGGCTTTTTGGGGATGCTGGTCTCGCCATTGGCGTGGGTAACCACGCGCGGGAAAACGCCGGGCGCGGCATCCGAGCCGAGCTTCGCTGTCTCCTGATCGGCGGTGGAGAAGCGCTCCCCGCCGATGGCCACATCGGTATTTCCCGCCTGGGAATCGAGGGAGGCGCTCTCGGAGCTGCACCCCGCGGCGGTCACCGCGAGGGCGAGGGCGAGGGCGGCGGCACCGAGGGTGCGCAGGATACGGGGCTGCGGGGTCTGGGGGAGGTTCACCCCTTAAAACTAGCATAGGCTTTGGTTAGGCTAGCCTTGCTCGCCGCGGCGCTGTATGCCGCCGCCCGCGTGCCGTAAGCTGGCTTGCATCCCTATTTTTCCTCAGGTCGAACGGAGACCGCCGCCCGTGGCCGAGCCGAGAGTATCCCGCGCGATATCGCGCCAGGAGGGGTCCGGCATCCGCGCGCACTCCTCCGGGAGGCGCTGGGCGCTGCTGCTGGGTTCGCTCCTGCTCCTGCTGATCGTGGCCGCGCTCTCGCTGGCCGTGGGCTCCAAGCCCATCCCTCCCGGAGTGGTCTGGGAGGCCCTGGTCTCCCATGATCCCGCGCAGGCCGATCATGCGATCATCATCGGCTCGCGTCTTCCCCGCGCCGTGCTGGGGCTGCTCGCGGGGGCGGCGCTGGGTGTGGCCGGGGCGCTGATTCAGGCGATGACCCGCAATCCACTCGCGGAGCCCGGGATCCTGGGCGTGAACGCGGGGGCCTCGCTGGCCATCGTGATCGCCGTGGGAACCCTCGGTGTCACGTCCTTTAGCGGTTATGTCTGGTTTGCCTTCGCCGGGGCCATCGCCGCGAGTGCAATCGTTTATCTGGTGGGGGCCTCGGGTAGGCGCGGCATGGACCCGGTGCGTCTTGTGCTCTCCGGGGTGGCTCTCGGCGCGGTGCTCTCGGGTATCGGCACGGGCCTTGCCCTCCTGCAACCCGCTGCCTTTGATCAGCTCCGGGCCTGGACCATCGGCTCGCTTGCGGACCGTAACCCCGAGATCCTGGGCCCGCTCGCCGTGACCCTGGCGGTGGGGTTGATCCTGGCCGCGCTGACAGGCCGCGACCTGAACGCGCTCGCGCTGGGCGAGGATACCGCCGCGAGCCTGGGCACCTCGGTGCGCCGCTCGCGCATCCTGATCCTGATCGCCGTCACGGTGCTCGCGGGTGGGGCCACCGCCGCGGTCGGGGCAATCGGCTTTCTGGGATTAATGGCCCCGCATCTTGCGCGCCGCTTCAGCGGCCAGGATCAGCGCTGGCTGCTGGCCTTCAGCGCGATAGCGGCACCCCTGATCCTGATCCTCGCCGATGTCCTGGGCCGGGTGGTGATTCCGGGCGAGCTGGAGGCCGGGGTCACCTGCGCGTTTATCGGTGCGCCCGTGCTGGTTTATCTGGCCCGGCGCCGGAGGGTGGCGGCGCTATGAGCGCGCCCCGGCTCCGGCTCGGCGGCGGCAGGCGCGAGGCGCTGATCTGCCTGGCCCTGATCTGTGGCGCACTCGCCGTCGCGGTTGTGGTGATCGGCAGCGGCGATTATCCGCTGAGTTTTGCGCGCGTGCTGCGCGTGCTTTTTGGCGGCGGGGAGGGTCTGGAAAACTCGATCGTCCTGCAGTGGCGCGCCCCCCGCGCGGCCGCCGCCCTGATCTTTGGGGCGGCGCTGGGCGTCAGCGGCGGTGTTTTCCAATCCCTCACCCGCAACCCGCTGGGAAGCCCGGATGTGATTGGCTTCAGCACGGGGGCCTATACCGGGGCCCTGATCGCGCTGGTTCTCTTTGGTGGCAGCTACCTGAATACCGCGGTTGGCGCGCTGATCGGCGGGCTGCTCACGGCCCTCGCGGTATATCTGCTCGCGTGGCGGCGCGGTTCCCACGGCTTCCGGCTGATCCTCGTGGGTATCGGCATCAGCGCGGCCCTCGCGGCCTTTAACCAGTGGCTGGTGCTGCGCGCGGAGATCGAGGTGGCAATGGCCGCCGCGGTCTGGGGTGCGGGCTCGCTCGGCGGGGTGTCCTGGGCGCAGGTGCTGCCGGCCGCCGCGGTGCTTATTCCGGTATTAATCCTCACCCTGGCCTCGGCCCGTACCCTCGGGATGCTGGAGCTCGGGGATGACTCCGCGGCCTCGCTCGGCGTGCGCACCGAGCGCAGCCGCCTGCTCCTGGTGGTGCTGGCGGTTCTGCTGACGGCCGCGGTCACCGCGGTGGCCGGGCCCATCGCGTTTATCGCGCTGGTGGCCCCGCAGCTGGCCAAGCGCCTGACCGGCGGCGCGGGGATTCGGTTGCTGCCCGCGGCCTGCATGGGGGCATTTTTGCTGGTGCTGAGCGATCTGATCGCCCAGCGCGCGTTTGCCCCCGTGCAGCTGCCCGTGGGGCTGGTCACGGTCTGTGTGGGCGGTATCTACCTGATCTGGTTACTCGCGCGCGAGGGGCGGCCCGGCTCCGGCCGCTAGCCGAAAATAACACCGCGGGCCCCCGGAAATCCGGGGGCCCGCGGTGCGCTTGGGGTGCGGTGGCCTAGGCCGAGGGGTACTTATAAAATCCCTCGCCCGTGCTGGTTCCCAGCTTGCCCTTATCGATATAGTTTTCCTTCAGGTACTCGGCGAATTTCTTCTGCTCGGGTCCGCCCGCTGAAGAGATGTTATAGGCGGTGGTGAGGCCCACGATATCGTAAATCTGGAATGGTCCCAGCGGTGCGCCGGTGCCGATGCGCCAGGTCTTATCGATCGTCTCGGGCTCGGCATAGCCGCCGGCCACCAGGGCGCCCGCGGCGTCCAGGAACGGTACCAGCAGGGAGTTCAGCAGATAGCCCGCCTTCTCCTTCTTGATCTCGATCGGGACCATTCCGATCCGCGAGGCGAAGTCCACCACCTCGGCGAAGATCGCGGGATCGGTATCCGTGGTGCCCATCACCTCGGCGGTATTCTGCTTCCATACGTGGTTGGCAAAGTGCAGCGCGAGGAATTTCTCCGGGCGGCCGGTGAAGCCCTTGAGGTCGCTCGGCAGCAGCGTGGAGGAGTTGGTGGCAAAGATGGTCTTGGCGGGGGCGACCTCGCCGAGGGTGGTATAGATCGAGCGCTTCAGCTCGAGGTTCTCCGGGACGGCCTCGATGACAAGATCGGCGTCGGATACGGCCGCGGCCAGATCGGCGGAATAGGAGATATTGGCCAGCGCGGCATCGGCCTGTTCGCGGGTCGCGCCGGGCAGTTCGGCCACGTAGATGGTGGCGAGTTCGGCGAAGCGCTTCTTGGCCTTCTCGAGTACCTCATCGTTGATGTCATAGGCCACCACGGAGAAACCGTGGAAGGCGGTCTGATAGGCGATCTGGGAGCCGAGGACTCCGGTGCCGAGGACGGTTACATTCTTCATGGTGGAAAAAGACCTTTCTTACCGCACAAGTTATGTAGGGCAAATGCTAATCCACTACATCTGTAATCTCTAGACTCCTCCGACCCCCAGAGCGAGTCAAGCGGTATTCGCTCGCGGCCGCCCTGACCGGGGCTTTTAGGCTCCGATCGGGGCGGTTCCGGGGGGAATCCCGGGCGTGGCGGGGTGCTAGGCCGGGGTCACCGGGAGCAGCACGGGGTGCGGATAGGCGGCCGAGCGATTCTGGAACTCGGTGATCGCCGGGTTCAGGATGACCCCGTCGCGGATCTCGATCGCCCGCGCCACGGTGTCCTCCGCGGCCCAGGCCTCGGGTCCGCCCAGGATCGTATCGAGGAACGGCAGGACGGCCTCGCTGATCTCCCAGGTGGCGGAGTTCCAGAGCCAGGAGGGGCTGTGATCCACCGCGTAATAGCCAATATTTGATCCCACCCGGAACATGGGGTCCCTAAAGGACGTGGGCCGGGCCCAGGAAAAGCCCATGCCCTCATCGCAGGACACATCCACGATCAGGCTCCCGGGGCGGAAGCGTTCCAGATCGGCATCCTCCAGGAACATCAGCGGGGAGTTGGGGTCCTGCAGGATGCAGTTGACCACGATATCGCTCTCGGCGAGGAACGCCGCGAGCGGCACCCGGCCGGCGTCCTCGGTGAGGACCTCGCCGTGCAGCGGCTCCTCATCGTGGTCAAATTGGAATATCTCGGCCGAGTGGATCGGTGCGGCCACGGCCGCCACGCGGCGATGGGTGAGCACCCGGACATCGTGGATGCCCTGCGCCTTCAGCGCGGTCACCGCCCCGCGCGCGGTGGAGCCAAAGCCGATCACCGTGGCCGAGAGCCGCCGGCCATAATCGCCGCTGACCCCGATCAGGCTGAGTGCATGCAGCACCGAGGAATATCCGGCCAGCTCGTTATTTTTATGAAATACATGCAGCCCGCCGGGCTCGCTGCCGTGATACATCGCCTCAAATGCGATCAGCGTAAGGCGGCGATCAATCGCGATCTGGGTGACCTCGGGATCCTGCACGCAGTGTGGCCATCCCCAGAGCACCTGGCCCGGGCGCAGCTCGCGCAGGTCCGCGGCCTGGGGTTTGGGCAGCAGGATAATATCGGCCGCCGCGATGAGTTCCTCGCGCGGGGCCACGCGCAGGCCATAGCCGCGCAGATCGGCATCGTGCAGACCAAACTCGGCGCCATAGCCGGTTTCGATGATCATCCGGGCGCGCAGGCCCGGGTCGATCCGCTCAAAATGCTCGGGGTGGAGGGGGAGTCGGCGCTCATCGGTTTTTCCGGAACGGCCGATCACCCCCAGGAGGGCAGGGTGACTGTGGACAGTCATAGTGGTTCCCGTCTTTGGGGTCGGGAGGCGACCCCGTAGTCCCGACACTACACGCCCGCGCCCCGATCGCCGCCCGGGAGAAAAAAGACCGGCCCCCGCTCCCCTCAATACGAGGGGAGCGGGGGCCGGTCCGGGGGAAAACCGGGCGCTAGTTGGCGGCGTAGTTTTCGAGGTCGCGCGGGCCAAACGCATCGGGCAGGAGCGCCTCGATGGTGACGGGCCCGGTGCTGGATTCGATCAGCATTCCGGGGGCGGAGTGCTCAAAGAGCAGCTGGCGGCAGCGGCCACAGGGCATCAGTGCGTTGCCCGAGCCGTCCACGCAGACCATCGCGAGCAGCTTGCCGCCGCCGGTCATCATGAGGCCCGAGGTGATCGCGCACTCGGCACACAGGCCGATGCCATAGGAGGCATTCTCCACGTTGCAGCCGGGAACGATGCGACCATCGTCCACGAGTGCCGCGGCGCCCACCGGGAAGTGCGAGTACGGCACATACGCGTTTTCCTTGGCGGCAATTGCGGCGGCGCGCAGCGCGGGCCAGTCCACGTCCTCGGTGCGGACCTGCGGGGTGATATTGGTGGTCATTGCTTTACGTATGCCTTTCCGGCCGCCGCGGGACCCACCGATTTGCCCACAAAACCGGCAACGGCGATCAGCGTGACCACATAGGGGATCATTTCGATGAAGTCGGCGGGAATGGCCGACCCCGACTGTCCCGCCCATACCTGGAAGATACGGGAGAAACCAAAGAGGAGTGCGGCGATCGATGCGTACCACGGGTTCCAGCGGCCGAGGATCACACAGGCGAGGGCGATATATCCCTGGCCGGCGCTCATATCCCGGACGAAGGGCCCCACGCTACCGATCGTGAGCGCGGCACCACCCAGGCCGGCCAGCAGGCCGGAGAGGGTCATCACCCAGAAGCGGGTGCGGTTCACGTTGATACCCACGGTATCGGCGGCGAGCGGGTGCTCACCCACCGCGCGCAGGCGCAGGCCGATGCGGGTGCGGTAGAGGATGAAGCCCACCACCGGCACGAGGATAAACATGGCATAGGTGGTGATGCGGTGATCAAAGAAGATCGGACCGATCACGGGGATCTGCGAGAGGCCCGGGATCGGCAGGAACGGCAGGGTTCCCGGGAAGTTGGTCTCCTTGGAGTTCTGCGTGAGCACGGCCGAGTAGAAGAAGCTCGTGATGCCGGCCACCAGCACGTTCAGCACCACACCCACGATGATCTGATCCACCAGATAGCGGATCGAGAACGCTGCAAGCACCATCGCCACGAGCGCCCCGGCCACCATGGCCGCGGCGATGCCGAGGAACAGGTTGCCGGTGATCGAGCCGATCACGGCCGCGAGGAACGCGCCCATCAGCAGCTGACCCTCGATCGCGATATTCACCACACCCACGCGCTCACCGAGCACGCCGGCGAGAGCACCAAAGACCACGGGCACCGCGAAGGACAGCGCACCGGTGGCCAGATAGATCACGGGAACCGTGCCATCCGCCCCGACCGAGGCGAGCAGCGCGGTGATAAACAGCAGGCCAAAGAGCACAATCGCCCAGACCGGGGTCTTCACCCGGTTCCAGGTGCGCCAGACCGAGAAGGCGGTGATCGCGAGCATCAGGATGCCCGTGACCACGCCGAGGGTCTGCGAGTTCGCGACCGTCTCGGGCAGCGTGACACCGGTATCGCGACCGGTCCAGGTGAATGTGACGGGCTTGGAGGCTCCGAGCACACCGAAGGCGATCAGCCCGAGCAGGGCAAAAACGGCCAGCGAGATGGCGGTCTTCCAGGTGCGCGGTACCGGGCGCGTGGCCTGGGCCGGCTCGGTGGACGGGGTTACGGTCGTGGCGCTCATTTGCCGTCACTCTTCCTGCTGGTCAGGCCGCGCCAGAAGGACCTGATCGGTCCGTCCGGGCTGGCGCTCGGGAGTCTAAAGATGGCCCGCACGAGCGGCGGGGCGGCGATGAACAACACGATCACGCCCTGAACCACCAGCAGAACCTCGGGGGAGACCTCGGCGATCTGCATCGTGGGGCTACCGGCCTTCATCGCCCCGAAGAGCAGGCCGGCGAAGAAGATACCCACCGCGCCACCGCCACCCAGCAGGGCCACGGTGATGCCGTCGAAGCCGATACCGGCGTCGATCGTGGGGGTCACACCGGTCGAGCGACCGAGGGTCTGGTTCACGCCGGCGATACCAACAAACGCGGCACTCGAGGCCATCGCGAGCACATAGATGCGCGGCACGTTCATGCCGGCTGTGCGCGCGGCATCGGGGTTGATACCCACGGCACGGAAGCGATATCCGATGGTCGAGCGCTCCATGAGCCACCAGTAGAAGATGGTGGCGGCGAGCACAATCAGGAACCCGGCGTGCAGCGGATACTCGGGGCCGAGGATCTGCGGCAGCTGGGCGCTGGGCAGCGGGGCGGTGGTCTGCGCGTGGCCGCCGGCGGCGGGATCGTGCAGGAAGCCCGAGCGCATCAGATAGGTCACGAGGTTAAAGGCTACGTAGTTCAGCATGATCGTGACGATCACCTCGTGGGCGCCGGTGGTGGCCTTGAGCAGACCCACGATCGAACCCCAGAGGGCGGCACCGAGGATACCAAAGACCACGGCCACGATCAGGTGGATGCCATAGGGCAGGGGCCACGCAAACGAGGCATAGCTGGCGAAGGCCACACCGATCAGGAGCTGGCCCTTACCACCGATGTTAAACAGGCCCACGCGGAAGCTCAGCGAGATGCCGAGGCCGGCCGCGATCAGCGGGGCACCCAGGCGCAGGGTCTCGGTGAACGGGCGAATGGCGCGCGCAAAATCGGGGGCGTCGGCGTTATAGATCGAACCGCGGAACAGGGCACCATAGCCGTTGCTGATCGCGGTCCAGGCGGCACCGAGGGTATCCCCGGGGCGCTGGAAGAAATAGCCCGCGGCCTCGATGACGTCCTCATTGGTTGCGGCGATCAGGATCGCCCCGACCACAAATCCGCAGAAGATTGCGAGGATGGTGCGCACGGCACCGCCGCCCATGATCTCGCGCAGGATCTGCGAGACGAGGTGCGATTCGTGGACGTGGGGGGCGCCGCGGCGGCCGCGGCGCTTCTCGGGTGCCGGGCCGGTCGCCTCGGCGACGGTGCCCGGGACGGGGTTATTCTCGGTCATGCTGGGATACCCGCTGTCTGGATTCCGGGGACGGGGGAGGTGGAGTGGCTCATGCGGCGATTCCCGCCATCATTTCGCCGAGGGTCGCGCGCGAGGTATCGGCCGGGACGATGCCCACGATCTTTCCGCGATACATCACGGCGATGCGGTCGGCCAGGCCCACCACCTCGTCGAGCTCGGTGGAGACGATCAGCACGGGGCAGCCGGCATCGCGCGTGGCGATAATGCGGTCGTGGACAAATTCAATCGAGCCCACGTCGAGCCCACGCGTGGGCTGCGAGGCGATAAACAGGCGCAGATCGCGGGCCAGCTCGCGGGCGAGCACCACCTTCTGCTGGTTACCACCACTCAGGCGTCCGGCAAGCGTCTCGGTGCCCTGCGTGCGGATATCAAATTCCTTGATCGCATCGCGCGCGAAGGTCTGCAGATAACCGCCCTTGATGGTTGCGGCCTTGGAGAAGGGCTCGCCATAGCTGCGGTCGAGCATGAGGTTCTCGGCCACCGAGAACTCGGCCACCAGGCCGTCCTTCTTGCGGTCCTCGGGCACAAAACCCACGCCGGCCTCGAGGACCTCGCGCACGGACTTGCCGAGGATCTCGCGATCATCAAGCTTAATCGAGCCCTGCACGCCGTGGCGCAGGCCCAGGATCGACTCGGTGAGCTGGGTCTGGCCATTGCCCTCAACACCGGCAATCGCGAGGACCTCGCCCGCGCGGATGGTGAAGGACACCTTATCCAGCAGCGGAACACCGTCGGCGTCCACGATGGTCAGATCGCTGACCACCAGCGCATCGGCACCCGGCTTGGCCGGTTCCTTATGCACGGTCAGGTCCACCGCGCGGCCCACCATGAGGGAGGCCAGCTCGGTGGAGGAGCTCTTCGGATCGGCGGTGCCCACGATCTTGCCGAGGCGGATCACGGTGATCCGGTTGGCCACCTCGCGCACCTCGCGCAGCTTATGGGTAATAAAAACGATGGAGGTACCGGCCGCGGCGAGCTGCTTCATGATGTTCATGAGCTCATCGGTTTCCTGCGGCGTGAGCACGGCGGTGGGCTCATCCAGTACCAGGATCTTGGCGTCGCGGGCGAGTGCCTTGATGATCTCCACGCGCTGCTGGGCGCCCACGGGCAGGTCCTCGACCACGGCATCGGGGTCGATTTCAAAGCCGAAGCGTCCGGAGATCTCGCGCACGAGGGCGCGGGCGGCGGGGAGGTCGAGGCGGCCACCGGATTTGGTGGGCTCGTGTCCGAGCATCACGTTCTCGGCGACGGTGAAGACGGGGATCAGCATGAAGTGCTGGTGGACCATTCCGATTCCGGCGGCCATGGCATCGCCCGGGCCCTCGAATTTCACAACGGTATCGTCGAGGAGGATATCGCCTTCCTCGGCACGGTATAGGCCGTACAGTACGTTCATCAGCGTCGATTTACCGGCGCCGTTCTCTCCAAGCAGACAGTGGATTTCCCCGGGCTCAACGGTCAAATTGATGTGATCGTTGGCGACGAGGGCCCCGAAGCGCTTGGTTATGCCGCGCAGTTCAAGTTTCATGCTCATCCGTATTTCTCAAGCGGGTGGGTGGGGGGAGGGAGAAAAATGGAGGGTTTAGCCAGGTGTTGCGGGGCGCGATTACTCGCACCCCGCAACCTTCAGGCTTAAACCGGCCGAAAGAAATACTACTTCAGGGGGTCGATGCTTCCGTCGATGATGCCCTCTTCGATCTTCTTCAGCGAGGCAACGATCTCGGGGGAGACCTTATCCTCGAACTTGTGGAAGGAGGAGAGCACGGTTCCCTTATTGGCGAGGGTTCCGAGGTAGGGCTCCGAGTTGAAGCCCTTATCGAGGGTCTCCTTGATGACGTCGTAGACGGCGTCGGTCATGCGCTTCTCAACCGAGACGAGTACCTGATCGGCGTACTCGGGGCTGGTGACGGCGATGTCCTTATCCACACCGATGAATACGGCGTCCTTACCGGACTCCTTGATGGCCTCCGAGGTGGCGCTGAACAGGCCGCCGGCCACGGGGTAAATCACGTCGGCGCCCTTTTCGAGCTGACCGGCGCTGATCGACTTGGCCTTACCGGAGTCGGCGAAGTTTCCGACGTAGTCTCCGGCGTCCTTATTGGCGGGGTCATAGCCGACGACGGTGATCGGCGTGCCGGTCTCCTTCTCCCAGGCCTTGGCTCCGTAGTAGTAGCCGTCCATGAAGATGGTGACGGCGGGGACGTTCAGTCCGGCATAGGTGCCGATGACCTTGGTCTTGCTATAGGCGGCGGCGAGGTAGCCGGCGAGGTAGCTGGACTGGTCGGAGGCGTACTCAACGGGCTTGAGGTTATCGTTGCCCTCGGAATAGCCGTCCACGGAGACGAAGTTCAGCTCGGGGTTGGCCTTAGCGGTGGCGTTAACCGGTCCGATCAGGTCGAAGCCCACGGCGAAGGTGATGTCACAGCCGGCGTTGACCATGGCGGTGAGGTTGGTATCGAAGTCCTCGGTGGAGTGCGACTCGGCATCGCTGAGCTTAATGCCCAGCTCGTCCTTGGCCTTGATGAGGCCACCCATGGCCGCCTCGTTGAAGCTCTTATCGTTCCAGCTACCCTCGTCCGAAACGGCGCAGGCCAGGAAGTTCTTCTTCTCGCCCGATCCCTCGGACTTTTCGGGGGCGGCTCCACAGCCGCTGAGGAGCAGCATGGCTGCGCCGGTGAGGGCTACGCCGGCAAGGGCGCGCTGACGGGTACTAATCTTCATTGAAAGTCCTCCAGGGGGGGTGGGGCTCGGGACACTTCCCGAATTGCTGTGTAGTCGTAATCGTATTCGCTTGAATACGGGTCCGGGCGCCATTGCCCAGGACCGAGTCCGATTCGTAAGAATCGGACCCGGTACGACGACCTAGATGAAGGGTCGGTTAGGCACGGTTTCCTGGCTGATCAGGCCCGTAATGTACTCATAAAAACCGTCCTCGCTCACGCTCTCAATAACGCGCGCGTTATTTTTGAGTCCGTGGACGCCCCAAGACATCGCGGAGTAGCCACGGGTGAGTTCGGAACCGGTCTCCACGTCAACCGCGTAATCCGAGGCGGCGGTGACCAGCTCGGGGTGCAGCAGAACGGCGGCGGTGAGGGAGTCGGGGTGGGTCGAGCCGGCGATGCCCACGCTCTCGTCGAAGTCGAGGGTGCTTCCCACGACGCGGCTGAAGAACGCGGCCAGCGGGGTGGTGATCTCGGCGATCTGCGCGAGGCGCTCGCGCGAGAACACGGCATCGCGCAGGGTCAGCGGGTCCCAGGGGATGATGGTGATATCAAAGCCGGCCTCAAATACGGTGCGGGCGGCCTCGGGGTCCACGTAGAAGTTGTACTCGGCGGCGGCGGTGATATTGCCGCGACCGTTATTGGAGCCGCCCATGATGTACAGGCTCTTTACGTTCTTTACGAAGTCGGGGTCCTTGACCGCGGCCATGGCCACGTTGGTGAGCGGGCCGATCGCCACGATGTTGACCTCGCCCGGGTTCTCGGCCACCACGCGAATCATCGCGTCCACGCCGTGCTCGGCCTCGGGGGCCAGGCCGGTGAAGTCCATCGAGAGTCCGCCGGCACCGTCGCCGTGGACGTTCTCGGCGGAGACCCACTCGCGCACCATGGGGCGGCGGCAGCCGAGGTAGATGGGAACCTCGCCGAGCTTGCCGGCGGCGTTCAGCGTGAGGTTGGCGTTCTGGAACTGGCGGTCAAAGCCGACGTTTCCGGCCACCATGGTGATGGCGCGCAGATCCGCGGTGGGATCAAGCAGGCCCACGAGGAGTGCAACGCAGTCATCCTGTGCGGTGTCCGTGTCGATGATCAGGGGGATACGGTTAGCGGTCATGAATATCAGTTCCGTTCAGGCGGGTCCGGGGAGAGTAAAGAGAGCTCCGGCCTGGAACGCCCGATTCCAAAAAGAATCCGGACTCAGCACCGTTGCGTAACTCATCGTATAACAGGTACGGTCTAGTTGTACATAAATGTATATAGACATAAGGGTCCCAATGAACATTGCGGTTGTGGGTAGTTATGGTGTTGGCCTCAGCATGCGCGTGGACGCCGTCCCCGGCGCCGGCGAGACGGTCGCCGGCGGAGTTTTTTCGGCCGGACACGGCGGAAAGGGCTCCAATCAGGCGGTCGCCGCCGCCCGGCTCGGCGGTTCCGTCAGCTTCCTCACGGCACTGGGCGATGACGCCTATGGCCGCGAGGCACGCGAACTCTGGGCCAGCGAGGGCATCGACGCCCACGTCGTGACCGGCGAGGGCGCCACGATGGTTGGCGTCATCCTGGTCGAGCCCGACGGGGAGAACCGCATCATCGTGGCCCCCGGGGTGCTGAACGAGCTGGTCCCCGAGGACGTCGAGGCATTCCGCCCGGCCCTCGCCGCCGCCGATATCGCCGTAATCTCGCTGGAAATCCCGGTGCCCGTGGCCATCGCCGCGCTGCGCATCGCCCACGAGGAGGGCACCCGCACCATCCTCAACCCCGCCCCCGCACACGTCCTCCCCGACGAGGCCTGGCTCTGGGTAGACGTGGTCACCCCGAATAACTCCGAGCTCAAGACGATGCTCGGCGTGACCCAGGAAGACCCGCGCTCGGTCGAGGAACTCGCCGAACTCTTCCAGGCCTATACCGCCGCCGATGTGGTGGTCACGCGCGGGGCCGATGGCGCCCTCATCGCCACCCCCGCCGGGCTGACCCCGATCGCCCCGATCCCCCCGAAAAAGCTCGTGGATACCACCGGGGCGGGCGATTCCTTCACCGGCGCGCTCGCCGTGGCCCTCACCGAGGGCAAGAGCCTCGCGGAGGCCGCGGGCTTCGCCTCGGTTGTGGGATCGATCACCGTGAGTGGCCCCGACGTGATCCCCTCGCTGCCGCACCGCAGCGACCTGCCCTAGAGTTTCTCCCCCCAAAAAATTACCCATCAGTAACACCGCACCACATACACAAAGGACAAAGCACATGACCGTTGACTTCCGTAGCCTCGCCCCCGCCGAGCTGGCCCCCTATATCCAGCACACCAAGATCGGCACCGGAATCACCCGCGACGAGATGACCGCCCACGTTCAGGAGGCCGTGCAGTACGGCTTTAACGCCGCGATGGTCCCCGGCTCCTGGGTCAAGCTCACCGCCGATATCCTCGCCGGAACCGGCATCGAGGTCGCCTCGGCCCTGGACTTCCCCGCCGTGGGCTGCATGACCAGCGCCGGCAAGGCCGCCGAGGCCGCCGAGCTCGTGCGCCTGGGCGCCACCCAGATCGACATCGGAGTCCAGGTGGGCTGGCTTAAGAGCGGCGACTTCGACGGATTCCGCGAGGACATCGCGGGCGTCGTGCGCGCCGCCGGCGTGCCGATCAAGGTCATGCTGGAGCTGCCCCTGCTCAACGACCAGGAGAAGGAAACCGCCGTGGAGCTGGCCATCGAGGCCGGAGCCCGCTACCTCAAGAACGCCTCGAGCGGCGCGGTGGAGACCGCATCCCCCGCCTCCGTGCGCTACCTTGTTGAGCGTGCACCCGAGGGTGTTCTGGTCAAGGCTTCCGGTGCCATCACCGGTTATGAGCAGACCATCTCGCTGCTCGAGGCCGGCGCCGTATGCGTGGGCACCAGCGCGGGAATCCAGATCATGCAGAACATCGACGGCGCCAAGAGCTACTAGTCGTCACCGTTTTTTAGTCGCAAGGGGGCGCGGAGCCAGTGAGTCCGGACAGTTTTGAGTTTGACCGGTCCCTGCCCGCGCCCCTACACGTCCAGGTCAGCGAGGAAATGCGTGCGCGCATCGCCTCGGGACGCTGGCAGCCGCACTACCGGCTGAAGGCCGAGCCCGATCTCGCCGTGGACCTCGGCATCAGCCGCGGCACGCTGCGCCGCGCCATCTCGACCCTCGTGGACGAGGGGGTCCTGGTGCATACCCGCGGGCGCGGAACCTTTGTCACCTCCGCCACGATTGAACCCGCGATCGCGCAGAGCCTGCGCAGCCTCGCCGAGGATTTTGCCGCGCAGGGCATCCCCTGGCATACCCGCGTGATCGGGGCCGAGGTGATCGATCCCCCCACCAATGCGGCCTCGCTCCTGGACTCGCCCACGGACTCCCGCGTCTTCCGGCTTACCCGGCAGGGCCTCACCGGGGACGCCCCCGTGGCCTATCTCGTGAACTATGTGCGCCTTGACCTCGCGCCGGGCATCCAGGACACCGATTTTGCCCACTCCACCCTCTTTGGTGCCCTCGAGGGCGAATTTGGCCTGCGCATCGGCTCCGGCCGCCGCACCTTCGCCGCCGTTGCGGCACCCGCCGAGGTGAGCGAATCGCTGGGACTGCCGGCCCATATACCGATGCAGCACCTCGAGCAGATCACCTATCTGGTGGACGGCACCCCCGTGGAGTTCTCCGAGGTCTGGATCAACTCGGCAAAGCTCCGGGTGTCCTCCCTGCTGTCCCGCGGATAGTATTTCTGGGGCGACACGCCGCGCCGCGCCCGATGTCCACCAAAAGGACGACTTGTGCGCCCGCCCCAAAGGGCCGATGGTGGAATCATGACCCAACACCTGGACACCCTGGAACCGGCGCGCACCAGCGCCCCGGTCGCCGCGCTGTCCGTGGACGGGTCCACCACCGCGAGGGTGCGCCGGCTGATCGTCATCAGCGCCGCCACGCTCTCGTTTGTGCTCATCCTCATGGTGCTCCTCGACCCGGGCCGCGCCTACGCGCGCCTCTACCTGGGTATCGCCCTGGTGCTCGCGCTCGGGGGAACCGCACTGCTCGTCTGGATCTCCCGCACCGATGTTGCGGCCGCCGCGGAGGAAGACGCCACCCAATAACCTGCAGCGCCGCGGGCCCGCCCTCCGTGGGGACGGAGGATGTACGGGCCCGCCGCGCGCACTTCTTTTTCTCTCAGTACCCTTCGGGGAGTTCGGGGCCGTGTCTCGTTCGGCGCGCGCACTTCTTTCCCCTACCCCTGCCTTCGGAGAGTTCGGGGGCCGTGTCTCGTTCGGCGCGCACTTCTTTTTCTCTAAGTACCCTTCGGGGAGTTCGGGGCGGTGACTCGTTCGGCGCGCGCACTTCTTTCCCCAACCCTGCCTTCGGGGTCGTAGCGTGTTCGGTGAGCGCACGTCTTTTCCCCGAGTGCCCTTCGGAGAGTTCGGGGTCATAGTGGGTTTAGTGCGGGCTCATCCCGTCCCGAGTCGCCCCTCGACCGGGCCGGGTGGGGCCGCTATGTGTTCCGCGCACGCCGGGGAAACCCGCTCATACCCGCATAAATCCACCTGGCCGACCGAGGCCGGGTCTGAAATTCGCAACCGTCATCTCCACCGGGCACACCGCCGGACGCTAGGAGGATTGGGGAGACTGGTTCAGGATCCGCGGCACCGTGGAGGTACGGCGCAATACCGACTCCAGGTCGCGATCGGGCATGCCCGCCAGCCGGAGACAATCCGCCGCCGCCTCGCCCACGGAAAGCCTGCGGCGCTGACCGCTCAGGGGAAACCCGTTGACGAGGGGCTCATGGTGGGCCACCCGATTGCGCAGATCATTCACGCGCGAGACCACCCCGTGGGCATAGTCCCGGTTCCAGCGGGCCGCATCCACCTGCGAAATGGCGCGACCACCCGGGAAAGCACGATCCAAAACCCCGCGCCACAGCACCTCATAATCGCAGCGCGCGCGGCGCGGAGGGCGGCCCACATGATCGCCCCGGTCCAGGAGCCCGCGCCAAAACCCCAGCATGCACGAGGACACCACCCGGCCGGGGGTGCGTTCCCCCGGCACCTGCGCCCAGGCCCGGGACAGCGCCGCCAGGGAGCGATCATCAAGCGGCATTTCCCTATTGTGATACCAGGTATCTTCCCAGCGCAGCGCGAGCTGTCTATTCATCGCATTACGCAATGCCACCTCCAGGAGGCCCAGATCGGCCAGGAACGCCCCCGCAAGCCGGCGGTCCCGGAGATAAAGCTCGCGGGCACGGCCGGGATCGCCCGCGGCGGCCGCGCGATACGCGCCCATCCGGGCCGGGGTGATCGACCGGTCCAACGCAAAAATCTCTTGCTCGGTAAAATCCACTGGACTATTTCCCTTCCTCTATGTACGCTTAAACACGAAGTCCCCGGTATATGCCTCTGTCGAACTTGAGTCGGCATGCTACCGGGGTTTTTTCTGCCCTCCCCATCCCTCGACACTAGATCCGCCGAGCCCGCCCGAGGCTGGCAGGTCGCTGTTTTTCGGGGCCGCCCTGCCCCGCGCGGCCCGGGCCCCACCCCCGGCGGGGCCGCCCGCAGCGTTTCCGTAGTGGGTCCTGGCCACATCGCGTGCATAACGGTAGGTTTGTCTTCGGGTTATTGCGGGGGCGCACCCGGCGCACCCCAACCGGTACGAGGGGGACGGACACATGATTCGCTATGTCCCGCGCCTGCCCACCCATCTCCTTACCCGCGATATTCCGCTTGGTGAGGCCGGACTCATCCTGCTCGAAGCCGGCCCCGGAGCGGGAAAAACCACGCTCGCCGCCCAGTGGGCAGCCCGGAACCGCGAGCTCGAGGGGGCCTGGATCGGCATCGGCCCCGGGCTCCACCGCCAGGAATTTTGGCGGATGATCGCGCGCCTCGTGGACCATCCCGAGCATCCCGGATTCGCGGGTGACGGCCCGGGCCGGGAGGCCCTGGTGCGCTGGGCGGGGGACCGCGGCGAGCTCACCCTGATCCTGCGCGATGCCCAATACATCCGCGAGCCCGAGTGGATCGCGGACCTGGTGGCCGTGGTGCGCGGCTGCCCCGGGCTGCGCGTGATCGCCCTCGGCAGCGATCTGGGCGGCCTGGCCCGGGCGGCGGACGATGCCAATCTGGATTTCTCCCGGCTCCGCGCCGGGGATCTCCACTTCAGCCCGGAACAGACCCGCGCCTATTTTGCCCTCCTGGGCGTGGCCGATCCCGCCGCCGCCGAGGCCGAGCTCCGCACGGTCCTCGGCGGCCACCCCGGGGCCATCCGGCTCGCCGCCCGCGCCCTGGCCGAGGGGGGACAACACGCCCCGAACGGCCGCGATGCCCTGATCGAATTTTCGCTCCTGCGGGCGCGCAGCGAGAGCTCCTCCACCGAGGAATACGCGCGCTTCCTCTCGCTTGCCCTCCCCGAGAAGCTGCCCCTCGCCCTCGCCGAGGTGCTGGTGGACGGGAGGGCGGGCGCCCTGGCGCTGCTGCCCGGCCTGACGCAACCCGGGAATCGGCCCGCAACGGGTCCGATGCAGGAGGATATTCTGGTCCTCGATCCCGCCGCCCGCGCCCGAATGACCACGGAACTCCAGCGTGATCACCGCGTATTCGCGGAGGAGGCCTCGCGGCGGCTGGTGGTCTGGAAGATGACACATAACCTGCCGGGGGAGGCCCTGACGCGCGCGGTATCCTCGGGCAATTATGAGTTGGCCTCCGAGGTGGTCTGGCGCAATTTTAACGAGCTGACCGCCGAGCACGGCGCCCTCCTGCGCGATCGTCTCCGCGAGATTCTGCTGCTGCGCATCCGCCGTTTCCCCGTGCTCTGTATGGCCCTCGCCCTCGTGTATAACGCCAACGGGCATACCCGCCTGCGTTCAGCCGAGTATTTCACCCTCGCGGTCACCGGGGTACGCGGGCGCTATGAGCGGGCCTCGATCAGCGAGAAGGTGATCCTCTCCTCGATCCAGGCGGCGGCCTACCGGGTGCTGGGTCGCTTCCCGCAGGCATTGCGCGCGGTGCGCGAGGCGGATGTGCGGATCGCGGAGCTGCCCGCCGGATCGGCCGAGAGCCTCGGCAGCATCCTCCCGCTCCTGTTTAACCATAATGCGATCACGCATCTCTACGCCGGGGATACCGCCCGCGCCCTGGAGCTCCTGGCCGCGTCGCTCGCGGCCACCCCGCCGCGCCAGCTCAGCGATCCCTATCATGGGCTCTCGCTGACCGCGGGGGTCTATGCGGTGCTGGGGGATATGGATGCCGCCGCGGCCTCCCTGCGCGAGCTGGATGCACTCCCTCCCTTCACCGGAAATACCCGGATCTATCTGACCACGCTGGGCGCTGTGGCCCGCGCGGCGCTGGAATTGGAACGGTTTGATACCGCGGCGGCCCGCGAGCATATCCACGAATACCTGCCGGAGATTGAGACGAGTGAGCACTGGGGTGGGCTCGTGGAAATCCTGGTGCTCTGTGATCTGATCGACGGGCGGCGGTCCGATGCGCTCCTTCGCCTGGAGACCCGGATGGGTGCGCGCCGCCAACCCGCGATCACCCGGGTCCTGCGCACCCGGCTGAGTGTGCTCCAGGCCGATCTGGAACTCGGCGCGGGCAATGTGGCGCGCGCGGATCGGCTCACCGAAAGGCTCGACCGCGGCCTGTCCTGTGTGGTCCTGTTTCATGCGCGCCGCGATCTCCTGATGGGTGAGCATCGCCGCGCCGCGGTCGCCCTGGCCGGGCTAAACTCCGCCGAGCTCTCCCCGCGCGAGCGGGCACTCTGCCACCTGCTATTTGCGGTGGCCCTGGCCGGGAGTGAGGAGGCTGAAAGCGCGGTTGCGGAACTCGGCAATGCGCTCCTGACGCTGCGCGAATGGGGCCTCTCCCTGCCGCTGCTGCAGGTGCCGCGCGGGGGCCTGGAGCGGCTCGTGGATCTCGCGGCCGAACACTCCGATCCCGCATCCGCCGCCGCGCTGGCCGCGCTGCTGGACACCCTGCCCGCGGTCTGGGCGCGCGAGACTCCCCGCGTGCAGCTCTCCGCGCGCGAGCTCCTTGTCCTGGAACATATCGCCCGCGGGCTGAGCGTGGCCGAGACGGCCGCCGAACTCACCGTCTCCCAGAACACCGTAAAAACCCAGACCCGTTCGCTGTTTCGCAAGCTGGATGTGGGCAATCGCCGGGACGCCGTGATGCGCGCCGCGAGCCTGGGAATCCTCACCCCGGAGGACCCCGCCTAGCCCGCCCACTCGCGCGGGGGTGAACCCCGGGGTGAAGTTCCTCTCACCCCCGGATCGGCGCCCGCCCGCCGCCCCTAGGCTGGGGTCAGACGCCGCACGTCGACGGTGGGAGCGGGCCCGAACCCGCTCCCACCACAGCGCGGTTGCGGACGGAGCCAAGGCCCGTCCCGCACCCTTCCTCCCCCCGAAGACCGGTTCCCCTTGCCCCGATAACCCGAATGTTGCGGTGAGGGGAGCCACCCGCGTGCCGCGGGTGTTCTAGGATGCTGTCACGCCAGGATTTGGCGTGGAAGGTGAGTGCCCGATGAGCGATCAGATTCTCGACCCGCGCCAGGAGCGCGTCATAGCCGAACCGGTGGAGACCGAGGGGCGGGAATCTCGCCCCTATCGCATCGATCTGGAGCGGCTGCGCTTCTCCCCGTATTTTTCCCGCCTCTCCGCGGTGACCCAGGTGATTCCGCAGGCGAGCGTGGGCCCGGTAATTCATAATCGGCTGACCCACTCGATTAAGGTCACATCGGTCGCGCGCGAGATCGCCGTTTCGCTGGTCCACTCCGATCCGCAGACCCGCGCGATCCTCGACTCCCTCGGCGGCTGCGATCCCGTGGTGGTGCAGGCCGCGGCCAGCGCCCACGATCTGGGGCATCCCCCGTTTGGTCACCTGGGTGAGCAGGTCCTGGACCGGGTGGCCCGCGAGCGGCTGGGGCTGCCCGAGGGATTTGAGGGCAATGCGCAGACGTTCCGCATCCTCACCGAGCTGGATACCCACGGTGCCGCACAGCCGGGCCTGAACCTCACGGCCGCGGTGCGTGCGGCGGTCCTGAAATATCCCTGGACGCGCCTGCCCTGGGCCACGGAAAATACCGAGCTGGCACCCGAGTTGCGCCCGCGAGGCGTGGGGGACGTGCTGTCCACGGGTGCCCATAAATTCTCGATTTATAGCCTGCATGAGCGCGAGATTGCCCGCGTGCGCGCCGCCTATCCCGCGATCGCGCCGTGGCAGCAGACGGTGGAGTGCTCGGTCATGGACATCGCCGATGACATCGCCTATTCGCTGCACGACCTGGACGATTTTTATCGCGCCGGTGTGCTCCAACACGCATCGGTGTCCTCCGAGCTGCGCACGTGGCTGCGCTCGCGCTCAGCGCTTGCAGCGCTGGACCGGCGCGAGCTGGAGGCCGATACCCGCACCCCCGGCAACGCGCTGGAGCTGCTGCGCCGGCGGGCGCTGTCCCGGGACTCCTGGATCGCCGATGACGAGGCGTTCCGCAATGCCGTGGACCGGGTGAACCGGGAGCTCGTGGACGGACTGCTCGCGGTGCCCTTCGACGGCGGCATTAATAGCGAACGCGCTCTCTCCGCCTTCATCCGGCGCTGGCTGGACCGTTTCCAGCGTTCGATCGTGGTCGAGGCCACCCCGCATGTGCGCAGCGGCCACGTGCGGCTGGAACGCCAGGCGTGGCATGACGTGATGGTGCTGAAATTTGTGCACTCCCGGTTTGTCTTGGATAACCCCGATCTGGCCACCGCCCAGCGCGGACAGGCCCGGCTCGTGGAATCGCTTGTGCTGGGCCTGGACGAATGGCTGCGCGATCCGCACGATGCCTTCCGTGCCCCGCGCCGGCTCCTGGAATCGGCCGAGGACGCCACCGAGAGCTATTTTGAGCTGCGCGAGAGCACCCCGGAATCGCTGTCAGGTCCCACCGATGACCTCAGCATTCACCGCCGCGGTCGGGGGCGCGCAATCGTGGACTATGTTGCCTCTCTCACCGATGCGCAGGCGCAGTCGATGGCCGCGCTGATGGGCACCTCCCGCGTCTAGCCGGGTACGGAAAAACCGCCGCCCTGCGATGCCGGGCGGCGGTTTTTAACGGGCCGGGGAGTTAGCGGCGCGCCTCAAGCTCGCGGGCGCAGTGGATGCACAGCTCGGCCTCGGGGCGCGCCTCGAGCCGCGCGGCACCGATCGGTGCCCCGTCGCGCGTGCAGATTCCATAGGTGCCCGCGGCGATCTTGGCGAGTGCCCCGTCCACGGTTGCAAGCTTGGGGGCGAGGTCATCGCGCAGGCCCGATAGCCGCGACCACTCATTGGTGAGAGTGGGGCCCTCGGGGTCGTGTTCATCATCCGTGGTGGAATCCTCGCGGGCCACACGAACGGCCTCCAGCGCCTCCTCGATGCGGGCGCCGTCCTCCTCCAGCTCGGTCCTGCGGGCGCGCAAAAGCGCCTCGAGATCAAGCAGCTCGGCCTCGCTGAGAGGCGCGACACCGTGTGTCTGTGTATTCATCGTTACCCCCGTCTGGTGACGTGTTGCCGTGCGGCTCCCCGCCCGCCCCGATTATCGGGGAGGGCACCGCATCTTCTGGCTCAGATCATATCGCGCAGGAGCGCCTCGGGGGTGATGCCGCGACTTCTTGCACGCTCGGCGAGTCGCGCATGCTCCCCGGGGGTTAGCGTGAGGCTCAGGGTGATGGGCTCGGCGGGCTCGTCAAAATCGAAGAGTCCCGGCTGCGCGGCGGGGGCCTCGGGCTCGGAAAACGCGGGGGTGCGCGGGGAACGTTCCGCCCGAGCCGTGCCCGGTGCGTCCACCCAGCCGGGGCCCGAGGGGATCGGCCGGCCGGCCTGATAGGCCTCGGAGACGGCGCGGGCGCGGGAATCGGCGGCCTCGTTCAGCGGATGGTTGGCGTGACCCTTGACCCACTCAAAGCGGTAGCGGCGGCCCACGAGTGCCTCGTCGATCTCGCGCAGCAGGTCCACGTTCAGCACCGGCTTTCCGTCGGCCTTGCGCCAGCCCTTCTTTTTCCATCCGGGCATCCACTTGGTCACCGAGTTGATCACATACTGGCTATCGCAGAGCACCAGCAGGTCCTCATCGAGGTGGGCGGTGGCGCGGAAGAGCTCCAGGACGGCCTTAAGCTCGCCCTGATTATTGGTGGCGTATTTCCATCCACCGGCGCCCCAGCAGGAATCATTGACGTACCAGGCCCAGCCGGCGGGGCCGGGATTGCCGAGGGCGGAACCATCGGCGGCGGCGGTGATCGTCATGGGGTGATCCTTTCGGGCGGGAACGCGGGCGCGGGGTAAACCCCGTACCTTAGTGTGGCATCCCGGGCCCCGGGAGGCGCCCGGGGCGCGGCCTAGAGTGGCGCGGGGCCGTCCGGGTCCTGAGCCTCGGGCGCGTCGTCCTCCACGTTTTTGCGGCGCTTCCGGGTGACCAGGAAGGCGGCGATTCCGCCGAGTACCAGGACCGCGGCGATGCCGATCAGGAACGGAACCCCCTCGGCACCGGTATCGGCGAGGACCCCGCCGGTATCGGCCCGGGCGGCGGCGGGCGCAAGCAGAACCAGGCCGCCGGTCGCGAGGGCGGTGAGTACGGTGGCACCCGGGCGGTGTGATCCGGGGGTGGGATTTTTAAGGGCCATGGGTTCCTCCACTGTTGATACCCACACGCTAACCCGCGTCCCCCCGGCAGGTCAAGAATCCTGACCGGCCCCGATGTCCGCCGGGCGGAAGCCCCGCCCGGCGGAGTGCTTAGGCGGCGAGGGCGGGATCCTCGGACACGCTCAGCACGCCGTCGTTCATGACCAGCACGCTGTCCATCCGCGGCAGGTGTCCGCGGTCGTGGGTGACCAACAGCGTCGCGGTTTCGCGGGTGCGGGTGAGGGTGATGATCAGGTCGATGATCGCGGAACCGCGCGCATGGTCCAGGGCGCTGGTGGGTTCATCCACGATCAGGACCTCGGGATCATTCATGAGTGCGCGGGCGATATTCACCCGCTGCCGCTGGCCACCCGAGAGCTGATGCGGACGCTTATTTTCCTGCCCCTCCAGGCCCACCTCGGCGAGCAGGCCCAGGGCCCGCTCGCGCACGGCCGCGCGCCGGGAACGGGAATGACCGCCCAGCTCGTTCATGACCGCGAGCTGATCGAGGCTCGTGAGCGAGGGCAGGAGGTTGGCCTGCTGGAAGACGATGCCGATCCGGGTGCGCCGCACCTCGGCTGCCTCCGCCCGGCTCAGGGTTCCCACGTCCACCCCGGCGATCAGGGCGCTGCCGCTATCGGGCCGGATCAGCGTGGAGGCCACCGCGAGTAGGCTCGACTTTCCCGAGCCCGAGGGGCCGGTGAGTGCGGTCACCGTGCCGCGCGGCACCTGCAGGGAGGCATGATCCACGGCGGTCACCACGGAGTCGCCATCGGGAAAGGTCAGCGTAATATCGGTCAGGTCAATCATCGGGTGCCTCCCAGGGCTGTCAGGGGATCGGTGGATAGGACGGAGCGCAGGGCAAATCCGGCGCCGGCCAGGCCGAGCAGGATCATCGCTAGCGCGGGGAGCAGCGTGGTGAGGGGGCTCAGCACAAAGGGCAACACGCTTCCGGCGAGGAGGCCGAGGCCCACGGTCACGAGCATGCCCAGGCCCACGCCGGCCAGGAGCACCACGAGGGCCTGGCCCAGCGCATCCCGGACGAGCCGGCCGGTGCCGGCGCCGAGCGCCTTCAGCACGGCGATATCGCCCGAGCGTTGGATGGTCCAGACGGTGAAAAAGGCGCCGATCACGAGCGCTGAAATGCCAAAGAGCATCCCCACCATGAGCAGCAGCGAACCGATCTCGGAGCGGAACGAGCCGATATTCAGGAGCGAGCCGAGCACATCCGCGGAAACCGTATCGGTGGCGGAGTCCAGGGCGGTCCAATCGGGCGAGCCGGAGGCGCTCACGGCGAGCACGCTCGCGAAGGGGGCCTCGCCGCCGCGGGCCATGGCCGAGCGCCAGTCCTCGATATTCAGCCAGGCCACGGAGGTATGGCTGAACCACTGATCGGGGACCACCGCGGATACCGTGAGGTCGTGACCCGAGAGCGCCACCGCATCCCCGGGCTCCACGGCCAGGTCCCGGGCGATGCTCTCCCCGAGCGTGACGGATCCGGCCGCGGGGGCGAGCTCACCAAACGAGGGCTGCACCCCAAAGAGCGAGACGCCCGAGACGCGGGCGCCGGCGGTGAGCCGGGACTGCACGATACCCAGCGGCTCCACGCGGGAGATGCCCTCGGCCCGGGCCCAATCCTCGGCCTGTGCGGCGGTGACCGAGGAATCGGCGAAGCTCGGATCGGCCGAGCTATCGGCGGGCTGGGAGAAAACGATGCGATCGGCATCGAGGCCGGTGATCGCGGAGATATTCTGATTGGCCAGCCCCGCGGTCAGGCCGCTGAGGAAACCGACCAGGATGGTGATCAGGGTGACCACGCTGCCGATCAGGACAAATCTGCCCGTGGCAAATCGAATATCGCGCCAGGCTACAAACATGGGTTGCGGCTCGCTTTCTCTGGAGGGGATCTGGCAAAGTGGCCAGGATTCCACTCTCCGCGCTTTTCCCCGTTCCCTCATCGGCCACCCGGGCATACCCGGAAGCGATGGATGTAATCCCGGTTACACCTTTTGAGGGATACGCGCGGGCGGCCGCGGAGCGTAGGGTGGGGGCATGGCCAATACGGTGAGTAGACCGGTCTCGGCGGGGCTGCGCACCGGGCTGCACCTTCTTGTTGTGGCGCTGAGTGTATTTGTGATCCTCCGCGCCGCGTTTGGTGTGGGCCGCGCACCCGTTCCCGTGCTGATACTGGGCATCCTGTTTCTGGGCCTCTATCTCGCGGGGATCTGGTGGGGCAGGCCCGAGGGCTATTCGGTGGCGGTGGCCGCCTGGCTGGGCACGCTCACCGCGCTCTGGGCCACCCTGATCTGGCTGAGTCCGGATGCCGCCTATCTGGTGTTCCCGCTGTTCTTTTTATATCTCGCGCTGCTGCCGCGCACCGGGGCGCTGAGTGCCGTGGCCGTGTCCGCGGTGGTGTCGATCCTCGCGATAGCGGTGCACGGTTCCTTCTCGATTGCCGGGGTGGTGGGCCCCCTGATCGGTGCGGGCATTGCCGTGGCGATTGGGCTGGGCTATCAGGGGCTTGTGCGCGAGGGGGAGAACCGGGAGCGGCTGATCGGGGAGCTCATGGCCGCGCGTGAGCGCCTGGCCGCAACCGAACGCGAGGCCGGGAAACTTGCCGAGCGCGAGCGGCTGGCGCGCGATATTCACGACACCGTGGCGCAGGGGCTCTCCAGCATTCAGCTGCTCTTGCATGCCGCGGAGCGCGAGGGCAGCGCGCAGCCGGAGCGCGCGATGACGCATGTTCGGCGTGCGCGCGAGGCGGCGGCGCTAGCGCTCGCCGAGACCCGCGGGTTGATTGATGAGTTGGCGCCCCCGGCGATGACCGGGGCGAGCCTGTCCGAGGCGCTGACGCGGCTGGCGGATACCACCGCGGCGCAGTCGGGGATCGCGGTGAACCTGCATGAATCGGGCGAGCCGAGCGATCTGAGCACGGTGGTGAAAACCGGCCTGTTGCGGATTGCGCAGGGTGCGCTGGCCAATGTGGTGCGGCATGCGCGCGCGGGGCGGGCCGATGTCACCCTCACGTATCTGAATGACGAGGTGATCCTCGATGTGGTGGACGATGGTGTGGGCTTTGACCCGGATGCCCTGGCCGAGCGGGCCGCGGGCGGCTCCTTTGGGTTGATCGCGATGCGGCAGCGCATTGCGGAGCTCGGCGGTACACTCACGGTGGAGAGCGCGCCGGGCGAGGGGACCTCGGTCACGGCGCGTTTTGGGGAATCCGAGTGAACGGGGAGAGCGTGGATCCACAGATCCGGGTGGTGATGGCCGATGATCACCCCATCGTCCGGGCGGGGCTTGCCGCGGTGCTGGGCACCGCCCCCGATATTCAGGTGGTGGCCGAGGCCGCCACGGTGCGCGAGGTGCTCGCGCATGCCGCACGCTTCCGGCCCGATCTGGTGCTCCTGGACCTGAGCTTCGGGGAGGGGCAGCCCACGGGGATCGACGCCACCCGGGAGCTTGCGGCGCTGGAGAATCCGCCGCGCGTGCTAATCCTCACCAATTATGATTCCGATGCCGATATTCTGGGCGCGATTGAGGCGGGGGCCGCTGGTTATCTCCTGAAGGATGCCCCTCCCGAGGACCTGCTGAGCGCGATCCGCAATGCCGTGCGCGGCCAGACGGTGCTGGGCCCCGCGGTGGCCGGGCGGCTCGTGGCGCGCGTGAGTGCGCCGCATTCGGCCCCGAGCACCCGCGAGATCGAGGTGCTTACGCTGGCCTCGGAGGGCCTGTCCAATCGCGAGATCGGCCGCGCCCTGCATATCAGCGAGACCACCGTAAAATCCCATCTGGCCCATATCTTCACCAAGCTCGGCGTGAGCAACCGCCAGGCCGCGGTGGTGGCGGCGCAGCGCGCGGGACATATCCGCCGCGCCTAGGGGTGGGGCGCGCCGACGGCGCTAGGTGGTGGGTTCCGCGGGCTCGCGCGATTCGCGATACGCGGCCAGGGCGGCCTCGCGCGAGGCCCGTAGATCCACGATCGGAGGGGTGCGCAGCCCGGCGTCCCACTCGGGGAGCCAGCGCCGCAGATAGGCCTCGTTGGGGTCGAATTTTTGGCGCTGAAGCTCGGGGTTGAAGATCCGGAAATAGGGGGCCGCATCGGCCCCGCTGCCGGCGACCCACTGCCAGTTAAACGCATTGGCCGCGGGATCGGCATCCACGAGGGTGTCCCAGAACCACTCCTCACCGTGCCGCCAGTGAATCAGGAGGTTTTTGGTGAGGAAGGAGGCCACGATCATCCGCACCCGGTTATGCATGGTCCCGGTCTGCCAGAGCTCGCGCATTCCGGCATCCACGATCGGGACCCCGGTGGTCCCGGTCTGCCACGCGCGCAGCAGCTCGGGATCCACCTCGGGCCACGGGAAACGGGCGAAGCTGGGCCGCCAGTTACGCACGGCAAGATCCGGGAAATGGGTGAGCTGATAGTGCGCAAACTCGCGCCAGCCGATCTCGGTCAAAAACTCGGTACCCTCGCCGGGATGAGCGCGCCGGTGATGCTCTACGGCCTCCCACACCTGGTGCGGGCTGATCTCACCAAACGCCAGGTGCGCCGAGAGCCGCGACGTGCCCGCACGAGCGGGTCGGTCACGATCCACCCGATAGGCGGCCACGCGCTCGTCGAGGAAATCCTCGAGGCGCTCGCGCGCACCGCGCTCACCCGGGCTCCAAATATCTTCCCAACCGGAGGCCCAATCGGGGCGGCTCGGGCGCAGACCCCAGTCCTCCAGCGCATCACCGGTCACGCGCGGTGCCGGGCCCACTACCGGGGGCGGCACGGGCAGCGGGGTGCGCGGCGGGTGGGCCGAAAGCTCCTCGCGGGCACGCCGCCAAAACGGCGTAAAGACCGAATAGGGGCGTCCCTCGCCAGTGCGCAGCACCTCGGGCTCCAGCAGGAGGTGTGCTGAATACTCCCGGCTCGCGATCCCGGCCGCGGAGAGCGCGGCGGCGACCGCGGCATCGATGCGCGCCTCGGCGGCCCCGTAGCGGCGGTTCCAGGCCACACCCGAACAGCCCAGCGCGGCGCAGAGCTCGGGAACGATCTGCACCGCCTCACCCCGCCGCAGGATCAGCGGAATATTCAGTTGTTCCAGCTCGGCGCGTAGCGCCCGCAGGCTGCCCTCAAGCCACCAGCGGGAGGCCCCACCCGGGGTGCGCGGGGCATCGCCGGGGGTATAACGGAGCCCACGCAGCGCCTCGGGATAGGGCTCGTCCGCGGCGGACGCGGGTGCGCCCGGGGCCGATTCGTCCAGATACAGGGCCACCACCGGGCCGCCGCGGCGAATCGCCTCGGTCAGTGCCGGGTTATCGGAGACCCGCAGGTCCTTCCGAAACCACAGCAGCGTGACGGGGCCCATTATTCGCAGGCCTCGGCAGACTCGGGGCAGCGCAGTCGATCGGTCAGCCCGCGCAAAACATGCAGCTCGGCGGGGGACAGCGCGGAGCCCAGAAGCTCACGGATGGTCTCCATATGGGCGCGCGCCGCCGGAACGTACGTGCGATAGCCCAGATCGGTCATGGCGATGATCGCGCCGCGCTTATCTTCCGGATCGATCACCTTGGTGACCAGCCCCTCACCCACGAGCTTTTCGATGAGCCGGCTCATGCTGGGCTGGCTCAGGAGCACCAGCCGGTTCAGGTCCCGCAAACGGGCGGTGCGCCGGGGCTCGCGCGAAAGCGTAAACAGCACGTCATAGGAGTTAAAGCTCAGCCCGTTCAGCGGGAACTCCTCCGCGAGGCGGCGCATGATGCCCACCTGCGCGCGGAAGAGTGACTCCCACGCCTCAACCGCGGGATCCTCGGGTGTACCCACGACTAGGCCTCCGGTTCGGTCGCGGGGGTGCGCGGAATCGCGGCGGTCAGCCCCCGATAGAGGAGGATCATGCCGTAGAGAGCGGTGCCCAGGCCCACGATGATCGCCAGAATACCCACCAGTAGAAGGGGCCACGGCCCGTTCAGGATCCCGAGCAAAATGAGCAGGATACCCACCGCGGTGATCAGCAGGCCGCCGCCAAAGCAGGCGGCACCCAAAAACTTCAGGGGTCGCGATTCGCGGGCTGCGCTCTGTTCGGTGGACATTATCTAAGGGTACCGGCTTCCGGGGGCGCCGCGGACATGCATAAGGGCCGGTCGTAGAGGCATACGACCGGCCCTTCCCCTTGCACCAAGAGTGTCCTGCAATCACATTTCGCGTGTCGTTGTCACAGCAAAACAACTAACGCTCTTTGAATATATAACGTCCCGGTAACGATTGCTAGGCCGAAGTGGTGTTTTCGGCTGAGAGTTCACCCAGTGTTTGCTCGTAGTCGTTTCGGGGCCGCGCGGGCGGCCGCCGGGGGCGGTGTTGCGCGGGGTGGGCCGGGGCCGGTCCGTGTGGTGGGCGCGAACGCGGGTGGCCACCCCCGTTTGGGGCAAAACAGGCGTTTCTTAAGGCCGAATCCCTTGTGTTTCCTCGGACCGGGGCCACAATTGACCTGTGGGGCCGTCCTCCCGCGACGACAGGGTGTCGCCGCAGGCCCGCCGCAAAGCGAGGTTTGAGATGAAAAAGAAAAACACTCCGCTCGCGTCCGGGTCTCCGGCGTCGAGCGCGGCGCCCGGGGTGGGTGACGTGCACGTGCTGGAGGAGCACGGATCCTCGGGTGTTCGGGTGAACTCCTTCCGTATCGGTCTGGTGGGCACCCTGGGTGTGCTTGTTGCACTGGTGATCGGCGGGGTCGTGACCCAGCTCAGCACGGTGCTGATCTATATCGGTATCGCCCTATTCCTCGCGCTTGGCCTGGACCCGCTGGTGTCCTGGCTGGAAAAGAAGATGCCGCGACCGGCCGCGATCTCCGTGGTGGTGCTGGTGGTACTGGGTGCCTTCGCCGGGCTGCTGCTGGCCGTGATCCCGCTGCTCGTGGAGCAGGCCTCCAATCTGATTCGCGATTTTCCGTCCATCGCGAATGAGTTCCAGAAAAATGACTTTGTGAAAAATATCCAGCAGCTGCTGGGTGACTCGGTGGATATTAACGAGGCCATTAAGGGAGTCACCGAGTTTCTGAAGGACCCCAAGAATCTGGTGGCCATCGGTGGCGGCATCGCACAGGTGGGCGCGGGAGTGGCCAGTGGCGTGACCGGGTCGATCATCGTGATGATCCTGACGCTGTACTTCATGGCCTCGCTGCGCTCGATGAAGCAGGCCGCCTACCGGTTTATCCCGGCCTATCAGCGCGCGGGCTTCGCCAAGATCTCGGATGACATCACCGGCGCGGTGGGCCGATACGTGGTGGGGCAGGTATCGCTGGCCCTGATCAACGGTATCCTCAGCCTCATTCTGTTCTCGGTGATCGGCGCCCCCCTGCCGTTCCTGCTGGCGTTCTTTGCGTTTATCGGCTCGCTGATTCCGCTCGTGGGTACGCTGAGTGCCTCGGTGGTGAATACCCTGATCTGCCTGGCCGTGGAGCCGCGGCTCGCGATCATCGCGGGTATTTACTACCTTATTTATCTGCAGGTCGAGGCCTATGTGCTGAGCCCGCGCATTATGAGCCGTGCCGTGGCCGTGCCCGGCGCAATCGTGGTGATTGCGGCGGTGGCCGGTGGAAGCATCGGCGGTGTGCTCGGAGCGCTCGTGGCCATCCCGGTGGCGGCCTCGGCAATTATTATCGTGCAGAAGGTGGTGTGGCCGCGTCAGGATAAGAAGCTGACATAGGGCACAACACACGTTCCACGGGGCGGTCGGGCCGGCATTTGGGGATGCCGGCCCGGCCGCCCCTGGCCTTTGCCGGGCGGCCGCGGGGCGCCGGGCTGCTACGGGTCATCGGGCGGCTAAGCGGCGTCGGGCGGCTCGCCGCCGGGCCCCGGTGGGAGCGGCGGACCCTCGGGTGTGCCCGGCCCCTCCACGCCCCCGGCGGGCGATTGCGTGCGGGAGGCACCCGCGGGGGGAACGGCCGGAGACTCGGCCGGCACCGGCACCGGCACCGGCACCGAACCCGGCACCGATACCGAGGACAACTCTGAATCCGATACCGGTACCGATGCGGGTGCGCGGGCGGCGACCGGGGGAGCGGCGGCATGAAGCGCGCGGCCCAGGCGGAGCGCGCTCTCCGGGGTGAGCTCCAGGAGCACCCCCAGTTCATCGGTATTGAGCACAACGGTGCCCTCGCCCGGGGGCTGGGCGGGCTGATGGAGGAGGTCTATCTCCAGGGCCGCGAGCTGCCGCGTGAGCGGGGAACGGGCGACAACCGGTACGGTGTCGAGCCACCGCGCAGCCTCGGGGGAGGCCTCGGGCGGGGCTTCGGAATCGACGGGCCGGGCGGCGCTGGGCGCTACCCGGGTGGTGCGGGACTGCGGGTGGTTCCGTGGTGAATTCATCATTGCCCTTCACCGGCACGGTTCCAGGATAGGGCGAACCCCCGACACTCGGGCCGGGCGGTGCGCCGGGGGCTACCTATCGCTGAGGTCGGGGGCCGCGGCGGGCAGGAGGTCAACCAGGTGCACCTGAAATACCTGGCAGAGCGCGAGGACGTTTTGGAGCGAGGGATTTGCCGGAGTGCCGGGCCTTGACTCGCCCTTTTCGAATTTTTGATAGGTATAGCGACTGAGGCCGGCGGCATAGGCCACCTGCTCCTGGCTGAGGCCACGCTCCATGCGTAGCCTGTGCAACGAGGTGCCCAGCTCGATGACATATTCCTGCCACGAGATCTGCTTCTTTTTCCTTGGCTTTTCCATGCCTTCAGCATGAAAGCCATCCTGACATGGTGAGGCCATATAGATGTGGCTTTATCCTTTGAGTTCGGTGCGAGAGACCGCCGTCGGCGAGCCTATAGTGCCACTCTAGTGTGACATTTTGAGAAGACCATCCAAGTCAATAAACCCGCGAAGATCGTTGCCGTCACGCCTGTCGGGGGTTCTGAAAAGTCTCATTAAGAAGTAACTCGCGCGCGCGTCATTGCCGCGATGGCGGGCGTATGGCGCCGGGGTGGGCTGGCGCAAATTGACGTAGATTCCTGGCGTACCGGACAGAGCCGTCCAGGTGAAGGCCGGGGGCACGCCCGCGGTGGATCCCTATTTGCCGGGTGGACGCAGCCGTGCGCCCGCGGGGCACGGTGTCCAGGTTGCCCGTGGGGGAGGAGCCGGGAGGGGTTTAGAACAGGTCGGGGCTCGGGGCGGTGGCGTAGCGGATGGTGACATCGGCGTGACGGTCAAATCGGTAGCCGACGCCGCGCACGGTGCGCACGATGTCCTCATAGCGGTTCAGCTTGGCGCGCAGGCGGCGAATGTGCACATCGATCGTGCGCTCGTTCGGGGCGGCCTCCTCGTCATCCGCGCTCCACAGTGCCGAGATGAGTTCGGTGCGCTCGATCGTGCGCCCCTCGCGCAGGACCAGGTACTGCAGCAGCTCAAATTCCTTGAAGGTCAGCGCAACCGAGGCGTTGTCCAGTGCGAGGCGCTTGCGGGAGAGATCGATGACCACACCGGCATGGGCGCGGTCGAGCTCCTCGTCCACCTCCTCGGCGTCGCGGTGGCGGGCCAGGGCCGCGGGCTCCTGCAGGGCAAGACGCACCACATCGATATCGCGGCCGCCGGCACCCTCGGGGGCGAGGGCCACCGCGGCATAGGTTTCCGAGGACGGGGCGAGCTGGGCGGCCAGGTCCTTCAGGGCCTGTACTACCGCGCCGAGGCTCGAGCCCTCGGCGAGGGCCTTGGCCTCATCCAGGCCAACGTAGAGGACAAAGCCGCGGGCCTCGGTGCCCTCGGGTACGGCGCGCAGTCGGGGTGCGGTGGGGGCCTGGGCCGGGGCAACCCGGGCGGCGGTGCGCGGGGCGGTGATATCCGGGGCGGCGATCACGGCGGGGCGGGTGGCGAGGTTCTGGGTAGCGTGAGCGAGAGACATGATGATGCGTCCTTTAAGGGTTTGTGTTGCCCGCGGGGTCCGGTAACGGGTTCCCGAATGGGCGAAATATTGTGAGAATGCCCGTCCGGCGGTGCTATGGCCGGGGCGGGGGGAGCGCGGGCTCTACGCGGAGTGCGGAGCGGCTGGCTCTTCTGGTGCTAGGAGACTAGCGACACATTCGACAACACATGACAGCGCTGCGGGGCATCATCATGCCCACAGTCCCATGAGACTCAACGGAGCTCCGGGTACGCGCGATATCAGTCATGGAACAGATTCAACCCGATACGGGTCCATATGTCAAGATATGACGAAATATTGCAAGAAAAAGGCGGCACATCCCGTAACCGGGATGTGCCGCGCAAGATTTATGACGGGACGTATCGCCTAGGCGAGGCCGTAGAGGCGGTCGCCCGCGTCGCCCAGGCCCGGCACGATATAACCGTGCTCGTCCAGGCGCTCGTCGATCGTGCCGAGGACAATATTTACATTGCGCCCCTCGGTCATCTTCTCGAGTGCGGCCACACCCTCGGGGGCTGCCAGGAGGCAGATCGCCGTAACGTCCTCGGCCCCGCGCTTAAACAGGAACTCGATCGCGGCGCCGAGCGAACCGCCCGTGGCCAGCATCGGGTCCAGGACAAAGCACTGCCGGCCGGAGAGGTCATCGGGGAGGCGCTCGGCATAGGTGACGGGTTCAAACGTCTCCTCATCGCGTGCCATGCCCAGAAAGCCCACCTCGGCGGTGGGAAGCAGCTTCACCATGCCCTCCAGCATGCCGAGGCCGGCGCGCAAGATGGGCACCACCAGCGGGCGGGGCTGGCTGATCGCCAGGCCCGTGGTGGTGGTGACGGGGGTCTCGATGGTCACCGTTTCGGTGCGCACCTCGCGGGTGGCCTCATAGGCGAGCAGGGTGACCAGCTCCTCCGTCAGGGCCCGGAAGACGGGGGACGGTGTGGTTTTATCCCTCAGCACCGTGAGTTTATGGGTGATCAGGGGGTGATCGGCTACGTGCACTCGCATAGGGTTAACAATACCTGCGTAATGAGGGGAAATGATCGTGATCTTAAACGTTCCCGAGGAGTATCGTCGCTGGATGGCCCTTGCCATCGAGCAGGCGCGGCTCACACAGAGCACGGCCGATGTGCCAGTGGGCGCGATATTGGTGGACCCCGCGGGGAATGTGGTGGCGGTGGGGCGCAATGAACGCGAGGCCCGGCACGACCCGAGCGCGCATGCCGAAATCGAGGCAATCCGGGCCGCGGCCGCCGCGCGCCGCGACTGGCAGCTCGCGGATCTCACGCTGATCGTCACGCTGGAGCCCTGCGTGATGTGTGCGGGAGCGATCGTGGCCGCCCGGATTCCACGCGTGATTTTTGGTGCCTGGGAGGAAAAGGCCGGGGCGGGCGGAAGCGCCTTTGACCTGCTGCGCGAGCGCCGCCTCCCGCATCGTGCCGAGGTGATCGGCGGGGTTGAGGAGGAGGCCTGCGCGGCTCTGCTCGTGGATTTTTTCCGCGAGACCCGCGCCGCTACATCCTAGGCCGGTGTGAGCGCGCGGATTGCCCCGCGCATCATCGAGTGCACCACCACCGGATGGGCCAGCCGCACGGGCCCAAAATAGAGCCGCCCGCGCCGGCCGTGCAGCGCGACCGTGGTGGTGACGCGGACGGTGCGGGTGAGTGTGTCCACGCCGACGGCCGCGCGAAACGAGAGGTGTTTTTCCTCGGCCGCGATCAGCGCCTCCTCTCCCTCCCGCTCCCGTACCGCAAATATCGTGGAGGGGGAGGGCTTGAGTCCAAGCAGGGGCACCAGCGCCTGGCGCAGGCCGAGGGCCGCCCTCACCCACAGCGGTGCGGCGGCGGGGCCAAAGATGGTTTCCGCCCAGAGCCCGGGGTCGGTGGGTGCCCCCGCGGGAATGGGCAGCAGGATGACATCGGCATAATCGGGTGCTGGGATATCGCGCAGGGCAAGCGAGGTGAAGCCCGGCGCGGTCATGCCAGCGGCCCGGGAACGCGGGGAGCGATCGCCTCGATGGTATCGGCGAGCCCCTGAATATCCACGGGGGTACCGGAGGTGGCGGAGGTCATGATGATGCCGTCCAAGAGGGCCAAAATCTGTGTGGCGCCCCATTCAGCGCGTTCGCCCAGGTGCGGGGTGAGGACCCGGATTCCCCAGTCCCGGAAATACTCGCGGTGGGCGCGGAAGGCGGCCCCGCCCTCGCCCTGCGTATGCGGATCGAGCAGCAGGATATAGCGGGCCCGGGCCGCGGCGGAGTGGGCGCTGGCCGAATTGGCGGCAAAATGCGCGAGGGTCAGCGGGAAATTATCGGGCGCCTGCGTGGCGATGTCCTCGATCGTGATGCGGTCCAGCTCGGCGAGGTGTGCCCCCAGGGCGTCCAGGAGCGCCTCCCGGGTGCGGTAGCTATTGGAGGTGGAACCGGGTGGGATGCCTGCCTCGGCATCCACGGCGCGGTGGGTGAGGCCGCGCGCTCCCTCGCGGGCGAGAATCCGGATGGCGGCCTCGGCGATGCGTTGTTTGCGTTCCATACCCAAACACTACACCTGTAGTGTTTGGGTGTCTAGTCCGCGCTCTTCAGTATGATCGTATCCGTGGCGGGTGCCGGATTACGCGGGACGCGATAAACATCCGGCTCCAGATAGATGCTGCGGGCCATCGGCTCGGCGGCCCGAATGCGCGCCTCCACCGCATCGATATCGGCCGCAACCTGGGCCAGGGAATTATCGCGCGGAAAGCCGATCTTTGCCGCGATGAGCAGTTCCTCCGGGCCCAGATACAGGGTCTTGATATGGATCAGCTTCTCGACCTCGGGGCCGGCCTCGATCGCCGCAATGATCGCGGCCGTCTGCTCCTCGGTGGCGCCCTCGCCCACGAGGAGGCTCTTGGTCTCGATGCCCAGCACGATCGCCACCAGGACCAGGAGCGTGCCGATAAACAGCGTGCCAATCGCATCCCACACCGCATTACCGGTGACCACGGTGAGGCCCACACCGATAAACGCGAAGACCAGGCCGATCAGGGCGGCCACATCCTCGAGGAGGACCACGGGCAGCTCGGGGGCCTTGGCCCGGCGCACAAACTGGATCCAGGACTGCGAACCGCGCGTGTGATTGGACTCGCGCACTGCCGTGCGCAGCGAGAAGCTCTCCAGCACGATCGCGATCGTGAGGACCACCATCGGAAGCCACCACATCTCCAGCTCATGCGGATGCTGCAGCTTATTAATTCCCTCGTAGATCGAAAATACGCCACCCACGGAGAACAGAATGATCGACACCACAAACGCATAAACATAGCGTTCGCGGCCATAGCCGAAGGGATGCTCCACATCGGCCACCCGCTTGGCCTTGCGGGCCCCCAGCAGCAGGAGCAGCTGATTGCCGGAATCGGCGAGGGAGTGCACACCCTCGGCGAGCATCGAGGCGGAGCCCGAGAAGAACCAGGCGATGAACTTCGTCAGCGCAATGCCGGTATTGGCCAGGAACGCCGCGATGATTGCCTTATTACCGCCGGAGGTGCTCATGAATCTCCCCTTACTGGGCTGCCGATGCAAGCCATCCTAGACCTCGGGGGCCGCGGCCGGGCCGGGGTGGCGATAGGTGTCCCGCATATGGTCGGAATCCAGGAAATCGGCCACACCGATCAGGATCAGGCTGAAGACGATCTGCTCGGTAACCATCCACAGCGGATAAAACCCCGGGATCGCCGCCATCACGAGGGTCACCACGGGAAAAATCTTGCTGAATAGGCGCAGCCGCGAATAGCCCCAGACGTAGCCCAGGCGCGCGCGCCACGCAAAATAAAACAGCGTCGCGGTCATGGCCAGCACCACGAGGGAACGGGACCAGACCGAGAGCGCAACATGCTCGCCCGAGCCCGCCAGAATCAGCGCGATCACCACCGCGCCAATTCCCAGTAGCAGCTCGATCGCCAGCAGCCAGTACACAGCGGTAAACGCGCGGCGGGTGCGGGGATGCTCGCGGGCCGCCGGATCGATGCGGAGGGAGGATTTGGATCCGCCGGCCAGGCGATCCACCCGGCGCAAAAAACGTTCGCTGTCCATAAAACTCACACTAGACCCGGGGCCACCCTTTAGGGCGGATTATGGGCCGCGGACTTCTAGGATGGGGACATGACTACGATCCCGCATATTGCAATTCTTGGCACCGGTTCGATGGGCGCGGCGGTGCTATCCGGCCTGCTTCAGCCCGGGATTGAGGTGACCGGGGGAGTGACCGCGACCAATCGCAGTGCCGCCAAGGCCGATGCGCTCGCCGCATTGGACGGCGTGAACGCGGTGGCGCTTGAGCGCGATCCCGAGGGCAACCGCACGGCCGCCGCGGCCGCGGATATCGTGCTGATCGGTGTAAAGCCCGGGATGGTGCCCGCGCTCTTGGAGGAGATCGCCCCGGTGCTGCGCCCCGGCACCATCGTTGTGAGCCTCGCCGCCGGCGTGTCCGTGGCCACCTTTGAGCGCCTCCTGCCGGAACACACCATCGTGGTGCGCTCGATGCCCAATACCCCGGCCGTGGTGGGACGGGCGGTGACCGGCATCTCCGCGGGCACCCGCGCGGATGCCGCGGCGATGGCCACGGTACACGAGGTGTTTAGCACGGTGGGTGAGGTGCTGGAGGTGCCCGAGGAGCAGATCGATGCACTCAGCACGATCTCGGGTTCGGGACCGGCCTATGTTTTCCTGCTGATCGAGGCGCTGACCGAGGCCGCGCTGGCGAAGGGGTTCACGCGCGAACAGGCCGACATCATGGTGCAGGGCACCTTCCGCGGGGCCAGCGAGTTGCTCGCCCAATCGGAGAAGACCCCCGAGGAGCTGCGTATCCAGGTGACCAGCCCGCAGGGCACCACCGAGCGCGCCCTGAATGTTTTGCAGGGGGCCGGCCTGCCCGCGCTTTTTGCCGAGGCCACCGATGCGGCGCTCGCCCGGGCCCGGGAGCTCGCGCGCGCCTAACCCGTATGATTCCCCGGATTCCCAGCCGGTTGGGAGATCCGGGGACGTAGGATTTTCGCACCATTTCGGTTGTGGAGGTCCATGATGGAGGCAGCTCTTGATCCCGCCGCGGGGGAAGCGGCGGCGGCCCGGCTCGCGGCAATCTGCGCCGCCCAGTGGGAAGACCCTCCGGTCGAGGAGCGGGCGCTGCGCAGCGGCGTGGTGAGCTTCACCCTGGGAACCTGCGATTCCTGGCTCCGCGAGTCCCGCGCGCGGCTATGGGACGAACTCGCGGAGGGCCTGCGCGGTTTGCGCTCGGGAACCGGCGCCCTGGTGGAGGCCGATCGCGAGGTGGCCGGGGGCATGGGCTGATGATCGAGTGGGAGTGGGATCACCCCGGCCAGGGTGACCTTTGCGAGGTGAATGAGTGTGCACGGGCGTGGCGATACCGCGCCGAGCAGCTCGTGGCCCTGACCGCCGAGCTGGATGCGGTTGAACGGGAGGTGACGGCGGCCTGGCAGGGCGATGCCGCCGAGTCCTGGCTCGCGCTCCATCGGCGGGCCCGCGCGGAGGCGGACGAAATTTTTGAGGCCTATCGGCGCTGCGTCCTGACCGTCGAGAGCTTCGCGAGTGAGATGCAGGAGATCCTGGATCGCGCGCGCATCGGGCAGGAGGTGCGCGCCGATTGCGAGGCGGAAAGAGACCGGATCCTGATGCGCCTGAGCGATCCGGCGGTGCTGGTAGACCCCGACCTCGAACGCCACCTGCGCCGCGAATTGGCCTGGGCGGAGGACGATCTGGCCGCAAGCCGAGCCCGGATCGAGTTTCTGGCCGGCGATCGGGAGGAGAACGAGGCCGGGCTGCGGGGGCGACTCGCGGCGGCGCTCTCGGAGTTTCCCTCCGCACGGTTTGGCGAGGTATCCCTCGCGGCGAATAGAATCGCGCGGCTCCTGGACGGCCGCATCCCGGGGGAGGGTGCGGAGAGCCTGCTGAGGCGGCAGCTGGGCGAGATCCGCGGCCTGCCCGCCGCGGAGGTCCGCGGCGCCTGGGGGTCCCTCCCCGAATCGCTGCAAAAAACCTTGCTGCTGCGTTTTCCCGCCGAGCTGGGGGCTACCGAGGGCCTCCCCGCACCGGATCGGGACCGGGCCAACCGTTCCCTGTTGGGGCCCGCGCTTGAGGAGGCGCGGGAGGCTCTGGCCCGGGCCGAGGAGCGTGAGGCGGAGGCGATGCGCGACCCGGAGGGGCTCGCGGCGGCCCGGCGAAAGATGCAGGGGCTTGAGGCCCTCTGGGGTTATTTTTCTGGTGAATCGGCATGGGAAGTCGACCCGCCGCTCTTTCTTTATGCATTTGACCCGAGCGGCCCCGATCAGCCCCTGTCGGCGGTGGCCGTGGGGAATCTCGACGTTCTTCCCCGAATCGCCGTGGTGGTGCGCGGCCAGGACAGCGGGGTGGCCGATCTCAAGGGTGAACTCAGGATTGCTAAAAATCTGCGCGGGCGCGACGACGGGCTGGGGATCCTCTTATGGGACGGCTATCCGACCCCACACTTCTGGGCGGAAACAACGGCCCACCCCGACTCCGGTGAAGACGTACGGTTGTCCTATCCCACCGCGCAGGCCCTCGGGGAGGAACCGGCGCGCATCGGCGCGGTGCGCCTGGACCATACCCTCGAGGGGCTGCGGGCTCTTGGCCTGCCCGGGGCGCGCCTCACCGTGATTGGGCACTCCTATGGCACCAATGTGGTGGCGCGCGCACTCGCGCTGGGTGACCACGGGGTGGATGCGGCGGTACTCGTGGGCTCGGCCGGGCTCCCCAATACCCTCGCGCCCGAGGACCTGCATATGCCGCCGGAGCGAGTCTTTGTGGCCGAGGCCAAGGGCGATATGGTCGCGCCGCTGGGGCGGGTGCCCGGGCGCTACGACCCGCTGCGTGCCGGGTCTCCGTTCACCGGGATTGGCACCGAGGGCGGGCTGCAACCGGATGGATCGGTGCTGGATCCTATCCGTGGGCATGGGGCGATTGGGTCCTCAGAATCGGATGATCGGGGGCATTATTTTGGGCCCAATACGGAGCTGACTAAAAATCTGCAACGTATCTTCCTGGAACAGATCGGGGAGCTCACGCCCTCCGAGGCGCATGCGGATTATGAGGATGAGGCGGAGCACCATCGGCAAGTTGTCCGGGATTATTTTGACGGTCGAGGCGGAAGATAGCGATGATGCGGCGGGGTATGCGCGCATGGATCGCGACCGGGGTGATGCTCCCGGCGTTGGTGGGCTGTTCGGGGTGGCATGGCGAATCGTTGGTGGGTCCGAAAACACAGGGGGCGGGGGTTATGGAGGAGATTACGCCGCGGGAGCTGCGGGATCGGTTATGGCGGGAACTCGCGGATTTGGAGGAGCTTACGGGCGGGCCCTGGACTCAGGAACGGAGCCGGGGGCCCTCGCGTTGCGATGACGACACATATTATTACGATGCGGCCGGACGCTATAAGGGTGAGCACACGGACTTCCTGGCGATGGCCGATCAGATCGCGGATTATTGGCGCGGGCTCGGGTTCACCCCGGAGCGCATTTCATATCTGGACGATCAGGTGATCTACGAGATCACCACGCCCTGGGGCGATATTTTGAGCACCACGGTGAACGGTCCGTGGATTGAGATTACGGGGGAGACGCGGTGCCTGGCCGCGGATTGGGATCGGCAGCGCGCCGAGGACCTGCGCGAATACGGCACGGGCAGGCCGACCCCCAGCACCGACCCCGACCCCAACCGGGGCGCGGGCTAGGTCCCGATCGCGGCGAAACGCTCGATATCGGCGGAGGTTCCCGACACGATGACCAGGTCATGATTGGAGACCACGGTCTGCGAGGTGGCATAGGTAAAGGGTTTGCCGGGGGACTTTACGCCCACCACGGTGATGCGATATTTGCTGCGCACACCGGATTCGCCGAGGGTCATGCCGCGAATGGGCTTGGGCGGATACATTTTTACGAGCGCAAAATCATCATCAAACTGGATAAAGTCCAGCATCCGTCCGCTCACCAGGTGCGCCACGCGCTCGCCCGCCTCGGCCTCGGGATAGATCACGTGATTGGCGCCCACCCGGGCCAGGATCTTGCCGTGTGACTGCGAGACCGCCTTCGCCCAAATCTGCGGAATCTTCAGGTCCACAAGATTCGCGGTGATCAGCACACTGGCCTCGATCGAGGAGCCCACGGCCACCACGGCAATCGAGAAGTCCTGCGCGCCGATCTGCTTCAGTGCCTCGATATTACGCGCATCGGCCTGCACCGTATGGGTGACCCGGTCACTCCACTTCTGCACCAGATCAACATCGGTATCGAGGGCCAGGACCTCGCGGTCGAGACGGTCCAACTCACCCGCACAGGCCGCGCCAAAGCGACCGAGCCCAATGATAAGAACCGGTGCGTCGTGTTTGATGCGATCAACCAACGTGCTGCCTTTCTGTCTGCCGTGGGAAAAACTACCCGACGATCGGGCGTTCCTCCGGACGTCTATAGAGTTTAGAGCTGTTTGTGGCGGCCACGGCCGCGGCGAGCGTAACCGTACCCACCCGGCCGAGCAGCATCGTGATCGCCAGCACGTATTTTCCGGGATCATCCAGCGATTCGGTGATGCCCGTGGAGAGCCCCACCGTGCCAAAGGCCGAGACCACGTCAAAGAGCACGTCCTCGAGTGGGGCCTTGGTCATCTGCAACAGGATGATCGTGGAGGCCGCCACGATCGAGGCGCCCCAGAGCACCACCGAGAGGGCCACCCGCACCACGTCCTGCGGGATCCGCCGGCCAAAGGCCTCCATATCCGGGCTTCCCTTGGCCTCGGCCCAGGCCGCGAGGAAAAGCACCGCGAGCGTCGTGACTTTAATGCCACCCGCGGTGGACGCGGAGCCTCCTCCGATGAACATCAGCATCGAGGCCACAAGCTTGCTGGACCCGTTCAACTCGGACATATCCAGCGCGCTAAAACCGCCCGATCTGGTCATGACGGAGAGAAAAAGGGACTGGAACGCGGTATCCCCCGCGTTCATCCCGCCGAGTGTTCGCGAATTATCAAATTCCAGCGCGGTAAAGGCCATAGCCCCCGCAAAGATCAGGATCACCGTGGTCACGAGGGTGAGCTTGGCGTGAAGCGGCAGCTTGCGCGGGTGGAAGAGGTGCTTACGCAGCGCAAAGATCACGGGGAAGCCCAGCGCGCCGAGGAATACGGCGATCATGAGGGTGCCGAGGAAAAAATAATCGTTGCTGAAGCTGCCCAGCCCGGCGGCGTTGGGGGTGAAGCCGGTATTGGTGAAGGCCATCGCCGAATAATAAAAGCTCTGCCAGACCGCGGTGCCGGTGGGAACGCCGTCGATGAGCATCCGCGGAAAGAGCAGCAGCGCCACGGCACCCTCGATCACCACGAGGCTAATCGCCACCGTAAACAGCAGGTTTCCGATCTCGCCGAGGCGCACGGCCTGGCTCTCGGCCACGGGGCCGTGGTGGATGCGCATGGGGTTGCTATCGCTGGCCGCCATGAGCTTCGCGCGCAGCCCGAGGCGGCGCGAGATGATCATTCCGAGGATCGATGCAAGGGTCAACACGCCGACGGCGCCGATCTGCACACCGCTATACACAAAAATATTTCCGATGACCGACCAGTGTGCGGACATATCCACCGTGGATAGCCCGGTGACGCAGATCACGGAGACGGCCGTGAAGAGGGCATCGGCGAGCGGGGCGCGCGTGCCGCTCGCGCTGGCCATCGGGAGGGAAAACAGCAGGGTGAACATCAAAATGAGCGCCGTGAACACCAAAATGGCAAACCGGGAAGGCGAGTTGCCGGTGAAGACGTTTATCGCTTCCCGGACCCGCGCGAAGCCGCGACGCACGGCGATGGGCGAGTAGCCCTGCCCCCTCTGACGCGCCAATTTACCCCCACAAAATGAAAAAATTTATGCCCGGAAAAGTGGAACCCTGGCCGTAGTCATGGTACTCCGACTCCGGAGTTAGTAGCCTGGGGACATGGCAGACATTTTCGACGTGATCGCGGACTCCACTCGGCGCGACATCCTGCACCTCCTGCACGAGCGTGGGGAGGGCATCTCCGCGGAGGAGGACGCCGGCACGAGCGTCTCGGAAATTGTGGCCGCCCTGGGGCTGAGCCAGCCCACCGTTTCGAAGCACCTGAAGGTGCTGCGCGAGGCGGGTCTGGTGCGCGTGCGCGAGGAGGGTCAGCACCGTTTTTATAGTGTTTCGGCCGAGCCGCTGGAAATTATTGAAGACTGGTTAATGCCGTTTTTGGGTGGCGAGGCCGTGGCCAGCGATGTCATGGCTCTTGCGGCCAGTTTGCCCCAGCAGGCCCGGGAAATCGCCGATGCTATCGGTCACGCGGCCGCCGGAACCACCCACCGGGTGGCGTCCGCGGTGCAGGCCGTGAGCAAAAAACTCGGGGCCGGAAAGCCCGGAAACGAGTAGCGACCCGCCTCCGCGTCGCGGAACGCCCCCGGAATCGGTTACACTTACACGAGGCATTTTTTAGCCGGCCGCGGCTTTCGCGTCCATACCCAATCTTTGTGAGGTCTACGTGGGTTCCGTAATCAAGAAGCGTCGTAAGCGCATGTCGAAGAAGAAGCACCGCAAGTTGCTTCGTAAGACTCGTCACCAGCGTCGTAACAAGAAGTAGAGTTACAACCAGCTAGCGCCAACCCCTCGGGGTCGGCGCTTTTTGGTTTAACCGGGTGGGCACGCGGGGCGCTAGGCTCGAGGCGTGTCTACAACTCGTTTAACCCTGATCGGGAAGCCCGGCTGCCACCTGTGCGAGGACGCACGGGCCGTGATCGACGCCGTGCGTGCCGAACCGGGGATGCCGGAGGTGGAACTCGAGGAGCTCTCGATCCTCGACGATCCCGCGCTGCATGACCGCTACTGGGAGGAAATCCCCGTGCTGCTCATTAACGACCGGATGCACACCTATTGGCGCGTGGATCCCGCACGCCTGCGCGCGGCCCTCGGCGCCTAAAACACCACCCTCATACCCACAGGAGAATCCCGCATGAGCATTCGTCACGTTGTCACCTGGAAGCTTGCCGCCACCGATGAGGCCGAGCGCACCGCGCACGCCCGGGAGATGCGCGAGCGCCTGACCGCGCTCGTGGGACAGATCGAGTCGATCCGTCACCTCGAGGTGGGCATCAACAGCGTTTATCCCGAAAATAACTGGCACGTGGTGCTGGTCTCCGAATTTGACGACGTGGCCGGACTCGACGCCTATCAGGTGCACCCGCTGCACCAGGAGATCGTGACGTTTGTGCGCTCCGTGACCGCCGAGCGCGCCGCCGTGGACTACGAGGTCTAACGGGCGCAGGCGCCGCCCTCCGGGCAAAAAAATACCCGGGACACCACTGCGGTGTCCCGGGTATTTTTATCGCTTAGCCTACGGCGCGAGGCGCGTGGGGCCGCGGAACAGGAAGCTGGTCTCGCGGATCGACGTCTCGTGCAGCATGAGCATCAGCACGCGGGCGAGGCCCATACCGAAGCCACCGTGGCTCGGGGCGCCATAGCGGAAGAAGTCGAGGTAGAAGTCCAGCTCAACCGGGTCCATGCCCTTATCGCGCATCTGGGCCTCGAGGACCTCAACGCGGTGCTCGCGCTGGGCACCCGTGGAGATCTCCACGCCGTTGAAGATGAGGTCATAGCTATTGGTGAGCGTGGCGTCGTTCTCGTGGCGCATGTGATAGAACGGGCGGATGCTCGCCGCATAATCGGTCAGGAAGACAAACTCGTGGCCGTAGGTCTCGCGGACATAGGCCGCGATCTGACGCTCGCCCTCGGGGTCCATATCGTCATCGGCACGCGGAACCTCATAGCCGCGCTCCGCCACGATCTTCTTGGCCTCGGCCAGGGGGATGCGCGGGAACGGGGTGGTGGGAACCTGGATGTCCACATCGAAGAGGTCCTTGATGGCCTCGCCGTGCTTGGCCTTGACCGCGGCAAAGCCGGCCACCATGAGCTCCTCGTGCAGCTTCATGACGTCCTCGTGGCTGTCCACCCAGCTGATCTCGGCATCCACCGAGGTGAACTCCGTGGCGTGGCGGCTCGTGAACGAGGGGTCGGCGCGGAACGCGGGGCCCACCTCGAAGATCTTGCCAAAGCCGGCCGACTGGGCCATCTGCTTAAAGAACTGCGGGCTCTGCGCGAGATACGCCTTGCCGTCGAAATAGTCCACCTCAAAGAGCTCGGCGCGCGACTCGCTCGCGCTGGCCATGAGCTTGGGGGTGTGGATCTCGATGAAGTCATTATCGATCCAGTATTCGCGCAGCGCGTGCAGGAATGTGGTCTGGACCTTAAAGATGAGGTTCTGCTTGGGGTTACGCAGATCGAGGAAGCGCCAGTCCTGACGCTTATCCAGCGAGGAGTCCGCGGCAATCGGGGTCTCCGGGTTGGCGGCGCTCAGAACACGCAGCTCGCCGATCTTCACCTCGAGGCCGCCGAGCTTCACGCGCTCGTCGTGCTTCAGGTCGCCGGTCACGCTGATGAACGAGCCGTGCGCGAGACCCGAGATCGCCTCGGTGATCTCCAGCTTCGCGGCCGAGCTCGGATCGTCTTCCACGAGCTCACGAACCGCGGGATTCACCAGCTGCAGGGCCCCCGACTCATCGCGGAGCACGATGAACTGGACCTTTTTCTGGTCCCGCACCGTCTCTACCCAACCGGAAACGGTCACCGGGCCCTCGGCCCGCGCCGCCAAATTCTTCACTAGCACTCGTTCAGTCACGCCCTCCAGCTTAGTGTGGGAAGGGGGGTCACGTGGTGGCCCGACTTATAGTGAGCGTTTTCACAGCCGGGGGACACGTAGACTGGAGCGGTGGCCGCTAGTCAAATTCACCTCGTCCGACACGGAGAGGTACATAACCCCGATCGTGTTCTCTATGGACGCCTTCCCGAGTTTGGTCTCTCCGAACGGGGTCATAAAATGGCCGCCGCGGCGGCCAATAACCTGCTCTCGCGGGATCGCCACTACGGCACCCTGATCGCCTCGCCGCTGCAACGCGCGCAGGAATCCGCGGCCCCCGTCTCCACGCTGCTCTCGCTGCCCATCGGCACCGAGGAGCGCGTGATCGAGCCGCATAATTATTTCGAGGGCAAGCGCATGAGCCGCGCCGTCCTCAACCCGCTGAACTGGCATGCGCTGCGCGATCCCAACCTCCCCAGCTGGGGGGAGCCCTATGGCTCGATCGTCACGCGAATGATGGCCGCGATCGAGGACGTCTGGAAAAACACGTCCTCGGGAGATGCCGTGATCGTCAGCCATCAGCTTCCGATTTGGATGGTGCACCGCTATCTCGCCGGTGAGAGCCTGCGCCACGATCCCCGCAAGCGCCGCTGCGCGCTCTCGAGCATCACCACGCTCGAACGCTCGGGGGACGGCTTTATCGAGGTCGACTATCAGGACCCGGCGGCGGCACTCTCCGCCGGTTCCGTGGACGTGGGAGCCGTATAGCCGTGTTGAAAAAAACCCGCCTGGTAGCCATCGCGGCCGCCACCCTGGCCCTCGGGCTGGGCCTGAGCGCATGCGGATCCGATCCGCTCTCCGAGCAGTATCGCAGTGCCGATAATAAAAACTATATTGCCGGCGATGGCACGCTCACCGAGATTGCCGCGGCCGACCGCGGCGAGCCCGTCGCGTTCTCCGGCAAGGATGAGCACGGCAAAACCATCAGCTCCGAGGACCTCGCGGGCCAGGTTGTGGTGATGAACTTCTGGTACGCCGGCTGCGCACCGTGCCGCGCCGAGGCCCCCGATCTGGAGGCCGTTTACGGGGAGTTCAAGGATCAGGGTGCCACGTTTGTGGGCGTGAACGTCTACGATCAGGCCGATACCGCGCTGGCCTTTAACAACACCTATGGCATCACCTACCCCTCGATCCTGGATATCGAGGACGGCGCCGTGAAGCTCGCCTTCACCGGCCAGGTGCGCCCCAACGCCGTGCCCACCACCCTCGTGATCGATAAGGACGGCCGCGTGGCCGCCCGCATCCTCGGCAAGCTCAAGGATCGCTCGATCCTCTCGACGCTTGTCAAGGATACGATCGCCGAGTGACCCCGCGATGAGTATCGGCGAAATCATCGGCGACGGCGGCATGCTCGTCGCATTGCCGATCGCAATCCTCGCGGGCCTGGTGTCCTTCGCCTCCCCGTGTGTCCTGCCCCTGGTGCCCGGCTATCTCGCCTATGTGGGCGGAATGGCCGAGAGCGGCGAGGAGAATACCCGCCGCGGAAAATCCCGCATGCTCGCGGGCGTGGGCCTGTTTATCCTGGGCTTCACCGTGGTTTTTGTCACGATGGGTATCCTCGCGGGAACCGCGGGCGTGCTGCTGGATCAGTGGCGCGACCCGATCACCCGCATCCTCGGCATCATCATCATCGTGATGGGTCTGGTCTTTGTGGGCCAGTTCTCCTTTATGCAGCGCCAGATCAAGCCGCGCTGGGTTCCGGCCACGGGCCTCGTGGGCGCCCCCATCATGGGCTTTGCGTTTGCGATCGGCTGGGTCCCCTGCATCGGGCCGACCCTCGCCGCGATCATCGGCCTCGGCTATAACTCCGGTACCGTCTCGCGCGCCGTGATCCTCGCGGTGGCGTATTGTGTGGGACTGGGGCTACCCTTCCTCCTCGTGGCCCTCGGCCTGGGCTGGATGACCGGCGCCACCTCTTTCCTCAAGAAGCATATTCGCGCGATTAACATCGGCGGCGGAGTGCTGCTCGTTCTCATCGGTATCCTCATGGTCTCCGGGCTGTGGGGCATGCTGATGTCCAACCTAGGTTCGGTGATTTCCGGCTTTGACCCGGCCCTCTGATTACGTTGACTCGAGCTCCTCGCCGGAGCCGGAAGATTCCGGTTCGGCGGGGGTCACCCTGCCCAAGCTCGGCTTTATCGGCACCCTGCGTTTTGCCTGGCGGCAGCTGACCAGCATGCGCACGGCGCTGCTGCTCCTGCTGCTGCTGGCGATCGCCGCGGTGCCCGGATCGCTGGTGCCCCAGCGCAGCTCCGACCCCAATGGCGTGGTGCAGTATTTCCGCGATAACCCCGACCTGGCACCGATCCTGGACAAGATCCAGATGTTTGACGTGTACTCCTCGGCCTGGTTCTCGGCGATCTATCTGCTGCTGTTTATCTCGCTGATCGGCTGTATCGTCCCGCGCACCAAGCATCACTTCCAGGCGATGCGCTCGCGCCCGCCGCGCACCCCCGCGCGCCTGTCCCGGCTCTCGGTGCATCGCGAGCAGACCCTCGCCGGCGGCAGCGCCGGGGAGGCCGTGGACGCCGCGCGTGCGCTGCTGAAAAAATCCGGCTACCGCACAGAGCTCTATCAGGGCCGCAACGGTGAGGTATCCGTCTCGGCCGAGCGCGGTTATCTTCGGGAGACCGGAAACCTCGTATTCCACAGCGCACTCGTGCTGATCCTGGTGGCCGTGGGCTTCGGCGGTGGGCTCGGTTATGCCGGGCAGAAGGTTGTGGTGGTAGGCCAAACGTTTGTGAACTCCCTCGTGGACTTCAACTCGTTTAACCCGGGCCGGTTCCTGGACAGCGATACCCTCGCCCCGTACTCCCTTAAGGTTGACGATTTTAAGGTTGAATACGAGATGAAAAACCGGGACGCCTATGGTCAGGCCATCGACTATACGGCCTATCTCACCGCGCGTCATTCGGATGGGCGCGAGTCCAAGGAGCAGATCAAGGTGAATCAGCCGCTGCGCATCGAGGGAACCAATGTGTACCTCCTGGGCAACGGTTATGCCCCCAAGATCACCGTGCGTGATCCCGAGGGCGTGGTGAAGTTCACCGACTCGATCCCGTTCCTCCCGCAGGACACCAACCTCACCTCGCAGGGAGTGATTAAGGTTCCGGACGGGCTCGCGGAGCAGATCGGAATGGTGGGCTTCTTCTATCCCACCGCCGTGCAGCTGGACAGCGGCGCCTATACCTCCAATTTCCCCGATCTGGTCTATCCGATGCTCACGCTCAACGTGTACTCGGGTGACCTTGGCATTAACGACGGCGCACCCAAATCGGTGTACTCGCTGGACACGGATAAGATGACCGAGATCGCGGGACGCACGATCGCCAAGGACGGCGGGCCCGAGCCGATTAAGCTCATGCCCGGCCAGACCGCCGAGCTGCCCGATGGCCTCGGCACCGTGACCTTCGAGAATATCGACCCCAACGCGACCGATGAGGACTTCTCCTCCTCGGTGGCCCGCTTTGTCTCGCTGGATATTCACCGCGATCCCACCCAGGCGTGGGTCGCAACCTTCGGTGCGCTGATCCTGCTGGGCCTGCTGGCCTCGCTCTTTGTGCCGCGCCGCCGGGTCTGGGTGAAGGCCACCGATACCGAGGAGGGCACCGTGCGGGTGGAATATGCCGGACTGGCCCGGGGCGAGGATCCCGGCCTGCGCGAGGCCGTAGACGTGATTGCCCAGCGGCATCTTGGCGCCCTCGGCGCCGAGCAGGAAAAGTAGTGGAGAGGTAGTCTGGGTTCGTGAGTCTAAATGATATTTCTATCTGGTCGCTGTGGTCGGCTATCGCCGTCTACTCGATCGCCTTTGTCGCGTTCACCTTTGACCTCGCGCGCCGCAGCGCCGAGGTAACCGCCGCCGCGGACCGCGCGGCGGCCGCGGGTGCGGCCCAGGCGGCCGCCGCCGCTGCCGGGGGTTCCTCGCGCACCGCGGTGGGTACGCTCACCCGCGAGGAGGACCACTCGGGCTCGGTCACGGCGAGCCGCTCGGCGAGCCTGCGCGTGGCCGTGGCCCTCACCGTGCTTGGCTTCCTGCTGCACCTCACCGCCGTGATCACCCGCGGCGTGGCCGCGGAGCGCGTGCCGTGGGCCAATATGTACGAGTTTGCGATGACGGGCACCCTCGTGATCGTGGCGGTATTCCTGGCCACGCTCACGCGCGTGGACCTGCGCTTCCTCGGCGCGTTTGTGCTCGGGCTTGTGGTCATTTTCCTCGGCCTGTCCACGCTGAACTTCTATGTCGAGGTGGCCCCGCTGCCGCCGGCACTGCACTCGGCCTGGCTCGTGATCCACGTGTTTGTGGCCACGCTGGGAACCGCGTTTTTCACGATCGGCTTCGCGATCACCATCGTGCAGCTGATTCAGGACCGGCGCGAGCGCGCGGGCACCGAACTCAGCGCCAAGCACCTGCGCTTTATGGCCACCCTGCCCAGCTCGCAGCGCATGGATAACCTCGCTTACCGCACCAATATCATCGGCTTTATCCTCTGGACCTTCACCCTGATGGCCGGCGCCGTCTGGGCCGAGGCGGCCTGGGGACGCTATTGGGGCTGGGACACCAAGGAGGTATGGACCTTCATCATCTGGGTGGTCTACGCGGGATATATTCACGCCCGGGCCACGCGCGGCTGGCGCGGCAACCGCGCCGCCTGGCTGTCGATGGTGGGTGCCGTCACGGTGCTCTTCAACTTCACCGTGGTGAACCTGTTCTTCAAGGGCCTGCACGCCTATTCGGGACTCTAGCCTCCACGAAAAAACCGCGGCATCCGATTTCGGATGCCGCGGTTTTTTTATGCGCCGGGCCTAGAGCCGGAAGATCGGATCGGCCCCGCTGGACAGATAGTCGAGGATCTTGCGCACGTGCGGGGTGCGGCCCAGGCCGCGGTGCTCGTGATAGCCGCCGGATTCGGTGAACCAGTGCAGGCTCCACAGGCCCGTGGTCTCGGTATAGCGCAGCCGCGCGAGCGGGGCGGAGCCGGCGTCATCCACCAGGCGGATGGTCACGTCCAGGCGGCCAAACTCGGGTTCCAGGCGCGCGTGCTCCCGGCGATCCTCGGGCAGTGCGGAGGCGCACCAGCGCCGGATGCGGGCGAGGTCTGCGCGCGGAGCGGCCACGATGATCTCCTTCCGAAATTCTGCGGTGATAAGACCCTACTGAGCGTGCGCGCCGCGGGCAAATGCGTTAGGCGCGCTCGGCCAGATAGCCGTGGCAGGCGGCGAGGCGCGCAAACCACCAGGCCTCGCGTTCGGGGGCGGCCCGATACTCGTCCAACAGCGCGGGGGATACCTCGACCCGCGCGGCCGCGATGCTGCCGTTTATGGGCAGCAGCGGCGACTCGGTGACATCCGCTGCGAGCAGCGCCGCGGTGCCCAGGCCACACGCAAAGTCCAGGCCCGGTACCGTGGCGGCCAGCAGAGCCCCCATCGACAGCCCCACCGATGTATCCAGCGCGCTGGAGACCACCACGGGGAGCCCGGTCTCGGCGATCAGCGCCCGCGCCCGGGTAATGCCCCCGAGCGGCTGCGCCTTCACCACGAGCAGATCGGCGGCCCCGGCGCGCGCGACCGCGAGCGGATCGCTCGCCTTGCGCACGCTCTCATCCGCGGCAATCGGGATACCCAGGCCGCTCAGGCGCGCGCGCAACTCGGCCAGCTCGGGCACGGTGGCGCAGGGCTGCTCGGCATATTCCAGCCGATAGGGGGCCAGCGCCCGGAGCGCCTCCTCGGCCTGATCCACGCTCCACAGGCCGTTGGCATCCACGCGCAGGCGCGCATCCGGACCCATCAGCTCGCGCGTGCGGGCGACGCGCGCGATCTCCTGGCCCAGACCCTGACCGGGCTCGGCCACCTTGATCTTGGCGGTGGTGCAGCCCGGATAGAGCGCGAGGATGGCCTCTAGTGCCTCGGCCTCAACCGCCGGCACGGTGGCATTCACGGGGATGCGCTCGCGCAGCACACCCGTGACCGGGCGATAGGCAAAATCGAGGGCGCCGGCGAGCCACGTGGAGGATTCGGCGGTGTCATATTCCACAAACGGCGAAAACTCGCTCCAGCCCGCGGGCCCGGAAAATAGCAGCGCCTCGCGCGTGGTGATCCCGCGGAAGCGGGTGCGCAGCGGCAGCGAAACCACCCGCGCACTATCCAGCAGATGGTCAAGGGAGGGAAGCGGCACCGGGGTACTCATGTCTTCCATTGTCGCCCCTTCGGCGCGGCCGCGCATCCGCTAGTCTGGGGCCATGTCTTCGAGCCTCCATGATCGCGCCGTGGAAGACCTCGGCCGCCGCATTATTTCGGGTGAACTCGCGCCCGGCGATACCGTTCTGGCCACCGATCTGGCCGAGGAGATGGGCGTGGGCCGCTCTGTGATCAGGGAGGCGGTGCGGGTCCTGCAATCGCTGGGCCTCCTCGAATCGGTACGCCGCCTCGGCATCCGGGTATTGCCCGAGGAGAACTGGAACTCCTTCGATCCACAGCTGATCTCCTGGCGCCTGGCCGGTTCCGAGCGGGCCTCCCAGCTGCGTTCTTTGACCCAGCTGCGCCGGGCCGTGGAGCCCGCCGCGGCGGAGCTCGCCGCGCAATACGCCGATCCCGAGGCCGCCGCCGATCTGGTGGCCCTCGCCGATGATATGCGCACGCTGGGCCGCGCGGGAGACGTCGCGGGATTCCTCGCCGCCGATATTCGCTTCCACGCCGGCGTGCTGGAACTCAGTGGGAACCGCATGTTTGCCGCGATGGACGGCATGGTTGCCGAGGTGCTGCGCGGGCGCACGCGGCACGGCCTGATGCCCCACCACCCGCATGAGGACGCCCTGCGCCTGCATATCGAGGTGGCCGGCGCGATCGCCGCGGGCAACGGCGAGCGGGCGCGCGATGCGATGGACCGAATCATGCGGCGCACCGCCGCCGAGGTGGACCATAACCTCGGCACGGCCCCCGGGGCCTAAAACCCCGGGCTAGTGCAGCGCGGCATCGGCCGCTGTGCGCACCCAGGAGAGGAAACGCACGCTCAGCCCGGCGCGCGTGGGCGCGCACAGATACGGGCCGGCCTGCGCGGCGCAATTCGGGGGCAGATGGGTGACCCGCACCAGGCGCAGCGGCCCATCATCCACCCGGGAGCGCACCGTGACCGCCGCGGGCTCGCGGCTCAGCCGGATCGTGATGACGCGCCCGTTCCACTCCGGAACCGGCGCCACCGACCAATCCGAGCTGCCGTGGGTCACCACCGCGCCGAGCTGGAGGGCGCCATCGGCCCACTCCACCCCGGCCTTAATCCAGGTCTGCGTGTCCACGCGCAGGAAGAGCCCGGCCTGATCAAATTGCTCGGCAAACTCCGCCCGGAAGGACACCTCCATCGCGGACCCCACGGGCAGATCCGCCAGCAGCGCATGCTCGCTCTCGTGGATAAACCCATAGGAGGTATGCCGCCAGGCATCGCTGCCCGCGGCCGCCTCGACCAGCAGGTCCGTGCCGTCCTCGCGGAGGGATACCGGCGGGGTTGTCCAGGCTCCCTCGGCCCAGCCGAGGGGTGTACCGTGCTCCGGGTTTATCATTATGCTCCTCTGTTCCGCCCGATGTGTACGATCGTACACGAACGGGGTACACTCGTCACCATGCCCAGCACCGAGGACCGCGATACCCGCACCCAGCGCGAGCGCATGCTCGCGGGAGACCCCTATACGGCCGATGATCCGGAGCTGCGCGAGGCCGTGGCCGCCGCGCGCGCCCGCGCCGCCCGCTATGCCGCGGCGCATGCCGCCGATCCCGCCACCGCGGGCGCCGTGCTCCGGGAACTCCTGGGGTCCGTGGGTCCCGGGGTGGAGGTGCTGCCGCCGCTATATGTGGATTATGGAATACACATCACGATTGGCGAAGGCACGTTTATCAACTACGGACTCACGGCGCTCGACGTGGCCCCGATCCGGATCGGCGCCCACTGCCAGATCGGCCCACACGTCCAGCTCCTGACGCCGACCCACCCGATCGACCCGGGCGAGCGTCGGAGGGGCATCGAGGCGGCCGCGCCGATCACGATCGCCGATAACGTGTGGCTCGGCGGGGGAGTGATTGTGCTGCCCGGCGTGAGCATCGGGGAGAACTCGGTGATCGGGGCGGGCGCGGTGGTGACCCGGGATATCCCCGCCAATGTGGTGGCCGCGGGCAATCCCGCCCGCATCCTGCGCGCGATCGAGGGGGCCGGGGCATGACCGTGCGGCGCGTGGAGCCGGGGCGGCGCGAGCGCCTGCTTGAGGTGGCCACCGATCTGATCGCCGAGCGCGGTGTTGCCCGCACCTCGCACCGCGGGATCGCGGAGCGCGCGGGGGTCCCCCTCGGCTCGATGACCTATCATTTCTCGGGCATGGAGGAGATTCTGCGCGAGGTTTTCACGCGCTTTGCCGAGGACGCGAGTGCGCGTTTTTCCGCGGCTCTCGCGGCGGCATCGACCCGCGCGGAGGCGTGCGAGGCCGTGGTTGCCATTGTGCATGATGACTCCCTCGCCTCCCCGCGCGGCACGGTTCTGGTGCATGAGCTCTATGCGCTCGCGGCCCGCGATAGCGCCTATCGGGTCATCACCACCCGGTGGATGGCCCGCAGCCGGGCCGCGCTCGAGCTGCACTTTGACGCGGAGACGGCGCGCCACCTGGACGCGCTGATCGAGGGGCTGGGGGTGCACCGCGCGCTGGAAACCCCGCCCGCCGGGCGCGAGGTGACGCGCGATGCCGTGGCCCGGATTACCCGTTAAATCCGCTGCGGGCGAATACATAACGAATGAACTGTGCGTGCCGGGAAGTGCGTGCTAACTTGATGTTATGTCACGCATTGCCATTATCGGGGGACACGGCAAGATCGCCCTGTACCTCTCGGAAATTCTGATCGGACGCGGCCACCGGGTCGGATCCTTTATTCGCAACCCCGACCATGCCGAGGACGTGAGCGCCACCGGCGCGGAGCCCGTGCTGGCCGATGTGGAAAACCTCCTCACCTGGCAGCTCGCGGATCTGCTGGAGGGCTATGACGCCGTGATCTGGTCGGCCGGTGCCGGCGGCGGAAACCCCGAGCGCACGTTTGCGGTGGACCGTGATGCCGCGATCCGCTCGATGGATGCCGCCGAGCGCGCCGGAGTCGCCCGCTATGTCATGGTGTCCTATCAGGGGTCCAGCCTGGAACATAGTATTCCCGTGGACGATAGCTTCCACGCCTATGCGCAGGCCAAGGCCGAGGCCGATGATTATCTGCGCCGCTCAAACCTGGCCTGGACCATCCTCGGCCCGAGCCGGCTGATCGATGAGCCGGCAACCGGCACTATCTCGATCACCCGCGAGTCCGGGAGCGTGCGCCGCGAAAACGTCGCGCTCGTGGCCGCCGAGGTGCTGAACGTGCCGGGCACCGAGGGACGCACGCTTCCCTTTAACGACGGGGACACCCCGATTATCAACGCCCTCCAGGTTTTTAACTAGGCGCGCAAAAGGGCCCCGGCGAGCATGCTCACCGGGGCCCTTTGGGGTTCTAGGCGCTGGCGACCAGGAAGATCGCGAGGGCGATCACAAAGCCCACCACGGCGACAAGCGCCTGGCCCACGGTCCAGGTTTTCAGCGTGGTCTGGGTGTCCATGCCAAAGAAGCGGCTCACGAGCCAGAAGCCCGAGTCGTTCACGTGGCCGGCGAAGACCGATCCGGCGGCCAGGGCCAGCACCACGGCGGCCAGCTGCACGGGGTTATAGCCGCTGGTGAGGATCACCGGCTGCACGAGGGCGGCGGCGGTGGTCAGGGCGACCGTGGCCGAACCCTGTGCAATGCGCACGATAGCGGCGATCACAAAGCCCGCGAGAATCAGCGGCAGGCCCAGGCTATCCAGCGAATCGGCGATTGCGCCGCCGATGCCGGACTCGCGCAGCACGCCACCAAACATTCCACCGGCACCCGTGATCAGGATGATCGAGCAGACCGGGCCGAGGGCGCTGTCCACGATGGTCTCCACAAGCGAGCCGGGCTTGCCGGTGCGCCAGCCGAGCAGCCACATCGCCAGGACCACGGTGATCAGCAGCGCAATCGGGGTCTCGCCGAGCAGGCGCAGAACCTGAACCCAGCCGTCCTCGAGCGATACCACGCCCGCGGTGGCCAGGGCGTTCAGGCCGGTATTGAGGAAGATCAGGCCAAGCGGAAGCAGCAGCAGGAAGAGGACGGTGCCCAGCTTGGGGCTGGACTTGAACTTATCTCCCGATTCGTCGTTCTGTGCGCCGAAGAGAATATCGGGGATCGCAATATTATATTTGCGGCCCACATAGCCTCCGAAGAGGTGACCCACCACATACCAGGTGGGGATCGCGACGATCAGGCCAAATACCAGCACAAGACCCACATCGGCGCCGAGCAGGCCCGTGGCCGCGACCGGTCCGGGGTGCGGGGGCACAAAGATATGCATCACGGAGAATGCGGTGGCCGCGGGGAAGGCATAGGTCAGCAGCGAGCCGCCCAGGCGTCGCGCCACGGTGAAGATGATCGGCAGCATGACCACGAGGCCCGCGTCGAAGAAGATCGGAAAACCCATCATCAGCGAGGCGAGGGAGAGTGCCAGCGGTGCGCGCTTCTCGCCAAACTTATTAATCAGGGCGTCGGTGAGCACCTTGGCGCCACCGCTGGTCTCGAGCATCCGGCCCAGCATCGCGCCCAGTCCCACCAGGAGCGCCACGCTGCCCAGGGTTCCGCCAAAGCCCGTGGTGAGGACCGTGACCAGCTGGGACGTGGGGATGCCCGTGGCGATTGCCGTGAGCACGCTCACAATAACAAGCGCGAGGAATGCGTGGATGCGCCCCCAGATGATGAGGGCAAGCAGCAGGGCAATAGAGCCCGCCGCGACGAGAAGCAAACCCCAGGTGGGGAGCTCCCAGAGGAGAGACCATTCTCCGGTCATCGTGGTCCTAACTGGTTGGTGAAGAGAGATACTGGCGCACGGCGGCCACGATCTGTTCCGGTGTTCCGGCCGGATCGATGGCAATGCCGATTTCGCCATCCTCGAGAGGTTCGAGGGTGTTGTACTGCGAGTCGAGCAGGCTATTGGGCATATATTCGTGGTTGCGGTGCAGCTGGCGCTCGGCGATGAGCGCGCGGTCGCCGCGCAGGTGAATAAAGGCGGTCTCGGGCGCATAGGCGACCAGCTGATCGCGATAGCGGCGCTTCAGCGCGGAGCAGGCCACGACGATCGGGTGGCCCTCGGCCAGTTCCGATCCGATCCGCTGCGCGATGATTTCGAGCCACGGGGCGCGGTCCTCATCGTTCAGGGGGTGGCCGGCGGCCATCTTGGCCTTATTGGCGCTCGGGTGCAGGTCATCGCCGTCGATGAAGGTGAGGCCAAAGCTATCGGCGAGGGCCTGTCCAATGGTGGACTTTCCCGAGCCGGAGACGCCCATCACGATGAGGGGAGGCGTGTGCGTGGACATAGGTGGTTTCTCCTTTGATTCCGGATGTCGCGTTGCGGCGCAGGGAACGCCGCGGGGAGCACGTAATAAGTCAGACGTATTTACTGTAGCACCCGTCGCGGCGGCGCGCGGTCGCGAAAGACCCGCCGCGCACGGGGCACGGCGGGTCCGGAAAGGAGGGCGCAGGCGGGGATCAAAACCGGGGGAAAAGACCCCGGGATCCCCAGAATCCTGCGGGATTTTGGTGCCGCCGGTGAGCGTCGGGCGGGCACGGGCGTGCCCGCGCGCAGGATCACGGGCGCCGATGCGCGCGTGACCGGCGGGCGGCGCGGCGGGTCTAGGCCCCCGCGGTGCCGGGGGAGAGCGGGGTGCCCACCCAGCTCTCCAGGATCCAGCCCTCCCGGGAGGAGCCCTCGAGGATGGCCACCCCGGTATTGGGCATGATGTTTTCGCGGGCGAAGCCCGGGGCGATATTGCCCGCGTGCGCCCCCACCCAGGAGCGGATCAGCGCGCCGTGGGCCACAAGCGCCACGGTATTTAGGCCCAGGGCCTCCGCCTCGGCCACCACACGATTCACGCGGTCATAAACCTCGTGGCCGTCCTCGGCCCCGGGCATGCGCACCGCGCGGTCGCCCTCGACCCAGGCCAGCAGGGCCTCGTGATAGCCGTGGATCGCGTCCGTATCATCCCGCATCTCAAACTCGCCACAGTCGATCTCGCGCAGATCCTCGCGGATCGCCACCTCCAGGCCCAGCCGCTCCGCGAGCGGGGCCGCGGTGATCTGCGAGCGCACCTGCACGCTGGCAAAGATCGCCTCGATCGGCTCATCAAGTTCCCGCCCCAGGATCAGGGCCTGCTCGTGGCCCCGCTCGGTCAGGCCGGGGCCCGGCACCCGGGTATCCAGCACACCGGCAACATTGGAGGGGGTCTGTCCGTGACGAATGAGGATGAGTCGCATGCCCCGAGCCTAGGGTGCGGCGTGAGATTTGAAAACCTCGCCGCCGCCACGGGGGCCCCGTATTGCACACCATCCCCACCGGTGATAGGGTTCCACACGCAGCACTTCGTTAGGCGAGGCTCCTGCACGAATAAAGGCCACTGATCTGACGACATCGAGAGATGCCCAAGGTTAGGACAGATATCCCCGGATTAAGGGGTTATCCAAAGTGGCTTCCAAAATTTTTGGATACGTCGTGCAGTGTCAAAGCTCTTACGTGGAGGTGACGCAGATATCCCGGCAATCGAGGCTTTCCCTTGCGAGCGGATATTTTTGCCTTCTTTATTGTGCGCCCGATATTTTTCCGTGAGGTGACCGCAATGGACGACGGACCTAGTCGGCGCGCGCCGCGCCCCCACTTATTATGGATGACCCCCACCGGCGGGCACCCCGCCGCCTCACCGCGCGCCTAGGCGCGGAACGCGGCCCAGGGTGCCGCCCGGGCGGTCAATAATGAGTGTGCCGGCCCCGCGCGCAGCGCCCCCGCTCAGATTATTTTTTGCGTGATTCCACGCCCGCTCGATTCTCCCCGCCCCGGAAGCGGCCGCCGTTTGGCGTGCCCCGCTGCCGCAGCCCCGGGGTGATCGGCGTGCCCGGACGCGCCTCCCCGAAGGACCACCGATCATGAAGCTCAACGCCCCCGAAATCCGTAACCCGAACCCGACCGGCACGGCGCCGCGGCGCCGGACCACACTCGAAAAGACCATCGCGGTCTCCGAATCCCAGCAGCGTGCGCTGCGCGAGGCAGCCCTGCGCAGCCCGGAGGATACCTTCCAGACGGAGGGCACCTCGATTGCCGGGCTGAGCCCCAAAAAGGTGGCCCTCCGGCAGGCCCGCTATGGCCCCAATCAGGTGCGCCACGATAAGCCCGCCCCGGCGCTCCTGCAGTTTCTGCGCACCTTCACCAATCCGTTTATCATCGTGCTGATCTTCCTCTTTGCGATCATGCTTGTGACGGATGTGATCCTCGCCGATCCGGCCGAGGGCCCCGAGTACACCGGCGTGAGCGTGATCGCCGCGATGGTGCTGATCAGCGCCGTGCTGCGGTTCTGGCAGGAATACCGTTCCTCACGGGCCGCCGAGGAACTGAAAAAAATGGTGCGCACCACCGTGCAGGTCACCCGGCGCGAAAGCGATCGCTCGGTATCCCGGGAGATCCCGCTGGAGGAGATTGTGCCCGGCGATATTGTGACCCTCGCCGCGGGGGATATTGTGCCCGGAGACGTGCGCTTTGTGCGCACCAAAAACCTCCAGGTGAACCAGTCGATGCTCACCGGCGAGGCCCTGCCCGTGGAAAAAACCGTGGCCGCGCTGGAACAGATCCGCGCATCCGAGGTGCTCTCCGCAAGCAACCTCGGGTTTATGGGCACCTCGGTGGTCTCCGGCTCCGGAACCGCCGTGGTCCTGCGCACCGGCTCGCAGACCTATTTTGGCGGCATGAGCTCCTCGCTCCTGGGCACCCGCCCCGAGACGGCCTTTGATAAGGGCATCAAATCGGTCAGCCTCACGCTGATACGGTTCATGCTGGTCATGGTGCCCGTGGTCTTCCTGATCAACGGGCTCACCAAGGACTGGACCACCGCATTCCTATTTGGGGTAACCACCGCGGTGGGGCTGACCCCCGAGATGCTGCCGCTGATCGTGACCGCGAACCTCGCCAAGGGTGCGGGGCTGATGGCCCGCAATAAGGTGATCGTGAAGCGCCTCAACTCGATCCAGAACCTCGGCGCGATGGACGTGCTGTGCACCGATAAAACCGGAACACTCACCGAGGACCGCATCGTCCTGGAGCGTCACCTCGACGTGACCGGGCGCGGCAGCGAAACCACGCTGGGCCTCGGCGCCGCAAATGCGCACTTCCAGACGGGGCTGCGCAACCTGCTTGATGCCGCGGTGATCGAGGCCGCGGGCCCCGATGAGATCGCCCGGATCGAGGCCGAATATACGCTCGTGGACGAGATTCCGTTTGATTTTGAGCGGCGGCGGATGTCGGTGGTTGTGGACGATGGATTCTCCCACTTCCTGATCACCAAGGGGGCCGTGGAGGAGCTCCTGGAGTGCTGCGAGACCGAGCTGATCGGCCGCGATAGCGTGCGACTGAGCGCGTCCCGGCTGGAGGAAATCCGCGCCCTCGTGGACGCTCAGAACGAGCAGGGCCTGCGCGTTCTCGCCGTGGCCACACGGTCGTTCTCCCCCGGGGACGGCCCCCGGCGCGAATACGAGACCGCGGATGAGAGCGAGCTCACGCTGATCGGGTTCCTCGCGTTCCTCGATCCCGCCAAGGCCTCCGCGGCCGAGGCCATCGCGGTGCTCCGCGAGCACGGCACGGCGGTGAAGGTCATCACCGGAGATAACGAGCTGGTGGCACGCACGGTATGCCGCGCGGTGGGCCTGGACCCCCGCGATACGGTGCTCGGAACGGAGCTCGAGGGGCTGAACCCGGAGCGGCTGCGGGAGCGGGTCGAGACGGCCACCCTCTTTGCCAAGATCAACCCGGTGCAGAAGGCCCAGATCGTGGAGGCCCTGCGCGAGAACGGCCATACCGTGGGTTTCCTCGGCGATGGCATTAACGACGCCCCCGCGCTGCGCGCCGCGGACGTGGGAATCTCGGTGGACACAGCGGTGGATATCGCCAAGGAATCGGCCGATATTATCCTGCTGGAAAAGGATCTGATGGTCCTGGAAAAGGGTGTGATCGAGGGGCGGCGCACATTTATTAACACCATGAAATACATCAAGATGACGGCCTCCTCGAACTTCGGCAATATGTTCTCGGTGCTGGTGGCCAGCGCGCTGCTGCCGTTTATCCCGATGATCCCGCTTGTGGTGCTGGTGCAGAACCTCAGCTATGACCTGTCCATGCTGACCCTGCCCTGGGACCGGGTGGATCCCGAGGACCTGCGCAAGCCGCGCACCTGGGACGCCGGCAGCCTGTCCCGGTTCATGATTCGGATCGGACCGATCTCGTCGATCTTTGATATTTCCACGTTTGCCCTGATGTGGTTTGTCTTCTCGGCGAACTCCCCGGACCAGGCGGCGCTCTTCCAGTCCGGCTGGTTTATTGAATCGATCATCTCGCAGACCCTGATTGTGCACATGATCCGCACCCGCCGGGTCCCGTTCCTGAAGTCGATTGCAAGCCTGCCGGTGCTGCTGGCCACGGGCGCGGTCTGCATCTTTGGGCTGGTCCTGCCGTTTACCGGCTGGGGCCAGGGGCTGGGCCTCGTGGCGCTGCCGCTGAGCTATTTCCCCTGGCTCGTGGCCACGCTGGCGGCATATTGTGTCCTCACCCAGTTCTGCAAGAACCTTTATATCCGCAAATACGGTTCCTGGATCTAGCCCACTTCCCACCCGCGCAATGACTGTGTGGGGTCGGAATCCGACATAGCTGCGCCCCGGTGGGGTGGACTTCGCCCTCGCGAGGCCACCCCGTCGGTGCGCTCTGCTAGATTTAACCGCGCACGCACCCTCACTCTTCCCGCGTAATGGCGGGGAAAATCTCGGTCCGACGGCCGGGGGGAAATCGAACCTGACTATCGGGGTGCCTGCGGAAAGTATTCTCATGATGAAAATTGCAAAATCCCGCCTGTCCACCCTCGCCGTGGTTGTTGCCCTGAGCGGCCTCGCCCTCACCGGATGCTCCGCCGGCAACACCGAGACCGCGTCCTCGACCGGTTCCAGCAGCGCGGCGAAGCCCAGCAAGGCACCCGCCGAGAAGAGCGTGGCCGAGGCCTGCAAGATTGTAAACACCCAGATGGTCACCGCAAGCCAGGAAATGCAGCAGTCGGTGGGCGCGTTCGCCAGCAACCCGATGGCCGAGGGCGCCGCAACCACGGCCTCCGACGCCATGAAAAAGCTGGTAACTGACTTTGACGCCTCGCTTGAAGAAGGCTCCAACGCCGAGGTCACCGCCGCCGCCGCGCCGCTGCGCGATATGTTCGAATCGATGGGTGACCTGCTGCAGCAGATCTCCGTTGACCCCGCCTCGGTAGACGTTACGGCCCTGAACGAGATCATGTCCTCTGGCCAGGCCGCGGGCGAAAAGTTCAGCGCCCTCTGCGGAGGCTAGTCTCCCACGCAATGCGGCGGCCGCGCGGATTCCTCGGAGTCCGCGCGGCCTCCGTGTTGAGGGGGCGACAGGTCCCGCATCACGCGCCGACCGCGGGCCCCGGCGCGGCGCAGCAACCGGGTAGCCTGAAATCTGCGTCCCGCGAGGGACGTTTTTTATTCCCCGCCCGGAAGGCCCCGTCCACATGCACTCCCGCCCCGTGTCCCGCTCCCTGAGCCTGCTCTGTCTTGCCGCCGCGGGCCTTATCCTGACCGGCTGCGCAGCCCCGGGCGGGCAGAGCGTGGCCGCGGCCTGCGCGATCCTGCGCGAGCCGATCTCCGGTGCCCAGGAGCGGATGCAGGAGGCGCTGCTGGGCGGCGACGCCCGGCCGGATTCGCCCCGCGCGCTCTTTGACGGGATCGATGCCGATATCGAGACAGCGTTGAATAACGTGAGCAACCCCGAGGTGGCCGCGGTCGCCGGCGCTGCGCGCACCTCGATCCAGGACGTGGGCGATGCCCTGGAGGGTCTGGGAGGCAACCCCGGCAACGCCGATCCCGGAGCCGTCATGGCGGTGATCTCCGTGAGCGAGCGCGCCGTGGGGGAGTACACCCGGCTGTGCCGCTAGGGCCGCACGGCCGCGGGGTCATATGCTGGAGGGCATGACCGTCTCGGAAATTTTTGATGCCAGTGAGTGGAATACCGTCCCCGGATTTGAGGCCCTCACCGATATTACGTATCACCAGGATGTGCACGGCCAGGTGGCCCGCATCGCCTTTAACCGGCCCGAGGTGCGCAATGCGTTCCGCCCCCGCACCGTGGACGAGCTCTATGCGGTGCTGGATGACGCCCGCATGAACCCGCGCATCGGCGTGGTCCTGCTCACGGGCAACGGCCCGAGCCCGCGCGATGGCGGATGGGCGTTCTGCTCGGGCGGGGATCAGCGCATCCGCGGCCGCGACGGCTATAAATACTCCGATTCCGAGGAGGCCTCGGGTGTGGACCTGGCCCGCTCCGGCCGCCTGCACATCCTGGAGGTGCAGCGCCTGATCCGGATGATGCCCAAGGTGGTGATCGCCGTGGTTCCCGGCTGGGCCGCGGGCGGCGGACACTCGCTGCACGTGGTGTGTGATCTCACGATCGCCAGTGCCGAGCACGGCAAGTTTAAGCAGACCGATGCGGATGTGGGCTCCTTTGACGCCGGCTATGGCAGCGCCTATTTTGCGCGCCAGATCGGGCAGAAATTCGCCCGCGAGGTATTTTTCCTCGCCGAGGAATACTCGGCGCAGCGCGCCTATGAGATGGGCGCCGTGAACCGGGTTGTGCCGCATGCCGAGCTGGAGCCCACGGCGCTGGCCTGGGCCCGCACGATCCTGACCAAATCGCCCACCGCGATCCGGATGCTGAAATTTGCGTTTAATGCCGTGGACGACGGCATGGTGGGCCAGCAGGTCTTCGCGGGCGAGGCCACCCGCCTGGCCTATGGCACCGATGAGGCCGTGGAGGGACGCGATTCCTTCCTGGAAAAGCGCGCCCCCGACTGGTCCGCCTACCCCTGGCAGTTCTAGTGCGCGAACTGCGGGGCGTGGATACCCGGGATCTGCCGGGACTGATCGCGGCCCTCGCCGAACTCCTGGAGGGGCGCGGCCCCGCGCTGGCCCCCGAGGGTGCGCCCGCGGGGCCCGCGGCCACCGTGCCCGCGGGCGTGGACCTCGTGGTGTCCACCTCGGGCTCCACGGGCATCCCCAAGCGCATCGCGCATTCCCGGCATGCGCTGCTCGCCTCGGCCCGCGCCACCGAGGAGGTCCTCGGCGGCCCGGGCACCTGGGTGCTGGCGCTGCCCGCGCACTATATCGCCGGCCTCCAGGTGCTGATTCGCTCGCACGTGGCCGGGACCTCACCCGAGTCGCTGCCGGGCGGGATCTTTGATCCGGCGGAATTTGCCGCGGCCACCGAGCGCGCGGCCGCCCGCTCCCCGCGGCTCTATACCTCCCTCGTCCCGGCGCAGGTGGAGCGGCTGCTCGACGAGAATCACGCCGCGTCCCTCGCCCGCTATAGCGCGGTGCTGGTCGGCGGCCAGTTCACCCCGGGGCCGCTGCGCGCGCGTGCCGCGGCCGCCGACATCACCCTCGTGCGCACCTATGGCTCCAGCGAGACCGGGGGTGGCTGCGTATACGACGGGCATCCGCTGCCCGGGGTGATCGCGGAGAGCGTGGGCGGCGAGATCCTCCTCGGCGGCCCCACGCTCGCGCGCGGCTATCTGGATGCCGCGGGAGGCTGGGACCACGCGGCCACCGCCCGCGCGCTGAGCGGCACCGGCGATGACCGCCGCTTCCATACCGGGGATGCCGGAACCGTGAGTGCTGACGCGGGGGTCAGCATCACCGGCCGGCGCGATAACGTCCTGATCTCGGGGGGCATCAACGTGAGCCTGGACCGGATCGAGAACCTGCTGCGCGGCCTGCCCGGGCTCTCCCCGGCCGTGGTGGTCGCCGCGCCCGATGCGCGCTGGGGGCAGGTCCCGGTACTGGTGCTGCCCGCGGGAGAGGATCCGGATGCGGCCCTGCTGGCGCTCGCCCGCGCCGAATGCGAGCGCGTGATCGGGGTGGCAGCCCGCCCGGCGCGGTTGATCCGGGTGGAGAAAATCCCGCTGCTGTCCTCGGGGAAACCCGATCGTCGCGGCCTCACCGCGAGGATCGCCGCGCTTCCCCCGACGCCGTAATCACGCGCGTTTGGGTCGCAAATCGCGTAAACTCCACTACGACTACAGGAGGTTACCCGTTGGTGGCTAAACAGCAGCGTTTCCCCCCGGCCCAGGTGTCGGACTCACACGCATCCAAGAAACTGCGCAATGTGCCCAAGGGCACCGGCAAGAGCGGAAACCCCGCGGCCCGGCAAATGTCCGAGGTGCGCCCCGCGCGCGCGGGCGATTGGATCAACGGGGCCCGGCCGTTCACGCTGTCGATGGCCATCGCGCCCGTCGCGATCGGAACCGGCGCCGCACTCTCCGCGAGCGACCCCGGCGCCTATCACTGGGTGCGCGCCCTGCTGTGTCTTGTGGTGGCGATCTCCCTGCAGATCGGCGTGAACTTCGCCAATGACTATTCGGACGGCATCCGCGGCACCGATCAGCACCGCGTGGGCCCGAGCCGCCTCGTGGGCAGCGGCCGCGCGAAGGCCCGCACGGTCCTGAACGTGGCCCTGGCGTTTTTTGCGATTGCCGCGCTTGCCGGGCTCGCCCTCGTAATCGCCTCCCAGCAGTGGTGGCTGCTCGCCGTGGGTGCGCTCGCGATCGTGGCCGCCTGGTTCTATACCGGCGGGAAGCGCCCCTATGGCTATATGGGCCTCGGCGAACTTTTTGTTTTTATCTTCTTTGGGCTGGTCGCCACCGTGGGCACCACGTTTGTGCAGGTCGGTAACGTCCCGCAGGCCGCGTGGATCGGCGGGGCCGGCGCGGGCTTTATCGCCGTGGCCACCCTGATCGTAAATAACCTGCGCGATATTGAGCAGGACCGCGAGGCGGGCAAGCGCACCCTCTCGGTGCGGATCGGGGCCACGGCCTCGCGCATCAGCTATGTGGTGCTGCTGCTGCTTGCGGTGCTCGCGGGCACCTGGATCGCGATCTTCTACCCGCCGGCCTGGATGGTGCTCTTCAGCCTGCTGGCGATCCTGCCGCTGATCCTGATTGTGCTCACCGCGAAGACCGCGCGCGAGTTTATCCTCGCGCTGAAACTCACCGGTATTGCCCAGCTGATCTACGGCCTGACCCTCGGGTTTGGCCTCTTCATCTAGGCATAAAAAAGGGGCGGGCCGCGGAATGATTCCGCGGCCCGCCCCCGGTTAAGCGCTAGGCCGAGGGCGCGGCCGGGCGCGGATCCTCGTCCTCATAGAGATCGTCCTCGGCCTCCTCATCGGCACCCACATGCTCATAGGCGGGGTGGCGGGCCTCATAGAGGGACCCGGAAACCTTCTCGCGCGAGGTGCGCAAAAAGACCAGGGACACGGCCAGGCCGGTGACCGCCGCGACCAGCGCCGACCACATCGGGGGGACGCCCACCCAGATCAGCAGGCCCAGCGGCACGGCAAACGCGAGTAGGCGGAGGACGGTGTAATAGATCACGGGGAGCAAGGCTTTCACCCCTCCAGTGTACGCCGAGCCCCCGGGGCCTCCGATCCGGCTACCATAGGGGCATGGCCCGTCTCCTCTTTGCCCTTGCCGTCATCGTCATTGTGGCGACCGTTTATACCGTGATCGACTGCGCCCTCCGGGAAAACGATCGCATCCGGGGGCTGGGCAAGCCCGTGTGGCTCGTGGTGATCCTGCTGCTGCCCGTGGTGGGAATGGTGCTCTGGTATGTGATTGGTCGCGCCCGGGTCCCCGCGGCCCGCCCGCGCACACCCGATGACGACCCGAGCTTCCTCGGCGATATCCGCCGCAATACCGAGCATGATGAGCGCATTCGCAAGATCGAGGAGGAGCTCGCCGCGCTGGACTCCGAATCCGATCTGCCCGATGGCCCCGCCACCTATGGCCGCGAGGATAATAACGGCCCCGAGGACGAGCCGCACGCACCGGGCACCCGGTAATGCTCCCGGACGCTCCCGCCACGGTATTTTCGCGCGCGTTCCTCTCCGCCCTGATTTCCGCGGGTGTGCGCGATATTGTGCTGTGCCCGGGCTCGCGCTCGCAGGCACTTGCGCTCGCCGCGGCCGAGGAGGAGGCCGCCGAGCGGGTGCGACTCTGGGTGCGCATCGATGAGCGTTCAGCGGGTTTTCTCGCGCTGGGTCTCGCCGCCGAGACCGGGCTGCCGGTACCCGTCATCGTGACCAGCGGCACCGCCGCCGCGAATCTGCACCCCGCGGTGCTGGAGGCCCACCACTCGGGCATTCCGCTGCTGCTGCTGACCGCTGATCGCCCCACCGAACTGCGCGGAATCCGCGCCAATCAGACCACCGATCAGCCCCACCTCTACGGGGAAGCCGCGCGGCTGAGCCTGGATATTGAGGCCCCCGCCGCGGAGGTGGACGAGATCGCCCGCGCGCGCGAGTATGCCGGCCGGGCCCTCACCGCGGCGCTTGGCGGCCCCGGGGCCGCGCGCCGTCCGGGCCCCGTGCAGTTGAATATCGCCTTCCGGGCCCCGCTCTCCAGCGCCGGCCCCGCCTCCCCCTCGCCCCGGGAGAGTGCCGAGGAGGCGCTCCTGGCGCCCGTATTTCCCGAGCCCGCACCGCGGGAGCCGCGCGTGCTGGAGCGCGGCCCGCGCACGGTGGTGATCGCCGGAAACGGCGCCGGGCCGGATGCCGAGGAGCTTGCGCATCGCGGCGGCTGGCCGCTGATCGCCGAGATTTCCAGCGGCAGCCGCTATGGCCGCAACCTCGTGGTGCCCTATCGCGAGATGCTCGCCGATCCCGAGTTTGGTGGGCTGGTGGAGCGCGTGGTGGTCTTTGGCCAGCCCACGCTCAGCCGCGAGGTGCCCGCGCTGCTGGCCCGCGCGGGCGTGCAGGCCATCGTGGTGCAGCCGGGCGAGGGCGAGAGCTATGACCCCGGCCATAACGCCGAGGTGGCCGCGTCCTGCGTGGTGGCCGAGGGTGCCGCCGATCGCGCATGGCTCGCCCACTGGATCGTGACGGCGCGCGAGCTGATCCGGGAACGCTCGATTGATACCGCCCCCGATCTGGAGGCCGCGCACTCGCATGACCCGGCCACGCGCCTCGCCTATGTGCGGGGAGAATTCGCCGCGGTGCGGGCCCCGATCGATCGCCGCGTGCTGGTGGAGGCGCTGTGGCGCGCAACCTGGCCGCACGACCGCCTGGTCTTTGGCGCCTCGCGCCTGATCCGGGTGGCCGATGAGTTTTTGACCGGCAAAAAGGTCTCGGTTTTTGCCAACCGCGGGCTCGCCGGGATCGACGGCACCGTGGCCACCGCGACCGGAATCGCGCTGGCCAGCCAGGCCGATAATCCCACCGGGGTGACCCGGGTGCTGCTCGGGGACCTGACGCTGCTGCACGATGTGGGTTCGCTCCTGCGCGTGGACGGCGAGAGCGCCCCCCGGCTCCAGGTGATCGTGGGCAATGACGGCGGCGGAACCATCTTTGACGGGCTTGAGGTATCCGATTCCGCCCCCGCGGCCCTGGCCGAACGGGTGCTTTTTACGCCTCAATCGGTGAACCTGGAATCGCTCGCCGCGGCCTATGGCTGGGAGTATCGCCGGGTGGCCACGCGCGCGGATCTGGACCAGGCGCTCACCGCCCCCACGCTGGGTCCGGTCCTGATCGAGGCCCCGCTGCCGCGCTAGCGCTCCGCTACCCGGGGCCGCGGGCGGCCGCATCCCGCCAAAAACGCGGCATCTTCGTGCTGCCGTGCTGCCGTGCTGCCGCGCTGCCGTGATGCCGCGCTGCGCCGAAAAATCCTCGCGCCGATCCCACGCTAGCGCCGTGCGCGAGTACCGCGAATATCCCGGCGATACCCGCGCCGCTGCCGCCGGGCGTTCCGCCGCCGGAAAACCGCACCCCGCGGGCAAACCCCGGGCCGGGATTGACTGATGGTCAGACCAATGTTATCGTTATGCTGGCTTGATGGTCAGACCAACGAGTCTCGGAAGACTAAACCGGCAGCCCGCGGCGGTGCCGCCTACAAAGGAGTAGCACGTGAATCTTTTTTCCCTCATGCAGAAGCGCACCGCGGAGGCCGGGCCCATCCGGGTTGGTGTGATCGGCGCGGGCAAATTCTCCTCGATGTTCCTGACCCAGGCCGTGGGGAGCGCAAATATCCACGTCGTGGCCGTGGCCGATATCAATACCGCCAAGGCGCGCGAGGCCCTCGCCCGCACCGGCTGGCCGAGCGAGCGCTATGCGGCCTCCTCGATCGACGAGGCGCTGCGCACCGGCGGCACCGCCGTCATGGATAACTCCGAGGGTCTCCTCACCCACGATGCGATCGAGGTGGTCCTGGAAATCACGGGTAACCCCCTGATCGGCACGTATCACGCGGTGACCGCGATCGATCACGGCAAGCACGTCATCATGGTCAACGTGGAGGCCGATTGCATGGTGGGGCCGCTCCTGCAGCGTCGTGCCCAGGCCGCCGGCGTCATCTACTCGATGGCCTATGGCGATCAGCCCGCCCTCATCTGCGAACTCGTGGACTGGTGCCGCACCGTGGGCTTTGACGTGGTGGCCGCCGGCAAGGGCACCAAATATCTGCCCGAATATAACTATTCCACCCCCGATACAGTGTGGAACTACTATGGGTTCACCCCCGAGCAGCTCGCCGGCGGGGACTATAACCCGAAGATGTTTAACTCCTTCCTCGACGGCACCAAATCCGCGATCGAGATGGCGGCCGTGGCCAATGGCACGGGCCTGCTTCCCCAGGACGAGGGCCTGCTCTTCCCGCCCGCGAGCAAGGACGACCTGCCCACCGTCTTCCGCGAGAACCGCCTGGCCGGTGGAAGCCTGACCCGGCGCGGCACCGTGGAGATCGCCTCCAGCATGTACCGCGACGGCACCGAGGTCCCGGATAACCTGCGTTGGGGTGTTTATGTCACGTTTGAGGCCACCACGGATTATGCCGTGCAGTGCTTCGAGGAATACGGCGTCCACACCGATTCCACCGGACGCTATGGATCGCTGTATCGCCCGTATCACATGATCGGCCTGGAGCTGGGGGTCTCGATCGCCTCCGCCGTGCTGCGCGGCGAGGCCACCGGGGCGCCCACCGGCTTCCGCGGCGATGTGGTGACCACCGCCAAGACCGGCCTGACCGCGGGCACCACGCTCGACGGCGAGGGCGGCTATACGGTCTTCGGGAAGCTCGCACCGGCCTCCGCCTCGCTCGCGGTGAACGCGCTGCCGCTGGGTCTCGCCCACGGCGCCAAGCTCATTCGCGATGTCCCGAAGGACGGCATCGTGACCTGGGACGATGTGGAGCTGGATGAGTCGCAATTTGCCGTGAAGATCCGCCGCGAACTGGAGTCCGAGTTCCGCGCGGAGCATGCGGCCGAGGCGCGCGCCTAGCCCGCGTCAATGGTCTGACCGTCGAACCATGGATACTACACTGGACCTATTCGGCCACCGACAAAATCAGCGTCGATCGGGCCAGCAATCAGGGGAGTATCTACGTGGCAACCGCGGAGGATCAGTGGCAGCCGGTGCAGCGGCTACGCACTTACGAGCAGGTCATGGCGCAGATCGAGGAGCGCATCCTCGACGGCAGGCTCAAGGCCGGGGATCATCTCCCGAGCGAGCGCGAACTCTCGGTATCCCTCGGGGTCTCCCGGCCCTCGCTGCGCGAATCCCTGCGGGTACTCGAGGCGCTTGGCGTGATCGATATCCGGCGCGGGGGAGAGGGCGGGGCCGTCCTCAACTCCACGCCGGGTCAGGGCATGGTCAACCTGCTCAAATTGCAGATCGCCCTCGCCCAGTTCTCCTGGACCGATGTCCTGGAGACCCGCCTCGCCCTCGAACGCTGGACGGTCGAGGAGGCCGCGCGCCGCGCGACCGAGGAGGACCACCGCGAGCTGGGTGACATCCTGGATCGGATGGACGATCCGGAGATTCAGAGCCCCGAGTTTAACCGCCTGGACGCGGCCTTTCATATGCGCATTGCCGAGTCCACGGGCAACGCGCTGACCGCCCACTTCATGGGCTCGCTGCGCACCGCCATTCACCGCCAGATGGTGGAGATGTATGCGGGGCTCAGCGATTGGAAAAAAACGGCAAAAACCGTTCGCCGCGAGCACCGGGCCCTGTTTCAGGCCATCACGGACCGCGACGGAACCCGCGCGGCCGCACTGATGACCGCGCATATTAACGATTTCTATGACATGCAGTCGCCCCGGGGGGCGGTGCGGCCCGACTAGCACGGGCCCGATCCACCTCCCGGGCATAACCGGCCTCGTGGCCCACTTATCAAGGGAGATATGGATCAACATGACTACGGCAACCTCAACACGGGCGGCGCGGGCCGAGCACGGCTCACCCGATAAGCTGCGCACGGCTATCGGTAGCGCGGTGGGCACCACGATCGAGAACTATGATTTTCTCGCCTATGGCACCGCCGCCGCGCTGTATTTCAACACCGTATTTTTCCATGCCGAGGACCCCGTCATGGGTGTGTTGCTTGGCTTTGCCACCTTCGGAATAGGCTTCGCGATGCGGCCCCTGGGCGGCATCATCGGCGGTTATCTGGGCGATAAGATCGGCCGCAAGCCCGTGCTGGTGGGGGCGCTGCTGCTGATGGGAATCTCCACGGTCGCAATCGGCGTATTGCCCACCTACGCGCAGGTGGGCATCCTCGCGCCGATCCTGCTCACGCTGATCCGGATGATCCAGGGCATCGCCTTTGGAGCCGAATGGGGCGGCGCGATCCTGATGACTTTTGAGCATGCGCCGTGGAAAAAGCGCGGCCGCTATACGGCCATCCCGCAGGCGGGTGTCCCGCTGGGACTGCTGCTGGCCAATGTGGTTTTCCTCTGGTCCACCCAGCTGGATAGCGAGCTGGCCTGGCGCGTGCCGTTCCTGTTTAGCGCCGTACTGGTGATCGCGGGTATGGTCATCCGCGCGAAGGTATCCGAGTCGCCCGAGTTCACGGAGGCCAAGGAGGAGGGCCTGATCGTGAAGAACCCCCTCAAGGAGGTCTTCCGCAACGACTGGCGCACGATCCTGCGCGTCATCTCGCTGCGCCTCGCGGAGTCCGGTGGTTTTTATGTGATCGTCACGTTTATGCTGTCCTATCTGACCGGCGGCGATGAGCCCATCACCGACCGTTCGGTGGCCCTGACCGGGCTCATCGTGGCCGCGGCGCTCGGCGCGGGCACCACAATCCTGTTTGGCATGCTCTCGGATCGGATCGGCCGCCGCACCATCTACCTGATCGGCACGGTGTTGCTGATCGCGTTTGCCTTCCCGATGTTCCTGCTGGTCAATACCGGGCTGCCCTATCTGATCGTATTTGTTTATGTGATCGGGATGGCGCTGATCCACGATATGCTCGCGGGCGCGCAGGGTGCGTGGTTCTCGGAGCTCTTCAGCACCAATACCCGCTCCTCCGGGGCCTCGATCGGCTATCAGTTCTCTGCCGCAATCTCGGGCTTTATTCCGCTGATCGCCACGGCCGTGGCCATTCCGCTGGGCTGGGGCGGCGTCGCGCTGGTATATATGGCCTGCGGTGTGCTGGGCCTGTGTGGCGCGCTGCTGACCCGGGAAACCTGGGGCCGCGCGCAGCGCGCCGAGGTGGACGCGATCATCGCCGAGCATAACGCCGGGCGCGGCCGCTCCTAGGCGAGCTGCGGGGGCCTCCCGCGGGAGGCCCCCGGAACCCGCATCGCGACGGTCTCGCACGGGAGGCCGCGGCGAACCGTATCCTGGGTAGATGAACCCGGGAGCCGAGAGCCGCACCGCCTATCCGGACTTCGAGGCAGCCCGGCGCCGGGCCGTGCGCGGATTGCGCGGGCGCACCCTGGAGATCGGCGCGGGGCGCGGGGCAAATTTTGCCGACCTGGATCCCGCGGTGGACTGGGTGGGGCTCGAACCGCGACCGGGAGCCCGCGGGCCCCTCGCGCGGGCCGCGCGCGAGGCCGGCTTCCCCGGGGCCGTGCTCACCGCGCGGGCCGAGGATATTCCGCTGCCCGATCACGGCGTGGATAACGTGCTGGCCACCCGGGTGCTGTGCAGCGTGGACGATCTGGAGCGCGCGCTGGCCGAGATCGCCCGGGTCCTGCGCCCCGGCGGGCGCCTGATCGCGGCCGAACACGTCGCTGCCCCCGCGGGCAGCGGCGCGGCCCGGCTCCAGCGCGTGCTGCGCCCCCTCACCCGAAGATTCCAGCACGGCTGTGATCCGACGCGGGATATCGCGCGCGCGATCCGCGAGAGTGCGCTGGTTATGGTGCGCGTGGAGGAGTTTGCGCTGCCCGTGCTGGGAGGGCTCTCGCTTCCCTCGCTGCTGATCGAGGCCCGCCGCGACGGCTAACCGGGCGGGCCATACCGGGGTTTTTCGCCCGCCCCGGCATCCGGCGCCGCGGAAAGAGACACTAGCGCTCGCGCCGCCCGGGGTGCAGAATAAGCGACATGTCATTCCATTCCGCTGCCTGGTCGAAGGACCCGCAGGATACGCTCCGTGTTGGCCCCGATTTTGATCTCTCGGCGGTGGACCCCGATTCCACCCCCGGCTTTAACGGCGGAAAAAAGGCGGGCCGCGCCGAACTCGCCGCGGTCTCCGAGGACCTGAGCGACCTCCAGGAGCGGCTCTTTGCCGCGGGCACCGCCGGCTCCACCGATTCGGTGCTGCTGGTCTTGCAGGCGATGGATACCGCGGGCAAGGGCGGAATCGTCCGCCACGTGGTGGGCGCCGTGGACCCGCAGGGTGTGCAGCTCGCGTCGTTTAAGAAGCCCACCCCCGAGGAGCTATCCCATGACTTCCTGTGGCGCATCCGGAAGGAGGTGCCCGCCCCCGGAAAAATCGGTGTATTTGACCGCTCCCACTATGAGGACGTCCTGATCGGCCGCGTGCGCAGCCTCGCGCCCGCCGAGGAGATCGAGCGCCGCTATGGCGCGATCGTGGACTTCGAGCGGGAGCTGGTGGACTCCGGCACCCGCGTGATTAAGGTCATGCTGCAGATCAGCCCGGAGACGCAGAAGGAGCGCCTCACCGAGCGCCTGAACCGGCCCGATAAATACTGGAAGTTTAACCCCTCCGATATCGATGAGCGCGCGTTCTGGCCCGCGTATCAGGACGCCTATCAGCGTGCCCTCCTGCGCACCTCCACCGCGGATGCGCCGTGGTTTGTGGTCCCGGCAAATAATAAGTGGTACGCGCGGGTCGCTGTGCAGCACCTGCTGGTGGACGCGCTGAGCGGCATCAACCCGCAGTGGCCCGCCGCCACCTATGACGTGGAGGCGGAGAAGCTGCGCCTCGCGGCCAGCACCGTGTAATCCTTTGCAATAAACCCCCCTCACGGGTGGGCACGCGGATAGCGTGGGGAGAAGTTGGCCGCCCCGAGACCGGGGCGGCCGCCTCCTCGCCGAAAGGACCCGCCCCGTGTCTACCCTCACCACCGCCCCCGCCCTTCCCACCGGTGTGGATGCGGACGGTCCGGCCGCAACCGATGCCGAGTTTGCCCGGATCCGCGCGGGCTTCCTGCCCCTGTTTGAGCGCATCGCCGCGGGGGCCGCCGAGCGCGACCGCACCCGCACCCTGCCGCGCGCGGAGATCCGTGAGCTGGCCGCCGCGGGCTTCGGGGCGCTGCGCGTGCCGCGCGCACTGGGCGGCCCGGGCCTGGATCTTGTGCAGGTATTCCGGCTGCTCGCCGAGCTCGCCGCCGCCGATTCCAATATCGCGCAGGCGCTGCGCGGACACTTCGCGTTTATCGAGGATCGCCTCGCCGGCGGTTCGCCCCGGTCCCGCGAGCTCTGGGCCCGGCGCGCGCTCGCGGGCGAGCTGGTGGGCAATGCCTGGACCGAGATCGGCGCCGCCGTGCAGGGCCGTCCCGGGACGCGGCTGAGCGTGGGCGGCACCGGGCTGCTGCTGAACGGCGAAAAATTTTATAGCACCGGCAGCATTTATGCCGATTGGATCGACGTGCTCGCGGGCGAGGACGGCACCGAGGAAACGGTATTCCTGGCTGTATCCACGCATCAGGACGGGGTGGAAAACAGCGATGACTGGGACGGCTTTGGCCAGCGCACCACGGCCTCCGGCACCGCGCGCTTCCGCGATGCGGCCGTGGATCCCGGGGAGGTCATCCGCGCCGAGGAACGCTTCGGCTATCAGGCCTCGTTTTATCAGGCCTTCCACCTGGCGGCACTCGCGGGTATCGCCCGCGCCGCGACCAGCGAGGCCGCCGCGCTGCTCGCCGCCCGCGATCGCTCCTATAGCCACGGCAATGCCGCCCGGGCCTCCGCCGATGCCCAGCTGCTCCAGGTGATTGGCGAGGCCTCCGCCCAGGCCTATCTGCTGGAGGCGCTGAACGAGCGGGTAGCGGGCACGCTGCGCGACGCCTATCTGGCGCAGCGCTCGGGCGATACCGAGCGTATCCGGCAGACGATTGATAACACGGTGCTCGCGGCCTCGGCCGCGCAGGTGGCGTCGATCCCGGCGGCGCTGCGGGCCACGGGCATCGTCTTTGATGCGCTCGGGGCCAGCGCCGTGCGCGAGGCAGCCGCGCTGGATCGGCACTGGCGCAATGCCCGCACGGTCTCCAGCCATAACCCGTGGGTATATAAGGCCCGCATCCTCGGCGAATACGAGGTGGGAGGGGTGCTGCCCGATCAGCACTGGCGCGTGGGCCGCCCGGACGGCGCCGCCGCGGCGTCCTAGCCGGGCCGGTTAGCTCAGGGCGTCGAGGATGGGGCGGAATTTAATCCGCGTCTCCTCGAGCTCGGAGGCCGGATCGGAACCCGCGACGATTCCGCCGCCGGCATAGGCGGTGAGTGTGCCATCCGCGTCGATCTGCGCGCCGCGCAGCGCGATCGCCCACTCGCCGTTTCCCTGGGCATCCACCCAGCCCACCGGCCCGGCATAGCGCCCGCGGTCAAAGGGCTCGAGCTCGGTGATCAGCGCGGTGGCCTCGGGGGTGGGGGTGCCCCCCACCGCGGCGGTGGGATGCAGGGCCTGCACGAGGTCCAGCGCGCTCGCGCCATCCAGGATGCGCCCGGTGATATCGGTGGCCAGGTGCCAGAGATTGGGGAGTTGCAGCGTAAACGGGCTCTCCCCGCCGAGCAGCTGCGCGGCATGCGGCGCCAGCGACGCGAGGGCGCTGCGCACGGCAAAATCGTGTTCATCGCGGTCCTTGCCCGAGTCCATCAGCGCATCGGCCGCGGCGTGATCGGCCGCGGCATCGATGCCGCGCGCAGCGGTCCCGGCCAGCACCCGCAGGCTCAGCGCGCCGCCGCGCACGCTGACCAGCGTCTCGGGGCTGGACCCGATCATGCCGTCCACGGCATATGTCCAGCAGTGGGGATAGGTTGCGGCCAGATCGGCCACGATGCGGCGACGATCGGCCCCCGCCGGGAGCGTGCCGGTGAGAGTGCGGGCCAGGACCACCTTGGCCACATCGCCACGCCGAATGCGTTCGATCGCGGCGCGCACGAGGTCGAGGTGTCGCTCGGCATCCGCCTCGGGGGCGGCAAGATCCAGGCGCACGCTCTCGCCCAGCGGATCGCGCGGCTGCGTGCGGCTGGCATCGGAGACCATCGCGGGGTGGTGCGTCTCGGGGCCGATGCGCACCCGGGTCACCCAGGCGCGGCCGCCCGAGCGCGCCAGAATCAGCTCGGGCACGATCAGCACGCTGCGATATTCGGAGACGGGGGAGAACGTAAACGTGCCCAGGCCCACGAGGCCCGTGCCGGGCAGCTGCACCGCATCGCGCACGGTGGCGGCGGCGCCGAGCTCGCGCCAATAGCGCGCGGCCTCGGTAAACCGATTCTCGCCCGAGAACTCCACCCGCAGCAGCTCGCCATAACCGGCCAGGCCCTCGCCCTCGCGCAGCCACAGCAGCGGCGACTCGCGCGGCGTATAGGCAAAGAGTGCGCCGGGGTCGGCCACGGCAACGGTGGAGACATGGAGCTGCGGAACGCTTACTGGGGGCACCCCCCTAGCCTAGGCGCTCCGCCGCCAACACACCCGTATGCGCCCGCCCGGCGCGCTCGCCCCCGCCCCGGGGACCGGGTTTTATGGCCCCGATTCGCGCACAGCGGACAAAACCTGCCTCCCGCGGGACGAGGAGCGGAAAACCGGGCCTCATCGCCGGCGTTTATTGCATAGGATGGGGGACATGAATAAGGCCGATCTCTCCAAACAGCCCACCCAGGTCTCGGCGATGTTTGACGAGGTGGCCGCTCATTATGACCGCACAAATACGATCATGAGCATGGGCAATGACCTGCTCTGGCGCGTGGCCACCACGCGCGCCGTGGACGCGGTCCCCGGGGAGCGCATCCTCGATATCGCCGCGGGCACCGGCACCTCGAGTGCGGCGATCGCCAAATCCGGCGCGAGCGTAGTGGCCGCCGATTTTTCCCCCGGCATGCTTGAGGTCGGGCGCAAGCGCTACGGCAAGCTGGCCCGCGTGAGCTTTGTGGAGGCAGATGCCACCAATCTGCCCTTCGCCGATAACGAATTTGACGCCACCACGATCTCCTTTGGCCTGCGCAATGTGGTGGAACCCAAAAAGGCCATCGCCGAGATGCTGCGGGTGACCAAGCCCGGCGGCCGAATTGTCATCTGCGAGTTCTCCACCCCGCCCAATGCCGCCTTCCGCGGCCTCTACGATTTTTATCTGGGAAAGATCACCCCGGCGCTGGTCAAGCTCGCGAGCTCCAACCCCGATGCCTATGACTACCTCAACGACTCCATCCAGGCCTGGCCCACCCAGCAGGTCCTCGCCTCCTGGCTGCGCGAGGCCGGATGGGTGGATGTGGAATACCGCAACCTCACCGGCGGCATCACCGCACTGCACCGCGGTACCAAGGCCAGCTAGGCTAAGTAGCGTGAATCTCAGCCCCAAGAAACGCATCACGAGTCTGTCCCAGCATCTGGGAATGACCGAGCGCATCTTCGCCTCCCCGGAAACCAAGCGCCTCTTGCGGTCGGTGGACGACGGACTCGCCCTGATCGAGGACGGTCTGGAGACCCAGCTGGCCTATACCGATTCGGTGGCCGATAGCATGAGCCGCTACCTCCTGGAGGCCGGCGGCAAGCGGGTGCGCCCGATGCTGCTGCTGCTCACCGCGCAGCTGGGAGCCGGCACCAGCGCCGATGTGATCACGGCCGCGGAGGCCATCGAGATCACCCACCTCGGCTCGCTCTACCACGATGACGTCATGGACGATTCGGATAAGCGCCGCGGCGTCCCGAGCGCGCATACGGTATGGGGAAACTCCGCCGCGATCCTCACCGGCGACCTCCTCTTCGCCCGCGCCAGCCAGCTCATGGCGGAGCTCGGGGAGCGCGCCATCCGGATCCAGGCCGGCACGTTTGAACGCCTGGTCCTGGGCCAGCTGCACGAGACCGTGGGCCCGCGGCCCGAGGATGACCTCGAGGAGCACTATATTCAGGTGCTCGCCGATAAAACCGGTTCGCTGATCGCCGCCGCCGCCCAGTCCGGCGTGATCTTCTCGGGTGCCGATCCCAGCTTCGAGGCCCCGGTGGTGGAATACGGCGAGAAGATCGGTATCGCATTCCAGCTGATCGACGACGTGATCGACCTCTCCCCGGCCCCCGAGGAGACCGGCAAGGTGCCCGGCACGGATCTGCGCGCGGGCGTGAGCACGCTGCCGATGATCTATCTGCGCCGCCTCGCCGAGACCGATGCCGAGGCCGCCGCGCTCGTGGCCCGCATCGAATCCGATAGCGAGGCCGAACTCACCGGCGAGGCCGCCGCGGACTTCTCCCGCGCAATCGCCTCGCTGCGCGAGCACGAGGTCACCGCGCGCACGCTCGACGCCGCGCGGCGCTGGGCCGATGAGGCCGTGGCCGCCCTCGCGCCGCTGCCCGATGGTGCCGTGAAGCAGGCGCTTACGCGCTTTGCCGAGGTCATCGTCGAGCGCTCGCGCTAGCCCCACCCGTTCCAGATTTTTCTACCCGCCGTATCTGCCCGCCTCCCGTTCCGGGGCGCGCGGCAATAGACAAGGAGATACCCGAAATATGAGCAAGCTGCGCCTCGCAATCGTTGGAGCCGGTCCCGCCGGCATCTATGCGGCCGACATTCTGCTCAAGGCCGAACACGACCACAACGTGTCGATCGACCTCTTCGAGCAGCTCCCCGCACCCTATGGCCTGGTGCGCTACGGTGTGGCCCCGGACCACCCGCGCATTAAGGGCATCGTAAACGCGCTGCGCGATGTGCTGGACCGCGGCGATATCCGCATCTTTGGCAATGTGCGCTACGGCGAGGACATCACCCTCGACGACCTGAAGAAGCACTATAACGCCGTGATCTTCTCGACCGGTGCCGTGCGCGATGCCAACCTGGACATCCCCGGAATCGATCTCGATGGCTCCTATGGTGCCGCCGATTTTGTGAACTGGTTTGACGCCCACCCCGATGTTCCCACCGAGTGGCCGCTGGAGGCCCGCGAGGTTGCGGTGATCGGAAACGGCAACGTGGCGCTGGATGTCGCGCGCATGCTCGCGAAGCACGCCGATGACCTGCTGCCCACCGAGATCCCCGATAACGTCTATCGCGGACTCAAGGATTCCCCCGTGACCGATGTGCACGTATTTGGCCGCCGCGGCCCCGCCCAGGTGAAGTTCACCCCGCTCGAGCTGCGCGAGCTGGGCGAGCTGAATGACGTGGACATGGTGCTCTATGACGAGGACTTCGATCACGATGCCGCGTCGCAGGAGGCCATCGAAACCAATAAGCAGATCATGGTGATTAACCGCGTGCTGCAGAAGTGGCGCACCGAGGAGCCCGGCACCGCGAGCCGCCGCCTGCACCTGCACTTCTATGCCAACCCGGCCGAGGTGGTCGGCGAGGACGGAAAGGTCACCGCCTTCCGCTATGAGCGCACGCGCGCGACCGGTTTTGGCGGGGTCGAGGGCACGGGCGAGATCCGCGAGCTGCCGATGCAGGCCATCTATCGCGCGGTGGGCTATTACGGTTCGCCGCTCTCGGAGATCCCGTTTGACGAGACCCGCGGCGTGATCCCGAACCGCGCCGGCCAGGTGCACGATGCCAGCGGCGCCCAGGTGCCCGGCGTTTATGCCACCGGCTGGATTAAGCGCGGCCCGGTGGGCCTGATCGGTGCCACCAAATCCGATGCGATGGAAACCATCGAGCAGGTCCTCGCCGACCGCGAAACCTGGTGGACCCCCGAGGACCCCTCCGAGGAGTCGATCCCGGCGCTGCTGGAATCCCGCGGCGTGGAATATACCGACCTGGACGGCTGGCACCGCCTGGACGAGCACGAGATTAAGCTCGGTGAGCCGCATGAGCGCGCGCGCATCAAGGTGGGAAACCGCGAGGATATGGTCAATATTTCGCGCGATACCCGCGGCTAAACTCGCAGCTTAATCCGGCCGTGCGCCCGTCCCGCGAGGGAGGGGCGCACGGTTTTGTGGTTTTTGACCCGCGCGCCGCGCGAGGCGCTACGCTGAGAGCACGGCCGGGACTGCCCGCCGTGGCGAGCGAAACGGGTGGGCGATCTTGGCCGAAAAAAACAGCGACGCGGGCCGCGGGCCCGCCCTGCCCCGGATCATCCCCGCGCGCCCGGCCGGGCCGGGGCAGATACCGGAGCGCGCCCCGGAAGTTTCCGGCTGGCATCCCGATGTGCTGGGTGCGCCGTTTCAGGCACTCACGCTGCCGCTCGGGGAGGACGTGGACGGGCCGATCCTGGCCACCCTGGTGCGCGATTCGCGCCGCCCGCGCCGGTTCACCGGTGGCGCCGTGCGCGCCGCCGCCACCCGGGCGCATGCCCGCCCGCCCGGCCGACTGGAGGCCGCGGCGGCCCGCGGCACGGACATCCTCTATCTGCACGGCTGGTCCGATTATTTTTTCCAGACCGAGCTCGCCGATTTTTGGCATGAGCGCGGCGCCCGCTTCCACGCGCTGGATCTGCGCCGCTATGGGCGCAGCCTGCGCCCCGGCCAGACCCCGGGGTTCATCGAAAACCTCGAGGATTATGACGCCGATATCGAGGCCGCGCTCGAGGCGATGGGACACGGGGAAAACCCCACCTCGCGCCGCCGCCTCATCCTGATGGCCCACTCCACCGGCGGGCTCACCGCGAGCCTCTGGGCCCACCGCCATCCGGGCCGCATCGAGGCACTGATCCTGAACGCGCCGTGGCTCGAGTTTCAGGCGGGGGAGTTTGGGCGCAATACGCTGGAACCGCTGATCCACCTCGGGGCGCTCTATGACCCGCGCGCCAAGCTCCCGGGCGTGGACTTCGGCTATTACAGCCGGGCCACAAGCGATGTCTTTGGCGGGGAATGGCACCTCGATCCGCACTGGCGGCCCGAACGCGGCTTCCCCGTGAGCGTGGGATGGCTGCGCACGATCCTCGCGGGGCATGCGGCCGTGGCGCGCGGGCTCACGCTCGAGGTTCCCGTGCTCACGCTGCTCTCGGATTCCTCCACGGTCACGCCGTCCTGGTCGGAGCGGATGCGGCATAGCGATAGCGTGCTGGTGGTGGACGATATCGCCCAGCGCAGCCTGCGGCTCGGCTCCACCGTGACGGTCTCCCGGGTGGCCGGGGCACTACACGACGTGTTTTTATCCGAGCCGAAGGTGCGGGCGGATGCCTATGCGCGGCTGGACTCCTGGCTGCGCCGCTATCCGCGCGGCCTCTAGGGCAGGAGGGTGAGCCCCAGCGCCGCCGAGGTTTCCAGGGTCAGATCGGCGACCACGATCAGCGAGCCCGCGGCCAGATCCGCGTCCAGGGGCAGGGCGAGAACCAGATAGGCCCCCGCCGATTGGCCGGATTCCAGCCACTCAACATCGTAAATATTGGGGCGATCCAGGCCCGCGGATTCCAGCGGCCCCAGATATTGCTCCGCGAAGGGCTCCCCCTCCGCCGTGTAATAGGTGAAGCTCAGATCGGTCGCGGGGGAGCCCTCGCCGGTGCCGGGATTATGAACGCTCAGGGGAATGATCATCCACCGGGTGCCCTCGGGGGCGGGGCGAATATCCTCCGCGATCAGCGGCTGCGCGGGGCCATCCACCGCCACCTCAAACTCGGTATCGTAGAGATCCAGTAGTGCGTATTCCCCGACCGGAACGGGTTCGGGGCCCTCGTGATAGGCAAAAAGATCCGCCGAATCATAGCCGGTGGTGTATTCGGTTCCCTGATAGGAGTATTCGGGGGTGTTCTCCCCGGAGGAGGAGATCAGGCCGCCGAGGCCGCCCAGCACCAGCACGCCGAGGGCCACAAGCGGGCCGATAAAGCTGCGGCCGCGCGAGGCGGGGGAGGCCGCGGCGGCGGGCCGTGCCGGGGGGCGCGGGGCGGCGGGAGGCGGAGTGGGCCGCGCGGGCGCGGGATGGGTCGCGGCGTAGCTCTCGCTCTCCATCTCGCGGCGGCGTTCGCGCTCCTGGGCGATGGCGCGCTCGCGCTGGGCCTGCTGCTCGCGCGGCGTGATCGGGGCGATATTCGCGCTGCCCGCCCGGAGGGTCTGGGCGCGGGGATCGCGGCCGCGCCGCGCCTCAACCTCCTCCAGGGAGGGCATCAGAATATAGGTGGGTTCGGGCTCGGGCCCGCGTTCCCGTTTGGCCCGACGCGATTCCCAGGGTGAACTCATAACGCACATCCTATCTAACGCGCGGGGTAGCATCGGGGCATGCAGGTCCTCCCCGAAACCCCGCTCCCGCTGATCGTCGCGCCCATGGCCGGGGGCCCAAGCACACCCGCGCTGGTGGCCGCGGCCGGGCGCGCGGGGGCCCGCGGATTTCTCGCCGCCGGCTATCTGAGCCCCGAGGCCTTTTCCCGGGACCTCGAAGCTACGCACGGGGCCGTGGGGTCACCCGCATTTGGCGTGAATCTTTTTCTGCCCGAGGCCCGGCCGGTGATCCCGGAGGGCCCCGATTATCGGCGCTATCGGGAGGCGCTGGACGGGTTTGCCCGGGCCCGGGGCTATCTCCCGCCGGGGGATCCCGCGCCGTTTCGCGAGGATCATTATCTCCCCGAAAAGCTCGCGCTGATCCTGCGGAACCCGCCCGAGACCGTGAGCTTTACGTTTGGCATCCCCGAGGAGGCGCCGATCGCGGCGCTGCGCGCCCGAGGGTGCAGCGTGGGCGTCACGGTGACCACGGCCGCGGAGGCGCGGGCGGTGCCCGGGGGCCGGGCCGATTATTTGATCGTGCAGGGCACCGAGGCCGGGGGACATCGGGGCAGCCATACGCAGGACGGCGATGCCGCGGGTATTCCCCTGCGCACCCTGCTTGCGGAGGTATCCGCCGCGACCTCCCTGCCGCTGATCGCCGCGGGCGGGGTATCTCGCGCCGCGGAGGTGCGTGAGCTCCTGGCCGCGGGGGCCGCGCGGGTGCAGGTGGGCACGCTGCTGATCGCCGCCACCGAATCCGGGGCCTCGGCGGCGCAGAAGGAGGCGCTGATCGCCGCGTCCGCGGGGGAGAGCGCGATCACGCGGGCCTTTTCCGGGCGCTGGGCGCGCGGCATCCATAACGACCTGATGCGGGAGATCGACCCGGTTGCGCTCCCGGGATTCCCCACGATTCATCACCTCACCGCGGGCCTGCGCGCGCAGGCAGCGGCCGCGGGTGATGCCTCCGCGCTGGCGCTCTGGGCCGGGACGGGGTTGGGCGGCGCGCGCCGGGCCGATGCCGCGGAGATCCTGGCCGGACTGGACCCCGCGGGTTAGCCCGCGGGCGGGGTGAGCACGAGGTACCGCGCTCGCAGGGAGGCCCCGGCGAGGGAGGCCTGCAGATAGCCGCCCGAGATGACGTCCTCGGGCGCGGTGAATCGCAGCGTTGCGGTGACCGATTCCCCCGGGTTCAGGAGGTTCTCCGCCCGGTCCTCCCAGGAGGTTATCCCGGCGGTTGCTGCCTCGCGCGCGCCCATCGGGATACCCGCGGCGTCCACGAGGGCGAGCCGGATCTCCGTCCCGGGTCGGGCCGGGACGGAGCCGGTATTCAGGGCCGTGAGCTCGATATCCAGCCGGGCCTGTCCGTCCTCCTCCGCGGGGGAGATCACGGGTGTTCCGGCGATCAGTTCAAAGGGTTCCTCGCCCGCGGGCCCCAGCGCCATCGGGTCTCCGGGCCGCGCGGGATCCTGCCCGCCCGCGAGGAAGAGGGAAAACGCCGGGTTGCGCGTAGCCGAACCCACCGATTCCGCAATCTGCGCACGCACCTCGGGCGGGGGCGCGGCGGGGGTGAAGAGCCCGGGGCCGTAGACGCTGATCACGCTGAATGCCGCCGGGCCCGCAAGCGCCAGAATTCCCAGGACGGTGCCGAGCCGTGCCCCGGCACCGCGGCGTGTGTTGCGGCTGGCGCGTGCTGCCCGCGGGTGGCGGGCCGCGGGCGTGGGAACGGGGGTGAGTCGCGGGCCCGGGCGTTGCTGCTCAAGAGGGGGAAGCAGGCCGTAGTCGGTTGTGCCCGCGGGCGGTGTTTTTTTGCCGCGCCGCCGCCCGGACCAGCCCTCGTCGAGCGGGGGCATCAGTATATATCCGGGCGTGGGTTCCCCCGGGGTGCCGTGCGGCCGCCGATCCGTCATCTCCTCATCGTAGAAAGCCGTCGCATTTGGCGCGGCGCCGTGGCGCCTCCGGGATGTTTATCCGGCCTATACGGTGTGCAGGGCGAGCCAAAAATTGGTGCGGCTGGCCATCCCGGAGAGGTCCTGCTCGGTCAGGGATTCCACGAGGGTGATCCGGGCGCGCAGCGTATGGCGGTGGATGCCCAGCTCGCGTGCGGCCGGATCCCACTGCCCGTTCTGATCCAGCCATGCGGCCAGGCTCGCGAGCAATTCGGTGCCGTGATGGGCATCGTGTTCGCGCAACGGGGCGAGGATCGCGCGCGCGCGTTCGGCGGCCTCGGTCCCGGTCAGGAGCGCGGTGAGGGTGCGCCCGCCGAGCTCGGCGAAGGTGGTGACGGGCCCGGCCCCGCGCGGGCCGTCCAGCGCGCGCCGCGCCTGGTCGATGCCCGCGCGCAGCTCGGCATAGCCCACCGCATCGGAGAGGCCGGCGCGGAGTTCCGGCGCGGGGGCGGCCTTCTCCGGCCCGGAACCCGCCCCGAGGGGATCGCAAAAATGCAGCGCCCGCTCGGGGGCCTCGCCCGCGGGGAATATCGCGATGATCTCGCGCCCGAGCGTGCCAAAAAATGCGCGTCCGGGCCGGGACTGGGTGTCCTCATCCAGTTCGCGCAGCAGCGGATCGCCCGCGCCGTGCTCGGGCCGCCACAGCGCCACGCGCACGGGTTCCGCCGGAAGCGCCTCGTGGATCTGTTGCAGCGTGAGCCGCGCGAGCCCCGTTTTACCGTCCAGGAGCACCTCCAGCAGCCCCGAGCGCAGGGCCCGCCGGGCGCGACGCAGCCCGCGGCCCTGTCCGAGGGCGAGGCCCGCGAGTGCCACCACATTGGTGATCACCGAATGATCGGCGGCATCGGGCAGGGGCCCGCCGGCAATCGCGAGGACGCCGCGCAGATCGCCGCGCCGGCCGATGGTTTGCAGCCCGATCTCGACCGTGTCCACGCGCAGGGTCGCGGCGGAGCGCTGCCCGCGCGCGAGCAGCCGTTCGGCCTCGGCAAGCATGCGCCCATGCATTTCCGCGGTGAGTGCGGTGCCCGTTCCAAATACGGAGACGGTGGGCCCGGGCGCGGCAAAAAGCACCACCCGGCGCCCGAGCAGCCGGGCGAGTTCCGCGAGGACCGCGGCGAGGGGATTGGGGCGCAGCGCGGCAAAGGAGATCGCGCGCTGGGCGTTAATCGCCCACAGCTCGCGCGCGTGGGAGGCCGCCGCGACCCCGTCGGCCACATAGCGGATCAGGGCGATAAACGGCGTGCGATAGGGCACCTCAAAGAGCGGCAGGCCCACCCGGCGGCAGGCCTGCACCAGCCCGCCCGGGACCCCCTCCCGGATCACCTCGGTGCCATAGCCCAGCGCGGTGGCACCGGCCGCATGCAGCCGCTCCACATAGGAGTCATAATCGGTGCTTACGGCGGGGCCGGTGCGGGCGCCATTGGCCGAGAACTCCCCCTCGCGGCGGCCGCCGCCCAGAAACTGGGTGCCCGTGGTGAGCAGCACCTGACGCGGCGCAAAAAACGGGGTGGGATCGGCGAGGTCCGAGCTGGAGACCCATTCGATCTGCCCGGCCAGCGCGCCGGGCTCATGGGTGATCATGCGCAGACCCAGATCGGGCTGCGAAACGAGTTGGGCCAGTGACAGGGGCATGGCCCCAGGGTAGGAGAGTTCATGCCAGTGTGTCTAATCGTTTGGCCAGATTTTGCCAGATTGGCGTGGGTGTTTCGGGTGTGGCCGACCTAGCATGGCCAGAAGAGGTGCACAGGAGCGCCACCCGCGGGTCAGCACCCGCGTCGCTCCCTCCGGATCGCACCGGTAGCCCGATACCCCAAGACCATGAGGAGTGACAATGTCAGATATCACCGCACGCGGAGCGCAGATCACCCAGGCCCGCAACCTGGTAACCAGCATCCCGGGCCCGCGCTCGCAGGAACTCATGGCCCGCAAACGCCAGGCCGTCTCCTCCGCAATCGGCACCACCATGCCGGTATTTGCCGAGGCGGCCTTTGGCGGGGTGATCGTGGACGTGGACGGCAATACCCTGATCGACCTCGGCTCGGGTATCGCCGTGACCGGCGTGGGCAATGCCGCGCCGCGCGTGGTCGAGGCCGTGACCGCCCAGGTGAATGCCTTCACCCATACCTGTTTTATGGTGACCCCCTACGACGGCTATGTTGCGGTGGCCGAGAAGCTCAACGCGCTCACCCCGGGCACCTTCGAGAAGCGCTCGGCGCTGTTTAACTCCGGGTCCGAGGCCGTGGAAAACGCCGTGAAGATCGCGCGCTCCTATACCAAGAAAAACGCCGTGGTGGCCTTTGATCACGCCTATCACGGCCGCACCAACCTCACCCTTGCGCTCACCGCCAAAAACCTCCCGTATAAGAGCGGCTTTGGCCCGTTTGCCTCCGAGATCTATCGCGCCCCGATGTCCTATCCCTTCCGCGATGGCCTGAGCGGGCCCGAGGCCGCGGCCCGCGCAATCTCGCAGATCGAAAAGCAGGTGGGTGCCGAAAATCTCGCGGCCATCATCATCGAGCCGATCCAGGGCGAGGGCGGATTTATCGTTCCCGCCGAGGGCTTCCTGAACGCCCTCGTGGACTGGGCCCGCGCCAATAACGTGGTTTTTATCGCCGATGAGGTGCAGACAGGTTTTGCCCGCACCGGCGCGATGTTTGCCTCCGAACACTTTGGTATCGAGCCCGATCTGGTGGTCACCGCCAAGGGCATCGCGGGCGGCCTGCCGCTCTCGGCCGTGACCGGTCGCGCCGAGCTGATGGACGCCCCGCAGACCGGCGGGCTGGGCGGCACCTACGGTGGAAACCCGCTGGCCTGCGCCGCGGCCCTGGCCACGATCGAGACCTATGAGGCCGAGGACCTGGCCGCCGAGGCGCGCCGCATCGAGAGCCAGATCCGCGAGGCCTTCACCGCCGCGCAGCGCGAGGACGCCCGCATCGGCGATATCCGCGGGCACGGCGCGATGATGGCCATCGAGTTCATCAACCCGGAGACCGGCGACCCCGATGGCGCGCTCACCGGAAAAATTGCTGCCGCTGCACACGCCCAGGGTGTTATCGTGCTCACGTGTGGCACGTATGGCAACATCATTCGTTTTCTTCCCCCGCTGACCATCGGGGCGGATCTTCTGAACGAAGGCCTGTCCGTGGTTCTTAACGCGCTCGCCGCGGCCTAAGGAGATACATCATGATCACCGAAAAAGAACTGCTCGCCAAGATCCCCACGGGTCTGTTTATCAACGGCACCTGGCGCGCCGCCGCGGGGGAGAAGACCCTCGACGTTTATGATCCCGCCACGGGCGAGGTACTGCTGGCCATCGCCGATGCCTCGGTGGCCGATGGCGCCGCCGCGATGGATGCCGCCGCGGCCGCCCAGGCCTCCTGGGCCGCCACCCCGGCGCGCGCCCGCGGGGAGATCCTGCGCCGCGCCTTTGACCTCCTGCAGGAGCGCCGCGAGGAATTTGCCCTGCTGATGACCCTGGAGATGGGCAAGCCCCTCGCCGAGGCCAACGGCGAGGTGACCTATGGTGGTGAGTTCCTGCGCTGGTTCAGCGAGGAGGCTGCCCGCCTGAGCGGACGCTATGGTGTGAACCCCGAGGGCACCGGCACGATGACCGTATCGCTGCACCCCGTGGGCCCGTCCTTCCTGATCACGCCGTGGAATTTCCCGCTCGCGATGGCCACCCGCAAGATCGCCCCGGCCCTGGCCGCGGGCTGCACCGTGGTGCTCAAGCCCGCCGCGCTGACCCCGCTGACCAGCCTGTATTTTGCGCAGCTGCTGGCCGATGCCGGCCTGCCCGCGGGCGTGGTTAACGTGGTCACCACGTCCAGCTCCTCCGCGGTCTCGGGCCCGATCATCTCCGATTCGCGCCTGCGTAAGCTCAGTTTCACGGGGTCCACCGGGGTGGGCCAGTCGCTCATCACCCAGTCCGCGGAAAACGTGCTGCGCACCTCGATGGAGCTCGGCGGCAACGCGCCGTTTATCGTATTTGAGGATGCCGATCTGGACGCCGCGGTGGAGGGCGCCCTCGCCGCGAAATTCCGCAATATTGGCCAGGCCTGCACGGCGGCCAACCGCTTTATCGTGCATGAATCGGTGGTGGCCGAGTTCACCGAGCGGATCGTGGAGCGCGTGCGGGCCATGAAGATCGGCCGCGGCACCGAGGAGGGCGTGACCATCGGCCCGCTCATCGACGACCGCGCGGTGGCCAAGGCCACCGAGCTGGTAAACGACGCGGTGGAGCGCGGCGCGACCCTGCATATCGGCGGCGCGGCACTCGAGGGTCCCGGCTCCTATTTTTCCCCCGCGGTGCTCAGCGATGTGCGTCCCGGCTCCGATATCCTCCGCGAGGAAATCTTCGGACCGGTCCTCGCGATTGTGTCCTTCTCCACCGAGGAGGAGGGTGTGGCCCTGGCCAATGACACCGAATACGGCCTCGTGAGCTACGTATTTACGCAGTCCGCGGCCCGCGGCCAGCGCATGATCGGCGCGCTGGAGACCGGCATGATGGGCCTGAACGTGGGCGTCATCTCCAATGCCGCCGCCCCGTTTGGCGGGGTCAAGCAATCGGGTATCGGCCGCGAGGGCGGCGCCGAGGGCATCCACGAATATCTCTATACGAAGTACACCATGGCGCCGCTCGGCTAGCGTCGCCCGGGCCGTTTCCGCACTCGCGGGAACGGCCCTCCCCGCAGTACGGCCACAACATTTACAAGGGAGTAGGTCTGGTTATGACTCAGGACACGCTGAAAAACTACATCAACGGACGGTTTATATCCGCGCACGGCGAGAAGACGCTGAACGTGGTGAGCCCCGTGACCGAGGAGGTTGTGGCGCTCTCGCCGGTCTCCGATGAGACCGATGTGAACGCGGCCTTTGCCGCCGCCGAGGCCGCCTCCCGCACCTGGAAGCGCACCACCCCGGGCCAGCGTCAGCACGCGCTGCTGGCCCTGGCCGATGCGATCGAGGCCAATGCCGATGCGCTGGTGGCGGCCCAGGTGCGCAATACCGGGCAGCCGATCGAGACCGTGCGCGCCGAGGAGATCCTCACCGGCGCCGATCAGATCCGCTTTTTTGCCGGGGCCGCCCGCAACCTGGAGGGTAAGTCCGCGGGCGAATACGTCGAGGGCTTTACCTCGTTTGTGCGCCGCGAGCCGATCGGCGTGGTGGCGCAGGTCACGCCGTGGAACTATCCGTTCCTGATGGCGATCTGGAAGATCGGCCCCGCGCTGGCCGCGGGAAATACCATCGTCCTGAAGCCCTCGGATACCACCCCCGAGTCCACGCTGGAACTGGCGCGAATCGCCACCGGAATCCTCCCGGACGGCGTGCTGAACGTGGTGCTGGGGGATGCCAGCACGGGAACGCTGCTGACCGAGAGCCCGGTGCCCGGGCTGGTCGCGATCACCGGCTCGGTGCGCGCGGGTCAGGCCGTGGCCACCTCGGCCGCAAAAAACGTCCACCGTGTGCACCTGGAGCTCGGCGGCAAGGCCCCCGTCATCGTCTTTGAGGACGCCGATATCCCGGCGGCCGCCGCGGCCATCGCCGAGGCCGGCTACTTTAACGCCGGCCAGGACTGCACCGCCGCGACCCGGGTGATTGTGCACGAGTCGCGTCACGACGAATTTGTCCAGGCGCTGGTGGCCGCGGCCAATAACACCGTGACCGGCGGCCCGGAAAATACCGAGGCGCTCTATGGCCCGATGAATAACGTGAACCACTTCACGCAGGTTATGGATATCATCGCCGCGCTGCCCGCGAATGCCACCGTGGCCGCGGGCGGAACGCGCGTGGGGGATACCGGCTTCTTTATCGCCCCCACCGTGATCACCGGGGTGAAGCAGACCGATGACGTGGTGCAGAAGGAGAGCTTCGGCCCGATCCTCACGGTACAAAAATTCTCCACCGAGGACGAGGCTGTGGGCCTGGCCAATGACGTGGAATACGCGCTCGCCTCGAGCGTATGGACCGCGAATCACCCGCGCGCCATGCGCGTCTCGCGCGACCTGGACTTCGGCTGCGTGTGGATTAACACCCATATTGTTCTCGCGGCCGAGATGCCCCACGGCGGATTCAAAAAATCCGGCTACGGCAAGGACCTTTCGGCCTATGGCCTCGAGGACTACACCCGAATCAAGCACGTCATGACGAGTCTCGACGGCTAGGTGACCGAGACCATCCTCGGACACCAGGTGAACCAAGAGTAAGGAAAATAATGACTGAAATTACCCGCGACGTTGTCATCATCGGCGCCGGAGCCTCGGGCCTCACGGCCGCCACCGACCTGCGCAAGGCCGGGCTGAGCGTGGCCGTGCTGGAGGCGCGCGACCGCGTCGGCGGCCGCCTCTGGACGCGCGATATTGAGGGCGCCATGCTGGAGATCGGCGGCCAGTGGGTCTCGCCCGATCAGGAGGCCCTGATCGAGACCCTGGACACCCTGGGGCTCGGCACGTTCTCGCGCTACCGCGAGGGAGAGGCCGTATATATCGGCCGCGACGGCGAGAAGAAGCGCTATACCGGAGATATTTTCCCCGTGGATGCCGAAACCGCCGCCGAGATGGAACGCCTGATCGTGGTGCTCGACGAGCTCTGTGCCGAGATCGGGGCCACCGAGCCCTGGGCCCACGCCCGCGCCCGCGAACTGGACGAGATCACGTGGGAGCAGTGGCTGGAGGCCGCAACCGATAACGTCGAGGCCCGCGATAACATCGGCATGTTTGTGGCCGAGGCCATGCTCACCAAGCCCCGACACTCGTTCTCCGCGCTGCAGGCCATCCTGATGGCAGCCTCCGCGGGCAGCTTCTCCAACCTCGTGGACGAGGACTTCATCCTGGATAAGCGCGTGATCGGTGGGCTGCAGGGCGTGCCGCTGCGCCTGGCCGAGAACCTCGGCGAGGACGTCTTCCTGAACCAGCCCGTGCGCCGCCTGGAATATACCGAGGACGGGGTGCACGCATTTGCCGATGGCATGAGCGTGAAGGCGCGCTATGCGATCATGGCCGTGCCGCCGAACCTCTACTCGCGCGTGGACTTCCAGCCGCCGCTGCCGCGCCTCAAGCACCAGATGCACCAGCACATGTCGCTGGGCCTCGTGATTAAGGTGCACGCGGTGTATGACACCCCGTTCTGGCGCGAGGACGGCCTGTCCGGCACCGTGTTTAGCCCGTATCAGCTGGTGCACGAGGCCTATGACAATACGAACCACGAGGACCCCCGCGGCACGCTGGTGGGGTTTGTCTCGGACCGGCACGCCGATGCGGTCTTCATGACGGACGCCGCCGCCCGCAAGGAGGCCATCCTGTCCTCGATGGCCGAGTATTACGGCGAGCAGGCCAAAAACCCCGTGGTCTATTACGAGTCCGACTGGGGTGCCGAGGAGTGGACCCGCGGCGCCTATGCCGCGAGCTTTGATATGGGTGGCCTCTCGCGCTATGGCGCGATGCAGTCCACGCCCGTGGGCCCGATCTACTGGTCCTCGAGTGATCTCGCGGCCGAGGGCTATCAGCATGTGGACGGCGCGATCCGCGTGGGCCACGATACCGCCGCCACGATCATCGCCCGCGACGCCGGAAACTAGCGCCTCCGCGCTATCCGCCGGAGCATAACACCCGCATCAGCGAACGGCCGCCCGGCCACGGACCCCCGGTCCGGGCGGCCGTTCGCCTCCCCGAACCATCCCTCCACCCTTTCAACGAGGAAAGCGAGAGCCCCATGCACTACATCGTTGGCTATACCGATACCCCGTCCGGGCGCGATGCCCTGGCGTTGGCCGCGCGTCTTGCGCTGCCCAATGACGCGATCGTGGAGGTGGTGATGGTGCTGGACCGCGAGGAGCGCAACCAGCTTGTCCCTCCCTCGCCGGGCTATAACCGGCACCTGCATCAGCTCGCCGAGGGCTGGCTCGCGGAGGCCGCGGCCTCGCTGCCCGCGGAGGTGCGCAGCGCCACCCACGTCATCTATGCCGATTCCTTTGCCGAGGGCCTGACCCTCGCCGCCGAGGAACTCTCCGCCTCGCTCATCATCGTGGGCGCCGGCGGCGGCGGCATCCTGGGCCGTTTCACGGTGGGATCGGTGGCCAATGCGCTGCTGCACTCCTCGGTGATCCCCGTGGCCCTGGCCCCCTCGGGCACCGGCGACCTGCCGATGACCACGCGGCTGAGCCGGGTGACCTGCGCCGTGGGCCTGCGCCCGGGCGCCGATCGCCTGCTGGAGGCCGCCGTGATCCTCAGCCGCGCCGCGCAGGTGCCCCTGCGCCTGCTCTCGGTGGTGGCCCTGGACAGCCCGGGCGGCACCGAGGATACCGAGGCGCGCGAACGCGCGAGTGCCCACGCCGCCCAGGTGCAGGAGCGCTCGCGCGCGCTGCTCCCGGAGGATATCGCGGTGCATGCCGAGGTGGTGCACGGCAAGCGCATCGAGGATGCCGTGCTCACCGTGGACTGGGATCCCGCCGAGATCGTCCTGGTGGGATCGAGCCGCCTGGCCCGTCCCGCCCACCTGTTTTTGGGCTCCACCGCATCCAAGATGCTGCGTGAGCTCCCCGTGCCCATGGTTGTTGTCCCGCGCGACTCCGTGCTGACCCTCGGAGGCCGATCATGACCAATAACGGAGGCATGTCCAAGAAGGGCCTCGGCGCCGGTACCGTCGGGCTCGTTGGCGCAATTGTCATCGGAATCTCCTGTATCGCGCCGGCCTATACCTTCACCGGGGCCATCGGCCCCACCGTGGGGGCGGTGGGGACCCACGTCCCCGCGATCTTCCTGGTCGGGTTTATCCCGATGCTGCTGGTGGCCTTTGGCTATCGCGAACTGAATAGCCGCATGCCCGATAGCGGCACCTCCTTCACCTGGGGTGTGCGGGCCTTTGGCCCGTGGCTGGGCTGGATGAGCGGCTGGGGGCTGATCGCGGCCACCGTGATTGTGCTCTCCAATCTCGCCGGCATCGCGGTGGACTTCTTCTATCTGGCGCTCGCGCAGATCGTGAATAACCCGGATGTGGCCACCCTCACCAAAAACCCGTTTATCAACGTGGCCACATGCCTGGTGTTTATGGCGCTCGCCACGATGGTGTCCTATCGGGATATGAAAACCACCCAGAAGCTGCAGTATTTCCTCGTGGGATTCCAGATCCTGGTGCTGTTTATTTTTATCGCCGTGGCGCTCTTCCGCGCCTATTCGGGGGATGCCCCCAATTTCACCCCGATCCAGCTGGAATGGTTTAACCCCCTCGGCGTGGGCAGCATGTCTGCCTTTGCCGCGGGTGTATCGCTCTCGCTGTTTATCTTCTGGGGCTGGGATGTCATCCTCACGATGAACGAGGAGACCAAGGGCTCGCGCTCGACCCCGGGTAAGGCCGCGACGCTCGCGGTGATCCTCGTGGTGGTGCTCTACCTGCTGCTTGCGGTATCGATGATCTCCTTCGCGGGCGTGGGCGAGACCGGCTATGGCCTGCAAAACCCGGAGATCCAGGAGAACGCGTTCTTCTTCCTCGCCGGGCCGATCCTCGGGCCGCTCGCGATCATCGTCTCGATCGCCGTGCTGTCCTCCTCGGCGGCCTCGCTACAGTCCACGTTTGTGGGCCCGGCGCGCACGCTGCTGGCGATGGGCCACTACGGTGCGCTGCCCGCGCGCTTTGGCAAGGTACACCCGCGGTTCTTCACGCCGGGCTTTGCCACGGTGGTCTCGGCCATCGCGGCGAGCGCGTTTTATGCGATTATGCGCGTGGTCTCGGAGGCCGTGCTCCAGGATACGATCACGGCCCTGGGCATGATGATCTGCTTCTATTACGGGCTCACGGCATTTGCCTGCGTCTGGTATTTCCGTAAGGAGTGGTTCTCCAGCGCCCGGAACTTCTTTATGCAGTTCCTGTTCCCGGGCCTGGGCGGGGTGATCCTCGCGATCCTCTTTGTGATGACGATGGTGGATAGCTACGACCCCGATTACGGCAGCGGTTCCAGCGTATTTGGTATGGGCCTGGTCTTTGTGCTGGGGATCACGGTGATCCTGCTCGGTGTGATCGTGATGATCGTGCAGCGGTTCCGGCACCCGGACTTCTTCCTCGGCAAGACGCTCACCGCGGGTATCGCGGGCGATGCGGCCGAGCAGGAATCGGCCAGCGCCGATGCCGCGGAGGAGGCCCTGCGCGAGGAGGCGGCGGCACGCGAGCTGCGCGGCTAGCCCCGCCCCCAGATGGCACTGGCCACCCCCGCGCGGCGGGGGTGGCCAGTGCCGTGTGTGCGGACCTGCCGCTAGCCGCAGGTCCGGTTATCGTGGATCTGCCGGGCGAGGGCATCCGTGTGTTCGGTCATCGTGTACTCGCTATAGCGGGTATTTTGCAGATTATTATAGTTAGCCCCGAGGAAAAGCACCGCATAGGAGCTGGTGACCCCCTCATTAATAGCACCGGTAATACCGGGGGAGATGGTCTGGCAGGTAAGACCAATCAGATGATGGGAGAGCTCATGTTTGATCACATCCACAAATGATCGATTGCTGAGGGCTCCCGAGAAGTCTCCATAACCCTGGTTGATATAGATGATCTCGGGGGAAAAATAGCAGTATGCGGCGAGGAGTTCGTTTGCGGGCAGGATTTCCGGGGGCGTGCAGTATCGCAAAAGGTCGGACATCTCATAGTTCAGGCGAATACCGAAGTGGCTCGCGAGTTCCTCCGCGGAGGCCGCATAGTTGCCGTTGGCGTCCGGAGCCCCGGTGAACGAACGAGCGAAAGCCTCGGCTTCCGAGGTATCCACGATGGGACTACTGCCGTCAAGCTCGGAAATGCTGCCGTCCCTATTATTGATACGGACGGAGACGTTCAGGTCTTCGCCCGCCAGGAATCGACGCTCGTATTCTCGGGCTTGATCGCCGAGGTAGAGGATTCGCCCGTCCAGTTCGTCCGGGTCGGTGCTGGTATGCACGGATCCGGTCATGAAGGTAAACGCCGTCTTCAGATCCAGGAGGGTCATAGTGAAGGCGTGTGCATATTGCCGTCCCTCGACGGTCTGTGGGACAAGAGCGGCCGCGCCGCCGCCGGAATATTTCTCGAACATGGCGTCCACCTCGGCACGTGTGCTGGCAAAAAGCGGTCGCTCATCTAGGACATAGAGCGGGACCGGCTCGACGCTGGCGGAGAGCGTATTGGGGAGCGCCCCGTCGATCTGCCGCATCGCGCTATCCACGGTGCTCTGCACCATATTGATCACGAGCGAGACAACCACGATCATGCCGATGACCACCACGGCCACCACGATCAGGGCGCCGATCAGGCAGCCCCGGCCGCGCCGCGGGGGAGTCCCGCCCGGGTGCGAGGATTCGCCATAATGGGCCCCGGGATACGGCGCACCGGGTGCCTGCTGGGCCTGGCCGGGAATATAGGCCCCGGGCTGCTGATAGGCGCCGGGCCGGCCATAGGCGGGTGGCTGGGGCTGCTGCGGGGGCTGGCCCGGGGGTCCATAGGTCATAGTGGTGCTCCGATGCGCGTTGTGATGCGCGTGCTGATACCCGCGCCCGTGCACTGCCGTGCGTGAGTACCCTAGGCCAAACGATAAAATCGCGGCGGCCCAAAATACCGGAATGCACGCTCCCGGCGCGCGTGCCGATGCCGGGGCGGCCCCGGCCGCGCCGCGACCCGATCGCGGCCCCGCATCCCGCGCTGCCGGGCGGGGTCCGGGCGATTCTCCTCGTATAATGGGCCCTATGGACGGCTCGCGGCTTCAACGGCTCGCCCGTGGCGCGAGTGCCGCGGGGGTGGCCACGTTTGTGGCCCTCCTGTCCCATATCAGCGCCGGGGCCCCGATGCCGGGTGCCCTGGGTGTAATTGCCCCGCTGATGCTCTCGATCCCGGTCTGTGTATTCCTCGCCGGAAGGCGGCTCTCGGCGCTGCGGGTCTCGCTCGCCGTGGTGATCAGCCAGTTCCTCTTCCATACCCTGTTTATCCTGGGGGCCGGCGGAGGCACCGCCACCGCACCCGCGGGTGCACACGCCCATCACGGCCCCGTTCTGGTCACCGGCTCCACCGAGTCGCTGCATGCCGGCCATGTGGGCCCGGGAATGTGGGCGGCCCATGCGCTCGCCGCCTCCCTCACCGTGATCGCCATCTACCGGGGTGAGGCCGCGCTGCGCGCCCTGCTCACCCTCGCGGCCCTTGCCGTTATTCGCTTTATCGGTGTGCTGGGCCTGGCCCTGCCCGCGCCCGCGGGTATCCCCGCGTCCGCCGCGGCAAGCGCCGAGCGGGTCCTGTTGCCGCTGGGGATCTCCCGGCGCACCGAACCCCGCCGCGGCCCGCCCGCTCCCGCCGCCCTCTAGCGCGCCCGCAGAACAAAACCCCAACGCGGGTTTATACGTTCCCGCGCGCCCGCGGGGATCACCCTGCCCGCCCACGCGCCCCAAGACCGGAGCGCGCGGCCATCCCGCGCGTCCGCGCTCCCGGCACGGCCGGCGGGCCTGCGGGCAGTACCGCGGCGCATCATCCCGCCCGGCGGGCAGTACCGCGGCGCCTCCTTGCCCGCGGCGACCTCCCGCGCGCGGGAGGACTCCGTCCCCGAACGCGCCTCCCCTCCCACTCCCTGGATTCCTCACGCCCCCGTCGGGCGTACCCGAAACACCCCGGAAGGAGCCACCACCCGTGGCCTCAGCAGATCTCCCGAGCGGCATAGCCGCCGCCCCGCCCCGCGCGGGCGTGCCCCCACAGATCGACCCGCCCCCGGAGCGCACGCTCCCCGCGCGCAGCACCGCCGAGAAGCTGCTGGTGCTGGGCGTGCCGATCGCGCTGCTTGCCGCCGTCGCCGGCCTGCTGCTGACCGGCCCCCTGGACGAGGGCCGGCTGCTCTCCGATCCCGGCAATCTTGTGCTGTGGGGCCTGCCGCTCGCGCGGGTCCTGCACGATGCCTCCGCGAGCGTCACGATCGGCCTGCTGATCCTGGCCACCTTTATCCTGCCCGGGCAAAAGCGCATCCCCGGCCGGGTCAGCCGGGTGCAGGCCACCGCCGTGCGCTGGGCCGGGCGCGCGGCCGCGTGCTGGTTCCTCTCGGCCTGGGCCGTGCTGGCCTTTACCGCCGCGAATACCTTTGGCACGCCGCTGACGGCCCCGAGCTTCCCCGGCAACCTGGTGATGTATATGACCCAGATCGACCTGGGGCGGGCGATGAGCCTCTCGCTGGCCTGCGTCACCGTGGTACTGATCATGGTGTCCCTCGCCCGCCGGCTGTCCTGGATGGCCTGCGCCAATTTTCTCGCCGTATTTGCGCTGCTACCACTCTCGCTTGCGGGGCATGCCGCGGGAACCGATGAGCACGGCAATGCCGTGAATAGCCTCGCGCTGCACCTGATTGGTGTCACCGCCTGGGTCGGCGGCCTGGTCGCGGTGATCCTGCTGCGCCGCCAGTCGGGCCGCGCCTTCCCCACCGTCGTGGGACGCTATTCCACCCTCGCCGGCTGGGCCTTTGCCGCCGTGGCATTCTCCGGGATCGTGAACTCCTCGCTGCGCCTGGGCGGCCCCGCGGAGCTGCTGACCACCGGATACGGGCAACTGCTCTCCGTGAAGATTCTGATCCTGATCCTGCTGGGTGTACTGGGCGCCCGCTATCGGCTGCGGATCATCCCGCGCCTGCGCGAAAATCCGCGCTCGCGCGGCGTATTCCTGCGCTTTGCCGTGGCCGAGGTGCTGTTTATGGCCGTGGCGATGGGCCTCTCGGTTGCGCTCTCTCGCAGCTCCCCGCCGGTTCCCCAAAATCCGATCCCCCTCGCGGGCGAGGTGGATGCGCTGGCCCGCCGCGCCCTGCTGGGCTTCCCCTTCCCCGAACCCGCAACCGGGTGGACCATGCTCACGTCCTTCCATGCCGACTGGCTGTGGATCGCCGCGGCCGTGGTGGGCGCGGGACTCTATCTGCGCACGGTCCTGCGGCTGCGCCGCCGCGGGGATTCCTGGCCGCTGAGCCGCACGATCTGCTGGGTGGCCGGCTGTCTCATGCTGATCTATGTCACCAGCGGCGGCCCCGGCGTCTACGCCGAGGTGAGCTTCAGCACCCACATGATGCAACACATGGGGCTGATGATGTTTGTCCCGCCGCTGCTGGTGCTTGGCGGCCCGGTGCTGCTGGCCCTGCGCGCGCTGCCCGTGCGCACCGATGGCGGCCGCGGCCTGCGCGAGTGGATCCTGGTGCTTGTGCACTCGCGCTATCTGCGCTTCCTCTCGCGCCCCGCGGTGGCCGGAATCATCTTCGCCGGCAGCCTGATCGTGTTTTATTACACGGGCTGGTTCCAGTGGGCGATGTTCACCCACGAGGGCCACTTCCTGATGACCGTGCACTTCCTCGCCAGCGGCTACCTGTTTTTCTGGGTGCTGATCGGCGTGGACCCGGGCCCCACCCGCCCGCTCTTCCCGATGCGGCTGGTGCTGCTGCTGTCCACGCTGGCCTTCCACGCCTTCTTTGGGCTTGCGCTGATGTCGGGCACCGAGATCCTCGGCCTGGACTGGTGGACAGCGATGCGTTATACCGATCACGCCGCGCTGCTGGCCGATCAGCGCGTGGGCGGCGGCGTGGCCTGGGGCACGGGGGAGTTCCCCACCGTGCTGGTGGCGATGGTGGTGGTGGCGCAGTGGATGCGCAGCGAGGAACGCGCCGCAAAACGCTATGACCGCGCGGCCGACCGCGATGGCGACGCCGAATTACGCGCCTATAACGCGGCGCTGGGCGAGATCGGCGAGCGCGATGAGCGCGCCGGTTTCCCCGCGCCCGCCACCACGGCAGCGCCCCCCGAATCCGCACCCCCGTCCGAGACACCCACCGACCGATGACCCCCAAAAGGACCCCGATGACCATGCCCTTCTCCTCCCGCCGCACCCGGCCGCTTGCGCTTGCCGCGCTTGCGCTTGCGCTGCTCGCCCCGCTGCTGATGCCCTCCCCGGCCATGGCCCACGATCAGCTCCTCACCTCGACCCCCGGCGAAAACGCCGTGCTGGATACCGCCCCCGCCGAGGTCGCCCTGACCTTCTCCGATAGCGTCCTGACCGTCGGGGCCGTGGTGATGGTGGTGGACTCCGGCGATCGCGACTGGGTGCGCGAGGCCCCCACCCTGTCCGGTTCATCCGTGACCGCGACCCTGAACCCCGAAATGCCCGAGGGCCACTACGAGATTAAGTGGCGCGTGGTGTCCTCCGATGGGCACCCGATCAGCGGCGTGGTGCCCTTTAACGTGGGTCACGGCGAGCCCGAGCCCGCGGCTCCCCCGGAGCCCGTTATCTCCCCGTCCGCCGAGCCCGTGGCCTCCCCGGCCCCCGCCGCCGAGGCGGGAGCCTTCGCCCCCGGCTCCCCCCTGCGCCTGGCCGCATTTGGCCTGGGCGGCGCGCTCCTGGCCGGCGCGATCGCGCTCCTCGTGGCGCGCGTGCGCCGCACCCGCCGCCCCCACTAAACCCGTTCCCCGCTCCATTCCAATCCGTTTTATCCCTAGGAGACATCATGAAGAACACCACCACCCGCACCCTGATCCTCGGCGCCGCCGCGCTGCTCGCCCTGAGCGGCTGCTCCGCCGCGGCCCCCGAGGCCACACCCGCCGCCTCCCACTCGGCGGCCAGCGCCGCCGATTCCGTGACCGTGCACGACGGCTGGATTAAGGCCGTGGACGGCGGCATGAGCGGCGCGTTTGGTGACCTGCGTAATGCCGGCGAGAGCGATATCATCCTGGTCGGCGCAACCACCCCGGCCGCCTCGATGGTGGAGCTGCACGAGACCGTGGATAACGGCTCCGGGGCCATGGTTATGCGCGAAAAGGACGGCGGATTCACGATCCCCCGCGGCGGCGAGTTTAAGCTCGCGCCGGGCGCAAACCACATCATGCTGATGGGCCTGACCGGTCCGCTTTCCCCGGGGGAGACCGTGAGCCTGACCCTGACCTTCTCCGATGACTCCACCCAGACCATCGACCTGCCCGTGAAGGACTATGCCGGGGCAAACGAAAACTATGAGGGGGATACCGATCACACCGAGTCCTCGGAGACCCCCGCGCCGAGTCACGCACACTAATCAACCCCGCCGGCGCCCCGCCCGGGGCGCCGGTCCCATCCCAACCCGAGGACTGCGCATCATGGCACAAGACGATCCCTCCACAAACCGCCCCGCGGCCACCCCGGACCCCGCCGCACCCCGCCCCGGCCTGACCCGGCGCGGCCTGCTCTGGGGCGGTGCCGTCGCCGGGGTGGGCGCCGTGGCCGCGATCGGCGCCGATCTGGCGCTGAACCGCGCGGCCCCCGCCCCCGCGCCGAGCGCCGATCCCGAGGCAGCGCCGGCCGGGCTGCACGGCCCGCGCACCGAACCGTTTTATGGTGCCCGGCAATCGGGCATCGAGACCGAACCGCAGGCCCACGGCTCGCTGCTCGCGATCGACCTGCTGCCCGGCACCACCCGCGCGGACGCGATCCGCCTGCTGCGCATCCTCACCGATGACGCCGCGCGGCTCTGCGCGGGAACCGCCGCGCTCGCCGATTCCGAACCCGAGCTCGCGCGCGTGCCCTCCCGGCTCACCGTGACCTTCGGATTTGGTCCGCGCATCGCGGCGCTCGCCCCGGAAAAGGCCAGCCCGGAGTGGCTGCGCCCGCTCCCGGCCTTCGGCGTGGACAGGCTGGAGGAGCGCTACGGGGACGGCGATCTGCTGATCCAGGTCTGCGCCGATGACCCGCTCACCGTGGCCCATGCCGTGCGGATGCTCCTCAAGGACACCCGGGCCTTTGGCACGCTGCGCTGGCATCAGCGCGGCTTCCGGCGGGCCCATAATTCCGAGAAGCCCGGCACCACGATGCGTAATCTCTTTGGTCAGGTGGATGGCACCGCCAATCCCGTTCCCGGCACCGCCGATTTTGCCGAGGTGGTCTGGATTAACGCCCCCGGCTCCTGGCTGGATGGCGGCACCGGCTATGTGCTGCGCCGGATCGATATGGACCTGGATAAATGGGATCGCCTGGATCGCGAGGGCCGCGAACAATCGGTGGGCCGCCGGATGGATACCGGCGCCCCGCTCACCGGCACGCGCGAGCATGACGAGCCCGATTTTGCGGCCACCACCGCGATCGGCTTCGCCGTGATCCCCGAGTTCTCGCATGTGCGCCGCACCCGGATGGCCGATACCCGGCAGCGCATCTTCCGCCGCGGCTATAACTATGACGAGCCGCCCACGGGGGAGGGGATCTCACATTCGGGGCTGCTGTTTATCAGCCTGCAGGCCGATGTGGACGCCCAGTTTGTGCCGATTCAGCGCAGCATGGACGAGCTGGACCTGCTGAATGAGTGGCTCACCCCGGCGGGGTCGGCGGTTTTTGCCATCCCGCCGGGCTGCCGCGAGGGCGGCTATATCGGCGAGACCCTGCTGGGTTAACCACCGCGTGCCGCACCCCTCGGGGCGCGGCACGCGGTATTACGTGATGATTTAGCGGAAGTTGAGGAACTGCAGGTCGATATCCAGATCGCTTCCCTTGAGCAGTGCGATCACTGCCTGCAGGTCGTCGCGGCTCTTGGACTGCACACGCAGCTCATCGCCCTGGATCTGGCTCTTCACACCCTTGGGGCCCTCATCGCGGATGATCTTATTGATCTTCTTCGCGTTTTCCTGGGTGATGCCGTCCTTAAGCTCGGACTCGATCCGGGTCTCCTTACCGCTGGGGTAGGGCTCACCCGAGTCGAGGCTCTTCAGCGAGATGCCCCGCTTAATGAGCTTGGACTGGAATACATCGAGGATGGCCTTGGCCCGGTCCTCGCTGCTTGCCTTAATCATGATCTTCTCGCCGCTCCACTCAATGGAAGCGCCGGTGCCCTTAAAATCGTAGCGCTGCTCGATTTCCTTTTGGGCCTGGTTCAGGGCGTTATTCGCCTCCTGCTTGTCGACCTTGCTGACGACGTCAAACGATGAATCTGCCATGCGGGTAAGTCTACGCGATCGCGGCGCGAAAATCCGCGGTTTTCCGCGGATGGCCCGCCCGGTCAGCGGTTCGTGATTCACTGAGGGGGTGAATGTCATCACCCCGCAGCACCGCCGTATGCGCCGCGCACCCGCCGCCGCGGCCCTCCTCCTCGCCCCGCTCCTGGCCCTCACCGCGTGTGCCACCCGCCCCGCGGAGCCCGGCCCCGAGCCCACGGAGGCCGCCGCGGAACCGGCCGCCGCCCGGCAATCGGCCACGCCCCCGCGCGCCGCGGAGCCCGACCGGCCGGGCATCGCGGGCCTCACCGATCCCGCCTGGATCGCCGAGACCGCCGCACTCACCGGCATCCCCGAGCGCGCCCTGCGCGCCTATGCCGGAGCCGCGATCACCAAGGCCGAGCAGATGCCGCAGTGTGGCCTGGGCTGGAATACCATCGCCGCGGTGGGCTTTGCCGAGAGCGACCACGCGCGCTATGGCGGCCGCACCCTGGGCGAGGACGGCCTGCCCTCCGAACCCATTTTTGGTCTTCCCCTGGACGGCCGCGGGGTGGAGGAGATTCCCGATAGCGACGGCGGGGAGATCGACGGCGATGCCGAGTTTGATCGCGCGGTGGGCCCGATGCAGCTAATTCCGCAGACCTGGCGCAACTGGCATGTGGATGCCGGGGCGGATGGCATCGAGGATCCGCAACAGATCGACGATGCCGTGCTGGCCACCGCCAATTATCTGTGTCGCGCCGCCGGCGAGGGCATGGTCTCGGACGCGGGCTGGCGGCAGGGCATCCGCTCCTATAACACCAACCCCGATTACCTGGTGAAGGTCTCGGCGGAGGCCACCCGCTTTGCCGATCTGATCGGCACTGCGCCGGCCCCCTAGGCGGGTGCGCGCGCGGGACACGCGGCGACTCGCGCGAGATTCCGAGGTTTCCGGCGCCGATTTTACGTTGGGGCACTTCACCGGTTAGGATTATCACGCGCCTTCGGTTGGCTGTAGAAGTTTGGTCGAGCGCGCATTGGTGGATTACCCAAGCGGCCAAAGGGATCTGACTGTAACTCAGCTGTCGTAGACTTCGGGGGTTCGAATCCCTCATCCACCACATGGGTAAAAAATAGCTTCTCGCCGGGTGTTTATCACCCCCGCGAGGGGCTATTTTTTTTCTCCCCGTGAGACGCTTTGCGCCGGGCGGCGGGTGTTTTGCGCGGGGAGCGTCCATACTTAACCGCAAGCTCGGATATCCGGTGCTGTCCCGCCTGCGGCACGATCCCGTGCCCGCCGCCCCGAGAGGCCCGGAGGTACCCGATGAATCCCCGTACCCGCCGCCGCCGGAACCTCGAGATGCGCGCCGTGAATATCGCGGTGGATCTGGGCTTTGCCGTGCTGCTGGGCATCTGTGCCGCGCGCTATTTCAGCCGCCACAGCGCCACCGGCATCGGATTAGTTGTGGTGATCCTCGTAGCCGGGGTGGCCCTGAGCTATGCCGCGGCCGTGCTCGGCGGGCGGCGGGCCCGCGAGGACGCACCCCTCGCGGGCGCGATCCGCCTGCGCCGGGGCGTGGGCATCCTGATCTCGGTGGGCCTGTGGATCCCGCTGACGATCATCGCGCCCTCCTTCGCGTGGTGCGCCTTTGCCCTGTTTTTTGCCGTGCATCGGGTGCTGCGCGGGCGCGTGGCGCTCTGGGTATCGCTGCTGATCGTGGTCTCGGTGAGCGTGGGGCTGCTGCTGATGTCGCGCGGGGACGATCCGGGCCTGGTCCTGGGGCCCCTGGTGGGCGGCCTGGTGCTGGCCTATGCGTTTTCGGCGCTGGAATCCGCGCTGGCAGCGGAGCGCTCGCTGAACTCCGAACTGATCGAGGCCCGGTCCCGGCTCGCCCAGGCCGAACGCTCCGCGGGGGCGCTGATCGAACGCAATCGGATGGCGAGTGAACTGCACGATACCGTGGTGCAGCGCACCGCGAGTGCCCTGATGCTGCTGGAGACCGAGGACCTCACCGGTGGGTCCTCCTCCGATGCGCTGGTGGAGGCCAAGAGCGCCCTGCGCGAATCGCTGATCGAGACCCGACAGCTGATGCACGGCCTCACCTCCCCGCGCGCCGAGGACGCCCTCGCGGATACCCTGCGCGAGATAGCGGAGGAGTTTGGGGCCCGCTTTGAGCTGCACGGGAGCGTGGCGGCTGTATCCACCCCGATCGCGCACGCGCTGCAGCGGGTGTCGCGCGAGGCCCTCCAAAATACCCGCAAGCATGCCGGGGCCGACGCGGTGCTCCTGATGCTGGTATTTTCCCCCGGCGTGGTTCAGGCGATCGTGAGCGATAACGGCACGGGGTTTGACCCCGCGGCCGCGGCCTCCCCGGATTCCTCCGGGGGCTTTGGCCTGCGCGCGATGGCGTGGCGGATGAGCACCCTGGGCGGCACGCTCAGCGTGGACTCGAGCCCCGGAGCGGGGACCAGAATTTTTGCGAGTGTGCCCCTGACCGACGGGGGCGCGGGGGAGGGACGGCGTTCATGATTCGAATTCTGCTGGTGGATGACCACCCAATTCTGCGGCACGGAGTGAGCGCACTGCTCTCCACCCAGGAGGATTTTCAGGTGGTCGCGGAGGCCGGATCGCTGGAGGAAACCGCGCGCGCCCTCACCCGACACGAGGTGGACCTGGCGCTGGTGGACCTGGACCTGGGCACCGGAAACCCCGGGGGCATAGAGGTGACAAAAATGATTCGCCGCGAGTTTAGCCAGACCCGGGTGATCATCTTCAGCGCCTATGACGCGGATGCGGATGTGGTGCGGGCCCTGGATGCCGGCGCCTCCGATTATCTGGTCAAGGACACCCAGCCCACGCAGCTCTTCCGCGTGCTGCGGCTGACCGCGGGCGGGGACGGCTCGCCCTCGGGCAACCTCACCCACCTGCTGCGCCGGCAGAACGATCCCGAGGCACTCACGGCCCGCGAGATCGAGGTGCTGGGGGGCGTGGCCGCGGGCCTGTCCAACCGGGAGCTCGCGCGGGAGCTTTTTATCAGCGAGGCCACGATTAAAACCCATCTGCACCACTGTTTCACCAAGCTGGGCGTGGATAACCGCCAGGCCGCGGTGGCCCTCGCGCTCAAGCGCGGACTGATCCGAATCTGAACGGCGTCAACCTCAACCTATTGATTGATCCCCCCGTGTGGGGGGATGGGTAGCGTTTATGGTGCGGTTCGCCGCGCGCGTGCCGCAGGCCGGTTTTCGCGTCAGTTTTTAGCAAAGGAGACAGCCCGTGAGCATTAGTGCCGCGTTTAAACGAAAACCAGTCATCGCACTGTCCACCGTCGCCCTGGCGACCCTGTGCCTGCTTCCCGCGGGTACCGCCTACGCCGGAACCCTGCAGGCTCCCGCGGGTGTATCCGCCGCCGTTACCGCGGATCTTCTGACCCCGTCCGAGCAGCTCATGGCCACGCCGTGGCTGACCACCGGTGCGGTGAACGAGCTGGGTGAGGCCGTGGATCTCGCCGATCCCGCCGTCTCAAACTTCGTGGGCTGGGCCTATTACAAGGCCGATGGCACGTTCACGATGTATAACCTGGATGACTCGCCCAAGATGCAGGGCGACTGGACGGTGGCCGCCGATGGTTCCACGCGCACGCTGGTGGCCAAGGATGCCGCGGGCAACGTTCTGTTCACCCGTGTGGTTCCGATCACCGTGCTGGACGGCACCGAGTTCACCTACCGGATCATCCCGGATGCCAATGTGCCCAGCGTCTATTACGACATCGTGCACGCCCCCACCACCCACGTGGAGCCGGGAACGGTCACCCCGATTGAGAACGCCGCCGAGCTGCTGATGGCCACCCCGTGGGAGACCACCGGTGCGGTGAATGAGCTGGGTGAGGCCGTGGATCTCGCCGATCCCGCCGTCTCGAACTTTGTGGGCTGGGCCTATTACAAGGCCGATGGCACGTTCACGATGTATAACCTCGATGACTCGCCCAAGATGCAGGGTGACTGGTCGGTTTCGGCCGATGGCACCGAGCGCACTCTCGTGGCCAAGGATGCCGCGGGTAACGTTCTGTTCACCCGTGTGGTTCCGATCACCGTGCTGGACGGCACCGAGTTCACCTACCGGATCATCCCGGACGCCAACGTGCCCAGCGTCTATTACGACATCGTGCACACCCCGACCACCCACGTGGAGCCGGGAACGGTCACCCCGATTGCGAACGCCGCCGAGCAGCTCATGGCCACGCCGTGGGAGACCACCGGTGCGGTGAACGAGCTGGGTGAGGCCGTGGATCTGGCCGATCCCGCCGTCTCGAACTTTGTGGGCTGGGCCTATTACAAGGCCGATGGCACGTTCACGATGTATAACCTGGATGACTCGCCCAAGATGCAGGGCGACTGGACGGTGGCCGCCGATGGTTCCACGCGCACTCTGGTGGCCAAGGATGCCGCGGGTAACGTTCTGTTCACGCGTGTGGTTCCGATCACCGTGCTGAACGGCACCGAGTTCACCTACCGGATCATCCCGGATGCCGCCGTGCCCGGCGTCTACTATGACATCGTGCACACCCCCACCACCCATCCCGAGCCCGTAGCCACCACCACCCCCGGTGGTAACGCCGGAAACGGTGCGCTCCCGGGTGAGGCCGGGGCCGGCCAGGTGGACCCGCCCGCCGCGGGCGCCAATAACGGTGGAGGCCTGGCCTCGACCGGTGCCGACGGAGCACTCGCCACCCTGGCTGCCGGCCTGCTGGCCCTGCTGGGTGGGGCCGCACTGTTCCTGCGCCGCCGCAATCCCTTCGCCGCCCTGCTGAAGTCGGGCAACGCGGAGCTCTAGGGCGCCATGCGTCCCGGCCGGTTCCCTCGGGAACCGGCCACCCGCCGGGGTTCCGGCGCGGGCACGACCACTTCCGGGTCGTCTCCGTGCCGGGGCCCCGGTTTTGATCCGGCACGGATCGGTAGGGAAAAATCGTGGGGGTTTCCCCTGTCGGGTCGCGAGTAGCGCCCCGGTCGCCCCCACGGTTTCTCCGTGCCCCTCCCGCGCCCGTTCTTCCGCCGTGGATAGCACTCATGATGCGACAGAAGGCCCATCAATTTGGTCGCCACGGTCTATCGTGAGAAACACGGTAGCCGTTATTCTGCCCTCTGCACGGAAATATTTTTTATCGCCATCGCAGGGAAAAGAATCAGATAGTCCCCGGCGGCTTACCGCGATCGGTACCCTCGTCATCATCATCCCCGCGACGATAAAACGCCCCCGCCGGGGGGCCACGCCCGAGGGGAAACGTTGTGGCGAGCGCCGGACGCTTCCTCGGGTTGAACAGAAAACCCGGGCCCTTTTAGTCTTGACTTCATCCCCTAACCCTCATAAATTTTGACCAACCGTGGCCATTTGCGCCTCGTTGTAAGCAGAGAGAAATTTCCCCCATGAGTCCAATACCCTGGCGCCGCCCGATAGCCGCTGTCGCAACCTTCGCCGTTGCGGTTGGCCTATTGGGTACCACTTCTGCGGCTTTCGCGGCGGGTGAAGACCTCAAATATGACCTCGCGATCGCCGGGGTTCACACGGGCACCGCGCCATTTGACGAGGATGACGGCCCGGGTAACGACTCGGGTGCCAATAACTCTATTATTCGCAGCTTTGACACGGTCACCTATGAGCTTGAAGCCTCCGTAAACAGCACCACCGGCGCCTCCGGCACGGCAAAGGACGCCACGTTTACCTTTAAAACTCCCGAGGGGCTCACCTGGCAGGAACTGCCCGGGGTATGTCGTACCGATTCCACCCCGGTTTCCGGGGTGAGTGCTGATGGCCGCACGCTTACCTGCAATGTGGGGGATGCGCCGTTCGGTGGCACCGTAGGAATCGCCCCGACCGCGGTGGCCGGCAATCTCCCGAACGGCACCGTCCTGGCCTTCGAAACAGATGCCATCAGCTTCGCCACGGGTAATGCGTCCGTTCCCGCCAAGACCCAGGCGCCCGAGAGTCTCATGATCTCCTCGGTTCCGAATCTCAACATGATGAAGCTCAATCCCTTTATCGCCAAGAACCAGCTGGGCCCCGACCGCCAAACTCGCGGCTGGATCCTTCAGTACGGCATTACCTTCTCCATCCCCAACTTCGCGGGCAAGGGCAAGCGCGGTTATCTTGAGCCCACCGGCCCCATCACGTTCCGTGACGATTTCTCCTCCGTCAGCCCCAACGCACAGTTTGTGGCGGTCGAAACGGGCGCGGTGACCAACCACGGTGAACTCCCTGTTTTTAGCACCGCCAATTCCACCGCCGAAAACTCCATCAGCAATGGTGGAGTATGGACGGCCCAGCCCGATCCGGTAAATCGGACCGTGGATGTCACCATCACCGGCGCCGATCTGAGCGCTAATCACATTCCGCGCCTCAGCCGCAGCAATGAAGAGATCGTCGACCGCGGATATCTCACCTTCGCCAAGGTCCTGATCTTTGTGCCGCTTAGCGATGTTCCCCTGCTTGAAAGCGGTGAGGGAAGACTTCTTGCCACCAACCAGGTTACGAATTTTGAGCCCACCGGTCCCAACCTGCTGGGTGACCCGGTGGCCAACGTGGGTGAAAACCCCGCGGATAACACCCAGTCACAGGAGCTGATCCGACAGACCGCCGGCCAGTTCTCGAAGCGTTTTGCCGATGTCATCAATAGCACCACCACCCCCTATCTCGTTGACGGCATGATTACCGACCGTTCCGGGAACGGCGTGATTAGCCGGGGCCAGCAGGTGCAGAGCTTTATTGCCGTCGGCAATACCTCCTCCGATGAGAGTTTCTCTCAGCTGCTGGTCTGCGATGCGTGGGATTCCACCAAGCTGACGCTTGCCAAATATCGTGTACCGCCGAGCGCGCGCTGGAGTAATCCGGAGGGCTTGCCCACCTCGGCTACCGGTAACGCCAGCGGCAGGGGCCACTTTGAGTACCTCACCGGGTATACGCTGAGCGGTTCCGATGAGGAGCGCTGGCAGACCATTCGCACGTTTAGCTGCGGTGAAGAGTTGGGAACCTGGACCACACAGGCCGCCGCACTAGCCGACCCCGATTTTGATCTGGGCGCGGTATCCGCCGTGCGTTTTGTGGGCGATAGCCCGATTCCCGCGGGTACCAATATCACCATGCTGGTAAACCTCGAGGCCCGCAGCACCATCGCCAATGGCGATATCGTGGTCAACATGGCGGGTTGGAAGGTGCCGGAACTCAACGGTGGGCTGTATAACTACCCCAACTACATCCCCGAGACCGCCCTGAGCTCCACGGGTCGCACGCCCAGCGCGGGTGATCGCCTGATCGGCGTTCAGGCGCCGCTGGCCGTGACCAAGTCGATCACCCATCCGCAGGCTTCCACGCCGCGGGTCATCGCGGGCGATGCGGTGCAGTACAGCCTGCGTCCCGCCTTCCGTGAAGCTGGACGTCCGGGGCCTTTTACCGCCACGGATGTCACGGTTACTGACCGCCTGCCCGCGGGCATGGCCCTGGTTCTTTCCCCGACGACCGTGAACAACACGGCGGTGGGGTCGCCCAGCGTTGCCCCCGAATCGGTGACCGTTCTTGAGGATGGCAGTACCGAAATTATCTGGCGTTTTGCGGAGATCACCTCGGGTGCACTGCCTACGATCTCCTATTGGGCCACCACCGAGACCACCACGCGCGGCAACCTCGTGAATACCGCGATCATTCGTTCAGTGGATGACCCGGGCTCGCCGGCCGTGGACGATACTGCTCCGTCGAGCACCGATCCGCACCGTTCCTCGGCGACCATCGGGGTGGACGGGCTCACCGGTATTTCGGTGAGCAAGACGGCTCTGGACCCGATCATCTCCGCCGGTGAAGACTTTGAGTTCACCATCACCGCAGCCAACGGTTCGCAGACCACCGCGCAGCGAAATCCCGTGATTATCGACGTCTTCCCGTTCGTCGGTGATGGCTCCTCGGGCAGCGTGAGCCGTGTACCTTCCACTGATAACCCCGGGACGTATAGGCTGACCGGCGAGGTGACCCTCCCGGACGGCGCGAGCGTGCAGTACACCACCGATGACCCGGCCACGGTTCAAGCCACACAGAAACTTGGCGGAGGCGAGGGCCCCGCCTTCGGTGACGGGGTGAACTGGGAGTCCTATGCGGATGTTTCGGCAAACCTCGACGATGTAACGGCGATTCGGGTAAAGCTTGCCACGCTGGCTCCCCTCGCCTATTCCAAGTTCCGCTATTCGCTCACCCACGCCTCGGGTGTTGACGGGGGCATCTTTGCTAATAACGCCACGATGCGGACCGATCAGTCGGCACTCGGTGTGCTCTCCAATACGGTGACCACGATCCTGGCGCCCGAGACCCCCCTTATCAAGCTGGTGAAATCCGCATCGGAACCGGAGAATGGCATCGCATTTACCGAGGGCGAGTTGGTGACCTATAGCTTCGCCGTGAGCAATGAGGGCCCTACCGCACTGCATGATGTAACGCTCGCCGAGCTTTCCTTTGTGAACGCTGCGGGCACGGCATTGGAGCTGCTCAGCGGCCCGACCCCTGACCCCGAGTTCACCGGGACGCTGGCACCCGGCGAAAAGACCGTATTCACCGGAACCTATGTGGTGACGGCCGAGGACCTGGGCGGCGAGCTGGTCAATACCGCGCGCGCCGCCGGTGTGGGCCCGTTTGATGAGCGGGTCACGGACGAGAGCGAGGCCAAGGTTCCCGTGGCCGACCCGATCGAGCCGACCCCGACCCCCACGGCGACCCCGACCCCGCCGGTATCTCCCACGCCCCCTGTTTCGCCGACGGAGCCGGGCGCAACGCCCGGCGGTGAGCTGGGGCAGACCGGTGCCGCCGGAGTGGGGACCAGCCTGGCCCTTGCACTCGGTGCGCTGGGCCTCGGTGCCCTCCTGCTCTTCGGTCGCCGCCGCCGGCTGAACGCGGAGCACTAAGAAACAGGAACCGCCCGGGGGAATCCCCCGGGCGGTTCCTGTTATCCCCGCCCGGCCTCCGCAGCGCGCGCCGCCGGATGCCCCGGCCCGGAATGCACCCATTCGCGGGGGCGGGCGGGGTGGTTTTTCTCCCAGAGTCGCTGCCCCGGGCACGAAAGCCGCGGCAGACCACCCCGACATGGCATTATGAGAACTATGTCTTCTCACGAACTTCGGGATCTTGTCCGCGATATTGCCACCGAGGCCGCCACCCTGGCCCGTACCCGCCGCGAGGAGGGTGTGAGCATTGCCGCGAGCAAGTCCTCCCCGGAGGATGTGGTGACCGCCGCGGACCGCGAGGTGGAGGCGTTTATTCGCGGCCGCATCTCCGAGCTGCGCCCCGCCGATGGATTTTTTGGTGAGGAGAGCGGTGCCGAGAAGGGCAGCTCGGGCCTGACCTGGGTGGTGGACCCGATCGACGGCACCGTGAACTATCTTTATGGCATCCCCAATTATGCGGTGAGCATCGCCGTGGTGGAGGGCGAGCCCGATCCCGCCACCTGGACCGCGCTGGCCGGGGCCATCGTGAACCCCGCCGCGGGCGAAACCTATGAGGTAGGCCGCAACGAGGGCGCGACGCTGAACGGCGTGACGCTCTTCCGCGAGGCCCATGTTGAGGTGCCCCTGGCGCTGCTGTCCACGGGCTTCTCCTATTCGGCCGAGCGCCGGATGTGGCAGACCGGCATCATGCAGCAGATGATGGGCCGCGTGCGCGATTACCGCCGGATGGGCGCCGCCTCGCTGGATATCGTCTCGGTGCCCGCGGGACGCGCGGACGCCTATTATGAGGTGGGCACCAAGCCCTGGGACCATGCCGCCGGTGTGTTGATTGCGCGCGAGGCGGGCATCCGGGTTGAGGGCCTGCACGGGTCTCCCGCCGGTGCCGAGATGGTACTGGCCGCCCTGCCCGGTCTGTTTGAGCCGATTCATGACCTGCTGGTCGAGTTTGGCGCCGAGGGGTAGCGCTCACCGGCGCCGGTGCCGAGATGGTACTCGCCGCCTTGCCCGGTCTCTTTGAGCCGATTCATGACCTGCTGGTCGAGTTTGGTGCCGAGGGGTAGCGCCGGAACCCCCATCCCGCTACCATATCGATAATCGATATGGGGGTTGTTATGAGCTCGGTTCTTCTGCTGGGTATTATCCTGCTCTGCGCGGCCGCGCTCGGCTGCGCCCTGTGGCTCCTGCGCGGCCCGCGCGCGGGCGAGCCGGGGGCAACACGGGTCCGTGTGACCCGGGTGCTGGCGCTGATCTATACCGTGTTCACCGCGCTGGGCACGATCATCCTGGTCCTGAACACCCTCCTGGCCCCCACCGTGTCCGTGCGGCTCCCCGTGGCGCCGTTCTGGCCCACGCTCCCACCCGGGGCGCAGATCGAGGGACCCACCGCGAGTGTGGTGGGTGGGGGGTTTCTCTCCGCGGATGTGCAGGTGGAGGGGCTCACGGTGGGAACGCGCGTGCTCCTGGCCGTGGAATCCCTCGGAACCGGTGTGCTCCTGGTCACGCTTGGCGCCCTGATCCTGCTGCTGTGCTCCAATCTGCTCGCCGGCAAGCCCTTCACCGGCACGCTCGTCCGGGCGCTGGGTGCCGCCGCCGGGATTGTGCTCCTGGCCGGGTTTGCGCTGCAGATCTGCGGAGACCTCGGGGCCTGGCGCGCGTCCGCCGAGGCGCTCAGCGTGACCTCCGCGTCCTGGCCCGCCACGGTGGATCTGGAGCTGCTGGGCACCCCGTATGGCCAGCCCCTGCCCACCGAGCGGATGAACGTGAGCCTGTGGCCGATCGCTGTGAGCCTGGTGCTCCTGGTGCTGGCCGGCCTGATCCGCGCCGGGTCCCGCCTGCAACGGGATTCCGAGGGGCTGATCTAGTGGGGGAGGAGGAGCCCACCGGGATCGCCTGCCACCTGGACGCCCTGCTCGGAGAGCGCGGGCTGAGCCTCGCCGAGCTCTCCCGGCTCACCGGCATCACCGTGGCCAATCTCTCGGTACTCAAAAATAATCGCGCCCGCGCCGTGCGTTTCTCCACGCTGCGTGCGCTGTGCCGGGCCCTGGACTGCACGCCCGGCGAACTCTTCACCCTCGACGGGGAATAAAAATCCCGTCCGCGCGGCGCGCGGACGGGATTCTGGGGCGAGGGCTACTGACCCTGGGCCACGTATTTTGCCTCGGTGGCATCCTTTTCGGGTGCCCACCAGGCCTCGTTATCGCGGTACCACTCGATGGTGGAGGCCAGGCCCGATTCAAAATCGGAATAGGCCGGCTCCCAGCCGAGCTCATCGCGCAGGCGCGAGGAGTCGATGGCATAGCGCAGGTCGTGGCCGGGACGATCGTTCACGTGATCATAGGCATCGGCGCTCTGGCCGAGCTGCGTGAGGATCAGCTCCACAACCTCCTTATTATTCTTCTCCCCGTCGGCACCGATGAGATAGGTCTCGCCGATGACACCCTTTTCCAGGATGGTCAGCACGGCCGAGGAGTGGTCATTGGCGTGAATCCAGTCGCGCACATTCTCGCCCGTGCCATACAGCTTGGGCCGCTCGCCGCGCAGCACATTGGTGATCTGGCGCGGGATGAACTTCTCCACGTGCTGATAGGGGCCGTAGTTATTGGAGCAGTTTGAGATGGTGGCCTGCACACCAAAGGAACGCACCCACGCGCGCACGAGCAGATCCGAACCGGCCTTGGTGGCCGAGTACGGGCTCGAGGGGTTATAGGGGGTATCCGAGGTGAACTTATTCGGATCGTCCAGCTCGAGGTCTCCGTAGACCTCATCGGTGGAGATGTGGTGGAAGCGAATATTATGCTTGCGGGCCGCCTCGAGCAGCACATAGGTGCCGATGATATTGGTATCGAGGAACGGGCGCGGGTCATTCAACGAGTTATCGTTGTGGCTCTCCGCAGCATAGTGGACCACCGCGTCGTGGCGAGCGAAGAGCTCATCAACGAGTGCGGCGTCCTGGATGTCACCAACGACCAGCTCAAAGCGGTCTTCCGGGAGACCGGCCAGCGAGGCGCGGTTTCCGGCGTAGGTGAGCTTATCCAGCACCGTGACCGAGTGATCGGTGGTGGCGAGGACATGGTGGACAAAATTGGAGCCGATAAAGCCGGCTCCGCCGGTTACGAGAAGTCTGGACACACGCCGATCTTACCTTCTTCCCCCGGGAAAGGCCCGCGCCATGGCTAACCGAGGACGTCGGTGCCCAGGAGTGAGCCGATCGCAAATGTGGCCAATAGCGCGAGTGCGCCGCCCACCACAACCCGCAGGGTGGGGCGGAGCCAGTGGCTGCCGCCGAGCCGGGCGCCCACGGCACCGGTCAGCGCGAGCGCCAGTAATACGGCAATAAAGGTGACCGGGATGCGCAGCTCGGCGGGGGGCAGGAGGATGGCCAGCAGCGGCAGGAGTGCGCCGATGGTAAAGGAGACGGCGGAGGCCCCGGCCGCGGCCCAGGGATTGGCGACATCGCCCGGATCCAGGCGCAGCTCGGCGTCGAGATGGGCGGCGAGGGGATCGTGTGCGGTGAGCTCGCGGGCCACGGTCCGCGCGGTCTCGGGGGAGAGGCCGCGCGCCCGGTAGATTTCCTCCAGCTCGGCCAGCTCCTCCTCGGGCATGGTCTCCAGCTCCCACGTCTCCTTGGCGATCAGGGCGCGCTCGCTATCGCGCTGGCTGGACACCGAGACGTATTCGCCCAACGCCATCGAAACGGCCCCGCCGACCAGTCCCGCGACGCCCGCGAGCAGCACGGGGGCCACCGCGGTGGTGGCGCCGGCCACACCCACCACAAGCGCGGCGGTGGACACGATTCCGTCATTGGCGCCGAGGACCCCCGCGCGCAGCCAGTTGAGGCGGCTCTGCAGGCCCTCGCCATGCTGTTCGCCGGGATGCGGGGACGAGGCGGATGCACTTTCCTGTGTGGCCATGTCCCGAGCCAACCAGGTGCGGGCCACGCTGTCCAGCATGGATTTCAGACACGCCCTAGCCGATGTCGCATTGAGAAGAAATTTCCGGCGGCTGATCGGGGTCTTTATTCGTTGCGCGGGGCGGATTTCACTTGACCCGCATGGTCATGCTAATCTTTTCAAGTGCCAAGCGCGAGAGCGTAAAGGCAGCGCCCCGATAGCTCAGTGGTAGAGCACTTCCATGGTAAGGAAGGGGTCGCCAGTTCAATCCTGGCTCGGGGCTCGTTGCTTTCCATTCAACTGGTGAGAACGCGGCTGGGTAGCTCAGTTGGTGAGAGCGCACGACTCATAATCGTGAGGTCGCGGGTTCGAATCCCGCTCCAGCTACAGATCACTCCCCTTCGCTTATGCGAGGGGGTTTTTTTCTGCCCACGCGGCCCCATGTGTGATCCCTGTGTACCCGGGACGATTGCTTGCCGGTTCCCCCCGCGGTGCCGTTTACTGGCGAACTATCCGGATCGGCGTTGATTCGGGGGCACCACCCGACTCACTCACGGGGGAATTATGCACCAGGTGGATTCCGCGTTCACGGAACTCTTTGACCCAGATCACGACGGGCGGCGGGGGGAGGGTGAGGAGGCCACTCCCGCGCTGTCCCTGCGCGGGCTGCGACTGCCCGGCACCCGCACCGGGCCGCCGGGGTTGAGCGTGGACGTGGCGGCGGGCGATGCCCTGGTGCTGTGCGGCGGGCACGCGGCCGGAAAAACCCTGACCCTGCTGGCCCTCGCCGGGCGGGCCCGCGGCTTTTGCGGGGAGGCCGAGGTGCTTGGCCAAGGCCTGCGCTCCCGTCCCGGGCGTGTGCGCGCCCTGGTGGCCCTCGCGGAGCATCCCGTGATCGCCCCACTCGATGAGGATCTCTCGGTCGAGCGCAACCTCGCCGCGGCACTGACCCTGCGGCGCATCCCGCCGTGGCCGGTTGTGGGGCGCGCGGCGGTGCGCGATGCACTCGCGGAGATAAACGCGGCGCTGGGCTATGCGCGGGAATTCACCCGGCGCGTGCTGGGGCTCCCGCATACCCCGCTGCCCGAGCTGGACGGTGCCTCGCTCGTGGAGGATCTGCCCCCGCTGGCCCGCGTGCTGCTGGGCATCGAGGCGGCCCGCGCGGCGCGCGCCCCGATCCTGGCCGTGGACGATCTGGACGTTTTGCGCGAGCGACCCGACCGGATGGCCGCGTGGGCCTATCTGCTGCTGCGCGGGCGGCAATCACCCGCGGATACCCCGATCATCACGGCCCAGGACGATACAGAGCTGCTGGCGCTATGCGCGGGGGTGCCGCCGGAGAGCCGGCGGCGCGTGCACCTGCTGCGTCTGGAGGACCCCGCGGCGGGCGACGTGCTCGCCGCCGAAACTAACGAAGGGAAAAAATCATGAGCTTTTCACTGCCCGGGCTGGAACTCTCCCGGATGCGACGCTCCACGATGACGTGGCTAGCCATCACCCTGGTACTCCTGATTCCCGCGATCTACGGCACCCTCCTGGTGCTCTCCAGCTGGGACTCCGCCAATCGCGTCTCGGCCCTCCCCGCCGTGATCTTCAGCGGGGACGAACCCGTGGAGGTGGCCACCCCGGACGGCTCCACCCAAAAAATCAGCGCCGGAAGCGAACTCATCTCCACGCTCACCGGCAAGGAGGACGCGGGCTTTGCCTGGGATACCGCGGAATCGGCCTCCGCGGCCAGGGCGGGCCTGGAACGCGGCGATTATTATGCGGCCATCCTTGTGCCCCGAAACTTCTCGGCCAGCATCGGCTCCAGCACCGGGGAGGATCCCACGCGCGCCCAGCTCACCGTACTGAGCAACGATGCCAACGGATATGTAGTGGGCCAGGTCACCCGGGCGGTCTCCATCGCGGTGCGCGCTGAACTCTCCTCCTCGATCGCGGAACGCTATCTGCAAAACGTTTTTGTGGGCTTCAGTACGGTGCGCGAGGGCATGGACGCCGCCGCCGAGGGCGCCTCCCGGGTGAGCGAGGGCGGGGCCCAGGCCCGGGACGGCGGCGCGCAGCTGGTGGTGGGCCTCGGCACGCTGCGGGCGGGGGCCGACCGCCTGGCCGCGGGCCTGGACGCGCTCTCCGCGGGCAACGGCCAGCTCAGCGCGGGAATGGACCTGATGCGTTCGGAGACCGCGGCGATGCCCGCGCAGATCGACCAGATGGCCGAGGGCTCGGGGCTGCTGCTGGAGGGCAGCCGGCGCGTGGCCGAGGGCGCGGGCGGCGTGGCCGAGGGCGCCCAACGGGTCAACGAGGGCAGCGCGACGCTGGCCGCGGGCACCGGAGCGCTGGTGGAGGGCTCGGGGCAACTCACCGCGGGAGCCGCCGAGCTCGCCCCGGGCGCCGCGCAGCTCGCGGGTGGCACGGCGCAGCTCGCCGCGGGCAGCGCGGAACTGCGCGAGAAAACCGCGACGCTGGCGCCCGGGGCCGCGGAACTGGCCGCGGGCTCGGAGAAACTCGCGGTGGGGCTGCGGAAGATCTCGCAGCTCACCCACGGCATCACCGGGCTGGCCCCGATCGGCCTGGTGGACGCCATCATGAAGGTCACCGAGGGTGCGGGTTTTGATACCATCGCCGATGGCGCGGAGCGCATCGCCGCGGGCGCGGCCACGCTAAACGAGGGAGCACCCGCCCTGCGCGATGGAATTATTCGTCTGGATGACGGCACCCAGCAGGCCAATGCCGGCGCGCAGCGGTTGAGCGCGGGTGCGGAAAAACTGCATACCGGGGCGCTCGCCCTGAACGAGGGCATCGGCCGCGTGGACGAGGGCGCGCAGCGGCTGCACGAGGGCGCGGATCGGCTCGGGGTCGGCACGCGCGAGCTGGGCTCCGGCAGCGCGCTGCTGGCCGAAAAAATGGGGCTGCTCGACGCGGGGGTGCGCACGCTGCATGAAAAAACCCCGGAACTGGTGGGCGGAATCGGCAAGGCTACCGATGCGGCCTCGCTCCTGGCCGCGGGATCCCGGCGGGCGCAGAGCGGCTCCACCGAGCTGGCCGCGGGGGCCCTGCGCGCCGAGACCGGGGCGCAGACACTGGACGAGGGGCTGGGTCGGCTCGCGGAGGGCTCCGCCGAGCTGGCCACGAAGCTCGGCGACGGGGCCCAAAAGGTGCCCTCCTATAGCGCCGAGCAGGGGCAAAAACTCGCCTCCGTGGTGGCCGCGCCCGTGCAGACCACCGAGACCAAAACCCATGCCGCCCCGCATTATGGCCAGGGAATGGCGCCGTTTTTTATCCCGATGGCGCTGTGGATCGGCGGAATCGCGCTGTTCTTCCTGGTACGGCCGCTCTCGGCCCGCGCGGTGGCCTCCGCGGCGGGGCCGTGGCGGGTCGCGCTGAGCGGCGCGCTCCCGGGCATGCTCTGTGGTGCCGTGCAGGGGCTCGCCCTGGCGATCGTCCTGGAGGCCGTGATTGGGCTCTCGGCGGCGCATGCCCTCGCGAGCGGCGCGTTTATCGTGCTGATCGGGATCGTCTTTACCCTGTATAACCACGTATGTTTGGCGCTGCTGGGCGGCCGCGGCCGGATCGTGTCGCTCCTGCTGCTGATCCTGCAACTCGCGAGCTGCGCGGGCACCTATCCCGCCGCCACCTCGCCGGGGTTCTTCCAGGCGATCGCGCCGTTCCTGCCGATGACCTATGCCACCGAGGGGATCCGCCACCTGGTCACGGGGGATCTCTCTCCCGCGGTGCTGGGGGACGTGCTGGCGCTGCTGGTCTTTATGGCCATCGGGCTGGGGCTCGTGGTGCTGGCAGTGGTGCTGGGCCGAAACTGGAGCATCGCCCGGCTGCATCCCACGCTGAAGCTCTAGCCCACCAGGGGGCGGCCGGCCCGGCCGCCCCCGTAGGAGATCCGAGGATCGTCGACCGCTGGGAGCTCCGGGGTGCGGGGCGCCGCCGCTTGAGATAGTCCGGATATGTGGCGTTGGCGGCCCAGGGTTCCCGTCCGCCGCCGCGGCCGAGCACTCGGCCCGGAAATGTGCACCGCGCCGAATGACGGCCCGCGGGCGCAGGTCACGGCCCGCGGTCGCCCCGCGGGCTGCCTCGGGGAGGCCTCGGTATGGCACTCCCAGGGCGGGGGATCCCCCTCCCGGCGGCAGCCGCACGGGGAACCGGCATGCGGCAGCGAGGCCACCCGGATCACGCCACCGGGGAGGCGGGTGGCGCGCCGATCCCCGGTCGCGGCGCGGCGCGCGCCTCGGGGACGGCGGAAAATGTTCTATCATCCCGCGGTTAAACCTTGCTACGGTGAGGTCACACGAGTGAGGCGGACGGGATATGGGCGATCGGGTGGCGGAATCCACGGATCTGGGGCTGGCGATCCTGCGCGAGGAATCGCGCTATTGGAAGACCATGGGGCGACACGTCCTCGGCGCCGCCTATCCGCTGACCGGGGTGCTGATCCTGGCCGGGGTCGGCGACCTCAGCCGGGCCAGCAGCACCGATGTGGACTTTCAGCTCTCGATCTCCGGCTCCTCCGCGCTGGGTGGCCTCGCGATCCTCGCCACCATCATCGTGGCGCTGCAGATCGCCGTGCGCACCTCCGATGCCTCCGAGGAGAAGCCCGAGCGCCTGATTGCCCGCCAGCGCATCCTCGAGGCGCTCGCCGAGATCTGCGGCATGGCCGCCATCACGATTGGCCTCTGCGCGGTGCTTGCGCAGGATTTCAGCGCGGGCCTCATCGACCTACCGCGGCAATTTGGCCCGCTCGCCGGCGGGCTTCTGCTCGCGGTACTCGCCGCCGATGCCTCCTGCGCCACCGAAAATAAGCTCGACCCGATCGTGCGCACAGCCCAGAACCGGCTCGCAGTATATCGGCTTGAGCGCCTGCTGCGCGGTTATGAATCGCTTCGGCGGCCCTGGGTGGGGCTGCGCACCCTGCAGTTCCTCTTTATTTTTATCGGGGTGCCGCTGATCCTCACCCAGATCTCGATGCTGATGTGGGCCGCGGTGAGCGATTGGAGCGTGCCGCTGCGGGTCTTTATCCTCACCGTACTGACGGTGTTTTATGCGGTGGGCATGGTGATCGCCGTGCAGGCCAGGATGCGGAAAAAATCGCTGATCGCGGTGGCCGTGGGCCTCATGGTGGTCGCGGTGGCCGTGACCACGATCGCGATCATCGCCGCGCTGGGCCTCGGGGGCGGCCTGACCGGTATCACCCTCGCCGATACCCGCGACCTGATCATCCATGTCCTGTGTTCCTCGTTTTTGGTGCTCACCCCGCTGGGCGTGACGGCGCTCGCGTGCCGCCCCCTGCCGGGCCGTTATCCGGCGCTGGGTCTCGACGTTATCCTGGGATTATCGCGCCGCCGCCTGCGTCAGCTCGACCGCTCCTCCGAACTCGCCGGGGCGGCCCGCTCCCCGCGGGCGGTCGCGACCCGCGGCATGCTGATTCGCAGCGCGGTGAGTATCGGGACGATCCTGATACTCGGACTGATCCTGCTCTACCTGATTAACCCGCCCCTCTAGGCCTGATTGAATGGACCCCCGAACCCGATGGACCTCACCCTCATCCGCCACGGCCAGACCGATTGGAACCGCGACCGCCGCCTCCAGGGCGCGACCGATATTCAGCTGAATAACACCGGACGCGAGCAGGCCCGCGCGGCCGCCGCCCGCCTGAACGACTCCTTTGACGTGGTGGTGAGCTCCCCGCTGGGACGCGCGCAGGAAACCGCGCAGCTGCTCGCGGAGGGCCTGAACGCGCCCCGCGGCGGGGTTTTTGAGGCGATCACGGAGCGCGGCTTTGGGGAGGCCGAGGGTGCCACCCGCGAGGATGTTGCTGAGCGCTGGCCCGATGGGCTCTATCCGGGCATGGAAACGCGCGAGGAAACCCTCGAGCGCGGGCTGCGAGGTCTTGAGGAGATCGCGCTCGCCCATCCCGGCCAGAACGTGCTTGCGGTCAGCCACGGAGCGCTGATTCGCCTCGTCGCGAGTGAGCTGCGCGGCACCCAGCACGGTCCGCTGGATAATCTCGCGACCGTGCGGCTGCGGCGCACCGCCGAGGGCTGGAGCGTGCTGCCCGCGGAGGGCGCGGGGGAGGACGGCAAGCGGGCCTCCGCATGAGCGGGGAGACGCGCGGCTGGGCCCGCCCGCTGTGGCTGATCCTGATCGGTCTGATCGCCGGATTCCTCTCGGGCCTCTTTGGCGTGGGGGGCGGCATCCTTATTGTGCCCGCCCTGATTTTCCTGCTGGGCATGGGGCAGAAGATCTCCGCGGGCACCTCGCTTGCGGCCATCGTGCCCACCTCGCTGGTGGGGGTGATCACCTATGCAACCCACGGGCATGTGGACTGGATCGCGGGCCTGATCCTCTCGGCGGGTTCCGTGCTGGGCGCGCAGCTGGGCAGCTATCTCCTGCAGCGGGTGCCCCGGCGCGCACTGCAATGGGGGTTCATCGGCTTCCTGTTGATCGTGATCGTGCAGCTTTTCCTGGTGATCCCCGAGCGCGGCCAGGGCATCACCCTGGGCGTCGGGGTTGTGCTGGGACTGATTGCGCTGGGCCTGGTCGTGGGGGTGCTCTCGGGCCTGCTGGGCATCGGTGGCGGAATCGTGATCGTCCCGATGCTGGTGATGCTTTTTGGGGCGAGCGACCTCGTGGCCAAGGGAACCTCGCTGCTGATGATGGTGCCCACGGCGCTCTCGGGCACGGTGGGCAACCTGGTGCGCCGCAATGTGGACCTGCGGGCGGCAGCGCTGATTGGCCTCGCTGCCTGCCTGACCACGGCGCTCGGTGGCACCGTGGCCGCGCTGATCACCCCGCTCGCCGCGAATCTCCTTTTTGCCGCGTTCCTCGCGGTGATTCTGCTGCGCATGGTCGCGCAGGCGGTCTCCAAAAAATAACTTGACGCTTCAAGTAATCGGGTCTAGTATTTAGTTGTTGCTTTAACTAAACCAGTGGGCACGCGCGCCCCACCGCACCGGCCGGGCGCATCCAGCGGAGGGAGATCACCATGACCGAAATGGCTCAGGCTATGCACAACGCACGGGTGGAGGTGGACCGCGAGGTCCTCGCCGCCGGAACCGAGATGGGCGTGGTGGAACTGCGCGTGCGCGACCTCGATAAAATGACCGCGTTTTATCACGATGCCGTGACCCTGGACGTACTCGCGGCCTCGGGCGACTCGGTCACGCTGGGCCGCGGCAGCGTCCCGGCACTCGTCCTCAACCGCGAGAGCGACCTGCCCGATCTGAAGATCGGCGATGCCGGCCTGTATCACAGCGCACTGCTCTTCCCGGATCAGGGTGCGCTGGCGCGCTCGGTGGCCAGCGTCGCCACGCGCGCCGCGGGCTCATTCACCGGCAGCGCCGATCACCTCTTTAGCGAGGCCTTTTATTTTGACGACCCCGAGGGCAACGGGCTGGAACTCTACCGCGACCGCCCCGAGGAGCAGTGGATCCGCGAGCCCGATGGCAGCCTGCGCGGGGCCTCCCTCTATCTTGACCCGAATGCCTATCTGCGCGATCACCTGACCGAGGAGATCCTGCAGGCCGCCCCGGCCCAGGGTATGACCCTCGGCCACGTGCACCTGCAGGTGGGTGACCTGGAGCGCGCACGCGCGTTTTATGTGGATACCCTCGGCTTCGAAATTCAGACCGAGATGCCCACCGCCCTGTTTATCTCGGCGGGCGGCTATCACCACCACATCGGCATGAATACCTGGCGCAGCCAGGGGGCCGGACCGCGTGCCGCGGCGCTGGGTCTCGGCCAGGTGAATATCACCGTACCCACCGCCGATGAGCTCGGGGCACTCGCCCTGCGCCTGGAATTTGCCGGGGTCCCGCGCGCCTATGACGGGCAGACGCTGAGCTTCCGCGATCCCTGGGATACCGAGATTCGCGTGGTCCAGGGCTAACCCCGGGCGTCATGTTTTGTCATCCGGGAGGAAAATCCCGGGTGGGGTTTTTAGGCTGTGCCGCATGAGCGAGATCACGACGCGGCGAGACCGCCTGAAATTTGCCTATTGGGTACCCAATGTCAGCGGGGGACTGGTGATAAGCACCGTCCCCCAGCGCACGGGCTGGGACCTCGACTATAACGTGCAGCTGGCGCGCACGGCCGAGGCGGTGGGATTTGATTATGCGCTCAGCCAGGTGCGCTACGCCTCCAGCTATGGGGCGGCCCAGCAGCACGAATCCACCGGCACGAGCCTCGCGCTGCTGCTGGCCACCAAACGCCTGCGGGTGATCGCGGCGGTGCACCCGGGGCTCTGGCATCCCGCGGTACTGGCCAAATTTATTAATACCGCCGACCGGTTCTCGGGCGGCCGCGCGGCCATCAACGTGGTCAGCGGCTGGTTTAAAGACGAGTTCACGGGGCTCGGGGAGCCGTGGCTGGAACACGATGAACGCTATCGGCGCTCGGCCGAGTTTATCGAGGTGGTGCGCCGGCTCTGGACCGAGGAGGCGGTGACCTTCCGCGGGGACTTCTATCGCACCCGCGAGTTCACGCTGCGTCCGGGGCCGGTCCCGGTGCCCGGGCGGGCCCATCCCGAAATCTTCCAGGGCGGAAATTCCACCGCCGCCCGGCTCAACGCCGGGGCCCACGCCGACTGGTATTTTTCCAATGGCACCGATTTTGCGGGCTTCACCGAGCAATACCGGGACGTCACGGCCGCGGCCCGGGCCCATCACCGCACGGTGCGCTTTGGGCTGAACGGCTTTGCGATCGTGCGCGATACCGAGGCCGAGGCCCGGGATCAGCTGCGCGAGATCGTGGCCCATGCCGATACCGAGGCCGTGGCCGGATTCCGGGCGCAGGTCGCGCAGGCGGGGGCCTCCACCGCCGATGGCCGGGGCATGTGGGCCGACTCCGGCGTGGAGGACCTGGTGCAATATAACGACGGCTTCCGCACCCGGCTGATCGGGGAGCCCGAGGCCGTGGCCCGGCGGCTTTTTGCCTATGCCGAGCGCGGGGTGGACCTGATCCTGCTCGGATTCTTACATATGCGCGAGGAGCTGGAGCGCTTCGGCCGCGAGGTGCTGCCGATCCTGCGCGCGCTTGAGGATGAGCGAGACGCCCGCGGTTAGGCCGCGGGGCTGCTCTCGGCCACGCGCGGGGACACGGCCTTGGCCAGCACGTCGAAGCGCAGCGGAAGATCTGCGGTCTCGGGGCGGCGACGGATCTCCGCGGGCAGCTGCCGGATCTCGCCCGTGGGCAGGAAGCCGCGGCGGCCATAATAGGCGACCAGTTCGGGGCGCGGGCCCAGCACGGTCATCTCCAGCGTATGCACGTCCCATGTCTCCGCCACAAACGCCTCCGCGGTGGCCAAGACGTGCCGGCCGATGCCGTTGCCCTGCCCGGTGGGGCGCACGGCAAATAGGCCAAAATAGCCCAGGCCGGGGGCGCGCCGGGTCACATGAGCGCAGGCCATCAGCTCGCCATCGCGCTCGGCCAGCAGGATCTCGCTATCCGCGGCATGCAGCTCGCGGGCCACACCCTCGGCGTCGATGCGGTCGCCGTCCAGCAGATCCGCCTCGCTGGTCCAGCCCTGGCGGCTGGTCTCCCCGCGATAGGCGTGGACAACAAGGTCAACGATTGCCGGGATATCGGCGTCGTCTGCGGTGCGGAAACTGAGGTTGGACATCCCTCAATTATATGGATTGTATACAGGCCGAAAAACCGCGCGGGCGGGGTGGCCGATGATCGCATCGGCCACCCCGCCCGCGCGGGAAATACCCTAGGCCGTGACGGCGAGGGCGTCGATCTCCACCAGCATGACCTCATGCGGCAGGTCCACAAATACGGTGGTGCGCGAGGGCAGCTGGCCGCTCGGAACGTTCTCGGTGATGAACTCGCCGTAGACCTCGTTCATCGCGGGGAAGTCATCGCGCGTGGTGAGATAAACGCGGAACATGATGACATCCTCAACCGAGGAGCCGCCGGCCTCGAGGATGGCCTTCACGTTTTCCAGGGTGCGACGGGTCTGCACCCGCACGTCACCCGCGCCGATATATTCGTTCACGGTCGGATCCATCGGGCCCTGACCGGAGACCTGGAACAGGCCACCCTTCTTGATGCCCTGCGAGAAGACGTGGGCGGGGGCGGGGGCGTTCTCGGTGAGGACGATGGTTTTTTCGCTCATGAGCGGTATTCCTTTCGGTATTACGGGTAGTACGGAAATTTAGGGGCGCCAGCCGAGATCGCGCGAGATCGCGTCCGTCCCGGCGCGCAGGGTGGGCAGCAGATCCAGCAGGCCGGGATAGTCCAGCAGCACCACGGGAACCGAGAACGAGGCGGCGGCCACCACGGCGCCGCTCGCATCGCGGATCGGGGCGGCCACGCAGTGCACAAAGGCCTCGTGCTCGCTGCGATCCTGGGCCCAGCCCTGGGCGGCCACCAGCTCGAGCTCGGCCAGCAGCTGCTCGGGGGTGCCGAGGGTATTTTCGGTCATCCGGACATAGTCGATTCCGGCGGCGATGGTCTCGCGCCGGGCGGCCGGCAGATCGGCGAGGATCACCTTGGCCACGGCCGCCGAATGTGGTGCCGCGGTCAGGCCGATCCGCGAGTACATGCGCACCGGATGCTTGGACTCAAACTTATCGATATAAACAATCTCGGAGCCCTCCATCTCCGCGAGGTGCACGGTATGCCCGGTCTCGCGGTTAAGATCCGCGAGGTGCGGATGGGCGATCGTGCGCAGGTCGCGCTGCTCCAGCGCGAGCGAGGAGAGCTCAAAAAATCGGCGGCCGAGCTGGAACTGCCCGGCGTGATTGCGCACGATAAAATGCTCGCCCTCGAGCGAGTGCAGCAGGCGCATGATCGTGGTCTTATGCACCGCGGCGCCGCTGGCCAGCTCGTCCAGCGTCGCGGGGCGCTGCGCGATCTGTTCCAGAAGCCCCAGGGCGCGCACGAGGCTCTGGCTCATGGCCGCACCGCCAGCGCGGGGCTGCTGATGCCGTGCTCGGCGGAGACGCGCGTGGCGGCCCAGTCCTCCTCGGAGCCGGAGAGGACGGCGTCCAGGATCGCGGCCTCGGGCAGCGTGCCGCGATCCCCGCGCACCGTCAGCGTGCAGGCGGCGCTGAGGTGGCCGCGGCGCAGCGAGGAGCGCGGGTCCAGGCCCATCATGACGCCCGAGAGATAGCCCGCGGCAAACGCGTCTCCCGCGCCCACGGGCTCCAGGACCTCCACGCGCAGCGCGGGCACCTCGATGCGCTCGCCGCCGCGGCGCAGGATCACGGCGCCGGCATCGTCGTTTTTGATCACGATGGTTTCGGGATCGGGCAGCAGCTCGCGCAGGCGCTCCTCCTCCGCGGTGCCAAAGGCGTGCACGGCCTCATCGGCCCCGACCAGCACGATATCGGCGAGGTTGGCGAGCTCGCGCAGCGCCGAGTGATCGCGACCGGCCCAGAGCGCGGGCCGCCAGTTGACGTCAAAGGAGACGAGGCGCTCGGGGCCGCGCGGGGCGCTCAGCAGCGCATGCACCATGTCCCGGCATTCCGGGGACAGCGCGGGGGTGATGCCACTCAGGTGGATCAGGCCGGCCTCGGCCAGGAGGGAGGCCACGGCCGGATCCTTCAGCAGCTCGGGGCTCATCGCGGAGGCGGCCGAGTGTCGCCGATAGTAGAGCACCGAGGCGGGGCTATCCCCGTGCGCGGGCACCTTCACGTAGAGGCCGGTATTGCGGGTGGGGTCCACCTGCACGCCCGTGGTGCCCACGCCGTGGCTCGCGAGCTCGCCCAGGATGCGGGTGCCAAAACCATCGGCGCCGACCCGGCTGATCCAGTGGGTATCCATGCCCATCACGGCCAGGCCGAGGGCCACATTGGACTCCGCGCCGCCCACGCCATAAAACAGTTCCTCGGCTCGTTCCAGGGGAACGTGGTGCGTGGGGGTGACCATGGCCATGGTCTCGCCGATGCAGACTGCTGAACGCATGGAGCCTCGAAACTTCCGTGTTCTGGGGGTGTGGGGGCGGGCCCGCCTCGTCTTGACGGGCGAATCCTGACCATGTTATACATGCAGGGGGCTCGACTGCAACTAGCGTTGCAGTATACGCAATCCATCGGCACGGTAGGGAAAAGAGTGGGCAACATGGCTTCAGCGGCACGCGTAGATACCGAGGCGCTCGCCGCGCTGGACCGCGTGGAACTGGGATGGCGACATAAGGCCATCCCCGCCGATTTCCACGGCCTCACCGCCCGCGCCCTCGCCGCCGGCGGGGCCCGCCTCGGCGATTTCCAAACCCCGCTGCTCGCGCTGGGCCGCGAAGAACTCACCGCGAACCTCAACCGCCTCGCCGCGTGGTGTGACGCCCGCGGCGTGCTGCTCGCCCCGCATGGCAAAACCACGATGGCCCCGCAGCTCTGGGCCGAACAGATCTCCGCCGGTGCCTGGGGCATCTCGCTGGCTAATTCCGCCCAGCTGCGCGTGGCCCGGCACTTCGGCGTGAGCCGCGTGCAGGTGGCCAATAGCCTGACCGATCCGCTCGCGATCCGCTGGCTCGCCGCCACCCAGGGCCCCGAATTTGAGGTGATCTCCTGGGTCGACTCGGTGCAGACCGTGGACCTCATCGAGCGGGAACTCGCCGCCTCTGCCGCGCTGCACCCGGGACAGCCCCCGGTATTCTCGGTGCTCGTGGAGCTCGGCGCGCCCGGCGGACGCACCGGCGCCCGCGGCGCGGACGCTGCCCTCGACGTGGCGCGCGCCGTGCGCGAGTCGACCCACCTGCGCCTCGTGGGCATCGCCGGTTATGAGGGATCACTCGCGCATACCGCCGATGCCGCGGGCCTCTCGGCCGTGCGCGATTATCTCGCCGATCTGGGCGAACTGCATGCCCGCGCGCTCGCCGAGGACCTCTACGCGCCCGGCGTTGACCTGATGGTCACCGCGGGCGGAAGCGCCTATTTTAACGACGTGGTGGACGTGCTCTCGGGCGTGATCCACTCGGGTGACGGCGAGGCGCCGCGCGTGGACCTCGTGATCCGCAGCGGGGCCTATATCGTGCACGACGACGGCTTCTACCGCGAAATCTCCCCGTTCTCCCGGCACGCCGACGACGGCGAACCCCTCGCCTCCGCGATGCACGCCTGGGCGCGCGTGGTCTCCGTGCCCGAGCCCGGCCTCGCGCTGCTCGACGCCGGAAAACGCGATCTGCCCGTGGACGAGGGCCTGCCCGAACCGCAGCTGATCGCCCGCCGGCTCGGCGGCACCGCCGTTCCCCTGCCCGGCGCCAGCATCTCCGCGGTAAACGATCAACACTCCTTCCTGCGCTTTGACCCCGCGGCCACCGCCGTGAATATCGGCGATGTGGTGCGCCTGGGCCTCTCCCACCCGTGCACAGCCTTTGATAAGTGGACGCTGATCCCCGTGTTCTCCGGCGACGCCCGGAACCCCAGCCTGGAGAGCCTTGTCCACACGTTCTTCTAATCCGCCCGCGGATGTGCAGATCGATAACGTCAGCGTTATCGATGGCACGGGTGCGCCCGCCTATCTCGCCGATGTGAGCCTGAGCGGCGGACGCATCGCCGCGATCCTGCGCGTGGGGGGCGGCGAGGGCACGGCCCCCGCGGCGGGTGCCGCCCGGCATATCGACGGCACGGGCCTCGTGCTCTCGCCCGGGTTTATCGATATGCACGCGCACTCCGATCTGCAATTGCTGCTGACCCCCGATCACTATTCCCGGCTGAGCCAGGGCATCACCACCGAGCTGCTGGGGCAGGACGGCCTGTCCTATGCCCCCGTGGACGAGCCCACGCTCGCGGGCGTGCGCCAAAAAATCGCGGGCTGGAACGATAACCCCGCGGATGACGCCGTGTTCTCCTGGCGCGGAGTGGGCGAATACCTGGACCGGCTGGATCGCGGCATCGCGACCAATGCCGCCTATCTGATCCCGCAGGGCACCGTGCGTGCGCTGGTCCGCGGCTTTGGCGACGGCGCGGCCAGCGAGGAGGAGATCCTCGCCCAGTGCGCGCTGATCCGCACCGCGCTGGAAGAGGGGGCCGTGGGCATGAGCTCGGGCCTGACCTATACGCCCGGAATGTATGCCTCCACCGCGGAGCTCGCCCGGCTCTGCGCCGTGGTCGCGGAATACGGTGGGTTTTATGCGCCGCATCACCGCTCCTATGGGGCGGGCGCGCTCGAGGCCTATGCCGAGATGATCGGGCTGAGCGAGGAGACCGGGTGCGCACTGCACCTGTCCCATGCCACGATGAACTTCGCCCCCAATCGCGGGCGCGCCCCCGAGCTGCTGGACCTGATCGACGCGGCCCTGGACCGCGGCGTGGATATCACGCTCGATACCTACCCCTATCTGCCCGGGGCCACAACGCTGTCCGCGATCCTGCCCAGCTGGGCCTCCGCGGGGGGCGATGCCGAGACGATGCGCCGGCTGCGCGATCCGCTGACCCTCGCCCGGATCCGCGAGAACGTGGAAATCTACGGCTCGGACGGCTGCCACGGCGTGATCGCCGAATGGGACACCATCGAGATCTCGGGCGTGCGCAATCCCGAGCTGGCCCCGCTGGTGGGCAAAACCATCCGGCAGATTGCCGGGGAGACCGGCCGCGAACCCTTTGCGGTTTTTGTGGATATTCTGCTGCGCGATGACATGGGCACCGGGATCCTGCAACACGTGGGCCACGAGGAAAACGTGCGCACCATCATGACTCATCGCACCCATACCGGGGGCAGCGATGGCATCCTGGTCGGGGCCAAACCGCATCCGCGCGCCTGGGGCACGTTCCCGCGCTTCCTGGGCCACTATGTGCGCGAGCTGGGCCTGCTGTCCTGGGAGGAGATGATCCACCATCTCACCGGGCGGCCCGCGGCGCGGCTGCGCCTGGACCGGCGCGGGCTGATCCGCGAGGGCTACGCGGCCGATCTGGTGCTCTTTGATCCCCGCACCATCGCGGCCACCGCGACCTTTAACAACCCGCGGCAGGCCGCCGCGGGAATTCATACCGTTTTTGTTAACGGCGTAGCCGCGATCTCGGAGGGCGAGCCCACGGGCGCGCTGGCCGGGCGGGCCCTGCGCCGCACCCCGGAAGGAACCACCAGCCCCCATGAATAACGAAGAATTTATCGGCTATCTTGAGGCCGACCGCACGCTCGCCGTGGTGCGCGCCCCCGAGATCCAGGACGCCGCCGAGCTGTGCCGCGCCCTGGTCGCCGGCGGCATCACGGGTGTGGAACTCACCTATACCACCCCAAATCTGCTGAAGCATGTGGCGCGCGCGGCCGAGACCGTGAGCGAGCACGGCGCGATCATCGGGGTGGGCACGGTCCTCACCGGGGATCAGGCGCGCGCCGCGATCGACGCGGGTGCGCAGTTCCTGGTGACCCCGGGCATCCGCCCCGAGGTGGCGAAGGTCGCGGCCGATGCCGGTATCCCCTTTAGCCTCGGCGCACTCACCCCCTCCGAGGTGGCGCAGGCGCTGGACCTGGGCTCGGCCGTGGTGAAGATCTTCCCGGCGCGGGCACTGGGCCCGGGCTATCTGAAGGACCTGCAGGGCCCCTATCCGGGCGTGAAGCTGCTGCCCTCGGGCGGAATCGACTCAGTCAACGCCAATGAGTATCTGGCCGCCGGGGCCGTGGCCGTATGCTGCGGAACCGCCGTGGTGCCGCCCGCCGTGGTGGCCGCCGGCACGTGGGGCGAGATCACCGCGCGCGCCCGCGCGTTCACCGATATCCTCAACTAGTATTCCGGCCGGGGCGGCCGCCTTCCCCCGGGGAGGCGGCCGCCCCGCGCGGTGCGGGCCCTAAACTGGGCGCATGAATCTGGATGAGCGCCTCGGCAAATTTTGGGATACCGCCGCCCGCACCCAGGACCCCGCGGCGCTGGCCGCGCGCCTGGAAATCGCGCTCGGGGATCTGCCCGAAGAACATGCCGTGCGCGCCTATGAGACGGCCTCGCTGCGGGATTTCCTCGGCCAGGAGGAGGCTGCGATCGGGCTATATCGCGCGGCGCTGGCCGCGACCGGCCCGGGGGAATTGGACCCCGAGCGCCGCGTTCAGGCCCGGATCCAACTCGCCAGCTCCCTGCGTAATACCGGCCGGGCGGGGGAGGCCGCGACGCTGCTCGGGGAGGTAACGCCCACGCCGCTGACCGGGGACGCCCACCGCGCATTCCTCGCGCTCGCCCTACACTCCGCGGGCCGCCCCACCGAGGCGCTGCGGGTTGCGCTGGAGGCGCTTGCCCCGACCCTGCCGCTCTACGGCCGGGCGATCGCCGGCTATGCCGCGGAACTTGAGCCCGGACCGGGCGAGACGCCGGTGCGGCACGTCCTCTCCGCCGGGGGCGGTGACGTGCTGCTGCGCACCGCGCGCGTGGAGGACCTGCCCGCGGTCATCGCGCTGCTGGCCGAGGACTCGCTCGCGGCCGCGCGCGGCGAGAGCGTTGATCCCGCGCGGGAGTCCGCCTATCGGCGGGGATTTGAGCGGATCACCCGCGATCCCGGCAACCTGCTGATCGTGATCGAGCAGGCGGGGGAGATCATCGGAACGCTCCAGTTCACGCTGCTGCCCGGGCTCTCCCGCGGCGGGGCCACGCGCGCGCAGATCGAGGCGGTGCGGGTGCGCTCGGATCGGCGCGGCCTGGGCATCGGGGGCGAGGCGATCGAGTGGGCAGTTTCCGAGGCGCGTGTGCGCGGGGCCACCCTGGTGCAGCTCACCTCGGATGCCGCGCGCGGCGGGGCCCATGCCTTTTATCTGCGCCACGGATTCGTTGCATCACATGTGGGATTCAAGCGGGCGTTATAGAACTATGCTCGGAGGATGCGCGCCGCCCCTCCGAATCAAGATGAGACGGTATTTGGGCGCCGCGCGGCCCCGCTGCGCGAGCTTGCCGGGCTGCTGATCGCGCTCGCTCTGGCGCTGATCGCGGTGTCCCGGCTCGGCGCGAGCCCGCGCGGCGTGCTGCTCTATGAGGACGCCGATTCGGTGCTCCCCGCGCTCGTGGCCGGATCGCTGCGGCACGGCGCCGCCCAGGACTGGGCGCTGTCTCCCGTGCTCTTTGGGCCCGAACTCGCGGTCTACCTGGCGCTCTCGGCGCTGGGCCTCGGGGTGGGGGCCACGCTGGCGCTGAACGCGGTGCTGAACCTGCTGGCGCTCTACGGCGCGTTCAGGCTCGTGGCGCGCGTCGCCGGCGACCGCCTCCCGCGGGCCGCGCGGATTCCCGCCGCCCTGGCCGCGCTCGCCGTGGCCGTGCTGTTTATCCTCCTGGAAACGGATGCCAGCCGCGATGCCCTCGAGGTGGTTTCGCTGCTGGCGACCACCACGTATTACAGCGCCACCGTGATCGGAACGCTGCTGTTTTGCGCCCTCGCGGCACGGACCCTGACCACGCCGGGCCGGCACGGGGCACTCGCGGCCCTCGGCATCATCGCCGTGACCTGCACCGCCTCCAATCCGCTCTTCCTGGCCTGGGCGGTGGCCCCCGTGCTCGCGGTAATGGTGCTCCTGCTCGCGCGCCGCGCGCTGACCCCGCTGACCGTGCGCCGCCCGGTGCTGGTGATCGCCGCGGGAATGCTGCTCGGGCTTGCGCTGCGCATCCCCCTCGCCCGTTTTATTACAGCCGATGGTTCGCTCTATTTTCGGCCCGCCGAGGCCCTCGCCTCCGCGCAATATTATGGGCAGCTGCTGGCCGAGCGCGCGCAGGACCCCGGCGGGGCACTCTCGCTGCTGGCCCTCCTGGCGCTGATCGGGCTGAACCTGATCTGGTCGCTGCGGGCACTGCGCGAGGGCTGGGGCGCGGGCGCGTTCCTGCTCACGCTGGGCTGGCTCGCGCCGCCCGCGCTCCTGCTGGGCTTTATCCTGCTGGGCACCCACGCCGCCCGCTATCTGGCCCCGCTCTGGTTTTTCCCGCTCCTGGCCGTGGTGCTCGCGCCCGCCCTGCTCGGCCGGGTCCGGCTGCCGCCGAGGCCGCGCCTCCTCGGGGCCGCGGCGGGGATCCTGGTGCTGCTGGCAGCGGGTTTTTCCCTCCCCGCGCTGGTCGAGCGTGTGCGCACACCGCACCCCGATATCGGCTGTGTGCTGGACTGGGCGGGCGCCCACGGCGGAACCGGCGCGGGCGAGTTCTGGACCGTGCGCGCCGCGAAGGCCTATGCCGAGGACCCCGCCGATTTTATTCAGGTGGGCGCCACCTGGCTGCCGCGGCCCTGGCTCGTGAACCGCTCCGATTATGACGGCGTGGAGGTCTCGTTCCTGATCACCCCGGCCTGGGCGGCGGCCCCGGATATCGCGGGGGTTCACGCCACGCGCGCGGCCGAGTGTGGGGCCTATGCCCTCTGGGACCTCGGCGCGACCCCGATCCGTTTTCCCGCCGGCACGGCCTCGCGGTAGCGCACCGCGCGGCTCATCGCCACGCGCGGCCAGCGGTCGAGCTCGTGGGTGGCCTCCGCGAGGCGGCGCGCCCCCAGATCGGGACCCAGCTCGGCCTCGGGCAGGACGTCAAAACCCAGCCGCCGATAATAGGCGGCATTCCAGGGCACATCCATAAAGGTGGTGAGCGTGAGCTCGGCAATCCCGCGCCGCACGGCCTCGCGCTCGGCCTCCGCGATCAGCGCCGCCCCGAGCCCGTGACGCGCGGCCAGCGGGTGCACACTGACCTGTTCGATATGCAGCGTGCCGTCCACCAGCCCGGCGAGCAGATAGGCCACCGGTGTGGCATCCCCGGGATGATCGCCGATCGTGGTGATCCAGCACAGTCCGCGGGAGATCGCGGCGGCAAACTCGGATGCGGCGGGCGGATCATCCTCGGCCACGGCGAGCATCCCGATCTCGGCAAAGGGGGCACCCGCGGCGCGTTCGATATTCTGCATGCGCTCGATATCCGAGGCGAGTGCGCGGCGAATCCGGGAATCCTTCTCAAGGGTGAGAACCTGTTCAGTCACACGCTCATGTTAGCCCCGGAAACGCAAAAACACCGGATCATGGGCACTTCCCGGTCGCGGTGGCGCGGAGTACCGTGCGCGGGCGCGACGCACGCTATCCTGAAGGGGTGAGTGTGAATCCCGAATTGCAGGGCCGGACCCTGCCCCCCGCGCCGAGCTATCTGGTGGGCCGCGAGAAGGTGCGCGAGTTTGCGCGTGCCGTTTTTGCCACGAACCCCATCAACCTGGATCCCGAGGCCGCCCGCGCCGCCGGTTATGCCGATGTGGTGGCGCCCCCCACGTTTGCCGTGGTGGTGCAGGAGGGTGCGCTGGCGCAGCTCCTGGCCGAGCCCGATGCCGGAATCGACTTCTCCCGGGTGGTGCACGGCGATCAGCGCTTCACGTTTAGCCAGCCCATCGTGGCCGGGGATGAACTCACCGCGACGCTCACCGTCGCGGCCGTGAAGACCCTCGGTGCACACTCGATGGTGACCGCCGAAACCCAGATCGTGGACGCCCGCGGTGAGCATGTTGTCACCGCGATTTCCACCCTTGTAGTCCGAGGTGACGAATGAGCACTCCCCTCCTGTCCTCCCTGACCGTGGGTGATGTGGTTGCCGAGCGCACTCTCATCCTGACCCGCGATGCCCTCGTGCGCTATGCCGGTGCCTCGGGAGACTTTAACCCCATTCACTATCGCGATGATGTGGCCGCCTCGGTGGGCCTGCCCGGTGTGCTCGCACACGGCATGCTCACGATGGGCCTCGCTGTGCAGCCCGTGGTGGACTGGGTTGGCGATCCCGCGCGCGTGACCGATTATCAGGTGCGGTTCACCCGCCCGGTGCCCGTGGACCCCGAGGCCGGGGCCAGCGTGCAGATCCTCGCCAAGGTGGGCCAGCTCGACGCCGAAAATAATGCCGCCCGCATCGACCTCACCGTGAGCTTCGAGGGCAAAACCGTGCTGGGTAAGGCCCAGGTGCGCATCGCCCTGGGGGCGCCGACCCCGTGAGTGCCCCCGCCACGCTCGCCCAGCTGACCACCCTCGCGGTGGGTGGGCCGATCGCCGAACTCGTGGAACCCACCACGCGCGAGGACCTCATCAATACCGTGCGCGCGGTGTGGTCGGCGGGGGAGGAACCGCTGATCCTCGGCGGGGGCTCCAATCTGCTGGCCTCCGATGACGGCTATGACGGCGTGGTCATCCGGGTGGCCCATCACGGGCTCGAGCAGCTACCTGCCGCGCCCGGCCGGGTGCGGCTGCGCGTGGCCGGCGGTGTGCCCTGGGATGAGCTGGTGGCCCATACCGTAGATCGCGGCTGGAGCGGCATCGAGGGCCTGAGCGGGATTCCCGGCTCGGTGGGTGCCTCACCCATCCAAAATATCGGCGCCTATGGCCAGGAGCTGGCGGCCTCCCTGATCGCCGTGGAGCTGCTGGACCGCTATGCCGAGGAGCCCGAGTGGGTGCCCGCGGCCGACCTGCGGCTGGGCTATCGCACCTCCACGCTGAAGCGACACGGCGGCCTGCCCGCCGAGCGCGAGGCCGTGGTGCTGGGCATCGAGCTGGACCTCGCGGATAACGCGGGCCTGAGCGCGCCCCTGAACTTCCCTCAGCTCTCCTCCGCGCTGGGCGCGGAGCCCGGTTCGCAGCTGCCCGTGCGGCAGATTCGCGATGCGGTGCTTGCGCTGCGCGCGGGTAAGGGCATGGTGCTGGATCCCGCCGACCGCGATACCTTCAGCGCGGGATCGTTTTTTACCAACCCGATCGTGACCGCGGCCTTTGCCCGCACGCTGCCCGCCGAAGCCCCGCGCTGGCCCGAGCCCGGCGTCGAGCCGGAGCCCACCGTGATCGCCCTGGACCACTATGTGGGGGAGCTTCCCCCGCTGGCCACCACGCGCGCGCCCGAGCTGGTCAAGCTCAGCGCCGCCTGGCTGATCGAGCATGCGGGGGTGGGCCGCGGGTTCCGACTGCCCGGCTCGAATGCCGCGATCTCCGGCAAGCACACCCTCGCACTGACCAATACCGGCCATGCCACCGCGCGCGAGATCGCGAGCCTCGCGCTCTATGTGCAGTCGATGGTGGAAAACGAGTTTGGTGTGCGCCTGATGCCCGAGCCCGTGCTGGTGGGCCTGGAGCTCTAGGCGCGCTTCCGGGCCCAAATCCGGGTGCCCCGGGCACCCGGATTTGCACCCAAAGTCGGGGGCCGCTCCCGGAGAAAAACCGCGAAATATCGCGGTTCTGAGGCGTTTTCCAGGCGGCCCCACACACCGCGGAGAAACCTTTTCCCGCGCGTTAATCTGCCGTTTCCCCGGCGTCCAGCGCGGGTATCCCGGCGTTGATAGCGTCACCTTCGTGGGCGATCGGTCAGCTCAGGTCCGTAACAGCGCGGGCCACCGACATCGCCCTCCAACGGAGGAATAATGAAGGTTCAGCGCGCATGGCTTGTTGCCGTTTCGGCGGCGGCGGTTGTAGCTCTCGGACTCACCGGTTGCTCGGCCTCGGCCGACACCACTGACGGCACCTCGGCGGCCTCGGCCACCTCGGCCAAGGACCTCGGAGGGCTGGATAAGCTCGTCGAGGCGGCCCAGAAGGAGGGCACGCTGAACGTTATCGCGCTGCCCGAGGACTGGTCCAACTACGGCAAGATCATCAAGGCCTTTGAAGAGAAGTATAAGATCACCGTAAAGTCGGCCAACCCCGATGCGTCCAGCGCCGAGGAGATCAAGGCCGCGAAGGACCTCAAGGGCCAGGACACCGCCCCCGATGTTTTTGACCTCGGAGCAGCCGTAACCCTCGCCAATGTTGACCAGTTTGCGCCCTATCAGGTCGAGAACTGGGCCGATATCCCCGATGCCAATAAGGAAAAGACCGGCCTCTGGGTCAACGACTATACCGGTGTGATGTCGATCGGTTATGACTCCAAGGTTGTGCCCGAGCCCACGAAGCTTGAGGACCTCCTGGGTGCCGACTATAAGGGCAAGGTTGCCATCAACGGCGACCCGACCCAGGCCGGTGCCGCGTTTGCAGCGGTGGGCTTTGCCGCGCTGCACAACGGCGGAACCCTCGATGACTTCGGTGCCGGAATCGACTTCTTCGCCGAGGTAAATAAGGCCGGAAACTTCCTGCCCGTGGACCCCACCCCCGCCACGATCGCCTCGGGTGAGACCCCCGTGGTTTTCGACTGGAACTATAACAACCTCGCCCAGACCAAGGCCGTTCCGTCCTGGAAGACCGTGATCCTCGACGGTGCCGCTTATGGCACCTATTACAGCCAGGCCATCAATAAGGACGCCCCGCACCCCGCGGCCGCCCGCCTCTGGCAGGAATTCATCTACGGCGAGACCGCGCAGAACCTCTACCTCGAGGCCGGCGCAATCCCCGCAACCCTCGCCGCGATGGACGAGGCCGGAACCGTGAATAAGGCTGCACTGACCGCCGCCGATGTTGACCCCACCGCGCTTGTGCAGCCCAACGCCAAGCAGACCGAGGGTGCCGGAAAGCTCCTCGGCGAAAAGTGGGCGGCAGCGGTCAAGTAGATGACCGTTTCCTCCTCCGGGAATCGGATCCGGCGGGTGCGGACCTCGGCGTCCGTGCCCGCCGGGCCCGCGGTTCCCGCCGCGGAATCCTCCCGGGGAGTGGCCGCGGCCACCCCCGGGTCCGCGGCCCCCGTCCCCCGTCGCCGCCGCGGCGCGGGCCCGATCCTGGGTCTCGCCCCGTTTGCTCTTTATATTTTGCTCTTCCTCGTGGTCCCCACCGTGATCGCCGTATTCTCCGGCTTCTTCACCTCCACGGGGGCCTTCACCCTGGATAACCTCGCCGCGCTTGGCGATCCGGTTGTCCTGGAAACCTTCGGCAGCTCCTTCTGGGTCTCGCTGGTCACCGCCGCGGGCGGAGCGCTGATCGGCGCCCTCGCGTGCCTCGCCCTCGCCTCGTTCCCCGCCGAGTCCCGGCTGCGCACGTTTGTGGATGCCGTCTCGGGGGTGCTGGCGCAATTTGGTGGCGTGATGCTTGCCTTTGCGTTTATCGCCACGATCGGTACCCAGGGCCTGATCACCGTCGCGCTGCGCGATGTGTTTGGCCTTGATATTTTCGCGGGCGGCATGTGGCTCTATCAGGTGCCCGGCCTCATCCTGCCGTATCTCTATTTCCAGGTGCCCCTGATGATCCTCACGTTTATGCCCGCCCTCTCCGGCCTAAAGGCCTCCTGGGTCGAGGCGAATGCCACGCTGGGTGGTACCTCCCTGAACTTCTGGCGGCGCGTGGGTATCCCCGTGCTCGCGCCCGCCTTTGCCGGTGGCTTCCTGCTGCTCTTTGCCAATGCGTTCTCGGCCTATGCCACCGCGGCGGCCCTGATCAGCCAGGGTGCCCAGATCGTGCCGCTGCAGATTCGCGCGGCGCTGATCAGCGATACCGTGCTCGGCCGGGAAAACCTTGCGGGCGCACTCGCCTTCGGAATGATCATCGTGATGATCGTGCTGATGATCGCCTATTCCGCGCTGCAGGCCCGCACCCAGCGGTGGCAGCGATGAGCGCGCCGAGCCTGGCCCCGCGCCGCGGCGTCTCGATCGCGATCCTCGCGGTGGTGGGCACGCTCTTTGCCCTGCCGCTCCTGGCGATGCTGGAGTTCAGCCTGCGCACCGAAAACGGGCACGGCTTTGTGCACTGGACGGGACTGTTTGATCCCGAAAATGCGTTCCGCTATCGCCCGCTGTTCACGGGCATCACCGAATCGCTTATCCTGTGCATCGTCGCGGTGATCGTGGTGCTTGCGCTGCTGCTGCCCACGATGCTGCTGGTGCGGTTGCGGTTCCCGAGGCTGCGCCGCGTGCTGGAACTGATCTGCCTGATCCCGATCGCCGTGCCCGCGATCGCCCTGGTGGTGGGCCTCGCGCCCGTCTATGGCGTCGTGGTGCGGGTGCTCGGCTCGGGCGGCTGGACCCTCGGCCTGGTCTACGGTGTGCTTGTGCTGCCGTTTGCCTCGCGCGCGCTGGAATCGGCGATGCAGGCGGTGGATCTGCGCACCCTCGTGGAGGCCGCGCGTTCGCTGGGTGCCGGCTGGCTGCGGGTATTTGGCCAGATCCTGCTTCCCAATCTGCGCCGCGGAATCCTGGCGGCCGCGTTTATCTCGATCGCCGTGGTGCTGGGCGAATATACGGTGGCCTCGCTGCTGAACCGCGAAAACCTTCAGGTCGCGATCGTCTCTATCTCCCGCACGGACCCCTATGTGGCCGTGATCTTCTCGCTGCTGGCGCTGGTTTTTGTGGCCTGCCTGCTGCTTGCCATTGGCCGCATTGCGGCCCCGCGCCGCCGCGCACGCTCGAAAGGTACCCGATGACCTCAGTCTCACCCACTCTCTCCACCACGACCCGCGGGGTGGCGGTGTCCTTCCGCAATATCATCAAAAACTATGGCGCCGTGCGGGCCCTGGACGAGCTCTCGCTGGAGATCGAACCGGGCGAGTTTGTGGCCCTGCTGGGTCCCTCGGGCTGCGGGAAAACCACCGCGCTGCGCAGCCTGGCCGGGCTCGAGGATATCGGCTCGGGACAGCTGCTGATCGACGGCGAGGACATCACGGCCGTCCCGGTGAACCGCCGCGATCTGGGCATGGTTTTCCAGTCCTATTCGCTCTTCCCCAACCTGGATGTGCGCCGCAACGTGGAGTTTGGGCTGCAGACCCGCGGGGTATCCGCGGCCGAGCGCACGCGCCGCGCGCTGGACATGCTGGCGCTGGTGGGGCTTGCCGGTTTTGAGAATCGCTATGCCGATGAGCTCTCGGGCGGTCAGCAGCAGCGCGTGGCCCTGGCCCGCGCCCTGGTCACCAATCCCCGCGTGCTCCTGCTGGACGAGCCGCTCTCGGCGCTGGATGCCAAGGTGCGGCAGCAGCTGCGCGAGGAGATCCGGCGCATCCAGCTCACGCTCGGAATCACCACGGTATTTGTGACCCATGATCAGGAGGAGGCGCTTGCGATGGCTGATCGGATCGCGGTCATGAACGCGGGTGTGATCGAGCAGATCGGGACTCCCGAGGAGCTCTATCAGCGCCCGGCCACCCCGTTTGTGGCGGCGTTTGTGGGGCAGAGCAACGTGCTCACGGGCGAGGTCTCCGAGGGCCGGATCGGCCTGCTGGGCACGCGCCTGGAGCTGCTCAACCCGGAGCTGCCCGCGGGCACCCATGAGGCGCTGATCCGCCCCGAGGATCTGACCCTGCACTCCGAGGATGACCTGGCCGGTGTGGCCGGGGAGGTCACCGCAACCAGCTTCCTGGGCTCCTGGCGGCGCACCACCGTGCGGCTCACGGGCGGCACCGATGTGCGCATTCAGCACCCGGTCACCCGGCGCTATGCGGTGGGCGAGCCCGTGCGCGTGAGCGTGGCCGCGGTCGCGGTCACCGCGCGCCCCGTGTCCTAACCGGCACGGGAACGCCCGCGGCGGGCATCCCGCGCGTCTCGCGACGCCCGGGGTGCCCGCCGCGGGCGTCCGCGGTTGCGGGCCTAGCCCAGGTCGCCCAGGAGCGCGATCGACGCGGGGACGCCCGCCGCCTCCAGGGCCTGCCCCATCCGCAGCCGGGGGAGTGAGCGTTTTTCGGCGCGCAACGCCTGCACCAGGGCGTGGGTGACAGCGCCCGATTGGGGGCCGCTCACCCGCCCCAGGGCGCGCGCCGCGGCGCTGCGCTCGCGCGGCAGCGGGCTGCTCAGCAGCGCGATCAGTGCCGATTCGCCGTCCGCGGCGGCGGATTCGGCGTCAAGATCCTCGCGGGCCCCGCAGCAGCGGTTCATGCGCTCTCCTCGGGATCGCTGATATCGGCGAGGATCGCGCCCGTGGCGGCCAGGAGGGGCGCGGCCTCAACCATCAGGCCATAGCCGTGTGCACCCGCGCCGAGCCCGATGCGCGCGCCCGGCGCGAGCGCGCCCAGGCCCGCATCCGCAAAGATCGGCCAGTCGGTATGGGAACCCAGCGGGGTGATTGTGCCGCGCTCAAAACCGGTGGCCTCCAGCGCAAGCTCGGCGCTGGGCAGCGAGAGGCGATTCACGCCCACCGCCGTGCGCAGCTTGGCCCAGGAGATTTTGCGGCCCCCGGGGATCAGCGCAAGCAGATAGCTGCCGTCGTGGCGACGCACCACGAGGGTCTTCACGAGCGAGCCCGTGGGGATGCCCATCAGGGCGGCGGCCTCGGCCAGGCTTCCGGCGGCCGCGCGTTCGCGCACCTCCGCGTCCAGCCCCAGCCGGGCGGCGGCATCCAGCACGCGCCGCGTGCCCTCGGGCAGGCCGGCTATGGCCTCCCGGGAAAGAGAAGAGGGGGAGGTGCTATCCGGATTCATATCCGTGATAACGCCTCCCCCTCCCGGGTTATTCCGGGTTAGCTCGCGAAGAGCTTCTGCAGGCGCTGCACGCCCTCCAGCAGCGCGTCATCGCCGAGCGCATAGCTGAAGCGCAGATAGCCGGAGGGGCCAAAGGCCTCGCCGGGAACCGCCGCGACCTCGGCCTTATCCAGCATCAGGTCGGCGAGCTCCAGCGAGGTGGTGGGGGTGACGCCGTCCCAGGTGCGACCGAGCAGGCCGGTGACATCGGCATAAACATAAAACGCACCCTCGGGGGTGGGGACGGAGACGCCGCTGATCTTATTCAGCTCGGCCACGATGGTCTTGCGGCGGCGGTCGAAGGCCACCCGCATGGCCTCCACGTCGTCCTGCGGGCCGGTGAGGGCGGCAATCGCGGCGCGCTGCGCGATGTTATTTACGTTGCCTGACAGGTGCGACTGCAGGTTGGTGATGGCCTTGATCGCATCGGCCGGGCCCACGGTCCAGCCCACGCGCCATCCGGTCATGGCATAGGTTTTGGCCACGCCGTTGACCAGGAGGGTCTGATTGGCCAGGGCCGGGACGGCCTCGAGGATCGACACGGCGCGCACGCCGTCATAGGTGAGGTTCTGGTAGATCTCGTCCGAGATGACCCAGATGCCGTGCTCGAGCGCCCATTCGCCAATCGCGCGGGTCTCCTCGGGGGAGTAGACGGCGCCGGTGGGGTTGGAGGGGGAGACAAAAAGCAGCACCTTGGTGCGCTCGGTGCGCGCGGCCTCCAGCTGGGCGATGGTGACCTTATAGCCCGCGGCGGCATCGGCAAAGACATCCACCGAGACGCCGCCGGCGAGGGCCACCACCTCGGGGTAGGTGGTCCAATACGGGGTGGGGATGATGACCTCATCGCCCTCGTTCAGCAGCACCTGGAAGGCCTCATAGACCGACTGCTTTCCGCCGTTGGTCACGATGACCTGGCTCGGCTCCACGGCGATGCCGGAATCACGCAGGGTCTTCGCGGCGATGGCCTCGCGCAGCTCGGGCAGGCCCGCGGCGGGCGTATAGCGGTGGTTGCGCGGATCGGCCACGGCGGCCGCGGCGGCCTCAACGATATGCGCGGGCGTGGCAAAATCGGGCTCGCCCGCGGCGTAGCTAATGACCGGGCGGCCCTGTGCCTGAAGCGCCTTTGCTTTACCATCGACCTTCAGCGTGGCCGATTCGGCGATGGCGGAAATTTTGGTGGAGAGTCTCGGTGTAGTAGTCACCCTCTGATCGTATCGAGAATGGCCCCACTTAGGGAGGCCCGAGACGGGCGGGAGCCCGGTAATTCTCCCGATTTTTAACAAAGGTTGCCCGGGAGGCGATAAAGGTTCCCCCGGTGGGAAAACCCCTCGCCCCCCGGCGCGCTAGCGCACCGCGTTGAGGCGGGCGTAGTCGAGCATGCCCGCGACGGTGTCATAGGTGCCCGCGGTGAGCATTTCGGTGGCGGCATCCTGCACCAGGGCATATGCGGCCTGGGCGATGCTCGACCCGGCGCTGACCCGGCGCACGCCCAGCGCGGCGAGCTCGGGCACGCTGGGGGAGCCGGGCTCGGCCATGATGTTCACGGGCGCGGGGATTTCCCGAACGAGTGCCGCGATGGTCTCGGGATCGGTGACGCCGGGCACAAAGATGCCGCTGGCCCCGGCCGCCAGATAGGCGTGGGCGCGGGTGATGGCCTCGGCCAGCGGGGTGGGGTGGGCCTTAAAGAAGGTATCGATGCGCGCGTTAATAAACAGCGGCAGCCCGGCCTCCTCGGCGGTGGCGCGGGCGAGGGCGATATTGGCGACGCCCTCCGCGAGCGGGAGCAGCGCGCCGTCGCGGGCGTCCTCGAGGTTGATGCCCACGCCGCCCGCGCGGATCACCCCGGCGACCGTGACGGCGAGATCGGCATAGCCGGCCTCGATGTCCACGCTGACCGGGAGGTCCACGGCCGCCACGATGGAGCGCGCAACATCCAGTGCACGTTCGCTCGAAATGCCGCCGCCATCGCGCGCGCCGAGGCTCCAGGCCACGCCCGCGCTGGTGGTGGCTATTGCCGCGGCGCCGGATTCCTCGACCACGCGGGCGGAGACGGCATCCCAGGCATTGGGGAGGATGAGGATGCGGCCCTCGTCGTGCAGGGTGTGCAGGAGCGCGGCGCGGGAGAGCTGGGAGGCGGAGGGGGTATCTGCGGGGGTCATGTCGTTGAGTATTGCGTATTCCACCGACATCGCCGCGATCGGCGGCCCGGGATCCGCGCCACCCGGGTGTGCGGGGCCGGGTGCGGGTGGGTTTGCATGCGGGCGCGGGTTCGCATATAGTGAGTCAAAGCCACAGACCGCCGGTCCTGTTGCGTGGTGCGCGAAAGCACATCATGACTCAGCGAAGGTTTCCTTTTGGGAAACGACCAGCGTAGGTAACGAAAAGGATTTAGGCAGCTGCCCCGTGCAGTTGTTTCTCCCGCTCCGGTACCTGTGCCGGAGCATTTTTTTATGCCCCGGTGGAAAATGGTGCACATCGCTCCCGCGATGTGGGAACTATTACACAAGGAGTAAGCCATGGCGAACAAGGAAGCCGCGGTTGCCGAGCTCACGGAGAAATTCCAGAGCTCGACTGCCGTTCTGCTGACCGAGTACCGCGGCCTCACTGTTGCGCAGCTTAAGTCGCTGCGTGTTTCGATCAGTGAAGACGCAACCTACGCCGTGGTGAAGAACACGCTGACCAAGATTGCGGCCAACGCCGCCGGTATCTCTTCGTTTGACGAAGAGCTCAACGGCCCGTCCGCCATCGCCTTTGTTCACGGAGACCCCGTTTCCGTGGCCAAGACCATGCGTGACTTCGCCAAGGCAAACCCTCAGCTTGTGATCAAGGGCGGTTACTTCGACGGTAACCCCCTGACCGCAGCAGAGGTGGGCAAGCTCGCCAACCTCGAGTCCCGCGAAGTTCTGCTCGGCAAGCTTGCCGGCGCCTTCAAGGCCTCGCTGTTCGGAGCCGCTTACCTGTTCAACGCACCGCTCTCGAAGGCCGTTCGCACGGTCGAGGCGCTGCGTGAGAAGCAGGAGTCCGCAAACTAGTTTTTACTAGTTCGCGGTGAGTATTTTTAGAAACTATAAGGAGAAACATCATGGCTAAGCTGTCAACTGAAGAACTGCTGAACGCTTTCAAGGAGCTCACCCTCATCGAGCTCTCCGAGTTCGTTAAGGCATTCGAGGAGACCTTCGAGGTCACCGCCGCCGCTCCCGTAGCCGTTGCCGGTGCCGCAGGCCCCGCCGCCGCTGCCGAAGAGGTTGAGGAGAAGTCGGACTTCGACGTTATCCTCGAGGCTGCTGGCGACAAGAAGATCCAGGTCATCAAGGTCGTCCGCGAGCTCACCTCGCTGGGTCTCGGCGAGGCCAAGGCCGTTGTCGATGGCGCCCCCAAGGCCGTCCTCGAGGGCGCTTCCAAGGAAGCTGCCGAGAAGGCCAAGGCTTCCCTGGAGGAGGCCGGCGCTACCGTTACCCTCAAGTAATTTGCGCCTCGAGAGAGGCTCTTGCTTGAACACTTCGGTGCTCTGAGAACACACCCCCATCCTTAGGGATGGGGGTGTGTTCTATTTATCATTCGCGGTCCGCTTTAGCTTCCTGCGGTAGAGCTGAGCCTGAGCCGCTGCAATGCAGAAGACCACGAACATGGATGCGACCTGAAGAAATTGGAAAGTTCTTATCCAGAATGGGCTTCGAATCGTGAGTAGGTAGCCATAGGCGATGACGCCAAGGCACGAAGCAACAGATATCACCGAGTAGGATTTTTCCGCGTGTGCTCCGAGCGCTTTCAGCATTTTAGCCCCGGTTAGTGCGATAAAAACGGAACCTAATAGCCTCACATATACAACGACGTAACCCGTGGCAGCGATCACTGAATGCTCCGGATCGGTGGAGGATATTCCGGCCCGGATAAGCATGAACTCGACATAAGAGTCAGAGAGAGTGACACAGCATACGCTGTAGGCCAGTGCGAGAACCATGCTAGCGAGGAGGCATATCGTGATCAGCCTCCCACCTCCTCGCTGTTCTCGCAGGGTCCGAGAAGGCTCTGCATCTTCTCTCTCATTTGGTGTCGGCGGATCGCGTGGTCATCGCAGAGGCGCGTTTACCGTCTCCTTCCGCATTTCCTCTACTTCGATTCATGAAGTGTGTGATCAGCATCGGTGAAACGTTATTTACGTCATCTTCGCGAATGGTCGACAAGATCATCACCTGGATTTCTTCGGCATCAGAAACAGGCGTTTTCGTCTCGATAAACTGAAGTATTGCCTGAAACGCAGCGCTGTCGGTAGCCTGCTGGAGGCTGTTATTTTGGGTTGACGCGTTGAGGACAATAGTCTGACAACAGTCGAAAACGGCCTTGGGACCACGGGACCCAGGGTTCCAAAAGAGCGAATTCCAGCCTCTGGGGACGGCTGTTGGGACTTCTACCCATTGCGTTAGAGGGCAGTTTCTCCTTCCAAACCTGTAGAGCAAGTGGTAGTCATTTGTCCCCGGGTTTGGCCCGAAAAATCGCCAGTTTGGCATCACTACGCCCAAGCGACGCGCAATCTTTCGTGCGCCGATAAAGCTATCTGGGCTATTGCTGAGGGCTGTAGCCAAGAGCCATAACATCAATAGGGTCGTGGAGATGAGATGCCACACTGACTGCCTACGCTTAATTGCGAATGGAGACAACGAACTCGCTCACCTCCTTAGCCACGGCATTCGCATGCACTCGATCTCCCAGAATTGAGCGGTGAGTTGCCCCCCGAATACTAATGGGCTTATTGGCGTGAAGCGATCGGCTAAGTGCAATTTGCTCGGCTAGATGCTCAGCGCTGTTTGTAGCTCCGTGCTCCGCCGAAATAATTTTTGTGGGAATGGTTGTGCTCGGTAACCTCGGAGGAAATTTCATTGCGTGAGAAAACTCTGCCCTCGCGTTAAACGCCGTTCTCGGCGAAACCGAATAGTCAATGAAGGAGCGTTGGATGACACCACGATAGGAAACCTCTCGCGCCAGGGCTGGGCTGTGCAACGCGGTTCCTATCAATGCCGAAAAGCACTGAATAGTTAGAGCTTGTCGCACCTTATCAAACGGCTCGATACTGGTGTTCTGATCCTGAAACTGCGTGGCGTCTGTCCCATCTACGATCACTGCGCCAAGAACCGGAGGCAATAACGACCCGCAGTACGGCAACGCGCGTAAGTAGTGAAATACTCCGAGGGAGTGGGTCACAAATACGAGAGGATCGTGGTTTCCTATCTTTGCAAGTAGGTTTGCTAAGAACTGGGGTCCAGACTGGTTAGAGCGTGATGCGCCATATCCTGCGCGGTTGTAGGCCAGTATTTTGTGGTCTTTTAGGTGATCAGACCCTGTGAACCAGTCCCAGGACTCCAACGGGCTACCGAGACCATTTTCACAGACGATCAAAGGTCCTGCTTGAGCGCCGTTTGTGAGTAGATATTCAACTCGGCCGCCCTCGACCAACTCGGTTTTTGTACCTAACCTTGCCTGACGAAACATGGGAGCCAGCGAGGCACGAACGGCAACGTGCAGAATAGATGCAGTAACTAAGCCCCCTAGTGCGGTGAGAAATCCTCCCTCAAAACTGTTGATCTTGGTTGTCCCTGCGCTACCTGTCCCCAATGTTCTTCCCTCCCCAATGCGAATAGACGAGAGCGGCTACGATCACGGTGACCACAATCGCTGCGACCGTGTAACCGGCCACGGGCCCATGCAGAAAGATTCGGGCAAGGGCTGACAACCCGAACGCAATAATTAACGCGATACCGATGGCTGAACCGCGTCTGAACGCAATCCTTTGTTCGCGCTTCTGAGGCCTTAGTTTCATGAGTTATCGTTTCCTATCTTTTTGATTTGTTCTCGATTACGAACAGGCTGGCGACATGTGCGGCGCCGAATGCCCAGAAAAACCTAGGTAGTCCCATGAAATAGGCGATTGCCAGATGAAAAAGAGTGGCGATTGGAAGCAAGCGTCGTGCAGCTGCTGTGGGCAGCATAAAAATTACGGGAAACAGCGTTTCGCCCGCGATAGTTGCCCAGCATGCCGCCGTAGAGAGCGAGGGATGTTTGTTCAGCGCTTGTGACAACCAAGGCGAGCCGTAGCTACTGGTTTGCATGATTGAGGCTACTGCGGTGCCGTTCCGCCATTCGGGCCCGAAAAGTTTGACAAGTCCCGACGCGACGTAGGAAATTGACAGCTCGATGTTTATGGCACGAAGAGCATTATCGGCAGATTGTTCGCGCAAAGGGGACGTCGCCGCGAGCGTACAGATCCCAGATAGCAGTTCAAACATCTGGTCGGATCCGTCACGCCCGTAGCCTGTGCGTAAGCGTTGCAAAATGGCAACCGCGGTCGAGATGAGGGGTCGTAGCGGAGTAGCCTGTTTGTGGTTGCTGCGCGCTATCGTGGACAGCGAATTAACCAGCAGCACCCCATCCAGTGCTATTGCGAAAAACGCGCTATCTATAATGCTGGCCACTTGCGGAAAGAGTTTTGCGAACCTTGGATGGTTTTCCGTGAACCGTCCGGATAATAAGCCGCCGGTTTCATAGAGTGACCGCTGGTTGATGCCCTCGAGGCTGTTGATGATCGTCCCCATAGCTGCGACCCTTTGGACATGGCTGAGCTTTGTATACGCCTCAGAAAGTTGCGGATCTCTGTGCAAGCTGTTCGACTGAGAAGATCCGCTCTTAGCCGAAGCCCTGGAATGAGGCTGGGGCGCTTTGTAGCGCCCCAGCCTCAGGGTGCCCCATTTCATCTCAGCCGATGACCTTGCCTACGATCGAGGCGACGGCTGCGCCAACAGCGGCGGTAACCGCAGCCTCCTGCGGGGTTGCGACCACTAGAACTATCGGCGTGGTCAGTGCAGGGAACCCTGTATCACGATTGCCGACGAATGAGTCAGGATTGACAAATAGCTCATTTGCGAACATTTCCATTTTTGTGTGGTTCGTTTTATGCATTTTCATCTCCAATTTATGGTTTTATTCGTGTCAGTTCGACATGGCTGCAGCGATTGCAAGGTTGGCGATCGCGCTAGCTACCGCGACTTCCTCCGGGGTGGCAATTACAAGCACCACAGGAGTGGTCAGCGCTGGGCTGGATTGAGACGGATGGTTAAGCACAGCTTTTGTACCGGGATATTGTGTTCGCGCAAAGCTCTCCATCGACGTATGAATACTGATTGAGTGTTTCAATGTTTCTCCTAAACCTCGTGAGTAACGGGAATGCTTGTGTGGAATCAGCTTGCGCTCGATACAAAAGATATGTGTGGAGCACAATGTGTTCTGGTAGGAGATAACCAGCCTGCGCAAATGTGGAATTTCGCAAATTCGCGTCGCCACGCGCTCTTTCGGTGCAGCCGATGAGCGGGCAGGCCTCATCGACCGTTTCGTCCGGGATCGTATCGGCGGAACCCGGCCGTGGGCTGTGGATCCGGGGCAGATGGCGCCCGATTGCGCCACCCCATAAAAGTACATAGCCAAGCTATGTATAATTGCGGTATGTCTGATCCTGAATCCACCACCGCTCAGCGTGGTATTCACGACATCCTGGGCGACCTGGTGTTCTCCGCACACCGCCTCACCCGTCTTGCCGCGCATGCCACCCAAAACCAGGAGTCGCCCGCCGTCTGGCGCACGCTCGGAACCCTCGCCCATAGCGGCCCGATGCGCGTGGGCGAACTCGCCCGGCACGGCCGCGTGAGCCAGCCCACGATGAGCAAGATCATCACCCGGCTGGATTCCGAGGAGTGGATCCGCCGCATCGCCGATAGCGGTGATGCCCGCGCCCAGCTCCTGGACCTCACCCCCGCCGGGCTCGCCGCGCTGGAAAACTGGCGGCAACAGCTGCTGGACCAGCTCCTGCCGCGCTTTAGCGATCTTGACCCCGCCGAACTCGACGCCCTCGATCGCGCCGCCGCAGTCCTGACCGACCGGGTGGGCCCCGGGCGCGGGGACCTCGCATGAGCGGGTCCAGCGCCGGAATCTGGCGCCAGCCCAAATCGGTCTGGGCCGTGGCCTTCGCCTGTGTCATCGCGTTTATGGGGATCGGCCTCGTGGACCCCATCCTGCCGGTCATCGCCGCCGACCTCGACGCCACCCCCACCCAGACCGAGATGCTCTTCACCAGCTATCTGCTGATCACCGGCCTGGCCATGTTTTTCACCAGCTGGATCTCCAGCCGGATCGGCGCCAAGCGCACGCTGCTCGTGGGCCTGGTCATCATCGTGATTTTTGCCCTCGCGGCGGCCCTCGCGGGCGGCGTGAACGAGATCATCGGCTTCCGCGCCGGCTGGGGCCTGGGCAACGCCCTGTTTATCTCCACGGCCCTCGCCACAATCGTGGGCGCGGCCTCGGGCGGAACCGGCTCGGCCATCATCCTCTATGAGGCGGCCCTCGGCGTGGGCATCGCGATCGGCCCGCTGGTGGGTGGCCTGCTCGGCTCCCTCAGCTGGCGCGGACCGTTTTTTGGCACCGCCGCGCTGATGGCCGTGGGCTTCATCGCGATCGTAGTTTTGCTGGATCGCCCCACCGAAAAGCCACAACCCGTGAAGCTCTCCGCGCCGTTCCGGGCGCTTGGGCAGCCCGCCCTGGCCCTGCTGGCCGTGGCCGCACTGTTTTATAACATCGCGTTTTTTGTGATGCTCGCCTATAGCCCGTTCCCGCTCGGGCTGACCACGCTTGGGCTCGGCTTTACCTTCTTTGGCTGGGGTCTCGCCCTTGCTCTTACGAGCGTGCTTGGTGCGCCGCTGCTGACCGCACACCTGCGCCGCACCCGCGTGCTCTGGCTGGTGCTCGCGCTGCTCGCCGCGGATCTGATCGCGGCCGGCCTGCTCGTAGATAATACCGCCGGGCTGATCGTGACGATCATCATCGGCGGCCTGATCCTGGGCATCGCCAATACCGTGCTCACGGAGTGTGTCATGGAGGCCACCGATCTGCCGCGTGCCGTGGCCTCCTCCTCGTATTCCGCGATCCGATTCCTCGGCGGCGCGGCGGCCCCGCCCGCGGCCGCCGAGATCGCGCTGCTGCTCAGCCCCGGTGCGCCGTATTTTGTGGCCGCGGGCTCGGCCCTCGTGGCGCTGCTGATCGTGGTGCTGGGCCGGCGCGCCCTGGACCGCGTGGATATCGCCCATGAGGACACCCTCGAGGTGGCCGAGGCGATTGGGCTCGGCGAGTCCTAGGCCGCGGCCGGTCTGCGCCCGGGTGCGGCCCGGGCGCGGACCGATTTTGCGCGCCGGATTATGCATGGCGCCATACCCGCATCCCATCGTACTGGGTATGCTGACGGCATGAGTATGCGTGGCGGCGGAGGCCGCGGGGGAGGCCGGGTCAGCGGCGGAGACGAGTCCGCCCAGCGGGCGATTAACGCCGAGGCCCCGAAGATTCCGCACCTGTTTCGGCGAATCATGGGGCTGTTCCGGCCGCATAAAAAGAAGATCATCGTCACCGTGGCACTGGTGCTGATCGGCGCCGCCCTCTCGGTGATCCCGCCCCTGCTGGTCTCGCAGGCCTTTGATGTGGGCCTGTTCCCCAAGACCGGCGGCCCCAATCTGCCCGCACTGACGATCATCGTCTCCACCATGATCGCGATTTTTATCGTCTCGACCGCGCTGGGCGTCTGGCAGACCTGGCTCACCGCGACCGTGGGTAATACCGTGATGGGCGAGCTGCGGGTGCGGCTATTTAGCCGGTTGCAGGACATGGAGCTGAGCTTTTTTACCCGCACCAAGACCGGCGTGATCCAGTCGCGCCTGCAAAACGACGTGGGCGGGGTCTCCTCGGTCCTGACCAATACCATCTCGAGTGTTCTCGGTAATACCGTGACCGTGCTGGCCGCGCTTGTGGCGATGCTGCTGCTGAACGTGCAGCTCACGTTTGTGGCCCTCGTGCTGATGCCGTTCCTCGTGATCGCGCAGCGCCGGGTGGGGCAGGTGCGCGCCAAGATCGCCACCAAAACCCAGGAATCGCTCTCCGATATGACCGCCATCACGCAGGAGACCCTGAGCGTCTCGGGTGTGCTGCTGTCCAAGAGCTTCGGCCGCCAGGAGGCCGAGATCGACCGCTATCGGGCGGCCAACCGGGTGCAGGTGGGCCTCCAGGTGCGCCAGCAGATGAGCGGCCAGTGGTTCTTCGCGATGGTGAATATCTTCCTCTCCTCGATCCCCGCGATCGTCTATCTGGTCTCCGGCTGGCTGATGACCGGCGGTCATATGGATATTTCCGCGGGCGTGATCGTGGCCTTCACCACGGTGCAGTCCCGGCTACTCTTCCCGCTGATCGCGATCATGCGGGTGGGCCTGGACCTGCAAACCTCGGGTGCCCTCTTTGCCCGGATCTTTGAATACCTGGATCTTCGGCCCGCGATCTCCGACCGCCCCGAGGCGATCGACGTGGCGCAGAGCCCCGGGCCCGCGGGCCGGATCGAGTTCCGCGAGGTCACCTTCCGCTATCCCGATGCCACCGAGCGGGAGCGCCCCACGCTGGACGCCGTGAGCTTCACGATTGAGCCCGGCCAATTTGCCGCCTTTGTGGGCCCGAGTGGCGCGGGAAAAACCACGGTGTCCTATCTGATTCCGCGCTTTTATGACGCCACCGGCGGAAGCGTGATCTTCGGCGGCACCGATGTGAAGGACCTGCGGCACCGCTCGCTCGTGAGCGAGATCGGTGTGGTCAACCAGGAGACGTATCTCTTCCACGCGACCATCGCCGAAAACCTGCGCTATGCGCGGCCGGACGCGGGCATGGACGAGCTGATCCGCGCGGCCAAGGCCGCGAATATTCACGAGACGATCATCCGCTTCCCCGAGGGCTATGACACCGTGGTGGGCGAGCGCGGCTATCGGCTCTCGGGCGGCGAGAAGCAGCGCGTGGCGATCGCGCGGGTGCTGCTTAAGGATCCGCCCGTGCTGATCCTCGACGAGGCCACAAGCGCGCTGGATACGCTCTCCGAGCGCATCGTGCAGCAGGCGCTGGAATCGGCCTCGGCCGGGCGCACCACCGTGGCCATCGCGCACCGCCTGTCCACGATCGTCGCGGCGGACGTGATCTTTGTGGTCGAGGCCGGGCGGATCGCTGAGCACGGCACCCACGAGGAACTGCTCGCGCGCGGCGGGCTTTATGCCCGGCTCTTTGCCGAGCAGGTGCAGGGCCCGCTCGGCTAGGAGCGGGCCGCGAGCATCTCCGTCATCAGCGTGATCTCGGATTCCTGCGAGGAGACGATTCCGCGCGAGAGGGTCGTGGCCACGCCGTTGGTGCTGCGATCCAGCAGCGCATCGGCCATCTCCACGGCCCCGCGGTGATGCGCGATCATCAGCTCCAGGAACTCGCGCTCGGCCTCGATCCCGGTCAGGGTCTCCAGGTGGGCGATCTGCGCGGGGGTGGCCAGGCCGGGCATCGGGTCCCCCGGCCGGTGGGTCACGGCGGCATTACCCGCGCCGCGGCCCGAGTGGTCATGGGCCATTCCCTTATTATCGGGGCGCATCATCCAGGTCATGGCCGGTTCCGGGGCGGCCTGGGGCAGGCCCCAGACCGCAAGCCAGCCGCTCATCATGCCGGACTGGGCGCCCTGGGTGCGGGCGATGTCATAGGCGAGCGTGCGCACGGCGGGATCGGTGGTCAGGTCGCGCACGATCATCGCAAGCTCAACCCCCTGATCGTGATGCTCCTGCATATCCCGGGCAAAACCCGCTTCGGCGCTGGCGTTGCCGGGGGTGGGCTCGCCCAGGGTCGAGAGGCGACCGAGGGAGAACACCACGATCAGCGCGATGACCAGGGCGCCGCCGCCCACGGCCCAGGCCAGCACCGCGCGGCGGCCGCGGCCCTGGCGGGCGGCGGCCTGCTCGGCCTCACTCAGTTCGGGATCCAGGACCTCGGGCTGCTCGGAAATTATGCCGCTCCCGGTCCGGTGATACCTCCCGTGCACGGCGAACCGGGCTCGGGGACGGCATTGGACTTCCAATAGGCCTCGAAGAACTCCTCGAAGCGCGGGTCGTCGATCTTATCCAGGCTCAGCTGGGCGTTCCAGGCGCTCAGTGTCACGGGGTTTTCGAGGCCCGGGAACGGCGACATGATCACATAGGTGCTGGGCAGCTTGGCGCGGATCGCGGCGATATCGGCCTCGGGCAGGGCGGGGTCATAGGTGACCCAGACGGCCCCGTGCTCCTGGGCGTGGACGGCGTTTTCGCTGCGCTGGGTCTCGGTATACACGCCGCAGTTCAGCCAGACCGGGTCATGCGGTCCGCCGGCGGGCGGCGTCTGCTCATAGTTCACGGTGGCGGTGGTATGCGCGGCATCATTGGTGAAGGTGGCCACACCCTGCACGGTTTTACCCGAGTTGGTGGCATAGGTCACGGGCTTCGGGGTGAGGATCACGGTGGTAGCGATCAGCGCCACGACGGCAACACCACCCAGCACACCGCCCCCGATTGCGAGCTTGCGGTTGCGCGCGGCGCGGGCCTGTTGGCGGCGATACTCCACCAGCTTGGCCTCGCGCGAGGCCGCGCGCTGCTGCTTAATGGAGGGCTTATTCGGGGACGTAGACACGGGTGAGTGACCTCTCGGGTGTGGGAAACGAACGGATGTCCTGTCGGAAGCATAACCAAACCGAATTAGGTTGTCGCTTCAACTCACGACCGTGCAGGGGTTTCCCAGCCACCCGACCCCCTCCGTAACACGGCGCGGTCGCCGAGTACAGTTGAACCGGGCGGTCACCACCGCCCATACGTGTGGCTGCGCCGGTGCGGGCCCGAGCGGAGGAACGCAACATGAAGTACGCAGAGTCGGTCATTGATCTGATCGGTAATACCCCGCTGGTGAAGCTCAACCGCGTGACCGAGGGCATCTCGGCCACCGTGCTGGTGAAGGTGGAATACCTCAACCCGGGCGGCTCGGTGAAGGACCGCATCGCGGTGCGCATGATCGATGAGGCCGAAAAATCCGGGGAGCTCGCCCCGGGCGGCACCATCGTGGAGCCCACAAGCGGCAATACCGGTGTGGGCCTGGCCCTCGTGGCCCAGCAGCGCGGCTATCGCTGCATTTTTGTCACCCCGGATAAGGTGGGCGAGGAAAAGCGCGATGTGCTGCGCGCCTATGGCGCCGAGGTCGTGGTGACCCCCACCTCCGTCTCCCCGGATTCCCCCGAGTCCTATTATTCGGTCTCCGATCGCCTCGTCGCCGAGATCCCCGGCGCATTTAAGCCCAATCAGTTCTTTAACGAAAACGGCCCCCTGAGCCACTACGGCTCCACGGGCCCGGAAATCTGGCGCGATACCGAGGGCCGGGTCACCCATTTTGTGGCCGGCGCGGGCACCGGCGGCACGATCTCCGGCACCGCGCGCTATCTGCGCGAGGTCTCCGGGGACGCCGTACGCATCATCGCCGCCGATCCGCTCGGCTCGATCTACTCGGGTGGCAGCGGCCGCCCCTATCTGGTGGAGGGCGTGGGTGAGGACATGTGGCCCGGCACGTATCACGCCGATATGGTGCACGATGTGGTGGCCGTGGACGATCCCGAATCCTTCGAGATGACCCGCCGCCTCGCCCGCGAGGAGGGGCTGCTCGTGGGCGGTTCCAGCGGAATGGCCGTCGCGGCCGGCCTGCGCGTGGCCCGCGATCTGGGCCCCGAGGATGTCATGGTGATCCTGCTTCCCGATTCCGGCCGCGGCTATCTGAATAAGGTCTTTAACGAGGGCTGGATGCACAACCACGGCTATTCCGCGCCCGCCGCGGGCCCCACCCTCGCCGCTATTCTGCCCGGAGACGGCGCGAGCCTGCCCCGCGTGCACCCCGAGGAGAGCGTGGCCCAGGCCATCGCCCGGCTGCGCGAGCTGCGCGTGCCCGCGCTTCCCGTGATCACCTCCACGGGCGCCCCCGTGCTGGGCGAGGTCTGGGGGGCCGTGAGCGAGAGCGCCCTGCTGGCCGCGCTGCTGAGCGGCGAGGTCACCGCCGAGACCGCGGTGGGCCGCGGGATCGGGGAGCGCCTGGGCACGATCGGCTCGGGGGCCACCCCGGAGGAGGCCCGGGACGCACTCGCCGCCGGATCGCCCCTGCTGATTCTCACCGACGGCAAGCCCGTCTCCCTGCTGACCCCCGCCGCGCTGCTCGGCGCCCTGAACAACGACCGTTAGGACATCATCATGACCCACTCCGAGGGCTTCGCCACCCGCGCCATCCACGCCGGCCAGGATTTTGATCCCACCACCGGCGCCGTGATCCCGCCCCTGTACCTCACCAGCACCTTTGTGCAGGAGAGCATGGGGAAACTCCGCGGCGGTTATGAATACGGCCGTTCCGGTAACCCCACGCGCACAGCCCTGGAGACCCAGATGGCCGCGCTGGACGGCGCAAGGCACGCCATCACGTTCTCCTCGGGCCTCGCGGCGGAGGACGGCTTCCTGCGCGCCGTGCTGCGCCCGGGCGATCACGTGGTGATCGGAAACGACGTCTACGGCGGCAGCTACCGCCTGATCTCCAAGATCTTCGCCCCCTGGGGCATCACCCACTCGGTGGTCGACCTGGGCGATGCCGCGGCCGTGGCCGCCGCGATCACCCCGAATACCAGGATCCTCTGGATCGAGACCCCGTCCAACCCGCTCATGGCGATCACCGATATTGCGGCACTGGCCGCGGTGGCCCACGAGCGCAACGTGCTGGTGCTGGTGGATAATACGTTTGCCACCCCGGCTCTGCAGCAGCCGCTCGCGCTGGGCGCCGATGTGGTGGCCTATTCCACGACCAAATATATCGGCGGCCACTCCGATGTGATCGGCGGGGCGATTGTCCTCAACGATGACGCGCTCGCCGAGGCCGTGAAGTTCCAGCAGTTTGCCGTGGGCGCGATCTCCGCGCCGCTTGAGGCCTGGCTCACCTCGCGCGGCATTAAGACGCTGCCGCTGCGCATGCGTCAGCACTCGATTAACGCGCAGGCCATCGCTGAGTTCCTGGAGACCCGCCCCGAGGTGGAGCGCGTGTACTATCCGGGGCTGGAATCGCACCCGGGACATGAGCTGGCCAAGGCGCAGATGAGCGGCTTTGGCGGCATGCTCTCGGTGGCGCTGCACGGCGGGGCCGAGGCGGCGATTGCCTTTGCCGAGAGCACCGAGCTTTTCCAGCTTGCCGAGTCGCTTGGCGGCGTGGAATCGCTCATGAACTATCCCGCGCTGATGACCCACGCCTCGGTGGCCGGCACCGAGCTGGCCGTGCCCGATAACGTGGTGCGCCTCTCGGTGGGAGTGGAGGACGTGGCCGATCTGCTCGCCGATGTGGAGCGCGGCCTCGAACGGATGAACGCGCGCCTGGCCCGCTAACCCGCACCCGGTCGCCCTCCCGCGGGAGGGCGACCGGGAGGGGCGCCGCCCCGAAATAATCAAAAATTTTGCTATCTGATCCGCGCTTAAAGCTGTTACAGTCCCCGTATGGTTTATCCAACGAGGGAAGTCTCCCGGCGCGGGAGCGGCCGCCGCGGCCCGCTGCTCTCCCTGGGGAGTATTATTCTGGCGGCCATCTTCGGCGTGTTTTCCGGGCCGCTGCCCGCGCTGGCCGCGGTGGCTCCCGATAGCGGGCCCACGGCCGGGGGCACCGCGATCAGCGATCTTTTGCCCACCTCGCACCGGGTGGTGCAGACCGGCGGTAACCTGGGCACCTCCGTGGCCCTCACCGCCGATGGTGAGCTCTATACCTGGGGCTCAAATATCTATGGGCAGCTCGGAAACGGTTCCACGGAGGACTCCGTGGAACCCGTGCGGGTGAATTTCCCCGAGGGCGTCATAATCACCTCCGTGGCCACCGGTTCCATGCACTCGATAGCCACCGGCTCCGATGGCAATCTCTATGCCTGGGGGGATAATAGCGCCGGGCAGCTGGGCGTGGGGAACACTGAAACCGTGCGCACCCCGCAGCGGGTGAGGGCCCCGGAGGGAATCACCCTGACGTCCGTGCATGCCACCGTGGTGAACTCGGTGGCCCTGGGCTCCGATGGCAACGTCTATTCCTGGGGATCCAATCTCTACGGCCAGCTCGGGACGGGCAATACCGAGGGATCCTCGCTTCCCGTCGCGGCCCAGACCCCCGGCGATATTCGGTATAGCGCGGTGACGGCGGGCCGAAACTTCACCATCGCGCTGGGCTCGGATCGGCTCGCCTATTCCTGGGGCCAGAATCAAAACGGGCAGCTGGGCAGCGGAAACCTGCTGGACTCCGCGCTTCCGGTCGCGGTGGTCCTGCCTGAGGACACCACGTTTACGCGGATCGATGCGGGCAACGCGTTTGCCATCGCCCAGGGGGCCAATGGCATCACCTATTCCTGGGGTCAAAATAACTCGGGCCAGCTGGGCAATGGCACCAATAACCGCGCGGAGGTCCCCACCCGGGTGAGCGCGCCGGCCGACTCCGGAATGACCGTAATTCAAGCCGGTTCCGAATACGTGATTGCCCTTGATGCCGCCGGAACCGTCTTCGGCTGGGGCACCAATGTATATGGCCAGCTGGGGAACGGATCCGTGCGGGGCTCCTCGACCCCGGTGCCCGTATCCGTGCCCGAGGGCGTGGTATTGACCTCGCTGAGCGCCAATTATTATCACGTGCTTGCGCTTGCGCTTGCGGAGGATGGTTCGCTCTATGCCTGGGGACGTAATGGATCCGGGGAGCTGGGAAACGGGGAAACCACCACGTCGCGGCTTCCGGTGCGCGTCCTCTGGGACGAGACGCGGATTATCGCGGTGGATCTCGGGGGAGAGGCGGCCACCGGGCCGAGCCAGGAGGGCCCCCGCTGGACGGCCACCACGCCCGCGCATGCGTGTGGCCCCGTGGATGTGACCGTGTCCTATAGCTATTTTGGGCTCATCCGGGAGAGCATTCAGCCCGCCGGGTTCACCTATGGGAGCGCCCCGCAAATCCTGACCCACCCCGCCTCGGCCACCGCGACGGAACCCGGGCAGGAGATCACGCTGAGCGCGGAGGCCACGGGTGATGACGCCCCGACCATCGCGTGGGAACAGCGCGCGCCCGGCGCCTCCTGGGCCACCGTGCCCGATGCCCACGGCCCCACGCTGCTTATCTCGCCCGAGGAAACCCGCGAGTATCGGGCGGTATTTAGCAATTGCCTGGGCACCATCAACTCCGAGCCGGCCCTGATCACCGTGCCGGGGGAACCCTCGACTCCGCCCGGCGAAACCGCCTCCCCGAATCCGGGCGGTACCCCGGGGCTGACCCCGGGCCCCACCGATCCGCTCGCCCAGACGGGGGCGGAGGGATTCTCCCCCTGGGGGCTGGCCGCGCTCGCGCTCATCGGGGTGGGGGCCGCCGCCCTGGGCCTGGTTCGCCGCCGCCGCGCCTAACGCAGAACCTCCCGCCGGGGGCCCCGGGCCCCCGGCGGGAGGTTCTGCATAGCCGGTGCCCCGGCAGGCGCGCCTCGATCGCGGCGCGGGGCATGACCGCAAATAGTTGGGCGTATCGCCACTTCCCAAATATCGACGAAACGTGGCCGGTAGCCTCTAACTACGATCTGGTACGAGCGTTCATGTTTAGCGGGGTGCCGACGTGTTTTCAGGGGACTCAACGCGGAGTATTTTTCCGTTCTCGACGAGCAGGGCTGCGTTATCTGGCAGGAGCGTTAGGCCGTGCGTATTCTCGAATTTACGAGCCACCGCGGCGATTTTTTCGGGAGGGTAGGGTGGCAGCTGCCCGTCGGCGTGGGGCAAAATCACCGCGTCGATGAGACCAAGCCCGGTGAGGTCCTCTAGGGAGACTCCGGCTGTATGCCCGTCGAGTGCAATTGCCGGCTTAATGCTTTTTCCGGCGATCATTGCCCCGGCACTGGCTCCCATATAGGGCAGCCCCGCCCTGACCCGTTCGATCAGGACGGTATCGGCACCGACCCGTCGCAAGGTTGCCATGAGGTAGTCCGCCATGCCGCCGGCAACGTAGATCGCGTCAACCCGATCAAGAGCGGAGGCGAGTTCGGTTGCGGTGCCATCGCCAACGGTGAGCGGAACGAGGGAGTAGCCCAGCTCGTGCAATTGGAGGCGTTCGCGTTTAATAAACGGAGCGTTGCCCAGGGGCTTGGACGCATCATCGATATAGGCGATGCGCGTGGCCGCCCGGGAATCGAGGCCGCGTGTATCTAAAAACCCGGGAATAGCGCCGATGAACCGCGAGAGTAGAAGCATTTTCATGCCCTTAGCGTACGTCGGACTACCGACAGCAAAGAGCGATGTGTGCGTGTATTTTTAGACCACAATACTCGGCCTGTGAGACGGGAAGACTCCTCTCCCCGGGGCTGATGAATACCGGCCGTTCGGGGAGGGAGTTCCGCCTCCCCCCCCTCGCGACCTAGACCGCGGCGCGCGCCGCGTAATTGGCGCGGATCTCGGGCCGGAAGTCCGGGGTCGGGGTCGCGTCGATCTGCGGCTGCCAATCGGGCCGGGTGCCGCCCAGGGCCCAGGCCGCCTGAATCGCCGCGCCATCGGCCACGTATTCGCCCGGGGTGGGGATCTGCACGGGAACGTTAAATACCTGGGCCGCGATGGCCTGCACGGCCGGATTCTGCGCGGCGCCTCCCACGATCAGGATGCGCTCCGCCTGGACCCCCTGCGCCCGCACGGCGTCCAGGCCATCGGCGAGGCCACAGAGCAGCCCCTCGATGGCGGCGCGGGCCAGCCCGGCGCGGGTCGTGGATTCCAGCGTCATGCCAAAGAGCGTCGCGGTGGCCTCCGGGAGATTGGGGGTGCGCTCGCCCTCAAAATAGGGCTGCAATACGAGGCCGCGCGCCGCGGGCTCCGCAGTCAGGGCCAGTTCGCCCAGCTCGTGATGATCCACGCCCAGCAGCCCGGCAATCGAGTCCAGGATGCGCGCGGCATTCAGCGTGGCGATCAGCGGCAGAAACTCGCCCGAGGCCGAGGCGAAGCCCGCGACGGTGCCGCTGGGATCGCTCGGCTGGGATTCGGTCACGGCAAAAACGGTTCCGCTGGTGCCGATCGAGACCACCACATCGCCGCCGGTGGCGCCCAGGCCCAGCGCGGCACCGGCGTTATCACCCGCGCCGCCGGCCACGATCACACCCGGGGCGATGCCGCTCGGCTCCTGGCCGATCTCGCCGCCGATCAGGCGCTCGTCGATGCCCTCGCCCGCGCGGCCCCCGGCGGGGACCACGGCGGGAAGCACAATTCCCTCGCCCGCGCCGCCGGCCTCGCGCGCACCCCGGCCGAGGGCGGTATAAAAGAGGTCCAGGTCGTATTCCCCGCTGCCGGGGGACCAATAGGCGGTGCCCGAGGCATCGGAGGGATCGGTGCGCAGCTGCTCCAGATCGGGTCCGAGCGGGGAGGAACCGGCGGGGCCATAGCCGCGCAGTCGCCAGGTCAGCCAGTCATGCGGCAGCGCCACGGCGGCGATCTTCGGAACATGCCGAGGCTCGTTATCGCGAACCCAGCGCAGCTTGGTCGCGGTGAACGAGGCCACGGGGACCACCCCGGCGCGGCGGGCATAGTCCTCGGCGCCGATCTCGGCCACCAGATCCGCGGCGGCGGGGGCGCTGCGGGTATCGTTCCAGAGCAGGGCATCACGGATCACGCGGCCCGCGGAGTCCAGCAGCACCATTCCGTGTTGCTGGCCGGCCACGGAGATCGCGGCCACATCGCGCAGGCCGCCGGCATCGCGCACGGCCTCGCCGAGGGCCTCCCACCAGGCCTCGGGATCCACCTCGGTGCCCGCGGGATGGCCCGCGCGGCCCTGGCGAATCGGGGCGCCGGTGGCGGCGTCACGAATAATAATTTTGCAGCTCTGCGTGGACGAATCGATTCCGGCGACGAGGGGCATGGCGTTCCTTTGGCAAGCGGGGTTCGGCGGGGGAGGGGGAGAGAAAGACTGCGGCGGTGACTGGTTCGAAAGTCTATCGAACCGGTCACCGCCGCCGAAACACGTGACGAGGGTATTAGCCGCGCGCGCCGAGCAGGTGCTCAATCGCGAGCTGCTGCAGGCGCACAAAGCCGTAGCCCTTGCCGCCAAAATAGCTCTCCGGCGCGAAGTCCTCATAGGCACTGCGGTCGGCGATCAGGTCGTCATAGGTCTCGCCCGGGTTCAGGGTCGGGGTCGAGAGCTCGTTAACACGGGCCGCCTCGAGTGCCTCCTGGACCTCGGGGTCGGCGCGGAAGGCCGCGGCGCGCTCCTTAAACATGAGGTAGTTGGCCATATTGGCGGCCGCGGAGTCCCAGACACCGGTGATGTCCTCGGTGCGGCTCGGCTTATAGTCGAAGTGGCGCGGGCCGTCATAGGAGGGGCCGCCGTTGAGGCCGCCGTTTTCCAGCAGGTCCACAAGCGAGAAGGCGTTCTGCACGTCGCCGTGACCAAATACGAGGTCCTGATCGTATTTGATGCCGCGCTGTCCGTTGAGGTCGATGTGGTACAGCTTGCCGTGCTCGATGGCCTGGGCGATGCCGGCGGTGAAGTTCAGCCCGGCCATCTGCTCGTGGCCCACCTCGGGGTTCACTCCGACCAGCTCGGGGCGGTCCAGGGTGTTGATGAAGGCCAGTGCGTGTCCAAGCGTGGGCAGCAGGATATCGCCGCGGGGCTCATTGGGCTTGGGCTCGATCGCGAAGCGAATGTCATAACCCTTATCGGTGACATAATCGCCGAGCATGTTCACGGCCTCGCGGTAGCGCTCGAGGGCGGCACCGACGTTCTTGGCGGAATCGTATTCGCTTCCCTCGCGGCCACCCCACATTACAAAGGTCTTGGCGCCGAGCTCGGCGGCGAGGTCCAGGTTGCGGATGACCTTGCGCATCGCGAAGCGGCGCACCTCGCGGTCGTTGGAGGTGAAGCCGCCGTCCTTAAAGACCGGGGCGGAGAACAGGTTGGTGGTGACCATCGGAACCACAACGCCGGTATCGGCGAGGGCCTGCTTCAGGCGGTCGATCTGGTTCTGGCGCTCGGCCTCGGTGGCCCCAAAGGCAAAGAGGTCGTCATCGTGGAACGTGAGGCCATAGGCGCCCAGGTCGTTCAGGCGCTCCACGGCCTCAACCACGTCGAGGTCGGGGCGGGTCGGGCCGCCAAACGGGTCGGCTCCGTTATAGCCGATGGTCCAGAGACCAAATGAGAACTTATCGGCCTTGGTGGGCTTCATTGCCATGGGGAACATCCTTAGAGTCGAAAGGTATTTGTTGTGCTGATAGACATATTAGAACGAGAATGTTGTTTATGCCACCAAAATAAAAAATTGGATTAGGATTCGAAGAACGTAGAGGGAGTTTTGATGAAGCCGAATGGCAGTAATCTCGACGCGGTCCGGCGACATAACCTCGGCCGGATCGTGGACCTGGTGCACCGCGGGCGCTCGCTCTCGCGCTCGGCGCTGACCCGCAGCACGGGGCTGAACCGCTCCACCATCGCCGCGCTGGTCACCGAGCTGGCCGAGCGCGGGCTGGTCACCGAGTCCTTTGCCTCCACCGAGGGGGTGGTGGGGCGGCCCTCTCCCGTGGTCTCGCCCAGCGAGCGCACCATGATCCTCGCCGTGAACCCCGAATTTGATGCTGTCACCGTCGGCGCCGTGCTCCTCGGGGGCAGCGTGCACTCGCGGATGCGCCACCGCTTCCCCTCCCCGCCGAGCGCGGCCGAGAGCGTGGCTGCCGCGGCCGGGCTGATCGTGGACCTCGTGGCCGGGCTGCCCCGGGGTACTCAGATCGCCGGGGTCGGGGTGGCCGTCCCCGCGCTGGTCCGCGCCGAGGATGGCGTGGTGCGCCTGGCCCCCCGCCTGGGCTGGGTGGATGAGCCCCTCGCCGAGATGCTCGCGCAGGCCACCGGCTATCCGGTCTATGTGGATAACGATGCCAGCCTGGGCGCGCGTGCCGAGCGGCATTTTGGCGCGGGCCGCGGGATCGACGACCTGATCTACCTCAACGGTGGGGCGAGTGGAATCGGTGGCGGCCTGGTATTGGGTGGCCGACCCATCCGCGGGGCCGGGGGATATGCGGGCGAATTTGGGCATACGTTTGGCACCGAGGGTGGCGTGCCGCTCGAGGATGCCGTGAGCCGCGACGCCCTGGTTGCGGTGGCCTTTGGCCCGGGGGATCCCGTGCCCGATGATGCCGCGCTGGAGCGTGCGCTCGCCGAATCGGATCGGGTCGTCACGGCGGAGCAGGCCCGCGTGCTGGGCCGGGCACTCGGCGGCATGATTAATATCGCCAATCCCTCGCGCGTGGTGCTGGGGGGATTCCTCGGGGTCCTCGCCGCCATCGAGCCCGAGCTGCTGGCCGAGACGGTGGCGCGCTATGCGCTGGGTCCGGCCGAGGAGGGGGTGCAGATCACGCGCTCCGAGCTGGGGGAGGATCTGCTCCTGATTGGCGCGGCCGAGCTCGTGGTGGATCGGGTGATCGCCGACCCCGCGCGAATCGGGGAGCCCTCCGAGATTGCGCGGGTTGCAACCGCGGGGGCTAAATAGCGTCCGTTTTCAGTTTTTTCTGGTGGATCCGGGATTTTGACCCCCGGGGGCTTGGGGCTGCGCCGCGCGCACGATAGGGTTTAACGATCAATCGAATCGATTCGATCTTCGTTCATCCCAGACAGCAAAGGCTTCCGTGACCACCGCTCTGCACCCTGGCGACGCACTAACGCGCCGCCAGCGACTCGTTTATGTCCTGATCCTGGGCGCGCTCACCGCGCTGGGCCCGTTCACCATCGACCTGTACCTCCCGGCGTTCCCGCGCCTCCAGGAGGACTTCGCGGTCAGTTCCACCGCGATCCAGCTCACGCTGACGGGGACCACGGTGGGCTTTGCCCTCGGACAGCTGGTGATGGGGCCGTGGAGCGATAAGGTGGGCCGCCGCCTGCCGCTGCTGATCGCCACGGGCGTGCACGTGCTGGCATCCTGCGGGGCCGTATTTGCCCCCGATGTCATGATCCTCGGTGTCTTCCGCGTGCTCCAGGGCGCCGGCGCCGCGGCCGGTGCCGTGGTGGCCATGGCGATGGTGCGCGACCTCTTTGGCGGTCGCCCCCTCGTGCTGATGCTCTCGCGCCTCGCGCTGGTGAACGGCATGGCGCCGATCATCGCGCCGATGCTCGGCGGTGCGCTGCTGTCCTTCATGGACTGGCGCGGGCTATTTGTGGTGCTGGCGATTTACGGCGTGGCCGTGGGCCTGGCGGTGACGTTCTGGATTGTGGAAACCCTGCCGCCGCACCTGCGCCGCTCGGCCGGCTTCGCCGGGACCGTGGCCGGCTATCGCTCGGTGCTCAGCGACCGCATCTTTGTGGGTGTTGCCCTGATCGGTGCGATGAGCTTCTCGGGTCTTTTTGCCTATCTCTCGGCCTCGCCGTTCCTCTTTCAAACCGTATTTGGGCTTAGCCCGCGCGAATACGGGTTGCTCTTTGCCGCGAACTCGGTGGGCGTGGTGATCGGCGTGCAGACCTCCTCGCGCCTGATGCGGAAATTTGGCCCGCAGTGGATCCTCGCGTTCTCCACGATCCTGCAGTTCTGCGCGGCCGTGAGCATCGTGATCCTGGGCAGCAATGGCTCGGGGCTCTTTGGCATCCTGGTGCCGCTGTTCCTGTTTATCATGGGCTGCGGATTTGGCTTCCCCGCGGTGCAGGTGATCGCGCTCGCCGGACACGGCGCCGCGGCCGGTACCGCCGCCTCGCTCCTGGGCGCGGTGAATTTTGGTATGGCCGGTCTGCTGTCTCCCGCGGTGGGTGTGCTGGGCGGCGATGCCCGCGCGATGGGGCTCGTGATGGCGGGAACCGCCGCGATCTCGATCGCATCGCTGTGGCTGATCGTGCGGCCCCGCACGGTGCCCGCGCTCGTTGATTAGCGGGGCAACCCGATAGTCTTCGAGGAAAGCCCGGGGACCCCTCCGCGGGCGGAACGGCTCTCCCGATGACTCAGGCACTACCCGCAGGGCGGCATAGCGCGGACGCGTGGATCCCCATTCTTGCGGGGGTCGCGGCCACGGCGATTCTGGCCGGCGCGATCCTCGCCGGGGCCACCGCGGGCCCGGACCGGGCCTGGATGGCCGCGATGCTGCCGCTGAGCGAGGGCGGGATCGCGGTGCAGGCAGCGCTGTTTTTGAACTGGCTGGGCGGCGGCCTGGTGGGGACCTATCTGCTGCCGGTGCTTATGACCGCGCTGCTCTGGTGGCGGCGCGGCGCGCGGGCCGGGGTCTATTTTTTGGTTGCCTCGATCCTCAGCGCGCTGGGCGTGCAGGCGCTGAAACACCTGGTGGGTCGCGCGCGGCCCGAGGAGATCCTGGTGCACGCCGATTATGGCTCGTTTCCCTCGGGGCATACGGCCAATGCCGCGACCATCGTGGTGGCGCTGGCGCTGATTTTTGGGCGTGCCTGGATTGCCTGGGTGGGCGCGATCTATGTGGTCGCGATGGCGCTCTCGCGCACGATTCTGGGGGCGCACTGGCTCAGCGATACGATCGCCGGGGCGCTGCTGGGGGCCACGATCGCGCTGCTGGTCTGGGTGCTCTGGGTCCGCCTGTGGCCCCGCTCGCGCGGATAACTATTCGCAGCCCACGCCGTCGCCGTCGCGGTCCAGGTGCGAACCATAGCCCGGATCTCCGCGATAAACGGGGGCGGCCCCGGCCGCCCGGGCGGCCGTGCAGTTCTTAAATACCGTGGTGTTGGAGCGGGGTGCTGCCGGCGCTGCCGGTGCCGCCGGGGCCGCGGGAACCGCGGCGGCGATGCGCGTGGATTCCAATTCGGCGACGCGGCTCGCGCGCTGGGCGGACTCGGCCTCGAGCTCGGCGATGCGGGCCGTCTGGGAGGAGACCTGGGCGGCGGTCTCGGCCGCCACGGCCTCGGCGGCACCCTCGAATTCTTGCCGGAGCGCGATGCTGCGGGCGCGCTCCTCCTCCAGCTTCTGCTCGGCGGCCTGAAGCCGCGTTTCGAGATCTTCAACCGTTTCGGTGAGCGAGGTTTTTTCGCGGTCCAGGGTCCCGATTGTGCCCTGCGCCGAACTCCCGCCCATCCCCGAACCCATGAGCAGCGCGGCGATACCCACGGCGGCATACGGCGCGGCCCTGCGGGCGCGCCTTCGGGTGATCTCGGCGGGAGTGGGGTTCTCGACGGCGGCCTCGGGGGCGGCCGCGCGTGAGCGCGAGAAGGGGAGGCGCATGAGACGTCCTTGTGCTCGGGTGGGCGTGCTGGTTTTCCGCCCCTGGCAAGGAGATTATCTAATTACCTACGTTTTAAAAAATCCGCGCCCGGGGCGCGGCGACCCCCGTCCGGGGTGCCCATAGCGGTCGATCAAAAAACACCCGTGACAGCGGCGGCGGGACTGGCTAGGCTCGTGCCATGAGCACCAAAAACGCGAAGACTCCCGCCGAGACCGATGCCGCCGCCCTCGCCGCCGAGGCCGTGCGCGCCCAGGAGGAGGCCACCGCCGCGGTGGCCCGCGCGCAGGAGGCACTCGCGGCACTGGCCGCGGCCAATGCCGCGACCCAGGCCGCCGCTGCCGCCGAGCCCGCTGCCGCCGAGGTTGCCCCCGTGGAGGCTGCTGCCGCGGAGCCGGTGACGGCCGAGCCCGCAACCGCGGAGTCCGAGCCGGCCGAGCCCGTCGCTGCCGAGCCCGTCGCTCCTGTCGAGCCCGTAACCGCGGAGTCCGAGCCCGTCGCTCCTGTCGAGCCCGCCGCTCCGGCCGCACCCGCCGCGGCAACCCCGGCCTCGCACCCCGGGGCCCCGCTCACCGCCGAGCAGGCCGCCGTGATCGCGGCCGGCTATGCGATCGAGGGTGCCGCCCTGGAAATGGGGGCCCTGATGAACGGCGAGGCCGATCCCGCCGTGCAGATCCGCATCCCGCTCGCGATGATGAACCGCCACGGCCTCGTCGCGGGTGCCACCGGAACCGGAAAAACCCGCACCCTGCAGGGGCTCACCGAGCAGCTCAGCGCGCACGGCGTCCCGGTCTTCGCCGCCGATATTAAGGGTGACCTCTCGGGGGTGGCCACCCCCGGCGTGGGCAACGATAAGCTCATCGCCCGCACCGCGGGAATCGGTCAAACCTGGACCCCCGCGTCCTTCCCCACCGAGTATTTTTCGCTCGGCGGTGTGGGCAAGGGTGTGCCGATCCGCGCCACGATCGCGGGCTTCGGCCCGGTCCTGCTGGCCAAGGTCCTGGGGCTGAACCCCACGCAGGAATCCAGCCTGGGCCTGGTCTTCCACTATGCCGATCGCGCGGGACTGCCCCTCCTGGACCTCTCCGATCTGCGCGCCGTCCTCACCTTCCTCGCGAGCGATGAGGGCAAGGCCGAGCTGAAGGACCTGGGTGGCCTCTCCGGGGCCACCGTGGGGGTGATCCTGCGCGAGTTGATTACCTTTGCCGATCAGGGGGCCGATAAATTCTTTGGTGAACCCGAGATCGATACCGCCGAGTTTTTGCGGATCGCCCCCGATGGCCGCGGCATCATCAGCCTCCTCGAGGTGCCCGGGGTGCAGGATCAGCCCGCGCTATATTCCACGTTTCTGATGTGGCTACTCGCCGATCTGTTTAATGATCTGCCCGAGGTGGGGGACCTGGATAAGCCCAAGCTGGTGTTCTTCTTTGACGAGGCCCACCTGCTCTTTAAGGACGCCTCGAAGGATTTCCTCGCCCAGATCATCCAGACCGTGCGCCTGATTCGGTCCAAGGGCGTGGGCATCTTTTTTGTCACCCAAACCCCCAAGGACGTTCCCTCGGATGTATTGGGACAGCTGGGATCGCGCGTGCAACACGCGCTGCGCGCATTCACCCCCGATGATGCCAAGGCGCTTAAGGCCACGGTGTCCACCTATCCCAAATCCGGTTATGATCTGGGCGAGGTATTGCAGTCGCTCGGAACCGGCGAGGCCGTGGTGACCGTGATGAACGAGAAGGGTGCGCCCTCGCCCGTGGCCTGGACGCGGCTGCGCGCCCCGCAGGGGCTGATGGATCCGACCCCCGCGGAGCAGATCGATGCGGCCGTGGCCGCCTCGCCGCTCCTGGCCAAATACGGCACGGCCGTGGATCGCGAATCGGCCCGCGAAATTCTCGGTGCCAAGCTGGATGCCGCGCATGCCCAGGCCGAGCAGGCCCAGGCAGCGGTGGAGCAGGCCAAGATCGACGCCGAATATGCCAAGCAGCAGGCCGCGATCGATAAGGCCCAGGAGGCGGCCCGCAAGAAGGCCGATGCCGAATACGAGCGGCTCCTGAAAAAAACCAGTGGCACCGCGCGCACCACGCGCAAGGCCCCCGAGACAAACGTCCTGGAACAGGTGCTTGGTTCCAAGGCCACCAAGAGCCTGCTCACGGGTGTGGTGGAGGGGATCTTCGGGACGCGTCGCCGCCGCTAGCGCCCGCGGGAATTAGCGGGCGCGGAGGGTCGCGGCGGGGCGTTGCCTGCCCGCGGCCCAGGCCGGGACCGCGGCGGAGAAAAGGCCGCTGAGAAGACCCAGCCCGAGGCCCGCGAGCGGAAGCCAGGGCGCGAGCACCGGTGTCCACTCCCGGGCGGCGCAGATCGCGAGTGTTGCGGCGGTCCCCGCGGCGATTCCCACCGCCCCACCGCTCAGGCCGATCAGCACCCCCTCGCCCAAAAATAGCGTCGCGACCGCGCGCCTGCCCGCGCCGACGGCCCGGCGCAGGGCGATTTCGTGGCTGCGCGCCTGCACCGAAACATACATCGTGCAGGCCGCGCTGATCGCGGCGAGAAGGAGCAGGACGGCCGAGATCAGCGCGATCAGGCTGCCCAGATCGGTGGCGACCCCGTAGCGCAGGTCACGCAGATCGGCCACGGTCTCGAGGGCAAATTGCCCGGGGTTGGCCGGATCCATCCGCGCGGGCAGGGCCTCCGCCACGGCGGCGGGATAGCCGGGCTCGGTACGCACCAGCAGCGTGATCGCGAGATCCGGGAGGCCGCGGAGAACATCGGGGGAGACGATCACGGCATCGGCCAGATCGCCCTGCCGCGGGCCCGCATCAAGCACACCCACCACGTCCACCAGGCGGCCGTTGATCCAGAGCGTGGACCCGGGCCCGGGCGGCGGCAATTCGAGGGCCTCCGCCGCGGCGCTCCCGAGGATCGCGATGCCCCCGAGCGAGGGATCATCCAGCAGGGAGAGGGTATCGGGCCCAATCGACGTGGCCCCGGCCGCCCGAAGATAGCTTGCGGAGGCCGAGACGAGGGAGAGGGAGGCATCCGGGCGCGGATCGGTGGGGGCCAGCCGGGTGATCGTGGCGGCGGATCCCGCGGCCCGGGAGATCACACCGGTGGCGCGCACATGGGGGAGCGAGCCGGCGGAATCCAGCCAGTTCGGGAGGCGCGGGTCGCCGGGTTCCAGGAGCGCGGCCCCGCCCGGAACGGCGACCCGCACCTCGTCGAGGGCCGCCGCGCTGAGCCGCCGCGCTGAGCCGCTGGGAGACCTGCGCCGAGGCGCTCTCGCCGATGCCCAGGGAGGTGATCAACCCGCCGATCCCCAGGGTAAACGCGAGCAGCAAAAACAGCGTGCGTCCCGCGCGGGTGGTGAGCACGTTGAGGGCATCGCCGAGATCATCCGCGAGTGCCGTGAGCCGGCGGCGAAGCCGGCCCCCCTCCCGCGCGGCGGCGGGGGCCTCCGGCGGGCGGGACGGGCGCGGTGCGCCCGGCGGTGCCCCGGCGAGGACCGTGCCGTCTTCGACGCGGATCTGCCGGGTGGCGGTGGCCGCAATATTTTCGTCGTGGGTGATGAGGATCACGGTCATTCCCGCGGCGTTAAGCTCGTGCAGATACGCGAGAACCGCGGCCCCATTGGCACGATCAAGATTGCCCGTGGGCTCATCCGCGAGAAGGACCTCGGGGCGCGTGGCAATCGCGCGGGCGAGGGCCACCCGCTGCTGTTCGCCGCCGGAGAGCACTCTTCCGGCGGCCCGGGCGCGCCCATCCACCCCCAGGCGGGCGAGCGCCTCGTGCGCCCGGACCCGCCGCCGCGCGAGGGGGATATGCTGCGTGCGCAGCCCAAGACCCGCGTTATCCAGGGCGCTGGAATCGCCGAGGATAAAGGACTGCTGAAACATAAATCCAAATATCCGGGAGCGAAGCCGATCGCGGGCGCGCTCCGGGAGCGAACCCACGGGGATGCCGTCCACCCGATAGATCCCCGCATCGGGGATATCCAGGAGCCCCAGAATATTCAGCAGGGTGCTTTTGCCGGCCCCGGAGGGACCGAGGATCGCGATAAACTCGCCCCGATAAATCCGGAGGTTCACGTCATGGATGCCGGTGTCCGGATCGCCGTCAAAATACCGGGTGACACCCGTGAGCTCCAGCAACGCCGCGGGCTCGGGGACGGCGCTCATTGGAGTGCCACCTCGGTGCCCGCCCGCAGGTTCTCGGCGGAGATGGCGGTCCAGCCGTTTCCCGAGTATCGCACCGTGACCGGGATGCGCCGCGACCCCGGGGTATCCGCGCTGCCGGTAGCGCCCCCGGGCGTGAGCAGATAGCTTCCCTCGGCATCCCGGCGCAGGGCAATGGTGGGGACGGCCAGGGATTCCTCGTGTCGGTCCTGCGGGAGCACGGTGACGCTGAGGCCGGGTGTCAGCCCGGCAAAGAGCGGGTCGGGGGAGGTGACCGCGATATCCCGGCCCGGTGTTTTGCCCTCCGCGGCCTCGGCAAATTCCCCGATCGTGGTGATTTCCCCCGCGAGCCGACTGTCACCCGCCTGAATCTCCACCTCCTGGCCCACCGTGAGCTCCGCGGAACGCACGGCATCGGCCCGGAACGAGACGATATTGGGGCTGGTTTGTACCGTGGCGAGGGGGCTATCGGCACCGAGAGGAGTGCCCACGGGAAGGGCCTGGACCACGGCGGCCTCGGGCACGGTGAGTGCAATAAACGAGGCGCGGGGGATCAGTGCGGTATCCGGGTTTATGGCCCGGATACCGCCCGGGGTAGCGGGGCTGGCCTCCCCCGCGCCGGTGGGCGCCGGAAAATCATGCTCGCCGAAGAGCCGCGCGACGCTGGCCAGGGTGCGCTCATCCACCGTTCCGCTGATCCGGACCTCGGCACCGATGCCGCGCAGGGCACGCTGCAGCGAGGTTACATCATCGCCGCGGTCCCCGATTCGGAGGTCCCGGTAGAGGGCAAGGGGGCCGGGCAGGGCAAAGAGGGGCTGCCCCGAAACGGCCCCGATCAGGGCGCCCGGCCGGAGGGTATCCCCGACCGCCACCGCCTGGCGGGTCACGATGGCCGGATCGGGAAGGACCGGTAGCCCAAGCTGCTGGGTGGTGCCGGCGATCACGCTTCCGGCCAGTGCGGTGCGTGCATCCACGATCCGTTCCTCCGCCCGGACCGTTACGGGGATCGGCCGCTGGGCCTGTTCCACTGCCGTGCGCTCGGGTGCGTGCAGCAGCCGCCCCGTGAGAAACGCGGCGCAGAGTGCCGCGAGGAGCACCGCGGCCCAGGCGGCGACCCGACCGGGATGGGTGATGCGGCCCGAGCGCCGCGGGTAGGACGGGCCGCTAGCCATGGGTGGCAAGATATTCGCGCGCTGCGTTAAGCAGCTTCTGCTTCTGCGTTTTTTCGGTGGTGAGGGCCGCCTCGTTTTCCGCGATCAGGGGCCGCTGTTGGGCGGCCTCCAGGTCGGCCAGGGTCTGGGTGAGGCCGGTCTCGGAATTGCAACGGGCCTCGATCGAGGCCAGCCGGATTCCCTCCTCACTGCGGGAGGCCGCGGGATTATCCAGAAGCGCGGTGGACTGCCGTGAGGTATAGGTTTCGCCCTCCTCCGGGGTGAGGCCCGCCGCGGTTAGGCAGTCGGCCCAGGGCACCCGCGCCTCGCGCCAGCGCGGATCCCGCCGTGCGTGCGCGAGCGCCTCACCCTCCAGGCGCGAGGCCACGCTGCCGAGATATTCCGCCTGGGGTGGGGTGATTTTATTAATCGCCTCGACGACGTCGGCATCGGATTCATTGCAGGAGTCATAGGCGGCGGCCCACTCGGGTCCGCCGGAGGCGCGTGCCCGCGTGATCGCGGCATCAAGCGGGGAGGGGGGATACCCCCAGCCGTAGCGTGCGGCGCGAGTCTCCTCCCAGATCCCAAACCTGCGATCGTCGAGGTCGGTGCCGGGATCGCCTGTTATCTGGACGGGGGCGGCGGTGAGTCCCCGCCCCCGCATACACTCGGCAATCACGGCCTGGGCCGCGGCCTCAAACATGTGCTTATCCGCGTGGCGGCCATAAAACGCATATTCGTCCAGCGGCATCACGATCTCCCCGGCGACCGGGTCGAGGTGGGCGCGGGCCGCTTCCGGAGGGGGCTCCGTGCCCGGGGCGCAACCCCCGAGGGACAATATTAGGAGGAGCGCGGCCGGGGCGCACCCACGCAGGAAGGTATGGCGGTGTTGTGATGGGCTCCTCATCGGGCCCCATTCGCCGTGGGTGGGGTGAGGGACGGAAGCGTGAGCGGCCTGCCGAAAATCCGCGGCGGCGGCGGCGTTCCACGCTTAATTGGCGCCCAAAATCGCCCGTTCATTGCGTGTCCCTTCGGCTGAAATGCCGTAAACCTAACACCGCCAACCGCCCCCAAACAAGGGTCGTGTGCGGAATTCAGTAGTTAAGGGGCAACGATTCCGTAGGGCCTCCCCCTCCGCGGGGGCGGCCGGGTATCCCGTCGCTAGGCCTGGCGGAACGGCGAGCGCTCAAACCAGTAGAGCATCCCGGCATGATTGCGCTGCAGCTCGTCGAGGCTGATCGGCCGCTCCAGGCGACGAATCGGCGCGCCCAGGGCCGTGGCCAGTTTCTCGATATCCTCGGCCGCCCAGTACTCGCCGCGCAGCCGGCCCACCACGCGGTCCTGATCCGCCACGATAAAAAGCTGCGGCGTGGGATCCACGGCCGAGCGCCGCAATTGCAGGATGATGCAGCGGTTAATCTCTGAGAGCGGCGTGAAATGGATCCGGCCAAAAAACGCCCGCTCGGTGAGCCCCTCGGAGGTGGCCCACATCCGGGTGCGGCTGAAACGCCAGCCTGAAAACACGGCGATCGCCAGGAGAATGAGGTGCGCAAGCAGCACCCAACCCCAGGTGCCCCGCGGGACGGTGATCCAATACAGCACCACAAAAATGGGGGCGGCGATCATGACATAGGCCAGGACTCCGCGCCAAAAAAGCACGCGGCGGGGACGGATCATCACCTTCACGGGGACATTTTTCCCGCTACCCACCATGTGTCACCTCCGGGTGTTAACGTGCCCCCACCCTATCGCGGGCAGGGGGTGGAACCGGGGAACCCGAATCGGAGGCCCCCGCATTTTCCTGCGTGAGTACCCGGTGAGGCATCTCCCCGGTCAGGGGGAGGCGGCCGCGATCTTAGGGTCGGGGCCGGGAGACTCGATAAACGGTTGTGCTCTCGGGTCGCGGCACGCAAAACCAGGAGGGTCCCGAAAACCGCGCTGTTTATTACCCGTAACCGCGGAGTTTCCCCTGCACCCCAAGGCCGCGGAATCCGCGGCCGCCGGCCCCGAGTCCGCGGCCCCGGGGAGGGCCTGACCGGTTATGCCCGCGGCGAGGTTATCGGCGATGAGCTGGCCGACTCTAAAGCCACCCCGAGGGCCGGATCGACTAGGCCGCGCCGCCTCCCGTCCGGGCGCCGCACGGCGCGATAGCGCCGGGAAAGCATAAGGCCCCGGATCTTTATGATCCGGGGCCTTGATGGTGGCGGAGAATGGGGGATTCGAACCCCCGAGGGCTTTCACCCAACACGCTTTCCAAGCGTGCGCCATAGGCCACTAGGCGAATTCTCCAGCATTGCCGAGGCAACATCGAATATCTTACCCGGTGAAACGGCCGAGTTCCTAACCGAGGGAATCCGGGGCGCGCCGCGGGGGATAAATCTCCTCATGCGGGGGCGCCGCGTCTTCCGGATCGTAGCCCGCCCGGGCCAGCGCCCGGGCAAAATCGCGCCGCGAGTCCGCACCCAGTTTCATCCGCACGTTATATACATGAGACTCCACGGTGCGGGTGGAGAGAAAGAGCCGTTCGGCGATTTCGGCATTGCGTAGGCCCGCCGCTACGAGCGTGGCCGCCTCCAGCTCTCGTTTGGTGAGGAGCCCCCCGCTGCGGGTACCCGGTGAATTTCGGCGTTCCGGGGGCAGGCGTTTACGCAGCCGACGCAGGCGAACCAGGGCCGCCTGGTTGGGATGTGCCCGCAGGACGGTTTCGGCCAGGGCGAGCGCAGCGCGTGCGGGGCCCAGGCGCTCGGCATCGATCAGGGTCTCGGCCCGGTCGAGGAGCGCCCCCACTCCACCGTGCCCCAGCTCGGCCAGGGTGGGGCGCAGCCAGAGCCCGCCGACCGGGGGTTCGCGCGGCGGGGGATCGATGCGATCGCCCTCCGCGATCAGCTCCGCCACGGAATCCGGGGCCGCCCCGCCCAGCAGGGCGATTTCGGCCACGGTTGTGCGCACCGTAAAGCCGGCCCGCGGAAACTCGCGCAGGAAATCTAGTGCGGCCTCGGCTCGGCGACGATCGTGTTCCCCGGCCACCAGGAGCCGGAAATAGCGGGCGAGTGCGCCGGAGGCGATATCCGTTCCGCCCATCGCCGAGAGGAGGCAGCGCGCGGTTGCCGGCAGCCGCGGCAGCACCGGAACCGGGGGCAGGGAATCCCCCCTGCCGTGCAGGGCGGCGAGGAGATGGGCGAGCAAAATTGCGCCCCCGCCCTGGACGGGATTCAGATGCGCGATCGACTCCCGCAGCTCGGCACCGATCCGGTTGCGCAGGGTACGAATACCGTCAATACCCACCAGGACATCATCGGCGAGGCCGATCATTCCGATCCGCATTTCGGCAATCGCCAGGTGGAGGGAGGCGAGTGGGTCCTCGCCGCTGCGCCGCGCACGGCCGCGCAGCGTTTCCACAAACTCCGCCGCCAGGTCCCGTTCCCCGCGCAGGAGCGCCGCCTCGTATCCGAGGACGGCGAGGGGTGCCAGCTCGTGCATCTCCAGCGTGGGGTGCGCGATCAGCTCACGAATGCGCCCCACGGCCCCGACCGTATCCAGGCCGGTCAGATCGGATTCCACGGAACGGGTGCTCTCCAGGTCCTCCCCGCAACCCGAGCGCAGAATCCCCGCGACCCGGGCAAGAAGCGCCCGGGTGCGCGGTCCGGGGGTGGGCGCGGGGCCGTGAGTAGCCGGCCAGTCCTCGAGCAATCGCGCGGCGAGACAATATTCCGAGGAGTGCAGCCGCACTCCGTTTTCAATATCCGCGAGCAGCTGTGTGGCGGCCAGCCCCGCCCCGGTCGAATCGGTGGACGTGGACAGGGAGGCCATACAGGTTGCGGCATAGACCAGGACCGGTGGCACCCAGAACCCGCCATCGCGGGAGCGAAATATCAGCCTGCGGTGTTCCAGCCGCTGCACGAGGCTCCGGCCCACCGCGCGTGCGGCGCGTTCCGGGGAGATTCCGCGCAGCGGCGCAAGCGTGCCGAGTGCCAGCAGCGAGGGGCGATCCAGCGCCTTGAGATAGGGCTCGATGATGTGTTCTGTGGAGCTGGATAGCGGGGGAGTGGCGCGAAATAAATCGGCGGGTTCGAGCCGGGTGACCTCCCGGGAGAGCACATCCACGAGCCCGGGATAACCGCCGCTGCCCGTGAGAATCCACTCCCGGACGAGCGGGCCGAGCCGGGCCACGGCGGGGTTATTGGCGATGCGTAAGCGTACCTGGGCGGGCGAGAGGAGATCCAGGTCGATCCGATCGGCCCGTCCCTCGAGCCACAGGGCGGTCAGCTGTTGGGCGGCCTCGCCCAGATCCCTGCGGGATTCCACCAGGAGGGTCCCGATCAGGACGATTTGGCGGTGCCTGGCCATCCGCGCCAGCAGGGCGGCGGCTTCGGCGGCGAGCAGATGCGCGCGCTCCACGAGGATCACGCGCGGATTTTCCGCGGTGGGTGGCTCATCGTGCAGGGGACCGGTTGGGGGCTGGAAATGATTCTGGAAGAGCGCCTCGAGCGTGGGTTCATCGCGGGCTCCGCGATAGTCCTGGCCGTGCAGGACCAGGATGTCGGTATTGCGGCCGCGCATGCTGTGCACGACGCCGCGCAGGACCTCCGCCTCGCCCACCCCAAATCGGGAAAAGAGGAGGACGCTGCGGCCCGATTCCGCGGCGCGGAGGATGGCGCGGATCTCGGCCGTGCGTTCGGGATAGAGGGGGTGCCGGGGTTCGTGGCCGGGGCGGCGCCGTGGTGCGGGGGAAGTCGCGTCTTTGGGGTTCATGACAGTGGTCTCTTTCTCCCGGTCCAAGGTCGATCTGCAACCGGGATGGTGCTACGTATCGTAGGCGGGAGAGGGCGGACGCCCCCGATTCGTTTCCTCGGCTCTCAGAAAATACTCGCCGTGATGGATTGCAATTACGGGGATTTTGCTCCGCCCGCGGTTTATCCGGGGCTCCCGGGCCGACCTGCGCGGGCCTGACCAAAATGGCATCCCCCGTCGCTACTGAGCCGACACCGGCGGGCACCCGCACCGGTACTGAACGGCCTATTCATAATTACTGAAGCCGGGTAGCTAAAGGCTGAGTTCGGTTTTTGGCATCACTGAAACGGCCCTCGAACGGGTGACTCGCGCCGGTGGCGCTCCTAACGTCGAAATCTCACCCCTGAGAACAGGCCACCATTGTGAAAGGTCAACCAACAAATGGCAATCGCTAATAAGACAAGAGTCACGAAAAAGCGAGGGCTTCATGCCTCGCTCGGAGTGCTGACGGCCACCGCCGTACTGGCGCTCACCGCGGCGCCCGGAGCCGCGCTTGCGGCCACCGAGGACGGCCCCGCACCCGCCACATCCCATGTCACCGCCGAGGGTCGGTTTATTACCGGCAAGACCCCGCTCGGCAGCCTCGATAAAATCGCACAGCTGCAGGGGGCATATTCGCCGGGCGGACAGGCCCCCGAGACCGTGAATAATCCGCTCAAGGTCTCGATCCTCAATAGCCTCAATATCGATCTGGGCGATAAGCTCCAGCTCTTTGGCAAGCAGGGAGTGATCCAGCTCGGCGCGCTCGCCCAGTACGCTCATACCGATCCTCTGGGCACCCAGGTGGCCGCCTCCGGCGCCATCTCCGATCAGGGCGCCATCTCGGTGGGCGGATCCGCGGAGGCCCCGGCCAATGCCCACCTCAACCTCACCGGCCTGCTGGGCAACGGCGCGATCTCCGCGATCGCCAAGCCCCTCGTGGACGAGCTCACCGTGGATATCGGTGCGCTCTCTGCGCGCGCCGAAACCACCACCGGCGGCGATGCCGCGCTGTCCTATCAGCTCGGCGATATTAAATCGCGCCTGCACAGCCCCGCCGTGGAAAACCTCTCGGCCGGAGTGCGCTCGGTATTTAATTCCGCCAGCTCGGGTATTAACGGCCTCTTCGGCGCCGACGGTGCCATCAGCACGGGCATCAACGGGCTCGTGCAGACCCTGCAGGCGGGTCTCGCGGCCGTGCCGCTGCAGCCCCTCACGATTAAGAACGCCAAGTTCCGTGCGGGCGTGGACGTGCAGCTCGGCGAGGCTCTCGACTCGATTTTGCTGGCCCCGATCCAGGACGCCAACGGCGCCGTCACCATCTCGCTGCGCGATGGCACCATCGAGGTTGATCTGGCGAAGCTGATCAGCACCGGAATCCCCGGCTCCTCGCTGAATACCCTCGCCCCGAATACCGAGCTGCTCTCCGCCGCGCTGGTGGGCGATGTGCTGCGCGGTGCAATCACCCAGGCGCTGAAGTCCTTTGAGCAGATCGTTGTGGACCGCCTGGTAAACGCGCTCAACGCCGTGAGCACCACGTTCCAGGTATCCGGTGAGCTCTATGGGCTCCTCGGAACCACCAAGCTCGGCTCGCTGAACATCGACATGAGTGCCCGCCTGGGCGATGTCCTCTCCGGCCAGGTCAAGCCCGAGGACCTGAAATTCGACGTCAGCGCCATCGGTATCACGCTGCCCACCGAGTCCATTAAGAACGCCGTGGCCGGCCCGATCCTCGCGGCCCTCGCCAAGCCCTATAGCGCCGTGACCAAGATCATCGGCGGCGTGGGTGCGCTCCTGAACGCGCCGATTCAGGCCGCCGTGACGCTGCTCACCCCGCTCACCAACGTGCTCAATAAGGTGGTGAGCCTCAAGGCCAACGTGCAGGAGGCCCCGGGACACTTCACCGATGGAAAGGCCCCGACCGATGGCTCGTCCACGGTGACCGCCCTCCGCGTCGCGCTGCTTCCGAACCTCACCGCCAAGAGCGCACTCGCGCAGGTGGACCTGGCCTCGGCCTCGGTCCGCGTGGGCAAGCTCGCGGCGCCGGTCATTACCACCCCGCAGGACGGCTCCACCGTGGAGCTCCCCGAGGGGAGCACCACGGGAGACGTGGTCATCTCCGGTACCGGCCTCGCCGGTGCGCAGGTCTCGGGTAGCGTCACCGGCCGCAGCGATGAGGCACGTCCGTTCACCACCACGGTTCAGGCCGATGGTACCTGGAAGGCCCCGCTGGAGGCAGTGGCCGTGGCCCCCTATACGGTCACCGCGCAGCAGAAGACCCCGTATGTCGCCTCCGAGAACACCACGTCGGAGTTCGCCGTGGTCGTGGCCGTGGCCAAGCCCGGCGGCAACGGCAAGCCCGGCGGCAACGGTACCGGCACGAACCCCGGTGGGGCCGGCAACGGGCACAACGGAAAGCCCGTGGAAAATAACGGCGCCAAGCCCGGACAGAACGGCGCCGGCCTCGCCGGTACCGGTTTTGACTCTCTCCCCTATCTCGGAGCGGGGGTGCTGCTCCTCCTCCTCGGTAGCGGTGCCTACCTGCTGAACCGGCGCATGCGCGATATTGCCGGCGCGGAGGGTGAGAACGCCTAGACCCACGGGTGTGGGGCCCGGCATTCCCTAACGGCCTGGCCCCTTCTCCCGATCCGCACCCCGATACGCGGATCGGCGCGGCCCCGGTCCATCCCCACGGATGGACCGGGGCCGCGGTGCGTATCGCGACGACACGCCATAAATGGTGCAGTTTCGGCCGCGCGGGAGAACCCGCGCGAAAAATTTCCGCTAAGCTAGGTGATGACTCCTCGCGTGGCGTCATCCAGGCCAATTCCCCCAGGACGGAAACGTAGCAAGGGTAACCGGGCTCTGGCGGGTGCGCGGGGGGTCATTTTATTTACCGTGCACTGCGTTGTTTATGTGTACGGTTGGTATCAGAGCAACTACTCCACCTTTCTTCGGAGCGTTATGGCGCAGAGCATCTATATCACGGCGGCCGAGGGCCACACCGGAAAATCCACGATCGCCCTGGGTGTGCTCGACACGCTCAGCCGACGCGGCCCCCGGGTGGGTATCTTCCGCCCCATCGTCCGCATCGACGAGGGGAGCGAGCGCGATTATGTGCTGGAACTCCTGGTACAGCACGAGAGCGTCACGCTCGATTATGACGACTGCGTGGGCGTGACCTACGATCAGGTCCACCGCGATCCCGATGCCGCGCTCTCCGAGATCGTGGAGCGCTTTAAGGCCGTTGAGGCCCGCTGCGATGCCGTGATTGTGCTCGGCTCCGACTATACGGACGTGGCCGGCCCCGCCGAATTTGGATATAACGCGCGTATCGCCGCGAACCTCGGTGTTCCCGTGCTCCTGGTGCTCGGCGGCCGCGAGGGCCCCGGAACCGGCGAGGAGCTGGGTCTCTCGGCCGGGCGCGACGCCGATGAGATGCGCCAGATTACCGAACAGGCCATCCAGGAGCTGCACAGCGAACACGCGCACCTGCTCGCGGTCATCGCCAACCGGGCCGATCCGGCCATCTCCGCGGAGATCGTCGCGGCCATCGAATCGGTCCTGCCCGCGGGCACCGACGGGAGCGCCGTGCCGGTATGGGCCATCCCCGAGGATCCGTTCCTCGTGGCCCCGAGCATGCAGTCGATCCTGCAGGCCGTGGACGGCACCATGATCAGCGGCGAACCCGCGCTCCTCGGGCGCGAGGCACTCGGCGTGGTACTGGCCGCAATGTCGATGGAAAACGTGCTGCCGCGCCTGACCGAGGGGGCCGTGGTGATGGTCCCGGGAGACCGCAGCGACGTCCTGCTGGCCGTGCTCCTCGCTCACGCCTCCGATAACTTCCCTTCCATCTCGGGAATCGTGCTGAACGGCGGCTTTGACCTGCCCGAGCCCGTGCGCCGCCTGATCGACGGCCTCAAATCCTCCACCCCGATCATCGCGACCAACTACGGCAGCTATCAGACCGCCGTGCGGATTACCCGCACCCGCGGCCGCCTCGCCGCCGAATCCCCGCGCAAATTTGATTCCGCGCTGGCGCTCTTTGAACAAAATATCGATTCCGGACGCCTGCTGGATCTGCTTCAGGTCTCCACGACCGGCGTGGTCACCCCGCTGATGTTTGAATACGGGCTGATCGAGCGCGCGCGCTCCGACCGCCGCCATATCGTGCTGCCCGAGGGCTATGACGACCGCATCCTGCGCGCCGCCCATACGCTGCTGGCCCGCGAGGTCGCCGATCTGACCATCCTCGGCGAGCCCTTTGAGGTGCGCTCGCGCGCGATCGAACTGGGCCTGGACATCACGCGCGCCGAGGTGCTCTCGCCCTTCGACCCGGTGCTCTCGCTGCGCTTCGCCGAGGAATACGCGCGGCTGCGTGCCCACCGCGGGATGACCGTGGAAAAGGCCCGCGAACTCGTGAACGACGTCTCCTATTTTGGCACGCTAATGGTGCACCTGGGCCTGGCCGATGGCATGGTTTCGGGCGCCGCCCATACCACCGCACATACGATTAAGCCGGGCTTTGAGATCATCAAGACCCGCCCCGATGTGAACGTGGTGTCGAGTGTATTCCTGATGGCGCTCTCGGACCGGGTGCTGGTATACGGCGATTGCGCCGTGATCCCGGATCCCGATTCCTCGCAGCTGGCCGATATCGCGATCTCCTCCGCCGAGACCGCGACCCAGTTTGGGGTGGCCCCGCGGATCGCGATGCTCTCCTATTCCACGGGCACCTCGGGCTCGGGAGCCGATGTGGAGAAGGTGCGCGAGGCCACGGCCATCGTGCGCGAGCGTCGCCCCGATCTGGAGGTCGAGGGCCCGATCCAATACGATGCCGCGGCCGATGCCGCCGTGGCCGCCGCCAAGCTGCCCAATTCCAAGGTGGCCGGTCGCGCCACCGTGTTTATCTTCCCGGATCTCAACACCGGAAATAACACCTATAAGGCCGTGCAGCGCTCGGCCGGTGCCGTGGCCATCGGCCCGGTATTGCAGGGGCTGAATAAGCCGATTAACGATCTGTCCCGGGGTGCCCTGGTACAGGACATCGTCAACACCGTGGCCATCACCGCCATCCAGGCCTCGGCCGTGGCCGGCAATCTGCCCACACCGGAACAGTAAGGAAACACCCGTATGTCCGCGGTACTCGTTGTGAATTCTGGATCGTCCTCGCTGAAATATCAGCTGATCGAGATGGCCGGGGAGCGCGTGCTCGCGACCGGCCTGATCGAACGCATCGGTGAGGCCACGGGCCTCGCCGCCCATAAAAACCTGGAATATGAGCCCGCGGAGTTCCGCCGCGATGACGAGCGCATCGCCGATCACGCCGCCGCGTTTAACCTGATGCTCGCGAATTTCGCCGAGCACGGCCCCAACCTCGCCGAGCACCCCGTGATCGCGGTGGGGCACCGCGTGGTGCACGGCGGAAAACGGTTTTTTGAGGCCACCGTGGTGACCGACCTGGTGAAGATCAATATTCAGGATCTCGCGGAGCTCGCCCCGCTGCATAACCCGGCGAACCTTGAGGGAATCGAGGCCGCCCAGGTGGCCTTCCCCGGGGTGCCCCATGTGGTGGTCTTTGATACCGCATTCCATGCCACGCTGCCGCCCGAGGCCTATAGCTATGCGATTGATGCCACGCTGGCCGCGCGCTATCGCATCCGCCGCTATGGCTTCCACGGCACCTCGCATAAATATGTGTCCGAGCGCGCCGCGGAATTCCTCGGCAGCGCCCCCGAGCAGCTGAACCAGATCATCCTGCACCTGGGAAACGGGGCCTCGGCCACGGCGATCCGCGCCGGAAAATCGGTGGATACCTCGATGGGCTTCACCCCGCTGGAGGGTCTGGTCATGGGCACCCGCAGCGGCGATATCGATCCCGCGATCATCGTGCACCTGGAGCGCGTGGGCGGGTTCTCCTATGCCGATATCGATACGATGCTCAACCGCAAGAGTGGCCTGCTGGGGCTCTCCGGGGTGGCCGATATGCGCGACCTACAGGAACGGGCCGAGGCCGGAGACGCGGTATCCACCGCGGCACTCGGCGTATATCTGCACCGCCTGCGCGGCTATATCGGCAATTATTATGTGAACCTGGGCCATGTGGACAGCATCGTTTTCACCGGCGGTGTGGGCGAAAATAGCGCACTGGTGCGCTCGCGTGCGCTGGCCGGTCTGGGCCGGCTGGGCATCGAGATTGACGAGGAGCTGAACGAGCTGCGCGGATCCGAGCCGCGGCTCATCTCCACGCCGCAGTCCGAGGTTGCGGTGCTCGTGGTGCCCACCAACGAGGAACTGGAGATCGCCCGGCAGACGCTGGGCGCGATCGAGGGCTAGGCCCGTGCCGGGGCGGCCGGGCGGCACTATCGCGCCCGGCCCTCCCGCGTTATCCCGCGGATACCGCCGGAACCGCGGCGGCGGGCAACGTGATCAGCGCCGTGAACTCGCCCGCAGCATTGGGGGCCAGCTCCAGCGTGCCCCCGTAGCGCGCGATGATGCTCGCGACCAGGCTTAATCCCAGGCCCTCCCCGGGGGCCGCATCCGAGGCGGCCAGTCGGGTATTCTCGCCGCGGTTAAACGGCTCCACCAGGGCGTCCCAGTCCATTCCCTCAAGCGAACCGGCCGCGGTATTGGCTACCTGCAGTGTCACGGTTCCGGCCGCGGGATCCTCCGCGGTGATGATCCGGAGCGTGCCCCCGGCCCGGCCGTGACCGATCGCATTGCCGATCAGATTATCCACGACCTGGCGCAGCAGGGCCGGCTCGGCCCGCACGGCAGCCCCGCCGTTCAGGGTGCTCTCGGGCATAAGCCCCGCGGAGTCCAGTCGTTCGGCCGCATCCGCGAGGGACTCGGCGACGGTGGTGGAGAGATCCAGCACCTCCACGTTCTCGGGGCAGGCCGCATCGCTGCGGGCCATATCCAGCAGGCCCGCGATGATATTTTCGCTGCGTTCGGTGGCGCGCACCGCGCGCGCAAATGCCGCCTCCAGCTCCTCGGGCACGCGGCCCTGGGCCAGGGGAATCTCCAGCGCACTGCGCACCGTGGCAATCGGGGTGCGCAGCTCATGCGAGGTATTGGCGATAAAGCGGCGCTGGCGCTCAAAGGAGGCCTCGAGCCTCCCCAGCATTTCGTCGATGGTATCCCCGAGCTCCTTAATCTCATCGGTGGGCCCGGGCAGGTCCAGGCGGCGGTCCAGGCCGCTCTGGGTGATCTCCCGGGTGGCCTCCGTGATCCGCCCGATGCGGCGCAGCGCCGTGCGCGAGAGCAGCCACGCCGCGAGCGCCGCGACGGCAGCAAAAATCACCAGGATCACGGCCGACCAAATCCCGAGGGCGGAGAGTACCTCGCCGCGCAGGGCCACCTCGGTGCTGGCCACCGCGAGCGTGAGCCCGTGCAGGGTATCCGTTTCCGTGAGGTTCACCAGCTCCGAGGGGATGCGCGCGGCAACCCCGGGCACGCCGGTAGCCGGCCCCCAGGTGAGCGCATCCTGTTGCTCGGCGGAGAGCAGAAAAAACTCCTCCGCGGGGGTGGTGACCCCCGAGAGATTGGCGGGTGTGGTGCCGTCAAAGAGCGCACCATCGCTCACCATGTTCTGGTTAAAGAGCTGATTCACAACCAGATAGGTGCTGATCAGCAGGCCCACCCCGGCCGCAAGAAATACCGCGGCAAACGTCAGCGTTAAACGGGTGCGAAAACTCATCGGGGCTCTCCTAGCGGGACTCTACGGGCGGGGGCCGGGCGGCGGCAAAAACTCATCGGGGCCGAGCCTCGGAGGGGGCCACGAGCCGATAGCCGCGGCCGGTTTCGGTGAGGATCACATCGGGGGTGCCCAGCTTTTGACGCAGCGCATAGACCACCGCCTTGACCGCCCCGCGGGAGATCTCCCGGTCCTCCCCGGCCCAGACCTCGTCCACCAGATCCTCAAAACTCACGGTGCCCGGGGCCAGCGCGAGCGCATGCATCACGCCGTATTCCTTGGGGCTGAGCCGAATATGTTGGCCCGCTCGGGTGACGCCACGGCCGCTGAGATTCACCCGGACATCGCCAAAATCGCGCACCTCGGGGCCGTCGTCGATGCGGCGATTCAGGGCCCGCACCCGCGCGATCAGCTCGGCATAGGCAAAGGGCTTGGCCAGATAGTCATCGGCGCCGAGGTTCAGCCCGGTCACCCGATCCTCGAGGCTGCCCGAGGCGGTGAGCATGAGCACGCGCGCGGGATGGCCCATCGCGGTGAGGGTGCGACACACGGTATCGCCGTCGAGCACCGGCAGATTACGATCCAGGATTACGATCCTTACCGGAAACTCCGCGAGCCGGCTCAGCGCGCTCGCGCCATCGTGAACAAGCCCGACCCGATAGCCCTCGGCGCGCAGCCCCTCGGCGAGGCTGGCGCCCAGATCCACCTCGTCCTCGACGATCAGAATATCCATGGTTGCCCTCCCGGTTCCCCCCTAGTATGCGCGAGGCAGGGTGAGTAAAAGGTGAGGATCTCACTGACCGGGCGCTATCGGGGTGCCGCGTAGAACTGGATCTGGGGCCCCCGGCCGGTGTGGCCCCGATCCTGTCTCCCACGGAAAGAGAGCGCATCATGCCCAGACCCACCACCCGCGGAAATTGGGGCCTTGCCCGAACCCTCGCCATTTTGAGCATCGGAATGCTTACCCTCGCCGGGTGCTCCGCGACCCCCGAGGTGGCCTCGGGCGGCGGGAAATCCGGAGCCGGGGAGGGGGCCGACCCCAAAAAGGCCGCGGCCGCCTATGTGGAATGCCTCAAGGCCGAGGGCGTCGAGGGGGTGGAGCTTTTTGACGGGCAGGTGGCGATCACAGCGGGCCGGGTGAGCGAGGCCGGCGGAACCACCGATGACCTCACGGTGGGGGATGATGCGAGCATGGAACTTTTCCAGCGCGCCAGCGAAACCTGCAATACGAAGGTCCCCGAATATAGCGCCAATATCCCGGAGTTTAAACTCTCCTCGGAACAGCTCGCACCGCTGCGTAAATTTGCCGAGTGTGCGCGTGAAAATGGCCTGAGCGAACTGGGTGATCCCGATGATGAGGCCCAGATCGAGGTGCCCGTGGGCACCACCAAGGGACAGTTCATTGCTGCCTATAAGGCCTGTGAGGACACGCTGATGCCGCCCGAGCCGAGTGCCGGAGCCGGCGGCGGGGACGGCGAGATGATGATGGGCATCGTGATGCCCAGTTTCACCGGGGCCTTTAAACAGGACTGGCTATCGGAAGTCTTTGGCATGACCGCCCCGCAGCCGGAGAACTAATCATGGCGCGCGGAAAAAAGATCACGCTGATTGCCGCGGGCACCGTGCTGGTGCTCGGGGCCGGTGCCGGAGTTCTCGCCTGGCAGCCCTGGGCCGCGGGCCCGGCAACCGCTATCGGGGAGGGCACGGCCAAGACCGTCTCGGTGAGCCGGGAATCCCTCGCCTCCAATATCGTGCTGAATACCCAGCTGGGTTATGGCGAGCCCGGGGTGCTGGGCGGCACCGGGGGCATCCTCACGGAGCTACCCGCGGTGGGCAGCACCGTGCGGGTGGGAGAGAACATCTATGAACGCGATGGGGTGGCGATCCCGCTGCTGCGCGGCAGCCGCCCCTATTGGCGGGAACTCTCAATCGACTCCACCCCGGGCAAGGACATCGCCCAGCTGGAGCAATCCCTGGTGGACCTGGGCTTCGGAGGAAAAATTACGGTGGACGAAAAATTCACGGCGGCCACCGAGCAGGCGCTGAAGGCCTGGCAAAAATCCCGCGGCATCGCGACCCCCACGGGGGTGTTTTCGCCCCAGGACGCGGTGGTGGTGAACGCCGATTCGATCCGCATCGCCGAGGTCAAGGCCACGCTCGGGGACGAGGCCAGCGGCCCGGTCCTGACCTATACCAGCCCCCTGATCCGCGGCACGGCCTCCCTGACCGCCGCCCAGTCCACCTCGCTCGCCGTGGGAACAACCGTGACCGCCACGCTGCCCGGGGGCGGCAGCCTCGCCGGGGTGATCTCCCGAATTGATACCGATCCCGGCAGCACCGCCGAGGGGGAAAAGCTGCCCCCGCGAGCCGTGATCGACTTCGCCGATCAGGAGGCACTGGCCGGAATCGGCCTCCCCGCCGTGCGCGTGAGCGTGGCCGGCGAGGGGGCGGAGAACGCCCTCGTGGTGCCCGTGGTGGCGCTGCTTGCGCTCGCCGAGGGGGGCTACGGGGTTGAGGTGGTGCGCGGGGATACCACCCGGATCGTGCCGGTGCGAATCGGGCTGGTGGCCGATGCCCGCGTGCAGCTCCTGGGCGATGATATTGCCGAGGGTGATGAGGTTGTGGTCCCGTCATGAGCGCGGACCCGATCCTCTCGCTCACCCGCGTCACCAAGGAATACCCAACCAGCCCACCCACCCGGGTGCTGGAGGACACCTCGCTGGAGTTTCTTCCCGGCGAACTGGTGGCCATTGTGGGGCCCTCGGGCTCGGGAAAAACCACGCTGCTCTCGATCATGGGCACCCTGGAAAACCCCAGCACGGGCGAGGTTTATCTCGCGGGGGAGCGGGTAGCGGGCCTGGGTGACCCGCGCCGGGCCGCGCTGCGCGCCGAATATCTGGCATTCATTTTTCAGCAGTTTTTTCTGGTGCCGAGCCTCAGCGCGCTACAGAATGTGGCTACCGGGCTGCTCTATACCGGGGCTCCGCGGCGCGAACGCCTGCGCCGGGCCGAGGACGCGCTGCGCCGGGTGGGGCTGGCCGAGCGCCTCGGGCATCGGCCCGGGCAACTCTCCGGCGGCCAGCAGCAGCGCGTGGCGATCGCCCGGGCCCTGGTGAAAAGCCCGCGGATCATCTTCGCCGATGAACCCACGGGCGCGCTGGATACCGCCACCGGGGCCGAGATCATGACGCTCCTGCGGGATCTCGCGGCCGAGGGCACCACGGTGATCGTGATTACCCACGATCAGCAGATCGCCGCGGGCATGCCGCGCCGGATCACGATTCGCGATGGATCCATCATCACGGACGAGAGGGATGAGTCTTGAAAATTTCACGCCGCCGCACCCGGGTGCGCCCGCGCGACCTCTGGGGTGCCGCACTGATCGGGGCCACCGCGCGCCCGCTGCGCACGGTGCTCTCGGCAATCGGAATCGCGGTGGGCATCGCGGCACTCGTGGCGATCTCCGGGATCGCCGCCTCCAATCGGGCCCAGTTCCTCGCGGAGCTGGACGGCGCGGGGGCCAACCTGCTCACCGTCGCCCCCAATGAGGAGGCTCTGCCCGCGCAGTCCCCGGAGATGATCGGCCGGATCGGCCCCGTGGAGGCGGTGGGTACCGTCTATGGCGCCCCCAAGGGGGTGAAGGTCTATCGCAATGACCTGGTGCCCGCCCGAAACTCCGGCGGCATCAAGGTTTTTGGGGCCGATCGTGACCTGCTCACCGCGCTGGACGCCCGGATGACCTCGGGTGTGTGGTTCAGCGAGGCCACCGAGGCGCTGCCCACCGCGGTCCTCGGCGCGCGTGCCGCGATCACCCTCGGCATCAGCGAGCCCGGGCAGCGGGTGTGGCTCGGCGGCTCCTGGCATCAGGTGCTGGGGATACTCTCCTCGGTTGAGCTGGCGCCGGGCGTGGACGATAGCGTTTTTGTGGGCCATAAATGGTTGCAGGAAACGCTCTGGCCCGAGCGCGCGGCGGTCGGGGAAACCGGGGCCGGGGAGATCACGATGATCTATCTGCGCACAACCCCCGCGGCCGTGGGAGCGGTGCGCAACGTGCTCGCGGCCACCGCCAATCCGGCCCGCCCCGAGAAGGTGGCGGTCTCGAAGCTCTCCGATTTTGCCGATGCCCGCGCCCAGGCCGATGACTCGCTCGGAACCCTCGCCCTGGGGCTCGGCGGAATCGCCCTGCTGGTGGGAGGCATCGGGGTGGCCAATACGATGGTGGTCGCGGTGATCGAACGCCGCGGCGAGATCGGGCTGCGCCGGGCCCTCGGGGCCAGAAGGCGCGATGTGGCCGGACAGTTTATTGCCGAGGCGATGCTGCTCTCGCTGATCGGGGGGCTGATCGGTGCGGCCCTGGGCATCCTCGGGACCGGCGTTTATTCGGCGCTCACCGGGCAGCTCTTCCGCCTCGATCCGCTCACGCTGCTGGCCGCGCCGGTGCTGGCGCTGGGCGTGGGGGCGCTCGCCGGGATGCTGCCCGCCTGGCGCGCCTCGGGCCTGACCCCCGCGGAGGCATTGCGCGGGGTGTAGCCCGGGCAGGGGCGGGAGCCGGGGACTCCCGCCCCGAGGGGCGCGCCCCTAGACTGGTGACCATGGTCACAGCGGCGGTAATCGGTAGCGGTCCCAACGGCCTGGTCGGCGCGGTCACCCTCGCCCGGGCCGGGCTGGATGTCACCGTTTATGAATCCGATTCCGTGCCCGGGGGCGGCTGCCGCACCGAGGAGCTGACGCTGCCGGGCTTCCATCACGATGTGGGCTCAGCGGTGCATCCGATGGCGATGACCTCGGAGTTTTTTCGCGCGTTTGGCCTGACCGAGCGGGTACCCTATGTGACCCCCGATATCTCCTTTGCGCACGGTATCGCCCCGGATCGGATCGCGGTGGCCTATCGCGATATTCGGCGCACGGCCGCAGGGCTGGGCCGCGATGGCCGGGCCTGGACGCGGGCCTTTGAGGGGCTCTCGCGGCGGCTCCCCGAACTCGCGGGCCTGCTCGGAGCCCCGCTCGCGGAGGGGCCGCGCCACCCCGTGCTGGCGGCCCGTCTCGCCGGCTCGGTGCTGGCCAATTTCCCCGCCGGGTTGCCGCGCCTCGGCGGTGAAAACGCCCGCGCGCTTTTTGCGGGGGCGGCGGCCCACGGGATCGGCAATACCCGCTCGCTTGCGCTCACCGCGGTGGGGGTTGTGCTCGCCGCGCATGCGCACGGCCCGCGCGGCTGGCCCCTGCCGATCGGGGGTGCGGGCGCGGTCACCGCGGCCCTCGTGGAGGATCTGCGCGCGCACGGCGGCCGGATCACAACGGGTGTGCGGATCGCGTCGATCCACGACGTGGGTGATGCCGCGGTGGTGCTCTGCGATACCTCCGCGCGGGATCTGGCCGCGATCGGGGCGGATGTGCTGCCGACAAAATATCTCCGCTCGCTGCGCCGCTTCCGCTATGGCAACGGAAGCGCGAAGGTGGATTTTGCGCTCTCGGGCCCCGTGCCCTGGAGCGCGCAGGAGCTGCGGGAGTCCCCCACGGTGCACCTGGGGGGAACCGCGGCGCAGGTGGCCGCCTCCGAGCGAGCGGTGGCCCGCGGCAACCTCGTGGAGCAGCCCTATATTCTTGTGGTTCAGCCGAGCCTCGTGGATTCCACACGCGCCCCCGCGGGCAGCGCCGCGCTCTGGGCCTATGTGCATGTTCCCGCGGGCAGCGACCTGGATGCCACCGAGTATATTAGCGCCGAGATCGAGCGCTATGCGCCCGGATTCCGGGACCTGATCCTCGGTTCGGCGGCCACCAGCGCGTGCCAATTGGAGGCCCGAAACCCCAATTTTATCGGCGGAGATATTGGCTCCGGCGCCACCAATTTTGCTCAGCTTTTGGCCCGGCCGCGGCTTGCCCGCGAGCCCTGGCGCACGCCCACCCCGGGTCTATATCTGGGGTCGGCGGCGGTGCCCCCGGGGCCCGGCGTGCACGGCAGCGGCGGTTTTTATGCCGCGCGCGCGGCGCTCTCCGACCTGGGAATTGCCATACCCAGCCTCGCACCCTCCCCGGAGGTCGGCCGTCCCGATTAGACTGGGGATGTGGTTACCGCTCTGTATCGCCGTTATCGGCCCGAATCCTTTGCCGAACTGATCGGTCAGTCTCAGGTGACCGATCCGTTGATGACGGCCCTGCGCACCAATCGCGTGAATCACGCCTATCTTTTCTCCGGCCCGCGCGGCTGCGGAAAAACCACCTCCGCGCGCATCCTTGCGCGCTGCCTGAACTGTGCCGAGGGCCCCACCGATACCCCGTGTGGCGTATGCCCGAGCTGTGTGGAGCTCAGCCGGGACGGCGGGGGTTCCCTCGACGTGGTCGAGATTGACGCCGCGAGCCACGGTGGTGTGGACGATGCGCGCGATCTGCGCGAGCGCGCGGTCTTCGCCCCGGCCCGCGACCGCTATAAAATTTTTATCCTCGACGAGGCCCATATGGTCACGGCGAATGGTTTTAACGCGCTCCTGAAGATCGTGGAGGAGCCGCCGGAACACGTGAAGTTCATCTTCGCCACCACCGAGCCGGATAAGGTGATCGGCACGATTCGTTCGCGCACCCACCACTATCCCTTCCGGCTGATCCCGCCCGCACAGATGCTGGCCTATGTGGAACAGATGTGCGCCTCCGAGAACATCACGGTCGAGGCCGGGGTGCTCTCCCTCGTGGTGCGCGCGGGCGGCGGTTCGGCGCGCGATACCCTTTCCCTCCTGGACCAGCTGATCGCGGGTTCCGAGGAGGGCACGGTGGAATATGAGCGGGCCGTGGCCCTGCTGGGTTATACCCACTCCTCGCTCCTGGACGAGGCCATCGATGCATTGGCGGCGCGCGATGCCGGGGCCGCGTTTGCGGCCGTGGACAGCGTGATTCAAACGGGTCAGGATCCGCGCCGTTTTGTGGACGACCTCCTGGAGCGCCTGCGCGATCTGATCGTGGTGGGTGCCACGGGTGATGCCGCCGCGGCCGTGCTGCGCGGGGTTCCCCAGGATGAGCTTGACCGCTATGCCGTGCAGGCCCATGCCTTTGGCCAGGCGGCGCTTAGCCGCACGGCCGATATTGTAAACGCCGCGCTCTCCGAGATGAGCGGCGCCTCGGCCCCGCGCCTGCACCTGGAACTGATGGTGGCGCGGGTGCTGGTTCCGGCCGTGGACGAGAGCGATCGTGGTGCGCTGGTGCGGGTGGAACGCCTGGAGCGGCGCGTGGAGGGTGGGGCCGTGGGTCCCGCCGAGCCCGCCGCGCTCTCCGGGGCCGCGCTCGCGCGGGCCGCGGGTAATCCCGGGGGTCTCTCGGGTGCCGATCTGGCGCGGGCCGCCGGGGGCGCGGGGCGTCCCGCCGCTCGCCCGGCCGCCGCTCCCGCCGCGCAGGCTCCTACGCAGGCTCCGGCTCCTGCCGCGCAGGCTTCTGCCGCGCAGGCTCCCGCCGCGCAGGCTTCCGCTCCCGCTCCCGCCGCTCCGGCGGTCGCTGCCGCGACCCCGAGCACCCCGGTCACGCTGGCCCAGCTGAAGCACGCCTGGCCCGAGATCCTGGAGCGCCTGGCCGCGGGCAAGCGCGCCGCGTGGATGGTTGCCGCCACCGCCACGGTGCGTGCGCTGAACGACGATATTCTCACGCTGAGTTTCCCGAGCCAGAAGGATGCCGATGGCTTCCGCCAGGTTGCACCCAATGGCGAGGGCGTGAGCACGCATGTGCGCGCGGCGATCGTGGACGTGCTGGGCCTGAGCGTGAAATTTATTGCCCGCCTCGACTCCGATGGGGCCGCACCCGCGCGCCCGCCCGCCCCGGCACAGTCTGCCCCGGCGCAGCCCACTCCGGCGCAGTCCTCTCCGGCACGGGCCGCGACGAAGCCCGCCGAGCCCGCGCCCGCTGCGCAAAAGCCCCCCGCGAGCTCCTCGTATTCCGCGGCCCCCGCTCGCGCTGTCTCCGAACCCGCTGCCCCCGCGAGCTCCTCCGGCTGGGACGTGGTGGCCATTCCCGGCTCCTCCGCCCCCGCACCCGCGGCAGCCCCGACGGTGGCGGAACCTCCGGCTCCGGCCCCGGAAGCCGCCGCGCGCGCGGCCGCCCCGGCGGCCCCGCCCGCGGTGAGCGAGGTGGACGGCATCCCCTTCCCCGACGATAACGACGCTCCGCCCTCCGAGGATGAGCCGCCGTTCCCCGATCCCGGCGGCCCCCGCGGGGGCGGCCCCACCCGGGGCGGTGGCCCCCGCGGCGCCGCTCCCGGAACCCCCGTGATTCCCCCGGGAGCGGCCATTCCCCCGGGAGCCGCTATCCCCCCGCGCGCGATGATCGCCTCGGATGCCCCGGTCCCCGGTGGCCTGGTCTCGGGCGGCGCCGTGCGCATCGGCGATGTGGCCTCCCCGGTGCGCCCCGCCGCGCCCTCCGATGAACCCTTCGCCCCCGTCTACGACGCACCTCCCGCGAGCCCCGAGCCCGCCGCCCCCAAAACCGCCTCGGCACCCGCCGCGTCGGCACCCGCCCGGCGCGATGCCCCGAGCGCTCGTTTTGCGCCGAGCCAGGGCAACCGCTACGGTGAGGCCGTTGTGCGTGAAATGCTCGGCGCCGTGTTCCTGGAGGAACAGGTCTATATCCCCGCAACCCGCTTCGACCGCGGCAACTAAGAGGACCACATGTACGAGGGAATTGTTCAGGAACTGATCGAGGAGTTCGGTCGCCTGCCCGGCATCGGTCCCAAATCCGCGCAGCGCATCGCATTCCACATCCTGCAGACCGAGAGCTTTGACGTCACCCGGCTCTCCGAGATCCTCGGCGAGATCCGCACGCGCGTGCACTTCTGCTCGATATGCGGCAACGTGGCCGAGGAGGAAACCTGCGGCATCTGCCGCGATCCGCGCCGCAACCAAACCTTTATCTGTGTGGTGGAGGAGGCCAAGGACGTGGTCGCCATCGAGCGCACCCGCGAGTTCCGCGGCCTGTATCACGTGCTGGGTGGGGCAATCAGCCCCATCGACGGCGTGGGCCCCGATGATCTGCGCATCCGCCAGCTCATGCAGCGCCTCGCCGATGGCACCGTCACCGAGGTTATCCTCGCCACAGACCCCAACCTTGAGGGGGAGGCCACCGCCACCTACCTCAGCCGTTTGCTCACCACCCTGGACATCAAGGTCACCCGCCTTGCCTCCGGACTGCCGGTGGGCGGCGACCTCGAATACGCCGATGAGATTACCCTCGGCCGCGCCTTCGAGGGCCGCACCGTCGTTGGCTAGCTCGTAACATGCCAAATCTGTTATTCGCGGCGTTCTAGACTAAAAACCCCGCGGGCGTAGCGCCCGCATTCTTATCAGGAGTTTCACGTGAGCCTTATCGTGCAAAAATACGGCGGATCGTCGGTAGCCGACGCCGAGAGCATTAAGCGCGTCGCCAAGCGAATTATTGACACCCGCAAGGCCGGGCATGACGTGGTGGTGGCCGTCTCGGCCATGGGTGATTCCACGGATGAGCTGCTGGATCTCGCCCATGAGGTCTCCCCGCTCCCGGACCAGCGCGAGCTGGACATGCTGCTCTCCAGCGGGGAGCGCATCGCCGTGGCCCTGCTCGCGATGGCGATTAAATCGATGGGCTATGACGCGCGTTCCTTCTCCGGCCCGCAGGCCGGAATGCGCACCGATACCCACCACGGTGCCGCGCGCATCGTGGAGGTGGACCCGGTGCGGGTGCGCCAGGCGCTGGACGAGGGCGCAATCGTGATCGTTGCCGGTTTCCAGGGCCTGTCCCAGGACACCGCCGATATCACCACCCTCGGCCGCGGCGGCTCCGATACCACCGCGGTGGCCCTGGCCGCGGCGCTGCACGCGGATGTCTGCGAGATCTATACCGATGTGGACGGCGTCTTCACGTCCGATCCGCGCGTCGTGCCGCTGGCCCGCAAGCTCGATAAGATCACCACAGAGGAAATGCTCGAGCTCGCCGCCAATGGCGCCAAGGTGCTTTATATCCGCGCCGTGGAGTTTGCGCGGCGCCACGGCGTCACGCTCCACGTTCGTTCATCATTTACCAATAACGAGGGTACCCTCGTCTATAACCCGAAGGAGGGTGACGCCATGGAACAGCCCATCGTCACCGGTGTCGCCACCGACCTGAGCGAGGCCAAGATCACCGTCGTCGGCGTGCCCGATGTTCCCGGTAAGGCCGCGCAGATCTTTGGCATCATCGCCAAGACCGAGGCCAATGTGGACATGATCGTGCAGAATGTTTCGGCCGCCGCCACGGGCCTGACCGATATCTCCTTCACCCTGCCCAAATCCGAGGCCCAGCTGGTGCTCACCGCGCTGCGCAACGAGAAGGACGCCATCGGCTTTGCCTCGGTGCAGCACGACGACCAGATCGGCAAGCTTGCGCTGGTTGGCGCCGGCATGAAGGCCAATACCGGTGTCTCGGCGAAGCTCTTTGATGCGCTGCATAAGGCGTCGATTAATATCGAGATGATCTCCACGAGTGAGATCCGCATCTCGGTTGTCACCCGCGCCGACTCGGTTAACGAGGCCGCCCGCGTGGTGCACTCGGTCTTTGGCCTGGACAACGAGATCGAGGCCATCGTTTACGCCGGAACCGGCCGCTAACCACCCCCTACACCCGTTTTTGAGGCCTCGCGCCGACCGGAATACTTCCGGCCGGCGCGCGGCCGTATCCGCCGCCCGCCACGCCGGGCGCCATCTGAGGAGATAATCGCATCATGACTCACGGAGTACGTCTGGGTATCGTCGGGGCCACCGGCCAGGTCGGTACCGTCATGCGCCAGCTTTTGCAGGACCGCAACTTCCCCATCGCCGAGCTGCGCCTCTTTGCCACCGCGCGTTCGGCCGGTTCCACGGTGCGCTTTGGCGAGACCGATATCATCGTCGAGGACATCAACACCGCCGATCCCGCGGGGCTACAGATCGCCCTGTTCTCGGCCGGTGCCACCGGTTCCCGCGCCCATGCCCCGCGCTTTGCCGAGGCCGGCGTGCTGGTCATTGATAACTCCTCCGCGTTCCGTTCCGATCCGGAGATCCCGCTGGTGGTCAGCGAGGTGAACCCGCACGCGATCGCGCAGGCGGTGAAGGGCATCATCGCCAACCCGAACTGCACCACGATGGCAGCGATGCCCGTGCTGAAGGCGCTGGACACCGAGGCGGGGCTGCAGCGCCTGACCGTGACCACCTTCCAGGCAGTGTCCGGTTCCGGCCTCGCCGGTGTGGCCGAGCTGGCCGGTCAGGCCCGCGCCGCGGTGGCCTCCGAAAACCTTGAGCAGCTGGTGCATGACGGTTCCGCCGTGACGATGCCCGAGCCCGCTGTATATGCCCGCCCGATCGCGTTTAACGTGGTGCCCCTCGCGGGTGCCATCGTGGACGACGGCGAGGGCGAGACCGACGAGGAAAAGAAGCTCCGCAACGAGAGCCGCAAGATCCTGGAACTGCCGGATCTGCTCGTGGCGGGCACATGTGTGCGCGTGCCCGTATTCAGCGGCCACTCGCTGTCGATCCACGCCGAGTTTGCGCAGCCGCTCAGCCCCGAGCGCGCCACGGAGATCCTGGCCGAGGCCCCCGGTGTGGAGCTCAGCGAGATCCCCACGCCCCTGCAGGCCGCCGGATCCGACCCGTCGTTTGTGGGCCGCATCCGCGCCGATCAGTCGGCCCCCGAGGGCCGCGGCCTGGTGCTGTTCATCTCGAATGACAACCTGCGTAAGGGTGCCGCGCTGAACACCGTGCAGATCGCGGAGATCGTCGCCGAGAAGCTCCTCGGCGCCTAACCCGCAACCCGCAGTTTCCCGGCCGGGACCCCCGAACACCTCGGGGGTCCCGGCCGGCTGTTATTGTCGTGCCATGACTACTTCTCCCGCGGCCCCGGCTTCCCCCGCCCTGGCCCCCGGAAACCGCCTCGAGCGCGACGTATTTATGACGCAGCTGCTGCTGGCGGTGGTGGTGCTGATCACGATCACGGTGAGCCTGCTGCTGGATCCGGTCACGCTGCGCAATGAGCTGTTTATCAGCGGCGTGGTGGTGATCTTTATGGTCACGATGGCCGCGGCCGTGCTGCCCTGGTCGCTCTGGCCGCGCTGGCTCGTGATGCTGCTGCCCGTGGTCGATATCCTCGCGATAGTCATGATCCGGATGGGGGAGCCCGCGCTCGGCGCGGGTCTGCTCCTGGTCTTCCCCGTGACCTGGCTCGCGGGCTATTTTGGGCGCAACGGGGCCTTCCTCGGCCCCACCGTATCCTCCCTCGCGCTGTGGTTTTCCGTGGGTACGGAGACCGATGGGCTAAGCCTCGCGGATATTCCGCGGCTGCTCCTGCTGCCGATCTCCCTGATTTTTGTCTCCACCGCGACATACCAAACCGCGCGGCGCACCGCGGCCCAGCGCGTGCTGCTGAAGCGGCAGTCCACGCTGATGACCCAGTCCTTTGATCACGCCCGCGCGCAGGAGCTTATGCTCGATGCCGTGCTGAATGCGGTGAGCTTCGCGGTGGTGGCCTATGACCGGAACGGGCGGCGCACCCACCGCAATGAGGCGTTTCGGCTACTCAAGCTGCGCTATGGCTCGCATGCCAGCGCCCAGGCCGAGGGCAGAATCTTCGGGCGGGACCGGCAGACGCCGCTGTGCCGCGAGCAGCTCCCGCTCGAGCGCCTGCTCGCGGGGGAGAGCTTCGAGGATGAGCTGATTTGGATGACCTCGGAATCCGCGCCGCCCATCGCGCTCGCGGTGACCGGGCGACAGCTGACCGATGTCCGCGGTGCCCGCACGGGCTCGGTCATGGTGCAGCGCGATGTGACCGCGGAACTGCAGGCCCTGCGCGCGCGGGACGATCTGATCGCCTCGGTCTCGCATGAGCTGCGCACCCCGCTGACCTCGATCCTCGGCTATCTGGATCTGGCCCTGGACGATGAGGAGCTGAGTGCGGAAACCCGCCAGCACCTGGACGTGGTTTTTGGCAATTCCGAGCGCATGCTCGCGATCGTCTCCGATCTGCTACACGCCGCGCGCGATTCCAACCATACGTTCCTGATGACCTATGCGCCCTGTGATCTGAACCAGATCGTCGCGGAATCCCTGGCCGCGGCCGAGCCCGCGGCGCGCGAGCGCCACCTGCGCATCGGCACGGTCAGTCCCGGCGCGGTGCCGCTTATGGCCGATGGCTTCCGGCTGCGTCAGGTCGTGGATAACCTCGTGACCAATGCCCTGAAATATAACCGCGATGGCGGCTCCATCACGGCCCGCCTGGTGCCCGGACCCGGCAGCGTTGTCCTGAGCATCGCCGATACCGGCCTCGGGATGAGCGATCAGGATCGCGCCCGCATGTTCCAGCGCTTCTACCGCTCCGATGCGATGCGGCACTCCACCACACCCGGCACGGGTCTGGGCATGAGCATCTGCCGGGATATCGTGGACCAGCACGGCGGGGAGATCAGCGTGGCCAGCGAACTCGGGGTGGGCACGATTGTCACCGTGACCCTTCCCCTCGAACCCCAAAGGAATCCCGAATGATCCTCGATGTCCTCACCGTTCAGGTGCTCTGCGGCCTGATCATCACCGTGAGCGGGGCGAGCTTTATCCTGAATACGGCGTTCCGCGCCTATGACCGCGCGGGACTGTACTGGTCGCTGTGTTTTGTCGCGGGTATCCTCAGCTCGCTGATCTACGTGCTGGATGATAATTTCGGCGGCTGGGTCTTCCTCGCCCTGGCCAACTCCACGTTTGTGCTCGCCATGGGGTCGATGTGGTCGGGCATGCGCCTGTTTAACGGCCGCAATTCCGGCGTGCTCTGGGTGGTGGCCGCGGCGGCCGCCTGTGCCTGCGTAGTCCCGATCTTCTGGGAGTCCGCGGGAACCTGGTCCGGGGGCGTGATCTATCTGGCCGCGGTGGCCGTATTTGCGGTGCTTGCCGGCGCGGAGGCGCTCGGCGAGGTGTCCCGGTCCAGCGTGCATGCGCGGATCCTCGCGGGCGCGCTGATCACCGCGGGCGTATATCTTTTGGCCCGGGCCCTGTTTTTGCTCACCCAGGGGGGCGACCGGATGAGCGGGCATCCGATCTTTGGCAGCGGCACCTCCACCGCTGTGATCATGGGCCTCCTGGTGGTGGTGGCCGTATCGATGTCCTCGATGCGCGCCGAACGCGATGTGCTGCGCGGCCTCGCCTATAGCCCGCGGGATTCCGCGGTGTCCTTTTCGATCGGCGTGCTCGCGGCCGAGGCCTTTGATGTGGGGGCCTCCGACCGGGTGGCCCGGGTGAATATGCACGGTGTTCCGGTGGCGCTGATCCATACCGAGCTGGACGGAATGGATGCCTTCCGGGTGGCCTATGGCTCGGATGCTGTGCGCGAGGCCACCGCAAGATTTGCGCGGGTATTGCGCGCGAGTGTCCCGCCCACGGCGATCATCGGGCACCTGGGCGGCGGCCGGTTTGCGCTGCTCGCGGTGCTGGACGAGGCGATCGAGGGGCGCGATATTGGGCGTTCTATCCTGAACGCGCTGTCCGAGGAGCCGATCGATGAGGCGCGGGGGCTGCGGATGAGCGCGAGCATCGGGGTGGCCCAGCAGTCGGCCGCGCCGATTATCTGGGAACGGCTGGTTGTGACCGCCGCCGAAACCCTCGAAAAGGCACGGGAAAGCGGGGGAAACGTCATCCAGGAGACCTTTGTCGCGTCGCCCGGTTCGCGGCCCACCGACAACGGGCATAAACTACTGTCATGACGACTTCTAAGCCGGTCGATGTAGTCCTCATCGGCGGCGGCATCATGAGCGCAACCCTGGCCACCATAATCTCGCAGCTGCAGCCGGATTGGTCTATCGAAATCTATGAGCGCCTGGGCGAGGTCGCCCAGGAGAGTTCCAATCCGTGGAATAACGCGGGCACCGGGCATGCCGCCATGTGTGAGCTGAACTATATGCCCGAGGCCGCGGATGGCACGGTGAACCCCACCAAGGCGCTGCAGATTAACGAGCAGTTCCAGGTATCCCGCCAGCTCTGGGCGCACCTCGTGCGCGCGGGCCTGCTGAAGGACCCGGGTTCGTTTATTAACACCGCTCCGCATATGACGTTTGTGCGCGGCGAGCACGATGTGGAATACCTCCGCAAGCGCTATGAGGCCCTGAAAAACGAGCCGCTTTTTGACACCATCGAATACTCCACCGATTCCCGCGTGATCAACGAGTGGGCCCCGCTGCTGATGAAAAAGCGCGTGGCTGGCGAGGCCTTCGCCGCCACCCGGATGACCGCCGGAACCGATGTGGACTTTGGTGAGCTCAGCCGTCAGCTTTTTGACGCCGCCGTGAGTGCGGGCGCGACGCTGCGCGTGAACCACGAGGTCCGCGGGTTGAAGAAGCTCAAGGACGGCACCTGGAAGGTCAGCACGCGCGACCTGGTGGGCCGTACCCCGAAGACCACCAACGCCCGCTTTGTTTTTGTGGGTGCCGGTGGATGGGCGCTGAAGCTCCTGCAAAAATCTGGTATCCCCGAGATCAAGGGCTTTGGAGTATTCCCGCTTTCGGGCGCGTTTATGCGCACCGATAACCCCGAGATTGTGGCCCAGCACAGCGCCAAGGTTTATAGCCAGGCCTCGGTGGGTGCGCCGCCGATGTCGGTGCCGCACCTCGATGCGCGCGTGGTTGGCGGGGAGGGTTCGCTGCTCTTTGGACCCTATGCCGGCTTCAGCCCGAAGTTCCTGAAAAAGGGACATATCGTGGATATCGTCACGCAGCTGCGCCCGGGAAACCTCATCCCGATGCTCGCCGTGGCCAAGGACAACCCCTCGCTGATTAAATATCTGCTGAGCGAGCTCACCGCGAGCCGCGCCAAGAAATTTGCGGCGCTGCGCGAGTTTATGCCCACCGCGCAGGAAAAGGACTGGTACCTGATCACGGCCGGTCAGCGTGCGCAGGTCATCAAGAAGGACCCCAAAAAGGGCGGTGTGCTGCAGTTTGGTACCGAGCTGATCGCGGCCGAGGACGGCACGATCGCCGGGCTGCTGGGCGCCTCCCCGGGGGCCTCCACGGCCGTGCCGATCATGATCGATCTGCTGGAGCGCTGCTTCCCCGATCGCTTTGAGGGCTGGCGTCCCGCGATCGCGGAGATGATCCCGACCCTGGGCACCCAGCTCAACGACGATCCCGAGCGTGCGCAGGAAATCATGCGCGATACCGCCGAGACGCTGAAAATCTCGCTCTAGGGCGTCGTCCACGGTTGCCACCGCGCCGGTCGCTAGACTGGCGTGGTGGCAAAACTGTATTTCCGTTACGGAGCGATGAACTCCGGCAAGAGCACCGCGCTGCTCCAGGCCGCGTTTAACTATGAGGAGCGCGGCCATCGTGTTGCGGTGATTAAACCCGCGATCGATACCAAGGCCCACGATCGGGTGGCCAGCCGCCTCGGGCTCACCCGCGAGGTGGACTATCTGCTGGCCGAGGGTGACGATGCGCTGGGCGTCTTCCGCGATTTTCAGGACGCCACGGCCACCCGCGGCCGGATCAGCGCGCTGCTTGTGGACGAGGCGCAGTTTCTCACCCCGGGCCAGGTGGATGGCCTGCTGGAGATCGCGCTGATCGAGGGGGTTCCGGTGCTGGCCTATGGCATCCGCACCGATTTTCTCACCGTGGCGTTTCCCGGTTCCCGGCGGCTATTGGAGATCGCGCACAGCCTCGAGGAGCTCAAAACCATCTGCCGTTGCGGCAGAAAGGCCATCTTTAACGGCCGTCGCATCGGCGATCGCTTTGTATTTGACGGGGCACAGGTGGCCATCGACGGCAGCGATGTGCACTATGAATCGCTATGCGGAAACTGCTATTTGGACGAGGCGGGCGGACGCCTGCCCGTGCGCAATGCCACCGCGTAGGCACACGTCCAGAAAACTCACCTAGGCTGGGATAATTATGAAGCTTTCAGTAATCGGTTGTGGCTACCTCGGTGCCGTCCATGCCGCATCCATGACCTCCCTCGGCCACGAGGTGATCGGAATCGACGTCGATCCCCTCAAAATCGAGGCCCTCGCCGCGGGCCGGGCCCCGTTTTTTGAGCCCGGTCTTCCCGAACTCCTCACCGCCGCCACCGCCACCGGCCGGCTGCGTTTTTCCACCGATCCCGCGGCCGCCGCGGAGGCCCGCGTGCACTTCATCGCCGTGGGCACCCCGCAGCTTTCCGATGCCCCGGGTGCCGACCTCGCCTATGTCAACGCCGCGGTGGATGGCCTGCTGCCGCTGCTGGGCCCGGGACATCTGGTGGTGGGCAAGTCCACGGTCCCGGTGGGTACTGCCGAGGCCCTCGCCGAGCGCATCCGCGCCACGGGTGCCGAGCTGGCCTGGAACCCCGAGTTTTTGCGTGAGGGCTTTGCCGTGCAGGACACCCTGCACCCCGATCGTATTGTGTATGGCTTCGCCTCCGAGCTGATCACCCGCGACGCGGGGGAGGTCTCCGCCCCCGGGCGGGAGATCCTCGATAAAATCTACGCCGAGGCCATCGCCGAGGGCGCGCCCGTGGTGGTCACCGATTTTGCCACCGCCGAGCTGGTGAAGGTCGCCGCCAATGCGTTCCTGGCCACCAAGATTTCCTTCATCAACGCCATGGCCGAGATCGCCGATGCCACCGGTGCCGATGTGAGCGACCTGGCCGATGCGATCGGCCACGATAACCGCATCGGGCGGCGCTTCCTCAACGCCGGGCTGGGCTTTGGCGGGGGCTGCCTGCCCAAGGATATCCGGGCCTTTGGCGCGCGGGCCGAGGAACTGGGTCTGGGTGACTCCCTGGGCTTCCTGCGCGAGGTGGACCAGATCAACCTGCGCCGCCGCGAACACGTTGTGGACCTCGCCGCCGAGCTGCTCGGGGGTGATGTGCGGGGTCGCCGCATCGCGGTGCTGGGCCTGTCGTTTAAGCCGCAGAGCGATGATGTGCGCGATTCCCCCTCGCTGGATGTGGCGATGCGGCTGCACGAGCGCGGGGCGAACGTTATTGCCACCGACCCTCAAGCCATAAAAAACGCGCAGTTGCGGGCCCCCGGCCTGCCCTGTGACGCCCTGGAGAACGCCGTGGAGGGCGCCGAGCTGGTGATCCTGGGCACCGAGTGGACCGAGTACCGGGAGCTCGATCCGCGGGCCCTGGGGGCGCGTGTGGCCACGCCGCGCATCATCGACGCCCGCAATGTGCTCGACCCGGCGGCCTGGAGCGGCGCCGGATGGGAATACCGCGGTATGGGCCGGCGCTAGCCCGGCCGGGGGAGCGGCGTGTGCGCGCCGCATGATAGTCTTCCTCAAAACCACGTGACACGGGGTGCCCTCCACGGAGAGCTGAGATAACACCCGTAGAACCTGCTCTAGTTCGTACTAGCGAAGGGATGTCGCGCATGACGCGCACGCCAGAAAACCTTATTTCCGCCACCATTTTTGCCCTGGACGAGGTGCGCCGCCGCGCGCCACTGATCCAAAACATCACCAATACGGTGGTGCAGGGCTTCACCGCCAATGCGCTGCTGGCGCTCGGGGCCTCCCCGGCGATGGCCGATGTGCCGGGCGAGGCCGGGCCCTTTGCCGGGCTCGCCGATGGCCTGCTGATCAACCTGGGCACCCCGCATGCAGCGCAGCGGGAGGCCGCGGTGGAGGCGGTCGCCGCCGCGGGCACGGCCGGCACCCCCTGGGTCCTGGACCCCGTGGCGGTGGGTGTCCTCGCCCTGCGCACCGAGCTGGCGCACCGCCTGCTCGACGGTCGGCCCGCGATCATCCGCGGCAATGCCTCCGAGATCCTGGCGCTGGCAGGGATGGGCGCGGGCGGCCGCGGGGTGGACAGCTCCGATCCGGTGGAGGCGGCCACGGAGGCCGCGCGCACCCTCGCCCGGCGCAGCGGCGCCGTGGTGGCCGTGTCCGGACCCGTGGATATCGTGACCGATGGCGGCACCCCGGTGCGCCTGGCCAATGGCGATGAGCTCCTCACGCGCATCACCGGCGGCGGCTGCGCGCTGGGCGCGGTGATGGCCGCGTTCGCCGCGGTCACCGCGGACCCCCTGGTGGCCACGGTCGCGGCGATCACCACGTATTGCGTGGCGGCGGAACTCGCGGCCACGGCCGCGGGTCCCGGGAGCTTCGCGGTGCAATTCCTCGATGCCCTGGCCGCGGTGGACGCCGCGGACCTGCGCACCCGGGCGCGCATCTCATGAGCGCCGTGCCCGATCTGAGCGTCTACCTGGTGACCGATGCGGGCCAGTCCCGCGCGGCCGGCCGCGACGTCCTGGACACCGTCGCCGCGGCCGTGCGCGGCGGCGTCCGCGCGGTACAGATCCGCGAGAAGGAGCTCAGCGCACGCGAGTTTCTTGCACTCGTGATCGCCCTCTCCGCGGTGCTCCCGGACCACGTGGCGCTGATCGTAAACGATCGCGTGGACGTGTTCCTCGCCGCCCAAAATGCCGGGGCCCGGGTGGATGGCATGCACGTGGGCCAGGGCGATCTTCCCGCCGGGCAGGTGCGTGCCCTGATCGGCCCGGACGCACTGCTGGGCATTAGCGCCGCGACCGAGGCACAGATCACCGCGGCCGCAACCGATCCCGCCCGCGTGGACCATATCGGGATCGGGGCGCTGCACACCACGCAGACCAAACAGGACGCGCCACCCGCACTGGGCCATGAGCGTGTGGCCGCGCTGCTCACCCATGCCCGCGCGGCGCGGCACGGTGGCCTCCCCGCGGTGGTGATCGGCGGCGTGCAGGCGCGGGATCTGCCCGCGCTGCGCGGGGCCGGGGCGGCGGGGGCCGCCGTGGTCTCGGCGATCTGCCGCGCCAGCGATCCCGAATCCGCCGCGCGCGAGCTGCGCGCCGCATGGGACCACCCGGGCCGCCGCGCCTGAGCGCCGACCCAAACTACCCGTCACGGCAGACAGGGGCGCTCGGCCGCGGATTCCCGCGCCCGCGCCCCGCGCGAAAAAACTTCAAGGAGCAATCACATGACTCATACCGGGATTCCCCGTATTCTCTCCATCGCCGGCACCGATCCCTCGGGTGGTGCCGGGATCCAGGCCGATCTGAAATCAATCGCCGCCCAGGGCGGTTATGGCATGGCCGTGGTCACCGCGCTGGTGGCCCAGAATACCCGCGGCGTGCGCGCGGTTCATATTCCGCCGGCCGCGTTTTTGCGCGAGCAGCTGGACGCCGTCTCGGATGACGTTATTATCGACGCGGTGAAGATCGGAATGCTCGCCGAGGAGTCGCTCATCGCGGAGGTGGCGGCCTGGCTTGACCGCGTGAAACCACCCGTGGTGGTCCTCGACCCGGTGATGATCGCGAGCAGCGGCGATCGGCTCCTCGCCCCCGAGGCCGAACGGGCGCTGCGGGATCTCGCGCGGCGCGCGGATCTGATCACCCCCAACCTCCCGGAACTCGCGGTGCTCGCGGGCGAGCCGGTGGCGGGGGACTGGGAGGCCGTCCTGGCGCAGGCCGAGCGGGTCTCGCGGGCGCTGGGCGTCCCCGTCCTGGCCAAGGGGGGACACCTGGCAGGCGATGATGCCCCGGATGCCCTGGTGGATGCGAGCGGTGCGCTGCGCGGCGGTGCGCTGCGCTCCGAGCGGGTCTCCCCGCGCATCGCCACCGAGAATACCCACGGCACCGGATGCTCGCTGTCCTCGGCCCTCGCCACGCTGAGGGCCCGCGGGGAGGACTGGGAGGGCGCGCTGGCGCACGCCAAGTCCTGGCTTGATGAGTCGCTGCGCGCGGCCGATACCCTCGCGGTGGGCGGCGGGAACGGCCCAATTCACCATTTTGCCGGGCTCTGGGAGCGCGGCGGCCTGATCACCGCGCCCACCCCGGAAGAGGTGCGCACGCAGTGGTGGGCGGACATCGCCCCGATTCGCGAAAAAATCTACGGCCTCGACTTTATCCGCGGCCTCGCCGAGGGCTCCCTGCCGGCCCCGATATTCCGGGATTATCTCGCGCAGGACACCCTGTATCTGCGGGATTATTCCCGGGCGCTGGCCGAGGCCAGCAGGCTCGCACCCACCCCGGAGGAACAGGCGTTCTGGGCCGCCGGGGCCCACGGGGCAATCGCCGAGGAGGTGAACCTCCACGCCACCTGGCTGGATACCGAGGGCACGCCCCTGCCCGCCGCCGAGCCGGAGACCGTGGCCTATCTGGACCACCTCCTGGCCTCCTCCGCCCGCGGCGAATACGATGTACTGATCGCGGCCCTGCTGCCCTGCTATTGGCTCTATCACGATGTGGGGACCCGCCTGCACGCGTCCTCGCATCCGGAGCATCCCTATCGATCCTGGCTGGATACCTATGCCGATGAGGCATTTGCGGTGGCCAATGCGCGGGCCATCGAGCTGGTCAGTGGGCGTGCGGCACGCGCAACGCCCGCCGTGCGTGAGCGCATGTATCGCGCGTTTGAGCTCTCCTCCCGGCACGAGGAGCGATTCTTCGCCGCCCCCGTGGAACGCGCCCGCTAGGGGCGGGCCCGGGTCCCCCGGCGTGCGGCCCGGGCCGCACGCCGGGGGACATACGCGGGGACTCGCCCGGCCCGGGCCGCGCCCCGCGCCGGAAGAGGCCGCCCAGTTCCGCATGATCGCGCGGAATTTGCGCCTAATTTGGGGTGGTGGCAAAAACCGCGGGGAAAATCGGGTATCCTAATAGAGGTCTTAGGACCGCAAATCGGGGTGTGGCGCAGCTTGGTAGCGCGCTTCGTTCGGGACGAAGAGGTCGTGGGTTCAAATCCCGCTACCCCGACAAATAAAAGCCCGGCCAGGGTTTTCCTGGCCGGGCTTTTTTGTACCCGGTTTTCCCCGCCTGCGCCGTGCCGTCTCGCCCCGGGCACAAAAAACTGCCCGCACCCCGAGGGGTACGGGCAGCTCCGGGAACGGACCCCGTGCGGTGCCCGGCGCGGTTGCCTAGGCGCGCGGGGTGAGCGTGAGCAGCGTGGCCTCGGGGCGGCAGGCAAAGCGCACCGGGGCATAGATCGACGTACCGAGGCCCGCCGAAACATTCAGAAACGCGCTCCGGAATGCGTGGCGCCACAGGCTCAGACCCCTGACCTTCTCGCGCGGGATATCGCAGTTGGTGACCAGCGCGCCATAGCCGGGAATACACACCTGGCCGCCGTGGGTATGGCCCGCGAGGATCAGATCGGCCCCGTGGGTCACAAAGGAGTTCAGCACCCGGACATAGGGCGCATGGGCCACCCCGAGCTGGATCTCCGGGCCGGAATAGGCCTCGTCGAGGGTCTCGGCATCGCGCTGGCCATCAAGCAGGCCGGTGAGAAGATCCAGGCGGTCCAGGCCGATATGGGGGTCGTCCACGCCAAAAACATTCAGTCGAGTGCCACGAATGGTGAGGGAATCCACCCGGTTATTCAGCGAGACCCAGCCGAGCGACTGGGTGAAAAAACGCTCCAGGCGGGGGGTATCCAGATTGCGGGAGCGGGTGACCCCGCGGCCGGGCCGGGAGGGGCCGGCGAAATAACGCAGCCAGTTTTTGGCGATGGGCCCGTAATAGTCGTTGGAGCCATTCACGTATACGCCGGGGATGCCGCCAAAGGCGGCAAAGGCCCGCTCGATTCCCGGGATGCCCTCGATATGGCCGAGGTTATCGCCGGTATTCACGATGAGATCGGGTTTTTCCTCCGCGAGGGACCGCACCCAGGCCTGCTTATCGCGCTGCCAGGGAGCCATATGCAGATCGGAGAGATGCAAAACCCGGATGGGTTCGGCCCCCGCCGGGAGCACTGGAACATCCACCCGGCGAAGGGTGAACATCCGGCGCTCCACGAGGGAGGCCCAGGCCAGGGCGCCGAGCCCGGCCGCCGCTACGGCCGCCGCGAGCACGGGAAGCGGACGGCTGGTCCGATGGTGCATTTTGTTCCTGACTAACAGCTCTGCTTGGTGTAGGTGATGGTGGCGGTGGAGTCGCGCGTGGCGATGACCTGATCGGCCTCCGGCGTCTGCGCGGTCACGGTGCCCTCGCCGCCGGGGGCGGCGGGATCGGCGGTACAACGCTCATCCACCTTGCGGAAGCCGGCCCCCTCGAGGGCGCTCTTGGCCTTCGACGGCGACTGCCCCACCACGTTGGGGACCGACTTACCCGCGCCATCGCTCGGGCGAATCGTGATGGTATTTCCGGTGGTCACGTTGGTGCCGGCGGCGGGATCGGTACCCGCAACCTTGCCCTCCTCAACCGCCGAGGTGATCGGGTCGCCCACGGCGGTGGCAAAACCGGCCTCGCTCAGCACATCGGTGGCCTCCTGCACGGTCATGCCCGCGACATCGGGCACGGCCGCCTGCTTCACCTTGGTGAGTGATTCGCTGGGCTTGGGGAATTCCCCGCCGCCGAACTTGGCGATGGTGGCGGCGGTGATCTGGCCGAAGATACGGAACTTCGACTGGAACGCGCTGGTGCCGTTGACCTGGACGTTATACATCGAGGACTTCTTGCCGTTCTTGGCCTGGACGTTTCCGATCCAGAACGAGGTTACGGCCTTGGTGGTGCCACCGGTGATCCAGGTGTCATAGGCGTCATCGGCGGTACCGGTCTTACCAAACTGCGGGGCTCCCGCCACGCGGGCATTGGCCGCGGTACCACCCGGGCCAAATACACTCTGCATGGCATAGGTGGCGGTATTGGCCACCTCGGGGGTGACCCCCTGCTTACAATCGGCGGACGGGACCTTCATCTCGTTTCCGTCCGGTCCCACGATGCGGTCGATCGCGATGGGCTTGCAGGCGAGGCCGCTCGCGCCGATTGCGGCGATGGCGGAGGCCATCGACAGCGGGGCGATGGTATTGGCGCCCAGCACGGCGGAGGGCAGCTTCTCGAGCGGGGCGCCATCGGCACGGTGCACACCCATATCGGCCGCGGTATCGCGGATATCACACAGGTCCAGCTCGCGGGCCATCGATACAAACGCGGTATTCACCGAGCGCTTGGTGGCCTCATAGGGGGTGATTCGGCCGGCGCTGGAGCCGTCGTAGTTCTTCGGGTTCCACGGGGCCGTGACGGTCACTCCGCCGGGCTCGCAGCTATCGGTCCAATGGGTATAGCTGTGACGGGCGGCATCCACGGTCTCGTTCACCGAGTGACCCTGCTTCAGCCAGTCCAGGAGTACAAATACCTTATAGGTCGAGCCCACCTGGAAGCCGGTGGAGCCACCGTACTCATAATCGGTATTGAAGTTAATCGAGGTATACGCGGGGCTCGTGGCGCTCACCGCGGGGTCCTCGGAGAACAGGCGGTTCTGGGCCATGGCCAGAACGCGGCCGGTGCCGGGCTCCACGGTCACGGCGGCGGCACCGAGGTTCACGTTGGTGCGGTCATTGGGTACGTACTGGTCGATGGCGCCCTGGGCGGCATTCTGTACGTCGATATCAAGCGAGGTATAGACCTTCATGCCACCGCGGCGCAGCGTGGCACTACGCTCATCGGCGGTGGTACCAAACTCGGGGTTGTTCTGGATGGTGCGCTGCACGTAGTTACAGAAATAGGCGGCATTTCCGGCCGTCTGGCAACCGGTGCTCGGCTGCACGATATTGGGAGTGATCTCCGAGCCGATGGCCTCGTCGTACTGCTCCTTGGTGATCTTATTTTCCTCGTACATCTTGGTGATCACGTAGTCACGACGCTGCTTCGTCTTGGCATAGCCCGTGGCAGCGCCGTTCTTTTCGCTATCGGGGCGGTCGATGCGCAGGTTCGCGGGGTTATTTACCATGGCGATGAGGGTGGCGGCCTCCGGGATGCTGACATCCGCGGCGCTCTTGCCGAAGTAATACTGGGATGCCGCCTCAACACCATAGGACAGGCCACCGAAGTTGGCGATATTCAGATAGCCGAGGAGGATCTGGTCCTTGCTGTTTTCCTTTTCCAGGCCGATGGAATAGCGCATCTCGCGCAGCTTCCGCTCGGGGGTGGAAATGGTGGCCTCAAGATAGGCGGCCTTGCGCTCATCCTCGTTGGGGATCTGCTCGGCCTTCTGGACCAGCACGTTCTTCACGTACTGCTGGGTGATCGAGGAACCACCCTGCTGGCCGCCGCCGGCGCTCGCGGCATTGGAGAGCACGGCACGGGTGGTACCGATGAGGTCCACTCCGCCGTGGTCGTAGAAGCGGGGGTCCTCGGCGGCCACGGCCGCATCCTTGAGGAACGGGGATACCTGGTCCCAGGCGACCTGCTCGCGGTTCTGGTCGAAGAACGATGCGAGCTCGTGCTCGCCGCCATCGGAGGCCACGGCGATGAGCGTGGTGCGCTCCATCGGGGGATCGATCTTGAGGAACGACGGGAGGCTATCAAAGACGCCGATGGCGCCCTTGGCGGTCATCCCGGTCACGGCGAGGGCAGGGGTTACTGCGGCGGTCACCAGGATTCCGGCTGCGACGCTGAGGCCAATGAAGCCGAGGAAGCTTCCGGCAATGCTGTTACCCGTACGTTTTTCATGAGGCATAAGATTCAGCTTAAGCGACTTTGCTGAAAGAACACCCATCCTGGGACAAAAAGCCGACTACAGAAGGAGAATAATGACTCGCTGGGAGTACCTCACCACGCCACTCATGATTCACAATACCGCCGCCATCCTGACCAATTGGGGCCGCCAGGGCTGGGAGCTTGTCCAGATCGTGACCGGTCCCGAGGGTGGACTCGTGGCCTATATGAAGCGTCCGCTCGCCGATGAGGGAGAAAACGCATGAGCGCCATCATTAACCGCCTCGCCGAGCTGGGTCTGAGCCTGCCCGAGGTCGCCCCGCCCGTGGCCGCCTATGTACCCGCCGTGGTCCATGGCGACCTGGTATATACCTCCGGTCAGCTGCCGTTCACCGCCGGGGTCCTGCCCGCAACCGGAAAGGTGGGGGAGGGCGAGGGCCTGGTCTCCGCCGCGGATGCGCGCGCCTATGCCGGCACCGCCGTGCTTAACGCCCTGGCCGCGGTGGCCGCGGAGATCGGTTCGCTTGATCGGGTCACCCGGATCGTGAAGCTCACCGGATTTGTCGCCTCCGACCCGTCGTTTTTTGGGCAGCCCGGCGTGATCAACGGGGCCTCCGAACTGCTTGGTGAAATCTTCGGCGACGTCGGAGTGCACGCGCGCTCGGCCGTGGGCGTCGCGGTGCTGCCGCTGGATTCGCCCGTGGAGCTGGAGCTCGTGGTGGCGTACGCCTAAGCAGGCTCGCAAAAATTATGGCCGGTTCCCCGCGGGGAACCGGCCATAATTTTTTTGCCTAATTGGCCGAGACGCGATCGCTGATGATGCGCATGACCGAGGTATCGGCGAGCGTGGTGGTATCGCCCACCTCGCGGCCCTCCGCGACATCGCGCAGCAGGCGGCGCATGATCTTGCCGGAGCGGGTCTTGGGCAGCTCATTCACCACAAATACCTCGCGCGGGCGGGCAATCGCCCCGATCTGGGCGGCCACGTGGGCGCGCAGGGCATCGGAGATATGCGCGGCCCCGCCGGCCTCCTCCAGCTGGCTCTCCTTGATAATCACAAAGGCCACAACGGCCTGGCCCGTGGTCTCATCGGAGGCGCCCACCACGGCGGCCTCGGCGGTATAGGGGTGCGCCACGAGGGCGGACTCGATCTCGGCGGTGGACAGGCGGTGACCCGAGACGTTCATGACATCGTCCACGCGGCCGAGCAGCCAGATATCGCCGTCCTCGTCGAGGCGCGCGCCGTCTCCGGCAAAATACTTATCGCCAAATTTTTCCCAGTAGGTTTCCTTAAACCGCTCGGGATCGCCCCAGATGCCGCGCAGCATGCTCGGCCAGGGTTCGCTCACCACAAGCAGGCCGCCGGAGCCGCTCTCCACGGCCGAGCCGGAATCGCCCAGGACCTCGATGCTGATACCCGGCACGGCCACCTGGGCGCTGCCGGGCTTGGTCTCGGTGAGACCGGGCAGCGCCGAGATCATGATGGCGCCGGTTTCGGTCTGCCACCAGGTGTCCACGATGGGAGCGAGCTTGCCGCCGATGACCTTGCGGAACCACATCCAGGCCTCGGGGTTGATGGGCTCGCCCACCGAACCGAGCAGGCGCAGGCTGGAGAGATCAAATTTCTTCGGAATCTTCCGGCCCAGCTTCATAAACGAGCGGATGGCGGTGGGGGCGGTATAGAAGATGCTCACGCCGTATTTTTCGATGATCTCCCACCAGCGGCCCGGGTGCGGGGCATCCGGGGTGCCCTCGTAGATCACCTGGGTGGTGCCATTGGCCAGGGGGCCGTAGGTGACATAGGTGTGGCCGGTGATCCAGCCGATATCGGCGGTGCACCAGTAGACATCGGTCTCGGGGTGAATATCAAAAATATTCTTATGCGTGAAGGCCGCCTGGGTGAGGTAGCCGCCCGAGGTATGCAGGATTCCCTTGGGGCTGCCGGTGGTGCCCGAGGTATAGAGGATAAATAGCGGGTTCTCCGAGGGGAAGGCCTCGGGGGTGTGCTCGGGGGAGGCCGCGGGGACCACATCGTGCCACCAGAGATCGCGGCCCTCGGTCCAGTCCACGGTGTTCTCGCCGCGCTTGACCACCAGCACGTTTTTGACGGTCTCCTGGACCCCGAGCTCGCCGCGGGGGGCGAGGGCGGCATCCACGGCGGGCTTCAGCGCGGAGACCTTGCCCTTGCGGTAGCCGCCATCGGCGGTGATGACCAGCTTGGCGGAGGCATCGTCGATGCGCGAGCGCAGGCTATCGGCGCTGAAGCCACCAAAGACCACGGAGTGAATGGCGCCGAGGCGGGCCACGGCGAGCATCGCCATGATGGCCTCGGGGATCATCGGGAGGTAGATGGCCACGCGATCGCCCGCGCGGATGCCCAGATCGATCAGGACGTTGCTGAGGCGCTTGACCTCGGTGGTGAGCTCGGCATAGGTGAGGCTGCGGCTATCGCCGGGTTCGCCCTCCCAGTGCAGGGCGACGCGGTCGCCATTGCCGGCCTCCACGTGGCGGTCGAGGCAGTTATAGGCCACGTTGAGTGTGCCGTCCTCGAACCACTTGGCAAACGGGGGGTTGGTCCAGTCGAGGACGCGGGTGAAGGGCTTTTCCCAATCCAGGAGTTCGCGGGACTGTTCGGCCCAGAATTCCAGGCGATCGGTCTCGGCCCTCTCGTAGAGGTCACGCCCGGCGATCGCGTTGGCGGCGAAGGCCTCGGACGGGGAAAAACGACGCGTCTCGGTGAGCAGATTGTCGATCTTGGGATTCATGGCTGGCTGATCGCTCCTTTGCGGCAGATGAAAACGGTTCACCGCTGTGTGAAACCGTATGGACAGAAGCGTACTCCCGATTCATGGAGGCTTCTGACCGTGGCGAAAGTTTTCGCCATCGGGGCCGCGTGAGGCCGCGTAATTGTCCATATTTGTTCGCTAGGGGAGAATTTACGTATTTTGTGACCATAAGTGGTGTCATCCAATAGGTGGACATTGGTCAATTGCGCCTCCGGGCTGTCATAAGGTTATTGCAGGCCGAAATTTATTTCGAGCGTGCGGCGCACTAAGGATTCCCCCCAATCCAGTGTCGCTTGCGGCGGCATCCATTCCCCCCAATGGATGCCGCCCTTTTTTTATGCCCGCTTATCGGGAGGGCCCGGCATGAGCCCGGGGTTTTACGCGGAAACTGCCCGGGGCGGCTTCCCCGGGAACTGCCCCGATCCCGGGCTGGGTGATGCCGAGCCGGCGCACAACAGCCGCTTTCCCCAGACCGGAGAGGCTCCGGGACTTATCCCCACCTCGCCTCGTTTCCTCCCGTCCTCCACGCCCAAAATTTAGCGTGGAGCCATGGACAAAATATTTCTTGCCGCCCCGGTATTAGCCGAAGCTGTGCCACCAGAGTCGAGGCCCGCCCCCGCCGTGCCTAGCGGTCTGCCCGCGCCGGGTTCCGCACCCCGAGAGGCCCTCGGGCAGCTGCTGGAGCCCCCGCCCGCACGCTTGCGCCTCGCGCTGGCCTGCGGCTGGCTGGGCCCGTACCTTTTGCTGCCCGGCATCACCGATCTCTGTATCTCGGTCTCCACGGGGCTGTGGTTTGATATCGGCGCGGGCCTCACCCCCGATCCCTCGGCGCGACCCACCGAGTCGGGGCTGCGCGCTCTCGCCGTGCGGCTTATCGCACTGGGCGGGCGCCACCTCGACGAGGCGAGCCCGTGTGTGGACGTGCGGCTCAGCGACGGCGTGCGGGTGCATGCCGTCCTGCCGCCGGTGGCTCCGCTGGGCACCGCCGTGAGCATTCGCCTTCCCTCCGCGCGGCCGCTGAGGGTGGAGGCCCTGGCCGCCGCCGGGTTTTTTGGCCCCGCGGAACGTTCCTGCCGGGCCGCGGTGCTGGCCGCCGTCCGGGGGAGGCAAAACATCCTCATCAGCGGCTCCACCGGCGCCGGAAAAACCACCCTGCTGGCCGCGCTCCTGGGCGAGGCCGATCCCGGGGAGCGGATCATCGCGGTGGAAGACGTCTCCGAACTGCGCGTGGAACATCCCCAGTTCACCCCGTTGCAGGCCCGCCAGGCAAATGTGGAGGGTGCGGGTGGGCTCAGCGTGCGGCGCCTGCTGCGCGAGGCCCTGCGCATGCGCCCGGACCGTCTTGTGCTGGGGGAATGCCGCGGCGAGGAGGTGCGGGAACTCCTCTCCGCGCTGAACACGGGCCACGATGGCGGGGCGGGCACCATCCACGCCAACTCGCTGGCGGATGTCCCCGCGCGGCTCGAGGCGCTTGGGGCGCTTGCCGGCCTCTCCGCGCGGGCGGTGGCGGGCCAGGCCCGCAGCGCCATCGGCCTGCTCATCCACCTCGATTTTATGCACTCCCACAGGCGGGTCGGGGCTCTCGGATGCCTGGGCGTTGATGCCCGGGGCCGTCTCGGGGTGCAGCCCGAGTGGAGCGCGGCAGCATGAGTGCCGGGCCACAAATCCCGGGGGCGGTGCGGGCCCGGCAGGCCCACCGGGTGAGACCCCGGCGCCTCGTGCGGCCGGGAAAACCTGCCCGGTCGCTCGAGGTGCGCAGGCCGGGAGACAGGCCGCGGTTTGCAGGCGTGTGTGGGCTGGCGGGTGTGTTTGGGGCGGGCCCGGCCGCGAGGTTGAGGGGCCCGGGTCGCGCCGCCGGGGTGCCCGGGCGGGCCCCGGGTGGCGCGAGGCCCCAGGCACGCCGGAGTGCGCCGCGTGCCCGCACGGAGGCGGGGCGTGCGGCGCACTCCCTGGAATCCCTCGCCTCCGCGGTGGAACGCCTGGGTGTGCTGATCTCCGCGGGCCTCACCCCGTATTCGGCCTGGCGTCACCTGCTCGCGCGCTCCGAGCCTCTCCTGTCGCCGAAAAACGAGCGGCAGCTCCTGGACGACCTGGGCGAGGGCCTCCCGCCCACCGCGGCGCTACTCGCCGAGGCCGGGCGCCACCCCGCGGGGCTTGCCGAGGGGTGGCGGCGGCTCGCGGCCGCCTGGGCGCTCGCGGGCGAATCCGGAGCCGCGCTGAGCCCCAGCCTGCACGCGCTCGCCGAGGCCCTGCGTTCGCGGGCCGAGATCCACCACGACCTCGACGTCGCCTCCGCCGGTCCGCGTTCCACGCTGCGCCTGATTGCCGCGCTTCCCCTCCTCGGGGTGGCCTGCGGGGAGGCCCTGGGGTTCCCGGTAGCCGCCACCCTCGTGGGCACCACACCCGGCCGGGTCCTGCTGGCCGTCGGGGTTGCCCTTCTCCTGATTGCGGTGTTCTGGGCCCGGCGGATTCTGCGCGCCGCATCACGCTATGCGGCCCCGGAAGATGTGCTCCTTGATCTCACGGCCATCGGCCTCGCGGGCGGAGGCCCACCCGGCGGGGCCCGGGAGCAGGCCGAGTCCTGGGCGGAGCAGTGTGGGCTCTCGCTACCCCTCGGGGGCCGGCGCAGACTCACCGAGATTCTTGAACTCTCGGAGGGCGCCGGGGTGCCGGCCGGGCTGCTCCTGGGCTCGGAGTCGATCGTGGCCCGTCGCCTCGAACGCACGGACCTGCGGCGTCGGGCCGAGCGTGCCGGCGTGCGCCTCATGCTTCCGCTGGGGTTGGCCGCGCTCCCGTCCTATATCTGCCTGGGGGTATTCCCCCTGGTCCTGTCGCTCCTCAACTCCACCGGCCTCATCGGCCCCGCGCCCTAGCGTCCTGGTTTGGCTGCCCTGTCCCGGTCTAGTCCCGGTGCCGGTTCCTGCTTCCCTGGCGGGTATCGGCCACGCGCCCGATCCGCCCCACAACACACTCCAACCCCAGAAAGGAAAAATCATGTCCGTCCCCGTCCCCGTCCCCGTCCCCGTCCCCGTCCCCGTCCCCGTCCCCGTCCCCGTCCCCGTCCCCGTCCCCGTCGCCGTGCCCGTCGCCGTCGCCGTCGCCACCGTCCCCGTTTCCTCCCCCGAAGGCGTGCCCGCGGAGCCGCCTGCCACTCAGGGTGCGATTTGCCGCCGCCCAGCTGTGGCGCGCCATCCCGTGGGCCGACGCCTCTGGCTCCTTTTGCCTCCCGACCTGCGCGCCCGGGTACTGCGTGCCCGGGTGCACCGTGCCCAAGCTCGATGTGCCCAAGTTCGGTGCAGCCACGTTCAGCGTGGCCAAGACCGGTGCACCCGAGATCGGAGCGGTCGAGCCCTGAGTGGTCGAGATCCGAGGGGTCGAGATCTGAGTGGTCGAGCCCTGAGTGGTCGAGATCCGAGTGGCTGCGAGCCGAGTGGCCGAGCCCTGAGCGCCCGAGGTCTGCGCGCCCAGGCTGTGGGCGGCGAAGCTCCGTGTGCCCAGGCTCCGTGTGCCGAGGTTCGCCCACCCCGGATTCAAGCCCGAGGAGTGCCCCGGCCGCACGCGCCGCGCCCCCGCGAACCCCGTGGAGTCTTCCCCCGTGCGCGCGTCCGTTTCCTCCGGTATCTCACTCGCTCGAACGCGACCCCGGGTACCGACGTGCCCGTCGTCCCAGTCGTCCCCGGCGGGTCCGCGGTGCCCGCCGTACCCGCGGCGGCTCGGGTCCGGGCGGGCCGAATCTGGCGGGGCCTTCGCTCCGAGGAGGGGGCGATCACCGCCGAATACGCCATCACCACCATGGCGGCCGTGGCCTTTGCGGGGCTGCTCGTGCTGATTTTGCGCAGTGATGAGGTGCGGGGAATGCTCGTTGGCCTGGTCCGCGCCGCCCTATCCATTCCCTCCTAATGTGTCGGCATAAAACAGGGCGGGCCGGGCACGGCCATCCCCGCCCCCTGCAAGAACGCCCGGCGTGGGGCCTCCCGGTGTGTGCCCTCTCGGCGAGGGGCCTCCCAACGCATCGGCGTCCGGCGCACAGGGCGGGCCTCGGGCGTGGGCGTCCCCTGGCCATGCCCCGCCGGTATGCCCGCGGGGTGGGCGCGCACGTCCCCGCCTGGGCGCCACGAACCGGGGTGTGGGCCCTGCCCGTTCGGGGCGAGAACAGTCACTCACCGCGCCGCGCGCGGGGCCCGTGGGCCCGCTCGCTCCGTTGCGATCGCGGCGGAGTCACCGCGGAGGTCGCCGTGGTGTTACCCGCGGTGGTGTTGTGTTGCCTCTTTCTGCTGGGCGCGATCGGGGCCGCCGGGCAGCGGGTGCGGCTCATCGACGCCGCGGGGCAGGCGGCACGGGAACTCTCCCGCGGGGAGAGCCTGGACACGGTCGAGCCGCGCCTCACGCGGCTGATCGGCCCGGCCTCCCTCACCACCGCCCAGGAGGGTGAATATATCTGCGTGCGACTCTCCGCCCCCGTCGCGCTCGCCGGGGCCCTCGGGCTGGGCCTCTCCCAGCACGTGGAAAGTTGTGCGCTGGACGCCGGCTCATGAGCGGCGGGCTGCGCAAACGCGCGCGAGACGATCGTGGCAGCGGCTCGATTTTTTCCCTGGCGCTGGGCTCGGCGGTGATGCTGATCGCCGCAACCCTGCTCGGGGCACTGGCGCTCTACGCGGTGCGACACGCCGTAATCACCGCGGCAGATTCCGCGGCCCTGGCCGCGGCCGAAACCGTCGCGGGCCTGGCCCCCGGCGATCCCTGCGGGCATGCCGAGGCGCTGGCGCAGCGCGCCGGGGCCACACTGGCGGCCTGTACCCGTGGCGGCGCGGATGTCACGGTCACCGTGGAACGACAGATATGGGGCCTAAAACTGCGAGCCACCGCCCGCGCCGGTCCCGAAAGAAACACGCCAGAGGAGGACAAAAACACCCCCGTGTCGATATCGTCTTGACGGAGCCAAGACCGCAGCGTGACCTCGTGGATGCCGAGATCGGCTGTGGTTTACTTAAACTGTCGGTCTTCGCGGGCGAGCGCTATTGCACGTATACGGAACGCTGGTGGGAACGGGCGCGGCATGTGGGTGAGCCTTTCACGAAGGCCATCGACTAGCTACCTTGAGCGGAAACCAAACTGTAGGTCAGGTCAGAATGGCATCTCAACGTGCAGCAGGCCCCTCCGAGCGGAACACCTCACGGTGACCCAGACTCCCAAACGCCCCGGGTGGCGCCCTGTCATGGCGACAAAGCCGACGATCCATGAGTTCCCCGAACCGGAGCATGAACCTCACTGGCTGCATTCATTGGGCACCCGGGAAACACAAATGGAGGTGAAGCCGAGAATGTCTCAGCTTCACCTCCAATGCTGGATGCCGCAGTTAGGGGAGGGTGGGCGGCACCCGGCTCCTACTTACACACGCCCACTTCGGCGCTTCAGGAGGAGCATCATGCCTCCAACAAAGAGGAGAATTCCGGCAGAGAGTGCCGGCCAGGCGGCTTCCCCGCCGCTCTTGGCGAGCTCTTCCTTCGGTACCTCTGGAGCCGGCTTCTTCGGGTTGTCCGGATTCACCGGCTGCTCAGCGACGGTGAACGTCTGCGCCTGATCCTTCGGATCTGTGTGCTCGGCAACGGGCTGACCATCGGCAGTCAAGTATTCAAACACCACGAGGTCCTGGCCTGCATACGCAGCAACCTGATCTGCAGTGATCACAAACTCAACCGTCGTCGTGCCGGCAGCCGTAGTCGGAGTGAATTCCGCCGACGCTACAATTCCAGTCTTTTCGCCAGCAGGCGCAGTCCGTACCTCACCGGCAAGTTCATATTTCGTGCCAGGGGTCAGGCCCTCATACGCGACCGTATCAATAACCGTGCCACCAGTAAGCGGCAACACCTTTACCTGAGAGCCATCAACCGCGACCGTCGTCCCAATCTTCGGATCAACAACCTTCAGCGGCTGCTTAGCGACGGTGAACGTCTGCGCCTGATCCTTCGGATCTGTGTGCTCGGCAACCGGCTGACCATCTGCTGTCAAGTATTCAAACACTACGAGGTCCTGGCCTGCATACGCAGCAACCTGATCCGCAGTGATCACAAACTCAACCGTCGTTGTACCGGCAGCCGTAGTCGGAGTGAATTCCGCCGACGCTACAATTCCAGTCTTTTCGCCAGCAGGCGCAGTCCGTACCTCACCGGCAAGTTCATACTTCGTGCCAGGGGTCAGGCCCTCATAGGCGACCGTATCAATAACCGTGCCACCCGTAAGCGGCAACACCTTTACCTGAGAGCCATCAACCGCGACCGTAGTCCCAATCTTCGGATCCGGCGTAGGATCTGCCACGCGATCCCCGCAGGGTAGCTGGCCGAGGAATGTATGGTGGTGGAGTTCTCCGCCGCCGGCAGCCTTGATGTTGCCGCCGGCGAACCACTGGCCGTTGGTCGTCACACCTGAGCTGAAGTTCAGGCTTGCCTGCGGTGCCCAGATGGAGCCGAGGGTGAGGCCGTCGATCTTGACTTCCCCGGTCACCTCTGACATGTCGAGCATGATGTAGCGGGCGAGCTTCTGTTCCTGCCCCTTGTTTGGCGACCAACCCTCAATATTGATGGCCTGCAGGGAGGTGACACCCTTGGCTACGCGAATGACTAGCGGGGCCTCGGCTGTGGGTTTGTACCCGTCTGCGTTGTCCATTTTGATGGTCTTGCCGGCTACGTCAGCGTAATTTATGACATTGGGGCGCTTCGTGTCGAAGTCGCTCGGGTACAGCATCCCGCCGCGCTCGTTGAGGTCCACCGCGTGGCTGAGGGCAAGCTCCGGGTTGTACATTGACGCCAGGCACTGTGTTGTGCGGGCGATCTTCTGATCGACGTCTGCAAAGTAATCGCTGACCGCAGGCTTCTCAGTTTTGAAGTTGGAGATCGCCGCGTCATCAAATTTGACGCTTTTGAGGTCGATGATTCCGTTGGAATTATTCGTGAGGCGCAGGAAGTCGCTCCGTTTCGAACCGGCCATCCCCTCGAGGCTCACCAGCTTGACGACGGCGTTTGCCTCGGGCGAGTCGGCAGCGATTGTCTTGGAATCGTCCCGGTTTGAGACGTCGAGTGCACCGTCTCCGATGTACGCAGTGGCGAGAATGCGCACAGGTGTGCCATCGATGCTGGGCACCGTGTAGTCGGCCTCGCCTGCGGCCGAGTGCACGCCAGGATATCCGTTCGGGTTTCCAGTTGCGATCACACCGAACGCGGCGACAGCGCCTTCAACCTCACCGTTGTTCAGGTAGGCGTCGCCCTGCGCAACCGCGGTAAACCCTCTGTTGATGTCAAACGGATTGAACGTTTCCTGGGCCGCCGCTGCTGGCATTGCGCCGGTTGAGATCGCCCCAACGATCAGTGCAGCGGTTCCAAACGCCGCTAGTCCGGTTCTCCCCCACGAGCGCGTTCCGCCTCGATGTCTCGACTCCAACAATTCAACCTCTCCTTTGTAACCTGTAAACACAAAAAAACACCCCTCCATACACAAAATGACAGAGTGGGTGTACAAGAACTAGACGATAGTTTAGTTTTTATGAGAACGCAAAATGGGGTCGCCTCGGCAGGTTGGGAGCGGGCACATCCGATCAGACTGCGTCGCGGCAGCACAGCGTTCCCGCCCGCTCGCAACGAAAGCGCATGGCGCCCGCGCAGAAGCGGGAGTCGCTATCGCACCTCAGCGTTGGGTGTGGGTTCTCCGCGGATAGGTCATGGGCGGGATGCTCTCCCTATGCCTGTCTACGACCTCAGCAATGATGACGTCGGCGTGCTCCACCCCGATGGCGGTGAGCGCCAGGCGAATAAGTCTCATGGGCCGCCACTCGCCCTCCTCCTGGGGGATGTAGCTGCCGAATAGATTTGCGCCAAGATTCATTGCAAAAAAGAGTTCAGCCGCCTCGATGGGCGTCAGTCCGTGGCGCTCCGGCTCAAACTCGGCGCTGGCCTGCAAGGACTCTACGGTTAGCCTGTACCAGTCCTGGATCGGGTGCCGGGATTCGAAGGCCGGAGCGCCTTGGTCGAGAAGCTGCGCGAGGCCGGCCGCATACGAGGGCTCGCTGAGTTGCCAGGAGGTCGTGACAAAAAAGTACAACACCAGCCGGCGTACGCCACACGCCGGGTACTGTGCTTTGGAAAATTCATTCGCCTGCGCTGTCGCGCTCCGCACCAGCTCAAGAAAGTGTGCAGAGAAGTCCGCCTTGGCCGAGAAATGGTAGGTGAGGGCGCCCTTGGTGAGCCCGATTCGTTCGGCGATCGATGACAGCGATGCACCGGCAAATCCGTGCTGCAGGAACTCTTGAGCCGCGGCTTCCGCGATCAAGTCCCGTTTCCTCGTTGCACCCATGCGGATCTTTCCCCCTTGAGGAAGATCTTACTGAACGGACTGTCATATGCAGGCCTACGCGCACGTGCCTTCCCAGAAACATTGTGTTCCGTGGGCCGTGTTCCGTGGGCCGTGGGGCCCTCACTCGTCGAGTTCACCCTGCCGCTTAACATGGCCCGATTCGTCCGCCGTCCAGTACCCTGCCGGGCGGTGCCAGCGGCGTGGCTGCTCGTGAACCCGGCGCAAGATTCCCCTGATCCGACGCGATGTCTCCGTCTCCCGCGCCACCCTCGTCGCCCTTCCCATCGGCAAACCACTGCCCCGACCCACCTGCGCGCAGGCGAATGCGGATCATCTACGGTATGAGAAGGGAACCCCGCATCGCCTCGGCTGGTTCACAAAATGCCATGGACTAGTCTTTCGTGGGCTGGGCAGTGCGGCCAAGCCGCTGGCGTGCTAGGTCGACTTTAGGGATATCCATCGGAGCGCCAGTCTCCAGGTCGGCAATAATCCGGCCGGGAATCTCATAGGGGTCTGCTGCACGTTTAGGTGTCAGGTTGACCTGACCTACAGTTTGGTTTCCACTCTTCATCACTAGCTTCACGTGAATGATAATTTGCAAAGATGAGGGCGAGAACCACTCATTTTTTGCGGAGCTGCCAAGTACGCTTTCTTTTCTCCACGGCGGCGGCCGTGGCCTTTGCGGGGCTGCTCGTGCTGATTTTGCGCAGTGATGAGGTGCGGGGAATGCTCGTTGGCCTGGTCCGTGCCGCCCTATCCATTCCCTCCTAATGTGTCGGCATAAAGCAGGGCGGGCCGATGGCGTGGGCGTCCCTCGATCATGCCCCGCCGGTACGCCCGCGGGGCGGGCGCGCACGTCCCCGCCCGGGCGCCGCGCCGCGCGCGGGGCCCGTGGGCTCGTTCGCTTCGTTGTGATCGCGGCGGAGTCACCGCGGAGGTCGCCGTGGTGTTACCCGCGGTGGTGTTGTGCTGCCTCTTTCTACTGGGCGCGATCGGGGCCGCCGGGCAGCGGGTGTGGCTCATCGACGCCGCGATCCTGCTCGGGGCACTGGCGCTCTACGCGGTGCGACACGCCGTAATCACCGCGGCAGATTCCGCGGCCCTGGCCGCGGCCGAAACCGTCGCGGGCCTGGCCCCCGGCGATCCCTGCGGGCATGCCGAGGCGCTGGCGCAGCGCGCCGGGGCCACACTGGCGGCCTGTACCCGTGGCGGCGCGGATGTCACGGTCACCGTGGAACGGCAGATATGGGGCCTAAAACTGCGAGCCACCGCCCGCGCCGGTCCCGAAAGAAACACGCCAGAGGAGGATAAAAACACCCCAAATCATGACGGCTAGACCCGCCGAGAACAGAAAGGAATTCACAAGCGTGTATAAAAAGGAGGATCATAGGGGTGTCCAATTGGGTGCCGATGAGGTGCGCACACGGTCAGGGTGTGTATGGTGTGCCTGACGAAAGGAGCCGGGTGTCAGCCACGAAGAAGCTGGTCATCGTTGAGTCGCCGACCAAGATGAAGTCCATCGCCGGGTATCTCGGTGAGGGCTATGAGGTCCTCAGTTCTGTTGGACACATTAGAGACCTCGCCGAGCCCAAAAACCTCCCCGCCGAGCTTAAAAAGGGTGGGATGGGCAAATTTGCAGTAGACGTCGACAACGGGTTTGAACCGTATTACGTCGTCTCCGATAGCAAGAAAAAAACGGTGGCCGACCTCAAACGTGCACTCAAGGACGCCGACGAACTCCTCCTCGCAACCGATGAAGACCGCGAGGGTGAGGCCATCGCATGGCACCTCCTGCAGGTGCTCAAGCCCAAGGTTCCCGTGCGCCGCATGGTCTTCCACGAAATCACTAAGGACGCCATCCTCGCGGCCAAGGACAACACCCGCGAACTCGACGTCGCACTCGTGGACGCCCAGGAAACCCGCCGCATCCTCGACCGCATCTACGGCTACGAAATCTCCCCCGTGCTCTGGCGCAAGGTGGGCCCCAGCCTGTCCGCCGGCCGCGTCCAGTCCGCCGCCACCCGCCTGATCGTGGAGCGCGAACGCGAACGCCAGGCCTTCGTCTCGGCCGAATACTGGGACATCGCCGTGCAGGTCAGCGCCGAGGAAGACCCCATCCGCTTCGAGGCCCGCCTCGTGCGCCTCGACGGCGAACGCATCGCCAGCGGCCGCGACTTCTCCGACCGCGGAGAGCTCACCGGCACCGCCCGCCAGCTCGACGCAGCCAGCGCCGCGAAGCTCGCCGAGGCCCTCGCCGCCCCCGAGACCCACTCGCGCGTCTCCAAGCTCGAGACCAAGCCGTATTCGCGCCGTCCCGCCGCCCCGTTCACCACCTCCACACTGCAGCAGGAGGCCGCGCGCAAGCTGCGCTTCTCCGCCCGGCAGACCATGAGCGTGGCGCAGTCGCTCTACGAAAACGGATATATCACCTATATGCGTACCGACTCGCCCTCGCTGAGCAAGCAGGCCATCGATGCCGCGCGCGCCCAGGCCACGAGTCTCTACGGAGCCGATAGCATCCCGGATAAGCCCCGCATCTACGCCGGCAAATCCAAAAATGCGCAGGAGGCCCACGAGGCCATCCGCCCCTCGGGAGATAACTTCCGTACCCCGTCCTCGCTGAAGAGCGCACTCTCGGGCAATGACTACCGCCTCTACGAGCTGATCTGGAAGCGCACCGTCGCCAGCCAGATGGCCGATGCCAAGGGGCAGACCGCCACCGTCACGGTGGAGTCCGCCGCGGCCGGTCAAATCGCCGAGTTCACCGCCAGCGGAACCGTCATCACGTTCCGCGGCTTCCTGCACGCCTATGAGGAGGGCCAGGACGAACAGCGCAACGCCGAAAACGCCGCCGCCCGCGAGGCCAAGCTGCCCCCGCTCACCGAGGGCCAGAGCGTAAACCTCAGCGATGTTGAGGCCAAGGGTCACGAGACCACCCCGCCCCCGCGCTATACCGAGGCGAGCCTGGTCAAGACCCTGGAAGAGCTCGGTATCGGGCGTCCGTCCACCTACGCACAGACCATCGCGACCATCATGGACCGCGGCTATGTGAGCCAGCGCGGCCAGGCCCTCATTCCCACCTGGATCGCCTTCAGCGTGATCCGGCTCCTCGAGGAACACTTCGCCGGGCTGGTGGAATACGATTTCACCGCCTCGATGGAGGAAGACCTCGACCGCATCGCGGCCGGGGAGCAGGACCGCACCCAGTGGCTGAACTCGTTCTACTTCGGTGGCGAAGACGGCTCGGGCCTGCGCCAGGTCATCGATAACCTCGGCGAGATCGACGCCCGGGAGATCAACTCGATCCACCTGAGCGATACCATCACCCTGCGCATCGGAAAATACGGCCCCTACCTGGAGATCACCGATCCCGAGGCCGCACCCGATGCCACCCCGCGTCGCGTGAATATCCCCGAGGACCTCGCCCCCGATGAACTCACCGTGGCCAAGGCCCAGGAACTCATCGACGCGCCCGTGCAAACCGATCGGGTGCTGGGCGTTAACCCGGAAAACGGCAAGGAGATCGTGGCAAAGGACGGCCGCTTCGGCCCCTATGTCACCGAGCTGGAGCCCGAACCCGCCGTGGAGGCCGATGCCGCAACCGGCGAGGTGATCGAACCGGCCAAGAAGAAGCCCGCCAAGAAGGCCGCGGCCGTCAAGCCGCGCACCTCCTCGCTGTTTAAGAGCATGTCGCTGGATACCCTCGACCTGGAAACCGCGCTGCGCCTGCTGGACCTGCCGCGCGTGGTGGGCATCGATCCCGAGAGTGGCGAGGAAATCCTCGCCCAAAACGGCCGCTTTGGGCCGTATATGAAAAAGGGTGCCGAGACGCGCTCCCTCACCACCGAGGACCAGATCTTCGAGATCGACCTGCCCGGTGCCCTCGAAATCTACGCCCAGCCCAAATACGGTGCCAAGCGTGCCTCCAGTTCGCTGAAGGAATTCGCCGAGGACCCCGAGAGCGGTAAGCCGATCAAGGTCAAGGATGGCCGCTTCGGTCCGTATGTGACCGACGGCACCACCAATGCCACGATTCCCAAATCGGAAACGGTTGAGGAGATCACCTTCGAGCGCGCGGTGGAGCTGCTTGCCGCCAAGCGTGCAAAGGGCCCGGCCAAGCCGAAGGCAAAAAAGGCCCCGGCGAAAAAGGCCCCGGCCAAGAAGCCCGCCGCCAAGAAGCCCGCGGCGAAAACCACCGCCACGAAGACTGCGGCCGCGAAGACCACGGCCGCGAAGACCACGGCTGCCAAGTCCACCACCGCTGCAAAGGCCGCAACCACGAAGGCTGCGACCACGAAGGCCGCAACCACCAAGGCCGCAACCACCAAGGCTGCGACCACGAAGGCCGCGACCACGAAGGCTGCAACCACCAAGGCCGCCGCGACCAAGGCTGCCAAGGCCGCCGCGACCAAGGCTGCCAAGGCCGCCGCGGAGGCCGCGGGCGAGGGCTCGGGCGAGTAACGCAGATGACCAACCGCGGTTTATTTATCACGCTGGAGGGCGGCGACGGCTCGGGGAAATCCACCCAGGCCGAGCTCCTGGAGCAGTGGTTGGGCTCGCGCGGACGCACCATCCTGCGATCCCGCGAGCCCGGCGGCACCGAGGTGGGGGAGCAGATCCGCGAGATCGTGCTCCACCACCGCGGGGAAATCTCCCCGCGGGCCGAGGCCCTGCTATATGCCGCGGACCGCGCCCAGCATATTGATACCCGCGTGCGTCCCGCTCTCGAACGCGGCGATGTGGTCATCCAGGACCGCTATATCGATTCCTCGCTCGCCTATCAGGGCGCCGGCCGCGCCCTCGACCTTGGCGAGGTGCGGGAACTCTCGCGCTGGGCCACGGGCGATCTCTGGCCCGACCTGACGATCCTCCTCGACCTCGACGAGGTCACCGCCCGCACCCGCCTGGATAGCTCCCGCACCCGCTTTGACCGGCTCGAGGCCGAGAAAAACGATTTTCACCGTCGGGTGCGCGCCCACTTCCTGGAATTGGCCGCCGCCGAACCCCGGCGCTTCCTGGTGCTTGACGCGAGCCTCGATATCCAGACCCTCGCGGGCCTCATCCGCGAGCGCGTAGATACCCTCCTCTCCGCCTAGATTTCCGACGCCGCGCGCCGCGGTGTCTCCCGCTCCCGGTAGGCTGGAGGCTATGTCGGTGTGGGAGGAAATAATCGGTCAGCCCGATGCGGTTGCGCTCCTGCGCGCCGCCGCCGCGGGAGGCACCGCCGAACGCGCCGGGTCGATGACACACGCCTGGCTGATCACCGGGCCCCCCGGGTCCGGCCGTTCCAATCTGGCCTATGCCTTTGCCGCCGCCCTGCTGAGCGATTCGGTGGATGGCGATGCCGATACCCGCGCCCAGGTCGCCGCGCGCAGCCACCCCGATCTCACGGCCCTGGTCACCTCCGCGATGACGATTAAGATCGACGATGTGCGCGAGACCGTGCGCCGCTCCTATTACGCGCCCTCGGTGTCCAGATACCGCGTGGTTGTGGTGGAGGATGCCGACCGCATGGCCGAGCGCACCTCAAATACGCTGCTGAAGGCCCTCGAGGAGCCCCCCGCCGAGACGGTGTGGATCCTGTGTGCCCCGAGCGAAACCGATCTGCTACCCACCATCCGCTCGCGCGTGCGCTCGGTGCGCCTGCGCACCCCCTCGGTAGCCGATGTGGCCGATCTACTTAATACCCGCGATGGCATCGACCCGGCCACGGCCGAACAGGCTGCCCGGCTTGCGCAGAGCCATATCGGCATGGCCCGCCGCCTCGCCACCGATAGCCAGGCGCGCGAACGCCGCGAGGAGACCCTGCGCGCGGCCCTCGGCGTGCACGATGTATCCGCGGCCGTGCTCATGGCCGCGCGCCTCGTGGAGATCGCGGGTGACGATGCCAAGGCCTATACCGGTGCCCGCGATGAGGCCGAACGCGAGCGCGTCCTGCGTTCGCTGGGTGTGGACCCCGGGGGCACTATCCCACCGGCGCTGCGCGCGCAGCTGCGCGATCTGGAAGCCGATCAGAAGCGCCGTGCCAAGCGCGGGGTGATCGACGGCGTCGACCGCATCCTCACCGATCTGCTCTCGCTCTACCGCGATATTTTGATGACCCAGCTGGGCCGCACCGATGACACCATCAACGTGGAACTCCTCGATGGGATCCGCGCGGCCGCCGCCGAGGGCACCCCCGAGCTCACCCTGCACACCATGGATGCCATCCACGGTGCCCGCCGCCGCGTGGAGGGAAACGTCGCACCGACGCTCGCCCTCGAAGCCATGCTGATCAGCGCCATACGATAACGAGGTTCCAGATTGTCCGCTTCCCTCCGCCGCCCGCGCCTCCTGCTCGGGGCCCTCGCCCTGACCGCCACGCTGGCCCTCACGCTCAGCGGCTGCGTTACCGCCTTCCTGCCCGAGCCCGGCCGCTCGGCCACGGCCCCGCTGAACGAAAACGTGGCCGAAAACCTGAAGCCGTTTTATGGTCAGGACGTGGAGTGGAAAAAATGTAATTCCGGTATGGAGTGTGCCACGATCACCTCCCCGATGGACTGGGCCAATCCCGAGCGCGATACGCTCACGCTGGATCTCATCCGCACCCACGCCGATTCCGGGTCCGCGCGCCTCGGCTCGCTGCTGGTGAACCCCGGTGGGCCGGGGGCCTCGGGCTATGATTTTGTGGCCGATTCGGTCACCTTCGCCACCGATGATCGCCTCCGCAAGAGCTATGACATCGTGGGTTTTGATCCCCGCGGTGTGGGCCGCTCCACCCCCGTGAAGTGTCTGGACGACGCTGCGATGGATAACTACCTTTACGGCGCCGGGTCCACGGCCGAGCGCGGCTCCGCCGAGTGGATCGCGGAGGCCGCGGCCGAGGCCTCGAGCTTTGGCGCTGCCTGCCTGAAGCAGACCGGGCCGGCGTTGGAGTTCATCAACACGGTGAACTCGGCCCGCGATATGGACCTGATTCGCTCGCTCGTGGGCGATCCCAAGCTGAACTTCCTCGGTTATTCCTATGGCACGTTCCTCGGCGCCACCTATGCCGAGCTCTATCCGCAGAACGTCGGGCGGCTTGTGCTGGACGGCGCCATCGACCCCTCGGTCAGCAACGCCGAGGTATCCAAGATTCAGGCCGTGGGTTTTGAAAATGCCCTGCGCGCCTATCTGGAGGACTGCCTGACCGGTACGCGCTGCCCGTTCACCGGCAGCGTGGACGAGGCCATGACCACCGTGACCTCCCTGCTGGATTCCACCGCCGCGAGCCCCCTGCGGGTGAGCGATGGGCGCATCCTCGACGCCAATACCCTGATGACCGCGATCATCTTCCCGCTGTATTCGGCGGAGAGCTGGCCCGCTCTCTCGCAGATGTTTGCCTCGGTGCTGGGCGGAGACCCGGGCATCGCGATGCAGTTCGCCGATCAGTACAACGGCCGCGATTCCTCGGGCCGCTATACCGAAAACTCCACCGAGGCGTTTACCGCCTATAACTGCCGCGACTATACCTATAACGCCGATCCGGAGAGCATGGCGGCCGAGGCCCGCGCCATCGAGGAGGCCGCGCCGGTCCTGGGTAAATACATGACCTATGGCGATATTGGCTGCGCCAATTGGCCGTTCCCGGACGGTGCCGAGCGCACCAAGATTCACGCCGCGGGTGCCCCCGATATCCTCGTTTTGGGCACCACCAACGATCCGGCCACGCCCTATGAGTGGGCGGTATCCCTCGCCGATCAGCTGGAATCCGGCCACCTGGTGACCTATCAGGGCGAGGGGCACACGGCCTATAACAAGGGCAGTGCCTGCATTAACAACACCGTGGACGACTTCCTGATCAATGGCACGGTTCCCGAGCGCGATCCGCAGTGCCGCCTCTAATCGGGCAGTAGCCCCGCCACCACGGGGGAGACCGCGGCCGCGAGATCGAGGGCCACTACCGGGCCCGCGAGGCTTTCGGCCGCGAGGGCGTGCAGGAGCGAGGCGGTGGCGGCGAGCGCCCCCAGCCTGCGCGGCGTGGGTGCGGGGCCCGCACCCGCCACGAGCGCACCGAGGATTCCGGCGAGGACGTCGCCGGTTCCCGCGCTGGCGAGCCATGGGCTCGCGATCGGTAGCCGGATCGGGGTGCGTCCCGGGGTGAGCACGGTGCTGCGCGCCCCTTTGAGCAGGATCGTGGCCGCGAGTCGTTCGGAGAGCACCGTGCCCCAGCGCACGGGATCGGCGGCTATCTGTGTGGCATCGGCCTCGCCGTCCAGGAGCCGGGCGGCCTCGCCGGCGTGCGGGGTGAGGATCAGCGCTGCCCCCGGAAGCTCCCGTGCCAGTTCCAGGGCGCCGGCGTCGAGGATCAGCGGGATGCCCTCCGCGGCGGCCGCGGCGACGCGGGCGCGCACGAGGGGGGTCATATCCGCGGGTGTCATGCCGGAACCCACCAGCAGCGCCTGCACGCGGCCATCGGCGGGTACGGCCTCGGGGCGGCGCGCGAGCACGTATTCGCGCGCCGCGGCGGGCCCCAGATAGCGCACCATTCCGAGCCCGGTGCGCAGGGCGGCCTCGACGCCGAGTACCGCTGCGCCCGGGAAGTTTTCGGAGCCGGTGAGGATGCCCAGCACCCCGCGCGAGTATTTATCGTCGGAGGCGCGGGGTATGCGCAGATGGGCGGCGGCATCGGCGCGGGTCCAGGGGCGGGGTGAGGGTCCGGTCATGGCTCCAGGGTACGCCCGCGGGGATCGCCGCGGCGGGTCCCTGCCAGTGCAGGCCCATACGCGCCTCTTGCCAAAACGGCAAGGATTCTTGCCATAGCGGGATGGTGGCCGCATCCTGGACCCATGACTAATGACTATGACGCAGTAATTATCGGGGGCGGCGCGGCGGGACTGAGTGCGGCGCTGATGCTCACCCGCGCCGGGCGGCGCACCGCGATTGTGGACGAGGGCCTGCCCCGCAACCGCTTTGCCCGGGAAATGCACGCGGTGCTGGGCCACGACGGGAAAAACCCGCTGGACGTGGTGGCCGCCGGGCGGCGCGATGTGGAGGGCTTTGGCGGCGAGTTCCTCCGCGGGACCGTGGATACGGCCCGACGCCATAACGGCGGCTTTGAGCTCACGCTGGGGGATGGCTCCGCGCTGCACGCGCGCCGAATCGTGGTGGCCTCGGGCCTGGTGGATCGGCTCCCCGAGATCCCCGGATTTGCCGAACAGTGGGGCACGGGAATCGCCTCCTGCCCGTATTGCCACGGCTATGAGGTGGCCGGGCGGCGCATCGCGGTACTCGCCCACGGACCCCAGGCCGTGCACTATGCCACGCTGGTGCGGCAGTGGAGCGAGAACCTGGTGTTCCTCAGCAACGGCGGCGACCTGCCCGGGGCCGAGGAGGGCGAGCTGCTTGCCGCGCGCGGAATCCGCGCGTATTCGGAGCCGATCGAGCGCATGATCTCCGCGGAGGGCACCCTGACCGGCATCGAACTTGCCGGCGGCACCGTGCTCCCGGTGGACGCCCTGTTCACCCATGTGCGGCTTGAACCCAATGACGCGGTGCTGCTGGCCCTCGGGGCCACCCGCGCCGCGACCCCGCACGGAGATTTTGTGCCCGTGGACGGATTTGGTGCCACCGCCATTGCCGGGGTCTGGGCCGTGGGCAATGTGGTGACCCCCGCGGCCAATGTGCCGATGTCGATGGGAGCGGGGGCCACCGCGGGCGCCGCCGCCAATATGAGCCTGGTGCAGGAAGATAACGACAACGCGCTGCGGCGGGCGCGGGCGGCTACCGATTCCGGCGCGGAATTGCGTAGTTAATACCGATTCCCCCGGGGCGAGTGGGCACCTAGCCTGGGCATAGGCTGCCGTTTTTCCGTCGGGAATTTGGGGCACTCTTCCCAGGGGAGGGAAATCATGACTCGTCCGAAAAAACGAACGCTGTGGATCGCGGGTATCGCGGTGGCGGCGGTGGCCGCGGTCGGGGCGGGTTTCCTGCTCGCCGGCGGCCCCAATAACGCGGGGCGCTTTGCCCAGGAAATCCCCGAGGGCTGCGCCCCCGTGATTGCCCTCGCGTTTCGCGGCAGCGGCGAGGCCAACCTCGAGCCCACGGTGCGGGAAAATATCGGGGCCCCGTATCGCTACGGGAATAGCGAGCTGGTGACCAACGGCTGGGAGGGGGTCACGCTGCGTGGCCTCCTCGCCGAGCTCGCCGATACCACGTATCGCGGATTCCGCGCCGATGCGATCCCGGTGATCCCGGTGGGGCCGGCGGGCGAGGACGAGCCCTTTGGTTATGACGCGGTGGATGCGATCAGCGAGGCCAGCTCGCTGGAATCCGCGCTCACGCTGGACGGTTCCCGGCTGCTGCACTCGGCCCAGCGGGGTGCGGAGGCGGCCACCCATATTATGCAGGAGTATCTGGGCTCGGCCGCGGGCTGCCCGGTGCTGCCGAGCTTTGTACTGATCGGCTATTCGCAGGGTGCGATGGCCGCGCGCCATACCGCGGAGCTTAACCCCGCAAGCGTGATCGGGGTGGTGAATATCGGCGACCCGTATCAGCGGCCCGATGGCACCGGGGTGCGCGCGGGCGGCGCCGGGGGCACCGGGATTGTGCGCTGGAAGGCCGATGAGTCCCAGCGCGAGCGCCTGGACGCCTATTATTCGGTGTCCGGGGAGCGCACGTCGATCTGCCACGAGGGCGATCCGATCTGCGAGTTTTCTCCCGTGTTGGGCCTGTGGAAGCTGGCCACCGGAACCTATGGCGACCATATGGATTATTATTCCGCGAGCTATCCGGAGGAGGCCCCGACGGATGCGCAGCTGATCGCGCGCCTCGCGCAGGAGCGCCAGCGGGTTGCACTCGCTGCCCTCGAGGCGGGCGAGAGCGTCTCCGCGGACCTCGCCCGCTCGCTTGGACCCGATGCCGTGACCCTGCGCACGGTCTCGCTCGCATTTGCCGGCACCCCCAGCCTGGTCTCGGCGCTGGGTGATGGGCCGCGGGATCCCGCGCTCAGCTATGAGTTTGATCTGGATGGCGATGGCCGGTTTGAGACGCCCTCCGCCTCGGGCCTGGCCTGGGTGGATCCCGGGGTGGGGAGCCACCCGCTCGCGGTGCGCGTGAGCGATACCCGCAGCGGGGAGGTTACCGAGGCGGGCTCCCGGATCGAGGTGGCCCCGCGCGAGGATGCCCTGGTCGCGGCGAAGCCCGGGCTGGATATCTCCGCCCCCGGGAGCGTCGCCCGCGGACAGAATCTCCCGGTAACCGTATCGGGTGGTGTGCCCAGCGAGGCGGCGCTGCTGCCGCTCGGGGGCGCGGAGGGGGACGTCGTGGCGCTGCCGCTGGGCGCGGCATGGTCGGGAACCGTGCCGATTCCCGAGTCCGTGCAGCCCGGTAATTATCGGCTGGTGCTGGGCGCCGAGGATCTGTCCTGGGGGCAGAGCGCCCTCGCGGTACTCGCCGAGCCGGAGGATCCCGCCCCCGCGGTGCCGCCGGCCGCCGTGGCCCCCGCGCCGCGCCCCGCGGTATTGCCGCGCCCCGGTCCGCCGCCGGCATCGCCCTCCGCGGTGCTGCCCACCGGGGTGGCCCCGGCTCCGGCCGCGCCGCCGGTTCCCACCCCGGGACCCTCGCCGACCCCGCAGCCGGGGGTCCCGGCCGCGAGCCCCGAAATTTGGGTGCGTGATTCCCCCGTGAGCGCCGGGGGCACCCTCACCGTGGGCGGCACCGGGTTTATCCCGGGGAGCATAATCGTTTTGGATGCCCCGGGTCTGGGCCCGCTTGCGACGCTGAGCGCCGATGCCGATGCCGCGGGCGCCTTCACCGCCGTGCTGGGCATTCCGGCGGGGGCCGCCCCCGGCGAATATCGGATCGTGGTGCGCGAGACGGCGGTGGGTGCCGCATTTATCGTGAGCGCCCGCCCCCGGGTGAGCCTGCTGGGCTCACCTGTCCCGCGCGGAGGCACGCTCGAGGCGCGCGGCACGGGTTTCCTCCCGGGCGAGAGCGTGCTGCTCATGGCGGAGGGACTCGGGGTGGAGACCCGCGTGGAGGCGGGCCCGGACGGGGGCTGGTCCTTCCCCATCGCGATTCCCGAGTGGGCCGAGGCGGGCGATTATGTCCTGATCGTCCGGGGCGATGATTATGCCCAAAACCACGGTTTCCTCGTGAGCGAGGGGGAGTGGGCGCCGGTGAATTAGCGCGTGGGGTTCCCCTCGCGGGCCCCGCGAATCACAAAGGGCACCGCGATCAGCCCGAGGATTCCGGCGACCAGATACAGCGTGGCCACCACCCCGACCAGGGGCGAGGGCGTTCCGTGGGACGCCGCAAACGTGGCCACGTCCCAGAGCCCGTGCAGCAGCATGGCCCAGAGCAGGGTGCCGGTTATGCGCCGCAGGATATAAAACAGTGTGCCGCCGAGGAAGGCAAATCCCACCTGGGAGAGCGTGGGCAGGACGTCCTGCCCGCTGAAGGCATTAATGAGATGCATCAGGGCAAACGCGAGGGTGCTGAACGCCCAGACCCAGACCTCCCCGAGCCGGCTGCGCAGCGCCACGAGCAGCAGTCCCCGCGTGGTCAGCTCCTCGGTGAACCCCACCAGCAGGAGCACCAGGAGCGCGCCGATAAACGCGGCGTCCAGCGCGGCCCAGTCGGTGCCCATGAGGTTCAGCACCGCGAGCACCGCCATCAGGGCGGGGGCGATGATCGGCCAGCGGGCCGCGCTGCGCCGGCGTTCGAGGAGCGCGGGCCGCCACCAGCCCAGCGCGGTTGTGGTGGCGGCGAGCAGGATCGTGCCCACGATCAGCGAGATTCCGGCGCCGCGAAAGAGCGTCTCCCCGCTGCTGCCGAGCTCCGGATAGGGGATATTGGTGATCCGGCCCACGGCCAGGATCACGGCGATATAGCCCAGCCAGATGGCGAGGCCAATCCAGACCCGCGGGCGAACCCTCAGCGCTCTATTCATGACTCATCCTGACACGGAGGGGGAGTATTCGCCTTGGGATTTATGTCGCCGAATATCAGCCGGATCGGCACATCCCGGGTGCGTTATCGGCCAGCAGGCTGGCCACACACGGCCGGCCGGGCGCATCATGGTGAGATGAGTACCTCCCCCCACCTGCCCACCCGTTCGCTGACCCGCCGCCTCGGTATGGCGCTCGGAATCATGTTGATCGGGGGCCTGCTCGCGAGCTGCGCCACCCGCCCCGAGGCCGAGGCGGCAAGCCCCACCCCCGTGGCCTCAAGCACCGCCGCCCCCGAGGAGAGCGCGGAGCCCGCGCCCGAGATCACGCCGGATACCGTGCCCGCGGAGGGCACCGCGACCGTGCGCTATTCGGTCACCGGTTCCTCCAGCTATGCCCTGATCCGCGATGTGATGGTCACCGAGGGTGACGGTTCCGATCGCGATGTGGTGCGCCAGGCGCTGCCCTATGAGTCCGAGACCGTGCTCACCGCCGATCAGCTGGATCGTTTTTATAAGCTGGTGCTTTTTGCCAAGAATATCGATGGTCAGTCGGGAGATATTTCCTGCACGATCACCGTGAATGGCGAGGTGCGCGCGCAGCAGTCACAGAGCGGCTATCGCCCGGTGACCTGCCTCGTGGTGCACGACTAAAACACAAATACGCGTTGCAGGGCGTCCGCGAGGCGCTCAAGCATTCCGCTCTCGGATCCCATCTCGGAGCGTGCATCCAGGGCGGTATCGGGCCGATCGGTGATGATCCCCGATACCCCCTCGCGCAGATAGGTGCGCTGGGCCGCGGGATCGTTCACGGTCCACACCATAAAGCCCAGGCCCGCCCGCTCCGCGGCCTCGCGCATCGCGGTGGTCGCGGTCCACTGCTCCACCACAATAAAATCGGCGCGGGTCTGGGGCACCCCGCCGCCGGCCACGGGCATAATATAGCCCACCGTGAGATCGGGCCGCAGCGTCTTCAGCCGGGTCACGCTCGCGGCATCCAGCGAGTGATAAATATTATTTTCCAGGGCCCCGAGCTCCTCCAGCTTGGCTACCAGCCGTTCCACATGATCGGGCCCCTCGGCCCCGCTGAATTTAATCTCGATCAGGAGCGGCATCCCCAGTTCCGCGGCGCGGGTCACATAGGTTTCCAGCGAGGGGATCGTATCGCTATGGCCGAGGCCATCGTGCACCGTGATCGCCTCCAATTCGGCGAGCGTGAGATCACGCACGGCGAGATCCTGCCCGGCCAGGCGCGATAGCGTCACATCGTGCATCACCACAAACTCGCCATCGCGGGTTTGCATCACGTCCATCTCCACCAGATCGGCCCCGGCCGCCGCGGCGGCCTCCAAACCGCCGAGGGTATTCTCCACGCCGCCCTCGGTGAATCCACGGTGGGCGAGTATCAGCGTCTCGGGCTGGTCCGAGAGTCGCTGCATCGTATCGATCCCGCCCACGCCCAGCACACCGGCCACCACGAGCAGCGCCACCGCGACCAGTTCCGCGGGGCGGCGCGAACGCTCGCGCGGTGCGCGCGGCTCGTCGAGGCCCGCGATCGGGCGCAGGATGATCCGTTCGGGCAGCTCCGCGCGCGAGCGATCCACGGCGCAGAGCAGGATTCCCGCGATGGCCGCGGTGACCATTCCGGTGAGGACTAGCGCCGCGGTCTGGGCCAGGCCCAGGCTCAGCGCGGCGAGCACGGGGGAGGCCGCGGGGAAGAGCCAATCGCTCAGCGCCACGGGGGTCAGCGCGAGCAGGAGAATGCCCAGCGTGAGCACTCCCGCCGCGAGGGTCACGGTGGATACCGCGATGATGAGCGAGAATCCGCGGCGCCCGCGCGTGAGCCGCCAGCTCAGCCGGGCGGCGCGGCCGCCGGTGGCCGCGCTCAGCGCAAAGAGCGGCAGGATCAGGGCGAAGCGGATACACAGCACCATCAGCAGGAGGAGGAGCACGAGCAGGCCCAGCACGCCCGGGGTGCTTTTGGCCAGCTCCCCGGAGATGAACTCCGGAATCTCGATGCGCTGAATAAACGCGGACGTAAAACCAAATCCGGTGAGCGGCAGCACGATAAAGAGATAGCCGATCAGCGGCAGCGAGGAGGGGCGCAGCAGCTTATGGGCCACCCTGCCCACCTCGGCGGAGATCTCCCGCACGGTATGCGGTGCGCCATCGGCGACGCGGCTGAGCACCACCATCAGCAGCGTATATTGCACCGCGAGCAGGATGAAGGCGAGCAGCACCAGCAGCAGGATCAGGCCCACCGTGAGGGGGAAGCCCCCCGTGAGCCGCAGCGTACCGAGGTCCAGCGCTGTCATTCCGGTGGAGCGCAGCGCCTGACGGAACAGCCAGCGCAGCACGGGGAAGACCAGGAGCAGGACCACCAGCTGTGTGCCCAGAATGATACCCAGCATGCCCGCGCCGCCCGAGCGCAACAGGTGCAGCGAGCCGCGCAGGAGCATTCCGGCGCCGCGCCAGGCCCCGTCCGGGTGGGTATGCGTGCGGGGCATGCGTTCTCGTCTCTGTCCGGGAAGTGCGCTGATATCGAATGTACCAACTGCACCGTGCGGGCGACGCCCGAACCCCTCCGAATATCGGGGGTGGGGTTTATCCTGGCGCTATGAACGCGATTGAGATTCTCACCGACCTGGCCGCCCGCCCGCTCGAGACCGCGCGGGCCCTGCGCCCCGCACTCACCGCCGAGCGGCTTAATGCCCATCCGCATCACGATAATTCCATCGCCTGGCTGCTGTGGCATACAGGCCGGGAAATCGATATCCAGGTGGCCCCGCTCGCGGGTGCCACACAGGTCTGGCTCGCGCAGGATTTTGCCACCCGCTTTGGGCTGGGCCTTGGCCCGGAGGATATCGGCTACGGCCATACCCCGGAGCAGGCGCGGGCCATCGTGGTGAATGATGCGGACCTGCTGGTGGAATATATTGCCGCCACCATCGCCTCGCTCACCGCGTATATCGGCACGCTCTCCGAGGCCGACCTGGGCGCGATCATCGACGAATCCTGGGATCCGCCGGTCACGCTCGGGGCCCGCCTCGTCAGCATCTGTGCCGATGCGCTGGCCCATGTGGAGCAGGCCGCGTATATCGCGGGCATGGGGGCGGCGGCCTTCGAATAGCCGGTTAGTATTCGCTCTCGCGCAGGAGCGCTGTGTACTGGGCGCTGATTTTGCCGTTGATCACCGAGAAATAATGGGTGAGGATCACCGGATCGGGCAGTCCCGTGCGATCAAAATCGCCCTCGGTAGTGGCCCGAATAATGGTCACGCCGGGGGCGTTCACCACCTCGGTCACCCGATAGGTCACGTGGTCTCCCACGATCTCCCGCGCCAAAAATCCGCGGATCGCCCCGGTGCCGATAATCTCGCGCGAGTCATCCAGGATCAGGGCGTCCTCGGCAAAGGTGGCCAGGAGTGCCTCCAGGTCGTGGGCGTTGGTGGCGCGAATATTCTCGGCCAGCACGGGGCTGAGTGTCTGGGTCATGGTTTTCTCCATTCTTCGGGAATCTCCCGCTGATTCCAGGCTGCGCCCCTCCGCGGGGTCGAATACAACCCCGGCGCGGGGGGGGGGAACTCTCCCTCGGGGGAGGGCGCAGAATGGAGACATGGCTACGCTCAGCATCGGCGATTTTTCCCGCGCGACCCACCTGGGGGTGCGGGCGCTGCGCAATTATCATCGGCTGGGCCTGCTGATTCCCTCGGCCGTGGACGAGCGCACGGGATATCGACGCTATGGGGTGGAGCAGCTGCGGGAGGCGCTGCTGATTAAGCGCTTTCGCGATCTGGATCTGCCGCTGGAGGATATCCGTCGGATCGTGGGCACGGCGGATCTGGAAAAACGCTCCGCCCTCCTGGAGCAGCATCTTGCCCGGCTGCGCGCCGATCTGGAACGCGTGGCCCGCGCCACCGACTCGATTTTTGCGCTGCTAAGCCCGGCCGCCGATTCCCGGATCACCCTGCGCACCGCGCCGGAGCTGAGTGGAATGTCCATCACCGCGCAGCTCGACTCCGCCACGGCCTCGGCCTGGTTTCAGGGTGCCACCGCGGAGCTGGTATCCACCGTGCGCGCCCTGGGTATCGGTAGTGGTGGGCCGGTGATTGGGCTCTACGATACGAGGGTTTTTACCGCGGGCCGGGGCCGGGCCGTGCTCGCGCTGGAGAGTGCGTCGCCGCGGCCCGCGGTGGGCCGGGTCGAGGCCATCCGCGTTCCCGAGGTGGAGCTCTGTACCACGATTCATCGCGGTAGCCACTATGCGGTGGATGAGGCCTATGCCCGGCTCGCGGCGCATGTGGCCGAGCACGAGATCGCGGTTCCGGGGCCGCTGCGCGAAACCTATCTGACCGGCCCGGCGGATACCCCGGAGCCGGAGGCCTGGGTCACCGAGATCGGCTGGCCGGTGTTCCGCACCCGGCAGGATCCCGGCCATCCCGGCTAAATAAAACATCGGCCCCTCCGGAAAACCGGAGGGGCCGATGTGCTGGAGCCGCCTGCGAGAATCGAACTCGCGACCTTTTCATTACGAGTGAAACGCTCTACCGACTGAGCTAAGGCGGCGTGAATCAGGCCGAAAATTTCCGGCTATGAGGCACAAGAAAAAATCTTAGCGTGTTCGTGGCGATTTCAAAAATGCGCCGCCCGGGTGGCGCGAGAAAAGGCCCGATAGTATTCAGGTATGGATCAATTGCGCCCCGAGGATTCCCGTCCCGCCCCCGAAAACACGGGTCCCGGATGGGTCTCCCGGCACCGCGGGCTGCTGACGGGTGTTCTGGCCGGGGTGCTGGCGCTCGGCGTGTTGACCGCGGGCGCGATCACCGGTTCCGCGACCGCCGGACCCGCGGCCCCCGCCGCGCCCGCGCCCGAGCCCAGCGCCGAACCCATCATCGCCGAGCGCACGGTGCCCGGGTCCCCGATCCCCGCGTTTGCCCGCACCTGCTCGATCGAGTCGCTCACGCAGGATCCGCGGCTGGGTACCTTCCAGGCGCAGGTCTATAACGCCACCACCGGCGAGGTGCTTTTTGAGCGCGATCCCGATGTTCCCGCCGCCACCGCGAGCTCGATGAAGATCCTCACGGCCGCCGCCGCGCTGAGCGTGCTGGGCCCCGATTATCGCGCGAGCACCCGGGTGGTCACCGGGGATAGCCCGGGCACCATCGTCCTGGTCGGCGGGGGAGACCTCACGCTCACCCGGCTGCCCACGGGGCAGGAGCCCGTATATACCGGCGCCGCCCACCTGGATGATCTGGCCGCGAAGGTCCGCGCCGCGCGCAGTGCCGCGGGAATCACCGCCCCGGTCACCCGAATCATTTTGGACAGCGGCTATTTCTCGGGCCCCACCTGGGACGCGAGCTGGCCCGCGACCGAGCGCCGCGATGGCTGGCTCTCGCATATCACCGCCCTCCAGGTGGATGCCGACCGCAACGATCCCAAGGTATTCCTCTCGCCGCGCGGAGAGGACCCGATCGGTCGCGCCGGCTCGGCCTTCGCCTCCTATTTCCCGGGTGCCTCGGTGCAGCAGGGTTCCGCGCCCGCCGCGGCCACCGAGCTGGCGAGCGTGAGCTCCGCGCCGCTCTCGGCCCTGATCCCGCTCATGCTGATCCCCTCGGATAATACGCTGGCCGAGATGCTGGGACGCCAGGTGGCGATTGCCCTCGGCGAGGGCAATACGCTGGCCTCCCTGCGCACGGCCTTCCCCAAGGCCCTCGCCGGTTATGGCCTGGATACCTCCGCGCTCACGGTGATTGATGCCTCGGGGATGAGCCCCGGCAATGCCGTGGCCCCCTCCTATCTTGCGAGCCTCTATCTGCAGATCAACCAGCGCGCGCAAAACCTCGGGTTTATCCGCGATGGTCTCGCGGTGGCCGGGCAGAGCGGCACGCTGGGCTATTCCAACCGTTTCACGGGCCCCAATGCGGTGGCGCGCGGACATATCACCGGCAAAACCGGATCGATCACGCAGGCCTATACCCTCGGCGGAGTGATCGATGCCGCGGACGGGAGCACCCTGGTCTTTATGATCTATGCCACCGGACGGGTCTCCGCCTCGGCCCGGCAGGGTATCGATACGGTGGCCACCGGGATGTATCGTTGCGGCAACTCGCTCGCGAATAATTAGCGACCCGCACGCCGCGGCGACTAGGCTGAGGGGCATTATCGGGCCGGAATGACGCGGAAGGACTGTCCCATGTCACGTGCACTATTGGTCGTTGATATTCAAAATGACTTCACCGAGGGCGGCGCGCTCGCCGTGGCCGGTGGCGCCGAGGTGGCGCGCCGGGTGAGTGCCTATCTGGCGGAGCACCGCGCGGAATATGCGCTGGTCCTGGCCTCCCGCGACTGGCATAACGCCGAGGGCGATAACGGCGGACATTTTGCCGCGCCCGGCGAGGCCCCCAATTTCACCACCACGTGGCCCGTGCACTGCGTGGCCGGAACCGAAGGCGCCGAGTTTCATCCCGCGCTGATCCTCGCCCCGGGCGATGGCTATGTCTATAAGGGCAGCGGAATCCCCGCCTATTCGCTGTTTGAGGGTGTGCCGGGAGATGCCGCGGGCCCGCTGGCCGCGGAGCCCGCGCTTCCGATCGCCGAGTATCTGCGCGAGGCAGGCATCACCGGCGTGGACGTGGTGGGAATCGCCACGGATCACTGTGTCCGGGCCACCGCCCTGGACGCCCGCGCGGCGGGCCTGGAGGTGCGAGTCCTCAGCGATCTGATCGCGGGGGTGGCCCCCGAGCCGAGCCGTCACGCGCTGTCCGAGCTGCGGGCCGCGGGCGTCCTGATCGAGGCCACGGCGTGAGCGAAAAATTGGGAAAACACGCCTCGGATAAGCCCGTGGACGCGGTGGATCCCACGCGCGAACCCGGCCGGTCCACGCCCACCCACGCGATTCCGATCATCACCGCTGAGCAGATCGCCGCGGCCCGCGCCGACTCGGCCGCGGCACCGGGCCCCGCCACGCCCGCCGTCGCGACGACCCCGGCCCCCACGGATCCGCCCGCGCCGCCGAGCCCTCCCGCCCCCGCGCGTGCCCCGGGTCGGGCCCCGCGCTGGCTGCGCATCTTCCTTCCCGCGGTGCTCATCATCATCTGGTTTGCCGGGGGCGCCATCGGCGGCCCGTATTTTGGCAAGGTCTCCGAGGTCTCCACCAACGATCAGACCAGCTATCTGCCCGCGAGCGCCGACGCCACCGTGGTCAGTAAGGCCCTGTCCGGTTTCAGCGAGGGCGATACCATCCCCGCCGTCATCCTGTTCCAGCGCGATTCCGGGCTCACCCCCGATGACCGTTCCCTGATTGCCGAGCGGGCGGAATCCCTCGCCTCGGTATCCGGGGTGGCCGGGGGCGCATCCCCGCCCGTGATCTCCGAGGACGGCCAGGCCGCCACGATCTTTGTGCCCCTGGAATCGGGTGCGGCCGCGGATACCGTGACCGAGCTGCGAGCGGATATCGCCGCGGATCTTCCCTCCGGCCTGGAATCGTTTATCACCGGACCGGCGGGCTTCACCACCGATCTCAGCGGAGCCTTTAAGGGCATCGATGGCCTGCTATTGCTGGTGGCGCTCTCCGCGGTCTTCCTGATCCTCGTGATCGTATACCGCTCGCCGCTGCTGCCCCTGCTGGTGCTCGCCGCCTCGATGTTTGCGCTGTGTACAGCGCTGCTCTCCGTGTGGTGGCTGGCCAAGGCCGATATCCTGCTGCTGAACGGGCAGGTTCAGGGAATCCTGTTTATTCTTGTGATCGGTGCCGCCACCGATTATTCGCTGCTTTATGTCTCGCGTTATCGGGAGGCGCTGCGCGATCATCCGCTGCGTTGGGATGCCACGTGGGCGGCGTTGCGCGGAAGCCTCGAGCCGATCCTCGCCTCCGGCGGTACCGTGATCGCGGGCCTGCTGTGCCTGCTCTTTAGCGATCTGAACTCCAATAAGGCCCTGGGCCCGGTGGCCGCGATCGGCATCGCGTTCTCGGTGCTCTCGGCCCTGACCTTCCTCCCGGCGCTGCTGCTGGCCTGCGGCCGGGTCTCGTTCTGGCCGCGCAAGACCGCCTTTGGGAGCGCCCACCCGGTCCTGGTCGGTCAGCATGCCACCGGCTGGTGGCCGCGGCTGGGCCGCACGATTGCCCGCCGCCCGCGCCTGATCTGGATCGGGTGCACCGTGGTTTTGCTTGCTGCCTGCCTCGGCGTTCCGCAGCTGAACGCGAGCGGCGTCGCCCAGAGCGCGCTGGTGCTGACCGATTCGCCGGCGCGCGATGGACAGCACGCCCTCGCGGAGCACTTCCCCGGGGGCTCGGGAAGTCCGGTGCAGATTCTCACCCCGGAATCCCGCGCGGCCGAGGTCATTACCGCGCTCTCCGAGACCGATGGCCTGGATGGCGTTCAGGTGCTCTCCGCGGATTCCCCCTCGGGAACGGCCCTCGCGAGTGTGGCCAATGGCGCGGCGGTCTTTACCGTGCCGGGAAACCCGGCGGCCCCGGTATCGGCCGCGCCCACCGTATCGGAGGGCAATATCCTGCTTCAGGCCACGCTGGATGCCGAACCCGATTCGGAGCGGGCCGATGCGCTGGTGCGTGAGCTGCGCGGCAGCCTGGATTCGGCGGGGGATCGTGTATTTATCGGCGGGGCCACGGCCACGGCGATCGATAGCAACGATGCCGCGACCCACGATCGCAATACGATCATCCCGATCGTATTGGTGGTGATCCTGCTGATCCTGATGCTCCTCCTGCGCTCGATCATCGCGCCGCTGATCCTCATCCTCACCGTGCTGCTGTCCTTTGGTACCGCGCTGGGCGTGTCCGCCTGGGTCTTTAACGGGGTCTTTAACTTCCCCGGTGCCGATCCGGCCGTGCCGCTCTATGGGTTTGTTTTCCTCGTGGCGCTGGGAATCGATTACAACATCTTCCTGATGACGCGGGTGCGTGAGGAATCCCTCGTGCACGGCACCCGGCAGGGAATCCTGCGCGGGCTCTCCGTGACGGGCGGGGTGATCACCTCGGCGGGTGTGGTGCTGGCCGCCACCTTTGCCGCGCTCGGTGTGATCCCGATCCTATTCCTCGCGCAGATCGCTTTTATCGTGGCGTTTGGTGTGCTGCTGGATACCCTCGTGGTGCGTTCGCTCCTGGTGCCGGCGCTGGCCTATGACATCGGTCCGAAGATCTGGTGGCCCTCGAAGCTGGCGCGCGGGCGCGAGCCGCGGTCCCTCGGCGAGATCGAGGATCAGCGCTAGCCGACAGGTCCCACACGCGGCCGTCCCGTCGATATCCCCCTCGGGGGATCTCCGGCGGGGCGGCCGTTCTTGGTATCCGACACTCCCGGCTTTTCGTGGGAGTAGGCCCGTTGTACCCAAATCCGGGCCGCGCCGCGTGAGCCGCGCATGCGCTCCCGCGCGATGCGCGCCGGGCAACTTCCGCGGAATTCCGCGGTTTTATCCGATCGACACGCGCGGGTATCGGCGCCATTTGCCGAGGTGGTGGATCGCACGTATAGTTTTACCTATCACCCCAAAGGTGCGGCCAAGCGGAATGCGGGTCGGCCTCAAGCGGGGATCATCCCCACCAAATATTCTGAACTTGTTTCGGTTGTGTTTGTGTGGCAGGATGGGAATCCTTCACTTCGGATGCCCCACTCAAAGCCTTCTAGGTTTTGGAAGCGAGTTCGTGGTGGATGGTGATGTATATCGTGACCCCTAGGAGAAGCACCCGTTTGTGGTGTGGAAATGGGGAGTATCCGATCCTTGAGAACTCAACAGCGTGCACAATGTCAAATGCCAAAAACCTCGGCCACTTTTTAGTGGTGGAGATTCCTTTGGAAAACATTTAAACAACAAAGCAAGTCAGTAATGATTTGTTCTGTCAGTTTCAAACTCGCAGTTCTCGTCCTATTCCGGGCGGGTTCGGCATAAAATGTCCCGGCTTTTAGTCGTGGAGATAAACATTTACGGAGAGTTTGATCCTGGCTCAGGACGAACGCTGGCGGCGTGCTTAACACATGCAAGTCGAACGATGAAGCCCAGCTTGCTGGGTGGATTAGTGGCGAACGGGTGAGTAACACGTGAGTAACCTGCCCTCCACTCTGGGATAAGCGCTGGAAACGGCGTCTAATACCGGATATGAACTTCCACCGCATGGTGGGGGTTGGAAAGAATTTCGGTGGGGGATGGACTCGCGGCCTATCAGCTTGTTGGTGAGGTAATGGCTCACCAAGGCGACGACGGGTAGCCGGCCTGAGAGGGTGACCGGCCACACTGGGACTGAGACACGGCCCAGACTCCTACGGGAGGCAGCAGTGGGGAATATTGCACAATGGGCGAAAGCCTGATGCAGCAACGCCGCGTGAGGGACGACGGCCTTCGGGTTGTAAACCTCTTTTAGCAGGGAAGAAGCGAAAGTGACGGTACCTGCAGAAAAAGCACCGGCTAACTACGTGCCAGCAGCCGCGGTAATACGTAGGGTGCAAGCGTTGTCCGGAATTATTGGGCGTAAAGAGCTCGTAGGCGGTTTGTCGCGTCTGCTGTGAAAACCCGAGGCTCAACCTCGGGCCTGCAGTGGGTACGGGCAGACTAGAGTGCGGTAGGGGAGATTGGAATTCCTGGTGTAGCGGTGGAATGCGCAGATATCAGGAGGAACACCGATGGCGAAGGCAGATCTCTGGGCCGTAACTGACGCTGAGGAGCGAAAGGGTGGGGAGCAAACAGGCTTAGATACCCTGGTAGTCCACCCCGTAAACGTTGGGAACTAGATGTGGGGACCATTCCACGGTCTCCGTGTCGCAGCTAACGCATTAAGTTCCCCGCCTGGGGAGTACGGCCGCAAGGCTAAAACTCAAAGGAATTGACGGGGGCCCGCACAAGCGGCGGAGCATGCGGATTAATTCGATGCAACGCGAAGAACCTTACCAAGGCTTGACATATACCGGAAACGGCTAGAGATAGTCGCCCCGCAAGGTCGGTATACAGGTGGTGCATGGTTGTCGTCAGCTCGTGTCGTGAGATGTTGGGTTAAGTCCCGCAACGAGCGCAACCCTCGTTCTATGTTGCCAGCACGTTATGGTGGGAACTCATGGGATACTGCCGGGGTCAACTCGGAGGAAGGTGGGGACGACGTCAAATCATCATGCCCCTTATGTCTTGGGCTTCACGCATGCTACAATGGCCAGTACAATGGGCTGCGATACCGCAAGGTGGAGCGAATCCCAAAAAGCTGGTCCCAGTTCGGATTGAGGTCTGCAACTCGACCTCATGAAGTCGGAGTCGCTAGTAATCGCAGATCAGCAACGCTGCGGTGAATACGTTCCCGGGCCTTGTACACACCGCCCGTCAAGTCATGAAAGTCGGTAACACCCGACGCCGGTGGCCTAACCCGTAAGGGAGGGAGCCGTCTAAGGTGGGATTGGTAATTAGGACTAAGTCGTAACAAGGTAGCCGTACCGGAAGGTGCGGCTGGATCACCTCCTTTCTAAGGAGCAACTGGCACTTTATGTGTCCAGGCCCCAGATCAGAACGACTGTTTCTGCTGGGAGCTCATGGGTGGAACATTGACATTGCTGTGCATGAAGTTTTGTGTGGTTAGTACGTCTTCTTTGAGGATGGGAACGCTGTATGGGATGGAGTGTGCAGGTGCACGTTGTTGGGTCCTGAGGGACCGGGCCGAAATTTTGTTTCGGACGGCCTTCTGGGCTAAAGCTGAGGGACATTTTTTGTCGTGATGTTTTAGTACCGCCCGTACTTTGAGAACTACACAGTGGACGCGAGCATCTTAAAATTCAAAGCCTTTATGGTTTTGTTTTGATAATAAGATGATCTATTTATAGATCATTGGTCAATTTCTAAGAGATTTCTTTTAGGTTTGATCGATTTTTATACTCATGTGATTTCAAATTTTTAAGAGCAAACGGTGGATGCCTTGGCATCTGGAGCCGAAGAAGGACGTAGTAATCTGCGATAAGCCTCGGGGAGCTGATAAACAAGCTGTGAGCCGAGGATTTCCGAATGGGGAAACCCCGCTGCGCGTGGCAACATGACGTAGTGACTCCCGCCTGAATATATAGGGCGGGTAGAGGGAACGTGGGGAAGTGAAACATCTCAGTACCCACAGGAAGAGAAAACAATAGTGATTCCGTCAGTAGTGGCGAGCGAACGCGGATCAGGCTAAACCGAGCATGTGTGATATCCGGCAGGAGTTGCATGTTCGGGGTTGTGGGACTTTCCAGGATCATCTGCCGATGGTCGAACATTAGAGAGCGTTATAGACGAATGGTCTTGAAAGGCCAGCCAGAGACGGTGCCAGCCCGGTAGTTGAAATGACGTAATCGTGTGGAGAGTATCCCAAGTAGCACGGGGCCCGAGAAATCCCGTGTGAATCTGTCAGGACCACCTGATAAGCCTAAATACTCCCAGATGACCGATAGCGGACAAGTACCGTGAGGGAAAGGTGAAAAGTACCCCGGGAGGGGAGTGAAATAGTACCTGAAACCGTTTGCTTACAAACCGTCGGAGCCTCCTTGTTGGGGTGACGGCGTGCCTTTTGAAGAATGAGCCTGCGAGTTAGTGATATGTGGCGAGGTTAACCCGTGAGGGGAAGCCGTAGCGAAAGCGAGTCTGAATAGGGCGATTCAGTCGCATGTCCTAGACCCGAAGCGAAGTGATCTATCCATGGCCAGGTTGAAGCGTGTGTAAGAGCACGTGGAGGACCGAACCCACTTAGGTTGAAAACTGAGGGGATGAGCTGTGGATAGGGGTGAAAGGCCAATCAAACTTCGTGATAGCTGGTTCTCTCCGAAATGCATTTAGGTGCAGCGTTGCGTGTTTCTTGCCGGAGGTAGAGCTACTGGATGGCCGATGGGCCCTACAAGGTTACTGACGTCAGCCAAACTCCGAATGCCGGTAAGTGAGAGCGCAGCAGTGAGACAGTGGGGGATAAGCTTCATTGTCGAGAGGGAAACAACCCAGACCACCATCTAAGGTCCCTAAGCGCGTGCTAAGTGGGAAAGGATGTGGAGTTGCAGAGACAACCAGGAGGTTGGCTTAGAAGCAGCCACCCTTGAAAGAGTGCGTAATAGCTCACTGGTCAAGTGATTCCGCGCCGACAATTTAACGGGGCTCAAGCACGCCACCGAAGTTGTGGCATTAATATTTTTGGTAGGCCTTCGTGGTCCAGCCGTATTGATGGGTAGGAGAGCGTCGTGTGGCCAGCGAAGCGGCGGTGTAAACCAGCCGTGGAGGCTACACGAGTGAGAATGCAGGCATGAGTAGCGAAAGACGGGTGAGAAACCCGTCCTCCGAAAGACCAAGGTTTCCAGGGCCAGGCTAATCCGCCCTGGGTAAGTCGGGACCTAAGGCGAGGCCGACAGGCGTAGTCGATGGACAACGGGTTGATATTCCCGTACCGGCGAAGAACCGCCCAAGCTAATCCAGTACTGCTAAGTGTTTCGAAACCATGATGACCGAGCCCTTCGGGGTGGAGCTTTATGGCAACGCACACGACCCGATCTGGTGCGGTTAGCGTATTAACAGGTGTGACGCAGGAAGGTAGTCGGTCCTAGGCGATGGTTGTCCTAGGCCAAGATTGTAGGCCGGGAGATAGGCAAATCCGTCTCCCATATAGGCTGAGAATTGAAGGGGAACCCGTAAGGGTATGATCCGATGATCCTATGCTGCCAAGAAAAGCATCGACGCGAGGTTCTAGCTGCCCGTACCCCAAACCAACTCAGGTGGTCAGGTAGAGAATACTAAGGAGATCGAGATAATCACGGTTAAGGAACTCGGCAAAATGCCCCCGTAACTTCGGGATAAGGGGGGCCTAGCATGTCAATGGATTTACTCCAGGTAGCGTGTTTGGGCCGCAGAGACCAGTGGGAAGCGACTGTTTACTAAAAACACAGGTCCGTGCTAAGTCGCAAGACGATGTATACGGACTGACGCCTGCCCGGTGCTGGAAGGTTAAGAGGAACGGTTAGCCGTAAGGCGAAGCTGAGAATTTAAGCCCCAGTAAACGGCGGTGGTAACTATAACCATCCTAAGGTAGCGAAATTCCTTGTCGGGTAAGTTCCGACCTGCACGAATGGCGTAACGACTTCCCAGCTGTCTCAACCGTGAACTCGGCGAAATTGCATTACGAGTAAAGATGCTCGTTACGCGCAGCAGGACGGAAAGACCCCGTGACCTTTACTACAGCTTGGTATTGGTGTTCGGTGTGGCTTGTGTAGGATAGGTGGGAGACGTTGAAGCATGCACGCTAGTGTGTGTGGAGTCGAAAGTTGAAATACCACTCTGGTCATATTGGATATCTAACTTCGAACCGTGATCCGGTTCAGGGACAGTGCCTGGTGGGTAGTTTAACTGGGGCGGTTGCCTCCTAAAAAGTAACGGAGGCGCCCAAAGGTTCCCTCAATCTGGTTGGCAATCAGATGGCGAGTGTAAGTGCACAAGGGAGCTTGACTGTGAGACTGACAAGTCGAGCAGGGACGAAAGTCGGGACTAGTGATCCGGCAGTGGCTTGTGGAAGCGCTGTCGCTCAACGGATAAAAGGTACCTCGGGGATAACAGGCTGATCTTGCCCAAGAGTCCATATCGACGGCATGGTTTGGCACCTCGATGTCGGCTCGTCGCATCCTGGGGCTGGAGTAGGTCCCAAGGGTTGGGCTGTTCGCCCATTAAAGCGGTACGCGAGCTGGGTTTAGAACGTCGTGAGACAGTTCGGTCCCTATCCGCTGCGCGCGCAGGAAATTTGAGAGGATCTGACCCTAGTACGAGAGGACCGGGTTGGACGAACCTCTGGTGTGTCAGTTGTTCCGCCAGGAGCACCGCTGATTAGCTACGTTCGGGATGGATAACCGCTGAAAGCATCTAAGCGGGAAGCCGGCCTCGAGATGAGATTTCCATCCCTTAGGGGGAGAGGCTCCCAGTAGACTACTGGGTTGATAGGCCGGATGTGGAAGCGAGGACTACAGACTCGTGAAGCTGACCGGTACTAATAAGCCGATAATTTGATAATCATTACTCAGACACAGTTTTTAAAGGTTGGTGTCTGGGGTCCAGAGTGATGTTTGCGTCCACTGAGTGGTTCTCGATGTACGGTCGAGAACCAAACAACAAGCCACTTTTGTGTGGTGTGTTGTTTGATTCGTGATTGATATGTCTATGTTTGTTTCGGCGGCCATAGCGAGAGGGAAACGCCCGGTTACATTCCGAACCCGGAAGCTAAGACTCTTTGCGCCGATGGTACTGCAGGGGGGACCCTGTGGGAGAGTAGGACACCGCCGGACTTATTTTCGTGAAGAGGCCACCCGTGAGGGTGGCCTTTTCCATTTAACACACACACACCACAAGGGGGTGTGTGGTGGCCTCCCGCGGGAGGCCTTTCGTGTTTAACATGCACACCGGTTGGGTGCGGGTGGCCTCCTGGGGGAGGCCTTTCCTGTTTAACCCGCGAAGCCCCTCATCTGCCGGGGGAGCGCCGGATGCACCGCGGAAATGCGCGGGCACCGGTAGTATCGAGGGAGCATCCGCGCCAGCGCGGACTGGCCGTCGGCGCGAGAAATTTCCCCCACCCATCGCGCGGCGACTCGGACCTCTCGGGTGGAAAGAATAGTGATTATTGTGGCCCCTCGTTCCTGGACCAAGCTTGCCCTCTCCGCCGCCGTGGGCGGCGGCCTGATGCTGGGCCTCGCCGCATGTGGCGGCCCCGCCGGGGTGGGCGCCGGAAACACCGCACAGCCCGCCGAAAGCGCGCCGCTGAAGATCGCGATGATCACCCACTCGGGCGCCGGCGATACCTTCTGGGATATCGTCCGCAAGGGCGCCGAGGCGGCAGCCGCCAAGGACAACGCCGAGCTCCTGTATTCGGCCGATCCCGACGGCGGACGCCAGGCACAGCTTGTGGACCAGGCCGTGGACCAGAAGGTGGACGGTATCATCGTGACCCTCGCCAAGCCCGAGGCCCTCTCGGCCTCGGTACAGGCGGCCGTGGCGGCCGGTATCCCCGTGGTGAGCATCAACTCGGGTGAGGATGTCTGGGAGGACATGGGCGTCCTGGCCCACTTCGGACAGAACGAAACCATTGCCGGCGAGGCCGCCGGTACCCGGCTGAACGAGCTCGGCGCCAAGAAGGCCGTATGTGTGGTGCACGAGCAGGGCAATGTGGGGCACGAGGCCCGCTGCGCCGGTATGGCCTCGGCCTTCACCGGCAGCACCGAACAGCTCTATGTGAACGGCGTGGACATGCCCAACGTGGCCTCCACGATCACCTCCAAGCTCCAGACCAGCCCCGATATCGATTATGTGGTGACGCTCGGCGCACCCTTTGCCCTGGCCGCCGCGGATTCCATCGCCGATGCGGGTAGCGGTGCGCACCTCGCCACCTTTGACCTGAGCGCCGATGCCGTCTCCGCGCTGAGCGATGACCGCATCTCCTTCATCGTGGACCAGCAGCCCTATCTGCAGGGCTATTCGGCACTGGATAACCTGTGGCTCTATAACACCAATGGCAACGTGCTCGGCGGCGGAAAGACCGTGCTGACGGGACCGCAGATCATCACCAAGGACAACGCCGAGTCCGTGGCCCGCTACGCCGCAAACGGTACCCGCTAGAGCGATGACGCGGCAACACAGCATCCCCCAGACCGCGCCGGGAGGCGATGAGCGGCTCCGCACCCGCTCGCTTCCCGCGCGGCTCTTCCTGCGCCCGGAAATCGGGGCCTTGGCCGCGGCCATCGTGCTCTTTTTGGTCTTCGCCTCGGTATCTCCTGTCTTCACGACCGGGGACGCGCAGGCCACGATCCTCTACGGCGCCTCGACCGTGGGCATCATGGCCGTGGGGGTATCCCTGCTGATGATCGGCGGCGAGGTGGACCTCTCCGCGGGCGTCGCGGTGATCAGTAGCGCCCTCACCGCGGCGCTGATCGCCTATTGGTTTGGCTCGAATATCTGGGTGGGGGTGGGGCTCGCCCTGGTGTTCTCCCTCGCGATGGGGTTCATCAACGGCTGGCTCCTCACCAAAACCAGGCTATCCAGTTTCATCGTGACCCTGGCCACCTTTTTTATGCTCGCGGGGCTTAACCTGGGGCTCACCCGCGCCCTGACCGGCGGCGTCGCCACTCCCTCGGTGCAGGATGCCGCTGGCTTTGAACTCGGACGGGCCATCTTCGCCTCCGATATTCCCGTGTTTGGGCTCTCGATCAAGATCACCGTGTTTTACTGGATCGGGCTGGTGCTCACTGCCACCTGGATCCTGCGCCGCACGCGCGTGGGGAACTGGATCTTCGCGAGCGGGGGCGGCGCCGAGGCTGCCCGCGCGGTGGGCGTGCCCGTGGTCAAGACCAAGATCGGCCTGTATATGGGCGTGGGCTTTTGCGCCTGGATCCTCGCGATGCACCTGCTCTTTGCGTTTAAAACCGTGCAATCGGGCGAGGGCATCGGCAATGAGTTCCTCTATATCATCGCCGCGGTGGTGGGCGGCTGCCTGATGACCGGCGGCTATGGCAGCGCGATCGGGGCGGCCATCGGCGCGCTGATCTACGGCATGGCGCTGAAGGGCGTGGTGTATGCCGAATGGAGCCCCGACTGGCTGAAATTTTTCCTCGGAGCGATGCTGCTCGGGGCCACCGTATTTAACATCTATGTGCAGCGTCGGGCGGCACGGGGGAGCGGAAAATGAGTGACAACACACCGCTCCTGAGCCTGCGCGGCATCGGCAAAAACTACGGCAACGTGATTTCCCTGGCCGGAGTGGACCTCGACGTGCGCGCGGGCGAGGTGACGTGTGTGCTCGGCGATAACGGCGCGGGGAAGTCCACGCTGATCAAGATCATCGCGGGCCTGCACCGCCCCGATGCGGGAAGCCTGCGCGTGGATGGCACGCCCGTGAGCTTCGGATCGCCGCGGCAGGCGCTGGCCGCCGGGATCGCCACCGTCTATCAGGACCTCGCCGTGGTGCCCCTGATGCCGATCTGGCGCAATTTTTTCCTCGGTTCCGAACTCACCCGCGGACGCGGCCCGCTGCGCCGCCTGGACGCCGCCCAGATGCGCCGGATCACCCGCGAGGAGCTCGCGGGCATGGGCATCGACCTGCGCGATGTGGATCAGCCCATCGGCACGCTCTCGGGCGGCGAGCGGCAGAGCGTCGCGATCGCCCGCGCCGTGTATTTTGGCGCGCGTATTCTTATCCTGGACGAGCCCACCGCGGCCCTCGGGGTAAAACAATCGGCGATCGTGCTGCGCTATATCCTGCGGGCACGCGAGCGGGGGCTCGGCGTGATTTTTATCACCCATAACCCCACCCATGCCTTCCCCGTGGCCGACCGCTTCCTGCTGCTCAAGCGCGGGCGCAGCATCGGCAGCTTTGCCCGCTCCGAGGTGAGCATCGAGGAGATCACCGCCCTGATGGCCGGTGGGGACGAGCTTGCCGAGCTGATGGGGGAGCTGGAGGGCTAGGCAGTATCGCCCGTCTGCCGGGCGAGGAAGTCCAGGACCGCGTCTTTAAAACCGCGGGCCCCCACTGTATTCAGGTGGCCGCGGCCGGGGATCTCTACAAACTCGCCGCCCGAGGCGAGCGCAAGCGCGCGGCTGCCCGGTGCCACGGCGTCCCTGCCGCCCGTGACAAAAAGCAGCGGCACCCGCGGGGTGCTGCCGATCCGGGCGTGCATTCCGCTGCGCACGCCCGTGACCACGGCGATCATCGCGCGCAGATCATTGCCCTCCACGCCCTCGGCCATCCGCAGATAGCCCGCGGTGAGGGGATCGGCCACGGGAGTGCCCGCCTCCAGATAGGCGTGGGCCGCCGCGGCATCAAAGGTGGTGAGCGGATCGCCCTCGGGCATGCCGCCGAGGATGAGGCTCTCCAACAGCTCGGGGCTCTCCAGCCCCAGCCGCCACCCCGTGCGTGCACCCATCGAATAGCCCAGATAGTGCACGCGGGCCAGCCCATAGGCGGCGAGGACCGCACGCGCATCGGAGGCAAAAATCTCCAGGCTATAGCGCTCGGGCTCAAGCGGTGCGTCACTGCGGCCGTGGCCACGCAGGTCAAATGCGAGCACGTTATAGCCCGCGCGGGTCAGCACCCGGGTCCAGCCGCTGAGCTCCCAGTTGAGGAAGGCATGGGACGCAAAGCCGTGTACGGCCAGGATCGTGGGGCGGGCGGGATCCGCGCCATAAAAATAGCTGGCGAGGCGCACGCCATCCGCGGCTGTGATAAAACGCACGGGCACGCTCGGTTCGGTGGGGATGTCCATGCGCGCCTAGCCCGCGTGCCGTTCGAGGAACTCGTAAACCTCGTTATCGTCCACGCCGGGGAACGTTCCCGAGGGCAGGGGCGAGAGGATATGGGTATGCAGCCGGGCGCTGGGCCAGGACTTATCCTGCCAGCGCTCGATCAGATCACCCGAGGGCCGCCGGCAGCAGGAGGCGTCCGGGCAGGTGCTGACCGCGCGGATCATGCTCTCCCGGCCGCGGAAATACTTGGCCTGCCCAAACGGCACCCCCACCGAGATGGAGAATTCTCCGGCCTCGGTGGATCCGGTCTGGGTGGCGCACCAGAACGTGCCGGCCGGGGTATCGGTGTACTGATAAAACTCGGTGGTGCGGTTGGTGCGTTCAAACGCGCTGCGGGCGGCCCATTTGCGGCACGCAATCTGGCCCTCGATCGCACCCGTGACATCCGAGGGCAGCGGCAGACCGTCGTTTTCGTAGACCTTGGAGATCGCGCCATCCTCGCCCACCCGCAGGAAGTGCACGGGCATATCCAGCTGCGAGGTAAACAGGTTGGTGAGGCGCAGGGCCGCGGCCTCATGGGTCACCCCAAAGGCATCCCGGAAGTCCTCCACCGCGAGATTGCGCTCGCGCTTGGCGGCGTGCAGGAACCCCACCGCCGCGGTCTTGGGCATCAGGCAGGCGGCGGCAAAATAGTTAATCTCCAGCCGCTGATGCAAAAACTCGGCATAGCTGACGGGCCGGGTATGCCCCAGAATGCGGTGCCCCATCGCCTGTAGCGCCATCGAGCGCAGGCCGTGGCCGCCGGGAATCGAGGCCGGCGGCAGATAGATGCGGCCGTTTTCCAGATCGGTCACGGAGCGTGCCGAATGCGGGAGATCGTTGACGTAGATGAGTTCCAGGCCCAGCTGCTCGGCCATGATGCTCACCGTGCGGTGGGTCAGTGCGCCGGTGACGTGGCCCGAGGCCTTGACCCGTTCCTCGGCAATGCGCTCGATCTCGGGAAGATAGTTATTCTGGGTGCGCATGAGTTCGCGCTGCTCGGTATTGGCCCTGCGCGCCTCCTCGGGGGTGGCGATGGCCTCCGCGGCGCGGCGCTGCAGCTCGCGGTGCATACCCACCAGCGAGCGCAGGGCGTCATCGCTCATGCCCTTCGAGGCCCGCACGGTGGGCAGGCCCAGCTCGGTGAATACGGTGAGGCGCTGCGCGCGCTCTAGCTCGATTTCCAGGGCCGCGCGCTGGCTCGGCGGTTCGCTCGCGAGCAGCTCCGAGAGTTCCAGGCCCAGGGCCGTGGCGATGGACTGCAGGGAGGAGAGCTTGGGCTCGCGCTTGCCGTTTTCGATCAGGGAGAGCTGGCTGCCGGCCAGGCCCACGCGCTCGCCGAGCTGGTCGAGGGTCAGGGAACGCGCGGTGCGGAAGTGGCGCACGCGACGACCCAGCGTGGCCAGGTCGGAGGAGGTACTCGTCATGAAATTCATAATATCTAAAAAAGCGAAGTTCTTAACTGCTTTCTGACAATAATGATTCGGAAATTATGACGCAGGATGGAGGTGGGCGCGAAAGTTAGCGCCAAATTTGTGGCAGAGGCTATTGAAGGAGCCGGGGAATATGTCCATCGCGGAGATTAACATCAGCAACGTTGACGAGGCCGTCACCGAGCACGAGGGCCTCGCAGAACTGCGTGGGTGGGTGCGCGAGATCGCGGAACTCACTCGTCCCGAGCGCATCGTCTGGTGGGGAGGCACCCTCGCCGAGACCGAGGCGCTCTCGGAGCAGCTGGTGGCCGAGGGAAAACTGATCCGACTCAACCAGGATCTGCGGCCCAATAGCTATCTTGCCCGCAGCGCCCCGAGCGATGTGGCGCGCGTGGAAAGCCGCACGTTTATCTGCTCCGAAAACGAGGCCGATGCCGGCCCCACCAATAACTGGCACGAGCCCGCGAGCATGCGCCGCGAACTCGACGGCGTTTTCGCCGGGAGCATGCGCGGCCGCACGATGTACGTGGTGCCGTTCTCGATGGGGGCCGTGGGCGGACCGCTCTCGCATGTGGGGGTGCAGGTGACCGACTCGGGCTATGCCGTGCTCTCGATGGGCATCATGACCCGCGCGGGCAGCGAGGTCCTGGACATCATCGCGCGCGGCGAGCACTGGGTGCGCGCCGTGCACTCCGTGGGCGCGCCGCTGGCCGCGGGCGAGGCCGATGTGGCCTGGCCCTCAAATGACAAAAAATACATCGTCCAATACCCCGAGACGCGGGAGATCTGGTCCTTTGGTTCGGGCTATGGCGGCAACGCCCTGCTCGCCAAAAAATCCTTTGCGCTGCGCATCGCGAGCGTCCTGGGGCGCGATGAGGGCTGGCTCGCCGAGCATATGCTGCTGATCCGGCTGATCTCGCCGGAGGGCCGCAAATTCCACTTCGCCGCGGCATTCCCCTCGGCCTGTGGCAAAACCAACCTGGCCATGCTGCGGCCCACGATCCCCGGCTGGAGCGTGGAAACCTTCGGCGACGATATCGCCTGGCTGCGGCCCGGACCCGATGGGCGCCTCTGGGCTATTAACCCCGAGGCTGGCTTTTTTGGTGTGGCCCCCGGCACGGGAGCCTCCACCAATGCCACCGCCGTGGATACCCTCTGGGGCAATACCATCTTCACCAACGTGGGGCTCACCCCCGAGGGTGATGTCTGGTGGGAGGGCCTGACCGATGAGGCCCCCGCCCACCTGACCGATTGGCAGGGAAACCCCTGGACCCCGGACTCGGATACTCCCGCGGCACACCCCAACTCGCGCTTCACCGTCTCGGCCGCCCAGGCCCCGTCGATTGCCGAGGACTGGGAGCAGGCCATCCCGCTGGACGCCATCCTCTTTGGGGGACGCCGCGCCACCAACGTCCCGCTGGTGGTTGAGGCCCGGGACTGGGCCCACGGCGTGTTTATCGGCGCCACCGTATCCAGCGAAAAGACCGCCGCCGCCGAGGGGACCGTGGGCGAGCTGCGCCGCGACCCCTTTGCAATGCTGCCGTTCTGCGGATATAACATGGCCGATTACTGGGGGCACTGGCTGCGCGTGGGAGGGCTTCTCGACGCCGAGAAGGCCCCCGGAATCTACCAGGTCAACTGGTTCCGCAAGGGTGAGGACGGCGGGTTCCTCTGGCCCGGATTTGGCGAGAACTCGCGCGTGCTGGAGTGGATCGCGCGCCGCATCGAGGGCTCCGTCTCGGGGCTTCCGAGCGCGATCGGCACCCTGCCGGTCCCGGCCGAGCTGAACCTCGCGGGGCTGGACCTGCCCGCGGCCGATGTGGAGCAGCTCTTTGATATCAACCCCGCATCCTGGAACCGCGAGGCCGATCTCACCGAGGAGTATTTTGCGCTCTTCGGCGATCGGGTACCGGACGCGCTGCGCGAGGAGCTGAGCGGCCTGCGCGAGCGGCTCGGCAACTAGCCCACCCCAAACCACAAAACCCCGCGTTTTCCTGGTCGGAACGCGGGGTTTTGTTCTGCCCGAAGGGGCTCTGTGCCTAGACGAGGAACTGGTGCTTGGCCAGATCACGATAGAGCGGAACCGAGGCGATGAGCTCGGAGTGGGTGCCCGCGCCGAGGACCCGGCCGTGCTCCAGCACCACGATCTGATCGCTGTCTACCACGGTGGACAGGCGGTGGGCGATGATGATGAGCGTGCGGTCCTGCGCCACCGCGTCGATGGCCACGCGCATGAGCTGCTCATTGGCGCCGTCCAGCGAGGACGTGGATTCGTCCAGCAGCAGGATGGGTGCGGCGGCCAGCAGCGCCCGGGCAATCGAGAGGCGCTGGCGCTCACCGCCCGAGAGCATGATGCCGTCCTCTCCCACGGCGGCGTCCAGGCCCGCGGGATTGCGTTCGAGGACCTCGCCGAGGTTTACCGCGTGGAGCACCCGCGTGCACTCCTCATCGCTGGCATCCGGGGCGCCCAGCAGCAGGTTATCTCGCAGCGAACCTGCCAGCACCGGGGCGTCCTGCTCCACATAGCCGATGCGGGAGCGCAGATCGGCGCGATCCAGCGCGCGGATATCCACTCCGCCCAGGCGAATGGCCCCGGCCTGCGGATCGTAGAAGCGCTCGATGAGCCCCAGAATCGTGGACTTACCGGCACCCGAGGGGCCCACCAGGGCCATCCGCTTGCCGCGCTCGGCGCGGAAGGATACCCCGTGCAGCACGGCGGTTCGGGCGATCTTGCCCTCCTCCGCGGGGTCACCCGTGGCCTCGCGCACCCGCGCGGCGGCCTCGGACTCGGTGGGGGCACTCGCGGGGGCCTCGGCATAGCCAAATTCCACACCGTCAAACTCGATGGCCGGGGCCTCGGGCGAGGGAGTACCCGGGGAGGCGAGACCCGCGCGGATCTCGGCGTCGAAGGCATCCTCGGTGGGCAGATCGATGATCTCCTGGATGCGGCCGAGCGCACCGAGCGCCTGGTTGGTGGCGCTGATCGCGCCAAATGCCTGGCCGAGCGGCATGATCATCATAAAAAGGAACAGGATAAAGGCCACGAGGCTCGCGACCGAGATGCTGCCCGAGGCCACCCGGAAGCCACCCACACCCAGAACCACCAGGAACGAGGCCTGCATCGCGATACCGGCCACCGGTACCACGAGCGCGGAGATCTTGGCCACGCGGATACCCATTCGCCAGGCGCCGGTCGCGTGCCGATCCACATCGGCGATCTCGCGCTCGGTGGCGCCCGCGGCACGCACCGTGCGCACGGAGCTGATGGCGCGCTCCACCGCGGAGGCCAGCTCACCCACCTTGGTCTGGGCGGCGGCGCTCGCCGCGCGGATGCGGCTGGACAGCGCCACCACGATGATGATCGATACCGCGACCACACCCACCGTGAGGCCCAGCAGGACGGGGTCGATGATGGCCATCGCGATGATCGCCCCGATGAAGGTGACGGCCCCACCCACGGCCTCCACGAGCCCCTGCGTGAGGACCGCGCGCAGCAGCGTGGTATCGCTGCCCACGCGCGAGACCAGGTCGCCCGTGCGGCGGGCATCAAACTCGGAGATGGGCAGGCGCAGCATCCGGCCGATCAGGCGGCGGCGGCTCGAGAGCACGACCCCCTCACCCGTGCGCTGCAATAGATAGTGCTGATAGCCCGAGAGCAGCCCGGAGACGATCACCAGGCCGATCAGGACCCAGACCAGGGACCCGAGCGGCTGATTTTTCTCCACGATGCCGATGACCTGGCTGACCAGCAGCGGCTGGGCCAGCGAGGCGGCGGCCCCCAGGATCGACAGCGCGATGATGAACCACAGCATCGGCTTATGTTCAAACAGATAGGGGAGCAGCTGCCGGAACGTGGCGCGGGGGCCGGTGGGTTCCGTGCGGCGGCGGCCGAAGGGCGACCGCGAGGGCGGCGGCGTGGGGGACTCGGTGGAGGACATGCTGCCTTTCTGGGAGCCGCGCGCTTTGGCCGCGATACCTGCGGCCGCCCGGGGCTGATGCTCTAAAGGGGGCGGCCAGCTGGCGGCGGGCCCCCGCTCTATCTTAAGCCACGCGCGCGCGGTGGGATTCGCCGGGACAACCGCGGACGAAAACCGCCCCCTCGGTTTTTGTCATCACAAAAACCGAGGGGGCGGGGTGGTCCGCGGGGACCTAGTTATCCATGTTGATGTCCTTGGTCTCCTTGGACAGCAGCAGGGCGATCAGGGTGAGCACACCCATGACCGAGAGATACATACCCACGAGGAACGGGCTGCCGTCGCCGGCCTCCCACAGCTTGAGGGCGATCAGGGGGGCCACGGCGGCACCGAGGATCGAGCTGACGTTATAGCTGATCGCCGATCCCGAATAGCGCACATTGGTCGGGAAGAGCTCGGGCAGCAGCGCGCCCATCGGGCCAAAGGTGGCACCCATCAGGGTGAAGCCGAGGATCAGGAAGATCTGGGTCATCGCGGGGTCGGTGGTGAGCATCGGCTGGAACAGGAAACCAAAGCCGATGATCAGGATCGTCACCACGATCAGGGTCTTGCGGCGGCCGAAGCGATCCGCGAGCGGGCCGGAGACCAGCGTGAAGATTCCGAAGAACACCACGCCGATGATCAGCATCAGCACAAAGTCCACATAACCGAAGCCACCACCCGGGAACCAGGTATCGGCGTTAAAGGGCTTGCCGGCCGCCTCGGCGGTGGCGCGGGCAACCTCAACCGAGGAGGCGCGGGTACCGAAGGTCAGGGTGAAGTTGGTCATCAGGTAGAACAGCACATACGTGGCCAGCATGATGAAGGTACCGAGGATGAGGTTCTTCCAGTGGTTCTTAAAGACCTCGGCCAGCGGGGCCTTCTTGAGCTTGCCGCTATCGGCGTTCTTCTGGAAGCTGGAGGACTCCACGAGGCGCAGGCGCACCCACAGGCCAACAACTACCATCACGGCGGAGAACAGGAACGGAATCCGCCAGCCCCACTCGAGGAAGGCCTCGGACTGCAGTGCGGGGTTCTCGGGGTGGGGGAGCATCGCGTTGATGATGAGGAACAGGCCGTTGGCGATGATAAAGCCCAGCGGGGCTCCCAGCTGCGGGAACGTGCCATACCAGGCGCGCTTGCCCGCGGGGGCGTTCTCGGTGGCCACGAGGGCCGCACCGGACCACTCGCCACCCAGCGCGAAGCCCTGGCCGAGGCGCAGCACCAGGAGCATCAGGGCCGCCCACCAGCCGATGTTATCGAAGGTCGGCAGCACACCGATCAGGAACGTGGCGATACCCATCGTCAGCAGCGAGGCGACGAGGGTGGCCTTGCGGCCGTATTTATCGCCGAAGTGGCCAAAGACCATCGCGCCGATCGGGCGGGCGACCATAGCGGCACCAAACGTGGCGAAGGAGGCCAGCAGCGAGGTGGTCTCGTTGCCGGTGGGGAAAAACAGCGCGGGGAAAACGAGGACCGCCGCGGTGGCGTAGACGTAGAAGTCGTAGAACTCGATCGTGGTGCCGATGAGGCTCGCGAGAATTACGCGCGAGCGGGGATTGGCGGGGGCGGCCTGGGGCGCGCCGGTTGCGGTGGCTGACATAGTCACTTCCTGAAAAGAGAATGAGGTATGCCGTAGTGCCGATGCAGGGGTGGCGCGATCGAGAACTGCGGAAAAAAGAGTGGTCCCCGTTGTGTGGGACCTCCGTTAATATACGCCGGTATTTTGTATAGCAATAATTATTCGGCGTGTTCAACAATATTTATTACGAGATGGCGACGGTGTTTTGTCGCATTAGCCCGAATCCGGGGTGCGCCGGGGCCCCGGGGCGGGCCCCTATTTAGGGGTTAACCACGGCGGCGGGGGCATGAGAATCATGCCCCCGCCGCGGGAGAAGCTAGAGCGAGCGCAGCAGCGCCGCGGTGGTGACCGCGGCCTCGGCGGCCTCGCGCCCCTTATCCTCCTTCGAGCCGGGGAGGCCCGCGCGGTCCAGCCCCTGCCGCTCATCGTCCAGGGTGAGCACACCAAAGCCCACGGGCTTTCCGGTGAGCACCGAGACCTGGGTCAGGCCCGAGGTGGCCGCATCCGAGACATACTCGAAGTGCGGGGTGCCGCCGCGGATGATCACGCCGAGCGCGACCACCGCATCCGCACCGGCATCCAGCACGCGCCGGGCCACCACGGGCAGCTCAAAGCTGCCCGCCACCCGGATCACGCTAAACGCGGCACCGGACTCGGCAAGGGCGCGCTCGGCCCCCGCGATCAGGCCGTTGCTGATTTCCTCGTGCCACGTGCCGGCAATCACGACCACGTTGAGCCCGGTGCCATCCACCGGGAGAGAGTTCTGGGGTGCGCCTTCACTGGCCATAATGCTGTGTCCTTTACTGGGGGAAATTAGGGGCGGGGGAGGGCGACCACGGGGGAACCCGCCTCGCCGGCAAACTGGTGACCCATGCGGTCGCGCTTGGCCTGCAGATAGCCGGCGTTAACCTCGCCGACACCCACAACCAGCGGGGTGCGCTCGGCGACGGTGATGCCGTACTGCTCCAGCTGGCGCACCTTCTCCGGGTTATTGGTGAGCAGGTTCACGCTGCTCACCCCGAGGTCCTCGAGGATCGCGCTCGCCGCGTGATAGCTGCGGGCATCCGCGGGCAGGCCCAGCGCCAGGTTGGCGTCCAGGGTGTCCATGCCGGATTCCTGCAAGCTATAGGCGCGCAGTTTATTAATCAGGCCGATGCCGCGACCCTCCTGGCCGCGCAGGTAGATCACGATGCCGCCGTCCACGTTAATGGCCTGCAGTGCCGCGTCCAGCTGCGGCCCGCACTCGCATTTCAGCGATCCAAAGGCCTCCCCGGTGAGGCACTCCGAGTGCACCCGCAGGAGCGCATGGGCCCCCGGCTCGCCCTTAATCAGCGCAACATGATCGGCCCCGGTCTCGCGGTCGCGATAGGCCCGCACCCGGAAATCGCCGTGGATCGTGGGCAGCAGCGTCTCCACCTCAAACGTGACGGAGGAGGGCTCGGTGCGGTTAATCGGCTCGGTCAGCGAGACCGCCTCGACGATCTCCAGGCCGCGACGATACTCGATCAGATCGGCAATCGTGATCACGGGCAGGTCAAATTCCACGCCGAGGGCGATCAGCCCGGGCAGGCGCATCATCTCGCCGTCCTCGGCGACCACCTCGCCGATCGCGCCGACCGGGGGAAGCCCCGCCAGGCGCATCAGGTCCACGGCGGCCTCGGTATGGCCGGCGCGCTCAAGCACCCCGCCGTCCACGGCGCGCAGCGGCACGATATGACCCGGGCGGATCAGATCGGTGGCGACCGAGCCGGGCTCGCCGAGCACCCGCAGCGTGCGGGCGCGATCGGCCGCGCTGATGCCGGTGGTCACGCCACTCGCGGCATCCACCGTGACGGTATAGGCGGTGCGCCGGATATCCTCGCTATGCTCCACCATCATCGGCAGTTCCAGCCGATCGGCGAGCTCATTGGGCATCGGGGCGCAGATATAGCCGCTGGTATGACGCACGGTCCAGGCGAGCCACTCGCGCGAGGCGAGGGCGGCCGAGAGAATGACATCTCCCTCGTTTTCGCGGCCCTCGTCATCGGCCACGAGGACCGGCTTTCCGGCGCGCAGCGCCTCAAGTGCGTCGTGAATGGTTCCCAGGCTCATCGGTTCTGTCCTTTGTTGGGGGTGGCGGCCAGGGCGAGCATGCGCTCAACGTGGCGGGCCAGGATATCGGTTTCAATATTGACGCGGTCGCCCACGGCGCGCTCGCCGAGGGTGGTGGCCACGAGGGTTTCGGGGATGAGGGAGACCTCAAACCACTGCTCCGGCTCGGCCGGATCGGAGATGGCGCTCACGGTCAGGGACACCCCGTCCACCGTGATCGACCCCTTGCCGGTGACCAGCGGGGCCAGCTCGGAATCCAGCGAGAAGCGCAGCACGCGCCAGGCCTCGCCGGGAGTGATGCTCAGCAGCGTGGATGTGCCGTCCACATGGCCCTGGACGATATGTCCGCCCAGGCGATCGCCCACGCGGGCCGCGCGTTCCAGGTTCACGCGGGTGCCCACGCCGGCATCGCCGAGCGCGGAGACGCGCAGGGACTCGGCCATAACATCGGCGGTGAACCCCTCCGCGGTCTGCTCGATCACGGTGAGGCAGACGCCGCTCACGGCGATGGAATCGCCGTGCCGCGCATCGGAGACGGCCAGCGGGCCGCGCACGCTGAAGCGCGCGGCATCCGGGCCGGGCGTGATCTGGGTGATCACACCGAGCTCCTCGATGATTCCGGTAAACACTATTTTTCTCCCGTCGTATGGGCCACGATGCGCAGATCGGAGCCGAGGCGCTGCACGTCATCAAAGACGAGGTATTGCTGCTGGGTAATGGAGGTGATGCCCAGATCGGTCACGGCCACGCGGGGTCCGCCGATCAGGGTGGGGGCAAGATAAACCAGCACGGTATCGGCGAGGCCGGCCGCGAGGAAAGAGGAGGCGAGGGCTGGGCCGCCCTCCACAAATACCGAGTGGATGCCCAGCGCATAGAGCTCGCGCAGATCGGCCTCCAGGTCGGCCCCGGAGACCTGAATCGGGGTATGTGGGTGGCTCTTGAGCTGAGCATCCGCGGGGATTGCCCGCCGCCCGAAGACCACGGGGATCGGCTGGTCCTCGGCGAGGACGCCCTCGATGCGGGCGGTCAGCGCGGGATCATCGGCGAGTACGGTTCCGGTGCCCACCGCGATGGCCTCGGCGCGCGAGCGCCAGGCGTGCACATCGGCGCGCGCCTCGGGGCCGGTGATCCACTGGCTTGAGCCATCCGCCGCGGCCCCGCGGCCGTCCAGGCTGGACGCCCACTTCACGGTGACCACGGGGCGTCCCAGGCGGGCGCTCGCGAGCCAATCGCCCAGCAGGGCCTCACCCTCCGCGCGGAGCAGCCCCGCGCGCACGCTCACGCCCGCATCGCGCAGCGTCTGTGCGCCGTGGGCGGAGCTCGCGGCGAGCTCGCCGGTCACGGGATCGGGAACCACCCGGGCGGCCCCCGGATCGGAGACGGCGTACACCACGTGGGCGATACCCGCGGCGATCAGGGCGCGCGCACACGGACCTGTGCGCCCCGTGTGATTACACGGTTCCAGCGTGACCACGGCGGTGGCGCCGCGGGCGAGCCCGGGATCGGCCAGGCGGCCCAGCGCATCAACCTCGGCATGCGCGGTGCCCGAGCCGCGGTGCCAGCCCTCGGCGAGCACCTCGCCCCCGGGGGAGAGGATGACACAGCCCACGCGCGGATTAACCCCGCGCTCGGGGCCGCGGGCGGCAAGCTCAAACGCGCGGCGCATGGCCGGTTCGAGCTGAGTATCGGAAATCATCGGAGTGTGCCTTTGGTCGGGCGTGCTCCGGGTCGCGAGGTCACCCCCACCGGCGGTCGCCGAATAGCGGTGATTCTCGTGTGCTGCCTCTCATCCGGACTCGAGCCTGCGGGAGCAGACCCATAACCGTCGGTGCCGGAATTTCGCCGGCTCAACCGCGTTGAGCGGGGAGTTTTCTCCCGTTTCTTCACGGCTCGCGGACTTTCACCGCCGGTTCGGACTCTCACCGACCCCGGAGCACATTTCGTATCTATCGTAGGACAACACCGCGTGTCCGGGGTTATTCCCGCGTCATAAAATTACTTATGCGTCGCTGGGGCCCTGGTCCACGAGGCGGCGGGCGGTGCCGGCGTCCACGATCAGATCGGTCACGAGGCCCGCGGCGAGGGCCCCGCGCAGCGTGCGCAGCTTGCCGGTGCCGGAGACCACGCAGACGCGGCGCGCGATTCCGCGCAGCACCGTCATGCCCGGGCCCGAGGAACGGTCGTTCAGCGCGATGTTATCGCTTGTGCCGTCCTCGCGATAAAACACGGTGGCCACGTCTCCCACCACGCCGCTGCCGCGCAGCTCGGCGAGGTCGGCATCGTCGATATAGCCCGCGGCGTAGAGGTGGCTGGGCACCTCGGCAAACGTGGAGCCCAGGCCAAATACGGCGATATCCAGCGAGCGCTGGCGTTCGACCACGCGGCTCACGCTGCGCTCGCGCCACATCGCCGTCTTGGTGGCCGGGTCATCAAAGACCGCGGGCACGGGGAACTGCTGGATGGCCGCGCCAAAGGCGGCACCAAAGCGCTGCAGGATCTCGCTGGCATAGGCGATGCCGGTGGTGCGCGGATTGGCCGCGCCGTTGAGCTGCACGATGCGCGAGTTATGGGTGGGCTTGGAGGAGAGATTGCGGGAGATCGCGCTCATCGTGGAGCCCCAGGCCACACCCATCGACATATTGGAGTCAAAAAAGCCACCGAGAATCCGTGCAGCGTAGAGCGCGACCCGGTCGAGACGATCCACGTCGCTGATCTGATCGGGCACGGATACCACGTGGGCGACCACACCAAATTTTTGACGAATATCGTTTTCCAGCTGGCGCGGTGCGTCGAGCGGGGAACGCACCTGGATCTCCACGAGGCCCGTATCGCGGGCGTGGCCGAGGAGCCGGGAAACGCTGGAACGCGAGGTGTGCAGCTCCGCCGCGATCGCGTCCATCGTCAGATCCTGCAGGTAGTAGAGCTGGGCAGCGGTGAGCGCGTCGCGGGTCTTCCCGCTGAGCGAGAACGAGTCCGGAAGTGACATTATTGCTCCTTGCACGTTTGTGCACAGACTTTGCACGTTGTTGAATGGGGGGTGACAATCGAGGGGAACACTTAAAACTCTAGTGAAGGGCCCGCACGTTATGTCGTCTCAGTCGGAGAACCAGGGGATCACCCGAGCCTCGATCGAGGTGCTGCGATCCCACCCCGAATCTCAGGTTCTGATCATCGGGGGAGGGATCAACGGTCTAGCCACATTTCGCGACCTGGCTCTCCAGGGAATCGATGTGACTCTTATTGAGCGTAACGACTTTTGCTCGGGAGCGTCGGCCGCGTCGAGTCATATGATCCACGGCGGCATCCGCTACCTCGAAAATGGCGAGTTCCGGCTCGTGAAGGAATCGGTCCAGGAGCGCAACGGCCTGCTTAAGATCGCGCCCCATTATGTGAAGCCCCTCGAGACCACCGTGCCGATTTTTTCGACCTTCTCCGGCATCATCACCGCGCCGCTGCGCTTCCTCACCCATAAGCAGGGCAAGCCCAATGAGCGCGGCGCCCTCCTGATCAAAATGGGCCTGATGATGTACGACTCCTTCTCCCGCGATGGGGGCACCGTGCCGCGCCACCGATTCCACGGAAAAAAGAAGTCGCTCGCGGCGCTGCCGCACCTCAACGCCGACCTGAAATACACGGCCACATATTTTGACGCCTCGGTGCACGATCCCGAGCGCCTCGCCCTGGACGTGCTGCACGATGGTCTCGCCGCGGGCGAGCACGCGCGCGCCGCCAATTATCTTGAGGCCGTGGGGGCCGCCGAGGGCGGGGGAGTGCGCGTGCGCGATACCGTCAGCGGCGATACCTTTACGCTGCGCGCCGATGTGATCATCAACGCCTCCGGTCCCTGGACCGACCTCACCAATGCGGCACTCGGCGAGGGCACCACCTATATGGGCGGCACCAAGGGTTCACATATCGTGCTGGATAACCCCGAGCTGCTTGCGGCCACCGCCGGGCGCGAGATCTTCTTTGAGCACAGCGATGGCCGCATCGTGCTGATCTATCCGCTGAAGGATCGCGTGATGGTGGGTACCACTGACCTCGAGGCCGATCCCGCCGAGCCCGCGCGCTGCACCGAGGAGGAGGTGGACTACTTCTTTGAGTTGATCAACCACGTCTTCCCCGCCGTGGCCGTGAGCCGCGATGAGATCGTTTATCGCTTCTCGGGGATTCGCCCGCTGCCCGGCCACGGCGATACCCAGCCCGGATTTGTCTCGCGGGACTACCGCATCGTTCCCACCGAGCTCGGCGGCACCCCGCTGCTGAGCCTCGTGGGGGGCAAGTGGACCACGTTCCGCGCGCTCGCCGAGCACCTCGCCAATGAGGCGCTGGAGCGGCTCGGCCGCACCCGCACCTCCTCAACCGCGGGGCTGGCAATCGGTGGCGGCCGCGATTATCCGGCCACCGATTCCGCCCGCGAGCAGTGGGTGCGCTCGCGCGCCTCCCACCTGTCCACCGCGCGCGTGGAGCAGCTGCTCACGCGCTATGGCACCCGGGCCGAGCCGCTGATCCTGGCGCTCGCCGCGGGGGATACCGCGCTGCGCAGCGCACCGGATTATGGCGTGCAGGAGCTTGCGATCCTCGCGGCCGAGGAGCGCGTGGTGAGCCTGAGTGACATGATGAAGCGCCGCACGAGCCTGGCCTTCACCGGGCGCGGGCACCGCCCCGTGCTGGAGGAGGTGGCCGCGGCAATCGCGCCCGCCCTGGGCTGGGACGCGGAGCGCACGGCCGCCGAGGTGGCGGCCACCGTGGCCGAGCTGGCCGAGGATCACGGCATTCTTGACGCCGGTTGGGTGCGCCCGGCGCCGCGGCACGAGGATCTGCCCGTCGCCTAGGTAACTCCCGTGTGATAAATCACGCGGGAATATCCAGTCATACGCGGTTATCGCCCGGAATCCCGGGGGATAACCGCGTTTTGGCGTTCCGGGGTAAATATCTCACGAACGCCGCTTCGCGCCGCCTGGGGCCGAAAATCCGCGAGTTTCCGGGGGGTTATCCCTCGTTAACGGTTAACCCTTGTGTTAACTTACTCCCGATTTCACGCAAAATATCACGATTAGACACCGTTATCACGCTTCTGGTGCCGGTAAGCCTCACGAGTTGTGTTAGTTTGGGATAAGTAGATAACAACCAGATGACGCCGGACCACCCCAGTCTCGACGTTGACACCCGCGACAGTCGCCAATCAAAGCTGAATTGGTGACGGAAATGGCATTGACGAAGATGCGAGCAATAGTTTTCGATAAGGCACACGAGCTTTCGCTGACCGAGGTTGCGACCCCGAAGGCCGGGCCCAAGGACGTCATCATCAAGGTGGCCGCGGTTGGTATCTGCGGCACCGATACCCACGTCTTTGACGGCGAGTTCGAGGGCACCATCTACCCCCTGATCCCGGGCCACGAGGCCACCGGTGTGGTCACCGAGGTGGGCTCCGATGTGCACGACCTCAGCGTGGGCGACCACGTGGCGATCAACCCCTCCACCACCTGTGGCGAGTGTGAGTTCTGTCTCACCGGCCGCGGAAACCTCTGCCGCGCCTGGAACGGCCTCGGCGTGGTTGCCAGCGACGGAGCCTCCGCCGAATACGTCTCGGTGCCCCGCGCCAACGCCTTTAAGCTGCGCCCCGAGACCGACCTGAACTATGCGGCCCTGATCGAGCCCCTCGCCTGCGCCATCCGCGGCTATGACATCCTGCCCCGCAAGATGGGTGAGCACTACCTCATCTACGGTGCCGGCACCATGGGCCTCCTGATGGCCCAGCTTGCCCCCCGCGCCGGCGCCGCGAGCGTCACCGTGGTGGACCTCAACGAGAACCGCCTGCAGGCCGCCCGCGACGTCGGAGTCGAGCACACCCTGACCAACGCCGATGACTCCGAGCGCGAGAACTGGGACGTCGTTATCGACTGCACCGGCGTGATCGCCGCGATCGAGAACGCGCTTCCCCGTGTCAAGGCCGGCGGAACCTTCCAGCACTTCGGTGTGGCCCCCGCCGAGGCCAAGGCCGGCTATTCGCCCTTCCGCGTTTACCGCGACGAGATCAACATCGTGGGCACCATGGCCGTGCTGAACTCCTTCGGCCGCGCCGTCGAGATGTTCGAGGCCGGAGCCATCAAGCCCGAGGCCATGATCTCGCACTCCTTCACCCTGGACGACTATGAGCTCGCGCTCGAGAAGTTCCGCGCCGGAACCGGCCGCAAGCTCCAGATCCGTCCGAATGACACGCAGTCTCGCGTGTTCATGGACCTCTAAGCCCTCACGCAGCACGCTCACCCCCCCCAAGCAAATACTCGCAAAGACGCAGGCAGGAGATTTTACGTGTCTCAAGGAACGAAGAAGAAGTCCCATCGCGGGGCCTGGATCACCTCGGGGGTGATCGTGGTGCTCCTCGTCGCGATGGGAACATTGGGTACCAAGGTCATCAACGAGAACGACGTGGCCGCGGCCACCGCCTCGGGGCTTGACCCGCAGACCTTTGTCACCGAAAGCTATGACGACGTGATCGTCGGCGGCATCACCGAGCGCGCCGAGGACGTTGTGACCGTGGCCGAGGCCCTCCAGGCCGACCCGGCACAGGCAGCAAAGGACTTCGCCGTGGGCAGCGGCCCGACCGCGACCTACTCGGTGAAGTTCACCGGTATCGCCGGCGAGCTGGCCCCCAGCGGCTACCTCCCGATCACCGTGGAGGGCATGCCCGAGGGTGTGGGCGTCTCGGTGCAGACCGGACCCGCGCTGCTGGGAACCGCCCTGCGCGATGCCACCGGCAAGGCCACCTTTGAGATGTTCACCAACCAGCTCGACTTCCAGGGTGTGGGCGATAAGCTCAACGCCCAGATGAAGACCGAGCTGCTGGATAAGCTCGACATCAAGTCCCTCTCGGGCCAGGAGATCACCGTGGTTGGCGCCTTCCAGCCGCTCAACCCCAAGCTCCTGCTGGTCATGCCCGTCTCGATTGAGGTGGCCAAGTGACCGACTATAACGTCGGCGACGTCATCCTCCGGGCCCACGACATCACCAAGAACTACGGTGGTACGCGGGCGCTGAAGGGCGTGAACTTCGAGATTCACAAGGGCAAGGTCACCACGCTCTTTGGCGAGAACGGTGCCGGAAAGTCCACGCTCATGCGCATCCTCTCGGGTGTGGAGCAGCCCTCCAGCGGAACCCTGGAGCTCTACGATCGCCCCGTGACCTTCGACTCCACGAGCGAGGCCTCGGCGCAGGGTATCGGCATCATCCACCAGGAGCTGAGCCTGGCCCCGAACCTCAACGTTCGGGACAATATCTTCATGGGTCGCGAGATCATGACCCCCTTCGGAACCGTGGACTACGCGGCCGAGGAGAAGATCGTGCGCGAGCTCATGACGCAGCTTGAGGAGGACGTGGATCCCCGCACGCCCGTCTCGGACCTGCGCCTGGGCCAGCAGCAGATTGTGGAGATCGCCCGCGCGATCTCACAGGAGGCCCGCATCCTGATCATGGATGAGCCCACGAGTGCACTCTCCGCCGCCGAGGTTGAGGTGCTCTTTAAGGTCATCGACGATCTGACCGCCGCCGGTGTGTCGATCGTATATATCTCCCACCACCTCGAGGAGGCCCTGCAGGTCTCCGATTATGTGGTGGTCTTCCGTGACGGCTCGCTGGTCGCCACCGAGACCGCCGCGGATGTGGACCTGCCCTGGATCGTGGGCCACATGGTGGGAGCCAACTTCGACCTCGGAACCCCTCCCGATGAGGCAGGCTTCGGCGCGACCGCGCTGGAACTGACCGATATCAGCGTGGCCGATAAGAATAATCCCGACCGTATCGCCGTAAAAAACGTGGACCTCACCGTCCGCCGCGGCGAGATCGTCTGCATCTACGGCCTGATGGGTGCCGGCCGCACCGAGCTGCTGGAGGCCCTCGCGGGTCGCGGCGAACTGCTCACCGGAAAGATCGAGGTGGACGGCGAGAACCTCGTGGGCCTCAGCATCTCCGAGCGCATCGGCCGCGGACTGGCCCTCGTTCCCGAGGACCGTCAGCGCGACGGCATGGTCCAGGCCCTGAGCGTGGGACGTAACCTCTCGCTCGCGAGCCTCGGTGCGATCACCAAGCGCCTGGTCCTGAACCAGGGCAAGGAAAAAGAGCGCAACCTGAAGTCCATCGCGGATATCCACATCAAGACCGCAGGCCCCGATGCCCCGGTGACCTCCCTCTCGGGCGGAAACCAGCAGAAGGTGGTCATCGGCAAGATCCTGCAGACCGGCCCCAAGGTCATCCTGCTGGACGAGCCGAGCCGCGGCATCGACATCGGCGCAAAGACCGAGGTCTTTGCACTCCTCGCCGAGCTCGCTGCCGAGGGACTGGCCGTGGTCTACACCACATCCGAGGTCGTGGAATGCCTCGGTGTGGCCAACCGCGTCCTCGTGATGCGCAAGGGCGAATTTGCCGCCGAGTTCAGCTCGGCCAACGCCATCAAGGAAGACATTATGGCCGCCTCCGGTGAGGCTGTCGACATCGAAGACATGAACGGATCCGACAAATGACCAGCTCAACCGCTGCTACCGGGGGCAAGAAGGGCCTTCTCCCGGAGGGCATGACCATCGGGCGCCTGCTCCTTGAGGGACGCGCCTTTATCGCCCTGCTCGTCATCATTATTATCTTCTCCTCGCTGTCGCCGAACTTCTTCACCGCCGATAACCTCGTGGTGATGACCCGGCACGTGGCCGTGAACGCGATCCTCGCGATCGGTATGCTCATGGTGATCCTGAACGCCGGTATCGACCTCTCGGTGGGTTCCACCGTGGCACTCTCGGGCGTGGTGGCCGGTTATCTGCTGCAGGGTGTGAACCTGCCGTTCTGGGAGGCCGTGGCCTATCCCGCCGTCTGGGTTGTGGTGATCATCTCGATCGCCATCGGAGCCGCGGTCGGATACGTGAATGGAATACTGGTCTCCCGGTTTAAAGTGGCGCCGTTTGTGGCCACCCTGGGAATGATGTACGTGGTGCGTGGTATTGCACTGCTCATCACCAACGGCCTCACCTTCCCCAAGCTGGGCGGATCCGAGAGCCTCGGCAATACCGGTTTTGACTGGGTCGGCTTTAACACCGTCTTGATGGTTCCGGTCGGCGTGATCGTGATGATCATCATCGCCGGTGGCTCCAGCTTTGTCCTGAATAAGACCGCCTTCGGCCGCTGGCTCTACGCCTCCGGTGGAAACGAGCGCGCCGCCGAGCTGTCGGGTATCCCCGTGAAGCGCGTGAAGATCAGCGTTTATGTGATCTCGGGTGCCTTTGCCGCAATCGCCGGTCTGATCCTCACCTCGGAGCTCACGAGCGCCACCCCGCAGGCGGGTAACTCCTATGAGCTCACCGCAATCGCCGCCGTGGTTATCGGTGGAGCGAGCCTGATGGGCGGTAAGGGAACCATCCGCGGCACCCTGCTTGGTGCCTTTGTGATCGGCTTCCTCTCCGACGGCCTTGTCATCATCGGAATCTCCGAGTACTGGCAGATGGTCTTCAAGGGCGCGGTAATCATCCTCGCCGTAATGCTCAACGCCGTGGAATATAAGGCGAAGAAGTCCTCCAAGAAGGACAGCGCACTCAAAAAGGTCGGGGCCGCACCGGCACCCGTACCCACCCAGACCCCCGTGGCCGCCGCAGGCACCACGGACACCCCGAACAGCACCACCCGAAAGGAATAACATGTTTCGCTTGAAGGCAGCAAAGGCGCTGGCGATTGGTTCTATCGCCGCACTCGCACTCGCAGGATGTTCCTCGACCTCCGATGACAAGCCCGCAGCGGGCGGCGACACCAAGGGCGGACTCATCTCGCTCGTGACCTCGCCCCTCGACAACCCCTACTGGACCACCGAGGCAAACACGGTGAAGTCCGAGGGCGAGAAGCTGGGTTATAAGGTCAACGTGGCCTCGCATAACCAGGACCCCAAGAAGGAGTCCGACCTGATCGACACCGCGATCAGCAATAAGTCGGTTGCGATCGTCCTGGACCCGGCCGGTGCCGATTCCTCGATCGGTAACGTGAAGAAGGCCACCGACGCCGGAATCCCCGTATTCCTCGTCAACGCCGAGATCAACGAGTCGGGCATCGCCAAGGCTCAGCTGGTATCGAATAACGCGCAGGGTGCCGTGCTTGGCGCCCAGCAGTTTGTGGAGGCCATGGGCTCCACCGGTAAGTACGTCGAGATCAAGGGTCTGTCCACCGATACCAACGCCGAGGTTCGCTCGAGCGGTTATGCATCGGTGCTGGGCCAGTACCCCGACATGGAGCTCGTGCAGCAGGAGACCGCTGACTGGGACCAGAAGAAGGGCTTCGACAAGATGCAGCTGATGCTGCAGGCTCACCCCGACATCACCGGCGTAATCTCCGGTAACGACCAGATGGCCCTCGGTGCGATTGCCGCCCTGAAGCAGGCCGGCATGCTCGATAAGGTCGTTGTGGGTGGCTTTGATGGCGCCCCCGATGCCGTGACCGCGGTTGGTGCCGGCGAGATGGCCTATACCGTTGTGCAGCCCGTTGTGGACTTCTCCACCGCCGTGGTTGAGCAGATCGACTCCTACCTGAAGACCGGCAAGACCGGCGTGGACAACGAGAAGCAGAGCTTTGACTGCTTCCTCGTGACCAAGGACACCGCCTCCGAGTGGGTTGACTTCCAGCACAAGGGCTAGCTAGCCCCGGGTGGGGCGGCGCCCCGTGCGCCGCCCCACTCACCCCCGCAATACCCGTAATACCGCGTCTCAACACGCTCTGCCCCAGTACCTCATTTTCGAAGGAGCCCACCGCTCATGGCGTATATCTTCAACTCCGCAAGTGAATTCGCGGAGGAATCGATCGAGGGATTCCTCGACATCTATTCCGATATTGTTCGTCCCGTGCACGGCGGTGTGGCCCGCTCCTCGAAGACCCCGCGCGGAAACGTCGCCGTGGTCATCGGTGGAGGCTCCGGCCACTACCCGGCCTTTGGTGGCCTCGTGGGCCCCGGCCTCGCACACGGTGCGGCGATGGGAAACGTCTTTGCATCGCCCTCCGCACTCCAGATTTATTCCGTAGCCAAGTCCGTGGAAAACGGCGGCGGCGTGCTGCTCACCTATGGCAATTACGCCGGTGACGTCCTCAACTTTAACCAGGCCCAGGAGCGACTGCGCTCCGAGGGAATCGCGTGCGAGACCGTGGCCGTGACCGATGACATCTCCAGCGCCTCGCTCGCCGAGATTCATAAGCGCCGCGGCATCGCCGGCGACCTGGCCGTGTTTAAGGCCGCCGCCGTGGCCGCCGACGCCGGCCTCTCGCTCGAGGAGGTTGTGGCCGTGGCCGCCCGCGCCAATGCCCGCACCCGCACGTTTGGTGTGGCCTTCGGCGGCGCCACCCTCCCCGGTGCCGAGGATGCGCTCTTCAGCGTCCCCGCCGGCAAGATGGCCCTCGGCATGGGAATCCACGGCGAGCCCGGTATCGGCGAGGCCGATATGATGCGCGCCCGCGAGCTGGCCGACCTGATGTGGACCCGCGTCCTGGCCGAGAAGCCCGCGGAGGCCGGCGACCGCGCCGTGATCTTTGTGAACGGCCTCGGCTCGGTCAAAAACGAGGAACTTTTTGTCCTCTATAACGAGTTCCGCCAGCTTGCCGCACGCGATGGCGTCACGCTGCTCCAGCCCGAGGTGGGCGAGCTCGTGACCAGCTTCGAAATGGCCGGAGTATCCCTCACGCTGTTCTGGACCGATGAGGAACTCGAGTCCCTGTGGTCCGCCCCCGCCTATACCCCCGCCTACCGCAAGGGCTCGGTGATCGATTCCGGCGAGGCCGCAGACCGCACCGCCGAGGCCGAGGAGGAGCTGATCGTGGCTCCCGCAACCGATGACTCGCGCGGCGCCGCCGCGCGCATCGGCGAGCTGATCGCGCTGGTCGCCGCAACCGTGGACGAGCACGCCGAGGAGCTGGGCCGCCTCGACTCGATTGCCGGAGACGGCGATCACGGCATCGGTATGCAGCGCGGTTCGCGCGCCGCCGCCGCAGCCGTGGCACCCTACCTCGCCGCCGGAGCCGGCGCGCAGGGACTGCTGGTGGGTTCGGGCGATGCCTGGGCCGATCACGCCGGCGGAACCTCGGGAGCGCTCTGGGGAGCGATCCTCGGCACCCTCGGCCGCAGCCTCGGCAACGAGTCGACCCCGGACGCAGCGTCCGTCTCCGCCGCCGTGCGCGCCGCGAGCGATGCCGTCATGAAGTTTGGTGGCGCCCGCCCGGGAGATAAGACGATGGTTGACTCCCTCGTGGCCTTCGCCGATTCGCTCGAAAACCGCGTGGGTGCGGGCAGCGACCTGGTGCCCGCCTGGGTCGGAGCCGCCGCCGATGCCACCCGCGTGGCCCGCGAGACCGCCGACATGATGCCGAAGATGGGCCGCGCCCGTCCGCACGCCGAGAAGGCCCTCGGGACCCCCGATCCCGGCGCGATCTCCCTCGCGCTGATCGTGACCGCAATCGCCGAAAATCTTGAGAAGGAAGAGAACTAACATGACCGAAAAACTGCGTATTGTCGTCGGCTCGGACGAGGCCGGATTTGACTATAAAGAGGTCCTGAAGGCCGATCTTGAGGGCAATGACCTCGTGGCCTCGGTGACCGATGTGGGCGTAAACGCCGACGGTCACACCGCGTATCCCACGATCGCGATCGCGGCCGCCGAGATGGTGGCGCGCGGCGAGGCCGACCGCGCGCTCCTGGTCTGCGGCACCGGCCTGGGTGTGGCAATCGCCGCCAATAAGGTATCCGGCATCCGCGCCGTGACCGCCCACGATAGCTTCTCCGTGGAGCGCGCCATCCTGTCCAATAACGCCCAGGTTCTCACCTTCGGCCAGCGCGTGGTGGGCCTGGAGCTCGCCCGCCGCCTGGCCCGCGAGTGGCTCACCTACCGTTTCGACGAGACCTCCGCCTCGGCCGAGAAGGTTGCCGAGATCGTGGCCTATGAGTCCACGCACGGTACCCCCGGCGAGGGCGAAGGGCAGGGCTGCTAGGTGGCGGCACACCATACCTTCGTGGGTATCAGCCTCAAGATGTACCTGGGGCACCGCGCTACCCTCGACTGGACCCGCGCGGTGGTAGACATCGCACGGGCCGATCCCGGCGTGAGCGCCGGCCGCACCACCGTGGCGCTTCTGCCCACGTTTGTGTCGCTGGATGCCTCGCTCGCCCTGGCCGCGGGAACCCCCGTGGCCATCGGCGCCCAGGACCTGTTCTGGGAGGATAACGGAGCCTTCACCGGCGAGGTGAGCGGTCAGACGCTCGCCGAGATCGGCTGCGGCTACGTGGAGATCGGCCATGCGGAGCGTCGCTCGCTCTTTGGCGAGGACGAGGGTGTGGTGGCCCGCAAGCTCGCGGCCGCGGCGCGTAACGGCCTCGCGCCGATCCTGTGCGTGGGCGAGCCCGCGCACGGCAGCGCAGCCTCGGCCGCCGCCGTGAGCATCGCCCAGCTGCGCTCGGCCCTGTCCGAGCTTGAGGGCACCCTGGATCACCTCGTGGTGGCCTATGAGCCCGTCTGGGCAATCGGCGCGGCCAAGCCCGCCGATCCCGAGCATGTGCGCGCTGTCTGCCGCGAGATTCGGGCCGAGCTGGATTCCCATCCGCGCATCGGCCGCGGCACGGTAATCTATGGGGGAAGTGCCGGACCCGGTGTGCTGGACACGCTCGGCGAGGACGTGGATGGCCTGTTCCTGGGCCGCTTCGCGCATGACCCCGAGGCGCTGCGCAGCATCCTGGTGGAGGCCGATGCACAGCACGAAACGGTCTCACCGGCACACTAAAAACCAGCCACGGAGAAATGCAGGGACGCAGAGATGAGCATTATGGCGACGAATTCGCGTAACCATAAGAGAGACGACCGCCGCAAGGGCATCGCCGAGGCCGTCATGGAGCAGGGTGCCGTGCGCATCGAGGATCTCGCGGAGCGTTTTGATATCAGCCTGATGACCGTGCACCGCGACCTGGACGACCTCGAGGAGCGCGGGATTCTGCGCAAGTCTCGCGGTATCGCCACGGCCCTGGCCTCCACCCTGGTGGAGTCCAGCATCGTCTATCGGCAGGGGCAGCGCCTAGATAATAAGCGCTCGCTCGCGGCCGCCGCGCTGGACTATGTGGAGGCCGGACAATCGGTATTCCTCGATGATTCCACCACGGCCCATCAGCTGCTTCCCTTCCTCAAGGACCGCACCCCGCTCACCGTGATCACCAACTCCCTGGTGGCGATCAACGAGGTGAATACCATGTCCCGGATCTCCCTGATCGCGCTCGGCGGCACGTATCACAACTGGTGCTCCTCCTTTATGGGGCGGATGACCAATGACGCGATTCAGAAGCTGCGCGGCGACGTGGTGATCATGTCCGCCCCGGCCGTGACCGGCGGCACCCTGTATTTCCAGGCGCTGGAAACCGTGGATACCAAGCGGGCCATGCTTGATGCCGCGGCCACCCGCATCCTGCTGGTGGACCACACCAAATTTGCCAAGCGCGCACTGCACGCCCTCGCCCACCTGCGGGAGTTTGACGTGGTGATCGTGGACAGCCTCACCGAGACCGGCGAGATCGAGGCCCTGCGCGCCGAGGGCGTAAATATCGTGGTGGCCCCGCCCTATACGGGCCACCCCTAATCCCCCCAGCCTTATCAAGAACGAAGGAGAACACCCATGAGCCAGCTTCCCGAAACCATGCGTGCGAGCGTGCTGCTCGCCGCGGAGGAGCTCGAAATCCAGGACCGTGCGGTACCGGTTCCCGATGCCGACCAGGTCCTGGTGCGCATCGAGGCCGTGGGCGTGTGTGGCTCCGATGTTCACTTCTATCACGAGGGAAAGCTCGGCGACTGGATCGTTGAGGAGCCCCTCGTGCTGGGCCACGAATCGGCCGGTGTGATCGTGGCCGTGGGCGCCGATGTGGACCCCGCCCGCGTGGGCGAGCGCGTCTCGATCGAGCCGCAGCGTCCCGACCCCACCTCGCGCGAATCGCTCTCGGGTAATTACAACCTCGACCCGCACATGGAGTTTTATGCGGTTCCCGGCGTGGACGGTGCATTTGCGCAGTACGCCACGATCCAGAGCCACTTCGCCCACACGGTTCCCGATCACGTGAGCCTCGAGGCCGCCGCCCTGCTGGAGCCGCTCTCGGTGGCCATCGCCACCGCCCGCAAGGCCGGGTTCACCGTGGGTTCGCGCGTGCTGATCACCGGTGCCGGCCCGATCGGCATCATCACCGCCCAGGTGGCCAAGGCCTATGGCGCAAGCGAGATCATCGTGACCGATGTGGACGCCCGCCGCCGCGAGCAGGCCGAGCGCTTTGGTGCCACCAAGACCATCGACCCGATTGCGGAGCCCGTGGGCACGCTGGGCCTGGACGTGGACTCCTTCATCGACGCCTCGGGTGCCGCCGCCGCGGTGCGCTCGGGCTTCGGCGAGGTGCGCCCCGGAGGCACCGTGGTGCTGGTGGGTATGGGAGCCAGCGAGATTCCGCTGCCCGTGACCACGATTCAGAATAACGAGCTCATCGTTACCGGGATCTTCCGCTATAACAACACCTGGCCCACGGCCATCGAGCTGGTGGCCAGCGGCAAGGTGGACCTGGACGCCCTCGTGACCGGTCGCTTCGACCTGGATCACGTCGCGGATGCGCTGAACTCCACGCGCAACCCCGATACCCTGAAGTCCGTGGTCACGCCCAACGCCTAGGCCACACCCGTTTTACCCGGCGCGCCCGCCCCGCATCCCTCTCTCCGGATGCCGGGCCGGGCGCGCTGTGGTTTCTGCCGGGTGGGGGCGTCACGGAACGCCGTTTTTGAGGGGATTTATCCAAATCCCTTGCCAAAGGGTGCCTAATTTCGCAGAATCGGTGCACGGGGGGAAATAACTCACGGCCGTTCTGACAGCGAATGCGGGCGTGTCCCCTGAGAACGTTTTCCACAATACAGATTTGGGAAAGGCACCTCATGGACATAACGCTAGGGACGGTATTTATCTCGGAGGCGGTGGGCACCGCGCTGCTGACACTGCTCGGAGGAGGTGTGGTGGCCAATGTGCTGCTCACCAAAACCAAGGGCTTCGCCGGCGGCCCGCTGATGATTAATATCGGCTGGGGCCTGGCCGTATTTGCCGGTGTGATCGCGTCCTATGCCTCGGGTGCACATCTGAACCCCGCGGTTACGGTGGGCATCATCACCTCGGGTAATGAGTGGTTTGTGGACGGACAGATCGCCATCACGCTCGGGGCCACGCTGGTCTATTTTGCGGCTCAACTCCTCGGCGCCTTCCTGGGCGCCGTTTTTGTTTTCCTCGCCTATAAGAAGCATTTTGATATCACCGAGGACCCGGCACTGAAGCTCGGCGTCTTCTCCACCGGCCCCGAGATTCGCTCCTATGGCTGGAACCTGATCACCGAGATCATCGGCACGTTTGTGCTGGTCTTTGTGATTATCGGCTTTGGCCGCAACGGCGATGCCGCGGGTCTCGCGGCGCTCGGCGCACTGCCCGTGGCGCTGCTGGTGATCGCGATTGGTGTCTCTCTGGGTGGCCCCACCGGCTATGCGATTAACCCGGTGCGTGACCTGGGTCCGCGCATCGCACACGCGATCCTGCCCATTAAAAACAAGGGCACCAGCGACTGGTCCTATTCCTGGGTCCCCGTAGTGGGCCCGCTGATCGGCGGGGCCATCGCGGGATTTGCCGCACCGGTATTGCTCCCGTTGCTGAGCTAGACTGCGCGAACCGCGCCTTCATTATTTTTTATCATCGATAAGGGAGTAACTCATATGGCCGACTACGTTATCGCCATCGACCAGGGCACCACCTCCTCGCGGGCGATCATCTTTGATCACTCGGGAAATATTGTGTCCTCGGGACAGCTGGAGCACGAACAGATCTTTCCGCGGGCAGGCTGGGTGGAACACGACCCCAAGCAGATCTGGGACAATACCCGCGAGGCGATTGGGCAGGCGCTGTCCAAGGCCAATCTGACCCGGCACGATATCGCGGCCATCGGCATCACCAATCAGCGCGAGACCGCCGTGGTCTGGGATAAAAACACCGGCGAGCCCGTTTATAACGCGATTGTCTGGCAGGATACCCGCACCCAGGACATCGTGGAGCGACTCGCGGCCGATGGCGGCATCGAGCGCTTTAAAAAGACCGTGGGCCTGCCCCTGGCCACCTATTTTTCGGGCACCAAGATCGTCTGGATCCTCGAAAACGTGGAGGGTGCGCGCGAGCGCGCCGAGGCCGGGGACCTGATCTTCGGCACCACCGATACCTGGATCCTGTGGAACCTCACGGGCGGTGTGGAGGGCGGGTTGCACGTGACCGATGTCACCAATGCCAGCCGCACGCTGTTCCTCAACCTGGAAACCCTGGAATGGGATCACGAAATCCTGGAGGCCTTTGGAGTTCCCGCCTCGATGCTGCCCGAGGTGCGCTCCTCCTCCGAGGTATATGGCGAGGCCGATACCCATAGCCTGCTGCGCGAGGTACCCATTGCCGGTATCCTCGGCGATCAGCAGGCGGCCACATTTGGTCAGGCCGCGTTTGAGAAGGGCGAGGCCAAAAACACCTATGGCACCGGTAACTTCCTGATCTTTAACACCGGCACGGATATCATCCATTCGGAGAACGGGCTGCTCACCACGATCGGCTATAAGATCGGCGATGGCCCGACCCACTACGCGCTGGAGGGGTCGATTGCGGTGACCGGATCGCTCATCCAGTGGCTGCGCGATAACCTCGGGCTGATCAGCTCGGCCGCCGAGGTGGAGGAGCTGGCGCGCGGCGTGGAGGATAACGGCGGGGCGTATTTTGTCCCCGCGTTCTCGGGCCTCTTTGCGCCGTATTGGCGCTCGGATGCGCGCGGCGCGCTGGTGGGCCTGACCCGCTATGTCAATAAGGGCCATATTGCCCGGGCCGCGCTGGAATCGATCGCCTATCAGACGGCCGAGGTACTGGATGCGGTGAATGCCGATGCCGGGGTGGACCTGACCGAGCTGCGCGTGGACGGCGGGGCCACGGCCAATGACCTGCTGCTGCAGTTCCAGGCCGATATGCTCGGCGTTCCCGTGGTGCGTCCGGTGGTGGCCGAGACCACCGCGCTGGGGGCCGCCTATGCCGCGGGCCTGGCGGTGGGGTTCTGGAAGGACCTGGACGAGCTCTCCGCGAACTGGCAGGAGGATAAGCGCTGGCTGCCCGAGATGGACCGGGCCGAGCGCGACCGCCTCTATCGCTCGTGGAAGAAGGCCGTGACCAAGACCTTCGACTGGGTGGACGAGGACGTAAACTAACCTCCACCACGCGGGCAACGGCCCGGTATCCCGCGAGGGATACCGGGCCGTTGTGATGGGAGGACCCGCCGGCGCCCGGACGGGGGAGTGGCGCCGGAGGGTCGTGCGGGGACCTAGCCGACGGTGGTATCGATGCGGACGTCGATATTTCCGCGCGTGGCATTGGAATACGGGCAGACCTGGTGGGCGGTGGCCACGAGGCGATCGGCGGTGGCCTGATCGATATCGGCGAGCTCCACGTGGATCGCGGCCTCGAGGCCGTAGCCGCCCTGGCCGTTGGGCTTAATGCCGATATCGGCTACCACCGCGGAATCGTTCAGGGTGATCTTCTCGGCCGCGGCCACACCCTTCAGGGCCGAGTGGAAACAGGCGGCCCAGCCCGCGGCAAAAAGCTGCTCGGGGTTGGTTCCACCGCCGCGGCCACCCATCTCGGTGGGCACGGCGAGGGTGAGATCCAGTACGCCGTCGCTCGAGAGCACGCGGCCCCCGGCGCGGCCGTCTCCGGTGGACGTGGCAACGGCGGTATAGAGGGTATCTGTCATGATGATGCGTTCCTTTGGTCGAAGACGGGCGATGCGTGCCGGAAAAGCTATGTAGACGAACTAGTAACTCTACCAACGTGTTCTATACTGGAACAGGAATCAGCAAAACGCAAGTCACTGGAAAAACTCGGGGCAAAATGACATCTACGATCCGGAGCGCACCCGCTCCCGCCGCGGCGGTGGGCACGCGCGAGCGCATCCTCGAGGCCGCCTCCGAGCTGTTTTATCGCCAGGGATTGCGCGCGGTCAGCGCCGATAAGATCATCGCCGAGGTGGGCATCACCAAGGTGACCTTCTACCGCCATTTTCGTTCCAAGGACGACCTGATCGTGGCCTATCTGGAGCGGCTCGGGGAGCACGAGCGCCGCGCGGCCGAGGAGGTGGCCGAGCGCGAGGAGCGCCCCGAGGACGTGCTGCGGTCAATCGCGGAGGCCATCGGCTCGCGCAGTTGCCAACCGGGCTTCCGCGGTTGTGCCTTCCTGAATGCGGCGGCGGAGTTTGCCGATCCCGGGCATCCCGTGCGCCTCACCGTGCAGCGGCACCGGGAGTGGTTTCACGGCCTGCTTGCCGGGCTGCTCACCGAGATGGGCGTGGCGGAGCCCGCGGCGGTGGCCACGCAGCTGGTGATGCTCCGGGACGGGGCGATGATCGCCGGGAATCTCGATGATCCGCGCGCGGTACGGGAGGCGCTGCTCGCCTCGGGGCGCGCCATTATCGGGCGCTAGGAGCCGCCGCCGTTCCCGGCGGCGGGTCGGCGGCTCAGGGCGTGACGTAGGACGTGCGGGCGTGCTCCAGGAGGCGCACCACGCCGTTTTGCCAATTGGCCAGCAGGGCGGCCTTGGCCGCGGGCACATCCCCCGCGATCATGGCATCGGCGATCAGGGTGTGTTCGGCCGCCTCGCGCTCGATGGTATCCCGGTCGGCGGTGAGAACCGATTCATAGCGGTGCACCAGCTCGCGGTTATTGGCGATGACCTCGAGGAGGCGCTGATTGGGGCAGCCGCCAATCATGGTCTCGTGCCACTCATCGTCGAGGGATACGGCGAGCGAGGGCTCGGCCTCGCGGGCCTCGTTTGCGGCGGACATCGCGAGGAGGCGACGGCCGATGCCCTCAAGCTCCGCGGCGGGGGTGAGCTCGATTGCGAGGGCCTCGAGCGTGGCCATGATCGGGCCCAGCTCTGCAAAATCGGTGGCGCTCAGGCGTACAAAACGAAAGCCCTTGCCATTTTCGCTGGTGATCTGGCCCTCGGCCTCGAGGCCGATCAGCGCCTCGCGCAGCGGGGTGCGGCTCACGCCCAGCTCGGTGGCAAGAAGGACCTCGTTGATGCTCTCTCCGGGCTGCACGGCACCGGTGCGCATGCGCGCGAGGATCTCCTCGCGTACCTGGGAGCGAAGAGTTTTACGTTCGATGACCAATGCATCCTCCGAAATGAGTGGGTGCCCTTATTTTAGGGGGACTTTCGGCCGGTTTCTCGCCACTTTAGTGGGCAAAACGTGCAAAGTGGGGGCGGGAGGGCCCAAAAACCTCCCCGCAGCCCACTTTGGGGGGCGGGTTGCGGGGGTCCGGCCCGGGGAAGGCCCGCGGCGAGCAGCCGTTATGCACAGGGCGTGGCCCGTGGCCGGGTTCTCCACAGCGGCGCCGCGAGCCGTGCCCGGGCCGCGCGGAGGTGCTGGACTGGGGGCATGAATCATTCTCCCCTGAGCCCCACCCCGAGCGGTGCGCCGCTCCCGCTCCCCGTCCCCGCGGGTATCGGCCGGCCGCGCGGCCCGGGTTCTCGGTGCGTGCGCCGCCGGCTGCAGAAAACCTCCCGCGGCGGGGCCGCGCGGGCCCTACCGGGGAGGTCTTCTATATCGCTCGGTGCCGGGCGTTCGGCACCGGGTGTTCGGCGCCGGGCCGCGGCGGTTAGCCGCGGCGGAGCAGGCCCACCGCGTCATAGGCAGCGGCCAGGGTGGTCTGGGCCGCCTCATTTGCGCGATCGGCATTGCGCGAGAGCAGTCGATCCAGCTCCGCCGGGTCGGCCATCAGCTCGTGGGCGCGCTCGCGCACGGGGCCAAACTCGGCCACAACCAGCTCCGCGAGGTTTTTCTTCAGCGAGCCATAGCCCTGGCCCTCGTATTCCGCCACGATCTCGGGGATCGCCCGGCCGCTGAGCGAGGAATAGATCGACAGCAGGTTGGACACCCCGGGCTTCTTCTCGCGGTCATAGGCCACAACACCCTCATCATCGGTCACCGCGCGCATGATCTTCTTGGCGCTCACCGCGGGCTCGTCCAATACCCAGATCACCCCGGCCATCGACTCGGCCGATTTAGACATCTTCGAGGTGGGGTTCTGCAGGTCGTAGATGCGGGCGTCATCGCCGCCGATCAGCGCCTTGGGAATGGTGAAGGTCTTGCCAAAGCGGGAGTTAAAGCGCTCCGCGAGGTCGCGGGTGAGCTCCACGTGCTGGCGCTGATCGTCTCCCACCGGCACCACCTCCGTCTGATACAGCAAAATATCCGCGGCCATCAGCACGGGATAGGCAAATAGCCCCACGCTGGTGGCATCCGCTCCCTGGCGCGAAGACTTGTCCTTAAACTGCGTCATCCGCCCGGCCTCGCCAAATCCGGTGATGGTATTAAGAATCCAGGCCAGCTCGGTATGGGCGGGCACATGTGACTGCACATAGAGCGTGGACTTCTCGGGGGAGATTCCGGCGGCAATATACTGCGCGGCGGTGCGGCGAATCTTCTCGCGCAGCGTTGCCGGATCCTGCGGCACGGTCAGGGCGTGCAGATCCACCACGGAGAAGAACGCATCGTGCTCCTCCTGAAGCGCCTTCCAGGGCTTGAGCGCACCCACATAATTACCGAGCTGAAGGGAATCCGCGGAGGGCTGCATTCCGGAGTACAGGCGAGGCTTGGTCATCACAAATCCAATACTAAATAAAACGCGAAAAAGAGGAGAAAAGCGTGGTGTTAGAGCGCGTAGTCCACAACCACGGGGGAGTGGTCCGACCAGCGCTGGTCATAGGCCTCCGCGCGATCCACCCCATAATCCACCACGGTATGGGCGAGCGCGGGCGAGGCCATGTGATAGTCGATGCGCCAACCCGCGTCATTATCAAAGGCCTGTCCCCGGTAGGACCACCAGGTATAGGGGCCGTCCACCTCGCCGGCCCAGTTGCGGCCCACATCGGCCCAGCCGAGGCCGGTCCCGGTGCTGCCATCCACACACTCCACGGGCTGGCCCTCGGGGCCAAAGAACCGATCAAAATAGGCGCGCTCCTCGACCAGGAAGCCGGCGTTTTTACGATTGCCCTTCCAGTTTTTAATATCGAGTTCGCGGTGACCCACGTTCAGGTCGCCCACCACCACAACATGCTCCGAATGGGCACGCAGCTCGGGCAGGCGAATCAGCATGGCCTCGAGGAACTTATATTTCTCCACCTGCTTGGGGGTATCCACCTCGCCGGAGTGCACATAGGTGGAGACCACCGTCACGGCCTTGCCGTTAAATTCATAATCGGCCTCAAGCCAGCGGCCCGCGCTATCAAAATCATCGGCACCCAGCCGGGTGCGGTGCGCGAGCGGCGCGCTGCGGCTAATCAGGGCCACACCGGCGCGGCCCTTGGCGCTGGCCTCATCGTGCAGGATAAACCAGCCCTCGCCCACCAGCTTTTCCAGATCGGCATCGCCCGCGCGCACCTCCTGAAGCGCCACGATATCGGCGCCGCGGCCCTCAAGCCACTCACCCATACCCTTGCGATAGGCGGCACGGATGCCGTTGACGTTTACCGAAACCAGACGAAGAGGCGCGTGAGACATGCCCCCAGTTTAGTCCGTGGCGTCCCGCGCCGCGCGAAGACCTGCCCGCGCCCGTTCGAGGCGGCGGCGGGCGCGCAGCTTTCCCAGCCCGCGGGCCGCCCGCGCCTGCGCGCTGGCCTGCTCCAGCTCGGTCTTGGCCAGCAGCACCCGGGCCTCGCGCAGCGCTGCCAGGCGCTCCTCCTCGGTCTGCTCCTGCAGGACCACCCCGCGGCGGGCGAGGCCCTCCGCGATCCAGGCCCCGGCAATCAAAATCACGCGGCAGACGAGGTTAAACCAGATCAGCAGCGCGATAAACACCGCAAACGTGGCCAGCAGGGGGTTACGCGAGGCCCCGCCCAGCACCGCACCGCTCGCAATCGAGAGCACGGAGAGCGCCGCACTGCCGATCAGCGACCCGATCACCAGATCCTTCAACGGAATGGGGATGCGCGCCAGCACCCGGTAGAGCGAGGCAAGCGTCACGAGGTTCAGCCCCACCGAGACCGTCAGACCCACCGCACCCACGGCAAGATTGCCCCAATAGGAGTGCGAGTCCACCCCGATGAGCCCCAGAAGCCAGCTCACCGCCTGCGTGCTCAGCATCGAGGCAATGGCGGCGAGCACCAATACCACCCCAAAGCTCAACGCCAGCGCCAGGTCGCTCAGTTTTTTCAGGAAAAAATTGGTGCTGATCTTGGGCAGCTGAAAAATCGAGCGCACGGCCTGCCGCGTATAGGCCAACCATCCGATGGCCGTATAGAGCAGACCCACGAGGGCGATCGAACCGGTCCACCCAAAAATACCCAGGCCGGTCAGCGCGCTTTTTTGGATCAGCCCCTCGCCATTGGTGCCGATCAACCCGGGGATGGCCGTATTGATGATGTCGATCAGCGTGTCAAAGAGTTCCGAATTGGTGCTGATCCAAATGCCCGCCACGGCAAAACCCACATACAGGGCGGCAAATACCGCAAATACGGCCTGAAAGCTCATGCCCGCGGCCAGCAGATTTCCCTCGGCGGCGTTAAAGCGCAGGACGGTGCGCACCACGCGGGTCTTGGTCACCGTCTCCACCGCCCCCGAGGCCTTTTCGATGGGCTTCTCCAAGCGCTGCACCAGGGCGTTATCGCTCTTCCGGGCGGCGGCCATTAACGCGTTATCGTGCGCGGTGGGTGCAGGCTCGTCCCGGGGGAGACTGTGTTGGCGCTCGGTCATCCCAATACTGTATCGGCCCGCGGCCAGCCGTGCCCAGGATTACCCCGCGCGCGGGCAGCGCGAGGATGAATTGCCCGACACGTTTGCATCGGGAATCAAGACCGGGCATAGTCTGAGGACACGCGGAGTTTCCCGCGGGAGGAGTTCGGATGCGGTTACAGGGTGTGGGTGTGGGGCGCGGTGTGGTCACCGGACCCGTTCTGCGCATGCCCGAACCCCTGCCCGAACCCTCCGATAGTCCGCGCACCGTGAGCGCCGATGAGGAATACGAGCGGGCCGCGGCCGCGCTCAGGGCCACGGCCCTGGACCTCACCGAGCGGGCCGATCGGCTCGGCGGGGAGGGCAAGGATGTCCTGGAGGCCCAGGCGCTGATGGCCCAGGACCCCACCCTGCTGGAGGATGTCCGGGCGCGCATCGATGCCTCCAAAACGGCCGAAAGGGCCGTATTTGAGGCCTTTAATACGTTCCAACAGATGCTGCTGTCCATGGGCGGCTATATGGCCGAGCGGGCGAGCGACCTGGGGGATCTCTCCCAGCGCGCGATCGCCCACGTCCGCGGGGTGCCCATGCCCGAGGTGCCGCAGGTGGACTATCCGTTTATCCTCGTTGCGCGCGACCTGGCCGTGGCCGATACCGCCGATCTGGACCTCACCAAGGTTCTGGGGCTGATCACCGCGGGCGGCGGCCCCACCTCGCATACCGCCATTCTGGCCCGCTCCAAGTCCATCGTGGCCGTGGTGGGCGTGGCGGGGGCCGCCGATCTCGACGATGGTGTGCGGGTGCTGGTGGATGCCGGCGAGGGAGTTGTCACCACCAACCCCAGCGAGAAGGCCATCGAGGCGGCCCAGCGTCGCCTCAACCGGAGGCGGCTGAAGGTGCCGATTGGCCCGGGCTGCCTCGCCGATGACGTGGCGATTCCGCTGCTGGCCAACCTGGAGCGCGTGGAGGACGCCGAGCGCGCTCGCGAGCTGGGGGCCGAGGGGGTAGGCCTGTTCCGCACCGAGTTCCTCTTTTTGGGCTCCGAGGTCGCGCCCAGCCGCGAACGGCAGCACGAACACTATGCGCGCCTGCTGCGCGCCTTCCCCGGGCAAAAGGTTGTGGTGCGCACGCTGGATGCCGGGGCCGATAAGCCGCTGCCCTTCCTGCGTGGCGGCCCCGAGACCAATCCCGCACTGGGCCTGCGCGGGATCCGTGCAATGCGGGATAACGAGCAGATCCTGCGCGATCAGCTCGCGGCGCTTGCCCTGGCCGCGGCCGAGTCCTCGGCCGAGCTCTGGGTCATGGCCCCCATGATTGCCGATGCCGCCGAGACCGCCTATTTTGTGACGCTCGCGCGCGAATACGATCTGCCCGTGGCCGGGGTGATGGCGGAGGTGCCCTCCTCCGCGCTGCTGGCCGCGCAGATCCTCGGCATCGCCGATTTTGTGTCCATCGGCACCAATGACCTCACGCAGTATACGCTCGCGGCCGATCGGCTCCTGGGCACCGTGGCGCACTATCAGGACCCGTGGCATCCCGCCGTGCTGCGCCTGATCAAGATGCTCGGCGATGCGGGGGCCCAGTCCGGTCGTTCGGTGGGGGTCTGCGGGGAGGCCGCGGCCGATCCGCTGCTCGCCGTGATCCTCGTGGGCCTGGGCGTGACGAGCCTCTCGATGACCCCCGAGGCGATGGCCGATGTGCGCACCGAGCTGCGCCAGCACACCCTGGAACACGCCCGCGCGCTCGCCGTCCGCGCGCTCGCCGCCTCCACCGCGGGCGAGGCCCGTGCCGTGATGCTCGAAAGCTAGGCGGCATCCCGCGGCGGGTTTTGCGCCGGGAGATGGCGCTCGGGCCGCGTGGGATCGCGGGGGAGCCGGGCCGCACGCAGCCCGTTGGCGATGATCGCCACCTCGGCGAGCTCGTGAATCAGGACCACCTGGGTGAGGCCCAAGATCCCGAGGAACGCGAGCGGCACCAGGACCAGGATGATCGCGAGCGAGAGCAGAATATTCTGGGTCATGATGCGACGGCCGCGACGGGCGTGATCCAGGCCGCGGATCAGCAGCCGCAGGTCCGAGCCCGTGAAGACCACCTCGGCGGATTCGATCGCCGCCGCGGAGCCGCCCGCGCCCATCGCGATGCCCACATCGGCGAGGGCCAGCGCGGGTGCGTCGTTAATGCCATCGCCGATCATCGCGGTGACGGATCCGGGCGGGGCCTCGCGGACCGCCGCGGCCTTATCCTCGGGGAGAAGCTCCGCGCGAATATCGGTGATCCCGAGCGCATCGCCGAGGGCGCGGGCCGTGCGGGCATTATCCCCGGTGAGCATCAGCACGCTGCTGCCCCGCGCCCGCAGCGCGGCCACTGCCTCCGCGGCCTCCGCGCGGGGTTCATCGCGCAGGCCCAGCAGGCCCGCAACCGCGCCCCCGATCTCCACCACGATCACCGTGCATCCGGCGTCCTCCAGCCGGGAGGCAGCGGCTCCGAGGCCGCGGGGCGGCACCCAGCGCGGGCTGCCGAGGCGCACCTCGTCTTCGCCCACGATGCCCGTGAGACCGCGGCCCGGGTATTCGTGTACCCCGCGCGCGGTCGGGGATTCCGGGCCGCCCGCGGCCTCCCGGCCGGCCCGTTCGAGGACAGCCGCGGCCAGCGGATGGGTGCTCTCCGCCTCGAGCGCGGCGGCCGCGGACAGGAGCCGATCCGCGCAGACGCCCCCGGCGGTGACCACCTCCACCACGCGCGGCCGGTTGCGCGTGAGGGTGCCGGTTTTATCCAGCGCCACCCGGTTCACGGCCCCGAGCGTCTCGCAGGCCCGCCCCGAGGAGATCACCAGGCCCATGCGGCTGGCCCCGCCGATCACCGAGATCACCGTGACCGGGACGGCGAGGGCAAGCGCGCAGGGCGAGGCGGCGACCAGCACCACGAGGGCCCGCTCGGTCCAGGTGCCCGGATCGCCGCTCAGCAGCCCCCAGAGGAATACGGCGAGTGCCGCGAGGAGCACGGCCGGGACCAGGGGGCGTGCGATCCGATCCGCGAGGCGTGCCCGGGTGCCTCGGCGCTCCTGCGCGCCCTGCACCAGCTCCACGATGCGGGTCAGCGAGTTATCGCTTCCCGCGGCGGTGGCCTCCACCAGGAGCGGAGTTCCCCATGCGATCGACCCCGCGGGCACGGTATCGCCCGCGCCCACCTCGCGCGGTAGCGATTCCCCCGTGACCGCCGAGATATCCAGGGTGGCCGATTCCCCGCGCAGGATGCCATCGGTGGAGACCCTCTCGCCCGGGCGCACCCGGAGCAGATCACCCACCCGCACCTCGGCGCTCGCGACCGCGAGCTCGCGGCCATCACGCAGCACCCGGCTGCGATCGGGAATGAGCGCCAGGAGCGCGCGCAGCCCACCCTGCGCGCGCGAGAATGCGCGTTCCTCGAGGGCCTCCGCGAGCGAAAAGAGGAAGGCCAGGGCCGCGGCCTCCCCGGGATGGCCCAGCGCGAGTGCCCCCGCGGCGGCGATGGTCATCAGCAGGCCCACGCCGATCTTGCGGCGCAGGAGGCCCCGGATCGCGCCGGGGATAAACGTGCTGCCCCCGGCGATCAGGGCCAGGACCCAGACCGCGGCGGCCGCCGCCGGGGCCGGGGCGAGGCCATAACCCAGCGCCAGGAGAAGCCCGGAGAGCGCGGGGAGCAGAAGTGCCCGATCGCGCCACCAGGGGGTGGATCGCGGCTCCTCCCGGTCGGCGCTCTCCGCGGGGGAGGTGCCGCAGCACTCCTCGCTCATCGTTCCTCGGGGGCCGTGTTCGGCGCGGCGCAGCACTCGGAGGGGAGGCACTCGGGCCGGGTGCAGACGGTGCCCTCATCCACGGCAAGAACCACGTCCATCAGGAGGGAGAGGGCGCGCGTGAGGTGGCCATCGGCGATCTCATAGCGGGTGCTGCGTCCCTCGGGAACGGCCACGATGATGCCGCAGCCGCGCAGGCAGGCCAGGTGATTGGAGACATTGCTCCGGGTCAGCCCGAGGTCCCGTGCGAGCGCCCCGGGATAGCCGGGGGCGTCGAGGAGCGCCAGCAGGATGCGGGAGCGCGTGGGATCGGAGAGGGCGCGGCCGAGGCGGTTCATAACGTCCAGGCGGGCGGGAATGGTCAGCATACGCTGACTATACGTCGCGGGGCGGTGGCGCGCAATCCGCGAGGTTGGTGCCCGCGCGGGCCCGGGCTACTCTCTTGCGTCGAGCCGGCGGAGCACGCCGTGGGTGCCAAAATAGCCGGGAACGGTGGCGGCAATGGCCGAGAGGAGCGGAATCCAGCCCGGTTCCACATCGGCGGCGACCCCGCCCACAAGCACCAAAACGATGCCAAAAAGATTCAGGGCGACCAGCAGTGCGGCCAGATCTCCGCGGCGCTCGCGCAGGGATTTACGGGCATGGCCGCTGCGGAAGGACCAGACGGTGACCGCCGAGACGAGGAGGATAAACACCGCGATCAGCCAGGTGGGCGCATGGGTGGGGATGCCGGGACGGTCGGAGCCAAACTGGATGCGCACCGGGCCCGGGACCCAGAGGGCCAGGATGAGCCAGGCGAGCAGGCTCAGGGAGAGCAGGGTGGGGATGAGTCGGGTGCGCTCTGTGCGTGCGGTCACGGGAATCGGCTCCGAGGTAAAACGGACGCCGGATGCGACCGGCCCCCAGTTTATCGGGATCCGTCGCGGGGGCCGCCGGGCGGCGCGGGTCACAAATACATAACAAGTTACGTGAATTATGGGTGGCGGTCGTGCTTGGAGTCTGCTGTGAATTTAAAGCCCATTAGCATAAAACCCATAATGACTAATAATGAACCGTATTATGCACCCCCGGTAGCCCCCAATTATGCTCCGGGCACCGTCCCGAACCAGGCCAAGGGGCTCGCGATTGCCGCCCTCGTGGTGGGCATCGTGGCGTTCCTGCTGGGCCTTGTCCCGATCGCGGGAATCATCGTGGGAGCCGTGGCCGTGGTCCTCGGAATCATCGCGCTTGTGAAGAAGCAGCCCAAGGGCTTTGCCCTGACCGGTACCATCCTCGGTGGAGTCGGCCTGATCGTCTCGGTGATCGTGACGATCCTCGCCACCATCGTTGCCGGTGCCGTGGTGAGCTCGGTGGGCGAGCTCGCCCAGCAGACCCAGGTGGCCGTGGACGAGAACGCCGGAACCACCGGTTCGGGCGATGCCGGAACCCGCGAAAACCCGCTGGCCCTCGGTACCGAGGTTGCCGGCAAGGACTGGACCGTGACGATCAACTCCTTCACGCCCGATGCCACCGCCGATGTGATGGCCGCAAGCCCCATCAATAGCGAGCCCGAGGCCGGCATGGTTTATGGCCTGCTGAACGTATCCCTGGCCTATACCGGCGAGGGCTCCTCGAGCGTGCTGCTGGTTCCGTTCTCGTTTGTCACCACCGATGGCACCGTATATGACGCCTCCGTATTCCTGCCCGAGGCACCCGCCCCCGCGCTGGGCACGGGTGAGCTGTTCGCAGGCGCCGGTACCACCGGAAATATTGTGATCAGCCTGCCGGCCGGAGCCGAGGGTGCCCTGCGCGTATCCCCCGGAATCTTCGCCGATGACGTGTTTTATAACACCAAGTAGTAACCCGGCACCATAACACCGCCGCCCGGGGTGGGACAGCATTCTGTCCCACCCCGGGCGGCGGTGTTTTAAGTCGCGGGCCTAGAGCCGGGTGGCGTCCTCCACCTCGCCCACCAGCTCCTCGATAATATCCTCAAGAAATAGCACCCCCGTGGTCTCGCCCGCGGCATCCAGGACCCGGGCCACGTGGGTGCCCGTGCGGCGCATCGACGCGAGTGCATCCTCGAGCTCGCTCTCGCGGAATACCGCGGCCAGGCGGCGGATACGCTTGGCCGGGACCGGCAGCTTAAAGCGTTCCGGCTCGGTCAGGGTGAGGACATCCTTCAGGTGCAGATAGCCCGAGGGCACGCCCGCGGTATCGGTGAGGATATAACGCGAGAATCCGTGCTCGGCCACGGCCGCCTGGATATCGGCCGGCGAGGCGTTTTCGGGCAGCAGGACCATCTGGGAGATGGGCACCTCCACCTCGGCCACGCGCTTGCTGGTGAACTCAAATGCGGCGCCGAGTGCGCCCGTGGAATCCACCAGCACACCCTCGCGCGTGGACTGCTCCACGATGGTGGCCACCTCATCCAGCGTATAGGCGCTCGTGGCGCCATCCTTGGGTTGCACCCGGAACAGGCGCAGCACCCCGTTGGCGATGGTATTCAGCGTCCAGATGATCGGTCGCACGATCTTGGAGACCAGCACCAGCGGCGGGGCGAGGATCAGGGCGGCCCGGGTGGGCACCGAGAAGGAGATATTTTTGGGTACCATCTCGCCCAGCACCACGTGCAGGAAGGTCACCAAGAGCAGCGCCACGATAAACGCGATCACCCCGATGGCCTCCCCCGAGAGCGTGGTGAAGCCCAGCGGAATCTCCAGCAGGTGATGGATCGCCGGCTCGGACACATTCAGGATCACGAGCGAGCAGACGGTAATACCCAGCTGGCTTGTGGCCAGCATCAGGGTGGCATTTTCCATCGCCCAGAGCGTGGTCTGCGCGGCGCGGCTGCCCGCCTCGGCGCGCGGTTCGATCTGCGAGCGGCGCGCGGAGATCACCGCAAACTCGGCGCCCACAAAAAAGGCGTTAACGATCAGCAGGACAAAAAGCCAGATGATTCCGGGCAGATACTCGCTCATCGGGTGCGACCCTTCTCGGGGGTTACGGCGGGGATCGGGGCGGGGATAAAGCGGATCCGCTCCACATGGGTGCCCTCCACGCGCTCCACGCGCAGCATTCCGCCGTCGATGGCGACCTCCTCGCCCACCGCGGGAATGCGGTCCAGGCGGTCGGTCACAAAGCCGGCCATCGTGTCATAATCGCCGTGGGCGGGCACGCGGATACCCGCGCGTTCGGCCAGCTCATCGGGACGAAGCGAGGCATCAAAAACTACGGTGCCGGAGCTGCGCACGATATCGATGCGGGCGCGGTCATGCTCATCCTCCAGCTCGCCCACGATCTCCTCCACCAGATCTTCCAGGGTCACGATTCCGGCGGTGCCGCCGTGCTCATCGGAGACCACCGCGATCTGAAGACCCTGCTGGCGCAGCAGGCCCAGGAGCGTATCCACGCCCATCGACTCGGGCACGCGCAGCGCGGGCACCATCAGGCTCGCGGCATCCACGGCCGCGGCCTCGGCCAGGGGGACGGCAAATGCATGCTTGACGTGCACGACCCCGAGGATGTCATCGGTATCGCGCCCGATCACCGGGAAGCGCGAGTACCCGGTGGCCACGGCGGCCGCCAGGATCTCGTGGGCGTTTGCGGTGTGCGGCACGGTTGCCACCCGCACGCGCGGGGTCAGCACATCCGCGGCGCTGCGATCGGAGAAGCGCAGCGTGCGATGCAGCAGCTCGGCATGATCCCGGTCGAGGATTCCCTCGAGGGCCGAGCGGCGCACAAGCGAGGTGAGTTCCTCGGCGCTGCGGGCCCCGGAGAGCTCCTCGCGTGGCTCTATGCCCACGGCGCGAATCAGCGCATTTGCGGTGTTGTTAAACAGTCGGATCACGGGGCCAAAGACCGTGGTGAATGCCGCCTGGAACGGCACCACAAATTTTGCGGTGGCGAGGGGCAGGGCGAGGGCGAAGTTTTTGGGAACCAGCTCGCCGATCACCATCGAGAAGAACGTGGCGAGCAGGATACCCACGACCGAGCCCACTCCGGGCACGAGGCCCGCGGGAAGCCCGGCGGATTCGAGGGGGCCGCGCAGGAGGGAGCTCACGGCCGGTTCAAATGTATAGCCGGTCAGCAGCGTGGTGAGGGTGATCCCGAGCTGCGCGCCGGAGAGGTGCGTGGACGTGATCTTCAGGGCCTTGATGGTGGGGCCCAGGCGTTTTTCGCCGCGGGCCTGCCGGGCCTCAAGTTCGTGCCGGTCGAGGTTGACGAGCGCAAACTCGCTGGCCACAAACATTCCGGTTCCGGCGGTCAGCACGAGGCCGATCGCTACGAGGAGCCACTCATTCATGGGGGAGGCGCTCCTTCCGGGCGGTGGCCGCATGCGCGGTCAGGGGCGGAAGGAGCCTGGGACTATGAGAAGGAATATCATCCATTATGGGACCGATATTAGCGGAGGTTTCCTGAAAAAGTTCCCAGAAAATCTTCAGGCTCGGGTCGGCGCCGACCCGCGGCGTACCCGCGGCACGCAAAACGCCCGCCTCCCCGCAAAACTTCGCGGGGAAACGGGCGTCGAGACGGCGAGCGTTAGGGCTTGCCGCGCATGATTGCCGACTTGACCTCGGCGATCGCCTGCGTGACCTGGATGCCACGGGGGCAGGCCTCGGAGCAGTTGAAGGTGGTGCGGCAGCGCCACACACCCTCCTTATCGTTGAGGATGTCCAGGCGCACCTTGGCCTGGTCGTCGCGGCTATCAAAGATGAAGCGGTGGGCGTTGACAATTGCGGCCGGGCCGAAGTACTGGCCATCGGTCCAGAACACGGGGCAGGACGAGGTACACGCTGCGCACAGGATGCACTTGGTGGTGTCGTCGAAGCGGGCGCGGTCGGCCACCGACTGCACGCGCTCCTTGCCCGCACCCGGGGCCGAGGAGGCCTGCAGGAACGGCTGAACCTCGCGGAAGGACTCGAAGAACGGCTCCATGTCCACGATCAGGTCCTTCTCGAGGGGCAGACCCTTAATGGCCTCAACATAGATCGGCTTCGAAATATCGAGGTCCTTGATCAGCGTCTTGCAGGCCAGGCGGTTGCGGCCGTTGATGCGCATGGCATCCGAACCACAGATGCCGTGGGCGCAGGAGCGACGGAACGTGAGCGTGCCGTCCTGCTCCCACTTGATCTTATGCAGCGCGTCGAGCACCCGGTCGGTGCCGTAGAGCTCCACATCGAAGTCCTCCCAGCGCGGCTCATCGTCCACCTCGGGGTTGAACCGGCGGATGATGAGGGTCACGGTGAAGGACGGAATCGCGTCGGAATCCGGGGTGGCGACGGCGGAGGCAGCGGTAGCCATGATTAGTACTTCCTCTCCATGGGCTGGTAACGCGTGACAACCACGGGCTTCCAGTCCAGCGTGATGTGGTCACCGGCGTCGGCGGAGTGCGGGTCACCCGTGAGATACGCCATGGTGTGCTTCATATAGTTTTCGTCGTCACGGTTCGGATAGTCGTCGCGCATGTGGCCGCCGCGGCTCTCCTTACGGTTCCGGGCGGAGAAGACAACAACCTCGGCGAGGTCCAGCAGGAAGCCGAGCTCGATGGCCTCAAGCAGGTCGGTGTTAAACCGCTTGCCCTTATCCTGCACACCGATGTTTTTATAGCGCTCGCGCAGCGTGTGGATGGTCTGCGTGACCTCGGCCAGCGACTCATCGGTACGGAATACCTGTGCGCTGCGGTCCATGTGCTCCTGGAGCTCGCGACGCAGGTCGGCGATGCGCTCGGAGCCGTCGTTGCTGCGCACGTGCTCGATGAGCTCGCGCACCTCCTTGGCGGGATCCTCGGGCAGCGGGACAAACTCGGCGGTCTTGACATACTCGACGGCGTTATTGCCGGCGCGCTTACCAAAAACGTTGATATCCAGCAGCGAGTTGGTGCCCAGGCGGTTGGAGCCGTGCACCGAGACACACGCACACTCACCCGCGGCATAGAGGCCGGGGATGACGGTGGTGTTATCGCGCAGGACCTCGGCGTTCACGTTGGTCGGGATGCCACCCATCGCATAATGAGCGGTGGGCATCACGGGGACGGGCTCAACCACGGGGTCCACGCCCAGATAGGTGCGCGCAAACTCGGTGATATCGGGCAGCTTGGTCTCCAGCACCTCGGCACCGAGGTGTGTGCAGTCCAGGTAGACATAGTCCTTATGGGGTCCGGCGCCGCGGCCCTCGGCCACCTCCTGAACCATGCAGCGTGCGACGATATCGCGCGGTGCGAGGTCCTTAATGGTGGGGGCATAGCGCTCCATGAAGCGCTCACCCGAGGCATTACGCAGGATGGCTCCCTCGCCGCGGGCACCCTCGGTGAGGAGGATTCCCAGGCCGGCCAGGCCGGTCGGGTGGAACTGGAAGAACTCCATGTCCTCCAGCGGGAGGCCCTTGCGCCAGATGATTCCCACGCCGTCACCCGTGAGGGTGTGGGCGTTGGAGGTGGTCTTATAGATCTTTCCAAAACCACCGGTGGCGAAGATCATCGCCTTGGCCTGGAAGACGTGCAGCTCACCCGTGGACAGGTCATAGGCCACAACGCCGGAGGGCTGCTTAACGCCGTCCACCTCGGTCATGATCAGGTCCAGCACATAGAACTCGTTAAAGAAGTTGATGCCGTGCTTCACGCAGTTCTGATACAGCGTCTGCAGGATCATGTGCCCGGTGCGGTCGGCGGCATAGCAGGCGCGGCGAACCGGGGCCTTACCGTGATCGCGGGTATGGCCACCGAAGCGGCGCTGATCGATCTTGCCCTCGGGCGTACGGTTGAACGGAAGGCCCATGTTTTCGAGGTCGATGACCGCGTCGATGGCCTCCTTCGCGAGGATCTCGGCGGCATCCTGGTCTACCAGGTAGTCGCCACCCTTCACGGTGTCAAACGTGTGCCACTCCCAGGAGTCCTCCTCGACGTTGGCGAGGGCGGCGGCCATGCCGCCCTGGGCCGCACCGGTGTGGGAGCGCGTGGGATAGAGCTTGGAGATAACGGCGGTCTTGGCGCCGGGACCGGCCTCGATCGCGGCACGCATACCGGCGCCACCGGCACCGATGATGACGATGTCGAACTGGTGATAGTGCACACCGTCGATGATCGTGGAGTCTGAGTTCTCGTTAGTCACTGATGTATCCAATGTTGAAACTATTTGCAGAACGACGGGAGAAGCTCGGCCGGGCCACCGGTCGGGCAGGGATCAAACGTGAATACCACGAGGGTACCCAGGATGATGAGGATGGCGACGGCGGCCAGGATGGCCACCTTGAGGACGCCGCGCGTGGTCTTGCCCCGGGCGTAGTCGTTCACGATCGTGCGCATGCCGTTGCCGCCGTGGATCAGGGCGAGCCAGAGCATGGCCACATCCCACCACTGCCAGAACGGCTCGGCCCACTTACCGGCCACAAAACCAAAGTTGATGGCGCTGACGCCGGTGCCCGACCACAGGTTCACAAAGAGGTGACCGAAGATCAGGACCACGAGGATAACGCCGGAGACTCGCATATAGAGCCAGCCCCATTTTTCCCAGTTAACACCGGTGGAGCGGCCGCGCGCGCTGCGGGGGGCCTGGAGTGCTGTTGAAGTCATAATGAAGCTCCCCGTTCTAGTGACTGAACACGTTGATCAGGTGCCGCGGCACAAAGGCGAGCATCGTGATGACCCAGAGGGCGATCACGACCCAGAACATCAGCTTCTGATAGCGCGTTCCCTTGGACCAGAAGTCCACGAGGATGATGCGGATACCGTTAAACGCGTGGAAAACGATGGCGCCCACGAGGCCCACCTCGCCCAGACCCATGATCGGCGTCTGATACGTTCCGATGACGGCGTTATACGCCTCCGGCGATACTCGCACCAGGGCAGTGTCCAGCACGTGTACGAGGAGGAAGAAGAAGATAGCCACACCGGTAATTCGGTGCAGTACCCACGACCACATTCCCTCGCGACCCCGGTACAGAGTACCCGCGGGTCGAGGTGCCTTTTTATTTGCCTTCGGCGGAGTCCCTGCAGTCTGCACTGACACGAACGGCCCTCCCATTTTTGAAGCCTCAATACGGCTGCCACACGGGCCGCCGTGCGTCTTTTAGGCGCTAGTGCCTAATTGTAGGCCGACAGTGCGTCGGTTACAGCTAAGGCGACCCTTAGTTGTCGGGTTTTGCGTGGCCGGATTTCCGCGGAAAACGGGTGTTCTTGGCCCCGGGCGGCCCGCCGCTCCGGCGATTGCCCGGGCCGCCGGTTAAGCTAGGGCCCATGAGATCCGCACTAGATCGTTTCTATAGCGTTATTCCGGCCGGGGGAGTGGGGTCCCGTCTGTGGCCGCTCTCCCGGGCCGACGCTCCCAAGTTTTTGCACGACCTGACCGGATCGGGCAGCACCCTGCTGCGCGCCACCTGGGATCGGCTCGCGCCGATCGCGGGTGACCAAAAAATCATGGTGGTCACCGGCCGCGCGCACCGCGCCGCCGTGGAAAAGCAGCTCCCGGGGCTGGCCGATAGCAATATTGTGCTCGAGGCAGACCCGCGCGATTCCTCGGTGGCCATCGGCCTGGCCGCCGCGATCCTCGTGCGCCGCGACCCCGATGTGATCATCGGCTCCTTCGCCGCCGACCACGTGATCTCGGGCGACCGGCTGTTCCGCGCCGCTGTAAACGAGGCCGTGCTGGCCGCCGATGCCGGCTTCATCGCCACGATCGGTATCACCCCCACCGAACCCGCCGTGGGCTTTGGCTATATCAAGTCCTCCGGGGCGCTGGATATCGCCGGCGCCGGCAGCGCCCTCGGCGTGGAGTGCTTTGTGGAAAAGCCCGATCTGGCCACCGCGCAGGGCTATCTGAGCGATGGCGGCTACCTCTGGAACGCCGGAATGTTCATCACCCGCGCGGATGTGCTGCTGGAGGAACTGGGCCGCAATCAGCCCGAGCTGCGCGATACCCTCCTGGAGCTCGCGGCCGCCTGGGACGATGCCGCTACCCGGGGCCCCGCCGTGGACCGGCTCTGGCCCACGCTCAAAAAGATCGCGATCGATTATTCGGTGGCCGAGCCCGCCGCCGCCGCGGGCCGCCTCGCGGTGATCCCCGGCGAGTTTAAATGGGACGATGTGGGAGATTTTGCCTCGCTCGCGAAGCTGAATACCAATGGCAACTCCGGGGACCTCGCGATCCTCGGCGAGAATGCCCGCGTGCTGGCCGATTCCTCGAGCGGAATCGTTGTGAGCGAAACCGGCCGCGTGATCAGCCTGATCGGCGTAAAAAACATCGTGGTGGTGGATACCGAGGATGCCCTGCTGGTGACCACAAGCGAGAATGCCCAGCGCGTAAAAAGCGTGGTGGACGCGCTGAAAATCTCGGGACGTAACGACCTACTCTAAATACCTTCGGGAGGGGACCCCATGTCGCAGAACCGGAACGAGCCCTTTGCGGCCGTGGATATTATCGGCATAAAGCGCGAGGGCGGGGTGCTCTCCGGCGAACAGATTCGCTGGGTCGTGGACGCGTTCACGCGCGGCTATGTGGCACCCGAACAGATGTCGGCGCTCGCGATGGCGATCCTGCTTAACGGCTGCGACCGCCGCGAGATCCGCGATCTGACCCTCGCGATGGTGGACTCGGGGGAGCGGCTGGACTTCTCCGGCCTCGGAAAACCCACCACCGATAAACACTCCACGGGCGGCGTGGGCGATAAAACCACGCTGCCCCTGATGCCGCTCGTGGCGAGCTTTGGCGTGGCGGTGCCCCAGCTCTCCGGCCGCGGCCTGGGGCATACCGGCGGCACCCTGGATAAGCTCGAAGCGATTCCCGGCTGGCGCGCGGATCTGACCCGCGAGGAGATGTTTGCGGCGCTGCGCGAGGTTGGCGGCGTGGTCTGCGCCGCGACCGCGGAGCTGGCCCCCGCCGATCGCGAGCTCTACCGGCTGCGCGATGCCACGGGAACCGTGCGCTCGATCCCGCTGATCGCCTCAAGCATCATGTCCAAGAAGATCGCGGAGGGCACCGGCGCACTGGTGCTCGACGTAAAATTTGGCGCGGGCGCGTTTATGGTGGGACGCGCGGATGCGCGCGAGCTGGCCCGCACGATGGTGGAGCTGGGAACCGACGCGGGCGTGAGCACGCGCGCGCTACTGACCCGGATGGACTCCCCGCTGGGCCTGGCCATCGGCAATGCCAATGAGGTGCGCGAGGCGGTGGAGGTCCTGGCCGGGGGCGGCCCCGCGGATGTGCGCGAGCTGGTGCTGGAACTGGCCCGGGAGATGCTCTCGGCGGCCGGGCGCGATGGCGAGGACGTGGCCGCCGCGCTGGATGACGGCCGCGCGATGGACCGCTGGCGGCGCGCGGTGCGCGCGCAGGGCGGCGATCCCGATGCGCCGCTGGCCCGCGCGCCCGAGCGCCACGAGGTGCGTGCGGCGCGCGATGGCATCCTCACCCGCCAGGACGCGCTGGCCTTTGGCCTGGCCGCGTGGAGGCTGGGCGCGGGCCGGGCCCGCGCCCAGGATCCGGTGCTGCACGATGTGGGAATCGACCTCGCGGCCAAGCCCGGGGATGCCGTGCGCACGGGGGATCTCCTGTTCACGCTGTCCGCGCGCTCGGAGGATCGTTTCCCCGCGGCGCTTGAGGCCCTGCAGAATGCCTGGGATATTTCCCCCGTGGGCACCAATTATCGCGCGGAACCGCTGATCGCCGAGCGCCTCGCCTGACGCCGCGCGGGGCGCGCGTGCACACCCTGTCGAATGAGTTAATTTACCGCCATCACGGGCGTGTCGCGCACTAGACTAATTACGTGAGTAATTCAGCGAAGTACACCCTGCCCGGCGGTATCGACCTGGGCGCCCTGCCCAAGGTATCCCTGCACGACCACCTCGACGGTGGCCTGCGCCCGCAGACCATCCTCGACCTGGCCGCGGCCATCGACCTGGACACCCCCGCCGATAACGCCGCCGACCTGGCCGAGTGGTTTCTCGACCAGTGCAACGCGGGCAACCTCGTGGACTACCTCAAAACCTTTGACCTCTCCACCGCCGTGATGCAGACCCGCGAGGGCCTCACGCGCGTGGCCCGCGAATTTGTTGAGGACCTCGCGGCCGATGGCGTGATCTACGGCGAGGTGCGCTGGGCCCCCGAGCAGCACCTGGCCCGCGGCCTGAGCCTGGACGAGGCCGTCGAGGCCGTGCAGGAGGGCCTGGAGCAGGGCGTCGACGCGATCCGCGCCATCGGCCGCGATATCGAGGTGGGCCAGCTGGTCACCGCGATGCGCCATGCCGACCGCGCGCTGGAGATCGCCGAGCTCGCCGTGCGCCACCGCGACCGCGGAGTGGTGGGCTTTGATATTGCCGGGGCCGAGGACGGCTTCCTGCCCTCCAAGCACCGCGTGGCCTTTGATTATCTGGCCCAGGAATACTTCCCCGTCACCGTGCACGCGGGAGAGGCCGCGGGCATCGAGTCGATTAAGAGCGCGCTCTTTGACGGCCGCGCCCTGCGCCTGGGCCACGGCGTGCGCCTGGCCGAGGATATCAACGTGGAGCGCAGCGACGACGATAACGTCTATGTGACCATGGGCAATCTCTCGCACTGGATCAACGACCGCGAGATCGTCCTGGAGCTCAGCCCCTCCTCCAACCTGCAGACCGGCGCCATCGAGGCCTGGGGCGAGGAACTGATCGACCACCCCTTTGACATGCTCTATCAGCTCGGCTTTAAGGTCACCGTCAACGTGGATAACCGCACGATGAGCGGCACCACCCTCACGCGCGAGCTGGCCCTCCTGGTCGAGGCCTTCGATTATGACCTGGAGGATCTGGAGATCCTGCAGCTCAACGCCGCGGCCGGAGCGTTTATGCCGGTCGAGGATCGCGAGTTCCTGATCGAGCAGATCAAGGCCGGATTTGATGCGGCGGCCAACGCATAGCGTCGATATACCCGAACTCCCAGGTCGGAACGGGTAGCCTGTTGCACAGAGAGCCCTAACCCAGGGTTCTCTCACCCGATTCGTCAGCATCACACAGCCCGTTTGAGGATCACAATGCCGTTGCCCCCGCTTCCCGATTCCGCCATCAGCCTGCACGCCGCCGCCGAGGACTGGCGCTCGGCGGTGCGCCTGGCCGGGGACGCGCTGGCCCATGCCGGGTTCACCACCGAGGAATACTCCGCCCGCATGGTGCAGGTGGTGGAGGAATACGGGGCCTATATTGTGATCGCTCCGGGCCTCGCGCTTGCCCATGCCCGGCCCGGCGCGGATGTGCTCTCCCCGGGCGTGAGCGTCGTGACGCTCTCCGAGCCTGTCAACTTCGGGCACCCGCATAATGATCCGGTGAACGTGCTGATCGGGCTGGCCGTGACCGGCGCCGAGGAACACGTCACGAGCGTGGCCGAGCTGGCCAATGTTTTTAACGATGCCCGGTCGATCCCGGCACTCGCGGAAGCCACCACCCCCGAACGCGTGCGCGAGATTCTGGGCGCCCGCGCGACCTCCGAGGAGTAATCATGATGCATATCGTGGCAATCTGTGGCGCCGGCGTGGGCACCTCCGGCATCCTCAAGGTGAATGCCGAGCGGGTATTGCAGCGCCTCGGCATCGAGGCCGAGGTCACGGCCTCCGATGCCGCCTCGGTGCAGACCGCCGCGGCCGATGCCCAGGTGATTCTGACCTCGCCCGAGCTGGTCTCGGCGATCGGAAAAACCTATGCCGATGTGGTTGTGATTAATAACTATTTTGACCTGGAGGAGCTCTCCGAGAAGCTGCTGCGCGCGCTCGGCTAGCCCCGCGCCGCGGCGGGCCGCCGGGCTAGAGCGTGCCCAGCGCCTCGGCGAGCGGCGCGACCTCGGGGTCCTCGCGGGCCTCGGCGAGCACGCGCTTCAGTGTGGCCTCGTGTACGGGGGCCGCCCGCGCGAGTAGATCGCGTCCCGCGGCGGTGAGTTCGGTATAGATTCCGCGGCGGTCATCGGCGCAGAGAATGCGGGTGAGGAGCCCCCGATCCTCGAGCCGGGTGACCAGGCGCGTGGTGGCGCTGGGGCTCAGGGCGGCCGCATGCGCGAGCTGCTGCATGCGCATATGCCAGCCGTCCTGGCGCTGGAGCGCGTCGAGCACTGTATATTCCACGACCGAGAGGGAGAGCTCCTCGCCGAGCGCGCGTTCGAGCGCACCCTCGATGCGGCCGTGCAGCGCGGCCAGCGTGCGCCAGCCCCGGGCGCGTAATTCCACGGCTCCGTCGGCGATACCCATGTGCGCTCCTTGGTATTTGGGGCGGGGGAGGACCCCGCCACGCAGATAGTTGCTTGCGCTGGATAGTTGCGTGTGCAATGATTTATCCCGCGCCTGCAACTAACTCTATCAAGACGGGGAAAAATCCGCATGACTTCCACTCGCTCGCTCCCGGCCGGGCTGATCGCCCTCGCGCTCGGGGGCTTTGGCATCGGGCTCACCGAATTTGTGATCATGGGTCTGCTGCCCGAGGTCGCCCGCGATTTTGCGGTCAGCGAGGCCGCCGCGGGCTGGCTGATCTCGGGCTATGCGCTGAGCGTGATCGCCGGGGCGCTGGGCCTCACCGTGCTCACCATCCGCCGCCCGCGCAAGGGGGTGCTCGCCTGGCTGTTGATCCTCTTTATCCTGGGCAACCTGATCAGCGCCCTCGCCCCGACCTATACGATCATGCTGCTCGGTCGGATCGTGGCCGCCCTGTGCCACGGCGCATTTTTTGGCATCGGCAGCGTGGTGGCCGCCAACCTGGTGGCCCCCGAGCGCCGCAATTTTGCCGTGGCCGTGATGTTTGGTGGGCTCACCACCGCCAATGTACTCGGCGTGCCTCTGGGAACCTTCCTCGGCCAGGCGGCCGGCTGGCGCTCCACGTTCTGGGCGATCACCGTGATCGGCGTGATCGCGCTGCTGGGCGTGCTCGCCCTGGTGCCACGCTCGGTTAATACCGGGGCGACGCCCTCGCTGCGCCGCGAGCTCTCCGCGTTCCGCAGCTCCCAGGTCTGGCTCACGCTCGGCGTGACCGTCTTTGGTTTTGGCGGCATGTTTGGGGCCTTCACCTATATCGCCTATACCCTCACCGAGGTGAGTGGATTCGCGGTGACGGCGGTGCCCTGGCTGCTGATCGTTTTTGGGCTGGGGCAGTTCCTGGGCAATATCGGCGGGGGCTGGGCCGCGGATCGTTTTGGCGACCGCGCCCTGATCGCCCTCTTTGCGCTGCTCGCGCTTGTGCTGGTGTTTTTTGCCCTCAGCGCGGCCTCGCCCCGGCTCACGATCCTCTCGCTGCTGCTGATGGGAGGCATCGGCTTTGGCTCGGTGCCCGGCCTTCAGACGCGCGTGATGATCTCTGCGCCGGGCGCACCCACGCTCGCCTCGGGCGCCAATATCGCCGCGTTTAACCTCGGTAATGCGCTGGGTGCCTGGCTCGGTGGGCTGGGCATCGCGGCGGGCCTGGGCTATGTCTCGCCGCTGTGGCTGGGGGCCGGGCTGGTGCTGATCGCGCTGATCCTGATGCTGCCCGCCGCGCGCGGGGCCGCGGCAGCGCGCGCACACGCCGCGTAGCCTCCCGCGGCGCGCGGCTAACCGAGCGCCGCGACCAGCTCGCCCACCGCTGTGCGCAGCTCGGCGAGCCGGATATCGGCCTCGGCCGCGCGCTCGGCCGGGGCCTGCACGTCCAGATAAAACTTAATCTTCGGCTCGGTGCCGCTCGGGCGGGCCATCAGGCGCGAACCATCGGCGAGGCTAAAGCGCAGCGCATCCGTGCCCGGGCCGCCGCCCGCGGGCCGCAGCATATCGGTCACGCCCGTCACGGCGGACCCGGCAAACTCGGTGGGAGGGGCGGCCCGCAGCGCGGCCATCAGGCGCGGAATCTTGGCGGTATCGGATACCCTGATTGCCACCTGATCGCTCGCAAAATAGCCAAAGAGCCGCGTGAACTCGGCCAGCAGATCGTGCACGGTTTTACCGGCCCGCCGGGCGCGCGAGGCGAGCGCTAAAAACGCCAGGCCCGCCGAGATGCCGTCCTTATCGCGCACTGTCTGCGGGTTTACCAGATAGCCGATGGCCTCCTCATAACCAAAGATCAGCCCGGGCACACGCGATACCCACTTAAAGCCGGTGAGCGTCTCGACAAAATCGAGACCATAGTGTGCCGCGACCGTGCCGAGTGCGGGGGAGGACACGATGGTGCACGCGAGCGTGCCCGTGCCGCCCGCGCCGCGGGCCGCCTCCCAGCCCAGCAGCAGGCCGATCTGATTGCCCGTGAGCTGCAGATAGCCCTCGGGCCGGGTGGGGTCGGGGATCGCGATGGAGCAGCGATCGGCATCGGGATCATTCGCGATGATCAGATCGGCACCCACCTCGCGCGCCCGCCGATAGCTCAGCTCCAGCGCGCCGTCCTCCTCGGGATTGGGGAAATCCACGGTGGGGAACGCGGGATCGGGATCGCGCTGGGCGGGCACCACCTCGGGCACCGGGAACCCCGCGGCGGGCAGCACCCGCGAGAACGTCTCCCAGCCCACGCCGTGCATCGCGGTATACACCACGTTCAGCGGAACCTCCGGGTGCACGGGGGCCTCGCCGATCAGCGCCGCGGTGGCCCGCACATACTCCTCCAGCACCGCATCATCGGCTGTGTGATACTCCGTGGAACGCGGCAGGTCCCCCACCGGGCCCGCCGCGGCCACCGCGCGGATATGCCCGGCGATCTCCGCATCCACGGGGGAGATGATCTGCGAGCCGGCATCGGCATCACCCAGATAGACCTTATAGCCGTTATCGGCGGGGGGATTATGGCTCGCGGTGACCATGACCCCCGCGGATACCCCAAAATAGCGCACCGCAAACGCGAGCACGGGCGTGGGCAGCGCGCGCGGAAGCAGGATCACGTTCAGGCCCGCGCCCGCCGCAATCTCGGCGCTATCCAGCGCGAAGATCCGCGAGTTTTTGCGGCCGTCATAGCCGATCACGAGGCTCGGGCGCTCATCCAGCGGGCGCGCATTCAGATAGGCCGAGAGCCCCGCCGCGGCCCGGGCCACCACGACCCGGTTCATCCGGGTGGGGCCGGCGGCAAGCGCGCCGCGCAATCCGGCGGTACCAAAGCTCAGGGTGCCCGCAAAACGCTCGCGCAGCACGGCCAGCGCGACCTCGCCCTCCGCGGCCTCGGCGATCAGCTCGGCGAGCTCGGCGCGGGTCTCGGGATCGGGATCCTCGGCCAGCCACCGCTCCGCCTGCGCGAAGAGTTCCGCGCGCTCCGCGGCGCTCATGCCCAAAATCCCGCGCCGCACGGGCATACGACTCGGGGAGCGGGGAGCGGGTTTAAGAACTGTTCTGACATTGAAGATACTCTAACGGGCCCCGCGCCCAAACGGGCCGACACCGGGCGAAAAATCAGGAAACCGCGGCCGGTAATCCACACCCATGTGACCGCCCATGGTGCACTACGCGCACTTCCGGCCCCGAGGCCGCCAGACTCACATACCCTGCAACGGTGTTCGTCTATGCCGATTCCGCGAGTTCGCAGCCGGGTTATGCCGTTGCCACGGGCCCGCGACTGTGTTTATTGCCGCCCTCCGCCTCGCCCGAAATCGCGCGCGAGGTCTTTTTGCTGCTCGCGCGCGCGAGGCACGATGCTGAACTCACGGCCGAAAATCTGGTGCGCCAACTCGCCTCCCGTTGCGGCGAGATTCCGTTTGGACTCGTGACGCTGGTGCCCCAGGCCCAGGGCGGCGAACGGATGGGGCTCGCCGGGGATCTGGAACTCCACGGTTATGCCGAGCGCCCGCTGCTCTCCCTCCCCGGCCACGGCGAGGACGGCCCCTCCGCGGAGCTGAGCCTGCTGCCGCTGGGACACGGCATCGTCCGCGCCGCCCTGGTGGGCGTGCGCACCGCCGAGCGGGGAGGCTATGGTGCCGCGCGCGCCGGCATAGGCAACCCCGGGGCCGTGGCGCTGGCAGCCCCGGCCGCCGCCCCCGTGCTGGACCCCAATGCCTTTGCCGTGATGTTCCCCTCGGATGAACCCGCGCCCTGCACCGATCCCGTGCCCACCGAGAGTAACTGGTGGCTGGGATTCCCCGATGGGCGGGAACTGCTCGTGGATCAGCGCATCCGCTTCGGTCGCCGCCGCGGGTCCCCCGATGACGGAACGCGCGGCGGCGACGGGCTGATTCGGATCCGGATCGGGTCACCGCGCCGCGAGATCTCCGCCCGACACCTCGAATTGGTGCCCACTGCGGTGGGCCTGCTGGCGCGCGACCTCGCCTCCAAAAACGGCACCCTGGTGAACGGCGCGCATGGCACCACCCACCTGATCGAGGGCGCCGAGACCACCCTGCGCGATGGCGACCGGCTGGAACTCGGCGAGGATTTTGAGATTCGCGTGATCGACCGGAGCGGGGAGAGTACCGAGGGCCCGCGCTCGCCCGAAACCCAGGACACCGGGGAGGACCCGAAATGACCCGCCGCACCCCGCGCACCCCACCGGTGATCGCCGGCCATACCTATGTGCGCCCGCTCGGCGCCGGGGGCTTTGCCGAGGTATTCCTCTATGAGCAGGACATGCCGCGCCGCGTGGTCGCGGTGAAGGTGCTGGACGGCACGGCGTGGACCGAACGCACCCGGCATGCCTTCCAGGCCGAGGCCGATGTGATGGCCCGGCTGAGCGCGCATCCCGCGATCATCTCGATCTATCAGGCGAGCATCTCCGCGGATGGGCGCGCGTTTATCGCGATGGAGTTCTGCCCCGAGACCATGCGCACGCGGATGAAGGCCACCCCGCTGACCCTGGAACAGATCCTCGACGTGGGCGTGCGCCTATGTGGCGCGCTGGAAACCGCGCATCGCAGCGGCGTATTACACCGCGATATTAAACCCTCCAATGTGCTGGTCACCGCGCTGGGCCGCCCGGTCCTGGCCGATTTTGGCATCGCCGAGGTGCGCGGCGCCGTGCGCGAACACGAGCAGATCGCGCTGTCCTATCCCTGGGCCGCCCCCGAGGTGGTGGAGACCAAAATCTCCGGTTCTGTCGCGAGCGAGATCTGGTCGCTCGGCGCCACCCTCTATACCTTCGCCGCCGGAAGATCGCCGTTTGAATCCCCGGACCGGGAACAAAACGAGCGCCGCCGCCTCGCGGCCCGCATCAGCCGCGCCCTCTATGTGGGGCTGCCCAATGGCGAATCCTATGGCCAGCTGGACGAGGTACTCTCGCGGGCCCTGCGGAAAAACCCCGAGGAACGCTATGGCAGCATGCTGGAATTTGCCGAGGCGCTGCGGGCGATGCAGCGGCTCTACGGCTATGACGTGACCCCGGTGGATGTGATCTCCGAGGAGTGGGCCGGCGCGGCCCCGCGCGGCGATGACGATCGTTTGCGCGGCCCCGTGGTCTCCACGGTGCGCCCGGATTCGCGCCGCGTGGCCCGCGAAAATGCCCGCGGCCAGGCCACAACCTCGCGCACAGCGACGCGCGCCCGGCCCGAGAAAAAACGTTCGCTGTCCACGGGGGCCGCGCTGGGCCTCGGCGCCGGCGGCATGCTGATCCTGGGCCTCGCCGGATTCCTCCTGACCCGCGTGCTCGGCGGGGGTGCCTAGTGTCCTGGCTCTCCACGCGCGGCGCGCGCAAAGCCCGCATCGGCGGCAGAAAAAAACTCATCGCGGGGATCGCGGGCGGCGTGGCCGTGCTGATGCTTGTGACCCTCGCGGTTTTTGCCGAGGGCTTTGATACCCGCGAGCTGCCCCGGCTGGAAACCTCCGTCTGGGTGACCCGGGACTCCGGCCAGTATGCCCGGGTGAATACCGAAACCGGCGAGATTGATACCGTGCGTCAGGCGGTGGAGCCCGCGCAGGTCCTGCAATCGGGAGAAAACGGCATCATCCTGGGTTCCGGGCTGAGCCGGGCCTGGCCCATCAACCCGGCATTCCCCGCCGATTTTGCCCTGGATACCGCGGGCTCCGGCGATTCCGAGGCGGGGGATCAGGGCGCCAGCGCGGCGAGCGAGGCCCGCTCCACCCAGGCCGAGAACACCCCGAGTGGAACCCGCGAGGTGCTGAGCGCGGGACCCTATTTTGCGCTGCGCACCGAAAACGGCGAGGTTTATGCCGGGCGCCTGGAGGATAATCCCGGGCAGGCCGCGGAGGGGGGACTCTCGCTGCGCGAGGGCACCGCCGCGGGCCGGATCGCCGGGGCCACCCGGATCGACCCGCTCGCCGGCACCGCGGCGGCGGGCCCCGAGGAACCCGACGCCGAGCAGTCGGCGGGGGATACCGAGAGCGCCGGTTCGGGCGAGAGCAACGCGGGCTATCTGGCCACGGCCATCGCCCTGGACGAGCGCGGGCGGCTGGCCCTGTTCTCCGCGGAGGAACGCGCCGTGCGCACCTATGACGCAGCCAGCGGCGAGTTCACGGGCGGCACGCGCGCGGTCCCCCGGGAGGCCGCCGCGGCACGCGACCCCCAGCTGACCCTGAGCGGCGGCGACTGGGCCCTGCTGGAACCCGAATCGGGCACCCTCTGGCGGCAGGGAATCGGCCAGCCCGTGACCCTGGAGCTGGGCGAGGACGCCAAATTACAGCATGCCTCGGCGGGCAGCGAGGAACCGCTCCTGATCGCCGATAGCCGCGGACTCTGGCAGGTCGCCGGCGGCGAGGCCCCCGAACGCCTGGTCGAGGCCGCGGGGATTCCCGCGCGCCCGCGCGGCGTGGACGGGCAGCGCTATGCCGCGTGGCTCGACGCCGCCGAGGGCACCCTGTGGTCCTCCGCGAGCGGCGCGACCACCACCCTGGACTATGACCCCGAGGCCGGGGCCGCGGGCCGCCGCCTGAACCCGGTGATCCAGAGCAATGGCAGCCGAGCGGTGCTGAGCGAACGCGATACCGGAATGCTGTGGACCCTGCCCGCGGGCACCCTGATCCCGCTCTCGCTGTGGACGCTCGCGCAGCCCCCGCGCGAGGACAGCGGAACCGTGGTGGTGGAGGATGTGAGCGAATCGCTGCCGCCCGTGGCCGTGCCCGATAGCTTCGGGGTGCGCGCGGGAGGACACGCGCTGCTGCCCGTGCTGTTGAATGATTATGACCCCAACCGCAAGGACATCCTCACGATTATCCCCGAGCTGATCGGAGCGATCAGCCCCGCCGAATTTGGTGCCGTGGAGGTGCTCCCGGGCGCGCAGGGACTCGCGATCAGGGTGGCCGAAAACGCCGGTGGAACGGCGAGCTTTAGCTATCAGATCACCGATGGCACCCACGTCTCGGAACCCGCGACGGTCACGCTCACGGTGGCCCCCGAGGGCACCGATAGCGCGCCTGAATGGTGTGGCGTGGAGGGCTGCCAGCTGGCCTGGCCGAGCCCCGAACTGACCCCCGGCGGCACGCTGGTGCTGCCGATTCTCGCCGGCTGGGTGGACCCCCAGGGCGATCCGCTATTTCTCGCCTCGGCCCGCGCGCGCGATCCCGAGGCCCCCGTGCGCGTGGTGGCCACCGAGGACGGCCGCGTCGCCGTGCGCCATACCGATCCCAATGCCGCCGATGCAGCGATTGCAGTGGATATCGTGGTGCGCGATGCCAATGGCAACGAGCGCGAACGCACCCTGATGTTGAATATTCTCGCTGCAGCGAGCGCCCGGATGGAATCCGCTGCCGTCACGATTCCCGTGGGCCAGCGCCTGAGCCTGCACCCGCTGGAGCAGGCCAGCGGCGGCTCCGGTTCGTTCCAGCTCGTGGACGCCGTGCTGCCCCAGGGGGCCGGGTCCTCCGAGCTGCGGCTCACCCCGCAGCCGGGCACCGCGACCCTCGAGGTGGAACCCTCCGTCGCGGGCTCCTTCGACGTGCAGCTCACGGTGCGCGATACCCTCACCCAGACCGAATTTGGCGGGCAGCTGCGGGTGATCGCGACCGAGACCGCGCCGCGGCTGACCCTGCCGCCCACGCGCGCCTATGTGCGCGCCCAGCAGGACACCATCGTGAACGTGCTGGACGCGGTGCCCGATCCCGGCGACCGGGTGCTACTACTGGAAGACGCGAGCGTGAGCTCGGGCGATCTGGCCGTGCAGACCCTGAACCAGGAGCGGCTGCGTGTGACCGGCTATAGCCCCGATGGGGCGGCGGGCCGCGTGGGCACCGCCGAGCTACGCATCGGCGATGGCTCGGGGGAGCAGGCCACGGGCCAGCTCACCGTATTTCAGCTCCCCGAGGTGAGCGATTCCGCGGTGATCGCCGTGGCCGATTATGCCACCGTGCGCGCCGGCAGCGTCGTGGATATCGACGTGCTTGCCAATGATGTCAGCACGGGCGCCGAACGCCTGCTGCTGGACCCCGTGGTGGGCGGCTCGGGTGCGGAGGGCGAGCTCGCCTTTATCTCCGGCGATACGCTGCGCTATCTGGCCCCGAATCGGCCCGGCGTTTATACCCTGACCTACTCCAGCTATCTGGAAAACTCGCCCGAGCGCCGCGATACCGGCCAGGTGCGGGTCAACGTGATCGCCGAGGATAATAACCGCGCGCCCCAGCCCGCGGTGCTCACCGCGCGGCTGGTGCCGGGACAAAATACCCGCGTCGCCGTCCCGCTCACCGGGGTGGACCCCGATGGGGACCGCGTGCGCCTGATCGCGGTGGACTCCTCCGAACGGATCACCGCGACCGTGGCCGCCACCGGCGATGAGATCCTCGTGGAGGCCTCCGAGGATGCCGAACCCGGCGTGCTCCGCCTCGGCTATACCGTGCGCGATGGCTTTGGGGCCGATGCCACCGGCGAGCTGCGCGTCGCCGTGAGCGCCGCCGCCGAGCGGGATAGCGCGCCGATCACGGTGAGCGATCAGGTGCGCCTGATGCGCGGAACCTCCGCGACCACCACCGTGGAACCGCTGCTAAACGACGTGGACCCCACGCTGGGCACGCTTGAACTGATCTCGGTGGAACCCAATGTTTCCGGTGCCGCCGGCACCCCCGAATACGATCGCCTGCGCGCGATGATCACCCTCGATGACCTCGCCTCCGGCCGCGTGGTACTGCACTCCGGGCCGGATGCCGGAAGCCACTCCTATCGCTATACCGTGCGTTCCACGCGCAGCGGCAGCACCGCGGAGGGCCTGATCGTGGTGCAGATCTCGGACCGGGTGGGAACCCAGGCCCCGATCGTGGCCGATACCACGCTCACCGCGCGCGATCGCGCGGTGCTCGCGGGGGCCGGCGTGGATGTGCTGACCGGCCGCGTGCGCTGGTCCTCGGGAGATCCCGAGGGGCTTGCGCTGAGCGTCTGGGGAGACGCGGCCTCGCGCTTCCGGGTGGCCGGACCGCGGCTGATCGGAGAGTATCGCGCGAGCGGCGACCTGGTGCCCTTCCGACTTGCGGGAACCGATAATACCGGGGCCGCCGTGGAAACCTTCGGCTTCCTGGTGGTGCCTCCGCTCGAGGAGATCCGGGTGGGCCTGCGTGCGGGCCTGCGCCCGATTGAGGTGGACGAAAATAACTCCGTGACCGTATCGGTGGAGGACGTGGTGGAGCGCGTCCCGGGGGAGCGGATCGAGCTGCGCCCGGGCGCCCTGCCCACCCAGCGCGCCGCCGCCTCCTGCAGCGCCTCCGGCCAGGATATTCGCTATTCGGCGGGGGCCGAGGCCCCGTGGCAGGACCGCTGCCTGATCGATGTTCGGCTGCCGGGCCAGAACCGCTGGACCGCGCTATCCCTGCCGATCCAGATCAGCCCGCGCGAACCGCAGGTGGAACTGGACGGGCTGACCCGGGTGATCCGCCCGGGCGGCGAGGAGAGCGTGGATCTTGCCGCCGATATGGTGCGCTGGCAGGGTGGCCGCGTGGGCGATATGTCCGCGCTGCGCTTCTCCCTCGGCGAGCGGGGCTCGCTCTTCCAGCTCAGCCAGGAGGGCACCGTGCTGCGCGTGGTGGCGCGCGCGGATGCTCCGCCCGGCTCCGAGGAGCGCGTGATCGTGGACGTGCGCGGCGCCGGCGAGGGCCGGGCCACGCTGATCCTGCGCGTGGGGGATGCCCCGCGCGAAACCCCGCGGGGCGCCACCGTGTCCTCGCAGTGCACGGTGGGCGCGGGCGGATGCCGCGTGCGCGTCGTGGGAGTTCCGGGGGAATTTGATCCCTTTGCCGGGCGACCCGGCGGCGGGCTGGTGCTCGACTCGATCAGCGGCTCCTCCTGCCCCGTGGCCCGTTTTGGCCGCGCGGGCGAGGACGCCGTGGAGATCACCTGGCCCTCGGGCCAGACCAATGGGGCCACCTGTACCGTGCCGTTTACCGTGCGCGATTCGCAGGGTCGCCTGGGTGAGGGCCGCATCGAATTTGATGCCCAGGGCCTGCCGCAGGCCCCCGCCGCGATCACCACGGCCGCCTATACCGGCTCCTCACTCACGCTGGACGTGGCGCTCGGCGAGGCGCTGGGCGCCCATCCCGAGGTGACCGGCGTGCGCCTGGGCGGGGACGGATCCTCCTCCGCGAGCTGCGCCCCGTCCACCCCGGGCACGTATCGCTGCGAGGTCACGGGACTGACCAACGGCCAGCAGCATCGCTTCACCGCGCGCGCGGTGAACGCGGTGGGAGCCTCGGCGGAGACCAGCCCGGTCACCGCCTGGGCCTATCAGGCCCCGCGCATCGACTCCGTGAATGCCGCGCCCCGCTATGAGCCGGGCGTGACCTCCGAGTCGCAGGGCTCGGTCCGGGTGAGCATCGCCGCGGCCGCGGATACCCGAGCGTTCCGCATCGACGGACGCGAGGGCGAGGTGCCGCGCTCGGGCGGGACAACCATCATCGATATGACCCTGCCCGTGGGCTCCACCCAGATTCGGGTGACCCCGCTGAGCGCCTTTGAACCCCCGATGCCGGGGGGAAACGCGGAGGGCGACCGCGGAACCGCCGCGGTCACGGTGGCCGGTGCGCCGCGGATCACGGGCCGTCTCGGCGTGCGCGCCGAGGGAGATACCGGCCTCGTGGCCTCGGGAATCGGCGGCGATGCCAATGGCAGCGACCGGCCCCTGAGCGTGATCTATCGGGTGGCCGAGCGGCCCGCCGCGGTGCCCGAATGCCGCGTGGACGATGGCGGGGCGCTGATCGCCGAGAGCGGCGATCTGGCCTCGGGCGAGTTCTCCGGGCTCAGCCGCCGCCGGCATCACGATGTGCGCGCCTGCGTGAGCAACGGCTATGGCGTGGTGGGCAGCGACGTGGTGTCGATGCGCACGGGAGGTAAACTCCCCACCCCGGTGGTGGTCTCCGGCTATGAGGTCGCCACCACGCCCACGCGCACCCCCGAGGGGGACTATGCATATCGCCTGCGCACCGCCCCCGTGGTGGAGGTGCTCTCGGATATGGTGCTGCAATACCGGCAGCAGGGCGCCGACTGGCGATCCGAGCTGGTGCTGGACCCGAACTCGCGCGCGACCCGCGTGGAGGCACGGCAGTGTTTTGCCGATGAGCTTACGCGCTGTTCCGATCCGGTCCCGGTGGGGGCGCTCACGGTACCCACCGAGGTGATCGTGAGCGGCATCGCCGAGTGTGTGGCCGCGGATCAGACCGTGCTGCGGCCGCTTCCGACGGTGACCGCGGGCGCGAACCGCGATGCGCGCGTCTCCGATCTGATGAGCGATCCCTCCCGCCCCGGGCTGCGTTTTGCGATGATCACGTGGAGCGGCGCGTTCTCCGCGCTGCCACCCCTGGAACTGAGCTTCCCGCTGTGTACTGTCCCGCCCGAGGACCCGGACGAGGACGATAAATGATTCACCACTCGTGGTATTCCCGAAAGGACACCCCCTCATGACCGCATCCGGCGCACTCAGCACCGAACAGGCAGCCTGGATTCACGGCGTGCAACGCGCCGTGGTGGATAATATGGAGCAGGCCATCCACGGTAAACGCCGCGTCCTGCAGCTGGTATTTGCCACGGCCCTGGCCGGCGGCCACGTGCTGCTTGAGGACGTGCCCGGCACCGGAAAAACCGCGCTCGCGCGGGCCCTCGCCCAATCGGTGGAGGGCACCGATTCGCGCATCCAGTTCACGCCCGATCTGCTGCCCGGGGATGTCACCGGCATCACCGTATTTGATCAGTCCGCGAATGTTTTTGAGTTTCATCCGGGGCCGATCTTCGCCAATGTGGTGCTGGCCGATGAGATTAACCGGGCAAGCCCCAAAACCCAGTCGGCACTGCTGGAGGTCATGGCCGAGCGCCAGGTGACCGTGGACGGCACCACCCACCGCATCGACGCACCCTTCCTCGTGATTGCGACGCAGAACCCGGTGGAGCAGGCGGGCACCTATCGGCTGCCCGAGGCCCAGCTGGACCGGTTTATGATCAAAACCTCGATTGGCTATCCCGATGGTGCGGCGATGATGCGCATCCTGCAGGGGCTCAACCGCGATCAGGACGACCTGAACCCGGTGATCTCCACCGCTAACCTCGTGGAGGCAGCGGCACTCGCCCGGCAGGCCTATGTGAGCCCGCTGATCTCCGATTACATCATGCGGATCGTGGACGCCACGCGCGCGGCCACCGAGGTGCGCCTGGGCTCGAGCGTGCGCGGCGCGGTTGCGCTCTCGCGCCTGGCGATGGCCTGGGCCGCCTGCCAGGGCCGCGCCTATGTGCTGCCCGAGGACGTGCGGGAGCTGGCCGTGGCGGTGCTCGCGCACCGCCTGGTACTGGAACCCGAGGCCGAGTTTGACGGTGTCAGCGCGGTGGACGTGATCGGTCAGGTATTGATGGACGTGCCCGTGCCCGAGGAGAACCCGGCGGAGTGAGCGAGAACACGGAGCGCGGCACCGGCTCGACCCGGCACCGCACGCGGAGAAAAACCTCGACCACCCGGACCCGGGGTGCGGGGGAATATACGGCCACCGTGACCCGGACCGCGGTGCGTTCGGCCGCGCCGGGACGCGGCGAGCTGCTGCGTCGCCGCGCCGCAAGGCTGCTGCGCCGCGCGCGCGTGCGGCTTATCCGCGTGCAGAAAAACATCGCCGAGCTGGTCACCGCGACCGGCTGGTTTGTGCTGGCCTGCGGCGCGGCCGGGCTGCTGGCCGGCGCGCTGCTGGGCTGGGTGGAGGGCTGGTTTTTGGCGGGGCTCAGCCTCGCGCTGGTGCTGCTCGCGGGACCGTTTTTGCTCGGCGGGCGCGCCTATGCCATGACGCTGGGGCTGGAACGGGACCGGGTATTTGCGGGCGAGGACACCGCCGCCTGGCTCGAGGTGCGTAATCTGGCCGCGGGCCCGGCGCTGCCCGCGATTGCGGAGCTCGGCGTGGGCCCGGCGATCCTGCAAATCCCGGTGCCGTTGCTCGGGCCGCGGGCCGAACGCCGCATCCCGGTGCCGCTGCGGGCGCCGCGGCGCGGGGTGATCCCGGTGGGCCCGGTCACCGTGTCCCGGCGCGATCCGATTGGGCTGTTTCGTCGCGCGGTCACCTGGAATCAACGCCACCTCCTGCACGTACATCCAGCGATCGCGGCCCTGCCCCAAAATAGCGCGGGGATGGTGCGCGATCTGGAGGGCCAGTCCAGCCGCCGGCTGACCGATTCCGATCTGTCCTTTCACGCCGTGCGCGCCTATGTGCGCGGCGATTCCTTCCGCCACGTGCACTGGCGTTCCACCGCGAAGACCGGCGCGCTGATGGTGCGCCAATACGAGGAGTCCCAGCTCTCCCGCGTCGCGGTGCTTTTTGATGCGGTGCGCGCGGAATACGCCTCGGATGAGGAGTTTGAATTGGCCGTGAGCGCCGCCGCCTCGCTCTCGGTGCAGGCAGTGCGCAACGGGCGCGATCGGTATATCGCCTCCGCCTGGTGCCCCGACCGCGGACGCCCGGGACCGCTCGGGGTCACCGAGATCGGCGGGCTGGGGGTGCCCGCGCTCCTGGACTCCTGGGCCGAGCTGGAGGCGGTGGCCTCGGGGCCGCGGCTGGAGCGCCTCGCCGCGACCGTGGCCCAGGGCCAGGCACACCTGTCGATCGTATATATCGTGACCGGGTCGATCCCGGATATGTCCCGGCTGCGCCGCGCCGCCTCCGCCTTTGCCGCGAATATCGGCGTGGTTGTGGTGCGCGCGCAGCAGCTGGCCGAACCGGCAGCGCTGCGCGTGGATACCGGAACCGTGCTGACCGTGGGGGCCGTGGGCGACCTCGGACAGCTGCTGATCCGGGGGAATAACTGATGTCAAAGCGTACCCGGGAGACCCCCGCGCTCTCGCGCTATCTGGCGCAGGTGCTGCTGATGCTGGCCTTTGCCGCGCTCGCGGTGGCGGCCGCCTGGCCGATCTATCGCAGCGAGCGGCTCTGGCTGATCGCCGCCACCATCAGCGTGATGGCCGCGGCCCTGCTCTGGGCGCGCACCCGCCTGGGCTGGTCGCCGCGGCGGATCCTTCTGATCGCCCCGCTTATTTTTGTGCTGGCCGTGGTGCCGCTCGCGGTGCCCTCGGCGCTCGGCGGCAGCCCGCGCGGGATCCTCCTGGGGGAACGCGACGGGCTGGTCACCGTGGTCACCGGCTGGAAACAGCTGCTCACGCTGGGCCTGCCGGTGGGCGAGTATCAGGCCGTGCTGGTGCCGTTTTTTGTGGTGCTCCTGGCCGCCCAAACCGGCGCGGTGCTGCTGCTGGGCGGCGGGCCGCGGGCCTCCTCGCTCGCGGTCCTTCCCCTCTTTGCCCCTCTACTATTTGGCCTGATCTGGGGCGGGAGCGAGCTGAGCGCCCCGGTGCTGATACCGGGAATCGGGGCGAGCATCCCCGCGCCCCGGGAGATCGGCCTGTGGGGGATGGCCTTTATCCTGGCGCTGGCCTGGGTGCGGGTGGCCTCGGAATCCGGGCGGCGTGCGGCGCTGCGCCGCGGCCGCGGGCTGGCCGGTGCGGATACCGCGTCCGCGCGCCGGACCCGTGGTGCCCTCTGGCGGCCCGTGGCCGGAATCCTGCTGCTTGCGCTCGCCGTGGGGGCCGCGCTGACCGCCGCGCCCGTGCTGGCCGAGGCGGGTGAACGCCGGGTACCGCGCGAATATATCGATCCCGATCTGGTGGTGCAGTCCCAGCCGGGCCCGCTCGCCGGCTATCGCATCTGGAAGCGCGATATCGAATTTGATCGGCCCCTGTTTCGGGTGTCCTCCTCGGGGGCGCTCCCCGAGCGGCTGCGCATCGCCGTGCTGGATAGCTTCGATGGCAGCGAGTTTCATGTGGCCGATGGCGCCTCCGGGGGCGAGCGCTATACGCGCTATCCGGGCGGGATCGGCGGCGAGGATACCGTGGAGCTGAGCGTGCAGATCGAGGCCGGCTATGAGCAGATCTGGTTGCCGCTGCCCGCGCAGATCGCCGAGCCGCCGCGGTTCCGCGGCCCGCGCGCCGAGGCCCTCGCGGATACCTTTTATATTAACCGCGCCACGGGCTCGGGCATCGTGACCCCCGTGCCCGAGGACCCGGAAAACGGCGTGCGTGACGGGGATGGCTATCGGGTGCGCGCGGTGCCCACCGCTCCCGGCGCGGGCGCGCTCGGCGCACCGGCGCATTCCGGGCCGCAGATCGATGCGGAGGCGCTCCCCGAACTGACCGCCTGGATTCGGGCGCAGGATCAGCCGCGCGATGAGCGCGGCCTGCTCACCCTGATCGAGCGGCTGCGCGAGCGGGGATTCCTGAGCCATTCGATCACCGCCGAGGAGGGCAGTTCGCGCTGGATCGCCGCGCTGGCCGAGACCGATGGTTACCGTTTTGCGCCGAGCTTCGCGGGCCATAACGGCTCTCGCCTCGAGGGCCTCTTCTCCGATCTGAACCGGCAGCAGCGCGTGGTGGGCGACGGCCAGGACGGCGCCCAGCTGGTCGCGGCGGTGGGCGATGACGAACAATTTGCCGCCGCCGCGGCGCTGATTGCCCGCGCCCTGGGCTATGACTCCCGCGTGGTTGTGGGCGTGCGGCTCGGCGAGAACGCCGGCGTTCCGGGGGTCCCGGCATGTATCGAGGAGTGCACGGGCGAGAATATGGCGGCGTGGATCGAGGTGCGCGGCGCGGATCGGAACTGGCGCAGCATCGACGCGACCCCGCAACACGATAATATTCCGATCGAGCTGATCGAGGGTGAGCAGCTGCCCGAGTTTGCCACCGTGCCCGAGGACCTGAACGCGCAGTCCAGCGATCCGCTGCTGAGCCAGGGCGAGGGTGAGGCGGGCGAGGCCGATGCCGATCGTGGCCCCTCCTGGTGGCTCGCGGTATGGCCCGTGCTGCGCCCGATCCTGCTGGGGACGGGGGCGCTGCTCCTGCTCCTGCTGCCGGTGCTGTTCCTGCCGGTGGCTAAACGGATCCGGTATCGGCGGCGACGCGCGCAGGGCTCCCCGGAGATCCGGGCGCTCGGCGCCTGGGCGGAGCTGCTGGATAGGCAGCGCGATGCCGGAATGGCGGTTACCGCGGGGCTGCCGCGCGCGGCCCAGGCCGAACAGATCGGCGGCCCGCGGGCCGGGCAGATCGCGGCCGGGGTGGACCGCGCGGTTTTTGCCCGCGGCGATATCTCCGAATCCGCGGTGGACCGCCTCTGGGAGGACACCGAGGCCGAATTGGCCGAGCTGGACGCGGAGACCACGCGCCGCGAACGGCTGCGGCGGGCGCTGAGCCCGCGGTCGCTGCTGGGCGGAATCGATCCGCGCGCGATGCTGCGCGGGCTACCCTCCGCGATCCGCCGGTCAGCGCGCCGGCCCCATCAACCCACAGCCGCGGATACCCCCGCGGATTAAAGGAGACACAGGTGAAAAACACATATCCCGGACAGACTCCGGGCGCGATGGTCCCACCCCCGCCGCCCCCCGCCGAAAACGACTGGGAGATTTCCGGTCCGGCCGTGCTGGAAAACTCCTATTGGAGGGCCGCGCCGCCCCTGCCCACCTATGTGGATCCGGGCGAGGGCGGGGTGGCTCCCGAGGAGGGCACGGTGATGATCGCGCCGCTGTCGGCGGGGACCGAGGAGGACGATGCCACCGTCTTTGTGGATCGCACCCCGCCGCCGCGCTGGCGGCTGGTGCCGGAGGAGGGCGCGGCGCTGGAGCTGCCCGCGGAGGACCTGATCCTGGGCCGCAAGCCGCGCGCGCTGGCCGGGACCGAGGCGCTGATCATTCCCGATCCCAGCCGCACCATCTCCAAGACCCATGCCCGGCTGCGGTTTGTGGAGGACTCCTGGCTGATCACCGATCTGGGCGCGACCAATGGTGTGCTGCTCTGTGCCGACGACGGCACGGAGGTGCCGATCGAGCCGCATATTGAGACGCCGGTGCTGGGCAGCATGCTGATCGGGACCGTGTGTATGCGCATCGAGCGGATAGCCGATGCGCCGGCGGACGGGGCGGCGCGTTGAGTGCCGCCGCGGTGCCGTGGAGCGGGGAGAGTGTGCTCTCGGAGCGGGTGTCCTGCGAGGCCGCGGCGCTGAGCGATGCCGGGCGCACGCGCACCCGGAACGAGGATTCGATCGCGGTGGGCGGTCCGTATTTTTTGGTGGCCGATGGGATGGGCGGCTACGATGCGGGGGATCGCGCGAGCCGAGCGGTGACCGAGGCGTTTTTGGCGGGTTTGCCGGAATCGGCGCCGGCCACGCTGGATCAGGTATGGGCGGCGCTTGAGGACGCCCGGCGCGAGGTGCGTGGCGTGGCCGCGGATACGCCGCGCGGCGCGGGGAGCACGGTTTCGGGGCTGATCCTGATTCGGCACGAGGAGCGGCTGAACTGGCTACTGTTAAACGTGGGGGATTCGCGGGTATATCAGCATGTGGGCAGCGAGCTGGTGCAGCTGACCGCGGATCATTCGCTGCGTGCGGAGATGATCGCGCGCGGGGTGACCGGGGATTCCCCGAGCCTTCCGGCGCGCAATATCATCACCCGGGCGATTGGTTCGGAGGAGAGCGTGCCGGATTCCTGGCTGCTGCCGCTGGTGCCGGGGGTGCGCTTTTTGATCTGCACGGATGGCCTGCACGATGAGCTCACGGAGGAGCGTATTCGCGCGGTCCTGACGATGTCGGGGCGGCCGCGCTCGGCGGTATCGGAGCTGGTGCGGCTCGCCAATGAGGCGGGGGGTCGGGATAATATTTCGGCCATCGTGGTGGATGTGCATGCGCGCGAGGGCGCGCCCATGCGCCGCGAGAATACCTCCGGGGGTACCGCCTCGGGCTGGGAGCACTCGGTCACGGCGACCGCGGAGGTACGGAGGACCGATGACTAACCGGGACGAGGCCACGCCGGGGGAGTCCGGGTCCGGGGAATCCTCGCGCCGCGCGGCACGCGAGCGCGCGCGGGCGGTCAGGGAGACGGAGGGGACCGCGGGGATCCCCGCGACCGCAGACGGCGGAGACGGCGCAGACGCCGGAGCGGGCAGCGCGCCGGGATCGCGTCGCTCCCGGGGCGTATCCGCGGGGGAGCAGGAATCGGCGTCCGCCGCGGTTCCCGCCTCCGCGGAGGCTGCGGAGCCCGAGGAGGCGACGGTCTTTGTGGCGCGCCGCGGTGGTGCCGTTGACGAGGCGGTGCCGGGCGCTGCCTCGGCAGAATCCGGGGATGAGTCCGGTGCGGATGAGGCGACAGTGTTTGTCCAGCGGATGCGCGCGGAGGCGGCGGTGTCCGTCGAGGCTTCTGCTGCGGCGGAGGCGGAAGATGCGGAGCCCGAGGAGGCGACGGTCTTTGTGGCGCGTCGTGGTGATGCCGTTGACGAGGCGGTGCCGGGCGCTGCCTCGGCAGAATCCGTGGATGAGTCTGATGTGGATGAGGTGACCGTTTTTGTCCCGCGGATGAGTGCCGCGGCGGTGTCCGTCGAGATGCCCACTGGTGCGCAGAGAGAAGATGCGGAGCCCGAGGAGGCGACGGTCTTTCTCGCGCGTCGCGATGATGCCACCGGCGAGGCCGTGCCAGACGTCGCCTCCGGGGAGCCCGTGGATGAGGCCGGTTCGGAGGAAGCGACAGTGTTTGTCCCGCGGATGCGCGCGGAGGGCTCGGCATCCGTCGAGGTTTCTGCTGCCGCGGAGATGGAAGATGCGGAGCCCGAGGAGGCGACGGTCTTTGTGGCGCGTCGCGGTGGTGCCGTTGACGAGGCCGTGCCGGGCGCTGCCTCGGCAGAATCCGCGGAAGAGTCCGGTATGGATGAGGCGACCGTTTTTGTGCCGCGGATGCGCGCGGAGGGCTCGGCGTCCGTCGAGGTTTCTGCTGCCGCGGAGGTGGAAGATGCGGAGCCCGAGGAGGCGACGGTCTTTGTGGCGCGCCGTGGAGCCACCGTTGACGAGGCCGTGCCAGATGTTGCTTCCGGGGAGCCCGTGGATGAGGCCGGTTCGGATGAGGCGACCGTGTTTGTCCCGCGGATGCGCGCGGAGGCGGCGGTACCCGTCGCGGTTCCCGTTTCCGCTGAGAACGACGGTGAACCCGAGGAGGCCACGGTCTTTGTGGCGCGTCGTGGTGCCGCGGGCGAGGCCGGGCCAAACATCGCGTCCGGGGAGTCCGCGGAAGAGGTCGGTTCGGAGGAGGACGGCGGGGGAGAGGCGACGGTGTTTATCCCGCGCCGGGACATCGAGGCCCCCGCGCCCGCCGCAGTCCCCCAGGCCCCGTCCGATGAGCAGGGGGAGGCGACGGTGTTTATCCCGAGCCGCGGAACCGCCGGTGCTCCCGCGGAGCGGATAACCGAAGAGGGCGAGGAGCCCGCCGAGGAGGCCACCGTTTTTGTCCCGCGGGACGTCGCGACGCGCGATGCGCCCGCCGCGGATCGCGCCCCGGTGATGTCGGACGAGTCGAAAGAGGAGGCCGAGGCCGGGGAGGCCACGGTCTTCATCTCGCGCCGTGCCGCCGCGGGCAAGAAGACCCCCCTGCCCGTCTCGCCGCCGGACGGGGAGGAGCCGGGCGAGGCGACCGTGTTTATCCCGCGGGAGGCTGCCGGATCGACGCCGGGGGAGACCCCGGGCGAGATACCGGCAGGGTCCGCGTCGGCCGCGCAGCCCACCCCGGGCCCGGAATCCCCGGGACCCGCCGAGGCCGGCGCCTCACCCGCGGGCGGCGCCGATCCCGCCCCGGCTTCAGCCGGGCCGAACGGTTCGGCGCCCAAATCCGAGCACGAGCCCGCGTCTGTTCCCAAGTCCGAGCCCGAAACGGACCTTGTTCCCGAGTCCGAAACGGACCCTGTTCCCGAGTCCGAGTCCGAGCCCGTTCCCAAGTCCATCCCCGAGCCCAACCCCGAAACGGACCCCGAACCGACCCCCGTGGCATCGGCCTCCGCACCCGCCCCGACCGCGTCCGCGGCCGCACCCTCCCCGAGCTATACCGTGCAACCGGCCACCCCCGCGCTGCCCGCGGCCCATCCGGCCCCGGTGGGCCCGCCGCCCGCGCGCTCGCCGTTTCAGCGCGCGCCCGATACGGATGCCGGGACCGCGGCCCGCGCGGAGCCTGCCGCCGCGCGCCGCATCCTCGGCCCCGGCGTGGGAAGCGCTCCCTCCCCGGTGCCGCCGCCCCCGCCGCGCGCGGGTGCGGGTCCCGTCTCGGCGCGGGCGCGCGATGACCGCTTCCGGGTGCTCACCCTCGCGGGTTTCGCGGGCACCGTGCTGCTGTGCGCCGCGGGGCTGGCCGGGATCGTTATCGCGTTCCTCAGCTAGCCCGCGCGCCGCGTCCTAGCGCGCCGCCGCGGCCTCGCGGCGGCGGCGCAGGATGCGCGTGCCGAGCCCCAGCATGGTGAGTACCGCGAGCAGCGCGGAACCGCCGATCACCGCGATCGTGGTTGCTGCCTCGCGCGGCCGCGGCGTATCGCCCACCGTGAGGTGCACCGCGGGCGGGATGATCGCGCTCCCGGCGTTTTCCATAAACGGGCTCGCCGGGCCGCGGGTATCGCTCGCGGGCAGCAGCGCAATCGCATCAAACGGTCGGATCATGCCCCAGCCGCGCTCGGTATCGGAGCGGTCGGCCTGGGGCCGGTCGGCGGTGGCCTTAAGCCGATACGCCCACTGCTCGGGGGTCTCCCCGGGGTGTTCCTCCACGATCAGTGCCGCGGCGGCCGCCGCATAGCCGGTCGCGAAACTCGTGGACGGGGCCTCCACCGCATAGCGGCAGTCCCCGGCGCCGGTGGCCGTGGTCAGCACGTCCTGCCCCGGCGCGGCCACGTCGATATGATCGCCGTGAATCGAATCGGTGGTGGGCAGCCCAATCGCGTTTACAGCGGTCACGCTGAGCACCCCCGGATATGCCGCCGGATAGCGGGTGCTGTCGATCTGATTGGTGGTGGTGGCCCGGTTTCCCGCGCTGGCCACCACGAGGGCCCCGGCCGCGGTGGCCTCCTCCACGGCGGAGCGCAGCTCGGCGGTCTCCACATCGTCACTCATCGCCACCGTGATCACGCGCGCACCGTGGGCCGTGGCATAGCGGATGCCCTCGGCGATGCGCACGGCATCGGGCCCAACGCCGTCCTTTTGGCTCTGCTCATCGCTGCCGCGGAAGACCCGCACCGAAAGCAGCTGTGCCTCGGGGGCGAGCCCCACCACGCCGGACCCGGCGGCGGCGCGCGCCCCGATAATCCCGGCGATGGCCGTTCCGTGCCCGTTGGGATCGCCAAAACCATCGGGTCGTTCGCCGTCGTTGATCAGCGAGACGCCGCCGATCACGGCCTCGGCCAGCTGGGGCCGGGTGATATCAATCCCGGAATCCACCACCGCGACGATCACGCCGCTTCCGCGCGGGCCGGGCTCCATCGGATCGGCCTCAAGCAGGTCAAAGGCCGCGGGAGGCCCGGGAATGCGCCCGATAATCCCGGGCGTGCAGTCATCCGCCGCGCGTGCGGCACCCAGGGCCGGCGGCAGCGGGTTCAGGACGAGTCCCGCGCCCAGCAGCGCGGAGGCCCCCACCACGCCGAGCAGGCGCCGCGGCAGGCGGGTCATCCCGCGGCCGCCGGGGTGCTTGCGGCCGCGACCGCGGTGAGCTCGGGACCGGAGGGGATCAGCCGCAGCCACGGGGCCGGCACCACACTAATATCCTCTGAGGTATAGCCCAGCTGGATCACCACATCCTCGGTGGCTCCCGGGACGGCATAGGCGATTCCGGTGGAGTCGATCACCGTGACCGAGCCCGCGGTGCCGCCGCGCACAAGCGCGCCGCCGCCGCGCGCCACGCTGACGGTATTTACCACGCGCTCCTCGCTGCCGCTCTGGGTGCGGATCGTGGATTCCGCGAGCATCGTGCCGCGGATAGTGCCCTCGCCGAGGGTCGCGCACGGCAGCGTGCGTTCGGCCTCGGCAAGCGGGGTGAGCAGCCGGGTGGGCCAGTCGCTGCCGCCCGCGGCCTCGGCATTGCGCAGCGCGGCCAGGTCGGCGGGCGGGCGGGCCACGGCCTCGCCCAGGCTCCCGGCATTACCCAGCAGGAACAGGCGATAGGCCACGGGGCCCAGCGGCGCGAGGGAACCATCGGCGCGCAGCAGATAGCGTTCCTCCTCGGGGCTGCCCACGGGGTGAATCACGCTGCCCGCGGGCAGGTTGATCCCGGGCACGGCCGATCCGGCGCCGTCCAGGTTCAGGGGGGCCAGATCGGTTCCGGGCTCAAAGAGGTTCAGCCAGTCGCCGGTCACGGGCACGGGCCGCTGGGCGTCCAGGCCCACGGCGCGCAGCACCGCGGCGCTCTGCGCGGGGTCCACGGCAAAGCGGTGCCCGCCGGAAATAACAAAAATATCCTCCTCGCGGGTCACCACGAGCCCGCGGTCGCTCGCGGCCGGGCGCGGATTTTTCCCGCCGATGCGCAGCTGCGTGGAGCGGTCGGCTACGCAGGCCTCCCAGGCCCCGTCCTCGAGTGCCGCCGAGGAGGGCAGCGCATCCGGGCCGCCGAGGATTCCGATGGTCTCGCCGATTGGAACGCCGGAGAGGGAGCCCTGCGAGACGGTGACCACGGAGAACTCATTGGCGGGGATCAGCAGCCGCGCACTGACGGTATTGATCACGGGATGCAGGGTGCCGTCCACGGAGAGATAGCGGGCCCCGGTGTCCTTGGCCACGATCAGGCGGTTATTTTCCCACCCATCGGGCAGGCCCGGGCTGATCAGGCCAAAAAACAGCCCGCCCAGCACCACCATGGCCGAGAGGGCCACGCCCGCGATGACCGCGCGCAGCGGCTTGGCCGGTTCCAGCTCCTTGCCGCCCGGGGCCCCGCCGGTGAAGGCCGAGAGCAGCCGGCGGCGGCTGAAACCCTGGGCCTCGGTCAGGTCTTTTTTGGTCGCCATGATTAGGCGATCCCGGCCGCGATAACACCCAGCGGCAGCAGCAGCGTGAGCAGGATGATCTCCACGGTATCGGCCAGCGTGCTCAGCCGCAGGCGGACCCGATCGCTGAGCAGGGTGAGGCCCACCACGAGCGCGGTGGCCGTGATCAGCACGATCAGCAGCAGCGTGGTCTGTTCGGGATGGGCCAGCAGCGTGACCAGCCCCGCGGCGCCCACGATTGCGGTGCCGCAGGTCAGCAGCGCGAGCACCGAACCGCGCGCGCCCGATTGCCGGGACTGGAACATCAGCACGGCCCCGCACAGCACGCTGAGGATCGCCCCGGCCCAGGACTCCGCGGCCACGAGCGGAATCGCGGCGAGGATCGTGAGCCCCAGCGCGAGGCGCAGCGCGATCAGCAGGCGCTGGCCGGAACGGATGCGTTCGGCCACGCGCTCGGCGTTAATGGGTTCGGGGGTATCAAACATTTCCTGCTCGCTCTGCGGCGAGAGCACGGTGATCCGGGTGCTGGCGAGGGCCAGCCAGGGCAGGCTTCCGGCGAGGGCCCCGCAGGCGGCCACGGCCACGGCAAAGCTCGCGGCGGCGGGCGCGTCAAAGGCGGCATGCACCGCGGCGGGGATGCCCAGCGCCAGGCCCAGGGTCATCGGGGCCACGAGATATTCGATCGGGCGCACGGCGATAAGCATCGCGAGTGCACCCCCGAGTACCGCGCCGAGCCCGGCGGCGGCCAGCGGCCACCCCCAGAGATCCCCCGCGGGCACCAGCAGATAGCCGGTGAGCCCGGCAAATACCGAGGCGGAAATCCCAAAGGCGATGCCCGCTCCCTGCTGGCCGAGGCGGCCCAGCGTCGCGGTGAGGGTGAGCAGCACGGCGGTGCCGGCCGCGGCGATCAGCGCGGTGATCAGGTTGCCGGGGCCCTGCGTGGTGAGCACGAGGGCGCAGAGCGCGAGCAGGGTCAGGCTCACGGCGGTCGCGGTGCGCGCGGCATCCTCGGGACGCCAGACGCCGTGCTGATCGGCGCTGGCGTCGATCACGGCCTCCACCACATCGTCATAAACCTTGCTGGTGGCGACAAGCTCACCGCGCATCAGCGTGAGGACCTCGCCGGGGGTGATGCCCTGGGCGAGCGCCCCGCCCGTGGGGCTGAGCGGCCGACCATTGGCGCGGATCAGCCCATAACCGCCGTGGACAAGCGTGGGATCCAGCACCCCGAGGCTGCGGGCCATGCCCGGTATTAATTCGATTAACGGCAGCTGCCCGGGCACGGCCAGGTCGATTCTGCGGTCGGCATGGACCACGGATACACGAATGATCGTATCCGCGTCCTGAGTCATATTCTGCGCCACGTGGGTCCCCCTTGATGAGCTTGCGGAGAGGCCTGTGCGAAACGACAACGTTCTTTCGGTGACAGGGGCCTCGTCAACGTGCCACTTAGAGAATAGGTTTACGCGCGATGGTTTGTTCGTTTTATGGGGCTAAGTGACGCATCACGCGACGCATCGACGGGGCAATTCTGCTCAGGCCACGGCCATCCACGGAAAAAACTAGCAAAGGAGGCAGAGTTGGCAAACGTCATCTCCGCAGAAGAAGGAGCCCTGCGCCGCGGTGCGCAGGCAGTCAACACGACCAAGGCCGGCATCGACCAGCACGTGAAGAAGGTGCGGGGCGAGATTGAACAGCTCCGTGGTTTCTGGACCGGTGGGGCGGCCACCGCATTCACCGGCATGATGAACCGCTGGGACGAGGAGGCACGCAAGCTTAACGACGTGCTGATCACCCTGGAGGACGCCCTGGCCGGAACCGAGCGCGATCAGGCTCGCAGCGAGCAGGATCACCAGCAGGCCATTTCCGGCCTCGGCGCGATGATGTCCGGCGCCTAGGCGCACGGGTCCGATCACCACAACTAAGGAGTCATTTTATGATGCAGTCAATGTCGGTTCAGTCCGCACAGGTAAGCGCACTCTCGCAGGAGATCCGTGGCGGTGCCCGTAATATTCGTGCCGAGCTCGATGGTCTCGAATCCGAGATCGGTCGCCTGCGCTCATCGTGGAGCGGTGAGGCACAGAACGCCTATGACGAGGCACAGCGCCGCTGGAACGCGTCGCTTTCGCAGATGCAGGAGCTGCTGGAGCGTATCTCCACCAGCACCGAGCAGATCGCTCAGGGATATACCCAGACCGATAAGAACGCCGCCGGACGCTTCGCGCTCTAACGGTAACCGGTCGGGTATCCGCGATCCTATGATCGCGGATACCCGGCCTCCCAGGTTTTGAGGGTGCACTGCGTGTGCCCAATTTCAGGTGAAGGACCCCAGTGTTTAACGTCTTATCGCGCGGTTTCCGCGCCCGTACCCGCAGTGTCGCGGGGACGGCTGGCGACCCGGGCGCTCGCCGCGGGGCCGGGCTGCCCGTGCGCGCCGGAGCGCTCGCCGCGGTGATGCTGGGGGCGCTGGCCGTGGAGGTGCCGGTGCAGGCGGTGCCGCGGGGTGTGCCCTCGGCGCAGGAGCGTGAGGCGGGGCTGTGGTATTTGGATGCGTTGGGTATTGATGCCGCGCGCGAACGAGGTCTAACCGGTCAGGGGATGAAGATCGCGGTGGTGGATACCGCAATTAATCTTTCTGCTCCGGAGCTGGCGGGTGCGAATATTCGTATTGGTGCGAGTGTGTGTGTTGATCCGAAGACGGGTTCGCCGTATCCGGCGGATACCACGGACCCGAATATGGCGAGTCATGGCACGTCTGTGGTGGCGATGTTGGTGGGTAGTGGTGTGGCCGCGGATGGTGGTCAGGGCACGGTGGGTATTGTTCCGGATGCGGAGATCGTGTTTTATGCCACTGGACCGGGCGAGCCGCAGGGATATGAGCGTTGTTTTGTGGATGATGCCAAGAACGATGTTCGCGAGCCGTCGATGATGAATGCGATTCGTCAGGCTGTGGATGATGGGGCCGATGTGATTTCAGTGTCACAGGGTGATGGACATAGCAATACTAAGGAAGTGCTGGCGAGAGCCGCGGTAAAGGGTATTGCCGTGGTTGCCGGGACAATGAATCCTCAGACTCCGCCCGATGCAGGGAGATTCCCCGCAGCGGCGAATGGTTCGGTGGCTGTGGGGGCGGTGGATTCCGATGCCGAGATTATTGGAAAAAAGACAGGCTTGACCCCGACCCCGTTGCGGAATATGGCTGTGATGGCTCCGGGTGTGGGGTTATTGACCACGAGTCAGTTGAGTTGGGATCCGGAGATTGGTGAGGGGACGTCTTTGGCGACGCCGTTGGTGGCGGGGGCTTTGGCGTTGACGAAGCAGGCGCATCCGGAGGCGTCGATGTTTCAGGTGATTCAGTCGCTGATTCGGACCACCGATGCCGGGAGCCATGCGGAGCTTTCTCATGATCGTGATTATGGCTATGGTGTGATGTCGTTACGGACGATGTTGGATTCGGATCCGCTGTCCTATCCGGACGAAAACCCGCTGTTTGTGACCAGTGCGGAGGATCCCCGTTGTGAGGGCGGGCTCTTTGATGTGCACTCGGGGGACGGCCTGGAACGTTGCGTATGGGCGGATATTCCGTCGCCGGCGGATGTGCAGGCGGTTAGGGATGCCGATGCAGGGATCGTGCCCAGTGCCGAGCCCGAGGAAAATAACGGCGGCGAAGATGTGGCTGCCCCGTTTGTGCTGATGGGTATTGCCCCGGGCGTGGTTGTGCTGGCGGGGATTGTGGTGGCGCTGGTGTTGATCCTGCGTGCGCGTTCGCGCCGCCGGGCCGCCGCGCCGGTCGCGGCATCGTATCCGCCGGCACCCGTGCCCGGAATACCCGCGTCCGCGCAACCGGGCGCCGCTCACCAGCCGCCGTCCGCGGCCCGCGCGCAGCCACCCGCGGGAGGCTATCCGCCCGCGGATCGGCCCGCCGCCCCGCCCGCCGTGCCGCCGCCGGGTTATCCACCCGCGGGTGCGCCCGGCCCGGGCTATCCGCCCTGGGTCGCGGCGGGACCACCGGCCGCGCCGGGTCCCCGCCCGCCCGCGAACCCCCAAGATTTCACCCCTCAACAACCCCCTATCCAAGGAGAGCACCAGTGACTGCCAAGAAAAAGATCGGCTACCGGGACGAATCGCGCGCACTCGCCCGCAAAACCGCCCAGGTCGCCGAGGTGATCCCCTCCACGGGCGAGATTCGCCAGCACTACGGTGTTCGTGTAGGGACTGCTCAGGTTTATCGAGATTCGATGGAAGGAACCCTGGACTTTCTTGCGACAGAAGTCGAAAAGGCCACGCGCGAACTTGCGGAGTTCTCGACCGCCGCCGAGGCCACGATCAACCAGCTTCAGGTTGCCGATGAATCCAATCTTGAGCACCTGAACTCGCTCCTGGCCAATTTTGAGGATGTTGACCTGCCGCAGGCCCAGCCGGTGGCGCAGGCCCCGGCCGCCTCCGGTGTGGGTTCCGATGAGCCGAAACGGACGTTCTGATGTTGGGTATGGGGGTTGCTGTGCGTCGTGGTGTGATCGCGGCGGGTGCCGCGGCGATGCTGGGTGCGCTGTCCGTGGCGGTGCCGGTGCAGGCGGTGCCGCGGGGTGTGCCCTCGGCGCAGGAGCGTGAGGCGGGTCTATGGTATTTGGATGCGCTGGGCATTGATGCCGCGCGCGAGCGTGGGCTGACTGGCCGGGGGATGAAGATCGCGGTGGTGGATACCGGGATTAATCTTTCTGCTCCCGAGCTGGCGGGGGCGAATATTCGTATCGGTGCGAGTGTGTGTGTTGATCCGAAGACGGGTTCGCCGTATCCGGCGGATACCACCGATCCGAAAATGGCGAGTCATGGCACGTCCGTGGTTGCGATGCTGGTGGGCAGCGGTGTGGCCGCGGATGGTGGTCAGGGCACGGTGGGTATTGTTCCGGATGCTGAAATCGTGTTTTATGCCACTGGTCCGGATGAGCCGCAAGGATATGAACGTTGTTTTGTGGATAACGAAAAAACGGGGGAACAGGAAATAGCCCTATCCAGTGCGCTACGACGTGCGGTGGATGACGGTGCCGATGCGATCTCTATCTCTCAACTGGACGGTCTTGGAAGTACTCGGGAGGTGCTGGCGAGAGCCTTTAATAAGGGCATTGCTGTGGTTGCGGGCACCTTGAATCCCCAGACTCCCCCAGATGTGGGACGTTATCCGGCTGCGGCCAATGGCTCTGTGGCTGTGGGTGCGGTGGATTCGGATGCCGAGATTATTGGGGAAAAGCAGGGCTGGACGCCGACCCCGCTGCGGAATATGGCGGTGGTGGCTCCGGGTGTGGGGTTGTTGACCACGAGTCAGTTGAGTTGGGACCCGGAGATTGGTGAGGGGACGTCTTTGGCGACGCCGTTGGTTGCCGGAGCCTTGGCGTTGACGAAACAGGCGCATCCGGAGGCGTCGATGTTTCAGGTGATTCAGTCGCTGATTCGGACCACGGATGCCGGGAGCCATGCGGAGCTTTCTCATGATCGTGACTATGGCTATGGTGTGATGTCGTTGCGGATGATGTTGGATTCGGATCCGTTGTCTTATCCGGATGAGAATCCGCTGTTTGTGACCAGTGCGGAGGATCCCCGCTGCGAGGGCGGTCTTTTTGATGTGCACTCGGGGGACGGCCTGGAGCGCTGTAAATGGGCGGATATTCCGTCGCCCGCGGACGTGCAGGCGGTCAGGGATGCCGATGCGGGGATCCTGCCCAGTGCCGAGCCCGAGGAAAATAATGGCGGCGAAAACCTGGCTGCCCCGTTTGTGCTGATGGGTATTGCCCTGGGCGTGGTTGTGCTGGCGGGGATTGTGGTGGCTTTGGTGTTGATCCTGCGTGCGCGTTCGCGCCGCCGGGCCGCTGGCTCGCTCGCGCCGGTCACGGCACCGTATCAGCAGATGCCGCAGCAGGGCGGCTATCAGCAAAACCCGTTGCCGCCCCACGTTTCGGGGGAGCCGCCGCTACCGGGACGTCCGCCGCAGGGCCCACCCCCGGCCGCGTCCGCCCCCCGGCCGTTGCCACCCGAGACGGACAACACCTTTCCCCATAACAACCCCGAACAGGGAGGACACTAATGGTTTCGCGGAGTTCCGCCGAGGGAATCCTCGCCGAATACGCCCACGGCACGGCCTGGACCGCGCCCAATCTGACCCAGCTCGAAAACGCGCTGGAAAAGGCACGCACCGACCTGGAGCGCATCAGCACCGAACTACTCGCGGGCTGGACCGGCGAGGCCGCCGATCAGGCCCGGGAAATCGCGATCCCGAAGCTGCGGCAAAAGCTCTATGCGCTGGAGCAGATGAGCGATATCGCCAGGAAGAGAATTAAACGCGATGATGCGGAGCGCGCCGCGATGGCGGCGGGGGCGCTAAAATCGCTGCCGAGTGCCGAGGTACCCCAGAGCTGGCTGCGCTCGCTCGCCGAGGGCGCGACGATTGTGATCCCCGCGCTGGGGCCGATCACCGAGACCGGACTTTCTGTTGTGGGAGCTCATCTCGCGGGTGAGCGGGCAAAGGCCGCGCAGGAGGCACTAGATCGGATCGATAATCAGATTCGCGCCCGTGCCAACGAACTGCCCAAGCGCGCAGCGATTAAGCCGCTCCCCGACCTGGACTTCCCGGGCCCCGCTGCGGTCGGCCCCAATTTCCCCGGCCCGGGGAAACTCGGCGGCGGCCCCGGCGGCGGTTGGGGTTCCGGCAGCGGAGTCGGCGGAGGAAGCCTCGGTTCGCCCGTGCTGCCGGGAATGGTTCCGGGCGCGGGCGCGGGTGCAGGTGCCGGTGCCGGTTCGGGCGCGGGTCGCGCGCCGGCCGGCTCGGGTTCCGGTAACGGTTCCGGCAACGGTTCGGGAGATCGCGACGGTTATAACCCCGGCGGCGAGTGGTCCGGCGGGCGTGTTCCCGGCGGTTCGGGCGGCGGGCTGATGCCCGGGCTGCCCGAGAGTCGACCGGGTGGCGGTTCGCTGCCCGAGTTTGGTGGCGGATCCTATCAGCCCGGCCGCGGGCCGAGCGTGGACTCCGGGATGAGCGGCATCGGCGGTTCGGGTTCCGCTGACGGCCTCGCGGGTGGCCTGCGCGGCGGCGTGATGGGGGCCGCCGGGCTGGCGGCGGGCAGCAAGCTCGCCGGTGGCGGCCTGATCGCGGGTGCCGGTGGCCTCCTGGGCGGCGCGGGTGCCGGCGGGGCCGGGCTCGCGGGTGGCCCCGGCGGGGCCGGTGCGGGCGGTGCCGGCGCGGGTGGCATGGCCGGTTCGAGTTCCGCGGGTGCCGCGGCCGGAAAGGCGGGGGGCGCGGCGGGCAGCGGCGGCTCCTCCTCCGGTGGCGCCCGCCCGGGCGGCATGATGGGCGGCCAGGGTGGCGCCCCCGCCGAGAAGAAAAACAGCAAATCCGGTGGCGGCGGCTATCTCGCCCCGAAGTTTGAGGAGGCCGCGGAGCGCGGCCCCGCGGCACTCGCCTCGCGTGCCGGAAGTCGAAAGAAGAAGGAGGACCGTTCATGAGTGCAACGACGTTTTCTGTGACATCAGATGTACTGGATGATTCGGCCAATTTTCAGGGCGAAATCTCCGAGCAGTTTATGGCGGTGAATCAATATCTGAACCGGCACTGCGTGCTTGAGGGAAGCTTCGGGTTGTTTACCGCGGGTTTTATCCAGCCGCACCTGGCCTGCCGCAATGCGATCATGGACAATTTTGATGCGCTACACGACATGTTCGCCACGAGCCGCCGAGAGATCACGGAATTTAAGCGCGAGCTGAAGGAATACGAAGACAGCGTCGAACAGAAGTGTGACGACATATGTAAGGAAATTGCAGAGACCTGCAGCCCGGCCGGGTCCGGTAGTGGGACCGGCGGCGGCGGTTTTGGTGGCGGCGGTGGCGGCGGTTTTGGCGGCGGGGCCCCGGTATCGGGCCTGCCGGAGTTTGAGGCCGCGCCCCCTGCCCCCGGGCTGACCGAGGACCTCGATATTCCGGATATTGCGGTGCCGACCGTACCCGAGAACTGCATCGACCCCGAGGATAAGGACGATATCGGCTCGGAGGACGGCGACGAGAACGAGGACGGCGACGAGGACGAGAACGAAGACGAAGACGGCGAAGACGACGGCGACGAAGACGGCGAAGACGACGGCGACGAAGACGGCGACGAAGACGAAGACGGCGACGAAGACGAAGACGGCGACGAAGACGAAGACGGCGAAGACGACGGCGAAGACAACGAGGACGAGGACGATAAAGACACAGACATCCCCGGCCTCCCCGACCCCGAGGAACGGTTCCCCGAGGGCGCCCAGATCGACTGGAACTCCATCGTGGCAAACGACCCCCTGGGTCGCTCCCCGGAGGAGCTGCTTGCGCTCTGGGAGCACCGCGAGCCGATCGTCGTGACCCTCCCGGAGTCCAACGTCATCGGATTTGATCAGGTAGACGTTGATACCCACTTCACGGCAGGTCTGAATGTCAATCTCAATTTTAGTTCGCAGGTCTTTGCGGCCTATGGAAAGAATCAGAGGAACTGAGCATGAGTTTTAGCCCAGCCGGCGATGTGCACGCCGTACTCTCCGCACCCGAGGTGTCCCAGGAGGCCCTCGATAAGCGTCTTATCTCCCAGGCCGGCAATATCTTTGGTCTGGCGGATAGCATCGCCCAAATTTTATTGAACTTCAGCCCGCTGAACGAGTGGGTTCTGAAGCCATTTATGGGCGATTGGCAGGCCTTCGACCGTTCGTCCACCGCCTGGAACCGCGCCGGTGACGCGCTGGAAATGGTGGAGTCAAACGTCTATCAGGTGCTCTCCGATGTGGGGGAGGACTGGCAGGGCGACGCGGCCAATGATTTCCGGGAAACGCAGCGGACCATTGGGGAACTCCTCCCCCCGCTCACCCAGCAGTGCCGGAACGCCTCGATGCTGTGCGCCGAACTGGTGAATTTTTGTACCGCGGCGGGCGACTTCATCCTGTCGGTACTCGACTACCTCGCCCGCACCCTGATGCGGCTCATGGCCGAGGCGGGTGTTCCCATCGTGGGCTGGGCCGTGATCGGCGGCGAGGTCTCCGTTCTGGTAGCGAAGTGTTTTCAGTGGACAAGCCAGATCCTGGACATGATCGCCAGCGCGGTCGCCTTCGCGGATCAGGCAAACGCCATCCTGACCGGAGTACAGAACGCCTATGCACAGTGCACGGATATTCTCCGACGCATGAACGTCCTGGTCCAGGTTGCGGGCAAGGGCGCGAGCCTGATTAAGCCGCCGAAGGCTAAAACCCCCGCGGGCTCCTCCTCCACGGGTGGTGGCTCCAAGACCACGGGCGGCACCCCGCCTCGCTCGGGTGGCAAGTCCTCCACGGGCGGCGGGGATGACTCGGACGATAGCTAGTTCCGGCATCGTGCATCACTCACCTTTCCAGCGGCCGGGAGGCTCACACCATGAATAATAATTTTTCCGAAGCTATTGAGCGTATGCGCGCCGCCACGGAGGATGTGCGCGCTCAAACCGCGGCGTTTGAGAAGCAGAGCCAGGCGGAACGCGGGGACTATGACGCCGCGATGAAGGAAATCGCGCGGGCCCGTCGCGCCGGGGAACACGGACAGGACTGGCGCGTTTTGCAGCAGCGCATCGACGTGTTTCAGACCACCGAAAGCGACATCATGAACGGCCTCGATCTGTCTCCGGAGGCGCGCGCCGTGCGGGAACTCCTGGGCAAGAATCTCGGCGTCCTGCGGCAGCAACAGCTCGACGCCGGGCCCGATGAGGATCAGATGCTTGCCGCGCAGAAGCTGCAGGAGGTTCAGGCCCGGCTGCTGAAAACCATCCAGGATCTGCGCCAGCCCTAGCCCCTTCCCGATTACCCCACCCCTCGAAACGGAGACCCCGCGATGAGCGAACTCACCGGCACGCGGCCCGCGCTGCGCCGCATCGTGGTTCGCGACGCCAAAAACCGGCATGATCTGGTGATCCCGCTGGGCAATACGCTCGCCCATGCGCTCGCGGTGCTGGGCACCGATCCGCATGCGGGGGACCGGGTGCTGGGCCCGTCCGGGGTCGAGGTGGGGGTGCATACCCTCGCCGCGGATCTGCGCGAGGGCGGGCTATATACGCTCACCGGCGCGGGCTCCCGGGCACAGCCGCGCGGTCGCGGGCGCACGCCCGGGGGCGCCGCCGCGCGGGGCGCGGGCATCGGACCGTGGTGGCCGCTGCTGGGCTGTGGCCTGCTGCTCGCGGGGCTGAGCGGGTTCAGCGCCACGGCGGTGCTGCCCGCGGCGCTGCTACTGATTTTTGCGGGCCTCTTCGGGGCGATTTTTGCGGTCCTCCGCGATGATGCCCGCGATCTTTTGCCCGGCCGCGCACTGCCGCTCGGGGCCTCGTTTTTTGTGCCCCCGGCGCTGGCCGCGCTCGGCACGGCCCTGCTGATTCCGCCCGCGATTACCGGCGCGGGACAGCTCGCGGTGGCCGCGGGGGCGGGGGCCGCGGCCCTGATCTGCTCGCTGATCACGGTGCTCTCCACCCGGCGTCCGCAGCGCGCCGCCGCCGGAACCCTCGTGGTGTTTTTGACCGCGATCGCCGTGGTCTGGGCGGGCAGCATCCTGATCGGCTGGACCCTGCCCCAGATCGCGATGATCAGCGCGGGCTGCGTGCCGCTGCTCCTGCGCGCGCTGCCGAGCATGTTCATCGAGGTGGACGAGGGCTATTCAATTGATTTTGGGCGGTTTATGACCGCCCGGTGGACCGTGCGCGGGCGCGTGCCCGCCTACCGCCCCACCGTGGACGATGCCGAGGTGCGCGAGATTGTGCAGGCAGCGAGCGCCCGGCTTCAGGCCGCAACGATCCTGCTCTCGCTGCTCGTGGCACTGTGCCTGCCCGCGGTTGTGGGCGCGCTGGCTGCCCCGGGCGCGATTCTGCGCTGGGCCGGCCTGGCCGAGACGATCCTCGTGCCGCTCGCGCTGCTGCTGGGCAGCCGGCGCGCCACCACCGCGATTTTGCGGCATCCCCCGCGGATCGCCGTGCTGCTGGCCCTCCCCGTGATCGCGCTGCTCGCGGCCCCGGCGCTGACCGAGCTGGGTGGCCTGGCCCTCGCGGGCGGGCTGCTGCTGGCCGCCACGATTGCCGCCGCCATTATCCTGCCGGTGGCCCGCGGCGGGCGCTCACTCGGCCTCTCCCGCACGGGCGATATTCTCGACAGCTTCACGCTGGCCTTTGCCCCGATGGCTGCCCTCCTGGCCGCCGATACCCTCACCCTAATGCAAGGAATGTTCTCCGGATGAGTGACTCTCGTTCCCCCGTTCGCGGCGTGCAGCGCCTCGATGAGGCCCTGCGACGCTCGCGTTCCTGGGCACGCCCCGCGCCCGTGGGGATGCGTCTGCTTGCCTTCACCCTGGACGTGATAGCGGTGGCGCTCCTCGCCGCCGCGGTGGGCGTATTTGCCCAGAGCTGGGTTTTGGCCCTCGTGGTGGCACTGGAACTCGCGGTGCTCCTGGGTGTGCTCGAGGCGCGCACCGGCCTGACCGTGGGAAACGCGTGCCTGCGCCTGCGCACCACGCGCGATGACTCCCCGTTTTCCCCGGGCGTGGGGGCGTCCGCGCTGCGCGCAGTGATCCACGGGTTTGGCCTGCTGATCGCGGGAATCGGCGGTTGGATCGTGGTGGCCACCGGCTGGGCCGATCCGCGCCGGGTGGGACGCAGCATCGCGGATCGGGCCGCGCATACCCTCGTGGTGAGTGTGCCCACGGCGCGCGAGCGTGAGGCTCAGCGGGATATGCCGGTCGTGGACTGGTCCCAGATTCCGCAGCCCGTGACCTCCGCCCCGGTCACGATGCAGGCGAGCGGCACCCCCTCGGCCACGACGCTGCTGGCCGGCCCGGCCGCGCCCGTGGCCCCGGCCGCGGCGGGGATGATCGCCGAGCACTCGGCGGTCATGGCCACCCGGGCCCCGCTGCGCGGTGGCGCGGGCGAGTCCACGGAGACCGGAAAACGCCGCGGGCGTCGCCCCTCGGCGCGCGCCCAGGAGCGCGCGGCCGCCGCGGCGGAGGCCGCGGCCCGGATGGGCGGGCAGCCCGCCGTGCCGGGAGCCCCCGCACCCGCCGCGGTTTCGGCCGCGCCGGGCAGTCAGGTGCCGGGAATGGGTATGGGGATGGCCGCACCGGGTATGCCACCCGCGGCGGGTGTCCCGGCCCCGGGTGTATCCTCGCAGCCGCCGGCGATGCCCGCGCAGGCTCCCGTCCCGGCCGCGGGCCCCGGTCCGGTCGCCCCCGGTCACGTCGCCCCCGGCCCGCACCCGGGTATGCGGCCCGAGTTTGCCGCGCCCGCCGCGGGCCCGGAGACCCCCGCACCCGTTCCTGTGCCCGAGGCTCCCGCGGTGGTTGACGCCCCCGCGCCCGTGCAGGCCCCCGCGCCCGAACCCAAGCCGGCCCCGTCTCCTGCTCCCGAGCCCGTGCAGGTCCCGGCTCCGGCTCCCGAACCCGTGCAGGCTCCGGCTCCCGAGCTCGAACCCGCGCAGGCCCCGGCTCCGGCGCCCGCGCCCGAGCCCGTACAGGCTCCGGCCCCCGAGTCGATTGCCGCCCCCGCACCCGCGGAGGCTCCGGCCCCCGAGGCGACCCCCGATCCCGATCCGGCCCCGCCGCGCTCCCGCGCGGCCGCCCGGGCACGCGCCGCCGCCACGCAGGCCGCACCCCCGATCCCGGTGCCGATCCCGCAGGGACCGCCGCCGGGTGCCGTGACCGCGATGCCCTCGGGCGGGGAGGATACCGGCACCGGTACCGTGCGCGAGGGTGAGCGGCTGCCCACCGGCGTGGTGCCCGTGGCGGCACCGATCGGCCAGGCCCGCCCCGTGCTCGCCCGCGCGGGCGAACTGCTCCTCGTTTTTGATAGCGGACAGCAGGCGCGCCTGCCCATCCCGGTCACCGTGAATCTCGGCCGCAAACCCGACCGCCGCGGCGACGGGGATCACCTCGTGGCCGTGATCGACTCCGAGGGCACCGTATCCAAGAACCACGCCCGCATCGAGTTCCAGCGCGGCAGCGCCTGGATCACCGACCTGGGCTCCACCAACGGCACCCGGGTGCTGGTGGATGATACCCAGACCGACGGCGAGAATATCCCCTCCGGCAGCCGCGTGCGCCTGGAACCGGGCTCGCGCATCCGCATCGGCAACCGCACGTTCACCCTGTCCACCACCACCAACGGAGAAGGCAATGCATAACAGGATTGCTCCGCCCCGCGTTCCCGGCGGCAATATCACGCTTCAGGTTCCGCCCGAGCTGGAGGCCTCCGATGGCGGTTCCAGCATCCTCACGTCCCTGATGCCGATGCTGGGCAGCGTGGGCGCGATTGTGATGGTCAGCATCAGCAATTCGGGCCCCACCGGTTTTATCACCGGCGGCATGTTCCTGATCTCCGCGCTTGGATTTGTTTTTGTGAACGGATGGCGGCAGCGCTCGCAGCGCCAGGCCTCCGTGCTCACGAGCCGCCGCGAGTATCTCGCCTATCTGAGCGATCTGCGCGCCACCGTGCGCGGCGCGGGCCGCGCCCAACGCCAGGAACGCAATTGGCGCTATCCGGCCCCGGAAACGCTGAGCTATTTTGCCGAGGAGGGCACCCGGGTCTGGGAGCGCACCCCCGGCGGGGAGGATCATCTCTCGGTGCGGCTGGGCACGTGCGATCAGCCGCTGTGTATCCGGTTGGAGGCCCCCGAGCTGCCGCCCGTGGCCAAGCTCGATCCGGTGTCCACCACCGCCGCGCACCGCTTTATCCTGACCCACGAGACCCAGCGCGCCCTGCCCAGTTCGCTGGAACTCTCCGAGTTTTCGGCGGTGCAGATCGTGGGCGAGGACGAGGATCGGGTGCGCGGCCTGGCCCGCGCCCTGGTGATGCACCTGGCCACGCTGGAGCATCCCGAAAACGTGCAGATTGTGATCGCCGCGGCCCCCGAAAACCTGCCGCTCTGGGAATGGGCGAAGTGGCTGCCGCATACCCAGTCCACGCGCGCCCACGACGCCCTGGGTGCCGCCCGGATGATCTCGCATGATGTGGAGGCCCTGGGCCGGATGATGCCCGCCGATGTGCGCGATCGCCCCCGGTTTTCCTCCTCCGCCACCGCCTCCCCGCTGCCGCACCTGATCATCGTGGTGGATGGCGTGGCCGTGCCGCCCACCGATCCGGTATTTGCCGGCGGGCTCCAGGGGGTCACGGTGCTGGATCTGCCCTCCAGCTGGGACGAAAACGACGATCCGCGCATCGCCCGCCTGATGATTAATGGTGCCACCACCCAGGTGGCCGCGGGCGTTGTGGCCCAGCGCGAGATCGCCCAGGACGAGCTGAGCCTGGTCGAGGCGGAGGCCGCCGCGCGCCGCCTCACCCCGCTCTATCAGGGCGGCGAGGAGGACCCCGGTGCAGGCAGCGCCCGCGGCTCCAACCGGCAGCTGGAACTCGTGGAACTGCTGGATATGCCCGATGTGCGCAATATCGACTTCGATACCGCCTGGGCGCTGCGCCCCGAGCGCGACCGGCTGCGGGTCCCGATCGGCCAGGACGTGAACGGCGTGCCCCTGGTGCTGGACATTAAGGAGTCCGCGAAGCAGGGTATGGGCCCGCACGGTATCCTCATCGGCGCGACCGGCTCGGGTAAATCCGAGGTGCTGCGCACGCTGGTGCTCTCGCTGGCGCTCTCGCACTCGCCCGAGGAACTGAACTTTGTGCTTGTGGACTTTAAGGGTGGTGCCACGTTTGCCGGAATGTCGGATATGCCGCATGTCTCGGCGATCATCACCAACCTCGGCGAGGAGATCAGCCTCGTGGACCGGATGCAGGATGCCCTGACCGGGGAGATGGTGCGCCGCCAGGAGCTGCTGCGCGCCACCGGCCCGTTTGGCAACGTCACCGAATACGAGAAGGCCCGCCGCGGCGGCCGCACCGATCTGGCGCCGCTCCCGGCGCTGCTGATCGTGGCCGATGAGTTCTCCGAGCTGCTGGAGGCCAAGCCCGAGTTTGTGGAATCCTTCGTGAATATCGGCCGCCTGGGCCGCTCCCTGCACGTGCATATCCTGCTCGCCTCGCAGCGCCTGGAGGAGCACCGGCTGAAGGGGCTGGACACCTATCTGTCCTATCGGATCGGTCTGCGCACGTTCTCCGCCGCGGAATCCCGCAGCGTCCTGGGGGTGCCCGATGCCTATCACCTGCCGCCCGAGCCCGGTGGCGGATTCCTCAAGGCCAATACCGAGGACCTGGTGCAGTTCCGTGCCGCCTATGTCTCCGGCCCGCCCAAGGGTCGCACCACGCAGACAGCGATCACCGCGGAGGCCGGCCCCGGCACGGTGCAGATCAGCCCGTTCACCGCGGCCCCCGTGATTCGCGAGGAGCCCGTGGTGGAGGAGGCCCCCGCGCCCGCGGCGGATACCGCCGTGGTGAAGGAAACCCGCAATACGTTTGAGATCGCGGTGGAGCGGATGTCGGGCCGCGGGCCCGCCGCCCACCAGGTATGGCTGCCGCCGCTCGAGGTGCCGCCCACCCTGGACGAGCTGATGGGGGAGCTCACCGTGACCTATGAGCTGGGCCTGCACTCCACCGCGTGGCGCACCGCACCGGCGCTGACCGTGCCGCTGGGCATGGTGGATGTGCCGCTTGAGCAGCGCCGCGATACCCTCACCGTGGACCTCTCGGGGGCCGCGGGACATATGGCCATCGTGGGTGGCCCGCTCTCGGGAAAGAGCACGCTCGCGCGCACGCTGGTCTCGGCACTCTCGCTGCGGCATACGCCCTATGAGGTGCAGTTTTTTGTGATCGATTTTGGTGGCAGCTTTGTGGGCTTGCGGGATCTGCCGCATCTCGCGGGCCTGGCCACGCGCACCGAATCCGATATCGTGCGCCGCACGGTGGCCGAGATCACCGGCCTGCTGGATGCCCGCGAGGAGTTTTTCCGGGTGAACGGAATCGACTCGATTGATACCTATCGTTCGCGTCGCGCGGCCGGGGGTGCCGATGACGGCTATGGCGATATTTTCCTGATCGTGGACGGCCTGGGCACCCTGCGCAGCGATTATGAGAGCCTGGAAACCCCGATCCAGCTGATCGCCGCGCGCGGCCTGAGCTACGGTGTGCACGTGATTGTCACGGCCAACCGCTGGATGGAGATCCGCCCCAACCTGAAGGACATGCTGGGATCGCGGATCGAGCTGCGGCTGGGTGATCCCACCGACTCCGAGGTGAACCGCAAATCCGCGCAGAACGTGAACGAGGGCCGGCCCGGCCGGGGCCTCGCGCCCTCGGGCCTGCAAATGCTCACCGGGCTGCCGCGCATCGACGGGGTCAGTACCGCGGCGAATCTGGTGGACGGCGTGGACGATCTGGTGGCCAAGATGGCCACCGCCTGGGTGCGCGAGCCCGCCCCCAAGCTGCGCCTGCTGCCCGAGGTCCTGCCGCTGGAGCAGATCCTGGCCAATCCGGCCGCCGATCCCGAGCGCCTGCTGCTGGGCATCGACGAGGCCTCGCTCGCGCCGTTTGGGCTGGACCCGCGCACCGAGCCACACGTATTCCTCTATGGCGATTCGGGTTCGGGTAAGTCCTCGATGCTGCGCGCCTATATTCACGAGATCATGCGCCGCTATGAGCCGAGCCAGGCGCGCATCTTTATGATCGATTATCGCCGTGCAAATCTCGGGGAGATCCCCGAGAACTATCTGGGCGCGTATATGACCGGGCATGAGCAGACCACCGATTCAATCGCGCAGCTCGTGGAGTTTTTCCGCGGCCGCCTGCCGGGCCCCGATGTCACGGCCGAACAGCTGCGGGCCCGCAGCTGGTGGACCGGGGCCGAGGGCTTTGTGCTGATCGACGATTATGATCTGGTGGCCACCTCGCAGGGTAACCCCGCGGCCCCGCTCGCGCAGCTGCTCGCGCAGGCCGCCGATGTGGGCCTGCACGTGGTGGTCACGCGGCGCTCGGGAGGTGCCTCGCGCGCGGCCTATGATCCGATCCTGCAGGGCATGACCGATCTGGGGGTCACCGGTATTCTGCTCAGCGGTAATCCCGAGGAGGGGCAGCTGATTGGCAAGGTCAAGGCGATGCCCGCGGTCCCCGGCCGCGCGCAGGTGATCAGCCGCGAGCGCGGGCACTTTATCGCCCAGCTGGGTTATGTCCCGGCCTCGGATGAGGCCACGACCGAGACCGAATAGCGGTTATCCGGTGGGGCGCGGGTCGGGGATTTTCCCGGCCCGCGCCCGCCTGTTTCCGGGTCCCGCCCGATTCCGGGCTAGGCCGGGTCCAGTGCCGCGATGATGCGCGCGAGCAGCGCGCCGATCACGGGTTCGGCCGCGCGCCCGGCCTCCACCACCTCGGCATGGCTGAGCGCCCCCGAGCCGATACCGGCGGCGGCATTGGTGACCAGCGAGAGCCCCAGTACCTCCAGGCCGGCCTCGCGTGCCGCGATGGCCTCAAGCGCCGTGGACATTCCGCAGAGGTCGCCGCCGATGATCCCGGCCATGCGCACCTCCGCGGGGGTTTCATAATTGGGTCCGCGGAACTGGCAGTACACGCCCTCGGCCAGGCCCGGATCGATCTGCCGGGCGATGCCGCGCAGCCGCCGCGAATACAGATCGGTGAGATCCACAAACGTGGCTCCCTCCAGCGGGGAGGACGCGGTGAGGTTGATATGGTCCGAGATCAGCACCGGGGTGCCGGGTGTCCACTCGGGGCGGATCCCGCCGGCCCCGTTGGTGAGCACCATGATGCGGGCGCCCGCGGCCGCCGCCGTGCGCACCGAGTGCACCACGCGGCGCACCCCGTGTCCCTCATAAAAATGGGTGCGCGCGCCGATGATCAGCGCGTGGCGGCCATCGGGGAGGCGCACCGAGGAAATCTTCCCGCCGTGTCCGGGCAGCGCGGGCCGGGAAAACCCGGCGATCTCCTCGGCGGGAATCTCGGCGATGGTCTCGCCGATCAGCCCCGCGGTGCTGCCCCAGCCCGAGCCGAGGGTCAGGGCGATATCGTGTCGCGGGACCCCGGTCCTCTCGGCGATCTGGGCGGCGGCGAGGGCGGCGAAGGCGAACGGATCGGTGGCGGGATCCTCAAGCGGATGCGGCGTGGACTCAGACATTCCCCCACTCTAATCGGCGCGCCCGGAAAATCCCACGGTCCGGCGGCCGTGCGCCACACCCCGCGGGCTTTGCCGTGCCCACGACACCTGACAGAATGGAGTTCATGGTCTACGACTTTGAACGCACCCAGAGAATCGCGGTAATTGGTGGAGGCCCCGGCGGCTATGAGGCCGCGCTGGCCGGGGCACAGCTGGGGGCTCAGGTCACCCTGATTGAGCGCATCGGGGTGGGCGGCTCGGCCGTGATCACCGATGTGGTTCCCTCCAAGTCCCTCATCGCTACCGCGGAGGCCACCACGGCGATCCGCGCGGCCAATGAGCTGGGTGTGCAGTTTTTCACCAAGGCCGAGGGCTCGGGTCGACCCGTGAAGCCCGAGGTGGCCGTGAACCTCGGGGCGGTGAATAAGCGCCTGCTGGGGATGGCCCACGCGCAGTCCGAGGATATGCGTGCCAACCTGCTCGAGGCGGGCGTGAAGATCATCGACGGCAATGGCCGTCTTGATGGCCGCGATGCCGTGATCGCGTCCACCGAGGCCGGCGGCACGGGGGCCGATTTTGATCGCATCGAGGCCGATACCGTGGTGGTTTCGGTGGGTGCCAGCCCGCGCATCCTCGATACGGCCGCTCCCGATGGGGAGCGCATCCTCACCTGGACCCAGCTCTATAACCTCAAGGCCATTCCCGAGCATCTGATCGTGGTGGGTTCGGGTGTGACCGGTGCCGAGTTTGCCTCGGCCTATCGTGCCCTGGGTTCCACCGTCACGCTGATTTCCAGCCGCGATCAGGTTTTGCCCGGCGAGGATGCCGATGCCGCGGCCGTGATCGAGAAGGTCTTTAAGCGCGGCGGCATGACCGTGCTGAATAAGTCCCGGGCCGAGTCGGTGGTGCGCGCGGGCGATGGCGTGATCGCCACCCTGTCCGATGGCCGCACCGTGGAGGGTTCCCATGCGCTGATCGCCGTGGGCTCGATCCCCAATACCGCGGGCCTCGGTCTCGAGGACGCCGGCGTGCAGATGAGCGAGACCGGTCATATCCGCGTGAACCGCGTGGCGCGCACCTCGGTCCCGAATATTTATGCCGCGGGCGACTGCACCAATTTCCTGCCGCTGGCCTCGGTGGCCTCGATGCAGGGCCGCACGGCCATCTATCACGCGATGGGTGATGCGGTGAACCCCACCGAGCTGCGCAATGTCGCCGCGAATGTATTTACCCAGCCCGAGATCGCCACGGTCGGCTGGAGCCAGCGCGAGATCGAGGAGGGCCTGGTGCGCGGGGAAATCTATAAGCTGCCCCTCGCCCAGAACCCGCGCGCGAAGATGATGGGCATCAAGGACGGCTTTGTGAAGCTCTTTGCGAGCATCGGTTCGGGTACGGTGATCGGCGGCGTGATCGTGGCCCCGAAGGCCTCCGAGCTGATCTTCCCGCTTGCGCTGGCCGTGGAGCATCGCCTCACGGTGGACCAGGTGGCCGAGGCCTTTGCCGTATATCCCTCCCTCGTGGGGTCGATTACGGACGCCGCGAAGGCCCTGCACCGCGTGGACTAATCCCCGCGATCGCGCTCCGCGCCCCGCCCACCCCTCGGGGAGGGCGGGGCGTTTTCGTAGCGCAGGTTCCTGAACGGGCCCCGACCGTGGGCGGCGTGATAACGGGATAGGTTATGGGGACCGCGGCCGCGGTAGATCCGTTTTCCCGAGAGGAGCCCCCGATGACCGACACCAAGAATAAAACCACCACCCCCGCTCCCGAGCCCCTCGCCTCCGATCCCGCGCTCTCCGATGAGCCCGGCCGGGACTGGACCGACGAGGGCGGGGCCACCGCCTATGGGGCGGCCACCGACGTGACCGAGCCGGTGCCGAGCGCCCGGCAGGCGCTCGCCGAGGACAGCGAGCTTCCCTAAGAAAAACGGGCCCCGCGCAGTGCGCGGGGCCCGTTCCAATTCCTATGCGGCGCTAGCCGGCAATCGTGAGCAGCTGGTGTCCGGAGGACACCGTCTCGCCCACGGGGGCACTGATATTGCCAACCACGCCATCCTTATGCGCGGTGATGGGCTGCTCCATCTTCATGGCCTCCAGCACCAGCACCAGGTCGCCCTTCACCACCTTCTGGCCCTCCTCCACCGCGAGCTTCACGACGGTGGCCTGCATCGGGGAGGTGACCGAATCACCCGTGGCGCGTGCGCCACCCGAGGCGGCCCCGGCACCGCGCCGCGGCGGCGGGGTGGCCGAGCGGCGGGCCGCGGAGCCCTGCGCGGGAAGCACGGACTCGGGCAGGCTCACCTCGAGGCGCTTACCCTGCACCTCCACCACCACGGTATTGCGGGCGGCGGGGGCCGAGGGGGCGGCCAGCTCGCCGTCCCAGGGCTCGATATCGTTTACAAACTCGGTCTCGATCCAGCGGGTATACACGCCAAAATGACCATCGGCCGCCACAAACGCGGGATCGCGCACGATCTTGCGGTGGAAGGGCAGGACCGTGGGCATACCCGAGACCTGGAACTCGTCCAGCGCGCGGCGCGAACGCTCAAGCGCCTCCTGGCGGTTCTTGCCGGTCACGATGAGCTTGCCGATCAGCGAGTCAAACGCGCCGGAGATCTCGTCTCCCGCGGTCACACCCGAGTCCAGGCGCACGCCGGGGCCACCGAAGGTTTTAAACTGGTGGATCGGGCCGGGCTGGGGCAGGAAGCCGCGACCCGGGTCCTCGCCATTAATGCGGAACTCGAAGGAGTGACCCAGTGCCTCGGGGTCGGCATAGTCGATCAGGCCGCCCTCGGCGATGCGGAACTGCTCGCGGACGAGGTCGATTCCGGTGATCTCCTCGGAGACGGTGTGCTCCACCTGCAGGCGGGTATTCACCTCGAGGAAGGAGATCGTGCCGTCCTTACCAATCAGGAACTCGCAGGTGCCGGCACCCACATAGCCCACGTCCTTAAGGATGGCCTTGGAGGCCGAATAGAGCAGGTCGTTCTGCTCCTGCGTGAGGAACGGCGCGGGGGCCTCCTCCACAAGCTTCTGGTGGCGGCGCTGCAGCGAGCAATCGCGCGTGGAAATAACCACCACATTGCCCTCGGCATCGGCGAGACACTGGGTCTCGACGTGGCGCGGCTGATCGAGGTATTTCTCGACAAAACATTCGCCGCGGCCAAAGGCCAGGACGGCCTCGCGGGTGGCCGACTCAAACATCTCCGGCACCTCCTCGCGGGTGCGTGCCACCTTGAGGCCACGACCGCCGCCGCCAAACGCCGCCTTAATGGCCACGGGTAGACCAAACTCATCCACAAAATCGAGGACCTCATCGGCGCCCGAGACGGGGTTCAGGGTTCCGGGGGCGAGGGGGGCTCCCACGCGCTCGGCCACGTGGCGGGCGGATACCTTATCGCCGAGCAGCTCGATCGCATCGGGGGAGGGCCCGATCCAGGTGAGGCCGGCACCGATTACGGCGCGGGCAAAATCGGCGTTCTCGGCGAGGAAACCATAGCCGGGGTGTACAGCATCGGCGCCCGAGCGGCGGGCCACCGAGAGGATCTTATCGATCACCAGATAGGTATCGGCGCTCGTGGAGCCGCCCAGCGCATAGGCCTCATCGGCGAGGCGCGCGTGGAGGGAGTCGCGGTCCTGATCGGCGTAGACCGCAACCGACCCGATTCCGGAGTCGCGGGCGGCACGAATCACGCGGACGGCGATCTCGCCGCGGTTGGCTATAAGAACTTTAGAAATACGAGGCACAGTTCTCTAGCATAGGCCCACCCGCGGGGGTTGTTTTGGTTGCCCCCCACAAAAAAGCGCGGGAGAATCCGTGAAACCCTACAGTCCGGCGTGGTTCCACAGCGTGGGCCACGACACACCAAGCTCCAAAAAGGACCCGCGCAGCGCGGGCAGGGATAAACCGATCACGGTGGAGGGATGCCCGGAGATCTCCCGGATGAAGGGGCCCGCGAGGCTATCGAGGGTAAACGCCCCCGCGACCTCCAGCGGTTCGCCCGAGGCCACATAGGCGTGGATCTCTTCCGCGCCCAGATCATCGGCAAAGGTGACGGTCGCGGTGGCCACCGCCCCCACGGCCGCGCGCGGGCTGCCGCCGCGGTGATCGATCAGCCAGTGCGCTGAATAGAGGGTGCCCGTTTTTCCGGCCTGCGCGCGCCAGCGCTCGGTCGCGGCCTCCGCTGTATGCGGCTTGCCATGCGCGATTCCATCCAGCTCAAAGGAGCTATCGCCGCCCAGGATAAAACCGTCCAGGGCGCCCCCGTGCTCATCGCGATCCACGGCCTCGGCCTTGGCCCGCGCCAGCAGCGCCACCATATCGGCCGTATCCAGGTGCCCGCGCAGCGCCTCGGCGGCGCGCACCGCGGCCGGTTCGTCCACATGCGAGGGGATAATCACGGGCTCGATTCCGGCCGAGCGCAGCAGCATCAGCCGGGCGGGGGAGGTGGAGGCAAGATACAGCGTCATGATGATTCTCCGGGTGTGAAATAGGCGGCAACCGGTATTCCGTGGGAAGCTCATAGTGTGAGTGAGCAATCCGAAACAAAACTGGTCGAACTAGACGTAACCAACGTAGCCCACGGCGGGGTCTTTATTGCCCGGCACGAGGGCCGTGTGGTGTTTATCGCCGACGCCATTCCCGGGGAGCGCGTTCTCGCCCGGGTCACCCAACAGAAGTCGAGCTTTTGGCGCGCCGAGACCGTGCAGGTCATCACCGCGTCCGAGCACCGGCGCGAGCACATCTGGTCCGCCGCGGGAATCGATCGCGATCCGGAGAACCGCGCCGGTGGGGCCGAGTTTGGGCATATCGCCCTCGCCCATCAGCGGGAACTTAAGCGGCAGGTGCTCTCCGAGGCGCTGGAACGCTTTGGCGGCATCGCTGATCTGCCCGTGGCCGTCGAGGCCCTGCCCGGGGACGATGAGGCAAACGGCCTGCACTGGCGCACCCGCGTGAGCCTGCAGATCGACGATGCCGGCCGCGTGGGCCCCTATGCCTCGCGCACCCATAACGTGATCACCGTCTCCGATCTGCCGCTGGCCACGCGCGCCGTGCAGCATGCAGCGCCCCTGGATCAGCAGCTGCGCGGGGCCGCCGGAGTGGATGTCCTGAGCACGTCCACCGGTGATACCCGTGTGCTGCCGCGCCAGGCCCCGCGCCGGCGCGGTTCCGCCCCGGCCCCCACCGGGGGAGCCCCGATCATCGAGCGCGTGGGTGACCGCGAGTTCTCGCTCGCCGAGGACGGCTTCTGGCAGGTGCATCACGGTGCCGCGCAGGCGCTCACCGGCGCCGTGCAGGATGCCGTGGACGATGCGCTATTTGATCCGCGCGCGGCAAACCTGGACCTCTACGGCGGCGTGGGCCTTCTGGCCGCGGCCCTCGGCGACCGCTTTGGTGCGGGTACCCGGATGACCTCGGTGGAATCCTCCACCGTGGCCACCGAGCACGCCTCGCGCAACCTCTCCGAATGGGTGGGGGCGCAGGCCGTGACCGGCCGCGTGGACCGCTATCTGGGCGAGCTGCTGGCCACCGCGGAGCGCGAGGACCGCTCGCGCCTGGCCGCCGGTACCGTGGTCCTGGACCCGCCGCGCTCGGGTGCGGGACGCCAGGTGGTGGAGCAGCTTGTGGAGCTGTCCCCGGCGCAGATCGTGTACGTGGCCTGCGATCCGGTGGCCCTCGCGCGCGATCTCGCGCTGCTGACCGCCGCGGGTTATGAGCTGCGCGGTGTGCGCGGACTCGATATGTTCCCGCATACCCATCACGTCGAGGCCGTGGCCTCGCTCGTGCGGGTCTAGCCGCGCCCGCCGGCGCCGGGCCACTCGCCCGGCGCCGGTCATGTGCGTACATTAACGACGGCGGCATGGACAACCGGCGCGGCGTTGCCGATAATGGGAATCGGCCGCCCGATCGCGGTCGCTTCCGGAAGATTAGGGGAACGTCCCATGGAGCGAGTCATTCGCGTCGCCGTCATCGACGATCACGAGTCCGTGCGGCTGGGGCTCTCCGCGGTCTGTGCCGCGGCGGGGCACCGCATTGTGTCCAGCACCCCGGATGTGGCAGGCTTCCTGCGTAATACGCTTCCCGTGGACGTTGTGGTCCTTGACCTCTCGCTGGGCGACGGCAGCTCGATCGCCGAGAACGTGCGCGCGGTATCGCGCGGCGGGGCCTCGGTCCTGATCCACAGCATCGCCGACCGGGTATCCCTCGTGCGCGAGGCCCTGGCCGCGGGTGCCGCCGGGGTGATCCCGAAGTCCTCGCCCGCCCATGATGTGACCGCCGCGATTGCCACCGTGGCGCGCGGCGAGGCCCTGAATAACCTGGAGTGGGCCAGCGCGATCGAGGCCGACCCAAATTTTAGCGTGGCCGCCCTCGGGCCGCGCGAGCGCGATGTCCTGAACCTCTACGCCTCGGGCCTGCCGCTCAAGGATGTGGCGCTGGAGCTGGGCATCGCGCCGTCCACGGTTAAGGAATACCTGAACCGGATTCGCGCCAAATATATCGAGGTGGGCCGCCCCGCGCGCACCAAGATTGATCTGCTGCGCCGCGCCGTGGAGGATGGCATCCTCGACGATATCGCGGGCACCGTTCCCGATAACGGCTCCTAGTGTCCACCGGGCGCGGCGGGTCCCTCGAAACCGTCCTCTCCTCGCTCGCCGCCGTCTCCTCGCTGGGCACGATGCGGGTGGAGCGCTGGATCGCGCGGGCCATCGGCATCATCGGGCTGCTCTACGGCTATTTTGCGCTGAGCGTGGCGCTGCCCGAATGGGATACCCGCTTTGAGACCCCGCAGCTCGGGGCGCTCCTGCTCACGATCGAATTGCTGCCGCTGGCCGTGGTGGTCGCCACCACGTCCTGGCCGCGCGTGCAGCGCCGCGCGAGCCTGCTCTTTGCGGGCACGTTCCTGCTGTCCATCCTGCTCTGGATCGCGCTGGTCCCGGATCCGCAGGCCGGTCCCTCCTGGACCTGGAACCTGTGTACCGTCGCGAGTGCGTGTGCCGCGCAGGCGATGGGCCGCCATGCCGCGGCCGCCTATACGGTGCTGATCGGGGTGCTGGTGGGCGTGGCCGGGGTGGTGGGGGAGCCGCTCTCGCGGCCGCTCGGGGCGCTGGCCCTGATGGACGCCGCCTATGTGCTGGGGCTGGGCCTCGTGGTGGTCACCCTGATCGATTTTTTCCGCGCCTCGGTGCTGCGCGCGGACCGGGCCGCGCGCGGGGCTCTCGAGGAGTATCGCATCACGGCGCTCCAGACGGCGGAGGAGAACGAACGCGCCGAGGTGGACGCCCTCGTGCACGATACGGTCCTCGCGGCGCTCCACGCGGCCGTGGAGGCCGATTCCGAGCAGCGGCGCAGCGTGGCCGCCGGGATGGCCCGGGACGCGATCACGCGCCTGGCCCAGTCCGTGGACCGCGCGAGCCCCGAGGAGGATCGGGTGCCACTCACGGTGCTTGTGGAGGAACTGGTCCTCTCGGCACACTCGCTCGGGGTGGAGACCGAGATCGATGACCGCGGGGTGCGCGATATGATCCTGCCCGGCGGCGTGGCCCGCGCGCTGCACCTGGCCGCGGTGCAGGCGCTCACCAATAGTGTGCAGCATGCGGGTGCGGGGCCGCGCGTGCGCCGCGTGCTCGCGGTGCGCATCGCGGCGGCCGGGGAGCTGATCGTGGAGGTCTCCGATAACGGGGTGGGCTTTAACCCCTCGCTGATCCCGCCGGGCCGCCTCGGTGTGCGGGTCTCGATTATTGCCCGGCTCGCGGCGGTGGGCGGCGAGGCGCGCATCCTGTCCGGTCGCGGCGCGGGTACCCGCGTGCGCCTGTACTGGCCAAGCCAGCAAACCGGGGGCATTCGATGAGCGGATTTTGGCACTGGCTGCCCGGCCCGGGCTCTCCCGAGTCGAGCCCCTCCGCGGCGGAGGAGTCTCCCGCCGAGCACGGGGCCGAGCGCGCGAGCGTGATGGATGCCGCGATGAGCGCGGATCGTACGCGGCTGCTTATTCTGGCGGCCGGGTTTTGTGGATTCCATCTGATCCCGGCGGCCCTGACCCTGCACCGCGCGGCCTCGCCCGGGCCCGTGCAGGTGGCGATTGCCCTGTATGTGCTGTGCAGCGTGCTGTGTGTTCTTCCCGGCTGGCGGCGCGGTATTCCCGCGGCCGTGGCATGGCCCGTGCTCGCGGGGACCGTGTTGATCACCTCGCTCGTGACCTCGCAGCTCACCGGCTCGGAGGTGAACGGCTATGCCACCTGGCATGTGGCGGCCGTCGGGACGCTCCTGGTGATTCTCCTGGTGCGCGGGCAGGAGCTGGTGGCCTGGATCGGGATGGCGTTTTTGATCGTGCAATCGGTGCTCTGGGCGGGCCCCGCGCATGCGGTGCTGATGGGCGTTCCCGGCTCGGCCGTCTGGGTGATCAGCGCGAGCCTGCTGACCCACTCGATGGTGCGGCTCTCCCGGGATAACCTGCGCCTGGCGCGCGCCGAGCGACAGACCACCCGGCTGCGCGCCCTGCGCGAGGCGCATCGGCGCGAGCGCCTGCTGCGGCTGCGGCAGACCGAGTCGCGGGCCGTGCCGATGCTGCGGCTGATCGTGGAATCGGACGGGGTCTTGGATGTGGCCGCGCGCCGCGAGTGTGTGCTGCTGGAGGCCGCGCTGCGCGATGAGATTCGCGGCCGGGTGCTGCTGAATGAGCGGGTGCGCGCGAGCGCGCAGGAGGCCCGCCGCCGCGGCGTGATCGTGCAGATGCTGGACGAGGGCACGCTGGATGGATTGGGTCCCGAGGAGCTGCACCGGATCGCTGAATCCGTGGCCGATGCACTGGATGCGATGGTGACCGAGACCGTGGGCAGCCGCGTGGTGGTGCGCACGGGCATCGGTTCCACGGCGGTCACGGTGGTGGGGCTCGCGCGCGATCGCGGCAGCAATGAGGACCGGCTGGTGCTGCGGCGCAGTATCCCCCGGGAGGATGCGCCGAGCGCGGGCGAACCGCCCGCGCCGGAAACGAAATAACCGGGTCGATTCTTGCGAATCGACCCGGTTATTCGGGCGAGAAGGGCTAACCCGAATAGCCTCTTCTCATCCTCCCCCCAAGACGCTGTCCTTACCCTAGAACGGTTGTCTTGGCAGATGCGGTTCGATGAACCGACACCTTGCCACCATTGTGGTGCAAGAACCGCCTCTTGCCTAGTCTGAATATTTCCTGCACGTCGACCGTGGGGAAAAGAACGGGGCTATTCCGCGAGTTTTCGCGAAATAGCCCCGTTAAAATATTTTCAGTTATGCATTGAATCCGCGCCAGTGGCCGCGGCCGGGCGTAATATTTGTTCGGATCGCGCGCTGCGAGCGGGCCCAGGCCGAGGGCGCGGTGCCCTCGGGAATCTCGGCGTGTGCGCGCTCCTCGGCCACGACCACCGCGAGCACCGCCGAGACCGCGGCGATCTCCTCCTCGGTGGGATTACCCGAGGTGATGCGAATATCCAGCACGCCCGTGTCTTCCTGCTCCGGGATCACAGCGGAATATTTCCGTGCTTCTTGGGCGGCAGGCTCGCGCGCTTGGTCTTCAGGGCGCGCAGGGCCTTGATCACCGAAACCCGCGTGGTGGCGGGCTCGATCACGCCATCCAGCTCGCCGCGCTCGGCCGCGAGGAACGGGCTGGCCACGTTATACGTGTACTCATTGGCCAGGCGCGTGCGCACGGCGGCCACGTCCTCGCCGTTCTCCTCGGCCTTTTTGATCTCGCCGCGATAGAGGATATTCACGGCACCCTGGCCGCCCATTACCGCGATCTCGGCGGTGGGCCAGGCGAGGTTAATATCGGCCCCGAGCTGCTTGGAGCCCATCACGATATACGCGCCGCCATAGGCCTTGCGCAGGATTACCGTGACCAGGGGCACGGTGGCCTCGGCATAGGCGTAGAGCAGTTTTGCGCCACGGCGGATCACACCGGTCCACTCCTGATCGGTGCCGGGCAGATAGCCGGGCACGTCCACAAGCGTGAGGATCGGGATGCTGAACGCATCGCAGAAGCGGACAAAGCGCGAGGCCTTTTCGCCGGCCTCGATATTCAGTGTGCCGGCCATGGCCTGCGGCTGATTGGCGACGATACCCACGGTGCGGCCCTCGACGCGGGCAAAACCGATCACGATATTCGGGGCAAACAGCGGCTGGACCTCCAGGAACTCGCCGCCGTCCACGACATGCTCGATCACGGTTTTTACGTCATAGGGCTGATTCGGGGAGTCCGGGATGACCGTGTTGAGCTTGCGGTCCTCATCGGTGGTCTCCAGCTCCACCTCGGTGGGGTACTCGGGGAGCTCGGCGAGGTTATTATCCGGCAGATAGCTGATCAGCGAGCGCGCATAGTCCAGCGCATCCGATTCGTCCTCGGCGAGATAATGGGCCACACCGGAACGGGTGTTATGGGTCAGGGCCCCACCCAGCTCCTCCATGCCCACGTCCTCGCCCGTGACGGTCTTGATGACATCGGGGCCGGTCACAAACATCTGGCTGGTCTTATCCACCATGATGACAAAATCGGTCAGCGCGGGGGAGTAGACGGCGCCACCGGCGGCCGGACCCATGATGATGGAAATCTGCGGGATCACCCCGGAGGCGGCGGTATTGCGGCGGAAGATCTCGCCGTATTTGCCGAGGGCCACCACACCCTCCTGGATGCGGGCCCCACCCGAGTCCAGGATGCCGAGGATCGGCACGCCGGTCTTCAGCGCAAGGTCCATGATCTTAATAATCTTCTCGCCGGCGACCTCGCCGAGCGAACCACCAAATACGGTGAAGTCCTGGGAGTAGACGGCCACCTGGCGGCCGTGGATCGTGCCGGTTCCGGTGACCACCGCATCGCCATAGGGCCGCGAGCGGTCCATGCCAAAGGCGGTGGTGCGGTGGCGCACGAACTCGTCGAGCTCCACAAAGCTTCCGGGGTCGAGGAGCTGCTCGATGCGGTCACGGGCCGTCTGCTTGCCCTTCGCGTGCTGCTTCTCGCGGGCCTTCTCGCTGGGGGCCGTGACGGCCTCCTCATAGCGACGCTTCAGGTCGGCGATGCGGCCGGCGGTGGTGGAGAGTTCCTCCATGGTGGCAGGGGGCTGCTGGGCTAGGTTGTCAGTCACACATTTCACTCTAGCCCGCCCGGACCCCCGACGGGGGCTAAACGATCCCTACAACGTGTTTGGTCGGTCGTTGTCGAAACCCCCAACGGTGAGTGTTTTTCGCCCCGGCGCGTATCCTGGGGGCATGACTGCCGACGCCCCCGCCCTTCCCCAATCCTCCGCCCTGGCCGCGCGCCTGGTCTGGCGCGCCGAATCGGAGTCCACCAATACAGAGCTGGTGCGCGAGGCCGGTGCCGACCCCGCGCAGTGGCCGCATTTTTCGGTTCTCCTGACCGATACCCAGCTTTCCGGCCGGGCGCGCCTGGACCGCACCTGGGCCTCGGCGCCCGGCTCGGGCCTGGCCATCTCCGTCCTGATTCGTCCGCAGTTCCCGGTGGAGAGCTACGGCTGGATCGCCCTGCTGGCGGGCATCGCGATGACCGAGGCCGTGGCCGCGGTGCTTGCCGAATCCGGCCTGGAGCCCGAACGCGCGGCCCTGAAATGGCCCAATGATGTGCTGGTGGATGGCAAAAAGATCTGCGGAACGCTCGCGGAGATCACGGGCGAGCGCGCCGTCGTGATCGGTGCGGGCCTGAATACCGAGATGAGCGCCGAGCAGCTGCCCGTGGCCCATGCCACCTCGCTTGCAGTGCTTGGTGCCCGGGTCACCCCCGATGCGATTGTCTCGCTTTATCTCTCGCGCTTCCGCGAGCTCTACGACGGCCTCGTGGCCGCGGGGGGCGATGCGGTGGCCTCGGGCCTGGCCGCGCGGGTCACCGCGCGCTGCGATACCCTCGGCCGCGATGTGCGCGTGGAGATGCCCGCGGGGCGCACCCTGCTGGGCCGTGCCGAGGGGATCGATCCCGGCGGCCGCCTGATCGTGCGCGATGCCACGAGCGGGGAGTCGACCCCGATCGCCGCGGGAGATATCACCCACCTCCGGTTCCCCACCCCGGGCGCGTAACCGGCACACCCGGTATCCCGGGGAGAACACCCCGAAGTTAGCGGGCTCCGCGGCGTTCCGCGGGGTCTCGCGGCCCGCAACCTGATAGGAATAGGTCATGGTCGATTCAACACGTGGATATCTCGGCGATGATCCCGCCCTGCAGATGAACCCCGTCGTGCCGACCGAACGGGTGGTTGCCCGCGTGCGCCGCCACGGTCGCGTGCTTATTCTGCCCGCGCTCTTTCTGATTCTGATCGCCGGGCTTTCCGCCTATGGGGTGGGGCTCTATCCCGAGGGCTGGGAAATGTGGAGCATCCTCGGCGGGGCAGTAGTGGCGTTTTTGCTGCTGGTGCTGTGGCCGTTCATGAACTGGCTGAATCGGCGTACCACCATCACCACGCGCCGGGTGATCGTGCGCAAGGGCTTTTTTGTGCGCGAGCGGCGCGAGATTTTTCATTCCCGCGGCTATGAGATCACGGTGCGCCGCGGGGCGCTCCAGGCCCTCACCGGTTCCGCCACGATCCTGCTGACCTCGGGCGTCGAGCGCCCGCTGGTGATTAAGAGCGTTCCGGGGGCCACTCTGATCGTGGATACCCTGCACCACCTGATCGAAAAAAACCAGGTGCTGATCGGCGGCACCTCGGCGCTGGGCGCCACCGGCCTGATGGCCCCGCCGCGACGCTAGGCTTCGGCGGGCGGCCGCGGCCTAGGAGGCGTGAACGCGGACGGTACCGGTATCGGTGTCGATCTCCGTGGTGGACGCGGTTTCCGCGGCGATTCCGCGGCGCTTGGGCGAGAAGACCCAGTAGCGGTAAAGCGCAAAGCGGAAGATGGAGCCGAGCGCGAGGCCCACAACATTCAGCGCGATATTATCGGCCAGCTGCGAGGTGAACCCCAGCACATCGTGGGAGATCCAGACACAGGCCGTGCCGATGCCCATTCCGACGAGGCTCACGGCAAAAAACTCCACACCCTCGCGGAACGTGCCGGAGGCGCGATGGGTCGCAAACGTCCAGAAGCGGTTTCCGAGCCAGTTGGTGATGATCGCGAGCGTCTGTGCGATGATCGTGGCGATGATCGAGCCACGGTGCACCACGCCCGGGGCGAGCGGACCGGTGATCAGAAGGTTAAACGTGACGATGGTGACAATCAGTCCCGCGCCACCCACCGCCCCGAATCGAAACAGCTGGCTAAAAAACGGATACCACCGGTGCGCTTTCAGATCGGAAAACGACATAGACCCTCCTCGGGGCTGAAAAACCATCCGCGCGGAGGTTGAAGTTAGCTGTGACGGCACACATGAGGAAAGATGGGTACCGAGCAGCTAGTGTAACCCGAGTTTTATAACATGAGCTTTGAATAGTCTGCGTGACCTCAGTTTAGACCTATGGCGGGAGCCCAAAAACGTGATACGAATCGGTGTAATCGGTGGCGGACAGCTGGCGCGCATGATGATCCCCGCCGCGATCAACCTCGGGCTGGACCTGCGGGTGCTCGCCGAGGCGGAGGGTTCCCCCGCCGCGCTCGCCGCCACCGCCGTGGGAGACTACCGCGACCTGGATACCGTGCTGGCCTTTGCCCGCGACGTGGATGTTGTCACGTTTGACCACGAACACGTCCCGCAGCATATCTTGGAGGCCCTGCTTGCGGCCGGTGTCGCGGTGCGCCCCGGACCCGGCGCGCTCTTCCACGCCCAGGACAAAATCGTGATGCGCACCCGGCTCGACGAGCTGGGTGTTCCCGGGCCCGCGTGGGCAGCCGTCCGCAATATTTCCGAGCTGGAGGCGTTCCTGGCCGAGCACGGCGGGGCCGCGGTCCTCAAGACCCCGCGCGGCGGATATGACGGCAAGGGTGTGCGCGTGGTGCGTGCCGCCCACGAGGCCACCGACTGGTTTGCGACCGTGGCCGAATCGGGTATCCCCGGCGCCCTCCTCGTGGAGGAACTGGTGGACTTCACGCGCGAACTCGCGCAGCTCGGCGCACGCCGCCCCGGGGGACAGGCCGCGTATTGGCCGCTCGCCGAGACCGTGCAGCGCGGCGGCGTATGTGCCGAGGTGGTGGCCCCGGCCTCCGGCTCGGCCGGCGCCCTCGCCGCCGAGGCGCGACGCATCGCGGAGCTGCTCGCGGACGGGCTGGACATCACCGGCACGTTTGCCGTGGAGCTCTTCGAGACACGCGATGGACGTCTGCTGGTGAACGAGATGGCGATGCGCCCGCATAACTCCGGGCACTGGACCCAGGACGGCGCGATCACGAGCCAGTTTGAGCAGCACCTCCGGGCCGTGGCCGATCTGCCGCTCGGGGCCACCGAGACCCGCGCCCCCGTGACCGTGATGGCCAATATTCTCGGCGGACCCGAGACCGGAACCCTCGAGGATCGCTATCCCGAGGCGATGGCGGCGTTCCCCGATGCCAAGATTCATAATTACGGCAAGACGCCGCGCCCGGGCCGTAAGGTGGGCCATATTAATGTCACGGGCACCGAGGAGACGGCCGTGCGCGAGCGCGCCCGGGCCGTGGAATCAGTATTTCTCAATCGGCGTGACTAAAATAACCCCCATGCCCTATCACGCCAGCAATTCTCCCCGGGTCGGCCTTGTCATGGGAAGCGATTCCGATTGGTCGGTCATGGCCGCGGCCTCGGCCCAGCTCACCGAATTTGGAATCGACCACGAGGTCGAGGTGGTCAGCGCGCACCGCACCCCGCATAAGCTCATCGCCTATGGCGAGGAGGCACGCGGCCGTGGGCTGAGCGTGATCATCGCCGGCGCCGGCGGTGCCGCGCACCTGCCCGGGATGCTGGCCTCGGTCACGGCCCTGCCGGTGATCGGCGTGCCCGTGCCGCTGAGCACGCTGGACGGCATGGACTCCCTGCTGTCGATCGTGCAGATGCCCGGCGGCATCCCCGTGGCCACGGTGTCCATCGGCGGGGCCAAAAACGCCGGAATCCTCGCGGCCCGAATCCTCGCCACCTCCGATACCGCGCTCGCCGAACGCCTCGAGGCGTATCAGCGCGAGCTCGCCGCGATGGTCGAGGAGAAAAACGCGGCCCTTAAAGCGCGCCTATGACCCTGCAGCTGGGCGAACCGATCCGCCACCCCAATACCGCCTCCCCCGAGGTCATGGGCCGCCGCGCCTGGTGGCTGGTGGTCCTGAACTTCCTGATCCCCGGATCGGCGCAGGTCCTCGCCGGCAACCGGCGGTTTGGGCGCTTTGGCCTGGGCAGCACGCTGCTGCTCTGGGTGCTGGTTCTGGCCGCCGTGGTGCTCTATTTTGCCTGGCCCACCCAGCTCTATTCGCTGCTCACCAACCCCTGGTTTCTGATCGGCGTGCAGGCGGTCCTGATCGCCTATGCCCTGATCTGGCTGGTCTTCGCCGTGGATACCTTCCGGCTGCTGCGCGTGGTGAAGGCCCGGCCGCTCGCGCGCGTTCTGGTGATTTTGCTGGCCCTGCTGCTCGCGGTGCTGTCCACCGGGGTGGCCTCCGCCGGCGCCTATTATGCCAATGTGGCGGGCCGCACCCTCGGGTCGATCTTTGGGCCGGGGGCCCCACCCGAGGAACCCACCGACGGTTATTATAATATTTTGCTGCTGGGCGGCGATGCCGGCCCCGACCGCGCGGGCCTGCGCCCCGATAGCCTCTCGGTGGTCTCGGTGAATGCCGATACCGGCCAGGCCACGATGATCGGCCTGCCGCGGGACATGCTCAACGTGCCGTTTGTGGAGAGCTCGCCGATGCATAAGCGCTATCCCAACGGCTATAAGCGCTGCGATGTCAGCGCGTGCAAGCTTAATTCCATTTATACCGAGGCCGAGACCTGGCATGCGGATTGGTATCCGGACGCCAAGGCCGAGGGCTCAACCCCCGGTATCGAGGCCACCAAGGATGCCGCGGAGGCCCTCACCGGGCTGCGCATCCCGTATTACGTGCTTGTGGACATGCAGGGCTTCGCCGATCTGATCGACGCGCTGGGCGGCGTGGAGGTCACGGTGGATAAGCGCCTGCCCATCGGCGGCGATGAGCAGCTGCGCGGGGTTGTGGAGTGGATCGAGCCGGGTGTGCAGCGCATGGACGGCTATCACGCGCAGTGGTTTGCCCGTTCCCGCCACGGCACAAGCGATTTTGATCGCATGGAGCGCCAGCGGCAGCTGCAATCGGCAATCATCGCGCAGTTCACCCCGCAGAACGTGATGTCCAAATTTGATGCCATCGCGAGCGCCGGAACCCAGGTGGTCACCACGGATATCCCGGGGGATATGCTCGGGTATTTTGTGAACCTGGCAACCAAAACCAAATCGGAACCGATCCAGACGCTGGAGCTGACCCCCGCAAACGGGATCAACCAGGATAATCCGGACGTGCCCGATATCCACGCAAAGATCAACGCGCTGCTGCACCCACCCGCCGCCGAATAGGCGCGGGTGGGGCAGCGGAGCTACATCTCGGCGTGCAGCGCCCAGACCCGCTCGGCGGAGTCGTTCCAGCCGAAGGCCTGGGCGCGATCCTGGCCCAGCACACGCAGGTGAGCGCGGCGCTCCTCATCGCCCAACACCTCGGCGAGGGCCGCCGCGAGGCGCTCGGGATAGCCCGGCCCGCCGGCCTCCACGGGATAGCCCGCGCCGCCGGCCACCTCCAGCAGTGCCGGATCATCCGAATGGATCACCGGGGTGCCCAGCGTGAGCGCCTCAAGCACGGGCAGGCCCGAGCTCTCGCGCGTGCTGGGATAGATAAACGCGCTCGCCCGGGCATACACCACGGCCAGATCGGCATCGCTGAGATAGCCGAGGGTGCGTACCCGGCCCTCGGCCAGGCCCGCCTCATCGGCGGCCTGCGCGACCGAGACCGCGCCCCACGTGGCCGGGCCCAGAATCAGCAGCGGCAGGTCCGGGGCATCGGGCAGCGCCAGAGCCTGCAGGAGCGGTTCGAGGCCGCGCCGCGGATCCAGGCTGCCCAGCGTGAGGATATAGTCAGCGGGTAGGTCGAGATTTCCCGCACGCCACTTGGCATCCGCGGGTACCACAAGCCCGGGGGAGACCGCGGGCGGGATGACCCGCACCCGGTCGCCCAGGTCCACGATCTGCGCGAGCTGCTCCGCGACCGCATGCGAGGGCACAATCACGGCATCGGCGTGTTTGCGCACGCGCTTCATGCTCTGCTTTTGCCATGTGACGCTGGCATGGGTCAGGGTCTTGGGCGCGTTCCAGGCCAGCGTATCGTGCACGGTGACCACCACCTGGGTGTGATCCAGTGAGCGATTATGGCGGCGCAGCGGGGCCAGCAGACCCGGCGCATGGATCATGCCGTCCCCGGCGCCCGAGGCCAACCCCAGCTGCCAGGCCGCCGCGAGCTCGCGCCGCGGCAGGGTGACCCGGTGTAGCTCGCCGAGGCCCGGAAGCCGGGCGGCGAGGGCCTCGATGCGCTCGGTAGGCTGCGCCGAGATGATGCCCTCGACCCGACAGCCGCGCGGGGCGGTGGCGATCAGCGCGCGCGTGAGCTCCTCGGCATAGCGGGCGATGCCGCCCGGCTCCGGGGAGATCGCCTGGTCGAGGACCATCTTAAGTACTGCACTCACGGGGTACCGCCCTTCGGTTGGTCGGATCGGGGAACGGGGCTAGGAGGCTTCCGGGGCCGCGACCGCGCCCGAGGCCACGGCCTCGTGCAGGGCCTCGCGCCACGGACGCATCGCGGGCAGGCCCACGGCCGCCCAGGCATCGTGACCCAGCACCGAGAACGCGGGGCGCGGGGCGGGACGCACAAAGCTGGCGCTATCGGTCTTCAGCACGCGCTCGGCATCCAGACCCGCCTCGGCAAACGTGGCCCGGGCGAAGTCGTACCAGCTTCCCGCGCCGGAGTTGGTGCCGTGATACGCGCCCGCGGGGGCATCGGACTCGGCGAGGGCCCGCAGCTGCCGGGCGAGGTCGAGGGTCCAGGTGGGCTGACCCACCTGATCGGCCACCACGGAGACCGTGGGGTTGCTGCCGGCCAGGCGCAGCATCGTGGCGGGGAAGTTTCCGCCGTGCTCGCCGTAGAGCCAGGCGGTGCGCACAATATAGGTGCCCCCGGGGTGCTCTGCCTGCGCAAATTCCTCGCCCGCGGCCTTGGTGCGGCCATAGGCGGAGACGGGCTCGCGCGCGGTGTCCTCGGGATAGGGCTCGGTGGCGGTGCCGTTAAACACATAGTCGGTGGAGACTTGGAGCAGCTTAGCCCCGGCCTCGCGCGCGGCAATCGCGAGGTTTTTTGCGCCCAGCGCATTCACCGCAAATGCGGCATCCTCATCGGTTTCGGCGTTGTCCACGGCTGTATACGCGGCGGCGTTAATGACCACATCGTGGCCGGCCACGGCGGCGCGCGTGGCCTCCAGATCGGTGATGTCCAGCTCGGCGCGGCCCAGGGCGGTAACGTCGCGGTCGGCCAAGACACTCTGCAGGTCGCGGCCGAGCATACCCGCGGCACCGGTAATCAAATATCGCATGTTTTCCTTCGATCGTGTTCGCTTCCGAGTCTAGGCGCTGTGGCCCGTCACGGGCGGGAGGGCGGCCGTGCAGGTAACGCCCAGAAGAAACGAATAACGTCACTTTTCGCACCCATAATTTTATGCCGTGGTGTTCTATTCGGGCCCAGACGCGGGGAGCTACAGAAGTGTTTGAACATCTACTGGACGTGAATATCATCTCCGGTGTGGTGCCCGTGCTGAGCTATGCGCTCTCCGCGGCCCTCCTGATCTATCTGCTGTGCCGGCGGCCCACCCGGCGCTGGCTATTCACGCTGGGCATCGGCCTCCTGGCCGGGATCGTCGTGGCTATTACGCTCCTGATCCTGGTGGAGCGCGTCTGGCATAGCTTTGGCGATCCGATCGGCACCCCGTCCCGCTTCTGGGTGGTGATCACGTGTGCCGCGCTCGCCGTGGCCGTGGTGAACCTCTGGCGCAGCCGCTGGTGGCGTAAGCTCCTCGCGATCCTCGCGATGCTCTCCTTCGCGCTGAGCTCGACCCTGCTCGTGAACGCGGCCTTCGGGCTGAACCCCACGGTGGGCTCCTTCCTGCATATCGTGCAACATAAGCCGCTGACACTCGCCGGGGGTGCGGCAATAACCGTCCCCGGGCCGCTTTATCGCAGTTGGAAACCACCCGCAGAAATGCCCTCCATCGGACAGACGGGGACGCAGGAAATACCCAACCCGGAATCGGGCTTTCAGGCGCGCCCCGCGGGAATCTATTTGCCCCCCGCCGCGCTTGTGCCCAACCCACCGGCCCTGCCGTTTGTCCTGATGATGATGGGGCAGCCGGGGGACCCCACTCCGCTCTATATTCAGCAGACGCTTGATGTCTATGCGCAGGAACATAATGGGCTTGCGCCCGTGGTGGTCGTGGCGGATCAGACGGGCAATCCCGACCAGGACCCGATGTGCCTGGATACCGCAAAATACGGAGCCGTGGAAACCTATCTCACAAAAGATGTGCTGAACTGGGCAAAACAAAACCTGCCCATCTCGCAAAATCCGGCGGATTGGACCGTGGCGGGATACTCCAATGGTGGGGAGTGTGCGATCTACCTGGGGGCAAAATATCCCGCGGTTTTCCATAATATTCTCGATATTTCGGGGGAACAGTCCCAGGGCTATGCCGTGCCCGACCTGGTGCTCCGGGATGGATTTAACGGTGATAGGGCCGCCTTTGAAGCGGCCAAACCATTGAATATTCTCGCCGCGCACCACTATCCGAATAGCACCGCAATCTTCACATTCGGCGGTGACGATCCGGTCTATGGTGCACAGGCCGCGGCGGTGGAAGCCGGCGCGCGCGCATCCGGAATGAAAACCACCCTTGCCGGGATCCCCGGGGCGGGGCACGGTGCGGACGCGCTGCTGGGAGGGCTCAGGATCGGCTTTGACGTGCTCTACCCCCGGCTGGGGCTCTCCGCTCCGCCGGAATAGGAGATGCCCGGTTGCCGCGTGTGTCCAATGTGGCTCGTCGTTCCCTCCCTCCCTCCCTCCCTCCCGAATCGGCATCGCATCCGGGCGGTATAAAATTCAGGTGCGGCCCGCGTCCGCGCTCCCATCCCCATTTACGAGGAGTATTTTCCCCATGACCGATCTGGCCACCTTCGCCCAGGGCCTTCCCAAGGCCGAACTGCACCTGCACCTCGAGGGCACCCTCGAGCCCGAACTGAAATTTGAGCTCGCCCGCCGCAATGGCATCGAGCTGGCCCAGAAGACCGTGGACGAGGTGCGTGCCACCTATAACTTCCACGACCTGACCAGCTTCCTCGCCGTGTACTATCCGGCGATGGATGTGCTGCGCACCGCCGATGACTTCCGCGATCTGGCCTATGCCTATCTGAAGAAGGCCGCGAGCCAGGGCACCAGGCACGCCGAAATGTTTTTTGACCCGCAGGCGCATACCGGCCGCGGCGTTCCCTTTGCCGATGTGATCGGTGGCTATCGCCGCGCGATCATCGAGGCGCGTGCCGATTTTGGCATCTCCGGGGAACTCATCCTGTGCATGCTGCGCGACCTGTCCGCGGAGTTTGCCATGGCCACGCTCATGGAGGCGCTGCCCTATCGCGAGTGGATCCTCGGCATCGGCCTGGACTCCGATGAGCGCGGCAACCCGCCCGCCAAATTTGCGGCCGTTTTTGCCCGGGCCAAGGCCGAGGGTTTCCTGCTCACGATGCACTGCGATATCGATCAGGAGGGATCGATCGAGCATATCCGTCAGGTCATCGAGGAGATCGGTGTGGACCGCATCGACCACGGCACCAATATTCTCGAAAACGAGGAGCTGGTGGAGGCTGCCAAGGCCCGCGGCCTGGGCTTTACGGCCTGCCCCGTGTCTAATTCCTTTGTCACCGAGCAGATGAAATCCGATGAGATTGTGGAGCTGCTGCGCCGCGGCCTGCGCGTGACCATCAACTCCGATGATCCCGCATATTTTGGCGGCTATATCGGCGATAACTATGTGGCGCTCGCCGAAAAGGCCGCCCTGACCCGCGAGGATCTGGCCCAGCTGGCCCGTAACTCCTTTGAGGCCTCCTGGCTGAGCGCCTCGCGCCGCGATGCCTATCTTGCCGAGGTAGATGCCTACCTCGCCGCCCACCCGGCATAGCCCGGCCGCCGGCCCGATACCTCAGCGGTATCGGGCCAGCAGTTCGGTGGCCTCCGCGCGGCTCCCCACGCCGAGCTTGGCGTAGAGATTATTCACATGGGTTTTTACCGTGGATACCGAGATGAAGAGCTCCTCCGCGATGACCCGATTGCTGCGGCCCTCCGCGAGCAATTCCAGCACCCGGGTCTCCCGCTCGGTGAGTCCGTGCTCGGAGGCGAGGCGTTCGCGCTCCCCGCGGGCCCGCATTCCGCGGCGCAGCAGCCCGGCCACCTCGGGGGAAAACGTGGACTGTCCGGCCGCGGTGGCCCGGAGTGCCGCGAGGATCTGCTCTCGCCCCGCGCTCTTGGTTAGGTAGCCACTCGCCCCGGCCTCCAGCGCGCCGAGGATCGAGGCGTCATCGGCATAGGTGGTGAGCACCAGGATGCCCATGGCGGGATGCTCGGCCCGGATCGCGGCGGTGGCCGCGACCCCGTCGGTTCCGGGCATCCGCAGATCCAGCAGCACAATATCCGGCCGCAGCTCGCGCGCCCGGAGGATGGCCTCGGCGCCGTCGCCGGCCGTGCCCACCACGCTCACGCCGGGCGCGAGCGAAAGAATCAGTTCCAGCCCGTCGCGCACGGCCGCCTGGTCATCGGCGATCAGGACCCGCAGTTCAGACCCGCTCATGTGTTCTCCGTTCGGTGCTCTCCCGCGGCACCCGCGCCTCGACGGTCCACGCGCCGTCCTCGATGCCGGCGCTGAAGGTGCCGCCCACCAGCAGGATGCGCTCGGCCATTCCCTCCAGCCCGTGTCCGCCCGAGGGCAGGCCGGATGATCCGCCGTGCGCGAGGGTGGTGATGCGCAGCGCGGTCTCGTCCCGGCCCCGGGTCACGAGGATCGCGCTGGCCGTGCCGGGGGAGTGTTTACGCGCATTGGTGAGTGCCTCGACGGCCACCGCGTATAGCGCATCGGCCTGCGCGGGGGCGGGCTCGGCCTCCCCGCGCACCTCGATGCGCACCTCGTGGCCGAGAGCGGCTGCCGAGTGTGCCAGGGAAAGAAGCGAATCGTCCAGGGGGCCCACCGGGGTGCGCAGCGCGTCCACGGCGCCGCGGGCCTCCTCCAGCCCGCCCAGCGCGAGGGTGCGCGCCGCAAGAATGCGCCGGCGCACCTCGGGATCGCCGGGCCGTGCCTCGGCGAGGGCGTCCAGCGCGTCGAGCTGCATCACCAGCCCGCCGAGGGTATGGGCCAGGACATCGTGCAGGTCCCGCGCGAGCCGGGCGCGCTCACCCAGGACGGCGTTCTCCGCGCGTTCCCGGGCGAGGGTCGCGGCGGCGCGGCCCAGGCCCGCGGAACGCCAGCGCAGGAGCCCAATCACCAGGCCCGCGGCCGTGCAGGACAGGACCGAAACCGTATTATCCGGTGTGGCCATTTCCGTGAGCCTGCCCAGCCCGTAGAGCAGCGTTGCGAGTATGAGGAGCAGGATTTTTTGCCGCCCACCGAGGCGCAGATCGGAGATCGTCAGGGCCAGGGCCACGGTGAGCACCACGCTGGCGCCGAGCGAACCCAGCCCACACGCGAGCGCGGCCGCCGCCAGAATCGCCGGCCAGGCCCAGGGCGCGAGGCCGCCGGGGAGCCCCCGGGAAAATAGGGCGAGTAGGGCCCAGAGCGCGAGTGCGGCCCCGAGGGCCCAGCGCTGGAGCGGGTCGTGCGCGCCCGCGCCGAGCTCCAGGGAGAGTGCGGATCCGATGCCCACCGCGTGCAGGCCCAGCCGGATCACGCGCCCGAGGGGTGTCTCCGCGCTATCGTTCATTCCCCCATTTTCCCCCGGATTGGACAGAAACCGCGCCCGTGCCACCCAATTCTGTACAACTTGATAGACTGCCCGGGTGCAGATCCGTGAATTGAAGATCCCAGACAGCTACGAGATCACCCCGAAACAGTTCGGTGATGAACGCGGCGCGTTCCTTGAGTGGTACCGTTTTGACCGCCTTGAGGAGGCCACCGGACGGTCCATCGACCTCCGCCAGGCCAATACCTCGGTGTCCAAGCGCGGTTCCGTGCGCGGCATCCACTTCGCCGATGTGCCGCCGAGCCAGGCTAAATACGTCACCGCCATGCACGGTGCCGTTCTTGATTTTGTGATCGATATCCGCGTGGGCTCGCCCACGTTTGGTGAGTGGGACTCGGTGCTCCTGGACGATGTGGATCGCCGCGCGATCTTCCTGTCCGAGGGTCTGGGACACTGCTTTGTTGCCCTGACCGAGGGTGCCACCGTGAGCTATCTGGTGAATGATGTCTATCGTCCCGATCGCGAGCACGGGATCAACCCGCTCGATGCCGAGATCGGTCTGGTCTTCCCGGAATCCGCCGGTCAACCGCTGCTGTCCGCAAAGGACACCGACGCCCCCGGACTGGCTCAGGCGGCCGCCGAGGGCCTGCTTCCCACCTGGGAGGCCACCCGCGCCTATTACGAGACCCTGAAGGGGAACTAACGCCATGAAGGGCATCATTCTCGCCGGTGGATCCGGCACCCGGCTCTGGCCGATCACCAAGGGCATTTCCAAGCAGCTCATGCCGATCTACGATAAGCCGATGGTGTACTACCCCCTGTCCACCCTGATGATGGCGGGAATCAACGAGATTCTTATCATCACCACCCCGGAATATAACGAGCAGTTCCGCAACCTCCTGGGCGATGGTTCCGACCTCGGTATCCGCCTCGAGTACGCGGTGCAGCCCTCCCCGGACGGCCTGGCCCAGGCCTTCATCATCGGCGAGGAGTTTATCGGCGACGATAGCGTGGCCCTGGTGCTCGGCGATAACATCTTCCACGGCACGGGCCTCGGCTCGGCGCTGCGCAACCACCACGAGATCGATGGCGCGGTGATCTTTGCCTATCCCGTAGCCGATCCCACCAGCTACGGTGTGGTGGAGTTTGACGAAAACTTCAACGCGATTTCCATCGAGGAAAAGCCCGTCGAGCCCAAGAGTACCTATGCGGTTCCGGGGCTCTACTTCTACGATAACTCGGTGATTGAAATCGCTAAAACCATCGAGCCTTCGGCGCGTGGCGAGCTGGAGATCTCCACCGTCAACGAGCGCTACCTTAATCAGGGAAACCTCTACGTACAGGTACTTGATCGAGGCACCGCCTGGCTGGACACCGGAACCTTTGAGTCCATGATGCAAGCGTCGGAATACGTCCGGGTCATCGAGGATCGTCAGGGTTTCAAGGTTGGTTGCATCGAGGAGATTGCCTGGCGTGCGGGCTGGATCAACGACGCCCAGCTCACGGCGTTGGCGGCTCCGCTCGTGAAGAGCGGCTACGGCAAATACCTCGCGGCCCTGGTTGAGCGCAAATAGCCTATACCGATAAGGTCGGCGGTCTTTCCCACCACGAGTGGGGAGGCCGCCGGCTTTTATTTTGCCCCGGTCCGGATCTGTGACAGGGCAAATCGAGTTCGAAGTCCGACGCGGATCACGAGGCGTAACGGGAACTGCCACCATCGAGAGTATTTTTTGCTCACAAAACGATACGCACTCTCGTGGTGGATGCGGAGCATTTGTGACGCGTTGGTGCGCGTGGATTCCCCACCTATATGAGTAGCGCGTGCTGCGGGCAGATAATCATTACTCCAGCCGGCGAGGCCCAATCGATACCCTAGATCTACGTCCTCGAAGTACATGAAATACTCCTCGTCAAAACCCGACAGCTGCTCAAATGCGCTTCGCCGCACGAGCAGACAGGCCCCGGAAAGCCAACCGGCCTGGCGAGGAGTTTCCGTATACTGGGCATCGGCCCGGTAGCGCTTGGACCAGGGATTTTTTGGCCAGACACCGGCAAAGAGTGCATGACCAATACCGTTGCGCAGCGAGGGTATAAGTCGGGCAGAGGGATAAACCGTGCCTGTTTCATCGAGGATCTGCGGGCCCACTGCGCCTGTTTGCGGATGGGTATCAAGCCAGTCGGCCATCAGCTTCACCGCGAGTGGCTCGAGGACCACGTCTGGGTTGCTGAGGAGAAGATAGCCGTCCTTCATGCTCAGGGCGGAGGCTCCACGATTCATCGCCGCCCCATAGCCTAGATTTTCGGGCAGGGCGATGAAACCCACCCCGAGCCGTTCAGCCTCACTCCGCGTTGCGGAGGACTCGGGGGAGGCATTCTCTACTACGAGAATCGACGATGCCGGAATACCTGCCTGAATCGTGGATTCAAGAAATGTGCCAATGAGAGCCTGTGAGTTATAGGTCACGGTGATCGCGCTCACGGGTGTGGGCCTGATTTTGGGCATCATTTTCTTCCGGCAGAGAGGGGCAACGTGGAGCTCATCAGGGGCGGCGAGGATCACCGTTCGCCGAAAAACTCCGATTCAAGATACATTGCTCCCCCAGCGGGGATCGGTGTCTCCGAATTAAACGAACTCGCCTGCGGTCGATCAAATAGATGCTGACCGGCGCGGTTGAGGATGGAAACGTTCACAAAATACTTGCCGTCACCAAAATTACAGTTTTTAAAGATAAAGCCAACGCGACGCTTTCCCTGAAGCGGAGCAAGCTCAACATCAAGAATAGCGGTTTTGGTGCCGGCCGCGGCGTGACCGCGGCTATCGTCGATCTGAACGGCGCATACCCAGTCGTCGATTACCTGGTCCACCTCGAAGTCCATGGTGATAATAAGGTCGTCCCCCAGACGGACGGTTCCGGGGTCCGCGGAATTATTCGAAACAGACGTCGTGCGGACGCTGTAGAAGGGCTCATGCGTGATCGGCTTTTGCTGTTCCGCATGGCGAGCTTCTTCGTCTTCGATCTCGGCAAGCCGACGCTCCTCGAGGAGGTCGCGGAATGCGGCGACAGCCTTCCGCGAATCTCCCGTATAAACGACCTCACCGCGGTTGAGTACTACGGCGGAGTCGCACAGCTCAACCACGGTGCCGAGGCTGTGGGTGACGAGGATAATTGTCCGGCCCTCCTCCTGGAACTCCTTGATTCGGTCCATGCATTTCCGCTGAAACGCCTCATCGCCCACCGCGAGGACCTCATCGACAAGGAGGATATCGGGATCTGTGTGTACGGCGACGGCGAAAGCAAGGCGCACATACATGCCGGAGGAATAGAATTTCACCTGGGTATCGATAAAATCGGAGATACCGGAGAACGCGAGAATATCGTCAAATCGTTCGTCGGTTTGTTCGCGGCTTAATCCGAGGATTGCCGCGTTTAGATACACATTTTCCCGGCCCGACAGATCGGGATGGAATCCCGCACCAAGTTCCAATAGGGCGGCCATGCGGCCCCGGCGCATCACCCGACCCGATGTGGGATCGATAATTCCGCCAATTACTTTGAGTAGCGTGGACTTTCCCGAACCGTTATGCCCGATAAGGCCGATCGTAGTTCCTGCTTTAATCTCCAGCGATACATCGCGCAGCGCCCAGAAATCCTCCTTATGCTTCTTCCCCCGGCCGGCGTTCACCACGCGTTCCTTGAGGGAGTTGTCCTTGCGAATAACAAATCGCTTGGAGACTGCTTCCACAGAGACCAGCACGGGAGCGTCCGTGTTCACGGATGATTCAGCCATTGGGAATACCTTTGAAAAGCGGATATCGGAAATTTCATTCTATCTTGCTGCGTCTGCGCTTGCCTGAGCGTATGGCTATCGAAGTTGGTGCAATTGCGTATCGCTGCCGGCGAAAACGGGTTCAGTGACGTATTCTCAGAGGGTGTCCATACAGTCTTTAAAATCACGACCCTCGGCGTCCTTCCTGGGCGTACTCGGTCTTATCGGCGTGCTGGCCGGTTTGTTCACCGGCGTGTCCTTCGTAAATGCCGGCTCGGCGAATGCTGCGGACCTGAGCAAATTCGATCCTGCCTACATCATTTCGGACGAAAACTTCTATAATTCCGGTTCGATGAGCGAACAGGATATCCAGCGGTTCCTGGAGTCTAAGGTTCCTAGCTGTCGGACCGGAAATACCTGCATGATTAACTATCGTGCGAGCACTGCGTCGCGACCAGCCGATACCCGATGCTCGGCATATGCGGGTGAGGCCAACGAGAGTGCGGCTCGGATCATTGCAAAGGTCTCGGCCGCCTGTGGGATTAACCCGCAGGTATTGCTTGTGCTGCTCCAAAAGGAGCAGGGTCTTATTCTGAACTCGGCACCCGGAACGGCAAACTCTAGCCGATGGCTCATCGCCACCGGTTATGCGTGCCCGGATACCGCGGCCTGCGACACCAGATATTACGGTTTCTATAACCAGGTATATATGGCTGCATGGCAGTTCAAGGTCTATACGAGTTCTTCGTTCTTCACCTGGTTCCCCGTGGGCCGGCCTTCGCAGGTCGGATACCACCCGAATGCCGCATGTGGTTCCAGCTCAGTGACCATCCGCAACGGGGCGACCTCGGCGCTTTATTACTACACGCCCTATCAGCCGAACCGCGCTTCATTGGCGGCGGGATACGGTACGGGCGATTCATGTTCCTCTTATGGAAATAGAAACTTCTATAACTACTACTCGGACTGGTTTGGTTCGCCCACCGGACAAAACGGTGACCGTCCGCCCTTTGGTGCATTTGATGTTGTTATTCCGGCTCCCGGAATGATCACGGTGCGGGGTTGGACGATCGATCCCGATACCACGGGTCCCGTGAACGTGCGGGTGGCGCTTAACGGTGTGACCCAGATCTATCCGGCGGAAGCCTTCCGTCCCGACGTGGGTGCCGCGTATCCCGGATTTGGGAATAATCATGGATTCGACATCGTGATCCCAATTATGAACGACCGAAACGTTAACGTTTGCGTGGAGGCGCTAGGGGATAAAGCGGGAGTAACTCCGGTGCAACTCGGATGTAAATCCGTTGCAATTCCCGACGGCCCGGCACCGGAACTTGGACGCGCACCCCTGGGCTCCTTGGATAGCGTGAACACCGGAATCGGCGAAGTTACCGTTGGTGGTTGGACGCTCGACCCCGATACCTACGACCCGATTAGAGTGCACGTCTATGTGGGGGAGCGTGGCACCGCCGCAATGGCAAACGGAGCTCGGTCCGATATCGCTCGTGCCTATCCGAAGTACGGTCCCAACCACGGATTTAACGTCCGAGTCACCGGTGTTTCTGGCACGCAAAACGTTTGTGCATACGGTATCGATAGCGCCGGAAAAATCAATACCACGCTGGGCTGTCGGGTCGTGACCATTGAAGCGCCGCTACTGGAAGAGGGCCGGGCACCGATCGGTAACCTTGAGGTCGTCCGTACCGGGGCCGACTCGGTAACGGTTGTGGGCTGGGCTATCGACCCGGACACCAGGGAACCGATCAGCGTGCACGTCTACGCCGGTGCACGAGGCCAGGCTTTCCGTGCCGACGTGCCGCGTTCGGATATTGCGACGCACTACCCCGTCTATGGCGCAAATCATGGGTTTAATGCCACGATGACGGGGCTCAGCGGAACACAAAATATTTGTGTCTATGCGATCGACTCCGCAGGGCGGGCTAATACGACGTTAGGTTGTCGTACCGTACAGATCGAGGCGCCGAATACGATGCCGATCGGTTCGCTGGATAATATCTCCGGCGGAAACGGCACCGTGGAGGTATCCGGATGGACGCTCGATCCCGATGCATGGACGTCGCAGCTCGCGGTTCACGTTTATGTTGGGGGCGCGGGGTATCCCATCCGAGCCAACCTTCCGCGGCCTGACCTGGTTCGGCACTATCCCGCGGCAGGCCCTGACCACGGGTTCTCCCGCAGCATTCCGGCTGTGGCAGGCAACCATAACGTGTGCGTGTACGCGCTAGACAGCGTGTCCGGCAACACCATGCTTGGATGCAAGGTGGTAACGGTGAACTAGTAGTTTCCTCGCCAGCGTGGGCACAGGCGGCCGTCACAGTATGTGGCGGCCGTTTTGTGTCGTCTAGGAGCCTGTGAAATGAGCGGAGCCCGGAGCCCGGAGCCCGGAGCTTGAAACACGTCGCAGGGGCGGATAGAAAACAGGCCGGAGGGCTCTCCTATCCATAGCCGAAATAAGAGCGCCGTGGAGCCCGTATAGACGCGCATACGCTGTGTTGTGCGGAGGTAGGGCGACCTTGGGACGCCGCTCGCTACACCCCGCCTAGTGCGTGCGGAACGAATGATCGGTCGGAATGACTCGGGAGGTGTTGACGGGTTTCCTAACAGAGAAGGCCAGCAACGTAAAACGTTGCTGGCCTTCTCTGTTAGTTCCCTAAAGAACGGATGTTGAGCTAGAGCATCTGGGCGAAGTTTCCTTGCAGACGTGCAAAGACACGCTGTGCGAGATAAACACATACGCAGCCGATAACCCCGGCGATCATGAGGCGCAGGGCAAGATCGGCAGGGTATTGTGCAAGCTGATCGGCCGCGGGGACACCGGGGACAGGCTTGCCCGCCATCCAGAACGAGCGCTGGAAGCCAAGAACAGCGAGCGTAATGGGGTTATTGGTATAGATATCAACGATCCACTGATGATTTACCAGCTTATCGGCGACCATCTTCCAGCTATACAGGATGGGCGACGCCCACATCATGACCATGATGATCACTTCAACCAGGTACTGAACGTCCCGCAAATATACGTTGAGCGCGGACAGCAGGAGCGCAAGCGCGGTGGAATAGAGGAGAAGTACGATAAGCGAAGGCAGGAAATAGGCCATGCCGGGGGAGATCGGGAATGCGCCAACGAGGAGCGTGGCGATAAGAAGAATTCCCAGTTGAATCAGGAAGTTAAAAAGGGCTCCTCCCACCGCGGCGAGCGGAAATAATTCCCGCGGCAGGTATACCTTTTTTACCAAGCCGGCATTTCCGAGAATAGAGGCGGTGCCGCCCATCACGATCTCGGAGAATAGGCCGTAGGCGGTGAGTCCGGTAAAGATGTAGATGGCGAACTGCGGGATACCACGCTCGGCACCGAGGAACTGACCGATCACTAAATAGTAGATCATGATCTGAGTCAACGGCTTGACCAGCGTCCAGGCAAAACCCAATGCGCTGTCCTTATACCGGGACTTCAGATCTCGCTTCACAAAGAGGCCGAGCATCCCGCGATTCTTGAGGATCAGGCGGGTCTGCGCCCAAAAGCCACGGGCGCCCTCCGCTGGAGTTCCAATCTCTTCGAATGGGAGCTTCGAGAGCGAAGCCATCCGCTCTTCAGGAGTCATATTTTTCTACTTCCTTACCGCGGAAGAAAATCGCGCAGTGATCGAATGTCTAGTCTAGCCGCCGGTTTGCTCGCGCAACGTGCACGGACGAATATCGGAACCCCGGCGAGAGCTAACGACTGAGACGGTTCTTAACCGAGTCCGCGAAACGAATGAGACGGCGAGACTTAAAAGCTTCGACCATCGCCTGGAGTTGCCGCGTTTCCGCTTTTAAACCGGCGATTTCTTCCCTCGAGTCGACGAGTGAGGACTCGAGCTGGACCATCCGCTCCTCTTTTGCTGTGAGTTGCTTCCGAAGGTCCCCAACCGCGTTCTCCGCAAGGTCGAGCCGCGCGAGTGAAAGTCCAACGGTCCTCTCATAGGTTTCCGTGTCGCCGTCAAACGAGGTATCGGGGACGGAGGACACGAGCGCCGAGCGCAATCTATGATCGGGCGTTAGATACGGATGCACGCCGCTTTCAGCCTGCTCAATTTCCGCGGTTGAAAGTGACCTCGCGATATAGCGTGCCCGAAGAGTTCCGTCTTTCAGGCTTCTATAGTCGCGCATTCCGTGGTGGTTAGGGCTTGGGGTCAGCTCCGGATTAGCCTCGTAGGCTCGTCCAGCGTTTTCCACCTTATGTCGGAATTGATCCCAGGATCGCCAGGGGAGGTGATACACCTCGAGTGCAAAGGCGGGATCGGGTGATCCCGCGGAAGAAATACTCACATAGTGATTGCCCTGGGCCACATTAATATCGGCAACGCCAATATGGACGCTGTCGTGGGTCGAATGGGCCCGGAGGCCAATGCTGCGAAGCTGTTCCTCGGGGCGGGTATCGCGGTAAAGAAGTCGTTCTATGCCACTGCCACTCTCGGCGGGCGCCCCCGTCATATCGATCACGGGAACAACAAAAGATCGCAGCGTTTTGGGGATATGTGAAAACGCATCGCGCAGGGTGAGATTGTGATCCTGGGCAACCCAGAACTCGTCGGCGTCTGCATTGAGTACCCAGTCTGCCCCGTAGAGCGTAAACGCATCACGGGCCATCTGAGTGACGGTGACCGACTGCTGTTTCCGGTGAACCGGGTCGTGTCGTAGATCCACCACTCCCGTATCGGCATAACCCTGGAGAACCTCTGTGGTGCCGTCGGTGGAGCCGTTATCGGTGACAATGAACTTATCGACCCCTTGGCCTAGATGATGGGTAATCATCGAGTCGATGATGTCTACCTCATCGCGCACCATAATTGTCATCACGATTTTCGAAGCCGTGAGGGAATCGTTAGTCATTTCATAATCCTATCTCGATCGCCTCGTAATGATCAGGCTGTTGGCGCCGCGCATTAGACTGGACCGTATTCATCGTTGACTGAAAGTGGATTATTGTGACTGAAACTGAACCGGCAAATATGTTTGAGGCGCCGGCAGACACACTAGATGAGGACAGCCTCCGCGACGGTTTCCGACGCCTGCAGCATGCACAGCTGGCGCTACGTGACCGTGTATTTGGGCTTGAGCAGGAAAATGCTCGCCTCCGCGAACTCATTCCTATGGTCAACTCCGTCTCTGCTTCCGAACGGTTAGAGGCGGGATGGCTTTTGGCCGAGAAACGCGAGGCCGAGATGAATGCGATGCGACACGAGATGGGTCAGGCCCTGAAGGCGCAGGAACAGTCGTTCCGAAACAGCGCCCGATGGAAGCTCGGTAGCGCGCTATTACGACCCGTCAACGCGCTTCGAGGCAAGCGATGATGAATATCACATCCGCTGTCATCGATGGAAGATTTTCCCCCGCCACCGCTCTGGAGGCGTCCCGCACCTCCCTGGTAAACGCCGGGCTTTCCCCCTCCCATATTTTTATGGTCGGTGACCGGGCAGACTACCCGGAAGGTGATTTTATACTCCTTCGTGCAGGGACACTCGTCACGGAAAAAACACTGCGGGTGCTCGGCGACGCTCTCGCCGAGCCCGGAACGATCCTGGCATATTCCGATTCGCTCGACGCCGATTCCTCGGATGAGCGTCTTCGACCCGAGTGGTCCCCCCACCGCCTAAAAAATAATTATTATCTCGGGACGCTAATAGCCATTTCGGGCAGCGTTGATGAGGCCACCCGCGTGGCACTGGGAACGACGGGGGCCGCATATGAGTGGGCTCTGGAGCTGGCCGTATCGACGGATGCAGCGCGGGTAGTGCATGTGAGCGAGCCCCTTTATCGCGAGCCCGGCGCCCGGATGAGCGCCGAAGAACACGCGGTTAATAGACGCCAATTACAGAGCCATCTCGTGCGTCACGATATGGCAGTCGTGGCCGACGATTCCGGGACGGCCGGGGTATTTCGGCTGGCGCGCGAGAAACAAGCTCAGAAACGCACCAGCATTATCATTCCCACTCGGGGCACCTCCGGGGTAGTTTTTGGCACGGAGCAGGTATTTGTTGTTGAAGCCGTCCGTTCGGTGCTTGAGCAGCACGTATTTGGCGACCTCGAGTTTGTGGTCGTTTACGACCCCTCAACACCCGATTCTGTGCTTACCGAGCTGAGGGAATTGGCGGGGGACCACCTCATCACGGTGTTATATGAGAAGCCGTTTAACTTTAGTGAAAAATGCAACCTCGGAATGCTCTTTGCCACGGGGGAGTACTTGGTGATGCTGAACGATGACGTACGAGCCGAGAGCCTGGACTTCATTGAGGAACTCGTCGCCCCCCTAGCGGACCCGCGGGTGGGTCTTACCGGCGGCTTTCTCAATTTCGAGGATGGAACCATCCAACATGTTGGGCACTGGTATGCGGGGCCTAGCCCCCGCCACTCGATGATTACTCAGGGCGCGCAGCAGGCAGGACCGCTGGACTCCCTCCTCGTGGAGAGAGAGGTCTCCGGGCTCACCGCGGCATGTATCGCTATGCGGCGCGATACATTCATCCGCGTGGGGGGCTTTTCCGAGGCTCTACCGGGCAACTATAACGACGTCGATTTTTCGTTAAAGGTCCGCAGCCTCGGGCTAGACCTGCTTTGGCTACCCCAGGTACGCGCATTTCATTTTGAATCAAAGACCCGTGATGGGACCGTTCATCAGTGGGAGCGCGACCTCTTGCGCGCACGCTGGGGTATCCCGGAATCTGACCGTTACTGGCCCTATCCCTCCTAGGAAGTTAGCGTCCCAGTCGACGCATTACGGCACGCAACGGTGCCGTGAGCTTCCACGACGTGCTGTTCTCGAGCCCCGCAACGCGAATCTCGAGGGCAGCACGTTGGCGGTTGCGTACCGTGGTTGCACCCGCAACCAGGTCGGGGGCGCGGCGAGGACTTGCGCAAAACTCCACCAGGGGCGCGAGGGAATCGGCCCAGGTCATTTTGCGAGCGATCCGTCGGGCGTTTTCGGCGTACTCGGCATAGTTATCGCCGTAAACCACGTCATCGATTGCGCGGGCGAGCGCGTCCACATCCTCAGGATCCACGGTGGCGCCTAGGCGTTCCCCCGTAATGATTGCATCGAAGGTGTCTCCGCCGGTTGCCACGATTGGGAGGCCGGCCCAGAGATAATCAAGAATCCGGGTGCGGAAGCTGAACGCGGTTTCGACATGTTCAAAATGTGTGGACACCCCTAGATCGGAATCGAGGAGATAGTTCACACGGTCGGCATACGCTACCCACTCGTTGTTAAAGAAGACGTGAGTGCCGTTAAGGCCCAGCTCATCGGCAAGTTCGCGAGCCTGCACGGACATTTCCATGATCGGAACATCCGGGTTGGGGTGGGCCATTCCGAGGAAAAAGAGGCGAAGGTTCGGACGCGTGGCGCGCAGAAGGTCTACGGCCTTGATCAGGGTGAGCGGATCAAACCAATTATAGATTCCGCCGCCCCACAGCAGCACCTTATCGTCCTCGTTAATCCCGGGCACGGTGCCTTTAAGCGCATGCCGAAGTTGCACCGGTTCCTCGTTGGTTACCCCAAAGGGTGCGACGGCGAGCAGGGAGCGAAGGCTCGCATCCTCGTCATAGGTGAGGGGGTTAATGCGCCCCATTGCGGCGAGCTGCCCGAGCCAAAAATCGCGCTGCTTCTCTGAGGCACAGAGCATAAAGTCCGCGCGTTCAATCTGCACATTCAGTACCTCGGTGGTCTGCAGCGTAAAGTCCATGCGGGCCTCATCCGCGAAGAACTTGCCCTGTTCAAGCGTCTCAAGGTGCATCGGGTCGTAGATATCCGCGACGATGATTTTATCCGTCTCCGCGATCCACGGGTGGTGGTGAATCACATGCCCCTGGAAAATAATCACCTCGCACCACTCGATCTGACGTCGAAGTTCGGCGTCATCCGCATAGAGGGTCATAAACTCTTCGGTCGCGATATCGCTCTTAGTAGTGGAGACCAGACGAACCTCCGCGACGGTCGATACTTCCTGGGCAATATGCCAGGCGCGCATGGCAGGACCGGCCATTTTGGCCCCCAGGGTATCGCCCGTGATGACGAGAATCTTATGGCGATAGTCGGTAGAGGTGAGGCTCATCATTAGCTTTCGTCGTGGCCGAGTACGGAGGAAATGCGACCTGGCTTACCGGGCTGGAAAACAGCGGCACCAGGGAAAGCGTGTTCCCAGGTACCAATCATAGCGGGCGAGGCTGCGCAGGGGATGAGCGGGCGCATTGCTAGGATTCAACGAGGGCATATTGGTAACGAGTAGTGAGGTATGGCATGGCCGAATGGCGAGCAGGGGTAGTTTCGGTAGTCCTAGTGAATTTCCGGGGTACCGATGACACCATCGATGCCATTCGCAACCTTCAGGCACTGGACTGGCCACGCGAGAGGCTCGAAATCATCGTGGTGGAGAACGCCTCCGGCGATGACAGCCTGGAGCGTCTCCGGCGCGAGGTGGACGGTATATCGCTCATCGTTTCAAAGGAGAATCTGGGTTTTGCCGGCGGCTGCAACCTCGGTGTGGCACGATCTCATGGTGAATATGTCGCCTTCCTGAATAACGATGCTCGACCCGATGGCAACTGGATCTCCGCAGCTATCTCCCGGTTTGAAAATTCGTCAAAGATCGGTGCAGTAGCGAGCCGGGTCCTGGACTGGGACGGTGAACTGGTCGACTTCATTGGCGCCGCGCTGACCTGGTACGGAATGGGCTATAAACCGCTCACCGCCGAGCCTGTTCCTTCGGTTCCGGATAAGGCCCACGATGTTCTTTTCGGAACGGGCGCCGCGATGTTTGTACGTCGCAGCGTTTTTGACGAGCTTGGCGGATTTGATGAGCGTTATTTCATGTTCTTTGAAGACGTTGATCTTGGATGGCGCCTGAACCTCGCGGGGCATCGTTTTGTGTATGAGCCGGGATCGGTGGCGTTCCATAAGCACCATGCCTCGATGAGTAAGTTTGGTTCTTTTAAAGAGACCTATCTCCTGGAACGAAACGCGTTATTCACCCTGTATAAGAACTTAGGTGAGGAGTCGCTGCACGAGAACCTTGCCGCGGCATTAGCCCTTAACGCACGGCGTGCTGTCGCAAGAGGAGAGCTTGATTCGCAGGAGTTCGACCTTCGCCGCGGCGGCAGCGACGCGGAGAGCACGGAAGTGGCTAAGTCCGCGCTCGCCACGCTCTACGGCGTTGACCAATTCGTCGCCAACCTCCCCAGCCTGCGGGAATCCCGGGCGCAGATCCAGCGCGATCGGGTGACGGGTGACGGTGCACTATGGAAGCTGTTTGGTGAGACGGACGCCCCCGCATTCCCCGGTGACTATTTCCACGAGGGGTACTCAAATATCGTTGATACATTCGCGGTGCTTGACGGCCCGCCCACCCGGAAAGTCCTGATCATTACGGGCGATCCGATCGGGGTAAAAATGGCGGGACCTGCCATCAGGGCATGGCATATGGCAGAGGCGCTGGCCGTGGAAAACGATGTCACGCTGGTCTCACTCGCCTCCGTTGAGCCCCTCGAAGCCGGTTTTGATATTGAGCATGTGGCGCCCGGGGACGAGCGGAGTATGCGCGCACTCGAGGCAACTGCCGACGTTATTATCTTCCAGGGCCTCGCGATGGCGTTGTTTAAATGCATTCGGGAGACTCGCAAGATCTTGGTCTGCGATATTTACGATCCGATGCATTTGGAGCATCTGGAGCAGGGCCGCGAGCATAATAACGCGGAGTGGACCCGACAGGTGTCATCGGCCACGGACGTCTTGAACGAGCAGCTGGAACGTGGCGACTTCTTCATTTGTGCCTCCGAACGGCAGCGTCATTTCTATTTAGGTCAGCTGGCGGCCCTTGGCCGGGTGAATCCCGCGAATTATGAGGATGATCCCGACCTTACCGGTCTCATCTCGGTGGTTCCCTTTGGTCTCTCCAGCGTTCCCCCGAAGCATGAGCGCCCGGTGCTCAAGGGCGTCTGGCCCGGTATCGGCGTGGACGATAAGGTGTTGCTATGGAGCGGGGGACTCTATAACTGGTTTGACCCGGAAAACCTGATTCGTGCGGTCGGCAAACTCGCACAGACCCGCCCCAACGTTCGTCTTTTTTTCCAGGGAACAAAGCATCCTCACCCCGGCGTACCGGAGATGGCCATTGTGGCCCGCTCGCGGGCGCTGGCAACCGAACTGGGGATTCTCGATGTCAACGTGTTTTTTAACTCATCTTGGGTTGACTACGCCGATCGACAGAACTATCTGACGGAGGCCGATGCCGGCGTCAGTACCCATTTCTCCCATATCGAAACCACGTTCTCTTTCCGTACACGCATTCTTGACTATCTCTGGGCAGATCTGCCCATGGTGGTGACGGAGGGCGATCATTTCGCGGAACTCGTGGAGCGACGTGAGCTTGGTGTTTCGGTGCCCGCGGAGGACGTTGAGGCGCTGACCGAGGCCTTGGAACGGGTGCTCTTCAACGACGACTTCGCCCAGAAGGCACGTAAGAATGTTGCCGAGGTGGCCTCGGAATACCGCTGGGAGAATGTACTGGCGCCGCTCACGGATTTTGTGCGCGAGGCACATTTTGCGGAGGACCGGGTGGCCGCGGGCGACGCCCGCGTGGGCGCACCGGCAGCGGGAGGCCGTTCTGTGCGTAAACGGAAACACGGCATCAGCAAGGACATTGAGCTAGTGGCTTTCTATCTGAAAAACGGAGGGCCCCGGGTTCTTGTGCATAAGGTGCGTGCGCGGCTCAGGCGCGGACGCAGTAAATGATCGGTGATGTCCTCAATGGCTGAGTCGCAGACGGTGGCCTCCCGCGGGCGGCGTTCCGGACTTCCCGTGGTTCTCGGCGCGACCGCGATTGCCGGTCTGCTGGGCTACGTGATTCAGGTTGGCATGGGTGCAGCCCTTGGCGACACCCCCAAATACACCATTTTTATGGCATTTTGGGCCGCGTTTTACCTGATCATCGGTGCTCTGGCGGGAATTCAACAGGAATTCGCGCGCGCCTTTTCGCGGATAGACGCGGAGCCCGCGGTGGGCACCGTGGGTGTACGACCTCAGAATTTTCTATTCGGCCTTGCCGGTACTCTCCTGGTAGTACTCGTAGGTTCCGGGTTTTTCTGGGGACCGCTGGTATTTGGTCAGGACGGGCAGATCGCGGCCGCCGTGATCGCGGTCGGCGCGGCAGCCTACGTTATTTTCTCGGGGCTCAGCGGCCAGCTATACGGCCAGGAACGCTGGGGTGTACTGGCAGTGGCCATCATCGCCGATCCGCTTCTGCGGGCGGTGCTTCTGGGGGCTGTTGTCTTAATCGGTGGGGGAATTCTTGACCTGCAGCTCGCGGTCACTATCCCCGTAGCTCTCACCACGATCGCCGTAGCTCTCCTCATGGTGCGGCGTCGACGTCCCGCTACCCGGATGGGCATGAGCGCCCGCGCACTTACCTGGAACTGTAGCCGTACCGTGGCCGGGTCGGTTTCGACCGCGGCGTTGATCAGCGGATTTCCGCTCTTCCTGAAGCTCGTGGGTGAAAACGACCCAGCGCTGGCAACAATCATTTTTGTGTTCACCGTGGTGCGGGCCCCCGTGGTCATCCCCCTGTTGGCACTTCAAAACTTCATGATTGTGCATTTTTCGAAGAACGCACAAGACCGGTTCGCCCGTGTAATTAAGCTGATTCTGGTGGTGGTGTTGGGCGCCGTGTTCCTGGGCGTGGTGGCCATGATCATCGGACCGGCTCTTGTGCAGTGGGTCACCGGTGGCGCATTCCTACCCGATCCGCTTCTCGTGGGGGGCATGGTCGCCGCCGCCGGCCTGACGGCGGCGCTCTGCGTGAGCGGGGCGGCGGTTCTTGCCGCCGATCTGCACGGGACGTTTGCCGCCGGCTGGACGGTAGCCGCGGTTGTCAGCATCGGATTGCTTCTTATCCCCGGACAACTCAGCACGGTAGCCCTCGTGGCCCTCACCGTGGGCCCCCTTCCCGGGCTTGCCTGCCACCTATTTGTGTTGCGGCGGAACTCCGCTGCTCCTTCTCCCTCCGCCGCCGAGACCGGCGCGGCTCTGGGTTCCTAACCGAGGCTCCTCGTCGAGGCTCCTCGGCGTCTTGCCCGGGCGGGTGCCGGGCCTATGACCCGATGCAGTTGTGCCGGCAATAGTCTGTTGACACCGCGCCCGTGGGACCCGATATAGCCGGGTGCCTATCGAATCCACGGGACGCCGTTTTCTGGCCCTTAGGGAGGCGGACGGCGGCGGTTTGCGTGGCGTGGCGAATACGCAAGGCCGGTGTACCCCGGCGCGAAAACGGCGCTCGCGATAATCGTCCAGGTGAGCCGGGACCGCAATAGCCCAACCCGTCGATCGCATAGACGACGGAGACGAGTTATCTAGCGTGTGTCCGGTTGAGCAACCGTTGCTTACGGTCTCGGCTCGCGTTTATTCTTTCTGCGACGTCGGTAGGAAACTGGATCGGACACGGGCGAGCGAGCCTGAGGCGAAATCTCGTTGAGCGCGGATACCGACGACTCCGGGAAACTCCGTATGGCCAGGCACGGTGCTCGGCCCGAGGAAGGGAGCGTTGTCAGCAGATGAGGTCCCTCGCCGGGTGCCGCGGGCGCGTCGGTGTGAAAGCCGGCGCGCTGCGGCCCGGGCGGCGCCCCAGAGCCTCTCCGAGGCTCTGGGGCGCGTTGTGCCCGCGTTGTGCCCGCGAGGTGCCCGCGTTCTGCCCGCGAGGTGCCCGGAGGCGCCGTTAGTCCTCGGCGCCCGGGGTCTCCCGTTCGCTGGGGAGCTCGATATCTGCCCGCGGGCTCTGCTCACCTAACGCCGATTCCAGGGCAACCAGGCGCATCTGATGAAGTGCGCTCTCCTCGGTAAGCACCCGTACGTTTTCCTCAAGGGTCGACAGCTCGGAACTGTGCTGGAGACACACGAGGAAAAGTACCGCTGCGCACGCAAAAAATACCAGGTTCAGAGGGATCGTGATGCCGAGTACTCCGGAAAACCACTCCAGAGTGCTCGGGGCCAGACTAGCAACCAGCGCAATGGTACCGGCGAGAAGCCACCAGGTCGCATGGCGTTCTTTTAGTCTGCGACGACGGAGCATTTCGATAACCAGGACGAGTATCAGGAGCGCCGCAAAAATCGCAAGCAGATGGGGGAGCCAGGTCACGAGAGTTTTCCTTCAGTCGAGGCAATCGAGATGGGCGGGCGAATCATCGCGAAGAGCAGGGCGATGAAAGCGCGACCGAGGTAGATCGCCGCCTTGATCGGGTTATGTGAGGGCACGCCTCCCGCACGGGGCCTCATCGAAACCGGGACCTGATGGACAACACATCCTGCCCGTGCTGCAATCACCAGAGCTTCGATCGTGTCTCCGAGGTATTCTGCGGGATAGTGCTTCGCGAATAGTCTCAGGGCCCGGGGGCCCGTGGATTTAAAGCCGCTGGTTGTATCGGTCAGCTTGGTCCCGCAGATTTTGCTGAGTATTGCCGACAGCACCTTCATTGCCCAGCGCCGAGGGCCGCGTACCGAATACTCGCCCTCTCCCGCAAACCGTGCGCCGATGACGATATCGGCGTTGGCGAGACCCGCGATGAGCTGGGGAAGCGCGCTTGGGTCATGCTGACCGTCTGCATCTATCTGCACGACGCAGTCATAGCCGTTTTCCAGGGCATAGCGAAAGCCAACCCGCATGGCGCCGCCCACTCCGAGGTTCAGCGGCAACGTTGCCACGAGGGCTCCTGCGTCGCGGGCCACCTCGCTTGTGCGGTCCGCGGAACCATCGTCAATAACCAGGCAAGGGATAGCGCCGAGCTTGGCCTGGATCTCCCGAAGAACATCCCCGAGTGCTTCCTCTTCGTTATACGCCGGAAGCACAATAAGGGGATTGGTCGGTGCGGTAATCATATGGCCTATCTTATCCAGGGTTTAAGGATGCGGAGTTTATGCGTTTAAGCTGTGGCTAGCGCCCAAAAGTGTGCCGAAGAAGTGATTTCACGGCCGCACCGGAACGCAGTTTAATCGCGACAGGAACTTCGCTCAGCGAGTTTGCCCGAGAGGTAATCCGCAATCGCGCCGCACGGCGAGTGCGTGACCAGCCGAGGAGTCGAGCTCGCTCGGCGGTCTCGCGAAAGACCAATCGTTCCTCAATGAACTTTTTCCCATCGGGGCCTCGCTTAGCCGACAGAGACTCCTCGTGGCGCCGGTATTGAAAAACTATTTTTTCATCCACAAGAAGCGACTCACCCGCCTCCACGATACTCATGATCATGTCGAGGTCCTGGACGACATCAAGGTCGCTGCGGAACCGACGTGATTCAAAGACATCCGCTCGCCAGACGAGGGAAGGGAAATAGAGCCAATTACCCCGTAACAGGCTGGTCGCTAGTCGCTCCCCGGAAAGGAGCCGGGTGCCGGTTCCTCGGGGACGACACCAGGCCTTGATCCGGTCGGCCAACGGTAATACAACCGTGCCGGAGGAATCGATGACTTCGACCCCGGGCTGGATGAGTGCTGCCTGCGGGTACTCCGCAATGAGAGCAGACACTCGAGAGACGTATTCCGGAAGGAGGATATCGTCGCAGCCCAGAATTACGGCGTGATCGTTGGCAATGAGGCGGATACTTTCGTTGAAGTTTCCACTAATTCGTAGGTTTACCTCATTGCGTTGATATGTGATTCGCTCATCGTCGAGGGCCTGAGCCCATTCGCCGGGACGAGGGTCGGGATACTGATCGTCGATGATGACCAGCCGCCAGTTGGGATCGGTCTGCGCTAGTACGCTCGACACGGCTTCCTTGAACTGACCAAAATCGCCATAAAAGGGCAACATAATGTCGAGGGGCATTATGCCACGATAGCAGGCAATCAATTCGACTATCATGGGGTGTTCGTAGGATGTCCCCTGGGAGGAATTGACGTGCAAAGGACCCCCGCGGTTTCTGTCGCTCTCGCCACGTATAACGGGGCGCGATACATTGAGGCCCAGCTTCGAAGCATCTGTTCGCAGACGATTCTCCCCGCCGAGATCATCCTTTCCGATGACGGATCCCGGGACGACACCATCGCATTAGCGATCGCCACGGTCTCCGATAGCGTGCCGCTTCGCATACTTCGGCACGACCGCAAGCTGGGGGTCCGGGGGAACTTCTCGGCCGCCATAGAAGCGGCCACGCATCCCATCGTCATCCTCGCGGATCAGGATGATTATTGGTACCCCACTCGCGTCGAAACGGCCGTGCAGGCGTTTATTGCCCAGCCCGAAGTTGATCTGCTGTTTGGCGACGCGGATCTCATCGATGGGCAGGATGGTTCCCTCGATACAACACTCTTCGAAACACTGCCGGTAACCGAATCGGAGCGCCAACAGATTCACGAGGGGCACGCATTCGGCCCGTTTTTGCGGCGGAATCTTGCCACCGGAATGACGGTGGCATTTCGCCGTAGTCTTTGGACGCGTGCCGCACCTATCCCGAGTGATTGGTTGCACGATGAGTGGCTCGCCATCATTGCTGCGGCAGAAAACCGTATTGGGATCATCGAAAAGCCGCTGATGGCCTATCGCATTCACGATCAGAACGCGATTGGTGTGAGACGTCCCACCGTGTGGGTGAAGACCAAGCGGGTATTGAGCCCGCGGGGTGAACGAAATGTGGTTTTGGAGCGACGAACCGCGGAGCTGGTGAACTATCTGGAAGCACGTCCCGCGCTTTTTGCGGCTCCCGTGCGTGAAGCAGCCCGAGGCAAACTGCGGGTGGAGGCCTTTCGGGCGGCACTTCCCCGTCGCCGCTGGGCCCGGATTATTCCGGTGCTTGGCGAACTGCCGCGTGGCGACTACGCTCGATATACATCACAGGGGCGGGTTGAGATTCTCAGAGATCTGTTTCAGCCCTCGTAGAGCGGTCGACGGCCTTCCGGCTCGATCGTGATTTTGGACTTTCGTCCGCGTGAATCTGCCAGGATTTCTGCTGGACCCAGTGGGAATTGGTAAACGATGACCAGACAGACACCACCAAAATCCGCACAGATGGCCGAGGCGGCGGCACAGCGTTGGGCCCGGATGGATGCCGCGACCCGGGAGATCGCCGCGCCCCTGCTGGCCGTGGATATCGACGCGTTTATCGCCAACGCCCATAACCTGGTGGCCCGGGCCGGCGGCAAGCCCATCCGGGTGGCGAGTAAATCGGTGCGCAGCCGGGACCTGATCCGCACCGTGCTGGAGATTCCCGGGTTTTCGGGAATCCTCGCGTTTAGCCTGCCCGAGGCCCTGTGGCTGGCCGAGGAATTTACCGATATTTTGGTGGCCTATCCCTCCCTAGATCGGGAGGCCTTCGCGCGCCTGGGCGCCTCCGAGACGCTGCGTGAACGCGTCTGCATCATGGTGGACGATATCGCGCACCTGGACGCCGTGGATGCCGTGCTGGGCTCCGGGCACGCCGAGATCCGGGTGGCCATGGACCTCGATGCGGCGGAGGACGTGCCGCTGCTGCCGCGGCTCGGCGTCTGGCGCTCGCCCATCCGCCATCCCGAGCAGGTGCTGGCACTCGCGCGGGAGATCGCCGCGCGGCCCGGCTTCCGGCTGATCGGGGCGATGAGCTATGAGGCGCAGATCGCCGGGGTCGGAAACGCACCCCCGGGACGCCCCGTGCGCGGCGCCCTGGTCTCCGCGATGCAGGCCCTGGTCTGGCCGCGGGTGCAGGAGCGGCGGCGTGTGCTTATCGCCGCGCTGCGCTCCGAGATCACCCCGGAGTTTATTAACGGTGGTGGCACCGGTTCCCTGGAGCTGAGCACCGCCGATCCCTCGCTCACCGAGCTCGCGGCCGGCAGCGGGCTCTACGGCCCGCACCTCTTTGACCACTATTCGCGCTTTCGACCGCTGCCCGCGTTTGGTTTTGCCGGCGAGGTGGTGCGTCGTCCCGCGGACGGGATCTCCACGGTACTCGGGGGCGGCTGGATCGCCTCCGGCCCGGGCGCACCCGATCGACTTCCCATCCCGGTATGGCCCGCGGGGCTGAGCCTGGTGGGGAGCGAGGGCGCGGGGGAGGTGCAGACGCCGCTGCGCGGATTGCCCAGCCTGCCGCACGGATCGCGGGTATGGTTCCGCCCGGCCAAGGCGGGTGAAACCTGCGAGCGCGTGAGTGAACTGCAGCTGGTATCGGGCACCCGCGTGATCGGTGTGGTTCCCACCTATCGCGGAGAGGGAAAGGCATTTTTATGAGCGCACCGGCACCCGTGGCCAACTGGGGACGCACCCAGGTATTTCGCCCGGTCCGGGCTCGCTCGGCCCTGAGCGAGGCCGAACTCTCGCAGATTATGCGCCGCGCGGCTCAGGAGCGCCTGCCCGTGAAGGCGGTGGGGGCCCGGCATAGTTTTTCGGGGGTGGCGCTGACCGAGGGTATCCAGGTGGATGTCGCGGCGCTGAGCGGACTGCTGCGGGTGGATGCCGACGCGGGCCTGGCCACATTTGGTGCGGGTACCCCGCTCAGCAGCGTGGGCCCCCTGCTCGCCCAGCACGGCCTGGCCCTGCCCAATATGGGCGATATCGATCGCCAGAGTCTGGCCGGGAGCCTGGCCACGGGCACCCACGGCACGGGCCTGGCCGCGCGCGGCATGTCCGCGAGCCTCGCCGCCGCGCGCGTGGTGTGTGCCGATGGCGAGGTGCGCGAGGTCAGCGACACAGATAACCCGTCCGCGCTCCCCGCGATCCGGCTCGGGCTCGGGGCCCTGGGGATCCTCTCGGAGATCACGCTGCGCTGTGTTCCGTCTTTTATGCTGGCCGCCCGGGAACGGCGAGAACCCGTGGACCACGTGATCGAGAGCTATCTGGAGCGCACCCGCACATCCGATCACTTCGAGTTTTTCTGGTTCCCGCATACCGATACCGTGCTGACCAAAACCAATACCCGGCTCGCCCCGGATGAGCCCGCGCGTCCGCTCGGACGGCTGCGCGGCTGGGTGGATGATCACGTCATGGCCAACCGCTTTTTTGCCGCGACCTGCCGCCTCGGCGCCGCCCTGCCGGGCACCATTCCGGCGATCAACCGGGTGGCCGCCAGGCTCACCGCGAGCCGGGAGTTTTCCGGCACCTCCTATCGGGTTTTTGTCTCGGAGCGTTCGGTGCGCTTCGCGGAGATGGAATATGCGGTGGAGCTGGAGCGGGTCCCCGAGATTCTGCGCGAGATCCGGGCGCTGATCTCCGCCCGGGACTGGAAGATTTCCTTCCCCGTGGAGGTGCGTTCAGCGGCGGCCGATGATATTTGGCTCTCCACCGCGCAGGGCCGGCAGACCGGCTATATCGCGGTGCATCAGTATTACCGCAGCGAGCCCGGCGAATATTTTCGCGCCGTGGAGGCGATTTTCCGCGCCCACGGCGGTCGGCCACACTGGGGCAAAATGCATACGGCGGAGGCCGAATACCTGCACTCGGTATATCCGCACCTCGCCGATTTTGTGCGGCTGCGATCCGAATGGGATCCCGAGGGGCGCTTTAATAACGACTATCTGCGCCGGGTGCTTGGCACCTAGCCCGTCGAGAGCGTTTCCGGGATTTTTCACACCGCGTCCGGAGTGCGCCGGCCGGAGCCAGGATGCCCGAGTTTTCTGGGCGAGTGGCGCCCCGAGCACAGCCGCCCCCGCACAACAAGGACCGGATGACGGGGCAGGCCTCGTTTTATCCCGGGTCCATAAAAGGCAGGAATGGCACGGGTCCCTTTTCCCCCGAAATAACACGCTCGGAGGAAAAGGGACCCTGAGGGGTTTGGGCCGGAAGCCACGCAACGCGCAGCCCCGATATACGAGGGAATATCCCGGTCCCTGCTCCGCCACACGGCTGCGCCGTTATCTCAGGCGCTACTCGCCGGCCCAGTACGCGGGAGGCCGGGATCACGGGTTCTTATCTCGCACAGAACATCCTCGCGAAGCCCCTGGGGGAGGGCCTTGCCGATTACACCCTTCCCGTGGAGCCCTCGCGGGGCCCGATACCGCACCGCGAACTCATGTCCACCCTCATCCCACAAAACTCCGCGGTGCGGCTTCAGCCACGCTCATGAGGCCCGCGAATGCTCAATATGATACGGATGCTCCGGGGATACCGATATTTCGGCGGAGCGCTGTTCCTCCCCGTCGGAGAGGGTAACGCTGTAAAGACCCGCTATTGCGATCTCCACGGTGCGAATATGGGGGGCCTCCGCCGTGTCAATGAGCAGTTCCCCGCTGTGAGGCTTGGAGATGCGCGCGATACAACGCCCCCCGGATTCGTTCACGCGCCAGAGTTCCCTTTCCTCACCGGTAGCTTCGCGGGTGATATCACAGGAACCCACCGAGATTAGTTTCTCCGTGTTGCCTGCGCCGGGGACGGGCTGGCCGAGGATCACCTCAACTTGAGCGTGTGAAGTGGCGACGGTTTCGTCCGGCAGCGTCGAGAGCGCTATCCAGATCCCCCCGGCCGCGACCGCGATCGGGACAGAGGCGATAGCAATTTTTGTGGGTAGGCGCAGGCTGAGAAACGTCGCGAGTATCCCACCAAAAACCGGTACCGCGGCTACCGCGGCGGGGGGCGCAAAGGTGAATCCCGAACCAACGAGCCCCGCGACCACGACGCCTGCGAGGAGAGTGCGTTCGCTGACTCCCAGTCGCTTTACGACGACGGAGCAGGTGGGGCATTCGCAGATATGTCGCGTGAGCGGGGTATCGGGTTTTGTGATCAGGGTGAGCAGGCGATCGCGGTTTAACAGACATTCCGGGTCCTCGCTCTTATGTACAGCGTCGTAGACGAAGGCTCGCCTGAGTTTCAGAATCGAACGCTGGTATATCCGTGTGGCCCGGACCGGGGTAATCGAGAGCTGCTTGGAGATTTCCACGGAGGGTATTCCCTCGACGACACGCAGCCAGAGAACACGTTGTTCTAGCTCTTCGAGCGCGTTAAACGAGACGGCCAACCACTCGGCGCCATCCGGTAATTCGGAGGCGTAGTCGACCGCATCTCTGCGCCATATTTCTTCGGCGAGGACGGTGAGCTCCTCGGGAGCATGGGTGCTCTCCAGGGATTTTTTATCAAGGAGGCGGAGTGCCGTGCTGCGCACCGTGCTGCGCAGATAATGGCTAAAAGAGACGGTTGGGCCCTTGCCTCGCCGAATCGCTTCAAGAATGCGAGTAAAAGATTCGAGGACAATGTCTTGAGCCTCGGTTTGGGACGATGTATAGCGTAATGCGATAGAAAAGGCCGCCGCCTCATATCGCTGATAGATCTCGCTGAAGGCTTCGGGGGCTCCCGAGCGGTGCCTTGCCAGCATTTCTTGGTCTTCAATAAATTGGCCAGTGAATTCCACCGATGAGGTTTTCTTCTTCATCCGCTATGCCTTCTTGCTCCTGCAATATTTGTTTGCCTGTTCGGTGGACGAATAATGCGGACGAGGGCTTCTTGGCCCTCGTCCGCAAGTGCCGCGTGGTTCCCTCCAATGAGGGAGCCACGCGGCATATTTATTGCGTCTTATAGGGGATTTACCTACTAGACGTTTTCTTGCTCCCTGGAGGTCCGGCGACGCTTGGCAAGGAACGAAGCCCCAATTCCAGCCAGCAATAGCAGCCCGGCCAGCAGGGTCAATACGGTCACTCCCTGCGCACCGGTGAGGCTGAGTCCGCCGAGGGGGCCGGAGCCGTTCTCGCCGGGCACGTTACCCCCGGAACCGTCTCCCGTGTTGACGGCCAACACCTCGAAGGCGATGTTTCCGCGCAGCTCCCGGGCGCCGTTCAGCAGCACGATTTCGTGCTTACCGGTCTCGGCCTGGGCCGGTACCTGCACCGTGAGCTTCCCGGTTCCGTCCGCCGCTGCGGTGAAAACACCCAACGGCAACGGCGACGAGTGAAGCTCTACGGCATACTCGGCTCCCGGAACGAGTCCGCCTGCGGTGAGGGTAACCTCGGTGTCGCCGGAGAACCCGGAGACAATATCGGAGGCGAACGTGGGGGCGGCGACGGTGAAGGTAGCGGTGATCTCCACTTCCTGTCCCAGATCATCCGAGATGGTTACCGTGGCCGTGTTCTTCCCCGCCCAGTTGCTTCGGTCGGTGGCGAAGACCACGCCCTCCTTATCCTTATCGATGCTCAGCTCTCCAACAAAGCCTTCGGGCTGCTTAACCGCGGTGACGGTCAACTGCTCGCCGGTGATACTGGCGGGACCGGTGAGATCGTTAATCTCGAGGTCGCCGTCCATCGGTACGGTGTAGTCGAAGGTCGCGCCCTCGGCCACGACGGGAGCCGCTACCACGATGAAGTTATACCCCACGGTTCCCGTTTGTCCGAGGGTGTCGGTCACCGTGATGCTGAACGATTCGGGGCCGCTATAGCCCTGTGCCGGGGTATAAACGACCTTCCCGTCAACGAGTTTCAGGCTTCCACCCTGGGTGGTTTGGCCCAGGCTTGCCTCCGAGAGGGCCTCCAACTTACCGGTTGTGGTGGATACGGACAGGGGGTCAAGCTTCACACCACGCTCTTGCGGGATGCGCTTTTCCTCCTGGGCCGAGCTGGTAGGCGGAGCCTGAACAACAACCGTGACGGTCACGGTATTCGAATCGTTTCCGGCCTTATCCTTCACCGTAAAGCTCACCGGATAGTTGCCGGCCGTGGTGTAGTCCACCGTCTGGGAGACGGCCCACGTATCGGCATCGATTCCCGAGCCCGCGGTATCGGTGGCCGATACCTGGAAGGCATCCAGCCACTGCTGCGTGGTCCACGCGGTTTCGGGCTGCGTCATAGCCTGGGCGAGCGTGTCGACCTTGGCCGAGGCCTTGGGCTTCTTGGTATCCACAACCAGCAGCTGCACGGTGGCGGTTGCCTTATTGCCGAGATTATCGGTGGCAGTGAACGTCACGGTATAGCCGGGAGCCGGGTTCCACGTGGTGAACTCCACGGCCGAGGAATCCGCCGTGATGCTCTTCAACGTAGTTCCCGCTGCAACCTCGGCGGTAACGCCGAACAGCTCGGCCCATTCCTTATCGGTGGTCGGCTGGGTGCCGCCCATCTCCCAGGATTTCTGGGTCGACACGATGTTGATCTTCGGGTCGCCCGCGAATTCAACCTTATAGCTGAGCGTCAGATTCGAGGTGTTTCCAGCCTCATCCGTTGCGGTGAAGACCACTCCGTAGTTACCAGCGGCGGTATAGGTCACCTTGCTGGCGTCTGCCGTCAGGGACTTGAGGCCGGTTCCACCGGTATCGGTTGCCCGAACACCAAAGAGATCAATCCAGGCCTGCGAGTCCGTCGGGTCGAGCTGAGTATCGCCCTTCTTATAAACAACGGTCTTCTCGGCGGAGCTGATCACCGGTGCGGTGGTGTCCCGCACCGTAATCTGTCCGGTTGTGCTTCCAACGGCTCCCAGCGAATCGGTGACCGTGAACGTCACGGGATAGGTGCCGGGGGTGCTGAAGTCAACCTGATCCGAGTTGATGACCCGGGTCTTTTCGCTCACACTCGAGTGCCCAAAGCTGACGGTTAGGTCCCCAAAGAGCTTCGTCCAGTCCGCGTTGGTGCTGGGCTCGGCATCTCCCATTTCGAACGTGGCGGCATTATTTTTCAGGACCAGCACGGGGTCTCCGGCATAGGCGACCGTATAAGTCACCTTCAGAGCATCCTTTGCGGCGGTGGTATTGCCCACGGAGTCAACCGCGGTGAATACTACCTCGTAGCTACCAGGCGTTGTCTTAACCTTGCTGGAGTCCACGGTGATGCCGCCATTTGCCGGCAAACCTGCTCCGGCGTCGGTGGCGGTCACGCCGTAGAGAGTGATCCAGCCGGCGGCGGTTGCGGGAGCCGCGGGGCTATCCTTCACAAACGTCTGCTCGGTGCTGGTGCTCGCCAGGTTCGGCGCGGACTTATCCACATTGAACGACACCAACGGAGCCGGTGCTGACACGTTGCCCACGAGGTCGGTGGCCGTCGCTTCCAGGGTATAGCTACCGTCGGCAAGGCCGCGGGGCATCACGAAGGAACCATCGCCACCGGCGATCGTGCCGCTGCCCGCCGTCTCATCGTTCTTTATGAGCTTCCAAGACTGCGTTGCAATCAGGGTTTCAGCATCGGTGGCCTTCAGCGATGCGCCGGTCGGGTTGAACGGAACACCACCCACATCGATGGCTCCGGTCAGCACCGGGGTCTGGCTCACGGGGAGCTTATCGTCCGTGTAGTAGACACGAATGCCACTTGCACCGATACCCGGCTGAAGGTTGTTGAGAGTGTACTCGCCATTGGCGAAGACCTGATCGTTATTCAGATCGGACTCAACCAGAACGCCGGCCTTGGACCCGGAAGCAAAGCTCAGGGTGTACTTACCGGGCACAACGCGGTCAAGATCCTCGAAGGAGAATACTCCGGAAGAGTTTGTCTTCACCGATTTATCTACGCCCTCGCCCTTAAGCGTGACGGTGTAGTCGTCCAGATAGGGGCCCATGGCACTATTCGGGGTCATCGGGGTTCCGTTTGCAGAGACAAGCTCCACGGTCCCCGATACGTTGGTGACGGCCTCTACCGGGAGCCGCAGGTCACGGATCCATTCGGACGCAACGCCGGCGGCCGTGCCTACGGCGAACTCCGACTTGCCGTTATAAGGCTCGGTATCCACAGAGCCGCCCGAGGAATTATTATTGATCGGGTCGTTGGCCAGCCAGTTGTATTTCAGGAAGCCCTCGCCGTCCAGCGCGTCAGCGTGGAACGAGATATTTGCATTGCTGCTGAGGGGCTTGATCTTATAGATGCCCTCTTCAAGCGCAACAAACGGGAAGATTCCATCAATACCGTTGTTCATATTCGGGGTGACCGGGCTGCCCTCGGCAGCGAATTTATTATCGGTTCCCTTCTTATACAGCTGCAGGCTGATTCCGGCGCCGTTAACTCCGGGCTCGCCATCGTCGAGCTTTCCGTTACCGTTGAGGTCCAGGTAGGCAAGCCCACTGAGCTCCACGTCTCCACTCGGTGCGGTTGATTTCAGCGAAACCAGCGGTGCCTCGGAGGCAATCCACTCACCGGAGGGGGTGGCAAAACGATACGGGATGGAGTTATTTGCCAGTTCCCCGTCACGCGGGGCGTTTGCCGGCAGAGTCGCGTCAAACGAGAGCGTGATCTTATCGCCGGGCAAGAATTCCACACCGTTTGCCAGGGTGACACGCAGCGCCTTGGCGCCGTTCACTGCTCCGGTATAGGGCAGCCAGCGAGCGTCGCCGACCACGTCCGCACCTGTTTGATCAAAGCGGTCGGGCTTCTCCGAAGTTGAGTATTCCAGGGTGGCCCCGGAAGAGACCTTCCCGTTCACCGCAACCCTCACGTTTCCGGACAGGGTCGTGGGGAACTGCGATCCTCGGGGAGTATTTTCCTCGATGGTATAGGTATCCCCAACATAGGGGAGCACATCAATGAACTGGAAGTTTTTATACGCGACGGAGCCCGTATTGGACACATCAACCTGATAGCCGACGGTTCCGCCGGGCTTAGCAACCGCAACCTTTCCGTTTCCGGGAGGAACGGGCTTGCCGTCCTCGCCGGTCACCGTGATCGAAGAGCCCACCGTGGTCGTTTGCGAGGCAGTGAAGCCCCGCTCACCCATCATTGCCAGGCCCTCGGTGTTAATACCAACGCCCGACAGCGCGTCCCGGATCTCCCCCGAAATCCCGGAAAAGGAGCCATAGGAGGCATCCTCGGACAGGGATTTTTTACCGTATGCGGCATGACTGCTGCGGCTTGAGGAGATAGTGAAATCGTCCGAGGCGGCCGAGCCGGCGCCAATCAAGACCTGGTGTTCTCCCGCCAACACGTGGTTCAGCGTGAACGTGGGGGCAACGTGCATCTGCGTCACCTGAAGGCGGCCGCCGTTGTTCAGCTCGCTATTTGTATCTTGGAAATAGTACAGCGTGGAACCATCGGAAAGGGTGATGCTCCCGTCCTCAAGCTCGGGGGTGGGAAAGAGCACCGGCGTACCATAAATACATCCTCCGTACGCATAGGGCCACGTAACGGGCTGACAGGTCTCGACCAGCTGCGTGGCGGCAGTCATCCCCTTGGGAACCACAAAAAATGTATAGGGCTTCGCGATCGGCTTGGTGCCCGTGGAACCGAGGAACAGCCTGCTCCGGAAGGAGTTGCCGTTGGCGAGTGTCTGATCGAAACTCGGGTCGGCACTGAAACCGGTGTCCTGCAGGGCGATTTCCATTTTGGCGTCTTTAGCCGGAATAATCGTGGTGCTTCCGCCCCAGTTTGCCGCCGCGGTCAGGGAGCTCTCACCGGCGACCGGGTCGATATAGGTAATCGACGACGCCTTCATCGAGATGGTGTCTCCGGCCTGCGGCGCATTGGGCTGCAGCGTCAGCGAGAAATAGGAGTATTCGGGGGAGGCCGTTGAGGTGATGTCGTTCATCACAAAGCGAATCCCGGTAATCTTCTCGGGGTTTGCCTGCGTAATCTCCCCGGAAACCCCGTTGGAAAGCTCCAGCGGCTTCCACCCTTCACTGGCTGCGGGATCGGCGGTCGTGAATTCCACGGACTTCGGTGCAACGCTCACATAGAGCGACGCCGCGAAAGCCTTCGGGGTGGTACCCTCCGGAATCGGGAGCGTTACCTGAAGGTCCTTGAGTGCCGCGGGAGGCGCGGGGACGCCGATAAACCCGCCCCATTCAAACGAGCTACCGATGGCCGTTTCGGCGGGAATGCGTGACCCGTTAAACGTGACTCTGGACTCGGTCGGTTCGGACACGGTGATCCGCAGTACGGACGTGGCCACAACCACTACGGTGCCATCGGCTCGGGTATCTTCCAAAGTACGCGTTACCGAGTAGGTGCCCGGCTTTGCATCGGCCGGTACGACAAAGGTCAGGTTGCTGAGTCCAGCGGCTACCAGGGGGCCGCCCTGGCTGCCCACCGAATAACGATTTTCCTCGTCATCGTTTCGCGTGGTCTCACCGATGGCCGTGACGCCACCCATGGCGGCCACCATGTGTCGACGCATCCAGCTCCTGGGCAATAGCTCATCGCCCTCAATACCCACGGACTGCCAGTGCACGGCCGTCTCGAGGTTATTAAAGGAGCGCGCCCCATCAACCACCTGAGTCAAACGGGGGTAAACCTGATCGGTTGCCCCCGGGAATAGAGTTCTCGAGATTCCGGCGATGGTCCAGTCACCGGCGGACACAGGCATAGTCCCCTCGGCGAAGACGCCCTCCTTAGCCTTCAGCGGGAGGCTGGTGGTGCGGGTATCGACCGGTCCGGTCGCTCCGGAACCATTCTCGGCGGTACCCACGGTCACCGCGGTGGCCGTGAAGGAGGAGGAAGCCACGGCAAGGGCCGAGGCCTTGGCGTTCAGGTTAACGCCGTAGAAGCCGCCGGAGAGCAGCGTATCCCAGGTCACGGTGAGTGTGCCGGTTGGTTCGTCCCAAACCTGCGATTTCGCGCCGGAGGGCAGGGTACCAAAGTTTGCCAGTTTCAGCGAGGGATCAAGGGTAAGCGTGGTGACACCACCGGCAAGAAGCGTATGTCCCACGGGCAAGCTAATGAGTGCCTCGATGGACACCACATCAGAATAGCCATCGATCGTGGTGCGGCCCCCGGTGCCAACGGTCTGGTTAACCGTCATTCCCGCTCGCTGATCATCGGCTTTCGAAACCTGTGTTGTGTCGGCGCCGGAAGAATCCGAGGCGCCGGGTGCGCCAGTGGCATAGGCCGCTGACGGGGAGCCCGTGAGCTGCCCGGTGAAAGCAAGTAACGTCACCATTGTGACGCCGAGTATGCTGTTCCGAAGTTTTTGGGTGCGTGGTATCGCAACCGGTGGCTGGTATGTGTTCCCCAAGCTGTTCCGATCTCTAGTAAATGTAGCTCAGCCGCTACTCATGACTATGTGCAACACTTGCGCGTTGCCACTAATAGAAGACCCGTCTCGGTTTCGAAAATTTCACCCCCCGAATGGGTTTCATGTTTTTGCCGCTTTAAGCCCGCCCAGACCCGCCCCGAGGAATCATCCGACTTACTGTCATGGCACCACTCAGCGTGGCCGATTGGGACTTTAACTCACGGACTTTGGCACAAAATGTCCCGTCGTTCGGCCCCGTCCTCCCGGATCCACCCGTTTATTGCGCCCCGGAAGCCGCGACGAAGCACGGACTTTGCGTGCCCACCCGGTCACTCTCTCCGGCGGGATAGTGCAGGGTCCACGCCCGATAATCGTGCAGCACACCCTGGTTTGAGTCGGTGGCGCATCCGCAAATTCAGGAGATCGGGTAGCCACCTCAACGCGCGCCGTTCGCCCGGGCGCCGTGACGCGGCAAAGGTGCTTCGGGGAGTGCGGCCGGGATATTCAACCGCGCCACACGTTCCTGGGGAGCGCATTTTGTCGAGCTGCTCTGCCATATCACGGGCGCGGGCGGGCTTAAACACGGTGGGTCCTCGGTGGCAGGCAGCGCTAGCGGAGAGCGCTCGCTCGATCCGCGGCCATCGGTTTAAACCCGGCTAACGGGGGAGGCGCTGCGGCCCGAAGCCCCGGGATCCAGCGCAATATGCAATTGCCCCGCACCTCGCAATGTGGCAGCTCCCGAAAAATGCCGGGTTCTCCGGTGATACCGGCGAGCGGGCATTCGGCGATAATGACCCGCCCCGTGTGTATCCGCGGGAAAAAGGACCTTCTGGCCGCCGCACAACCCTGATATCGCTCCCGAGCCGGGGGTGAACGTCGTTCGCCGGACCCAAAATATCCCCGGTTTTGCGGTGCCGCAGGGCGAGCTACTCGCGCGGAACCGGATCCATCGAGCGCCGGGTCTCCCGGAAGCGCAATAACCAGCCCGTGGAGCGCGAGGCCTGGGTGGCGCAGATCACCAGCAGGAGCCAGCCGCCCGAGGTCAGCACAAAGCTCTCGGCCACGCTCGTGACGATCAGGATCACCATGATCAGCGCGGGCCAGGTATAGGTGACCGTGCGCCGATTGCTGGCCAGCAGCCAGGAACGGATAAACGCCGTGACCACAAGCGCCAGAAACAGCAGGATTCCCACGATGCCCACCTGGATATAGACGTCCAGGAAGCCGTTCAGGCCCGAGCGGTGATTGCGCACCAGCAGGTAGTTGATGGTGTTATACGGGGCAACATCGGCGCGCCAGATGCCCACCCAGCCCCAGCCCTCCACGAGGTTCACCGGGATCAGCCGCCACATCTGGATCCAGAGCCGATAGCGGGTCAGGAACTCGCCGTTATTATTCAGCGCCGTGAGGATGGCCACGCGGTTGAAATAGATCAGGGCGATGCTCACCCCGGTCACGCTCAGGAGGGTCCACTGCAGGCCGCTGCGGCGGTCGGCGCGGGCCTTACGAATGCCATAGAGCGCCGCGGTGGCCACGAGCAGCATCAGCGCCACGAGCAGCATCACGGGGGAGCGGCTCAGCAGAAGCGCGGAGAGGGCGATGATCGCCGAGTAGATCGTGACCCCGCGCGGGACCGAGCGTGTGCGCCACTCGATCACAAACGTCACCAGCGCGATCATCGCGGCAAACGCGAGGAAATTACGGGTTCCGAAGACGCCCTGGATCGGTCCGCCCGCGGCGATCGCGCCGTCGATGCGCAGGAACTTAATCGGCACGTCGATCAGGATGCCGGAGAAGATCTCCAGCAGCAGGGATGCGGTCAACAGAATGCGCATCGCGGTGCCCACGGCGCGCACGATCTGGATGGTATCCCGGCTCAGCGCCACGGCCACCCCGAGGAAGGCAAAACCACACTGATAGGCGGCGCCCACCAGCGAGCCGGATGCGGTAGAGGACCACACCACCGAGAGCGCACACCAGGCCAGGAACAGAATAAGGGTGAGCGGCACGGCGCCGCCCCACTCGATATAGTCGCGCCGCGCCACGAGCAGCAGGCCCGCGAGCAGCATCAGCGTGATCAGGGCCGCGGCGACCCCGGCCCAGCCGAGAAACGCGCGGGTGAGCGGAACACAAAAGGACCACGCGATGATCGTGACCGCGAGGGCCTGGGCGCCCGGGGCGCCGGTCACCAGGGTGCGCAGGTGCAGGAGTGCGTCCCGACCCGGGCGGCGCGGAAGAATCACTCCGCCCGCTCCGTGCGGGTATAGCGTGCCGAGGCCGCGGCCGCGGCCTCGGGGGCAAGCGGCCCAAAGGCATCCATCAGCGGGCGGCGCTTACTGGCCACGGCCAGCAGCACGATCAGGACCCAACCCCACTCGATCAGCGGGCGGCTCTCGGCCGCGGACTGCACGAGCAGCACGATCAGCAGCAGCAGGGGCAGCATCGCGAGGGGCGTATAGGGGCGCGAGGCGTCCAGGTCCACGCGCGGGCGATCCACGGCCATGAACCAGGTGCGCCATAGCGTGGATACGCACACTGCCCCGAGCAGGACCACACCAATCACGCCGAGCTGCATCCAGATATCCAGCCAGGCATTATGCGCCTGCAACTGGACCACACCGTGGCGCACCACCAGCGAGTCGAAGGGCTCAAAGGCGGGGATCCAGGGGCTGGCATAACCATTGCCCACCACCGGGCTGCGCCGGGCCACCCCCGCGACGATATCCCAGATCTCGGAGCGGCCGGTCAGGTCCGAGCCCTTACCAAGCAGGCCAAATACGGTATCGCGCAGCGCGAGGGCCGCGCCGCCGCCGATCACCACAACACCGCCCACCCAGAGATAGACCCGCGTGCGGGCGGGGCCCGGGGCCGCGCGCCGGATCAGCAGCACGGCCGCGGCCACCACGATCACGGCGCCCAGCGCGAGGATCATCGTGGAGGAGCGGGACAGGGCAAACAGCAGCACGGCCAGCGCAAGCCAAAAAATGCCCCAGCCGCGCCCGCCCTCGCGCACCAGCAGACTCGCGGGCATCACGCGGCGCTGTGCGAGCTGGAGGGAAAATACGATGATGCCCAGCAGCGCAAGCGCGCCGAGCAGATTGGCATTGCCCACGATGCCCTGGATGCGGTCGCCGCCAAAGAGCTCATTACGCGACCAATACATCAGCAGCGGGGGCTTGGCCGGGAAGGCCTCGCCGGTGAGGGGGAAGACCGGCAGGACCGGGCGACGCAGCACCACCGAGACAAAAAGTTCAAAAAGAATCGAGAGCCCCAGCAGGGCCTTAAGCGCCAGCGAGAGCGCCGAGACCAGCTCGGTCCACGAGGTCACGAGCGCCAAAAAGAGGCCCAGAACCGTGCACAGGAGCATGCCCAGCAGCGTGATAACGGTGGCACCGGGCCAGCTGGACCATGCAAGCGAGGCGATCGCATACAGGATAAAGGCGGCGAGGGACCACGGCCAGGGGCCACGCAGGCCGCTGTGCCGCAGCTGCCTGAAGAGGAACGCGGCACTCGCGATTCCGAGCGCCGCGGCCACCACGATAAAGCCGGTGAGCCCGAGCGTATTGCGGATGGCATCGCCGCCGAGCGCCACAAATAGGGCCGCGGTGGCGATCGCGCGGATCCACAGTCGCTCCGTGGTGAGCGACGGGGGAGGAGACACGCGGTATTGAGCCATAACTACCAGGGTAGCGCTACCTCTCCGGATTGCGGTGGGGCCCGGCCGGGCGATCCCGGCCGGGCCCCACCGCGCTCCCCGCGGGGTTAAACAAATGCCGCCTTGCCGGTGATCGCGCGCCCCACGATCAGGGTATTCATCTCGCGCGTCCCCTCATAGGAATACAGCGCCTCGGCATCGGCGAAGAACCGGGCGGCACCATAGTCCAGCACGATGCCGTTGCCGCCAAAAATCTCCCGGGACCAGGCGACGGTCTCGCGCATGCGCGCCGTGCAGAAGGCCTTGGCCAGGGCCGAGTGCTCATCGGCCTGCACCCCCTGATCCTGCATCTCCGAGACCCGCACACACATCGCGATCGACGCCGTGATATTACCCAGGCACTTGGCCAGCAGATCCTGGATCAGCTGATGCGCGGCGATCGGCTTGCCAAATTGAACCCGCTCGGTGGCATAGCGCACCGCGGCCTCATAGGCGCCGATCGAGACACCCACGCTGGACCAGGCCACACCCGCCCGCGTCAGCCGCAGGACCTTCGCGGTATCGGCAAAGGAGTTTGCGTTTTCCAGCTTCAGGCTCGCCGGGATGCGCACGTTATCAAGCACGATATCGGCGTTCTGCACGATGCGGAGGCTAATCTTGCGCTCGATCTTGGTGGCGGTATAGCCGGGGGTATCGGTCGGCACGATAAAGCCCTTAACCTGCCCGTCGGCGGTGTCCTTGGCCCAGATGATGACAATATCGCTCCACGTGGCATTGCCGATCCAGCGCTTTTCGCCGTTGAGCACCCAGGTATCACCCTCGAGCGTGGCCGTGGTGGTGAGCCCGCGGGCGCTATCGGAGCCGGAGAGGGGTTCGGTGAGCCCAAAGGCCCCCACGATCTCGCCCGAGGCCAGGCGCGGCAGCCATTCGGCGCGCTGCGCCTCGGAGCCGCACAGGCCGATGGAGCCCATCGCGAGGCCCTCGGTCACCCCGAGGAACGTGGCCACCGAGGCGTCGATGCGGGAGAGTTCCAGGGCGATAAACCCGCGGAACACGGCGGAGTTTTTAAACGGGGCGGTCTCGGGCCAGGCCCAGCGCGCAACATCCGTGGCCATCAGCGGCTGCACGATCTGGTGCGGGAACTCGCCGCGATCCCAATAATCGGTGACCACGGGGGCGACCTCGGCCTCCAGATAGCCGCGCAGCGCGCCCAGTGCCTCGCGCTCGGGCTCGCTCAGCTGCGTCTCAAATCCGTAGAAGTCACTCGCGAGAGGGGTAAAAGACATCGTCTGCTCCTATGCATCCTGTGGGGGCGGACCCCCGGGAGGGCACCGCCGATGCGGCCAGCCTAGGGTTGCGCGGCGGGAGAGGAAAGATCATTGGCCGATCCGGCAATACGCTCCCGGAAGTTTTGGCACACGCTTGTATGGTGTTCATAACGGTTTGTGAAAGAGGATTTTTGTGTTTATAGAGCTGGAAAACACTCCCCGCGATTATGCGTGGGGCGCGCGGGATGCCGTCTCGGCCCTGCTCGGGCTCCCACTCACCGGGGCGCGCGAGGCCGAGCTCTGGATGGGGGCGCATGCCGGATCCCCGGCGCGCATCCTCGCCCCCGAGGCGGCGGCCGCCCACGGCACGTTGGATCGTTGGATCGCCGCCGATCCCGCCGCCGCGGGCCTGGACGAGGCACACCTTCCCTTTCTCTTTAAGATCCTGGCCGCGGGTGAACCGCTCTCGATTCAGGCGCATCCCGATGCCGCGGGCGCGCGCGAGGGTTTTGAGCGCGAAAACGCCGCGGGGATCGCGCTGGATGATCCCGCGCGCAATTATCGTGACCCCTATCCGAAACCCGAGCTGATCGTTGCGCTCGAGGATGGTTTTGAGGCCCTGTCCGGGTTCCGGCCGTTTCCCGGGATCCTCGCCGACCTGGACGACCTACTCTCGGCCGAGCTTTCGGGGGAGGACCGCGCGGCGCTGGGCGCGCTGCGCGCGCGCCTGGCCTCGGCCGGAACCGGCGAGAGCGAGCTGCTGCGCGGCGAGATTGTGGCCGCGCTCTCGGGTGAGCGAGGCGCGGCGGTGGCGGCCCTGAGCGCGGCCGCGCAGGCCGCGCCCGATCTGCGGATCTCGGATACCGTGCAGCGCCTGGCCACACGCTATCCGGGGGATCCGGGCATCCTGGTGGCGCTCTATCTGAACCGGGTGACGCTGGCCCGCGGCGAATCCCTCTTTCTAGACGCCGGAAACGTGCACGCCTATTTGGAGGGCCTCGGCCTGGAACTGATGACGGCCAGCGATAACGTCTTACGCGGCGGGATCACACCCAAGCACATCGACGTCGCCGAACTGCTGGGCGTCCTGAACTTCGGCACCGGCCCCGCGCCGTATCTGCCCGCGCGGGAAGAGGCGCCCGGGGTGTTGGCCTATCGGCCGGCGGAGGCAAATTTCGCACTATTACGCCTGGATCCGGCCGTCGTGGGAAGCTTTGAGGCCCCGGGACCGGCCATTTTCTTGCAGCTATCGGGCGTGTCGCACCTGGGGAACTCCTGTGAGAATCTGACCCTCGATCGAGGGGGGATTTGCTACCTTACCCCGCGGGAAAACCCGGTAGGAATCGCCGGTCACGGCGAGCTTTGGGTCGCGACCATCGCGGGCTAAACACCCTTTTGCGATTAATATTGACGTTCCGGCGCGTCGTGAACTCTCTACTGAATCTTGAGGGTTTACGATCTGCGACTTGACGTAGCCCTAACTACACGGGTGTAATTATGTAGGTGCTTCTACCGAATACACCGTAATACATTGGGGAAGGGGGTCGATATGACGTTGGATTATCGACAAGGGGTTCCCGACGACTGGTTCGTAGATCCGGTCCAGTTGGGGGTTCCGGGTGTTCGTCAGACGGAGGAGGAGAATCCGCTCGCCTGGCAGGCCGATTCTCTCTGCGCTCAGACGGACCCCGAGGCATTTTTTCCGGAAAAGGGCGGCTCCACGCGGGATGCCAAGCGCATCTGCACGTCCTGCGAGGTCCGGTCACAATGCCTGGAATATGCGCTCAAAAACGATGAACGTTTTGGCATCTGGGGTGGACTCTCCGAGCGCGAACGCCGCAAGTTGAAAAAGCGCGCGGGCTAGGTCTTTGGGGGTCGGTAGCGATTATGGCCGGCCCCACCCGCATTCCCGGGCGCGCCTAATTTCGGGGCACGCCGCCCTCATCGGGGGCACAATGGCCCCCCGCAACATAGTCTGGGACCAATGTCTCCTCGTGTTACCGCCATCATCGTCGTCCAAGACGGCGCCCGCGATGCTGCCCATTTACGGGTAACGCTCGCCGCGCTGGCCGCCCAGACCCGCCGTCCCGACCATATTATTGCGGTCGCGATGGCCTCTCCCACGCCCGTTCTGGAGCTGCTCACCGCCTCCGTTGTGGACCAGGTGGTGGCGCTGCGCGAGGTGCTGCCGTTTGGGCAGGCCGTGGCCGCGGGACTGCGCGCGAGCGCGGCCGGCCCCGCGGAAGACCCCACCCGCGAGGCCTATTGGCTGCTCGCGCAGGACACCGCCCCCGAGCCCGAGGCCCTCGCCCGGCTGGTCGGCGCGCTGGAACTCTCTCCCTCGGTGGCCATCGTCGGCCCAAAACTGGTGGACTGGGACCTCGGACAAACCATCATCTCCTTCGGGGAGTCGATGACGCGCCTCGGCGCGACCGTCTCCCTCGTGGAAAACGAACTCGATCAGGGCCAGCACGATACCGTGACCGATGTGCTGGGCGTTCCCGCCGCGGCACTCCTGATCCGGCGCGGGGCCTGGGAGGAAATCTCCGGATTTGATCCCGCGCTCGATCGCGCCGATGACGGGCTGGACCTCTCGGTGCGATCGCGCCTGGCCGGGCATCGTGTCTCCGTCGAGGGTCAGGCGCGCGTGCGCTGGGCCGGCGATGGCATCGTGGGGCCCTCGCGCTCGCGAAAGGGAGCGGTCCTGCGCCGCCAGGCGGGCCTCGCCCGCTCTGGGCAGCTGCATCGCCGCCTCACCTATGCCCGGGTCTCCGTGCTCTGGCTGCACTGGCTGAGCCTGCTGCCCATCGCCCTGTTCCGTGCGGTCTGGCGCCTGATCTCCAAGCAGCCCGAGGTTATCGCCCCGGAGGTGGGTGCCGCCCTGCGCGTGGCCTTTTCCCCGGGCCGTGTGCGTCGTTCGCGGAGGGTTCTTGCCGCGAGCAAACACGTCGGCTGGGGTGCGCTGAGCGAGCTGCGGATCCCACAATCCGAGGTGATCCGCCGCAGCCGGCTGCGGCGCGAGGCCGGGGCGGCACCCGTGGTGGTACACCGCGAGGACCTCAACTTCATCGGCGGGGGCGGCGGGTGGCTGGTATCCGGCGCGCTCGTGGTCTCGCTCATTCTCTTCTTTGGCATGATCGATGCGCGTGCCGTGGCGGGCGGGGCGCTGCTGCCCCTCTCCGACTCGGTCGCGCAGCTCTGGGGTAATACCGGATTTGGCTGGCGCGAGCTGGGCCTCGGATTCCTCGGTGCCGCCGATCCGTTTGCCTCGGTGCTCGCGGTGCTGGGAACGCTGACGTTCTGGAACCCGTCCTCGGCGCTGGTATTCCTCTATATTTTGGCCCTGCCGCTCGCGGCCCTCGGCGGCTGGTTTGCCGCCACCCGGCTCACCGAGCGCTCCGGCTATCGGCTATTCGCGGGTGCCCTCTGGGCGCTCTCGCCGAGCCTGCTGATCTCGCTCGCCGCGGGTGAGCCCGCCGCGATTATCGTGCACCTGCTGCTGCCGTGGCTGTTTTATACGGTGGCGGTCCTGGGCCGTTCCTGGGGTGCCACGGCGGTGGCCTCGATCCTGCTGGCCGGCATTCTGGCAAGCGCACCCTCGCTGATCGGCGCGGTGGCCGTGCTCTGGATCGTGCTGCTGGTCACCAATTGGCGTCATCTGGCGCGCGTGATCTGGCTCCTGATCCCCACGTTGACCCTCTTTGCCCCGCTGATCTGGCAGCAGGGTGTGCGCGCCGGAAACTGGTGGGGCCTGCTCGCCGATCCCGGCGCCGCGATTGCCGGTGCCGCCTCGACGCAGGGCTGGCGCATCGCGCTGGGTCTGCCCTCCTATACCGGGACCGTCTGGCCCGAGCTGACCTCCTCGCTGGGCATCGGCGGCGTGGCCGCCGACTGGCTGCTGCCCGTGCTGCTTGCACCCCTGGCCCTGCTGGCATTCTCCGCTCTCTTCCTGCGCGGATCGCTGCGCTCCGCGACCCTGCTGGGCGTGGCCGCGCTGGGCCTGGTCTCGGCCGTGGCCGCGGGGCAGATCCTCGTGACGCTGAGCGGACCCACGGCCCTGCCGATCTGGGCCGGCCCCGCGCTGAGCCTGTACTGGCTGGGACTCGTGGGCTCCTCCGTGGTGGGCCTGGACGCGATGCGCCGGGTGGGGCTGATCCCGGCGATTGTGGTGGGAGCCACCGTGGCCCTCGTGGCCGCCCCGCTGATCGTGGCCTTCCCCGCGGGCAAGACCCCGATCCACGCGAGCGATGGACGCACCCTTCCCGCCTATGTCACCGCGACCGCGGCCACCGACCCGCGCCAGGGCACGCTCGTGATTCGCCCCGAGGGCAGCGATGCGATCTCCGCGACCATCGTGCGCGGCTCGGGAACCACCCTCGACTCGCGCTCAACCCAGGTCTCCACGCGGCTCACCGAGACCCCCGAGGATCTGCGCATCGCCGAGCTCTCGGGCAACCTGATCTCCGCGAGCGGCCTGGATATCCAGGGCCACCTCGCCGATCTGGGTGTGCGGTTTGTGCTGCTGGCCCCGGCCGCCTCGGGCCTGGACGCCGCGGATGCGGCGGGCGCCGAGAATACGCTGGCCCGCGCCGCCTCCGCGCTGGATAGCGAGGGCGCACTGGGCCGGGTTGGCCCCACCGATCAGGGAACGCTCTGGCGTTTTGACGGCGAGATTCCCGCGCCGGCACCCGTGCCCACCTCCTGGGCCACGCCCGTGGTGGGCATCCTCACCGGGGTGATTTTCCTGGTGGCCCTGCTGATGTCGCTACCCACCGCTGCCTCCCGCCGCGTGGCGGAGTCCTCCCCGCGCACGATCGGCAGGCTCGCCCAGCCCGCCGCCACCGGGAGGCGCGCGCGCCGTTCCGGTCGCGAGCCCGGGCAGGGTCGCCGCGCCCGGCTGCGCGCCGAGCGGATGGCCGAGGCCCAGGCCGTGGCGGCCGTGGAGGCCGAGATTGAGGCCAAGACGCTGGCCCCCGAGGAACCCGAGCTGGCCGAGGCCATGCTGGAGGACGCCGCAATCGTGGACGCCGCGGAGGAGGCCCTCGTGGCCGAGGACGCTCATACAGCCGAGCGCGAGGAGGATGCCCGCATCCTGACGCGGGAGGACACCCCCGCCGCACCGGAGAGTGCGGAGCCCGCGCCCGAAACCCCGGAGCCCGCCGCGGAAAACCCCACCCCCACCACCGGTAATGACGCCGCGGACCCCGCCACCGGGAAGGACCGGATCTAATGCCCAGTTCCAAGAGTGTCGCCGTAATCTCCGGACGCATCCTCGCGGGTGTGGCCGGGGTGGGCATCGCCGGCCTGCTGGCCCTGACCCTCGGTCGCGTGGACCTCCCCGAGGTGCGCGCCCAGGCGCCGAGCGTGGAGATTAACCCGCTGGCCGCCGATCAGAGCCGGGTATGCGCGGGCCCGCTCCTGCAGCCCGCCTCCGTGGGGGGATCCGCCGCGGCCTTTGGCACCCCGGCCGTGGCCGTGACCGGCGATACCGATCCCGCGCTGACCGCCCTGACCACCCCGGATAACTCCACACCCGAGTTTGGTGCCCCCGGCGCCTATTCGCTGCCCGCAACCGGCTCCACCGTGCCGCTGCTGGCCGCCGCGCAGTCCCAGGCCGCGGGCCTGCCCGATCTCTCGGGCTTTGCCGCGAGCGCGTGCGCCGAGCCCGGGGCCGATGGTTGGCTCGTGGCCGGAAGCACCGCCGTGGGCCGCACCTCCCTGGTCCTGCTGAGCAATCCCGGGAAGGCCGATGCCACCGTGACGCTGGATATCATCGGCGAGGCCGGCGCCGTGGACGCACCGGGCGCCGGCGGCATCATCGTGCGCGCGGGGGAGCAGAAGGTGGTCTCGCTCGCGAGCCTCGCGCCGAATGTGGAAAAGCCCATCGTGCACGTGCAGACCGCGGGCGGCCACGTATTTGCCTCGCTCCAGCACTCCTCGGTGCGCGGGCTGACCCCCTCCGGGGTGGAGGTGGCCGGATTCTCCGCGCCCCCCGCACTGGAACAGAACATCGTGGGTGTGACCATCCCGGGCGAGCCCGCCCCGCTGGAATCCGATGACCACTATGACGACCGCGCGACCGCGCTGCGCCTGCTGGTGCCCGGCACCGAGCCCGCCAACCTCACCATTTCCTTTGTGAACGAGGGCGAGGGGGATACCCCGCTGCCACTCACCGCCGAGGGTGTTGAGCCCGGAATTGTGCACGAGATCTTCCTGGCCAATCTGCCCGGCGGAAGCTTCGACGTGAAGATCACCAGCGATCAGCCCACGGTATCCAGCGTGCGCGTGACCGATACCTCGGGGGCCGATTTTGCCTGGTTCCCGTCCTCGCTGCCCGTGGGACCCACCGCACGCCTGGCCGTGGCCGAGGGGGCGAACCCGGTGCTGCACCTGGCCAACCTCGGCACCTCCAATACCGATGTGCGCCTGGAATCCGAGGGCCGCGATACCGTGATCGTCTCGGTGCCCGCGGGTGGTGCCGCCACCACCGCGGTGGCCCCCGGCGCCGGCTATCACCTGTCCGGAACCGCCGATATCGCTGCCTCCGTGAGCTATACCGGCGAGGGCATCTTCTCGGCCTTTGCCGTGCAGCCCGCGAATCCGGGGGCAAGCACCGTGACGGTCTATCCGCGCTAGAGTGCCTGGGCCACCCAGCGGCCATTATGCTGTGCGATGCGGATCGGATAGTCAAAGCACTCGCTCACGCGCTCACTCGTGAGGACCTCCTGCACCGGGCCCGCGGACGTGAAGATCCCATCGCGGACCAGGAGCGCGTGCGTGGTGCTGCGCGGCAGCTCCTCGAGGTGATGGGTCACCAGGAGCGTCGCGAGCAGGGGATTATCCTCCACCAGCACATCCAGCGTGGCGAGGAGGCGCTCGCGCGCGGCCACGTCCAGCCCCGTGGACGGCTCGTCCAGGAGCAGGAGCGCGGGCTCGGTCACCAGGGCGCGGGCGATCAGCGTGCGCCCGCGTTCACCCTGGGACAGCGTGTCCCACGTGGCATCAAGCTTGGATTCCAGGCCCAGCAGCGCCGCGAGCTCGCGCGCGCGGACGCGCTGCCCCGCGCTGGGCTCCCAGCGCAGCATGCGCTCCACGGTGCCGGTCAGCCCGGTGAGAATCACATCCTCGATCCGCAGCCGGCTGTGCAGCGGATGGCGGGGATTTACGTGGCCGATCAGGGCACGCAGCTCGCGGATATCCACGCGACCCAGCCTCCGCCCGAGCACCGATACCTCGCCGCGGGAGGGGTGAACCACCGCCCCGCATAGGCTCAACAGCGTGCTTTTACCCGCACCATTGGCCCCGATCACGGCCCAGCGCTCGCCCGGATTCACGCGCAGGCTCACCCGATCCAGCAGGGCCCGGCCGCCGCGGATCAGCGAGACCTCCTCGATGTTCAGGACGGGGGTGGGGCTGAGGGATGACGCGGTCACGGGACGCCTTTCGCGGCAGGCACAGCCCGGGCGGGCGTGCGGCGGAGGGGAACCCCGGGCCGGGGGTTCGTGGGTCCGGTTCGCTGCGGGGCCGCCGGATGGGCGCACCGAGGATCTCGGAAAAAACGGGATACCTCAGTGTGTCATGAACCCGCCGCCCGCGCATGCGCCCGGGGCGTCGGCCTAGAGGAAGCGGAACCGTTCCGGGCCAAGATCCCAGGGATCGCGGTCCAGGTATTCGGCGGTGGCGCGGAATACGCAGCTCTCGATATACATCTGGCGGTGGATCTCATCGTTGACATGCAGGCGCGCGAGGCGCTGAATCGGCACCCGATAAAGGATGATTCGACGCTCGTTTTGCAGCGTATCCCAGCGCCGGATTCCCCCGGCCGCGGGCTCGCCCAGCGGCATTCCGCCGATCTCGAAGCTCACATCCTGGAGCTCATCGGGCCACATGCCGCGCAGGAAATCGGCGGTGCTGCCCACGATCAGGTCAAAAAAATCGATCCTTCCGCGCAGCGGCGGCAGGTGCGGGCCGGTCACGGAGCTGCGCCCGGAGCGACCGTGGCGGTCGTGGCGCACGGCCCGGCGCGGATCGGTGCGGGACGAGCGGGGGTGAGCAGGCATGGCTCCATTCTAGGCACTGTCACCGCGCGTCCGGGCGGCACGGGCTATCCTGAACTACGAAATGAGTGAACGCTACTGCTCCAAAATGGGGTGCGGCCGCGAGGCGGCGCATACCCTGACCTACGATTACACGGATTCGATGGCCGTAATCGGTCCGCTGGGCGCCGAAAAACGGCCGCACTGCTATGACATCTGCGCGTATCACGCGGCGCGGCAGACCGTGCCGCGCGGCTGGCAGCTGATCAGCTCGGTGCCCTCCACGCGCCGGCACTGACCGTTCCCGCCCGAGAAATTATCCCGTGAGATAGGCTTGATCAAATGAATAACACCGCAGCAGGAGACGCCCTCCGCGCCATCGTAAAGGCCTATGACGTCCGCGGGCTCGTGGGCAGTCAGCTCACCGCCGAGGTGGTGGCGGCACTCGGTGCCGGCTTCGCCGATGAGGTGGGGGCCGCCGGGGGCGACCTGATCGTGGGGCACGATATGCGCGATTCCTCGCCCGAGTTTGCCGCTGCCTTTGCGCGCGGCGCCGCTGCCCGCGGCGCGAATGTTATTTCGATCGGGCTGTGCTCAACCGATGAGAGCTATTACGCCTCGGGTGCGCTGGGTGCCCCCGCCGCGATGTTTACCGCAAGCCATAACCCCGCTGCCTATAACGGCATCAAGATGTCCCGCGCCGGGGCGCAGGCGATGAGCATCGATACCGGCCTGTCAGCGGTGCGCGATCGCGCAATCGGCTATCTGGACTCGGGCATCACCGAGGTGGCCACCCCGGGCACCGTGGGGGAGCGCGATGTGCTCGCCGAATATGCCGAATATCTGCGCACCCTCGTGGACCTCTCCGGTTCGCGCCCGCTGCGCATCGTGGTGGACGCCGGAAACGGCATGGGTGGGCTCACCGTCCCGGCCGTGCTGGGCACCGCCGCGGGGCTCGCGGCGCTGCCGTTTGAGATCATTCCCCTGTATTTTGAGCTGGACGGAACGTTCCCCAATCACGAGGCGAACCCGCTGGACCCCAAAAACCTGGTGGACCTGCAGGCGGCCGTCATCAAGCACGGCGCCGATCTGGGGCTGGCCTTTGACGGCGATGCCGATCGCTGCTTTGTGATCGACGAGCGCGGCGAGCCGGTATCGCCCTCCGCCGTGGCCGCGATTGTGGCCGAGCGCGAGGTGGCCCGCGAGCGCCTCACCCACCCGGACGAAGATATTTATGTGCTGCATAACCTGATCACCTCCCGCATCGTGGCCGAGACCATCGAGGCCGTGGGAGCGATCCCGGTGCGCACGCGCGTGGGTCACTCGCTGATTAAGGACGAGATGCGCCGCACGGGTGCGGTTTTCGGCGGCGAGCACTCCGCGCACTATTATTTCCGCGAGTTCTGGGGAGCCGATAACGGCATGCTGGCCGCGATGCATGTGCTCGCGGAACTCGGCTCGCAGCCGGGCACGCTCTCCGGTCTGGCCGAGCGCTTTGACCCCTATGCCGCCTCGGGAGAGATCAACTCCACCGTGGCCAACGTTCCCGAGGCCTATACCCGCATCGTGGAGGCCTTTGCCGATCGTGCCGAGTTTGACGAGTTTGACGGCCTGACCGTGACCGGAACCGGCCTGCCCGAGGACGAGTTCTGGTGGTTTAGCGTGCGCCCGTCCAATACCGAACCGCTGCTGCGCCTGAACGTGGAGGCCGCAACCCCGGCCATCATGGAGCGCCTGCGCGATGAGGCGCTTGCGCTGATTCGCGCCTAGGGAAATCATGCGGATTAAATACCTCATCTTTATGGCCTTCGGGGCGATTTTTATCGTCCGCGCGGGCTGGATCCTCGCCTCCGGGGAGACCGAGGCGATGAGCATCGTCACGGGCATCGTGCTGGTGCTTGCGGGGGGAATCTGCCTGTCCCGCGGCATCCGCGGCTGGCGGGCCACCGCCCCCGGGCGGGCCGGGGACGAGGCTCCCACACCCCGCCCGTAACATCCCGCGGGCATCTGCGAGAATAGGGACCATGACTCTTAGTCCCGAACTCACCACCGCCCTCCCCTTCCGCGTGGCGGATCTCTCGCTCGCGGAGGCGGGGCGGCACCAGCTGCGTCTCGCCGAAAACGAGATGCCCGGCCTGATGAGCCTGCGCGAGGAATTTGGCGCCAGCCAGCCCCTCGCCGGTGCCCGGATCGCCGGCTCGCTGCACATGACCGTGCAGACCGCCGTGCTTATCGAAACCCTCACCGCGCTGGGCGCCCAGGTGCGCTGGGCAAGCTGTAATATTTTCTCCACCCAGAACGAGGCCGCCGCCGCCGTGGCCGTGGGCCCCCACGGCACCCCGGAAAACCCCACCGGTATCCCCGTATTCGCCTGGAAGGGCGAAACGCTTGAGGAATACTGGTGGTGCACCAGCCGCATCTTCGACTGGTCGGCCGAGGCCGCCGCCGCGGGTGCCGACTGGATCGGCCCGAACCTGATCCTCGACGACGGCGGAGACGCCACGATGCTCGTGCACAATGGCCGCGATTTTGAGCTCGCCGGTGCCGTGCCCGCGACCACCGAGGCCGATAGCCACGAATACGGTGTTGTCCTGGAGCTGCTGCGCGGCTCGCTCGCCGAGAGCGGCGACCGCTGGACCCGCATCGCCGCCGAGCTGCAGGGCGTGACCGAGGAGACCACCACGGGTGTGCACCGCCTCTATGAGCTGGAGCGCGACGGCAAGCTGCTGTTCCCCGCGATCAACGTGAACGACTCGGTCACCAAGAGCAAATTTGATAACCGCTATGGCATCCGGCACTCGCTGCCCGATGGCCTCAACCGCGCCACCGATGTGCTCATCGGCGGCAAGGTGGCCTTTGTGGTGGGTTATGGCGATGTGGGTAAGGGTGCCGCCGAGGCGCTGCGCGGCCAGGGTGCCCGCGTGATCGTCTCCGAGGTTGACCCGATCTGCGCCCTTCAGGCCGCGATGGATGGCTTCCAGGTGGCCCGCGTGGAGTCCGTGGTGGAGAAGGTGGATATCTTCGTGACCACCACCGGAAACTTCAACGTGATCCGTCCCGAGCACATCCTCGCGATGAAGCACAACGCGATTGTCTCCAACGTGGGACACTTCGATAACGAGATCGACATGGCCGGCCTGGAAAAGATCGAGGGTGCCACGCGCATCGAGATCAAGCCGCAGGTGCACGAGTGGGCGCTGCCCAATGGCCGCAGCGTGCTCGTGCTCTCCGAGGGTCGCCTGATGAACCTCGGCAACGCCACGGGGCACCCGTCGTTTGTGATGAGCAACTCCTTCGCCAACCAGGTGCTGGCGCAGATCGAGCTGCACACGCGCCTGTCCGAGTATCCCGTGGGCGTCTATACGCTGCCCAAGCACCTCGACGAGAAGGTGGCGCGCCTGCACCTGGACGCCCTCGGTGTGGAGCTCACCCGCCTGAGCCCCGAGCAGGCCGCCTATATCGGTGTGAGCGTGGACGGGCCGTTTAAGCCCGAGCACTACCGCTACTAGCCCCGGGCCATCAACGCCCGTTCCTCCCCTCGGGGCGGGACGGGCGTTTTTGCTGGGGGCTAGCGCTCCACCCGATAGGGCAGGTCCAGCTCATCGCCGGGCAGCCCGCGAATACCCCAGTTTTCGCGCGGGGTCTCGGTGAGGGTGATCTCCACATCCCCGGGGGCGATGCCCAGTTCCGTCTCGAAGCGGCGGAAGATCTCGCCCATGAGCAGCGTCTTGGTTTCCCGGGTGCGCCCGGCAAAAAGCGAGACCTCGATGATCGTATAGTCCTCGCCGCGATCAGCGGGGATAATCAGATTCTCGCGCTGCATCGGAAAAAACCGGTGGAAGCGCTTGGTCTCGGGCAGGCCCAGCGCCGCCATCGCGGCCCCGTGCAGGGCGTCCGAGAGGGCCTCGCGGCGCGGGATCAGCGCCCGATCCAGGCCAAAAATCTTAAACTGTGCCATCCGCCCAGTATGGCAGGGGCCTAATAGCGGGAGAAGCCGTGCGGATTGCCGGTGAGCGCGGGACCGACCGCGGCCAGGCGGCGGGCCTGGGCGTCCAGGGAGCGCGCATCGCGGTCGCGGCGGATCGCGGCAATCGCGACCAGCAGCGTCTCGGGGTGCACGGGCGGAATGGGGGAGGTATAGGCGGCCGCCTCGCCCGCGAGCTCGGTGGCCAGGCGCTGGCGCGACTCGGGGGTAAAACGATCCGCCTGGGCCAGGAACTGCGAGATGCGCCGCTCCAGGGGCTCGGGCATGCGCGCCACATCGGCCACCGTGGCCCAGCCGGCGAGCTGGGGCGGCAGGGGCCGCACCATCCGGCGCACATGCGGAACCCGCTCGTGCTGGCTATAGGTGCCCGCCACCATATCGCCCAGGCGCTTGGAGCGGTCGCTGAGCAGCCCCACGATCGCGGCGAGACCCCCCAGGGTCATATACAGCTCCAGCACGCCCACGAGGGCGCGGGTGAGTGCGTGGCGATACTGGATGGCCCCGCCGTCATCGCGGACGATGCGCACGCCCACCGCGAGCTTGCCCAGCGAGCGGCCGCGGGTGAGGATCTCCACGGTGGAGGGCAGAATCACCAGGCCAAAGACCACGATGATGATGGACAGCGCGGTGCCCGTGGGCTCGTCGATATTAATCGACATCGCGATCCGGCCCAGAAACCAGAACAGGCCGATGATCACCAGAATCGACACCAGCACGTCGATGATGGTGCCGGCCGCGCGCAGGAGAAAGCTCGCCGGGCGGACGCTGAGCGCCACGGCCTCACCCGTAATCAGCTCATTCTGATCGATTATCGGGTCGGTGATGGGCGAAAAGGTCGCGGTCATGTCTATTATCTAATCAGATGGATCTTGACGCGTATCGTGCCGCGCACGAAAAAGAATGGACCCGCCTTGAGCAGCTCTCCTCAAAACGGGCGCTCAGTGGTGCCGAGGCGGATGAACTCATTGCCCGCTATCAGTCGGCAGCGAGCGATCTGTCGGTGCTCCAGGCCACGGCCGGTTCCACCGTGGATGGTGAACGCCTGAGCGTATTGCTCTCGCGTGCCCGGCTGCGCTTCACCTCGCCCGGCGCCAATGTGTGGACGCAGCTGGGTGAGTTTTTTGTGCTCCAGCTGCCCGCCGCGCTCTATCGGCTGCGCTGGCTCACCCTCGCGGTGGCGCTGGCCACCGTGGCGATCGCCGCCGCCTGGGCCATCTGGCTGATTAACGATCCCCAGCTGCTGCATAACCTCGGCAGCGAATCAGAGCTGCGGCAATTCGCCGACCACGATTTTGTGAATTATTATTCCGAGCACGCCTCGGCCTCCTTCGCCGGCCAGGTCTGGACCAATAACGCCTGGATCGCCGCGCAGTGTGTGGCCTTTGGCATCACGGGCATCTGGGTGCCCTATGTCATTGCGCAGAACGCGCAGGGCCTCGGTCAGTCCTTCGCGATCATGCACAGCTTCGACCGCGGCGGCGAGTTTTTCCTCTATATCGCCCCGCACGGAATGCTCGAACTTACCGCCATTTTTGTGGCCGCGGCCGCGGGCCTGCGCATCTTCTGGGCCTGGGTGGCCCCGGGCACACGCACGCGCGCGGCGGCGCTCGCCGAGGACGGCCGGGCGCTGATCACGGTGGCCCTGGGCCTGGTGATTGTGCTGTTTATCTCCGGACTGGTGGAGGGATTTGTGACGGGCTCCTCCCTGCCCTGGGCGGTCAAAATTGGCATTGGCGCGGCGGTGCTCGCGGCATTCCTGTTTTATATGATCGTGATCGGACGCCGCGCCACGCGCCTCGGCGCCACGGGAGACCTGAACGAGCAGGATGCGGGCGCGCGCCGCATCTACGCCGGATAGCGGGAGGCCCGATGCGGGAAATACCGGCGGACGCCGCTTCGCGGCGGGCTCTCTGGCGCAATCGCCTCGCGGTTGCGGTTATCCTCCTCGCCCTGCCCGCGATTATTTTCCTGACCGTATGGCTGCTGGGCCTGCTGCTGCCGGCCGATCTCTCAGCGCTGCGCGCGGTGCTCGGCTTGATGCTGTGCGTGGTGCTGATCTGGCTCTGGGGGCCGCGCGCTCAGGAGCGCCTGCGCGCGCTGAATCGGGAGCGTCGCGCGCTGCTGCATCCCCCCGCCACTCCCGGGGACGACGGCCTATAATTTGGGGATACCCCCAACCCGGTTTTGTCCTCCCGTGAAAGCTGCGCCATGAGTACCGCCCCCGCCGCGCATCCCGCGGAAACTGAGATTCATCCCGCGCATGTGCCGGAGCCGTTCCTGCTGACCACCCGCATCCTCGACGCGCCCACGCGCCGCGATTGGCGGCCGCATGTGCACGCCGAACACCTGCTGATCTGGGCCCAGGACGGCCCCGTGAGCGTCTCCGTGGCGGGCCAGACCTGGGCGCTGCTTCGCGGCTATGGGCTCTGGATTCCGGCGGGCACCACCCATCTGGGCATCACCGGTCGGGGGGCGCGGTTTGGGAGCACCTATTTTGTGGCCGGGCAGGCGGATCTGTTTTCCGCCGTGACGCTGGTGAGCGTGGGCGCCGTGCAGCGCGAGCTGCTGCTGCACCTGGCCGAGACGCCGATGCCCGCGGAGCGGCGCCTGCGCGCGCAGCGGGTCATCATGGATCTGACGCTCGCGGTTACCCCCGGCACCTTTGCGGTACCGCATCCGCAGGATCCGCGGATTCGGGACCTGGCCGATCGGGTGCTCGCCGATCCCGCGGATGACCGTTCGCTGGAATCCTGGGCGCGCGAATACGGGGTCAGCGAGCGCACGATGACCCGGGCGTTTAATGCCGAGCTGGGGCTGAATTTTGCGCGCTGGCGACTGCTGGTGCGAATCCGCGCGGCCCTGCTGCTGCTGGGTTCGGGGGTGCCCGTGGCCGAGGCGGCGCGGCTCGCCGGCTATTCCACGCCGAGCGCGTTTAGTGCCGCGTTTCGCCGCGTGCAGGGCGAAACACCCACGGAGTTTCTGGCCGGCCTGGAGCCATAATCCTCCCCGGGGACAACGGGCGGCAACGGAACGGTTAATTTCCGCCTATTTTTGAATTATTCAAAATAAGGGTGTTAGGGTGGGGGCATGACCACCACCGATGAGATGCTCTCCGACGCCATTCGTGGCGCCGGCCTGCGCCTCACGGCGCCGCGGCTTGAGGTCTTGCGCGCGCTGGGTGATCGGTCCCATGTCGACGCCGGAACGGTCTTTGCCACCGTGGCCCGCACGCTGCCGGATACCTCGGTGCAGGCGGTCTACGGGGTGTTGTCCGCCCTGACCGACGCGGGCCTGGTGCGGCGCATCGAACCGGCCGGGTCCCCGGCCCGGTATGAGCGCCGCGTGGACGATAACCACCACCACGTTGTCTGTTCCCGCTGCGGCGAGATCGCCGATGTGGACTGTGTGGTTGGCCAGGCCCCGTGCCTGGTGCCCAGCAATACCGCGGGCTACGCCGTGCATACCGCCGAGGTCACATTCTGGGGCATCTGCCCCGAGTGTCAGGCCGCGACGGCGGGGCATAACGCAGCCATCCCCGCGCCCTGAACCGCGCGCCAAACGCAGGACCTCATACCTTCCGTTTCACACTAAGGAGAGCTCACCATGACGGGTGTCCCCGCAAATATTCCCACCACGACCACCAACTCCGGTGCGCCGGTCACCGCCGACTCGCACTCGCTGGCCATCGGTGTTGACGGCGCGATTCCGCTGCACGATCACTACCTGGTCGAGAAGCTCGCCCAGTTCAACCGCGAGCGTGTCCCGGAGCGCGTGGTGCACGCCAAGGGTGGCGGCGCATTTGGTACCTTCACCACCACCCACGACGTCTCGGCCTATACCAAGGCGGCGCTGTTCCAGCCCGGCAAGACCACCGAGATGCTCGCCCGCTTCTCGACCGTCGCCGGTGAGCAGGGAAGCCCCGATACCTGGCGCGACCCCCGCGGTTTTGCGCTGAAGTTCTATACCGAGGAGGGAAATTACGACCTCGTCGGAAATAACACCCCGGTGTTCTTCATCCGCGATGGCATTAAATTCCCCGATTTCATCCACTCGCAGAAGCGTCTGCCCGGCAGCCACCTGCGCGATAACGACATGCAGTGGGACTTCTGGACCCTGTCCCCGGAGAGCGCCCACCAGGTCACCTGGCTCATGGGTGACCGCGGAATCCCCGCCAACTGGCGGCACATGGACGGCTTCGGCTCGCATACCTACCAGTGGATCAACGCCGCCGGCGAGCGCTTCTGGGTGAAGTACCACTTCCGCACCAACCAGGGCAATGCCTCGCTGACCGGTGCCCAGGCCGATGAGATCGCCGGCCACGATGCCGACTATATGATCCGCGACCTGCACTCGGCCATCGAGCGCGAGGAGTTCCCGAGCTGGACCCTCTCGGTCCAGGTCATGAGCTATGAGGACGCCAAGTCCTATCGCTTCAACCCGTTTGACCTCACCAAGGTATGGCCCAAGGCCGATTACCCGCTGATCGAGGTGGGCCAGATGCAGCTCAACCGCAACCCGGAGAACTATTTCGCGCAGATCGAGTCGGCCACGTTTGCCCCCTCGAACTTCGTGCCCGGAATCGGCGCCAGCCCCGACCGCATGCTGCTCGCGCGCATCTTCTCCTATGCCGATGCACACCGCTACCGCGTGGGTACGAACCACGCGCAGCTGCCGGTGAACGCCCCGAAAAACGAGGTGCACTCCTATTCCAAGGACGGCGCCGCACGCTATACGTTTAACTCCGCCGAGACCCCGGTCTACGCGCCCAACTCGCGCGGCGGTGCCGCGGGAGACCCGAGCCAGGCCATCAACGAGCGCGGCTGGGAGAACGACGGCGAGATGAGCCGCGCCGCCGTGACCCTGCACGCCGAGGACGATGACTTCGGTCAGGCCGGAACCCTCGTGCGCGAGGTCATGGACGACGCCCAGCGTGATCGCCTCGTGGAGACCCTCGTGGGTCACGTGGGTGCCGTGCAGGACGACGAGATCCGCGCCCGCGCCATCCAGTACTGGATGAACGTGGACGAGGGCATCGGCGGACGCCTCGCGACCGCCCTGGCCACCCGCTAGGTCATACCAATAGAAGGGCCCCTCCGCCGCGGCGGAGGGGCCCTTCTGCGTGTGGGGGTGGGCTAGAGCCGGCCCGCCGCCTTCAGCGCCAGATAATGATCGGCCAGCAGCGGGGGCAGCGCCTCGGGGGAGGCCGAAATGGCATCCGCCCGCACCTGGCGCAGCGCCGCCGAGACGCGGCTCGCGTCCACGAGCGCGCGCTCAGCGGCCGCGGCCTCATAGACCTGCTCGCGGTCCTCGCGCAGGGTGCGTGCCTCGAGGGCCTCGGGATCGGAGACCGAGGCCACCACCACGAGGTGGCGTTCGGTGAGCTCGGGGAGCGCGGCGATTAGTCCCGCGCTTGAGCCCGGGCTATCGGCAGCGGTCAGGATCACCACAAGCGAGCGCTGGGTGGTCACCGCGCGCACCTGCGCCGGGATCTCGGTCCAGTCGGTCTCCAGGATTTCAGGCTCGATATCGGCCATCGTATCAACCATCTTGGCCAGCAGATCGGCGCCCGTGGCCCCCTGTACGCGGCCGCGCACGCGGCGATCAAAACAGATCAGATCCACGCGGTCGCCCGCGCGGGTGGCCAGCGCCGCGAGCAGCAGCGCCGATTCAAATGCCGTATCCAGGCGCGGCTCATCGCCCACGCGCGCGGCCGAGGTGCGGCCCGTATCGATCACGATGATCACCCGGCGGTCCCGCTCGGGACGCCACGTGCGTACCACGAGGTGTTCGCCGCTATTGGCCTGCGGGCCCTGCCGGCGGGCACTCGCGCGCCAGTCGATCGAGCGCACATCATCTCCGCGCACGTAATCGCGCAGCGAATCAAACTCGGTGCCCTGGCCGCGCACCATCAGGCTCGTGGCGCCGTCCAGCTCGCGCAATCGGGCGAGCCGGGAGGGCAGGTGCTTGCGGGAGTTGAACGGCGGCAAGACCCGCAGCGTTCCGCGGCTGAGCAGCGTGGCCTGGCGTGCGCCGAGGCGCAGCGGGCCCAGCGAGCGCACCGTGAGCGATTCGGAGCGGCGCTCCCCGCGCCGCGTGGGCACCAGGATTGTGCTCAGTAGGCGGCGCTCACCCGCGGGAATGTCCAGTCGGCTGCGGGAACTCTGCGCGCCGGCGGAGGGTTGCCAGGCATCGCGGATGATTGCCGAGACGCGGCGGGAACCGGTATTGGTGAGATAGACCCGGGCCTCGGCGGGCACGCCTAGCCGCGTGCGCTCGGTACCCGAGCGCACGAGCCGGAGCGCACGCGGCGAACCCGCGAGCGCGATATCCAGCGCCAGCAGGGCCAGGCAGAGCAGGATCCAGGCCAGGAGAATCAGGCCGGGGGATAGCCCGGCCTCCCCGCCGAGGATCACCGGGATCACCCCGAACCCCAGCAGGATCACAAATACTCCGCTGATGACCATTTAGATGGGCACCTGTACCTGCTGCATGATCGAGCGCAGGATGGTGTCCGAGCCCACGCCCTCCAGCTCCGCCTCGGGGCGCAGCTGCAGGCGGTGCCGCCACACGGGAAGCACCATCGCCTGAACATGATCGGGGGTGACCGAGGAATAGCCGCTGAGCCAGGCCCAGGCCTTCGCGCTGGCCAGCAGCGCGGTGCTTCCGCGGGGGCTCACGCCCATCCGCACGGAGGGGCTCATTCGGGTGGCGCGGGCCAGATCCACGATATAGGTGAGCACGTCATCGCCGATTCCGATCGCCGCGGCGGCGTCCTGGGCGGCCGTGAGGTCCTCGGCGCTGAGCACGGCACTCACGCCGGCCCCCGAGAGATCGCGCGGGTTAAAGCCCGCGGCATGGCGGCGCAGCACCTCCACCTCGGCCCCGCGCTCGGGCAGGTCGAGGACAAGCTTCAGCAGGAAGCGGTCCAGCTGGGCCTCGGGCAGGGTATAGGTGCCCTCATATTCGATCGGGTTCATCGTGGCGGCCACGAGGAACGGGCTGGGCAGCGGCAGCGAGACGCCGTCCACCGACACCTGGCGCTCCTCCATGGCCTCCAGCAGAGCCGACTGGGTCTTCGGGGGTGTGCGGTTGATCTCATCCGCGAGCAAAATATTGGTAAAAACCGGGCCGCGGCGGAACTCAAAATCCCCGGCCTTGGCATCGTAGACGAGCGAACCGGTGACATCGCCGGGCATCAGATCGGGCGTGAACTGCACACGCTTGGTATCCAGGGAGAGCGCCTCGCTCAGCGTGCGCACCAGCAGGGTCTTGGCCACACCGGGCACACCCTCCAGCAGCACGTGGCCGCGGGCGAGCAGGGCGATGATCAGGCCGGTCACGGCCGCGTCCTGTCCTACCACGGACTTGCCAACCTCGGTGCGGACCTGGGCGAGCGTGCCGCGCAGGCGGTTATCGCGCTCGATACTCTCGGCGGGGGTCATGGTCATAGCTGTCAACTTCCGATCGATGGCGGGGTAGTGGGCGGGGCGGGGCAATCTGCACCGAGGCGTTAATGGCTGCCTCCAGTGCCGAGAGCGCGGCGGAGCCGGCCATGAGGTCGCGCTCCCCCCGGGGCAGGGTGTCAAAGAGGATGGCGTGGACCTCGGCGCGGGGCCGGCCCAGGCGGTCGGCCGCGGCGGCACTGACCTCGGTCACCGTGGCATGCCGGGGCAGGCCCAGGGCCGAGGCGATACGGTCGATAGTGCCGATGCGCAGCGCATCCAGGGCCCGCTCGCGGGCACCGAGCGATTGATAGAGCCGGGCCCGGCCGCGCATGGTCTCGGCGGCCGGCACAATCACGGGCAGGTCCTCGGCCACGAGCGCGCCAAAGCGGCGGCCGCGCCAGGCCATTGCGCCGAGCGCGGTCAGGAGGATCAACCCCAGGACCGACGTGAGCCAGACCGGGGTGGCCTCCGCCGCGGAGACCCCGGCGCCGCCGGTGACCTCCAGATCGGCCGTGGTGGGCTGATACCAGACGAGGCGCGGGGTGGAGCCCAGCAGGCCCAGGGCAAAGGCGGCGTTTTCGTGGTCCGCGATGCTCTCGTTTTGCAGGATCGCGGAGGCCCCGAGCAGGGCCGTGCGCCCGCCCGCGGGCGTTAGCAGGAGATAGCCCGTATCCGGGTCACCAAAGCAGCCGGTATCCGCGGGCGTGCCGCGATAGGCATTGCCCCCCGAGATTGAGGTGGCACGCGTGCACGCGGAGGCTGTCTGCTCGCCCAGGGTCCCGGCCATCGTGACGCCCGGGAAGAGCGCATCCAATACTAAAAAGCCCGGCTCCACCAGCACCGAGCGGTCGGCCTCGCCCAGGAGGCGCTCCACGCGTTCGGCGTTCAGATAGCGGTTTTCATCGGCGAGTAGCAGGGTGCTGCCGCCGCGCGCGAGCAATTCGCGGGCGGCGTCATAATCGGTGGCGATCTGCACGTCCACACCGCGATCGCGCAGGACCTGCACCACGGCGCGTGAGCCGCCCGGGCTGGAATCCTCGGCGCCCAGCCGGGTGCCGCGGGAGGCATCCGGGCGGGTCAGCGAGAGGGTCGCGGCGATCACCAGCAGGCCGCCGAGGACCACGATGATCCAGAACGCGGTGCGGCGCAGGGCCGCGCGCACCGTGGGGGTGCTGGAGTCCGGTCCGGGCGGGGTGTCCGGGTCGGGGGCCACCGCGGTGGGGGCGGCGGAAAACGCGGCGGGTGCGGCAAATCCGCGCGCGGCCTCGCGGGCTGCGCGGCGGGCGCGGCGGCCCTCGGGTACGGGGGGAGTACTCACGCCGGAACCATCCCCTCGGGAGCGTGCAGGATCGGGGTGGTGTTCTCCAGGGTGTGATCCAATTCGCTCAGAAACTCCCAGTCCGCGGTGCTCGCGGAGCCGTCCAGATAGCGCACCGCGTCGAAGAGCGCGGCGGAGCGGGCCAGGGCGGCGGCGTGCGCGGGGAATGCGGCCGAGGCCCGGGTGGTGGCCTCGCGGGCGGTCGAGCCGGGATCCAGCACGATGATGGTGCGTTCGGCGAGGCCGCGCGCGAGGGCGCGGAAGCGCTCGATCACCGCGAGGCTATAGTCTCCGGCCGCGGCCGCCGCCGCGGCGGCGCGACGAATCTGGGCCGCGCTGCGGCGATCCGTCTCGCCAAAGAGAATATTGCCCGCGGCGCGGACCCGGGCGCGGGCCCGCGGGCGGCCCCAGATGATGATGGCCACCACGATGCCCGCCACGATGACCAGCAGCAGGATCACGGGCAGCCAGTCGGTGGGCAGCGCCTTCCCGGGCGTGAAGAGCCGGCCGATCCAGTCCAGGAACGCGGTGACCGCGCGGTCCCACAGGGTGGGCCGCGCGGCGGCATATTCCGGCTTGGAGAGTTCGCGCAGGATCCACTCGTGGGCCTCGGGCCCGTCGGGGGTCACCGGGATGGCGCGCGGCGGCGCCGGAATCACGCATCCTCCCGCGGCGGGGCCGGGGGAGCCTGCTCGGGGCCGGGCTGTCCATAGGGGCTGCGCTGGCCATAGGGGCCGCTCGCGCCGGGCTGGGCGGGCGCGCCATAGCCGGGGGCGGCCTGCGGCGATCCGGGGTAAGCGTTCTGTCCGGGATAGCCTCCCGGTGCCGGATAGCCGCCCTGTCCGGGGTAGCCGGGCTGGCCCGGATAACCCTGTCCGGGGTAGCCCGGGGCCGGCGGATAGCCCTGGCCCGGATAGCCCTGGCCGGGACCCGCGGAGCGGTAGGCGCGGGCCGAGGCGGAGGTCTCGGGACGCACGGTCTCGAAGGGGTCGGCCATATCGGTGCGGCCGGCCTGGCGGTCCTCCACAAAGCGCAGCAGATCGATATCCAGGCCCTCCTTACGCATCCGCAGATCGATATAGATCAGGGCGGTGGCGGAGGACTGAATGACCATCGCAATCGAGCCAACCAGCAGCGAAATCACGCCGGTGATGATCGTGGAGACAATAAACGAGGTGCCCAGTTCGGTGGTGGCCGTTGCGGAGGTGGGATCCAGGAGGAACGGCAGGAACGAGCTAAAGAGCGTGACGGGCGTGAGCACCACATTCGAGGCGACCGAGACGATCACGCCGATCAGCAGCTGGATGCCCAGCGTCTTCCAGAAATAGCCATTGGTCAGCCGCCAGGAGCGCGCGATGGCCGCCACGGCCCCGCGCTTTTCCAGCACAATCACGCTGGGAACCAGCGAGGTTTTCACCACCAGCCAGGAGATCAGCACAAAGAGCACCAGGACGGTCAGGATTATGGTGAGCACGGTGACGGCGGTATTGCCATCGGTGGACCACAGAATAAACGCGATTGCGAGGCCCGAGAACAGACCCAGCACGGCCATTCCGATCGCCTGGAACAGCACAAAGAGCAGCAGCCAACCCAGGCGCGGCCACACGGCCTTCCAGAGCTCGGACATCCGGCGCTTTTCGCCCAGCGTGCCGCGGGAGACCTCGCTGATCATGACACCCTGCAGGAACGAGGAACTCACGACCTGCAGGAGCAGGGGAATCAGCGCGGAGAGCAGGATCGCGGCCATGCCGCCGGCCGAGACGGCGTCCAGATCGGTGCTCGTGGCGGAATCGATGCGGCCCAGTACCAGCGCGGTTACGACCCCGATGATCAGCACCGAGATCACGGAGATGCCGCCCTGCAGGATCAGCGCGCTGCCAAACGTGGCGCGCGGATTGCGGCTGAGCACCTGGAACGGGGCGCCCACAAAGGAGCCAAAGGACAGGGGACGCAGCGGGATCAGCCCGGGCTTGGGGGCTGCCTGCCAGGCGCCGGGGCCCGCGGGCGGGGGATAACCGCCGCCGGGCTGGGCACCCGGGGTGGGATAGCCGCCGGGGGCGGGATAGCCGCCGCCACCCGCGGGCATACCGGGGGCGGGATAGCCGCCGGGAGTCACGGTGGGACGATCGGTGGGGGCGGCCCAGGAGGGCAGATCCGAGGCGGGTGAAGACAAACCCGGATCCCCCTGCTGGGGCGCGCCCAGCGGGTCGGTATTTTGATCGCTCACCGGGTGACTCCTCTAATTGGTGGAAAACTCCTGGCTCCATCGTGTCATATCGGCCCAAAATCCGCGGTGAGCGACGACAAGAAATACTTAATACGTGCGGATGCGGGCGCGTCCGATAGTCTGGATGGAACTGTGCTTCCGCGTTTCACTCGGAAGGGGCACGCGGCAAGGAACGAGAACGAGATCGATGAACCCACGCATCCTGGTGGTAGATGACGACACGGCGCTGGCCGAGATGATCGGAATCGTCCTGCGCACCGAGGGCTTTGAGCCCGAGTTTTGCGCGGACGGCGCCGCCGCCGTGGGCGCGTTTCGCGAACATAAGCCCGACCTGGTGCTGCTGGATCTGATGCTTCCGGGCATGGACGGGATCGAGGTATGCCGCCAGCTGCGCCTGGAATCCGGCGTCCCGATCATCATGCTCACCGCCAAATCCGATACCTCCGATGTGGTGAAGGGCCTGGAATCCGGGGCCGATGACTACATCATTAAGCCGTTTAACCCCAAGGAACTGGTGGCCCGCGTGCGCACGCGCCTGCGCCCCGCCGCCGAGGATGCCCAGGACGAACTGGCCATCGGCGACCTGGTGCTGGACGTGGCCGGTCACGAGGTGCGCCGCGGATCCGAGCGCATCAACCTCACGCCCCTGGAATTTGATCTGCTGCTCGCCCTCGCCACCAAGCCGCAGCAGGTATTTAGCCGCGAAATGCTCCTGGAGCAGGTCTGGGGCTACCACTATAAGGCCGATACCCGGCTGGTGAACGTACACGTGCAGCGCCTGCGCTCCAAGGTGGAACTGGACGCCGATAACCCCCGCATTGTGATGACGGTTCGCGGCGTGGGCTATCGCGCCGGCGCCACGAGCGCCTAGGTCCACCCCGGCCATGTCCGAGGGGTTTTTTAGCGAGAGCCGCCTCCGGCGCTGGCGTCAGATACCGGAGCGGCTGGGGCTGAGCTGGCGGCGCTCGCTGCAGTTCCGCGCCGTCACGATCACGCTGATGCTCTCGGGCCTGGCGATCATCATCTCGAGCGGTTATATGACCATCTCGATCGGTAGCGATCTTTTCCAATCCCGCGCGGCCCAGGCCCAGGCGGATTCGCGCCGCGCGCTGGATACCGCGCAGCGCATCTTTGACTCCTCCACCGCCGAGACGCAGGTGGACCTGCAGGCCATCATGGAGACCGCCCGCAACGAGATTGCGCAGGCCTCGGAGAGCCGCCTGATCGCGGGATTCCGGGTGCCGGGTCAGGGCTTTAGCTCGGTGGCCCCGCAGGACTTTGTGAGCGCCGGATTGCAGGGTGATGCGATCAGCGAGGAGCTGCGCACGGCGGTGCAAAAAAACGCCGAGGGCCTGTGGTGGCAATCCACGGCGCTGAACGTGGGCGCCGAGCACGCCGCCCCCGGGGTGATCGTGGGCTCCCAGATCCTCCTGCCCGAGGGCAGTCATTATGAGCTGTATATCGGCTATGACCTCTCCGATACCGAGGAGACCCTGCGCTTTGTGCAGCGCTCCCTGGTGATTGGCGGCCTGGTGCTGCTGCTCCTGGTGGGTGGCGTGGCCTGGATCGTGGTGCGGATGGTGGCCGATCCGGTGCGGGTGGTGGCCGAGACCTCGGCGAAGCTCGCCGCGGGTGACCTCGAGGTGCGCATCCCGGTGCGCGGCGAGGACGAGCTGGCCACGCTGGCGCGCTCGTTTAACCGGATGGCCGAGAGCATGCAGGGGCAGATCTCCGAGCTGGCCGATCTCTCCCAGGTGCAGCAGCGTTTTGTGTCCGATGTCTCGCATGAGCTGAGGACACCGCTCACCACCATCCGCCTGGCCGGGGATGTCCTCTACGACCAGCGCGATACGTTCCCGCCCGCGACCGGGCGCACCGCCGAGCTGCTGCATACCCAGACCGAACGCTTTGAACTGCTGCTCGCCGACCTCCTGGAGATCAGCCGCTATGACGCGGGCTCCGTGCAGCTCGCGCTGGAACCCACCAACCTCGTGCACCTCGCCGAGGACTGCGTGCTGGGAATGGAACAGCTCGCCGAGCAAAAGGGTTCCGAGCTGCGCATCCTCGCGCCCGGCGGACACTCCGCGATCGAGATCGATCCACGCCGGATTCGCCGGATCGTAAATAACCTCGTGGGCAACGCGATCGAGCACGGCGAGGGCCGCCCCATCGTGGTGGCCGTGGACTCCACCGCCGATACCGTGGCGCTCACCGTGCGCGATTATGGCCTGGGCATGAGCGAGGATGACGCGGCACGCGCCTTTGACCGCTTCTGGCGGGCCGATCCCTCGCGTCGGCGCACCATCGGCGGAACCGGCCTCGGCCTGGCCATCGCCCTCGAGGACGCCCAGCTGCACGGCGGTACCCTGGAGGTGTGGTCCGAACCTGGGCGGGGATCCTGCTTCCGGCTGCTCCTGCCGCGCCACTCCACCCGACCCTATGGGCGCTCGCCGCTTCCGCTGCCGCCCGATGACGCCGGCGCGGAGGGCCCGGGCGATTCCGGCCAGCAGATCCTGAAGGAGGGGGACACCCCGTGAAACGCTCCAGATTCTCCGCCCTCGCACTGACGCTTGTGGCCGTGCTGGCCCTCGGCGGCTGCGCCAGCATCCCCCGCAGCGGCGGGGTGAATGCGGGCCACCCGATCGATCGCGCGCAGGACCCCGATGTTTTATATATCCCCCGCGGACCCGAGCGTGACGCCTCGCCCGAGGAAATCCTCAACGGCTTTATCGAGGCGGCATCAAGCCCGGCCAATAACTATGCCACCGCCCGCGAGTTCCTGGACGAGCGCCTCGCGGGCTCCTGGAAACCCGATGCCCGCGCGATCCTCGAGGAGGCCGAGCATCGCCGCCTGGAATTTGACGGCGAGGATCCCACGGCGGCCCGGCTCTCGGTGGTCCCGGTGGCCAATGTGGATGATCGTGGACAGTACACGGCCGAGACCAACGGCAGGCCGATGGTCATGGACTTTGGATTCCGTCAGGTGCAGGGTCAGTGGCGCATCTCCAAGGCACCCGATGGCGTGATCCTGGATCCGATTAAGTTCCGGGATGTATTTAAGCCCTATAGCCTGCGCTTTTTTGATCCGACCTGGACCCACCTGGTGCCCGAGGTGCGCTGGTTCCCCTCGCGGGCCTCCACCAGCACCAATATCGTGAAGGCCCTGCTCGCGGGCCCCAGCGAGTGGCTTGCCGGGGCGGTCTCCTCGGCGTTCCCCGAGGGTACGCGGCTGAGTGCCGATAGCGTGCCCACGGCCAATAGTGTTGCCGAGGTGGACCTGACCCGCGAGGCCTCGGGAATCGACGATCTTACGCTGCGCCGAATGCAGCTACAGCTCACCGCGAGCCTGTCCGATGTCACCGCGATCGACGCCGTAAATATGCGCATCAACGGGGTCCCGCAGGAGATCGCGCCGCTCACGCTCGCGGCCCCGCGCACCGATTCCCGCCCCCTGGTGCTGACCGAGGCCGGGTTTGGATTCCTGACCGAGGACATGCTGGAGCGGCTGCCGGTCGCGGCCCCCGCCGTGGAGGCACTAGACCCCGGGGCCGCCGCGGCCGGACCCGATCAGGAGGTCATCGCGGTGCGCTCGGCGGCGGGCGTCTCGGCCGTGCGGGCCGGGGCCGCCGTGGTCGTGGATGCCCGCGGCGGGCTGATCGGGCCCGCGGTGGACCCCTCGGGAATCATCTGGACGGTTCCGCAGGAATCTCCTAACGAGCTCTATGTGATTAATGCCGCCAATGAGCAGAAGCGGCTGCCGGTGAGCTGGCCCGAGGCCTCCGAGATCGTGTCGCTGCAGGTCTCTCAGGACGGTGCGCGCGTGCTTGCCCTCGTTCGCACGGGCGGAAAAAACTCGCTGCTGATCTCGGGGATTGAACGCGATAATACCGGGCTGCCGGTGCGGCTCGGGGAGCCGATCCGGGTGGCGGCGGCGGCCGGTAAGCCGCTCTCGGCCACATGGGTGGATGAGACGAGTGTTGCCTCGCTGGCCTCCTCGGAGAGTGGGCTGGGACAGATTGTGCACTCCACGGTGGGGGGCCGCAGCGATTCGCTGGTCTCGGTACCGGGGGCGGTGCAGCTCGTGGGGGGAAGCACGATTCAGCAGTTTCGGCTGCTGACCGAGGCGGGAGACCTGAAGGTGTGGCGCTCGGGGGCCTGGCAGGATGCGGCGGAAAATATTCTGTTGATCGCGCCAATGCAGGGGTCGGTGCGCTAGTACCCGGCGGCGGCGCTGGATCGGGGCAGGGGTCCGTGCGCTAATACCCCGCAGCGGCGGATCGGGGCGGGGATCGTGAGCCGGGGTCGGGGTGCCGGGGCGCGGGGTCGCGGGGTTTGCGGCGCTGGGTCGCGGCGGCGAGTAATTGCCGGGCCCGTTCTCCACAGCCCCGCCCACCTCCCCGTGTTTTCCACCGCATTGCCCGCCCCCTTCCCTCCCCGGCGACTCCCGCATTTACTGGGAACATGACCGTTTCAGCCCTCCTCCCCGTGTCCTCATCCACCGCCCCCGGCCCCGGCCCCGGTGCCGACCTCGACCTCGCCCCCGGTGCCGCCCTTGGTGCCGGCCGCAGTGCCGGCCCCGGTGCCGCGTCCGCCGCGCCGCGTGCCGTTTCCGGTGCGCCTCCCGGCTCCGCGGCAGCCCGCGGTGGCGCCCCGCCCGGTGCCTCCACCGCGGGCACGCCCGTCAGTGTCGTGCCCCCGCCTATAAGCCTCGCGCCCCTGCCTGCCAAGGCCGAGCCCCCGCCCGGTGCCTCCACCGCGTGCACGCCCGTCAGCGTTGTGCCTCCGCCTACCCGTGCCACGTGCCCACTCGGCGCCTCCATCATCCGCACACCCTCGCGCGTCATCACCGCGTCCCCGCCCGTGAGCGGCACGCCCTTGCCCGACCGGGCGGCGCCCCCTGCTGTCGGCGTCGTGCCTCCGCTGGCTCGTGCAGTGCCTCAGCCCGCCGGGGCTGCGCGAATACCGGGTGTGGTGAGGCGGGGCGGGCTTGCGCCGCGCGCCGCGTCCCGCTGCGTCTCCACGCTCCTGCCGCTGCCCTGCGCGGGCTGTGGCCGGCCCGGGTCCGGCCTCTGCCCCGCGTGTGGATCCGTCCTGGCCCGTTCCCCGGTGCTCTGCTCCGAGGGCAGCCCGCCCGTCTGGAGCGCCCTGCGCTATCGCGGCGATATCGCGCGCTGCGTGCTGGCGTTTAAAAACCACCAACGCACCGACCTCGCCGCCGCGCTCGCCCCGGCGCTGGCCCGCGCACTCAGCGCCGCGAGCCGGGGCCGGCGCGGTCCCGCGCTGGCCGTGGCCCTCCCCGCCCGGCGCGCATCCCTGCGCCGCCGCGGCTATGCGCCCGTGCCCCTCCTGCTCGCGCGGCTGGGCCTTCCCCGGGTGCCGCTGCTGGCCTGGGCGCGGCAGCCGCGCGAGCAGATCGGGCTGGGACTTGCCGCGCGCGAGGCAAACCTGCGCGGCGCCCTGCGGCTGCGCGGCCGCCCCGGCGGATTTCCCGGTGACACGCGCGGGCCGGTCACCCTCATTTTGGTAGACGACGTCCTCACCACGGGCGCCACCATGCGCGAGGCCCTGCGCGTCCTGGGGCGCGGAAACCTGCGGGTCGTGGGCATCGTCACGCTCGCCCGCGCGGGCGATCCGCGGGCCCCCCCTGAACCGTCCGCGGGCCCCCTCCCAAAAGTTTCTAATGACATCCACGGGGAGAGGGACTACGGTGGGGTCAAAGGCGTGAAAGGACCGCCCGGAACTACTGGCGGCACGTCCCAACAGGAGGTCTCCGTGGAAACAAACATCGTCGGATTTGGCCTAGGAATCACCGATCGCTTTCGCGATTATGCCGAGGAAAAATCGGAAAAGGTAGCCCACCTCGCCGACCGAGCCATCTCATTTGAGGTTAAGGTTTCGCGTCACGCAGAGAAGAGCGGAAAACGCGGGGGTGAGGATCGCGTGGAGCTCACGCTGATCGGCCCCGGTCCACTCATCCGCGCCGAGGCTTCCGGGTCGGATAAATATGTTGCGTTGGACCTGGCCATGGCCAAGCTCATGGAACGCGTGCGTCGCTCCAATGACCGCCGCAAGGTATTGCGTGGCAAGAAGCGCACCTCCCTGCACGAGGCCTCGGCCCAGGGCTTTGCCTCCAAGGCCATCGAGCCGGCCGATGCCGAGCTCATCCAGGCCGTGGCCACCGGCGCCGTCCCCATCGACGGCGTCGTCGAGGAAGACGAGGTCTACTCGCCGGTAGTCATCCGGGAAAAGCTCTTCCCCGCCGAGTGGATGACCACCGAGGAGGCCGTGGACCGCATGGAACTTGTGGGTCACGACTTCTTCCTCTTCATCGACGCCCGCACCGATCGCTCCAGCGTGGTCTACCGCCGCAAGGGCTGGGACTACGGCGTAATCGGTCTTGACGAGGAGGCCGAGGAGGCCAGCGCCTAGCGCCCCGAGTAATTAGTACCGGGTAATGGCGGGCGTTCGCGCACGGCATATCACCGGGAGATGGCGGCAATGTCGGGGAATTTTCCCCGCATTGCCGCCTCTTTTTCGACAAAAACACCCACATTCAGGGTGTGTGCAGTCGGCATCCCGCTAACATAGACATGGCCCTCGATGGTCCCATCGATGGCTGACCCGTACATCCGGTACGGCGATGCGCCACAGCGGCGCCCAAAGACAAGTGGAGAGCAAGTCGTGGCCTCAGTCCTGGAAAAAGTCCTTCGCGTTGGTGAAGGCCGAGTCATTCGGAAGCTGCAGAACCTGACCAAGGCGGTCAATGCGCTGGAGGATGACTTCACCGGTCTCAGCGATGATGAACTGCGCGAGGAAACCGCCGAGCTGCGCGGTCGCTATGCCGATGGCGAGACCCTGGACGACCTGCTGCCCGAGGCCTTCGCCGCGGTGCGCGAGGCCGCCAAGCGCACCCTCGGCCTGCGTCACTTCGACGTGCAGATCATGGGTGGAGCCGCGCTGCACCTCGGCAATATTGCCGAGATGAAGACCGGTGAGGGTAAAACCCTCGTGGCCACCCTCCCCGCCTACCTCAATGCCATCGCCGGCAAGGGTGTGCACGTGGTCACCGTGAACGACTTCCTCGCGAGCTATCAGTCGGAGCTCATGGGTCGCGTCTTCCGCGCCCTGGGCATGACCACCGGAGTCATCATCTCCGGCCAGACCCCCGCCGAGCGCCGCGAACAGTACCTCGCCGATATCACCTATGGCACCAATAACGAGTTCGGCTTCGACTTCCTGCGCGATAACATGGCGTGGCAGTCGCAGGACCTCGTGCAGCGCGGCCACTTCTTCGCCGTGGTAGACGAGGTGGACTCGATCCTCATCGATGAGGCCCGTACCCCGCTGATCATCTCCGGCCCGTCCTCGGGAGAGGCCAACCGTTGGTTCACCGAGTTTGCCCGCATGGCGAACCGACTGAAGCCCGGCGTGGACTATGAGGTGGACGAGAAGAAGCGCACCGTGGGTGTGCTGGAGCCCGGTATCGAAAAGGTCGAGGACTACCTCGGCATCGATAACCTCTACGAGTCCGCCAATACCCCGCTGATCTCCTTCCTGAATAACTCGATCAAGGCCGTGGCCCTGTTTAAGAAGGATAAGGACTACGTCGTGATGAACGGCGAGGTCATGATCGTAGACGAGCACACCGGCCGTATCCTCGCCGGCCGCCGCTATAACGAGGGTATTCACCAGGCCATCGAGGCCAAGGAGGGTGTCACGGTTAAGGCCGAGAACCAGACCCTCGCCACGGTGACCCTGCAGAATTATTTCCGCCTCTACGAGAAGCTCTCCGGCATGACCGGTACGGCCGATACCGAGGCCGCCGAGTTCATGTCCACCTATAAGCTCGGCGTGGTCCCCATCCCCACCAATAAGCCGATGCAGCGCATCGACCAGCCCGACCTCGTATATAAAAACGAGCAGGTCAAATTTGAGCAGGTGGCCGAGGACATCCAGGAGCGCCACGAAAAGGGCCAGCCCGTCCTGGTGGGAACCACCTCGGTGGAAAAGAGCGAGCACCTCTCCCGCCTGCTGGCGAAGAAGGGCATCCGCCACGAGGTCCTGAACGCCAAGAACCACGCCCGCGAGGCCGCGATTGTCGCGCAGGCAGGCCGCTATGGTTCGGTCACCGTGGCCACCAATATGGCCGGTCGTGGAACCGACGTGATGCTCGGTGGAAACGCCGAGTTCCTCGCCGTGGCCAAGATGACCGAAAAGGGCCTCAACCCCAACGAGACCCCCGAGGAATACGAGGCCGCGTGGGATGACGTCTTCGCCGCGGTGAAGGCCGAGGTAGCCGAGGAGGCCACCAAGGTGGTCGAGGCCGGTGGCCTCTATGTTCTGGGCACCGAGCGCCACGAATCGCGCCGCATCGATAACCAGCTGCGTGGTCGTTCCGGCCGTCAGGGTGACCCGGGCGAGAGCCGCTTTTATCTGTCGCTCACCGATGACCTGATGCGCCTGTTCAACTCGGGAGCCGCCGAGGCCCTGATGAACCGTTCGGGTACGCCCGATGATGTGGCCATCGAGTCCAAGATTGTCTCCCGTGCCATCCGCAGCGCACAGTCGCAGGTTGAGCAGCGCAACGCCGAGATCCGCAAGAACGTCCTGAAATACGATGACGTCCTGAACCGTCAGCGCGAGGCAATTTATGCCGACCGCCGTCACATCCTCGAGGGCGATGACCTGCACGACCGCGTGGATACCTTCCTGGAGAGCGTGGTAGACGAGGTCCTCGACGTGCACGTGAGCGAGGGTAACGGCGATGACTGGGACTTCGACGCGCTGTGGGTCGACCTGAAGCAGCTCTATCCCGTGGGTGTCACCATCGACGAGGTTATTGCCGAGGCCGGGCAGAAGGGCCGCGTGAACCGCGACTTTATCCGCCGCGAGATCCTCTCCGATGCCCGCGTCGCCTATGACCGCCGCGAGGCCCAGCTGGGCGAGAAGGCCATGCGCGAGCTCGAGCGCCGCGTGGTGCTCCAGGTGGTGGACCGCCGCTGGCGCGATCACCTCTACGAGATGGACTACCTGAAGGACGGCATCGGCCTGCGCGCCATGGCCCAGCGTGACCCGCTGGTCGAGTATCAGCGCGAGGGTTTTGCCATGTTCCAGCAGATGATGGGCCAGATCCGCGAGGAGTCCATCGGCTTCCTCTTCAACCTGGAGGTTGAGGTGAACGCCGCCCCGGTGGAGTCCGCCGATGCCCCCGTGGAGGTTGTGGCCAAGGGCCTCGAGCGCAATGAGCCCGAGCAGCAGAAGCTCAGCTATACCGCTCCCGGCGAGGACGGCGATGTTGAGGTGCGCGGTGCGGCCGGCCAGGTGAATAAGACCGCCACGGCCAAGGCGCAGCGCGCCGCCGCGGGCGAGGACGAGCCCACCTCGCGTGGCGCGTTTGGACAGAACACCGGCGGCAACCGCGCGGATCGTCGCAAGCGTAACTAACCCCGCGGGCCCCGCCCCAAACTGACGTCCGTTCCAGGCACCCGGTGCCTGGAACGGACGTTTTTTATAGGACGTGTATGGCGGTGGCGAGCCAGCGCGCCTGCGTCCCCTCGAAGCGAATTGCGATGGCCCGCGCCCGCACCCGATCCCGCACCACCACCGCGGCCTCAACCACTCCGGGGGCCGGGGAGCAGCGATGCACGGGCCCAAATCGATATGCCGGCACGGGGATCTCGGTGCCACGTAATTGGCGACCGCGTGCGGCCAGCGTGACCCGAATCCTTAATCGGTTAAACACCGGTTCGGCGATCCAGCGCGCAAGCTGTTCCACGGGCCGCGCCCCGCCCAGCACCTCCAGCAGGCTCGCGCAGAGCGCGCAGATCGTCTCGCCCGAGGGCTCGGGTATGGGGGGCGTAGCCACACCCGGCGGCGAGGGTGGGCGGAGGGGGCGTTCCGCGGGTGGGCGCGGGCGCCCGCCGCGCCGGGGGCCGCGGGCGGGTGCGCGGGGACGCGTGGGCGCCGGGACTGTGCGCTGCGGGGAGCGCAGCCCCGGCCCCGGAAGACGTGGATGCGCGGCGGGGCCCTCGGGGCGGGAAGGGTCGCCCCAGTCCAGGAGGTCGAAGCCCAGCAGGATCTGATCGCCGGATCGCGGCGCGGAGATCCGGGGTTCCCCGCGGGGCGCGGAGATCGGCCCGGTGGGGCGGGGCCGATAGGCCGAGCTGGCCGGTGCGGGCGGGGGAGCGGGGGAGAGCCCGGCATCCGCGAGCGGGCGAGGGTCCCGATCGCCGAGGTGGGCGCGGGCAGGTACGGGCCGGGGGAGGCGTGGCAGGCCCCCGGGTGGTACCGGTCTGGCGGGGTTGGGGGCGGCCGCCGGCGGGGAAAAATCGGGCCGCGGCGGCACATCCGGTCCGCCAAGTTCCGGCTTGCCGCCGGAGGGGGACGCGGCGCTGCGTCCGGGCGGCTGAATCCGGAGATCCGGCGGCGGGTATTCCGTGGCCCCGGTGCGGGATGCGGCGGCATCGCCCGCCCGCGTGCTGGCCGCGGGGGCATCGCCGTCCCCCGCGGCCGGATCGGCCCGCGCAGAACCCGGGGCCGCGCCCGGTGGCGCGCCTCTCCCCGGGGAGGATTCGGGGAGGCGGGCTCCCCGGGACGCGGCGGCGCGCGGCCGATCGGGCGGGCGGGGAAGCGGGGTATCACTCATTGCTGCTCCTCTCGAGGGCGGGCATACCCCTCGGGGATACCGGGGGTACCCCGGGGTGCCCGGCGGTTGGTTTGTCCACTCCACCAGCCGGGGGCGGCCGGGAACAGACCCGGGGTGCACGCTGTGGAAAACTCCGGGGCCCGCCCGCCGCGCCCCCAACCCGTCATTAAGACGCATATCGGGGGCCCGCGATCCCATCGCGGGCGGCCCCGGTGGGGCGTGCCTGCCCGCGCGGCGAGCCCATCGCGCGTGGCCTCGGTGGGGCATACCGGCCCGCGGTGCGGGCCCATCGCGCACATCACCGGCCCGCACCGCCGCCGATCCCGGCCGGGCCCGGAATATTGGGGCGGATATCGCGCGCCGCGTGCACACCTCACAACGTTTGGCATCCTAGACTGGAGCAATGTCAACACTCAGTGACCTCATCCACAGTCAGGGCCTCGCGGGCGAGGAAGATATCGACTGGTTGCACATGCTTGTGGGTGATGCCCAGCTGCTCGCCGATCTCGCCTTTGCCGATATCGTGCTGTGGGCCCCCACCGCCGATGGCAGCTTTGTCTCGGTCTCCCACTATCGACCCTCCAGCGCCGCCACCCTGTTTTATCGCGATGTTGTGGGTCAGCGGATTAAGCCGCAGTGGGCCACCCAGGTGTCCACCGCCTTTGAGACCGCCCATATCGTGGACTCGGCCTCACCCGATTGGTATGAGGAGACGCCCACGCGCGTGCGCGCCGTCCCGGTGATGCGCCGCCTGGCCTCCAATTCCTCGGTGAACGCCCCGAGCCCCATCGCCGTGCTCACCCGGCATACCAATCTCTCGGAGACGCGTACCCCGAGCCGCCAGGAGCTCACGTTTAACTCCTGTGCCGATGACCTCTTTGAGATGATTGCCGCGGGGGATTTCCCCGATCTGGGCGCACCCAGCGGACCGCGCCGCGGGGCACCGCGCGCCAATGACGGCCTGATCCGTCTTGATGTGGAGGGTGTCACCACCTTCGCAAGCCCGAATGCGCTCTCCGCGTTTAACCGGATGGGTTTTGTGGATGAGCTGGAGGGGGAATCCCTCGCCGAGGTCACCACCCAGATCCTGCCCGGCAAGCAGGATATCGACGAGTCCCTGCCGCTGGTGGTCACCGGCCGCGCGCCGTGGCGCACCGATATCGAGGCCCGCGGCGTGACCGTTTCGCTGCGCACGATCCCGCTGCGTCATCGGGGCGAGCGTAATGGCGCAATCGTGCTGTGCCGCGATGTATCCGAGCTGCGCCATCAGGAACGTGAGCTGATCACCAAGGACGCCACGATCCGCGAGATCCACCACCGCGTCAAAAATAACCTGCAGACCGTGGCCTCGCTGCTGCGCATCCAGGCCCGCCGCGCGCATACCGAGGAGGGCCGCGAGGCGCTGAGCCAGGCCATGCGCCGCGTCTCGGCAATCGCCGTGGTGCACGATACCCTGTCCGAGGGCCTGAACCAGGCCGTGGATTTTGACGATGTTTTTGAGCGCGTCCTGATGCTCATCGCCGAGGTCGCCTCCTCGCATAACACCAAGGTGCACCCGGTGAAGACCGGCACCTTTGGCGTGCTGCCGAGCGAATATGCCACGCCGCTGGCGCTGGCCCTGACAGAGCTGGTCACCAATGCCGTGGAGCACGGGCTCGCGGGTCGCGAGGGCAAGGTGGAGATCGTCGCTGCGCGCGATGCCGAGACGCTCACCGTGCTGGTGCGCGATAACGGCGTGGGCCTGCCCGAGGGCAAGGTGGGCGCGGGCCTGGGCACGCAGATCGTGCGCACCCTGATCCAGGGTGAGCTCTCGGGCCAGATCGACTGGCATACCGTGATGGGCTCGGGCACCGAGGTGACCATCGAGATCCCGATGCGCTTCATCACGGCCTAACCCGCGCAAAATACTGCCGGGCCTCCCCATGGGGAGGCCCGGCAGTATTGGTGAGGGGGCGCCTAGCCCAGGCGCAGCTCCTCCACGAAGCGCTGCACGGCGACCCCGCCGGGATCGCGCCGACCCACGGTGCGCTCGCCCTGCCAGGCCGCCCGGCCGCGCGCCGATTGCAGCGCCGTGGTACGGGTGACCGCCTCGGCCGCGGCCGAGCGCAGCGCGCCGGGTAGATCGGTTTCGGGGGTGGCCCCGGCGAGCACCGCGATCAGCGGATGCAGCACGTCCAGGAATGTTTTATCCCCGAGCACGGCCCCACCACGCTCCGAGATGCGGTTAAAGACCGCATTGAGGAAGCGCGCGGCGGCGGATGCATCCAGCGGGGTCCCGGGCTCGAGCACATCGGCGCCACCCATCAGCCCGCCACCCACGAGGGCGGCAAAGGTGGACGGGTTTGCGGTGGCAAAGGCCACCGCGGCGGTGCGAATGACCCCGGCCTCATCGGCATCCTCGGGTAGCGCCTCAAGCGCGGCGAGGATCGCGGCGCTGCCGGAACCCACGGTGATCCCCAGGTCGCCATCGCCCAGGGCTGCGTCCAGCTCGCGCAGTTCCTCGGTATGCGCGGCCATGCCCGGCAGCGTCGCGAGCAGTAGGGCCCGCGCGACGCTGGGCACGCCGGTGCCGCGCACGGCGGGGGCTAGCGGTGCCAGCTCGGGCACCTCCGCGGGGGCGGGTGCGGTCGTGGACTCATCCACGCTGCCCTGCCGGAAGAACGGGGAGGAGGCGGGATCCTCGATCAGCTCCTCCAGCTCCTCATCCAGCAGCATGATCGAGAGCGAGGCCCCCGCCATTTCCAGGCTGGTCACGTATTCGCCCACATAGCGGCGCACGATGCTCACCCCGCGCGCCTCAAGTTCGCGATGCACCCGGCGATACATCACATAGAGCTCCTCGAGCGGGGTGGATCCCAGCCCGTTGAGGAGCACCGCGACGCGGGCCCCGGCCACCAGGTCCAGCTCGCGGGAAATCTCGGCGAGGAAGCGGTCGGTGATCTGATCCGCGGTTTCCAGCGGCCCGCGATGCGTGCCCTGCTCGCCGTGGATGCCGATCCCGATCTCCATCTCGCCGGGTTCCAGCGTGAACGTGGCCTCGCCCGCGGCTGGGAGGATCGTGGGGGAGAGCCCCACGCCCATGGTGCGGGTGGCATCCGAGGCCTTCTGGGTCACGCGGGTCACCTCGGCCAGCGGCCAGAGGCGATCCGCGGCGGCCCCGGCCACCTTATACACCAGGACCAGCCCGGCCACGCCGCGGCGCGAGGCCGCCCTCTCGGGCGGGGCGGAGAGGATATCGTCGGTGCCCAGCACCGTGGCCACCTCGATGCCCTCGGCCCGGCACAGGTCCGCGGCGAGGTCGAAGTTATATACGTCTCCGCCGTAATTGCCATATAGGTAGAGCAGCCCGGCGTCCCCGGATACCGCGCGCGAGGCCGCATAGACCTGCGCGGAGGAGGGGGAGGAGAATACGTTTCCGATCGCCACGGCCGAGCATAGGCCGCGGCCCACATAGCCGAGGAAAAACGGCAGGTGTCCGGAGCCGCCGCCGGTCACGATGCCCACGCGGCCGGCCGCGGGTGCATCCGCGCGGATCAGCGTGCGCCGATCCGCGGTGGCGGGCCGCACCTGATCGGGATAGGCGAGGAAGATGCCCTCCATGACCTCGTCCACAAAAACCTGCGGGTCGTTAATGATCTTGCGCATGGTCATGACGGGGCTATCCGGCCTGGCGCTGCGCAAGCGCGATGATCGCGGCGCGGTCGGCATCGTCGGTGGGGGCCACGGCCGAGCGCACGGGGCTGCGCTGGAATCCGCGCGCCTCGATTCCGGCCTTGAGGTGGGTGAGGCTGCCCGCGCGCACGGCGCGCACGGCCTCGACCACGCGCTCCTGGTGGTGTGCGATGGCCTCCTCCTCGCCCGCGATGAGGGCATCGCGCAGATCGCGGAATGCCTCGGGATAGGCGGAGGAGACGCCCGAGACGATGCCGTGGCCGCCGGCCTGGATCAGCCAGCGGAAGGAGATATCGTTTCCGGAGAACACGGCAAAGCCCTCGGGGGCGGCGTCAAGATAGCGCTGCACCGACTCATCGGATTCCCCGCTGAGCTTCACCCCGGCCACGCCCACGGCCGCGAGGCGCTCCAGGATGCTCGGATCGGATACCGTGCTTGTGCGTGCCTCAAAGAGATAGGCGAAGATCAGGGCCTTGCCCTCGGCGGCCCGCACCAGGCGGTCATAATATTCCACCACCTGATCCGCGGGTGCGGGCTGGAAGAACGGCGTGATCGCGGCCATCCGGGTGGCGCCGCGGGCCACGCTGGAGCGCACGAGGTTTTCGGCCTGGCGGGCGGTCGCGGCACCCACGTGGATATATACGGAATCGGCGGGGAAGATCTCCAGCGCGATATCCAGGATCTGCAGCCGCTCGTCATCGGTCAGGCTCGGGAACTCCCCGGAGGTGCCGGCGGGAAAGAGCGCGTCCACGCCGGACTCGCGCAGCCAGGTGAGGTGGGCACGGGTCTGGTCGAGGTTCAGGGATTCATCGGCCCCGAAGAGCGACGGGGTGGCGGTGATCACGAGGGGGGTTGCGGGAATGGCAATCATGAGGGTTCTTTCTACGGGGTTAAACGGAGACGGTGGTGCGCGCGAGTCGGCGGGCCTTGCGGCGGGCCAGGAGCGGCGGAACGGTGATGGCGAGCACGCTGAAGATGAGGATGCTCATTGCGATGGGGCTGGTGAGGATATTTTCGATGCCGCCGATTTCCAGCGAGCGGCGCAGGTTTCCCTCGGCGAGCTTGCCCAGGATCAGGCCCAGGACCACGGGCCCGGCGGGGAAGCCATTGCGGCGCAGGAACAGCCCCACGAGGCCAAAGACCAGCATGATGCCAACATCAAAGACGCTGTTATTCACGGCGAAGGTGCCGACCATGCAGAATACGATGATGACGGTCCAGAGGAACGCGGGCTTGAGCTCGAGGAGCTTGGTGACGCCGCGCAGGCGCAGCAGGCTCAGGGCGAGCGTGAGGACCGTGGCGATGGCCATGATGCCCGCGATCGTATAAACCATATCGGGCCTGGTGGTGAAGAGCGCCGGGCCGGGCTGGATGCCCCAGACGATCAGCGAGCCGATCAGCACGGCCATGACCGAATCGCCGGGGATGCCCAGCGCCAGCGTGGTGGTGACCGAGGGGCCCAGCGTGGCATTGGAGGCGGTATCGGAGGCGGTGAGGCCCTCGAGCGAGCCCTTGCCAAATTCCTCCGGGGTCTTGGAGGCCTTTTTGGCGGCGGCCCAGGACATGATTCCGGCGATGTCTCCGCCGGCGGCGGGCACAATACCCACCACGCTGCCCACGCCCACACCCACGGCGGTGGGCTTGACCATCTGCTTTACCTCGGCCCGGTTGGGCCACCAGCGGCCGAAGTTCTTAATCGCGGTGAAGGTCTCGGGGCGATGGGTGAGCATCTGATCAAAAACATCGGCGATGCCAAAGAGGCCGATGATCGCGGCGATGAAGGGGATACCATCGCTCAGCTCCACCTGGCCAAATGTGAAACGGTCGGTTCCGGTGATCGGATCCCGGCCCACGCTGGCCAGGGCCAGGCCGAGGGCTCCGGCGATCAGGCCCTTGCCGATCTTGCCACCCGAGACACCCACCATCATGGTGAGTCCAAAGACCACCAGCGCAAACATCTCGGCGGGCCCAAATTTCAGGGCCACCTTGGCGAGGGGGACGGCGGCAAATACCAGCAGGATCAGGCCGCACAGGGTGCCGATGGCCGAGGCAAACGCACTGGTGGTCAGGGCCACCCCGGCGAGGCCCTTCTTTGCCATCGGGTAACCATCAAATGTGGTGGCAATCGAGGCGGGGGTACCGGGGGTATTAACGAGGATCGCGGGGATGCGATCGCCAAAATTCGCCGCAACATAGATGGTCAGCAGCACGGCGATGCCGGGGATCGGATCCATCGTAAGGGTGAAGCTGGAGGCCAGCGCCACCGACATCGTGGCGGTGATCCCGGGGAAGGCTCCCACGAGCATTCCCACGAGAGAGCCGATCAGGATACAGAGCAGAACAAAGGGGTCGGCGATCTGGCCCAGACCCTCGGCAACGGCATTCATAGTGGCACCTTCAGGAGAAGACCAAACAGGACATAGAGTACGCCCGTGGCCACGGCGGGGAAGAGCAGCAGGGCCTTCCAGCCGCGCTCGCCGAGGACCCAGACCATCGCGGCGAAGAGAATAAACGTGGCGATGGGGAAGGCGATGAAGTACCACAGCACGCCGTAGACGGCGATGGTGGCGAGGAAGGAGATAACCCGGATCACTCCGAGGCGGGTGGGCTCCTCGATATCGGAATCGGGGGCACCGGGGGCCACCACTTCTTTAATGGTCACCCCGATGCTCAGCAGCGTGAGCAGGATGCCCAGCATCTGGGGCCACCAGCGCGGGCTGAGCCCGGTGGGGATCTTCGGCTCGGCCACCGTGAGGGTCAGCGCGAGGAGGGCAAGACCGGCGAGGATGCCGGCCACGGGACCGATGAGCCGGCGCAGCAGGGATTCCTGTGCGCCGGCCTCGGGGGCCCGTTCGGTGACAATGGGGGAGGTCATGAACGGGGGTTATTTCTACTTCTCGGCGAAGAGGGTAGCGAAGCGCGAGGCCTCGGCGTTGTAGAAGGTCAGGAACTCGGCGGGAGCGGTATATACCGGGAGGTTTCCGGACTTATCGATCACGGCGGTGAAGGCCTCGGACTGGGCCGCGCTCTTAACCGCCTCCACGAGCTTCTTCTTGACGTCCTCGGGCAGTCCGGCGGGGGCGCCGATGGCTCCCCAGCCGCCGATGACCACGTCGGTGCCGAGGTCCTGGGCGGTCTTCACGCCGGGCAGGGCCTCGCTGGTGCTGGCATCAAGGATCGCAAGTACGCGCAGGCGGCCATCGGCTGCGGCCACGCTGGTCTCGGAGATTCCGGCGGCCACGGCATCCACCTGTCCACCCACGGCGGCGGTCACGGCGGGGGCTCCACCGTCGAAGGGAACGGGCTTAAGTTCCACACCCGCGGCCTCGTTCAGGGCGGTGGTGGCTGCCTGCCAGATCGATCCGGCGCCGGAGTTGGATACGGTCACGCCGCCCGGGTTTGCCTTGGCCGCGTCCAGCAGGTCCTGCAGGGACTGATACGGGCTATCGGCGCGCACGGCGATCGTGGCCGGGACCGACACAATCTGGCCCAGCACATCAAATGCGGCGGGGTCCAGGTCATAACCCTGGTGGCCGAGCATCACGGTCTCCACCGGCAGATAGCCGATGGTATATCCGTCGGCGGGGCGTGCCGAGAGATAGGTGAGGCCCACCGAGCCGGCGCCGCCGGTGCGGTTCTCGACCACGATGGACTGACCGAGGGTTTCCTCCATCTCCTTGGCCAGGGTGCGGGCCGAGAGATCGGAGGCGCCTCCGGCCTGATAGGGAACGATCATCGTGATGGTTTTGGCGGGGAAGTCCTCGGAGGAGGTGGTCTCGCCGCCGCGGTTGGCGCAGCCGCTTGCGGTCAGGGCGAGCGCGGCGATGGCCACGAGGGACAGGGGCTTCATGATCTTCATGAGGGAAATACCTTTCACGTCGGTGTGCTAGGGGTGGTGCTGTGGGACGGTGCCCGTGGGGGAAAAGCGTGCCGGTTAGTCGGCGTACTCGCGGCGCACGCGCACGCGAGAGTTATTGAGGTGGGTCTCGATCTCGGAACACACCAGGTCGGGGGAGCCCGCGGCGATCAGGTCGCGCAGCTCGAGGTGGCTCTGCAGGGAGGGGGCCAGGTCCACGTGGTCGAGGTTGGCCACCAGCAGGAGGTTTTCGATCGTGGGCTGATATTGCGACCAGACATCGCCGAGGCGGCGGTGGCCACTCGCGGCGAAGGAGGCGCTGTGGAACTGGAGGTCGGCGCGGGTGAACGCGTCGGGGTCCCCGGCGGTCACCGCGGCGGTCATCGCGGCGAGGGCCTGTTCGAGGGCCGCGGCGAGCCCGGCCGCGTTATCGCGCAGCGCGGTTTTCATGGCCAGCTGCTCCAGCGAGGTGCGCAGCGTGAATAGCTCGTCGATATCCCCGGCGTGCAGGCCCACGACGCTGGCGCTGCGCCCGGCGGTGGTCACGAGGCCCTCCTGGGTGAGGATGCGGATGGCATCGCGGATGGGGCCGCGGCTGACCGAAAAATCGGCCGCGAGTTTTTCCTCAACCAGCAGCGAGCCGGCGGCGCGTTCCTGGGTGACGATCTGTCGGCGGAGCACATCGGCGATCTGGTTGCCGAGTCCTACGGGCCGCTGCGGGAGCAGAGGTTGCATCATTGATTCCTCTCGTGTTTACGGTAAACAGTAAACAGTGAGGTGAATCTAACCCACGCGGGTTCCCCGTGTCAACCACGGATGGCACCCCGCGGATGGCCCGTTGCGTATGTCGCAACGGCGCCCGGGTGGCCGGTTGTGCGCGGCGCGGGGGTGGGGGGAAGGGCCAGATGAGCGCGTAATTTTGGTGGATATTTTGATGGCGCAGATTGGGATGAATCGCCGCGTATCCGGGGCGAATCCGATGGCGGTCCGCGCGCGAGTTGGCCCCCGCAGAGGGGGCAAAATTGGGGCCCGCGCGGGGGTCAATCCGCGGGCAGGCGGGAGGGAAAATCCAAAAAACCGCCCCGGTGGGCCCGGCCGAAGGAGCGGCCGGGCCCGCCGGGGCGGCGGGGGAGGTGATGCTAGGCGGAGGCCACCGGGGCCGGGGATACCGAGGTATTCAGGTCCACGGCCTCCGGGCGCTCGACCGTGGAGGCGATGCTCACGCCCGTACCTGACTGGGCCGAGAGAAGCACCGATTCCATGATTTCCAGGGCGTGTAGGGCCAGCTCGGCACCGGCCCGGTGCGGGCGGTTCTCGGCCGCGGCCACCGCGAGATCCTCGAGGCCCACCCCGCGCGAGGCGTCCACATAACCGGCCGAGACCGGCAGCACACTCCAGTCCTCGGCACCGATCTCGCGGATCGAGACATCCCCCGCAAAATGGTTGGGATCGGGCACGATGAGCGAGGCATTTTCCCCGTGCACCTCGATATTTGAGGAGCGGGTCGCGGCCGCATCGAAGCTCATAAACAGCGTCGAGAGCGCACCCGAGGCGTGGGTGAGGATGCCCGTGACATGGGAATCTGTGGTCACCGGAATCTTCTCGCCCGCGCGCGGACCGGTTTTGATCTCGCGCTCGCTGCGGGTATGGCTGGCCGCGCCGATCACCGAGACCACGGGACCCAGCAGGGTCACCAGGGCGGTGACATAATACGGGCCCATGTCCAGCAGCGGGCCGCCGCCGGGCACATAATAAAAGTCCGGGTTGGGGTGCCAGCGTTCGTGGCCGGGGGTGACCATCGTGGCCGAGGCGGAGATCGGGCGACCGATCAGGCCGTCATCCACCGCCCGGCGGGCGGTCTGCACACCGGTACCCAGCACGGTATCCGGGGCGCATCCCACGCGCACCCCCGCGGCCTGCGCCGCGGCGAGCACCTCAACGCCCTCGGCCACGGTGGCCGTGAGCGGCTTTTCGCCATAGACGTGCTTGCCCGCGGCAATCGCCTGCAGGGCGATCGGGGCGTGGGCGCGCGGAATCGTAAGGTTCAGCACGATGTCCACATCGGGATCGGCGATCAGCTCGTCCACGCCGAGTGCGCGCACGCCGGGGATGGTCTCATCCACCGAGCGGGCCACGGTCTCGGCCCGTTCGTGATCCAGGTCGGCCACGGCCACAAGCGTGACGTGATCCAGGTGCGGGAACGTGTTCAGATACTGCTGGGCGATGGCTCCCGCGCCCACCATACCCACGCGCAGCGGCGCGCCCATCAGCGGCTCGCCCACAGCAGGCCACGCTCGATGATCGTGCGCACATTGGGGTCCTCGAGGATCTCCACGCGGTGCCCCGGGGTCGAGACGAAGATGCGTCCCTTGCCCCAGGAACGCGTCCAGATCGCGGGGGAGGTCACCGGGCGGTTCCAGGCATCCCAGGGACGCACGGCCTGCGTGGTGGTCGCCAGCACGTCGATATAGTCATCGGTCAGTACCCAGTACTGCTCGCTGATAAGATCAAAATCCGAGAGGCCGGCCACGATCGGGTGCTCACTCGCCTCGGGCAGGATATTGATCGTATGCGGCATATAGTTATCCGCCTGCTCGCCCGTGAGCTCCTCGGGGGACTTCCCGGGGTGGCACGCAAACTGGCCACCGATCAGGTGCAGGTAATCGGAGTTATTGCGGTAGGAATCGGCGATTCCCCCGTGCCAGCCGCCCAGGCCGGTACCGGCCTCCACGGCCGCCCGCAGGCCCTCAAACTCGGCCTTTTCGATCGTGGTCATGGTGTTGCACTGCAGGATCAGGTCCACGCCCGCCATATAGTCGGCATCGGCATAGACGGCGGTGGACTCCTCCACCCGCACGCTATAGCCGTTTTCCTCCAGGAACGGGATGAATAGATCGGTGGCTTCGACGGGCTGATGTCCGTCCCAGCCGCCGCGCACAACCAGCGCGGATTTGGTGACCGAGGTCATAGCAACAACTTTCTTTTTATACGGAATGAGAGTTTTTAGAGGGCGGTGAATGCGCTATTCGCGGCGGCGCTGGTTTCCACTGCCTGCAGCACCCGCTGCACGCCGAGTGCATCGCGGAACGAGGGCGTGGGGGCCGTCTCCGAGCCGATTGCGCGCACGAGGTCCACCACCTGATGGGTGAATCCGTGCTCATAGCCGAGGCCGTGGCCCGCGGGCCACCAGTTCGCGGTATAGGGGTGTTCCGGCTCGGTCACGAGGATGCGCTGGAAGCCCTGCACGTGGGCGGGCAGTGTGGCGTCAAAAAACTCCAGCACGTTCATATCCTCAAAATCAAAGGCGAGGGAACCGAGGGTGCCGTTGATCTCCAGCCGGATGGCGTTTTTGCGGCCCAGCGCAAAGCGCGTGGCCTCGAAGATTCCCACGGCGTTATTCTCAAAGCGCGCGGTGAAGAGCGCGGCATCGTCCACGGTGACATCGGCATATTCGCCTGCGAGGTCGCCGCTGCCGCCGAGGCCCACCTTGGCCCCGGCCAGCGGGCGGCGGGTCACAAAGGTCTCGAGTAGGGCGGAGACCCCGGCGATATCGCTGCCGGTGACAAACTGGGCGGCGTCGATGATATGGGCGCCGATATCGCCGAGCGATCCGGAACCGGACTTGGTTTTATCCAGTCGCCACGTCATCGGTGCGTTCTCATCGCTGAGCCAGTCCTGCAGATACTGCGCCCGCACCTGGCGGATGGTGCCGATACGGCCCTCGTCCACCAGCTGCTTGGCGAGGGTCAGCGCGGGGGTGCGCCGATAGCTGAAGCCACACATCGAGTACACGCCGCGGGCCTGCGCCTCCTCGGCGGCGGCGGTCATCTCCTCGGCCTCGGCCACGGAATTTGCCAGCGGCTTTTCGCACAGGACGTGCTTGCCGGCGCGCAGCGCGGCGAGGGCGATCTCGCGGTGGGTATCTCCCGGGGTGCAGATATCGATCAGATCGATATCGTCCCTCTCGATCAGCTCGCGCCAATTAGTGCTGGACTCGGCCCAGCCGTATTTGGCCGCGGCCGCCGCGGTGCTCTGCGGATCGCGGCCGGCAATCACGGCCAGCTCGGGGGTGAGCGGGAGGTCAAAAAAGCGCGGTGCGGTGCGCCAGGCGTGGGAGTGCATGGCACCCATGAAGGCGTGGCCGATCATGCCAACGCGCAGTGTGGGGGAAGCGGACATGCGGGGTCCTTTCTATTTTCCGAAGCCGGCGGTGAGGCCGCTGAGCAGCTGGCGGCGACCCACCAGGTACAGGATCAGCAGTGGGATGCTGGAGAGCACCACGCTCGCGAGGATGGCGGGAATATTCACGGTGAACTCGCCCTGGAACGACCACAGCGAGAGCGGCAGGACGCGCGAGGCGGGGCTCTGGGTCAGCACCAGCGGGAACAGGAAGCCGTTCCATACCTGCAGGCCCTGATAGATACCCACCGTGACCAGTGCGGGCTTGGTCAGCGGCAGCGCGAGGCGCCACAGCATCTGCCAATTGGAGCAGCCGTCGAGGCGCATCGATTCAAAAAGCTCCTGCGGCACATTGCGCATGAAGGTATTCAGGATGATGATCGACAGCGGGATGGCAAACGCGATCGAGGGCAGGATCAGCGCGGGCAGGGTGTCATAGAGACCCGCCTTGGAGATCATGAAATAGATCGGCACGATCGTGGCCTGCACGGGAATCGCGAGCCCCAGCAGGAACAGCGTATTGGTGCCCGTGATGAAGCGGCTCTTTCCGCGCACCAGCGCATAGGAGGCCATGAAGGACACCAGCAGGATCGGGAATACCGAGCCCACGGTCACGATCGCGCTATTAATCAGATACCGGAAAAAATCGTTTTCCAGGACCAGCAGATAGTTGTCCAGCGTGGGCTGCGTGGGCGGCAGCATCGGGTTGGTGGAGAAATAATCGGCCTGCGGCTTGAGGCTGGTGATTACCACATAGTAGATGGGGATGATGATGATCGCGAGCCATATCCAGCCGCCGAGCCCGCCCAGAATATTGGGGCGGCCCACGGCGCGGGAGGTATCGGCGTGACCCTCGGTGGCCCTCTTGCGCGAGCGCGCGGTTGCCTGGCTGGTCATTATGCTCCCTCGGTCTGGTTCGCGGCGCGGTCCTTGCCGCCGAGGCGCTGCAGCATGAGTGCGAGCGCAAGCCCGATCACCACAAGAATCACGCCGAGTGCGCTGGCGGCACCCATGTCATTGGCTTTAAAGCCGGTCAGATACATCTGCAGCGGCAGCAGACGGGTGCTATAGCCCGGGCCACCGCCGGTGAGCACAAAGATCAGGTCAAAATAGGTGAGTGATCCCACGACCATCAGCGTCGAGGACGTGATGATCGTATATTTCAGCTGCGGCAGCGTGATGTGGAAGAACTGGGCCACGGTGCCGGCGCCGTCCAGGCGCGCGGCCTCATACATGCTCGCGGGGATCTGTCGCACGGCACCCTGATAGATGAGGGTATGGAACGGGACAAACTGCCAGGCGATCACAAAGATGACCACAAAAAGAACGAGGTCGGGGTTACCCAGCCAGTCCTGGGCGAGGAGCGGAATGCCCAGCCCGGCGCCGAGACCAAAATTGGGGTCCAGGAGGGCCTTAAACGCGATGGCCACGGCGGCCGAGCTGAGCAGTAGCGGGACAAAATAGAGCACGGCGAGCAGGGCCCGATAGCGCTGCTTCCCGGCCACAAACGCGCCAAGAAGGATACTGATCGGGGCCTGCACGACGTAGGAGAACACCATGATTTTGAGCGTTACCACGAGGGCATTTCCGGTGACCGGATCGGTGAGGACGTTGAGCCAGTTCCCCATACCGGCCCAGGTGATGGCGCCGATTCCGTTCCAGTTGGCAAAGCTCAGGGCGAGTACGCCCACGAGCGGGACGATGGCAAAGACGGTGAAGAAGATCAGCGCCGGTGCCGCGAACCACCCCGAGGGGCCCGTATCGCGTACCTTGCGGCGCGTGTCACGGGTCCCGCGGGTGGCGGGCTGTGTTGTTGAAGTCATGGTGTTTTCCCGGTAGGTCGGCTATTTGCCGAGCGTGGCGTTCATGGCGGTGGCAAACTGCTCGGGCGAGATCTGCTTGAGGAAGATCTGGTCGAGGTTTGTCAGCATGGCGTCTCCCTGGGAGGAGGGGAGGGCCTGGTCCCAGGACAGCTGGAAGTGCGGCGCATTGGACGCGAGCTCATAGGTGAAGGTGAGGAAATCGGCGTCGGGGCTCTTCTTGAGCTGGTCCTCGATACCGGTTACCACGGGAACGGCACCCGAGTCGATCAGACCCTGGATATATTCCTTATCAAACATGCCGTCCTTGATATAGGCCAGCGCGGTCTTCTTCTGCTCCGGGGTGGCCTTGCTGGACACCGAGAAGAAGTTGGAGGGGTTACCCACCACGTTGGTGGGGTCGCCCTTACCGCCGGCCACGGAGGGGAACGGCAGGAAGCCGAGCTTATCCTCCTTCATGAAGGCGGGGGCCTCGGTCACAAACGACTGATAGGACCAGGCGCCCTGCATCAGCATCGCTGCCTTACCGGTGTGCAGGAGGGCGCGGTCGGCGCCGCTATCGGCGGCGATCGAGGAGAAGCCGGTGATGAATCCGCCGGCGTCCACCAGCTCCTGGATCTTGGTCAGGGCCTCGATGATTGCGGGGTCGGACCAGGCATCGGGCTTGCCGTCGATGACGGCCTTAAAGACCTCGGGGCCGCCGATGCGGTCGGTGAGGTACTGGAGCCACATCAGGTTCGGCCACTTGGACTGACCGCCGAGGGCAAACGGGGCCACGCCCTGGTCGTTAAAGACCTTCACGAGGTCCATCAGTTCTTCCCAGGTCTTGGGCGGGGTCGCGCCGGCCTTCTCGAAAACGTCCTTATTGTAATAGATCATGACGGGCTGGTTATTGGTATTGGGGACCGCATAGGTCTTTCCGTCTACCTGGCCGGTCGCGAGCACGGAGGGGATATAGCGGTTGGCCACCTCGGGGTTTTCGGCGAGGAAATCGGAGAGGTCCTCGACCTGATCGGCCTCGACATAATCCCGCAGCACTCCACCGCCCCAGCCGTAGATGAACGTGGGGCCCTCGCCGGCGCCGATGGCGGTGCGAACCTTGGTCTTATAGGCGTCGTTGGCGAAGCTATCGGTCTTAATCTGCAGGGTCTCGTTGGCCTTATTCCAGCGCTCAACGGAGGCCTGGATAATGGGCTCGTTGCCGCCGGATACGGTCCACATCGTGGCCGAGCCCGAGGGCGCCGAGTCTCCGCCGCTACATGCGGAGAGGGTGAGGGCGAGGGCGGCCGCCCCGGCCACCAGCATGGGTATGGTACGTCGCTTCATATTTGCTCCATTGCTAGATCCGCGGCTGCTCTGCCGCGGATGAGTGAAACGTGATTCACCGGGGACCCGTGCGGCGGTGGGCCGCGGCGGATTTACCCGGGGGTGAAGGGGGCCTTCCCGGACACCTGCGTCGAAACTATTTCGCAAGTGTTTAGGAAGATTACGGGTACCCTATCCCCGGGATTGCATCCGCGTCAAGCGCCATTTCGGCGCGGTTGCGCCAAAAGATGTTGGCATCCGTCAAAATTCGCGGAATGGCCGCTACACTGGGACACCACTGAAACTATTTCGAACTTTAAGCCGAGGACTGTGATGACGGAAAAACGCGCGACCCTCGCCTTCGTGGCCGCCCAGGCCAACGTGTCCACCGCGACGGTATCCAAGGTTCTGAACGGCCGCGATGATGTGGCCCAGGACACCCGGCGCCGCGTTCAACTCGTTCTGGACCGCGTGGGATACGAGGCCCCGGGCCGGCGCAGGGTTGCGCCGAGCACGGGAAAACTGGTCAATTTTGTCTGCGAAAAACTCTCCAGCGATTATGCGTTGGAGGTGCTGCGCGGCGTGGTGGAATACGGCGCCCAGGCGGGCGTGGAGGTGGTGGTCTCCCAGGAGAGCGCGGCCGGACGCGATCCCGAGGAATGGGCCCAGGGGCTCGCCGATGCCGGGCGCACCGGGCTGGTCCTGATCACCTCGCATATGAATAGCGCCGCGCTGCGTTCCTTCCGCGATCGCTGTATTCCCGTGGTTGTGATCGACCCGCTGAGCCCCATCGACGATGGTTTTGTCAGCGTGGGGGCCACCAATTGGGCGGGCGGACGCGAGGCCGCTGACCATCTGATCGGGCTCGGGCATACCCGGATCGCCTATCTGGGTGGGCCCGAGGCCGCCGAGTGCCACGTGGCCCGCCTGCATGGCTATCTCGCCTCGCTGCGTGCGCATGACATCCCGGTGCGGCCCGAGTATATTCTGCCGGGCACGTTTGAGCAGGAGGCCGGGGTGCGCGGGATGGCCCAGCTGATGGATCTGCCCGAGCCCCCCACCGCAATCTTCGCCTCGGCCGATAGCATCGCCGTGGGGGTATTTGAGGAGGCCGCGCGCCGCGGCATGGTCATCCCGCGTGATATCAGCGTGGTCGGCTTTGACGGCACCGCGCTGGGCACCCGCACCCTCCCGCCGCTGACCACCGTGGCCCAGCCCCTGCGCAATATGGGTGAGACCGCGCTGCGCCTGGTGCTGCGCCAGGCCCAGGACGGCCTGATGGGTTCGCACCGGATGGAGCTGGCCACCACGCTGATCGAGCGCGCCTCGACCCGCGCCCTCTAACCCCGCTCGCGGGATTGCTCCGCCCGGGTGGGGCGCCATTGGGCATCCCCGCCGGGCGGTGCTGAGTGTCTCCTCCCGGTGCGGAAAATTTCCTTGACGCACGCGGAGGCGTCCGCTGGTGCTGGGAAAGGCGGCGGCGAGGCCCCGGTGACCGCCGGGCTCCTGGTGGCCTCGGGTCTCGGCCGGGCGGGATATGCGGGCTCGGCCGTGGTGCTGACCCTCGTGGCGGGGATCACCGCCACCCGGGGTGCCCTGCGCGGGCTGGGCCGGGCCGGCGAGGAGGACGGCTAGCGCCGCCACCCCTCCCGGTCCACGAGCGGGCTAGCGCCCGGGGTACACCATGGTCTTCAGCGAGGATTCCCGCGTGCTGACGCCCAGCGCCTCCTCAACCTCCTCCAGCCCAAAGCGCCCGGTGACCAGGCCGTCCAGGTCCACACGGCCCGCCGCCACCAGTGCGATCGCGAGGGGCCAGGTATTGGTATAGCGGAAGATGCCGGTGACAATGAGTTCGTTATTCTGGATCACCGAGACCGGCAGCGAGATCTCCGGGGCACCCATGCCCACCAGCACCACGCGGCCCGCCGGGCGCACGGCGCGCAGCCCCGCGGTGATGGCCGGGGCCGCGCCGGAGGCATCGATGAAGGCGTCCACCGCGAGGGTCGTGACGTCCTCGGTGCGCGGGTCCAGCGCCCGGGTAGCGCCAAATTTGAGGGCCTGCTCGCGGCGGGCCTCGCTCAGGTCACTGATGATGATCTCCAGCGCACCATAGGCACGCGCGACCTGGGCGATGATCACCCCGATGGGTCCGGCACCGGCGATCAGCACGCGCGAACCAGCGGTGATCTGGGCCTTGCGCGCCGCGGCGATTCCCACCGAGAGCGGCTCCATCAGGGCGGCCGCCTCATCGCTGACCTGCTCGGGGATATCGTGGGCGAAATGGGACTGAATCACCGCAAACTCGGCAAACGCGCCGTCGATCGGCGGGGTCGCATAAAACTCCATCTCCGGGTCGAGGTTATAGTTTCCCTCAAGCGTCTCGCGCGAGGTTGCGCCCGGGCGCTGGGGCTCGATCGAGACCCGGCTGCCGATGCGCGCGGGGTCCACGGCCGAGCCCACGGCGGCGATCACGCCCCCGGCCTCATGGCCCAGGATCATCGGGGCGTCCACGATAAAATCGCCGATTCGCCCCTCGTGGTAATAGTGCACATCGGAGCCGCAGATGCCCACGGCGCCCACGCGCACCAGCACCTGATCGAGGTCGAGCGCCGGGACGGGGCGCTCCTCGAGGATCAGCGAGCGATCGGGCAGGAGCACGCTCGCGCGCATCGTGGCCGGAGGGGTGGGGGAGTCTGTCGTCATTGAAGCGTCCTTGATCGTGACGGTGGAGCGACCCACCGCAATATGTTGTCTAAAACGCGTAATTGCGTTCAGGACTGAAACACTACCCGTAAACGGGCGCGGGCGACAGCCCCGGAAAGGATTTGAGGCCGGATTTTGCGCGCAAAAAACCGTCGGTCCCGCCTTCGCTCATAAACGAGCGGGGGAAAGGCGGGACCGACGGTTAAAACCTCGGTGACGGAAGGCGCGGATGGGGGATGCCGTGGCGGGGAGGCCAGGCGGCGTGACGCGCTCCCGGAGGGGAGGGTGCTGGAGCGGTGGTGCGGGTTAGGAGGCGCGGCGGGCGCGGGCTGCGCGACGCTTCAGGGCGCGACGCTCGTCTTCCGAGAGGCCACCCCAGACGCCGGAGTCCTGACCGGTCTCGAGTGCGTACTGAAGACAGACCTCGGTCACATTACAGCGACCACAGACGGCCTTAGCCTTCTCGATCTGATCGACGGCAGGGCCGGTGTTGCCGACCGGAAAGAAGAGTTCCGGGTCTGCGGTCAGGCAGGCAGCTTTATCGCGCCAATCCATTATTTTGCTCCTTTTTTGTTTACAGTTTCTAACCGGGTAAGGTCGGTTAGGATAGTGATTTCCGAGTCTCAGAGGTCGCGATCAGTTTTTACGCGGATCTGCTCACGACCCTGTGAGCGGCGACTCGGCCTCCAATATGCTCGCATAGTGGCCACCTCAAATCAAGAGTTTTCTAGGGGTTCATCAATGAATTATGGCCAGGACAGAGAGAATTCACACGGGGGTGGATCGGAAGGTGTCGCAAATCGTCCGATACCCGGTCGGAAAGTTGTACTTTATTTGCGCCTGCTCTCCCTGATCCTCGCGGTTGAGGCCCTGGTTATGGTCGGCGCGGTGGTGGTGCTCCTGGTTGACCTGATGACGCAACGCCCCGCCTCGATGAGCTCGGCCGTGGCGCTGACCGTTCTCGTGGGCCTGGGAGCTGCCTGGGTAGTTGCCCTGTTTTTTGCCTCGCTCCGTGCGAAGGTCTGGGTGCGCGGTGGGGCCCTGATCTGGCAGCTGATCCAGTTCGCGATCGCCGTGGGAACCTTCCAGGGGGAGACCGCGCAGCCGCTGATCGGCGTGCTCATTCTGATCCCCACGATCGCCGGCATCCTGATCCTGCTGAGCAAGCCCATCACCGTCGCGCTGCGCCGCGAGGTGCCCGGCGGATATCAGATGGAAAAGGATATTCCCTAACGGCATGGAAAAAGGGGGCGTCACCACAACCGTGGTGACGCCCCCTTTCTCTTGCCCGAATTAGCCGGCGAGGCCCAGCTTCTTGCGCAGCCCGGCAACGTGGCCGGTGGCCTTGACGTTATACCAGGGCAGCGTGACCACGCCGTTTTCGTCCAACACGATTGTGGAGCGAATCACGCCCTGCACGATCTTGCCGTAATTATTCTTTTCGCCATATGCGGCATAGGCGCGGTGCACCGTGAGCTCGGGATCGCTCAGCAGCGGGAACGTGAGGTGCTCGGCCTCCTGAAACTTCTTCAGCTTGGCCGGGGTGTCCTTGGAAATGCCCAGGACCACATAGCCCTCTCCCGTGAGGGAGGAGAGATTATCGCGGAAATCGCAGGCCTCGGTGGTGCAGCCGGGCGTCATCGCCGCGGGGTAGAAGTAGACGATGACCTTCTTGCCGCGGAAATCGGAGAGTGAGACGGGCGAGCCGTCCTGATCGGTGAGCGTAAAATCGGGGGCCGTTTCGCCGACGGTGAGGCGCGCGTTTTCAGTCATGATCCCAGCCTAGCGAGAATCCCGCGCCACCCCACGAAAAGAAACCGCGCGGTTCTCCCGCGGGGCCGGTGGCCTCGCGGATACCGGATCGGCCGACGCCGGGACACCTCGGTGCCCGCTCCCTGATCGCCTCTGCCGTGGGCCGGTTCTTCCGGGGTGCCCTCGCGGAACGCTATGGGGGGCGCCGGATCGTGACCCTCGGCTTGTTCGCCTCGGTCCGCGCGGCGCAACTCATGGGGATCGTGCCCGCGCTGCTACTGTTTTTCCCGCCAATGATCCTATTGGGGCTCGCGCAGGCCAGCGGCTGGGCTCCGCTTATGTCTGGGGCCGCTGCTGATGGCCCCTTCGGTCGGGGGCGTGAGCCTCCTGGTTGGCACGCCGATCCCGGCAGCCTGTGCCGCGGCGGGACTGCTCTCACCCGCGCCCGTGGCCGCGGGCTGGGCCTCCGACACACTCCTCGCAAGCAGCCGGATGCCCCGGCCATCCTGGTCCTGTGTGGCACCGTCCTGACGCCGCTGCAAATGGTCCCCGCCGCACGCACCGGGTTAGCGCTCGCCGCGGGGGAGTCCGGCACCCCCCGGGACCGCGGCGGGAACCGGGGGAATCATCGGCGGCCGAGGCGGTGCCGGGCGGCTGGCTCCCCGGGATCATCGGCGAGGATATCCTCTACCCGGCATTTGCCGGCGGAGGGGTGCTCGCGATCCTGCTTTTGCTCCCCGGCTGGCGGCGCGGGGCGCGGGCTATTCGTCCTTCTTCTGGCTCGCCGGGGCAAAAGTCTTCAGCAGGCGCTGCAGCGAGTCAAGGCGGGCGAGGCCGGAATCGCCCAGCGCGCCCGAGTGTGCCGCCGCGATGATCGCACAATCGCCGGCATCCTCCTGATGGGTACACCCGCGCGGACAGGTCGCCGCGATATCCGCAAAATCCCCAAAGGCCCGCAGAATATTCTCGGTGTTGATATGGCCGAGGCCAAAGGAGCGCACCCCCGGCGTATCCACGACCCACGCATTGCCCTCGGGCTGCGTGATCCGATACGACACCGTGGAGGAGGACGTATGGCGTCCGCGGCCGGTCACCGCGTTCACATGCCCCGTGGCGCGCTGGGCGGAGGGTACAAGGGCGTTTACGAGCGTGGACTTGCCCACACCCGAGTGGCCCACAAAGACCGTCTCATGCCCCACCAGGGCCTCGCGGATCTCCGCGAGCGGCATATCATCGCTGCCACTCGTGAAGACCTGAAGATCCAGGCCCACAAAATTGGCAAGGAACTCGCTCGGATCGGCCAGATCGGTCTTGGTCATCACCAGCATCGGGGTGACACCCGCATCAAATGCGGCGATCAGATAGCGGTCCACGAGCCGGGCGCGCGGCTCGGGATTGGCCGCGGCCACCACGATCAGCATCCGGTCGGCATTGGCCACGATGATCCGCTCCACCTCATCGGTATCATCTGCGCTGCGGCGCAGCAGCGTGGTGCGCGGCTGAATGCGCACGATGCGCGCGAGCGAGCCGGCGTCCCCGGAGAGATCACCCACCAGATCCACGCGGTCGCCCGTGACCACCGCCTGTTTGCGCAGCTCGGAGGCGCGCGTCGCGGTGATCGTGCGCTCGCGCTTGGTGTCCTCGTCGATCATGACCGCATAGCGGCCCCGATCCACCGAGAGCACGCGCCCACCCTCGGCATCCTCATGCTTGGGACGGGTCTTGGTGCGCGGGCGATTGGCCTTGGGATTGGGGCGGGTACGAATCCGGGACTCGTCAAAATAGTCCTCGTCCTCGTCCCCGCTTACCTCATCCCACCACGTCACAGGCTGCTCCCGAGGGTGAACCCCGTGGCGGCGGGGGCACCGCCGCCCGCGAGCATGCGGTGCCACATCTCGGGGAAGAGCGGCATGGTCTTCGCGGTGGTGGCGACGTTTTCGATCTCCACCCCCGGAACCCGCAGGCCGATGATCGCGCCCGCGGTGGCCATCCGGTGGTCGTGATAGCTGAGCCACTGGCCGCCGTGCAGGGGCTGCGGGGTGATGCGCAGGCCGTCCTCAAGCTCCTCAACCCGGCCGCCGAGCTTCTCGATCTCGGTGCGCAGGGCCGCGAGGCGGTCGGTCTCGTGATGGCGAATATGCCCGATACCGGTGAGGGTGGTGGGGGTTTCGGCGAGGGCCGCGAGGGCCGCGAGCGGGGGCGCGAGCTCCCCGCCGATGGTCAGGTCGATATCGGCACCCGTGATGGTTCCGGTGCCGCGCACCGTGAGTACGCCATCCTCCAGGCTCACCTCGGCGCCAAAGAGCGGAAGCAGTTCGGCCAGGTGCGCGCCCACCTGCGTGGTCTGGCTGGGCCATCCCGGGATGCTCACGCGGCCCCCCGTGGCCACGGCGGCCACGAGGAACGGTGCCGCATTGGAGAGGTCGGGCTCAATATCCACATCCGCGGCCCGGATCTCCTGCGGGGTCACGATCCAGTGACCGGGCTCGGGATTCTCCACCGTGACACCGTGCTGGGCGAGCACATCGATGGTCATATCGATATGCGGGATGCTCGGCAGGCGCTCGCCGGTATGGCGCAGATCCAGGCCCTCGTTAAAGCGCGCGGCCGAGAGCAGCAGGCCCGAGACAAACTGGCTCGACGCCGAGGCATCCACGGCCACCTCGCCGCCGCGGACGGAGCCCGTGCCGTGCACCGTGAAGGGCAGGGCGGCCCGGCCGTCGTCGTTAATATCCACGCCGAGGGTGCGCAGCGAGGCGATGATCGTGCCCATCGGGCGGCCGCGGGCGGCGCTATCGGCATCGATCATGGTGGGGCCCAGCGCGAGCGCCGCCACGGGAGGCAGGAAGCGCATCACGGTTCCGGCGAGGGCGCAGTCCACGGTGGTGGAGCCCATGAGCTCCTCCGCGGGAGTGATCCGCAGATCGGGTCCAAACGCCCCGGAACCGGCCGCGGGCACCTCCTCGATCCGGGTGCCCAGTGCGCGCAGCCCGGCGACCATGGCATCGCTGTCCATCGAGTGCAGCGGCGCGCGCAGCAGCGTGGGGCCATCGGCCAGCGCCGCAATAATCAGCTCCCGATTGGTGAGCGATTTGGAGCCGGGGAGCGGCACAATCGCGTCGATCGGGGCCTCGGCCGTGGGCGCGGGCCAGTCGCCGCCGTCCTCGCTGGGACGGTGGCGCGCGTAAATATCGAACTCAGGTGCGGAATATCGTGACTCAAGCATTGGTTATACAGTAACGGGACTTCGACAGAGATGGAGAAACGGTGTCGATACAGATAATTGAGGACACGACGTTTGACGACGTTGTGCGGGGCCTCGGCGACCCCGATCCGGGTATCGATTCCGGTTTCGACGTAGACTTAGCCCCGATGTCAGAAGAAGAAGCCACCGCCGCCTCGGCGCCCGCGCTCAACCCGCAGGCGCTCTTTGAGGAGCAGGCGCTACCCTTTATTGATCAGCTCTATGGAGCGGCGATGCGGATGACCAAAAATCCGCCCGACGCCCAGGACCTCGTGCAGGAGACCTTCGTGAAGGCCTATGCGGCGTTTGGGCAGTTCCGGCAGGGGACCAACCTCAAGGCCTGGCTCTATCGCATCCTGACCAATACCTATATCAACCAGTACCGCAAGAAGCAGCGTGAGCCCTATCAGGGCACAATCGATGATCTTGAGGACTGGCAGCTGGGTGGCGCCGAGTCCACCACCGCGCGCGCATCGCGCTCCGCCGAGGCCGAGGCCATCGACCGGATGCCCGATAGCGCCGTGAAGAACGCCCTGCAGTCCATCCCCGAAGACTTCCGCCTCGCGGTGTACTTCGCGGATGTGGAGGGGTTCGCCTATCAGGAAATCGCCGACATCATGAAAACCCCGGTGGGTACCGTGATGAGTCGGCTGCACCGCGGGCGTCGCCTCCTACGCGACCTGCTCGCCGATTATGCAATTGAACGCGGAATCAACACCGATCCCGCCGAGGCAAGGAGCGCCCAATGAGTGACTGCGGTTGCGAACAGGCCAAACGTAATTTGGAAGAGTATCTGCGCGATGAGGTCTGCAAGACCAACGCCGCGGATATCCGTCAGCACCTCGAGACCTGCACCGAGTGCCAGGACGAGGCCCATCTCGCGCGCACGCTCACCGAGGTGGTGCAGCGCGCCTGCCGCGAGCAGGCCCCCGAGGTTCTGCGCGATCAGGTGCTCTCGCGCCTGCGCAGCATCCAGGCGGAGCACGCCTAGCGGCCGAGTACCGAGCCCCCGCTGCGGCGTGGGTTCGGGGATATGGCGCGCGTAGCGCGCCCAATATGGCGAGCGTTTTGAGGTGCCGTGTCCGGTGTTTTCCGGACGTACTCGGGTGACTCCCGCCTGCGCGGGAACGCGCGGTGTTGCCCGGAGTTACACGCACCCGGGCGCGCAAGCCGATGGTCCCGGCCGGGCCCCGGGAACGGCGCGCGCCGCTCGCCGGGTTCCGCCGTGCCGGGTTCCGCCGTGCCGCGGCGGAAAGGCCCGCGGACACGCCCGTGATCCGGCCGGGAATCCGGCGCGATATATCGGTGCGGGACCCCGCGGGGCCTCAGGCAATGCGGGATGCCGGAATTGCCTAAAACGAGCCGCGGGCACCCGGGGCGACACCCACCGTCATAGTATGCGGGCTTCCTCCAATTACGAACTAAGTGGGGTAGGGTCGGAGCACAACACCGCCCTCACCATCGCTCATTTTTCTGGAGAACCCCGTGAATGCTTCCGCGTCCCGTCTGCCCGATACCCCCATCACCGGGCTCGGGCAGGGGGCCTGGAGTGCCGGCGCGCTCTTCCAGCTGGTGCGCACCGAACGCGCCGGATCGCGGGCCGAGCTGGCCCGAATCTCCGGGCTCTCCGCCTCGACCGTGGCGATGCGCGTGGAGGAACTCATCGACGCGGGCTACCTCGAGGAGACCGGCAAGGGGGAGTCCACGGGGGGCCGCAAGCCGCGTGCGCTGGCGCTGAAGGCGAGCCGGCACGTGGTGGTGGGCATCGACCTCGGCGAGCATCACGCCTCGCTCGGGGTGCTTGACCGCCGCGGGGAAATCATCGCCGATTCCCTCGAAACCGTCTCGCTCGCCGATGGCCCCGAGGCCGTGGTGACCCAGCTCGTGGAGCGCAGCCGCGCGCTGGTGGCCGCCCACGGCGAGGGCACGCTGGAGCTGACCGGTATCGCGATGGGCCTGCCCGGACCCGTGGATACCCGCACCGGCAAGCTCGTGGCCCCCACGCGGATGCCGGGCTGGAACGGCGTGGCCGTGCGCGAACTCCTGGAAAAAATCTCCGGGCTGCCCGCGCGCGTGGATAACGACGCCAATATCATGGCGCTCGGCGAGTTTGTCCATCGCGGGCAGGACATCGACAACCTGGTTTTTGTGAAGGCCGGCACGGGAATCGGTTGTGGCATCATCGCCTCCGGCGCGCTCTATCGCGGCTTCCGCGGGGTGGCCGGGGATATCAGCCATGTCACGCTCGCGGATGCCGATCCGGTGCCCTGCTCCTGCGGTCGCCTCGGCTGCCTCGACGTGATCGCAAGCGGCTCGGCCATCCTCGATAAGCTGCGCGAGCAGGGCGTGGAGCTGGAGAGCATGAACGACCTGATCAGTGTGGCGCGCGATGCGCACCCGCTGGCCACCCGCTATCTGCGTGATGCCGGGCGGCGCACGGGCGAGGTGCTGGCCACCATCGTGAACTTCTTTAACCCGCAGATGCTGGTGCTGGGCGGCAAGCTCTCGCAGTCCGAGGCCTTTGTCGCGGGGGTGCGCCAGGCGATCTATACCCAGTGTCTCCCGATGGCCACCGATTTTCTCGACGTCACGGTGAGCGAGGTGGGCTGGCTCGGTGGGGTCACCGGAATCGGCTGGTCGCTGCTGCAGGAGATCCTGGATCCCGCGCGCATCGATGAGGATCTGCGCTCGCGCGCCCGGGCCTGACCCAGTTTTTTCGAGTAGGGCCAAACTTACTTCGATTTTCGATCAAATATTACAGACATGTTACGTTTTGCCGTTTTGGGCCCGTTTCTGTTGTATCCACGCGGCGCGGCCCCAATGCTGGAGGTATGACTACCAAAACCGCGCGCAAGCCGCGCATCGCCATTGCCGGTTTTGCCATCGAGTCGAGCACGTTCTCGCCGCATCGCGCCGGGTTCCGGGACTTTCCCATCGTCGACGGCGACGCCCTCGTTAGCCGCTATGCCGTGATCGCCCCCGGCACACCCCTGCGCGACGCCGCGCACTGGCTGCCCGTGCTCGGCGCGCGCGCCATCCCCGGCGGTCCCGTGCTCGCCGAGGTCTACGCGGATATCCGCGGGCGCATCCTCGACGGCCTGTCCGCCCTGCTGGCCGAGGGTCCGCTGGACGGCGTCTTCCTTGATATCCACGGCGCCATGAGCGTGGACGGAATGGACGATGCCGAGGGCGAGTTCGTCTCGGCCGTGCGCGCCCTGGTGGGCCCCGATACCGTGATCTCCGCCTCGATGGACCTGCACGGAAACGTCACCAGGCCGCTCCTGGAGTCCGTGGACCTGATCACGTGTTTCCGGCTCGCGCCGCATGAGGACGCCTGGGAGACCCGCGATCGCGCGATCGTGAACCTCGTGGACTGCCTGCGCCGCGGCACCTCGCCGCTTAAGGCCTGGGTGCGCGTGCCGATCCTGCTCCCGGGTGAGAAGACCAGCACCCGGGTGGAGCCCGCGAAGGGGCTCTATGAGCGCATCCCCGCGGTTGAGGCCGATCCCAGCGTGGTGGACGCCGCGATCTGGGTGGGTTATGCCTGGGCCGATGAGCCGCGCTGTAATGCCACCGTGGTGGTCACCGGCTATGACGAGGAAATAATCGCCGCGCATGCCGAGAGCCTCGCCCGCGCCTTCTGGGACGTGCGCGAGGAATTCGAATTTGTGGGTCCCCCCGGCACCCTGGAGGAGGCCGTGCAGCGGGCACTCGCGAGCGAGACCACCCCGTATCTGATCAGCGACTCGGGGGATAACCCGGGCGCGGGCGGCACCGGGGACGTGACCTGGACGCTCGCCCACCTGCTGGATACCCCCGAGCTCACCGGCGAGGATTCCCCCACCACGTTTATCGCATCGATCTTTGATGCCCCCGCGATCGAGATCCTGGCCGGCCATGAGATCGGCGATGCCGTGAGCGTGGACGCCGGGGCCCGCGTGGACTCCGGCCCGCACGGCCCCGCCCATATCGAGGGCATCCTGGAGAACTTCACCGCGGGGGACCCCGCCGGGGGCCGCATCGCCGTGATCCGGGTGGGTGGCCTGCGTGTCATCGTGACCGAGTTCCGCAAGGCATATCACGATGTTGCCGATTTCCTGGCGCTTGGCCTGGATCCCGAGGCCGCGGATATCATCGTGACCAAGATCGGCTATCTGGAGCCCACGCTATATGACGTGCAGCGCGGCTGGACGCTTGCGCTCACCCCGGGCGGCGTGGACCAGAACCTGGAGCGCCTGGGCCACCACCGCATCGATCGCCCGATGTTCCCGTTTGACGGCTTTGATAGCGAGCCCGCGCTCGACGCGGTCATCCTGCCCTAATGCAGGGATAAACGGGGCCGGGGCGCGATCGCGGCCCGGCCCCGTTCTCCGTACCGGGGCGGCGCGCGCCACCCCCGCGCGAACCCGGTAGCGTGATATTCATCACCCACCCGAAACGGCCCCGGCCAAGAGGAAGAGCCCATCATGACCCAAAACACCGCCGCCCCCGTCACGCTGGAGCTTGCCATCGGCGATCCCCGCGGTGCCCGCATCGCCGCCGATCTGGGCATCGACCGGGTTGAGCTGTGTGTGGCGCTGGAGGTGGGGGGACTCTCTCCCTCGGACGGCCTGGTGGAGAGCGTGCTCGCGGTGGCCGCCGAGGCCCCGCGCCCGCTCGAGGTGCATCCGCTGGTGCGCATGCGCGCCGGCGGCTTTGACTATACCGACGAGGAGATCAACGTGATGGTGGCCGAGGTGGCCTCCTATGCGCGGCGCGGCGTGGACGGGGTGGTGATCGGGGCCCTGAAGAACGGCGCGCTGGATACCACTGCCATCGCGCGCCTGGTCGACGCGGCCGCGGGAATCCATGTGACCCTGCACCGCGCATTTGACTATCTGGACGACCGGCTCGCGGCGCTGGATGTGCTGCGGGAGGCCGGTATCGGTCGCGTCCTCACCTCGGGTGGGGCCAATACCGTGGGCGAGGGGCGCGAGCAGCTGCGCATCCTCGCCGAGAACGCGGGCGATATCACGATCATGGCCGGCGGCGGGCTGCGCCCCGAAAATGCCGTGGAGATCCGCGAGACCGGGGTGGGTGCGCTGCATTTTTCGGCCCGCACCTCGCGCGCCGCGGAGGCCGGAGCCTCGCTGGGTTCGGCCGCCGAAAACGGCCCCGGCCTGATCTGGGAGACCAACCGCGAGCTGGCCACGCGCTTCGTGGGCTTGCTCCGCCCGTAGCCTCGTAGCCCCGATAGCCGCCCGCCGCTGCCCGTGCAGCGGCGGGCGGTATTTTTTATGCCCGGCGGGTTCCCGGGGTGATTTCCCCGCATATACGCGGCCAGAAGTCTCTCTTGCGGCCGGTCGGCCGGGGAGCATCGGGGGAACCCGGGATACGTAACCGGATAATCGAACGCCGCGTCCACGCCGCAACCGGGTTCCGCGGCCGGGCACACCGAGGGGCTATCCGCGAGAGGGGCGTTAGGGAAACCGGCGGCGGTCGCGAATCGCGGCCAGGCCGCACCACGGCAAAGCGCGGGTGGCACCGAGCCCTATCGACGCCCCCGTATTTCCCCGCGGGGTGCGTCCCGCAGCGGGCATGTGCTCTCCGCGGGGCGGCGGCCGCACCCGCGAATTATTCCGCGCACCCCGCGTGTTGTTACCGGACCGTAACACGCCCGACTTCTCCGCGCGGTTTTTTCGTGGCATTGTGTACTTATCCCATTAATCGAAGTAACTTAGTGGAATTGATCACATTGTCAAAACAAGGAGGTTTGATGCGTACTGTAACGACGCGCAGCTGGCTGGCAACGGCCGCCGCTCTGACCGCGGCCGCGCTTGTGCTTACCGGCTGTGGCTCGGCCGATAACGCTGGCGGTAACGGTGGTGAGTCCAAGGACTCCGTGAGCTACGCGCTCCCGGCGGGAACCGGCCCCAACTGGCTGCTCCCGATGTCCCCGCCCGATAAGATGGCCACGCATAATAAGGCCCTGAAGTCCACCATGTGGGTTCCCCTCTTCGAGTTCGACGGCACCTCCGGGGTCATGGAGTGGGATAAGAAGGCATCCGCAACCGAGAGCTATAAGTTCTCCGAGGACGGCCAGTCCGTCCAGATCACCCTCGCCGACCTGGACTGGTCCGACGGAACCCCGGTCACGAGCCGCGACGTCGAGTTCTGGTACAACCTGGCGCGCTATAACAACACCAAGATCGGTGGCTACTCCGCGGGCAATATGCCCGATAACATCACCGCGTTTGAGATCAACGACGAGAAGAACTTCACCCTCACGTTCGATAAGGTCTATAACCAAGACTTCCTCCTCGCCAACCAGCTGACCCTCATCTACCCGATGCCTCAGCACGTGTGGGATAAGACCTCCGCCGATGAAAAGATCGGCGATTACGACCGCGATGAAGCGGGCGCACAGAAGGTCCTCGACTACCTCTTCTCCGAGGCCGAGGACATGTCCACCTATGCCAGCAACCCGCTGTGGAAGACCGTCTCCGGTCCCTATACCGTGGCCAAGTGGAGCGACGCCGGACAGGTGGAGCTCGCCGCCAACGAGAAGTACACCGGAACCGATAAGCCCAGCATCAAGAACGTCACGTTCATGCCCTTCACCTCGGCCGATGCCGAGATGAACGTCGTGCGCGCCGGCGATGTGGACTACGGCTATATCACGAGCGCCCAGCTCGACTCGAAGAAGCAGTTTGAGGACCTCGGCTACCGCGTGGACCCCTGGACCGGCTGGTCGATCACCTATATGCCCTATAACTTCGCCAACCCCGTGATGGGCCCGGTGTATAAGCAGCTCTACGTGCGTCAGGCACTGCAGCACGCTATCGACCAGGAGTCGATCTCCGAGGTCATCTGGAAGGGTGCCGCGAAGCCGGGCTATGGCCCGATCCCGCAGGAGCCGGCCACCGACTACCTCTCCGATGAGCAGAAGAATAACCCCTACCCCTTTGATACCAAGGTCTCGGAAAAGCTCTTCACCGATAACGGCTGGGCCAAGAACTCCGCCGGTGTCCTCACCTGTGAAAACGCCGGTACCGGCGCCGGTCAGTGTGGCGAGGGAATCCCCGCCGGCCAGGAAATGAACATCGTGGTCACCACCCAGAACGGCTCGCAGGAGACCGATAACATGATGGCCGAAATCCAGTCCTCGCTGCAGAAGATCGGCGTGAAGATGACGATTGACGCCGTGCCGCTGGACTCGGTTCTCACCGAGGCCCAGTCCTGCAAGACCGGCGGCGAGTGCAAGTGGGAGCTGGTGTTCTTCGGAACCGCCGGTAGCTGGTATTTCTCCGCCTACCCCAACGGTGAGCGCATCTTTGCCAAGGACACCAAGTGGAACGCCGGACAGTACGATAACCCGGCCGCCGAGGAGCTCATCACCGCGCTGACCTTCTCCACCGATAAGGACATCGCCAAGAAGTACTCGGCCCTGCTCGCCGAGGACCTCCCCGTGATGTGGATGCCGAACCCGGTTTACCAGGTCTCGGTCATCAAGAACGGTCTCGACCTGGGCGGTTCCCAGGACCCGGGTGCCTCGTTCTACCCGCAGCGCTGGTCCTGGAAGTAATTTCCGGGTCCTAATATCCACCACTAAATAAGCAGAGGGAACACCGTGAGCAAGATCAAAAAACCGAGAGGGTCGATCGGGACCTTCCTGGCCCGGCGTCTATTCCAGGCCGCGATAGTCATCCTGATCGTCACGCTCATCGTGTTTGCCCTGCTGCACCTCGCCCTACCCAACGGTCCCGCACTCGGGATCCTCGGAATGCAGGCAACCCAGGAGCAGATCGAGGCCTTCAACCAAAAGAACGGCTTCGATCTGCCCCTGTGGCAGCAATATCTGAACTTCCTCGCGCAGCTGCTGCGCGGCGACCTCGGGACCTCGTTCACCCTGAACCGGCCGGTATCCTCGGCCATCGGTCAGCGCCTCCCGAAGACCATGGTGCTGGCTCTGCTGTCGATGCTGGTGGCCCTCGCCGTGGCCCTGCCCATGGGAATCTTCCAGGCCACCCGCCGCGGCAAGGGCGCCGATGTGGCCCTCACCGCGTGGAATTTTGTGATCTACTCCACGCCCTCCTTCTTCCTGGGACTGATCCTCGTGATCGTCTTTGGCCAGTGGCTGCGCTGGTTCCCCTCGCAGGCGCCGCAGGGCGCCACCGTGGGCGAGGTGCTCTCCCAGCCCGCGGGCCTGATCCTGCCGATCCTCACGATGTCGCTCGGTATCATCGCGACCTTCTCGCGCTATATGCGCTCCGCCACGATCGATAACCTCTCCGAGGACTATGTGCGCACCGCGCGGGCCAAGGGCACGTCCTATCGCCGCGTGGTCACCGAGCACGTGGTGCGCAACTCCCTGACCCCCGTCATCGCGATGTTCGGCTACTACCTGCCCGTGATGTTTGGTGGCATGATCGTGGTCGAATCGCTGTTCAACTACCCCGGAATGGGCCTGCTGTTCTGGAGCGCCGCCCAGACCTCGGACTATCCGATCCTGCTCGGTTGTGTGCTGATCATCGCGATCGCCACGGTTATTGGATCGCTGCTGGCCGACCTGATTCAGGCCCTGCTGGATCCGCGTACCCGGGGGGAGCTGTCCTAATGACCCGTGTATTCCCCCAGTTCACCGCAGCACTCGCGCGAGGAGAAAAATCGTGACCGCAACACCCGCGCTGAGCGCGAAAAAACCCGGAAACCGCGCGCTGGCGCGCTTCACCTCCAACCGTCTTGCGCTCTTTGGCGTGGTTGTCCTCGCCTTCTTTGTGCTGTTCTGCTTCCTCGGCCCGCTGTTCTATCAGACCGATCAGGTGCATACCAACCTCTCCGAGGCATCGCTTAAGCCCGGCGTGAACGGCCACCCGCTGGGCACCGACGACGTGGGCTATGACGTGCTCGGACGCCTCATGATCGCCGGCCAAACCTCGATCACCATCGGCCTTGCGGCGGGTGTGCTCGCGACCCTCGTGGGCTCCCTCTGGGGCGCCGTCGCCGGCTATGTTGGCGGCTGGGTGGACGCGGTCATGATGCGCATCGTGGACGCCGGTATCGCGATCCCCGCGACCTTCCTGCTGCTGATCATCTCCACGATCGCCCGGCCCAGCGTGCCGCTGATGATCCTGGTGATCGGCCTGGTGTCCTGGCTGGTTCCGGCCCGCCTCGTGCGCGCCGAGTCCATCTCGCTGAAATCCCGCGAATACGTGCTCGCGATTAAGGCCATGGGTGGCACCCACTCCCGCGCCGTGGTGCGACACATCATCCCCAACTCGGTGGGCACAATCATCGTGAACGCCACGTTCCAGGTGGCCGACGCCATCCTGCTTGTGGCCTATATCTCCTTCCTCGGCATGGGCGTGCAGAAGCCCGCGACCGACTGGGGTGCCATGCTCACCAGCGGCATCTCCTATACCTATTCCGGGGCATGGTGGCTTATCCTGCCCGCCGGATTCTGCATCGTGCTGGTGGTCGTGGCCTTTAACTGCATCGGCGACGGCCTCCGTGACTACTTCGACGTGAAGGGACGCCTCAAGTGAGCACCCCCAAGGAAGCTCAGGACCGCACACCCGTGCTGAGCATTAACGATCTCACCGTGGACTTCCACACCGATAACGGCGTGATTCCCGCCGTGAAGGGGCTTAGCCTCGACCTCTACCCGGGCGAGGTTTTGGCCCTGGTGGGCGAATCGGGCTCCGGAAAATCCGTCACCTCGATGGCGATCCTGCGCCTGCTGCCGGGCACCGCCCGCGTGGGCGGCAGCATCACCTTCGACGGGAAGGACCTGGCCACGCTGAGCGAGCACGAGATGAACGACGTGCGCGGTGGCGATATTTCGATGGTCTTCCAGGAGCCGATGACGGCCCTGAACCCCACGATGCGCATCGGCGATCAGCTCACGGAATCGCTCCTGAACCATAAGATCTGCCCCAAGGACGAGGCCTGGGATCGCGCCGTGGAGCTGCTGCGCCGCGTGGGTATCCCCGAGCCCGAGCGCCGCGCGCAGGGCTTCCCGCACGAGATGTCCGGCGGGCAGCGCCAGCGCGTGGTCATCGCGATCGCCCTCGCCTGCAACCCGCGCGTGATCATCGCCGATGAGCCCACGACCGCCCTGGATGTTACGGTGCAGGCCGAGATTCTTGACCTGATCCGCGAACTCGCGGCCGGCTCCTCCAATACCGCGTTCCTGCTGGTCACCCACAACATGGGCGTGGTCGCGGATGTTGCCGACCGCGTGGCCGTGATGTACCGCGGAGACCTCGTGGAGGAGGGCCCCGCGCGCGAAATCCTGCTGCACCCGCAGGCCGAGTATTCGCGCCGCCTGCTGGACGCCGTGCCGCGCCTGCCCGAGGCGGCGTGGAACGAGATCGCCGGTACCGAGATTCCCGCGGGCAGCGCCGTTCCCGGCGAGGCCGAGGCCCGCGCGGAGGCACAGGCGCTGCTGATCCGCGAACGCGAGGAGCCCGTGCCGGCCCCCGCGCAGCGCACTGAACTCGCGCTGGATATGCGCGATGCCACCGTGGAATATACCCGCAAACGCTCCACGTTTAAGGCGCTGGACGGCGTGAGCCTGAGCATCGCCACGGGCGAGATTCTGGGCCTGGTGGGCGAGAGCGGATCGGGCAAGTCCACGCTCGGCCGCGCCGCGCTGGGGCTTGCGCCGCTCGCCTCCGGCAGCGTGGAAATCTTTGGTCGGCCCGTGCGCGATCGCGCGCTGCTGAACCGGGCCGAGCGCGAGGCGCGCTCCCGCGTGGGCGTGATCTTCCAGGACCCGGGTTCCTCCCTGGACCCGCGCATGACCATCGCCCAGTGCATCGCCGAGCCGCTCGCGGTTCACGGCTGGCGCGGCAAGCGCGCGAGTGCGGCCCTGCGCCGCGAGCGCGTGGCCGAGCTGCTTGACGCCGTGGAACTCCCGCGCGATTTTGCCGATCGCTATCCGCATGAGCTCTCGGGTGGGCAGCGCCAGCGGGTGGGCCTGGCGCGCTCGATTGCGCTGGAGCCCGGCCTGATCATCGCCGATGAGCCCACAAGCGCCCTGGACGTATCGGTGCAGGCCAGTGTGCTCGCGGTGCTGCGCGAACTCCAGGAACGCTATGGCTTTGCGTGCCTGTTCATCAGCCACGACCTCGCCGTGGTGCACGATATTTCGCACCGCGTGGCCGTGATGCTGCAGGGGCAGATCGTGGAGACAGGCCTCGGAGACGAGGTGCTGGTGCGCCCGCAACACCCCTATAGCAAGAGGCTGCTGGCCTCGGCACCCTCGCCCGATCCGGTTGAGCAGGCGCGCCGCCGTGCCGCCCGCGGCGTGCTGAGCGGACAGACCGCGTGAGCGGATACCCCGAGGTGGTCGCCGGTGTGGACATCGGCGGCACCTCCACCTCCGTGGTGCTGATCGACGCGGCGGGCGAGGTGCTGGCCGAGGCCTCGGCCGCGACGCCCGCGGCCGAGAGCGGCCGCGCCATGATGAACCTCGCCGTGGGCCTCACGCGCGATCTGGCCGCCGACCGCGGGCTCACCGTGACCGCGGTGGGGATCGGTGCGGCGGGCGTGGTGGATCCGATCACGCGCACCGTGGTGGCCGCGAGCTCCACGTTCAGCGGCTGGGCCGGATTTGATGTGGGGGCCACCCTGGATCACGCATTCGGGGTGCCCAATGCCCTCGTGAACGACGTCAACGCGTTCCTCTTGGGCGAGGTGGCCCACGGCTCCGCGCGCGGGCTGAGCAATGTTGCGGGCATCACGCTGGGCACCGGCGTGGGCGGGGCCCTCTATCTGGATGACCGGCTCTGGGACGGCCCGCACGGCGCCGCCGGCGAGCTGGGTCATACCCCCGGTTTTGTGGTTCCCGGGTTCCCCGAGGAGCCGTGCACATGTGGCCAATACGGACACCTGGAATCGATCGCCTCGGGCAGGTCGATCGCGCGGCGCTATCGCGAACGCGGCGGAGCGGACCTGGGCGGTGCGGAGATTGCCGCGCGCTCGGATCACGATGCCGATGCGCGTGCGGTGCTGCACGAGGCCGGCCTCATGGTGGGCCAGGCGGCGGTCAGCCTCGCCGTGATGCTGGATATCACCCATCTCGTGGTGGGTGGCGGCGTGGCCGGAGCCTGGGCCCAGATCTCGGGCGGCATCGACGCCTATATTGCCGAGCATCCGCCCGTGACCGGCGGCGTGGTCAGCGTGACCCCGTCCCTGCTCGGTGGCCGCGCGGTGGCCGTGGGCGCGGCGGCACAGGCGCGCGCCCTCCTCGGCTAGCCCCGGCGCCATAAAACGGCCCCCGCCCGCCCCGCTCTGCGGGTGGGCGGGGGCCGTTTTGGGCGGGGCTAATGCTCCTTGCTGCCCGAGGCATCCAGCACGATATCCTCGTTGTCCAGCAGATGCTGCACCACCGAGAGCCGCGGCGAGCTGTAATTTCCCGTGGACCGTGCATCCAGCAGGGCGCTGCGCTGCACGTCGAGGATCTCGCGGCGCAGCGCGCGATACTCCTCCGCGGCGGTCATTCCGGCCTCGGCCGCGGGGGCCGTGGCGGCGTTGATCCACTTATTTTGCACGTGGGTTTGCTTGCGCACCCGCTCGATCACCTCGGGGTGATAGCGCTGACCATCGGGCCGGCGCAGATCGGGGTTATCCAGCGCGGCATCACTCACGCTGGTGATCTCCTCCAGGAGGCTGGTCAGCTCGCGCTTCTGCGCCTCCGCGGTGGGGCCGGAGACCCCGAGCGTGCGGATCAGCCATGGGAGCGTGCCGCCCTGCACCATGAGGGTCATAAACGCCACGGTGAACGCGATCAGCACCAGCTCGGCACGATGCGGGGTATCCAGCGGAAGCGATTGAGCGGCCGCGAGCGTGACCACACCGCGCATGCCCGACCAGGCGATTACGGCCCCACCGCGCCAGCTCAGGCCCTCGCGCGTGAGGAAGGAGATATCGGCGCTGCGGCGGTTAAGCATGCGCCGGGCCTTGGCCTTGCGCTTATCGTCCCAGCGCTCACCACTGACCTGCTCCAGCTTGCTGCGGACGCTGTCCAGCCGCGGCCCCATCGCCTCGGCCCGGCGGCCCTCGGAGCGCATCTTCGCGATCATCGGTGCCACAAAAACGATGCGCATCACGATGAGGACGCCCGTGACGATGAGCCCCACCACGATGGTCCAGACGGTGCCGGTATCACCCGCGCGGGAATCGGCGAGGAGCCCGTTAAGCTGCATTCCCATCACCAGGAACACGCCGTTTTCGAGGAGGAACTGCACGGTGCGCCAGTTCAGGCGCTCGCTCACCCGATCCTGCGCGCGGAAATATTTGGCCCCGCGATGGCCCGTGATCAGCCCGGCCACCACCACCGAGAGCACACCCGAGGCATGGATCTCCTCGGCGGGAATATAGGCCACAAACGGCACCGCAAAGGACAGCGCCGTGGTGAGGACGGAATCGCTGATCTTGGAGCGAATCCAGACCGTAAGATAGCCCACCACGATGCCCATCGCGATGGCGGCGAGGGCCGCATAGATAAAGTCGCCCGCGGCGCCCCAGAGCGAGACGGCACCCGCGGTGGCGGCCACCGCGGTGCGCAGGAGCACCAGGGCCGAGGCGTCGTTCACGAGGCTCTCACCCTCGAGTACCGTGACCAGCCGCGGCGGCAGGCCCAGCCGCTTGGCAATCGAGGTGGCGGCCACCGCATCGGTGGGGCTCACCACGGCACCCAGGGCGATGCCCAGCGCGAGGCCCAGGCCAGGGATCAACCAGGTGAGCAGCAGCCCGATCAGGACGGCAGTGATGATGACCTGGACAAACGAGAGCCAGCCGATCGCCCCCACATTGCGGCGGAAATCCAGCAGCGGGACGTTCACCGCGGAGGAGTACAGCAGCGGGGGCAGCACCACCACCAGGACCACCGAGGGGTCCACCTGGAAATGATCGGGCATCCAGGGGAGGAAGCTCATGCCCACCCCCACCAGGACCAGGATCAGCGGGGCGGCCACGCCGAGCCGCTTGGCAAAAACATTCACCAGGACCAGGATGAACACGCCAAAAACGAGGATGAGGGCAAATTCCATGGGTTTAGTTTAGGAGACCGCCGCCCGCGCGCGCGGAGTATTTTCACTCGCTGATGCCGCAGAAGCCTGGCAATATACACGGAAGCGGGCCCCGAACCAGGGGTTCGGGGCCCGCTTCACGGGAAGACACAACCGACTAGAGGGTCAGGGCGCGCTCCATGATGTCTGCCTGCTCGGCCGCGTGACGCTTGGCCGAACCCGTGGCGGGCGAGGCCGCCGCGGCCCGGGAGATCACGCGCACCGGGCGACCGCCGAGGTGCTTCGTGGCCTCCAGGGCGATAAACGGCCAGGCTCCCTGGTTTTCCGGCTCATCCTGAACCCAGACCAGTTCCGCATTGGGATACTCGGCGATAACCGATGCCAGCTCGTCCTTGGGCAGCGGGTAATACTGCTCAACCCGCACCAGGGCGATCTTCTCGTTGGGGTTCTTCGCGAGCTCCCCGGCCAGATCCCAGTGGATCTTGCCGGCGTGCAGCAGCACGCGGGTCACGGCCGACTTATCGGAGATCCGGGCATCATCCAGCACGGGCTCAAACTTGCCGGTGGTGAAATCGGCAATCTCGCTCGTGGCTCCGCGCAGACGCAGCATGGCCTTCGGGGTGAAGACGATCAGCGGGCGGCGGGGACGCGCATAGGCCTGACGGCGCAGCAGGTGGAAATACGAGGCCGGGGTGGACGGGCGCGCCACGGTCATGTTGTTTTCCGCCGCGAGCTGCAGGAAGCGTTCGATCCGGGCCGAGGAGTGGTCGGGACCCTGGCCCTCGTAGCCGTGCGGCAGCAGCAGCACAACGCTCGAACGCTGGCCCCACTTCTGCTCGGCCGAGGCGATGAACTCATCGATGATGGTCTGCGCGCCGTTGGTGAAGTCACCAAACTGCGCCTCCCACAGCACGAGTGCATCGGGACGCTCCACCGAATAGCCGTATTCGAAGCCCATGACCGCATACTCGCTCAGCAGCGAGTCGTAGATCCAGAACCGCGCCTGCGACTCGGATAGGTTCACGAGGGGCAGCCACTCCTGACCGTTTACGCGGTCGTGCAGGACGGCGTGACGCTGCACAAACGTACCGCGGCGGCTGTCCTGGCCGCTCATGCGCACCGGGGTGCCCTCAAGCAGCAGAGAACCGAGGGCGAGCAGCTCGCCAAAGCCCCAGTCGATATTGCCGTTGCGGCTCATATCGAGGCGCTTCTGCAGCAGCTGCTGCAGCTTCGGGTGCACCGTGAAGCCCTCGGGCTTGTTGTTAAAGGCGTCACCGATCTGCTGCACAACGGCCTCGGCCACACCCGTGGTCGCGGGCTCTCCCGTATAGCCGTCGTCGTCCTGCTCCGTGGCAGAGGGAAGAACGATGGTATTCGAGGAGGTCTGCGCGGCGTGCGTCTCCATGAAGGCCCGCTCGAGGCGCTCCTGGAAATCGCGGTGCGCGGCGTCGTACTCGTCCTGAGTGATATCGCCGCGACCAACCAGGGCCTCGGTATAGAGCTTGCGGACGCTGCGCTTGGCCTCGATGAGGTTATACATCAGCGGCTGGGTCATCGAGGGATCGTCACCCTCGTTATGACCGCGGCGGCGGTAGCAGATGAGGTCGATGACAACATCCTTATGGAACTTCTGACGGAACTCAAACGCGAGTTCGGCCACGCGCACCACGGCCTCGGGATCATCGCCGTTCACGTGCCAGATCGGCGCCTGAATGGTCTTGGCCACATCGGTGGAATAGGTGGAGGTGCGACCCTCACCCGGCGTGGTGGTGAAGCCCACCTGGTTATTAACCACCACGTGGATGGTGCCACCCGTGCGGTAACCGCGCAGCTGCGACATCTGCATGGTCTCGAGGACCACACCCTGTCCGGCCATCGCGGCGTCACCGTGCACGAGGATCGGCAACGTGGTGAACGTGCCGATGGGCTGGCGGTCCTGCTTGGCGCGGACGATACCCTCCAGGACGCCGTCCACGGCCTCCAGGTGCGAGGGGTTCGCGGCCAGATATACCGGCAGCTCCTCACCCTCGGCGCTGCGGAAGATGCCCTCGGTACCGAGGTGGTACTTTACGTCACCCGAGCCGGAGGAATTATCGTTGACCTTGCCCTCAAACTCGCGGAAGATCTGACCGTAGGTCTTTCCCGCGATATTGGTGAGCACGTTCAGGCGACCGCGGTGGGCCATACCGATGGCGGCGCCATCCAGGCCGGCACCGGCGGCACCCGCAAGAATGGCATCCAGCAGGGCGATGGTGGACTCGCCACCCTCCAGGCTGAAGCGCTTCTGCCCCACGTATTTGGTCTGCAGGAAGGTCTCGAAGGCCTCGGCCTCGTTGAGCTTGCCGAGGATACGCAGCTGCTCATCGCGGGTGGGCTTGGCATAGGGCCGCTCCACCTGCTCCTGCAGCCACTTACGCTCGGTGGGGTTCTGGATGTGCATATACTCCATGCCGATGGTACGGCAGTAGGAGTCGCGCAGCACGCCGAGGATATCGCGCAGCTTTGCGGTGGGGGTGCCACCGAGGCCGCCCGTGACAAACTCGCGGTCCAGGTCCCAGAAGGTGAGGCCGTGGCTTGCGATATCGAGGTCGGGGTGGCTGCGCTGCACGTATTCCAGCGGATCCACATCGGCCATGAGGTGGCCGCGTACGCGGAATGCGTTGATGAGCTCCTGCACACGAGACGTCTTATTGAGGTTATCGCTCACGTCCACGGAGATATCCGGTGCCCACTTGATGGGGTCATAGGGAATGCGCAGAGCGGCAAAAATATCGCTATAGAATTCGCGCTGGCCCAGCAGCAGCTCGTGCACACGCTTCAGGAACTCGCCCGAGCCGGCGCCCTGGATCACGCGGTGATCGTAGGTGCTGGTGAGGGTGATGGTCTTGCCGATGCCGAGATCGGTGAGCGTCTTCTGGCTCGCGCCCTGGAACTCGGCGGGATAGTCGAGTGCTCCGGCACCGATGATGCATCCCTGGCCCGACATCAGGCGCGGAACCGAGTGCACGGTTCCGATTCCGCCGGGGTTGGTCAGTGAGATGGTGGTACCCGCATAATCGGGCATTCCGAGCTTATTGGCCCGGCCCCGCTTGATGAGGTCCTCATAGGCAGCGAGGTATTCGCTGAACGTCATCGTATCGGCGGCCTTGATGGACGGAACCACGAGGGAACGCGTGCCATCGGGCTTGGGAACGTCGATCGCAATGCCGAGGTTCACATGGGCCGGGGCCACCACGCTGGGCTTGCCGTCTACCTCTGCGTAGAAGACATTCTGGGTGGGGGTTTCCTTGAGCGCCTGGATGAGCGCCCACCCGATGAGGTGGGTGAAGCTGACCTTGCCGCCGCGGGTGCGGGCGAGGTGGTTATTGATGACGATGCGGTTATCGATCATCAGCTTGGCCGGGATGGTGCGCACACTGGTGGCGGTGGGGACCGCTACCGAGGCATCCATGTTTTTGGCCAGGGTTTTTGCCATTCCGCGCAGCGGCGTGACAACATCCTCCGGCGCCTGTGCCGGCTCATCGGTTGCGGCGGGCTCGGCCTTCTTCGGCGCGAGCGGCGCATCCGCGGGGATGGGAGCGGGCGAGGGACCACGAGACGTGGTCTTCGCGACGGGTTGGGCCCCCAGCACCGGAATCGGGGCCGTGACCGGGTGGGCTTGGGCAGCCCCCGCCGGTTCGGCCGCGGTGGACTTCTGCTGGTGATAACTCTCCAGCGTGGGCCACCATGACTTATCTACCGAATTTTTATCGACAACGAACTTTTCATAAAGTTCATCGACGAGCCATTCGTTAGCTCCGAACTCTCCGGACGAACCGTCTTGGGCTCCGACTCCGGTCAACTGGCTTGACACCGCCAGACCACCACTCTCTCCGTGACTTGCGAATTCAGCATCGTTGATCGCGACACTGCACTTCTAACTAACTAGCCTAAACCTTTTTCCGGGTACGCGGGCAAGTCTGGCGCGGCCAGTTCGCGAATTATCCCGTGCATTCGCCCTCGGGATTGACTATGCTTGGGGGCACAATGGACGACCCTCCTCCTTCTTCTTCCCGGCCCGGCCATCAACATCGCCCGGCATCTGCTCCTACGGCCACGCCCGTGACCCCCCGAGGGGAGGCGATCCGGTGTCCGAATGGGTATTGCTGGGCATAGGTCTGCTTCTCACCGTGGGCACCGGTTTATTTGTGGCCTCCGAGTTTGCGCTCGTGAATCTTGATCGCTCCGAGCTTGAGGCGCGCCGCGATCGGGGCGAACCCAAGCTGGGTCGCACCATCGGTGCGCTAAAACACACCTCCACGCATCTCTCCAGCGCACAGCTGGGCATCACGCTCACCACGCTGCTGGCCGGTTATACGCTTGAGCCCGGTATCTCCCGGCTCCTCGCGGATCCGTTTATCTCCTGGGGGGTGGACCCCGCCGCGGTGGGGCCGCTGTGCTCGGTCCTGGCCATCGTGATCGCCACACTGATCTCGATGATCATCGGCGAGCTGGTGCCCAAAAACCTGGCGCTTGCGCTTCCCCTGGCCACGGCCCGGATCGTGATGCCGTTCCAGACCACGTTTACCTCAGTCTTTAAACCCGCTGTCAGTGTGCTTAACGGAAGTGCCAACGGCGTGTTGCGTTCGTTTGGCATCGAGCCCAAGGAGGAACTCTCCGGTGCGCGCACCGCCGAGGAGCTCTCGAGCCTCGTGCGCCGCTCCGCGGGCGCCGGCACGCTGGAAAAGGACACCGCGACCCTGCTGGATCGCACCCTGCAATTCTCCACGCACGATGCCTCCGATGTGATGACGCCGCGGCTGCGGGTGGTTGCCGTGGAGCGCACCGCCCCGGCACAGGCAGTGCTGGATCTCGCGCGCGAGACCGGCTTTTCCCGGTTCCCCGTGATCGACGAGGACATCGACGATATCGTGGGGCTGGTCCACATTAAGCAGGCCATCTCGGTGCCGCGCGAAAAACGCGCCGATGTGCCCGTCTCGGCCCTGCAATTTGAGGTGCTGCGTGTTCCCGAGACCATGCGCCTGGACACCCTGCTGGGGGAGCTGCGCGGGCGCGGCTTCCAGATGGCGATTGTGGTGGACGAATACGGCGGAACCGCGGGGGTGGCCACGCTGGAGGATCTGGTGGAGGAGATCGTCGGCGAGGTCTCCGATGAGCATGACCGCACCAGCGCCGGGGTTGTGCGCTCGATCGAGGGTGTGGTGTTCCCCGGCAGCCTGCGCCCCGATGAGCTCCTGGAACGCACCGGAATCCACGTGCCGGAGGACGGCCCCTATGAGACCGTGGCCGGTTTCCTGATCTCCGAACTGGGGCGCCTGCCCGAGGTGGGTGCCGAGGTGGCCGTGCCCGAGGGTACGTTCCGGGTGGAGCGCATGGACGGCCACCGGGTGGACCGCATCCGGTTCCGTTCCTCCGAGGCGATTGCCGCCGAATCACATCCCGCGGCCCCCGCCGAGCTGATGCCCGCCGAGGGCCTGCGCGATGCCGAAAATAGCCCCGCCACCGATACCGTCGCGATTCCCCCGGGTTCGCGCGGGCGGCCGCAGCGTAAACGCGGCGAGGGTTCTCGAACGGGGGAGAAGCGATGAGCGACTGGGCGGGAATAGCCTGGCTGGTGGTGCTGCTCCTGGGCAACGCTTTCTTTGTGGGTGCCGAGTTTGCCGTGATTTCAGCGCGGCGTTCGCAGATCGAGCCGCTCGCCGAGCAGGGCAAGCGCAGCGCGATCACCGCGCTCTGGGCGATGGAACACGCCACGCTGATGCTCGCCGCCTGCCAGCTGGGTATCACGGTGTGTTCGCTGCTGATCCTGAACGTCTCCGAGCCGGCGATTCACCACCTGCTGGGATACCCGCTGGCCCTCACCGGCTGGCCGGAACCGGTCATCGGCACCATCGCGTTTATCGTGACGCTGCTGCTGGTGTCCTATCTGCACGTGGTCTTTGGCGAGATGGTGCCGAAGAACCTGTCGTTCTCGGTTCCGGATCGCGCGGTGCTGATCCTCGCGCCGCCGCTGGTCTTTATCGCCCGCATCTTTAAGCCGGTGATCTGGACGCTTAATGCCACGGCCAATGCGATCCTGCGCGCGCTCAAGGTGGTGCCCAAGGACGAGGCCAACTCCACGTTCACGCTGGATGAGGTGGCCACCATCGTGAGCCAGTCCACGCGTGAGGGTGTGCTGATGGATGCCTCGGGCGCGCTCACCGCGGCCTTTGAGTTCACGGGCAAGAAGGTCGCCGATGTGGCGGTCTCGCTCACCGATCTGGTGACGCTGCCCGAGGGCGTGACGGCCTCGGGGCTGGAGCGCGCGGTGGCCAAGAAGGGCTATTCCCGCTATGTGATCGTGGATGCCGAGGGCACCCTGCTGGGCTATCTGCACCTGAAGGACGTGCTGCGCTTTGATACCGGAGGCGATGAGGACGGGCCCGAGGAGCCGATCCCGGGCAAACGCATTCGCCGCCTGGTCTCGATCACCGAGGATACCGATCTGGAGGATGCGCTCGCGATCATGCGTCGCTCGGGGTCTCACCTCGCGCGCGCGGTGGACGCCGAGGGGCATACCACCGGGGTGCTCTTCCTGGAGGACATTATCGAGGAGCTCGTGGGCGAGGTCCACGACGCGACCCAGCGTCAGAACGGCCGCTAGTCCGGGGTCGATCCCCGCGGCCATCCGTCGCCCGAGCGACGGATGGCCGCGGTTGTTAAATATTCGTAATTTCGGCGTAGAAAGCGATCCTCATGACCCGGTTATCTCCCCTCCCCGAGCCCCGCGTGGGCATCATCGGCACGGGCCATATGGCGCAGACCCATGCCGCGGCCTGGAACCGCATCGGGGTATCCCCGGTGGCCGTATTGGCCCGGAGCGAGAGGCCGGCCCCCGAGGGGCTCGAGCGCGCGCGGGTATTCACCGATACCGTGGCGTTTTTCGCGGCCGTGGATGTGGTGGATATCTGCACCCCCACCGATAGTCACGTGTCCTATGCGCTCGCGGCGGCCGATGCGGGGCTGCCAACGATGTGCGAAAAACCCCTCGCGCGTACCGCGGAGGAGGCCGCGGATGTGGTGCGGGTTTTTGCCACGCGCGGGGTGCCGTTTCAGGTGGGACAGGTGCTGCGTTTCCACTCGGCCTATGCCGCGGCGCGCGAGGCGGTGGCGCTGGGGCGGATCGGCGAGCCGATCCTGCTGCGGCTCACCCGGCTCTCCTCCTCACCGACGGGCACGCGTCCCTGGTTTGCCGATGCCGCCAAATCCGGGGGAGTGATCGCGGACCTGATGGTGCACGATATGGACTTTGCGCGCTGGGTCGCGGGCGAGGTGGAGAGCGTCTCGGCCACGGTCTCGGGGCGCTCGAGCGTGCATCCGGGCCTGGCGACCTCGGCGGTGGCCGTGCTGACCCATCGGAGCGGTGCGGTGAGCCGGATCGAGGGCTCCTGGGACGCGCCGTTCCCGGGGTTTGAATCCGGGTTTGACGTGATCGGTGATGCCGCCACGGTCTCCTTTGAGGCCTCGCGTCGCCCGCTCCCGGGGCTGTGCCGCGCGGGAAATGACCGGTATGAGCCGCTGATCGAGCGCGCCGATGACCGCCTGGCTCCGTTTGCCCGCGCGGCCGCACACTTCCTGGCTACGCTGCGCGATCCGGAGCTTCCAGGTCCGCTGCTCCCGGCGGATGCCGTGGCGGCGGTGCGCCTTACCGAGGCCGCGCAGCGTTCGGCCGCGGAGGGACGCCCGGTTCGCCCCTAACCGCGCTTGCCGGACCGGGACGGCGGGGCCCGGGACGTGGAGGCATAACTAATACCGGGAGGGGCTGGGGCTCGGGGAGGTGCGGGCGCGTTCCTCTCGGATGAGGCGAGATTGGTAATCGCTGATCAGGCCGGAGTTGCCGCGGAAGCAGCCGGTATCGGCGGCGATGGTGGTCAGCATGTCCTGTTTGAGGCGGTAGGTGGTCACCGTGATGTTCCAGCCGTTGGCGTCCCGGGCAATGATGGCGTGGTGGTTGGGGGCGAAGGACTGGGGTGTGACGGTATAGCCGAGTTGTGAAAAATAGGTGGTGAGTTGTTCCGCTCCGGCGATGGGGTCGGGGAGGGCCTCGCTGCGAATGCGATCTCCGCTGTATTTATAGGTTTCTCTGTTGCTGCCCGGGCAGCTATTGGCGAGTGGGTCGTCGTGTTTTTCCCAGGTGCCGCCGAGGAGGTTTTGGATGTCGTCGAGTTCGGCCCAGAATTTGCCGCGTTGTTCCATGGCATCGGCGATGACCTGTTCCGTGGGGCGGGTCTCTGCGGGGGTGGTGCAGCCGGTGGGCAGGGTGGTGGCCAGGGCGAGGGTGCCCAGAATGCGCAGGAGGGTCGTGTGGAGTCGCGGGGTGGTTTTGTGTGGTGGGCTCATGGGGCTCAGTATCGGGAGGGGCTGGGGCTGGGGGAGGTGCGGGCGCGTTCCTCGTCGATGAGGCGTGATTGGTAGCGTGCGATGAGGACGGTTTTGCCGCGGAAGCAGCCGGTGTCGGCGGCGATGGTGGTCTGCATTTTTTCTTCGACGAGGTCGGTGGTGACCGTGATACGCCAGCCGTTGGCGTCCCGGGCAATGATCGCGTGATGGTATTTATCAAAGGACTGTGGTGTGACTGTATAGCCGAGTTGTAAAAAATACGTGGTGAGTTGTTCCGCTCCGGCGACGGGGTCGGGCAGGGCTTCGCTGCGAATGCGATCTCCGCTGTATTTATAGGTTTCTCTGTTGCTGCCCGGGCAGCTATTGGCGAGTGGGTCGTCGTGTTTTTCCCACGTGCCGCCGAGGAGGTTTTGGATATCGTCGAGTTCGGCCCAGAATTTGCCGCGTTGTTCCATGGCATCGGCGATGACCTGTTCCGTGGGGCGTTCCGGGCCCGGGGGAGGCGTGACCCGGGCGCATCCCGGCGCAGCGGCGAGAAACACGAGGGCCAGCGGGAGGCCAATAAGCAGCCGCGCCATAGTGCCGGGAGCCGCGGTTCGCGGGTATCGAGACGCGCGCGAGGCTCGCCGCGCTGCCGGGCCGCGCCACTTCCGGAACCCGCTAGTCATATTCGGACTCCTCCATCGAGTCCAGGGCGTCTTCGGTATCTCCCGCGGTGAGCCGATCAAAGTGCCCCGTGGTGATGAGCCGCAGGTTCCACAGGGCCTCGGTATCAGCATCCAGATAGGCGCCCGTATAGTGCCCGTCTCCGGCCACCGCCGCCCCGTGATCGGTGGTGGGCAGGAGCACCTCCCCGGTGGGGAGGGTGGTGCCGTCCGAACCAAAGGCAACCGCACCAAATTGGGGGTCCTCCGGGTTTTCCCGGAGGCTCCCGAGGCGCCCCAGATCGGCGGTGAAATCGCCCCACGGCTCGGTCACAAATACCCGCTCATCGGGCACCCCAAAATCCTGTACGCTAAAGCCCTGCGGGACACCCGCGGAGCCGAGCAGCGTGACCGAGTCCAGGCCCACCCGATTATCCGGAAGCGCATAGGCAAGCAGGGTGGTGCCATAGGAGTGCGCAATCACGCTCAGGCGGATCCGATCGCTGGAGCGCGCGGCGGCGATGCCGCTCAGCAGGGAGTTCAACCGGGGCGCGCCGGCCCGGGCCGAGTGCGGGAGGAATACGGTGGCCAAATTGGGGGCGTTATACCCCAAAAACAGCACGCCCGCCTGATGTGGTTTACCCTTGATCAGGTTTTTTATGCCCTCCAGGTATCCCTCGGGCTCGGCCGTGGAGCTGGACATTCCGGGCACAAATACCGGGATTTCGCGCGCCGCATCCAGATCGCCCAGGGCGATCGAGGCCAGAGGCGGCCCCGCCTCCGAGGGATCGTAGGCGATCAGGGTGCGCGGCGGGTCATAATTATGGGCGAGATCGGTACCAAAGATCTCCCAGAGTGCATTCATATCGGACAGGCTGGCCCGCAGCTCGTTCCGCTGCCTGCCGAGCTTCTGATACTCCTCGCTCCCGGTAACGGCGTTTTCCCGCAGGGCCTCCACCGTGGCAAGCTGCTCCGTGAGGCGCTCATGCTCGCGTTCGAGCGCAAGCACATTGCCGCGATGGCGCACGGCAAAGGGAATGCCATTAAGATTTCCGATATAGAGCGGAACCTTATCGATGAGCCGCTCGACCAGCCGCCCGGAAAGCAACGGCCAAAATCGCGCGCGCTCCTCCTCGCCCAGGGAATCCAGATACTCCCGCACCTGATCGGGGGTGCAGCGTTCCAGCGCGGACGCGAGGGCAACCGGGGTCAGCGAGGCGGGGTCCACCCGCGCGATACTGCCCACCCGGGAGACCGCGGCCCAGTCCGCGGGCAGCGCCGCGCGGAGCCGGGCCGCGCACGTGTCCTCGGACTCGTGGCGGCGGGTGGCCAGGCGGGCGATCTCGCGATCGGCGGCGCAGTATTCCTCCCAGCCGTTTATCGCCGGGGCGGGCCCGGGGGTGGGGGTCGGCGGCAGATCCAGGTGTTCCCCAAAGGCCTGCGCCGCGCGCAGTGCTGCCCGATACTCATCCAGCGCGCCCTCCCGCAGATGCTGCTGGCGGTGTACCCGGTAGAAGATATCGTCCAGGTCATAGCCGAACTCGCGCAGGATCCGGGCGAGGTTTTCCGAGACCTCCACCCGCCGCGCGATTTCCGCTGCCTGCTCGGCGATCAGCACGCGCCAGTTCTCGGCGCCAGGGCCCGTCCACACGGTCTCGGAAAAGGCGATCGCGGCGTGCAGGGATTCGATGGGATAGGCGAGCTCCTCCGCCTCGTTCTTCAGCGCGAGGGCCGTGCGTTGTAAACCCTCCAGCTCGCCCACGCCGGGGTCGTCCTCCGGCCACATCATCCGCCGGCCTCCTCCACCGAATCCGCCACGTGCCGGTCCTGGGCCACATAATACTCAGCGGTCTCCCGGGCGCGGGCCCACAGGGTATTCAGCGTCTCCTCCTCGGTGGCGCCCTCGCGATGCCGCCAGACCAGGACCTCGTTCAGTGCCTCCATGACCGGATCGCTGCGGGTCGCATAGCCATCATCCAGGCGCGGGGCGGCGAGCATCGGCGGGAGCGCCCCGAGCCCGGAGAGGAGCCCACCAAACTCATCGGTGTTAATCCAGAATTCCATAAAATACCCCGTTCTCCGCGGCCCGCCGCGCGGACCGTGATTCACGTATTTATGGAGATAAACCTAGACACCTACCGCGGATTTTTCACGAAAAACTTTTGGGGATACCGCCAAAATCTCTCGCGGGATGAGAGGCCGTGCACCGTGTTTTGCGGCGGAAACTCGGGGGACCCGGCGGCGGGGCTGCCCGATCGACATGACGCGCGCTCCCGGGGTCGGGCTGTCCTTGTTTTTCCTGTCGATCCGGGTGGGAGCCGCCGATCCGGAACCCTCGTGCGTATAAAAGCGGGGAGTGCCGCCGCCACGTTTCCGTGGCGGCGGCACTCCCCGCCGGGGGACGCCGCCGGCCTAGGCCCGCGGGCTCCGCACGTTCCGCCTCCGCAGCAGGAACCCGATACCCAGGAGCGCGACACCGAGCGCTGCCAGGATTCCCAGCGGGCCGCCGTCCAGACCCGTCTGCCCGAGGGCGGGCGGGAGTGCCGTGCCCGGGGTGGGCCCGGGGGTTCCCGGGATGCCGGGGGTCGGCGAGGGATCGGGCGCGGTGAACGTATTGGTGACCGCGAGCCGGGCGATCTCACCGCGCTGCACATTATTTTTATCGATCATAAAGTGCACCGGATCGGCAGTCGGGTTGCTGGATTCGCCACCCGCGGTATTGCTCTCCCAGAGGTCACACTCGGCACCCGCGGGGATACCCTGCACGTTTCCGGTCCCCTCTCCGGTGAGGGTCAGCGCCCCCGAGAGTACCGTGCGCTTTTCCTTTTCATCGGTCAGGGTACACAGATATTCGAATTCGAACTCCAGCGCCGCTGTGTTTAATCCGGAGCCGTTATCCACGATTTTCTTGCTGAGCTCAAACGCGCCATAGGCCACACCGATGCCCACCTTCAGCGGTTCGCGAATCGGCACGATCTCCGGGTCGCCGCCCACGTCGATCGTGCGTGCGCTGCGGGCAAGCGAGTTCCAGGCAATCGTGGGTCCCGTGGCCTGCTTCTGCGCGATCTGTTCCGGAGCCGTCATCTCGAACGTGATCGGGAAGGATTCTCCGGGCTCCAGCAGATCATTGGCGGGGAAGTTCATCTCCGCCTGGAAGGCCGTGGCCGTGGTGCTAAACGCGGGTGACCAGGCATCGGCGCAGCGCTCGGGGGTGGCCAGATCCAGATCGTCCAGGCACAGGTCCTGGGTGCTGGCATAGCCGAGGGTATTACGCGAGCCCTCGTGGTGAATCTCGGGGGCCGCCACGAGGGTGGGTGCGTTATCCCACTCCGTGCCGCGGCCCGTGGAGATCACGCCGTCATCGCCGGGCGCGGGCAGGCGATCCACGATCACCACGGTCTCGGCGGGCTGTGTACCCGAGTTGATCACATTAATCAGGTAGCGATAATCGCTGCCGGGGTGGGTCAGCGCCACACAGGGCGTGGTGGTATAGGTGATGCCCTCCACGGTGAGCACGGGGCAGGAGGCATCCCCGGTGGGGATAAACGCCTTGCGCGAGTTGTGATACCAGCCGAGGTCTGCATCGCCCGCTACCCACTTGCGGGTATCAAAGGCGGACCCGGCCTCGGTGGTGACCACCGCCGTATCGGTGCAGTACAGGCCCTCGCCCACGGTTCCGGTCTGACCGGACTCCGGGCGCTCGCACACCAGGCGATCGTTATCGGTCGAGGTTGCGCCGAGGGTATTGGTGATCCGATCGCCCGCGTGCACACCCGGGGCCAGGCCCGCGGCGATCTCGATCACAAACTCGCCACCCGGCGGCAGGACCCAGTCGCCGGGGAACGTCCAGGTGGCGGCGCTCACGTGATCGCCGTCGCGCGTGAGGCTCAGCGCGGGCGTGGGCACCGCGGGGGTTCCCTCGGGCAGGACCTGATCCACGATGCGATAGGGAAGCACCACGCCGTCCACGCTATCGCCCACAAAACTCTCGTCGAGCACGAGCTGATCGGGCAATGCATCGGTCACCCGCAGCCGGGGAATATCGCCCGTCCCTGTATTGCGCACAAGCAGCTTAAAGACCTGGTTGCTGCCCGGCTTGAGATTGGTATCGGGGGTCTTCTGCACGTCCAGCGTGACCGAGCCCGGCACCAGCGCGAGCGAGGCGTTCACATCCGGAATCGGCTTGGGGGCGGGGGCCTCGCCGGATTCGCTGAGCGTGGTGAACGTGCCGTTCACGGTATTCACGAGCGTCTTCGGGATGGCCGTGCCGGGGGAGCTGCGCAGATCCCCGCGCGGGTGCACGGCGAAGGTGAGCTCGCCGCGGCAGGCCGCGCCGTCCTTACACGGGGTGAGTACCGTGCCGCCGTTTTCCCCCAGGGGATCGCCGCTGAACTCGCCGCGCACCCCGCGCACGCGGTCCGCGCTGATTCCCTCGGGCAGCGCCTGGGCGCCGGTTTTTACCCCGGGGACCGGATCGGTCCAGGAGCCGTCCTCCAGCAGATAGCTCAGCGCCACCCGATCGGAGCCGGCCGGATAGCGCAGCTTGGTGATCTGCACAAAGTCCACGGCATCAAAAAATGCCTCGGTCTCATCCTTGACCATGAGGTTCTTGGCGTTGAGGTTACCCAGGTTGGTCACCGTCAGGGTGACATTGGCGGTCTGCTCGGGGCGACCCGGCACATATTCGGGCAGCGTCTCGGGAGAGATCGACTTTTTCAGTGCGGCCGCGGAGGAACGCGCCCCCGTGCTGACCTCGGGGGCACAGCTGGGGTCCACGGCGGCGAGGTTGCCGGAGTCAAACTGGAAACAATTGGACAGGGTGGTACCCAGCGGCTTACCGGGACGCAGCTCAAAGCGCAGATCCACGGTGAGCGACTGGGCGGGGTTTAGATTGCCGTCGAGGCTTGCCCGGATCGCGATGGCCCGGCTGAGAACCGCGGGAGAACTCTCATAATCGCGCCAGGTCTGATCGGGCATCAGGATCTCCAGGTGCACTGCATCCTCGGTCTTGGGGCTGATGACCGTGGCATTTTGCAGCACGAGGTTTTCAAAGATGCTGGTATAGCGCGGGTCCGGAATATTGGGGGAGCCCGGGGTCATCGGCGGATCCGAGAGCACGGGGGTGGTCATCGGAATAGTGCCGTTATTGGTGATATTCAGGCGGTAGGTCACCGGCTGGCCATCCACCACGACCGTCTGATTGGCGGTTTTTTTGCCGTTATATTCGGTGAACGGTTCGCTCACGGTGAGGTCCACGCAGACATCGCCGGCCACGCTGCCCGCACCGTTATCGGGATTGGCCACGCCGCTCACGGCCGCGCAATTGGTCACGCCCGGATCGGTGCCACCCGGCAGGTTTTCCGCGGTGAGCCGATCGCCCGGAATGATGCCGTGCACGTCCAGCCCCGCGACCGCATCCGGCGCGATGCTCGGATTTCCCTCGGCATCCACCCCGGTATAGGTGACCGAAATCTTCACGGGGCGCTCGCCCTCGGGCAGCTCCACGCTGCCATTTTTGCTGAACGGATACTCCCGCACCACGCCGCCGGGATACTCAACCTTGACCACGGCCGCGGTGGCACCCGCGGGGAAACGCACCCGCACATCGGTCACGGTGAGCTTATCGAAGTCGCCACCCGGGGTGGCCGGCTCGGTGATGGTCAGCTCGGACAGCGGGAAGGGCGCGGTGTTCTTGGCGTCGATCACCGCGCTAACGCCCGAGTCCACACCCACCACGGCATATTCGCCGGCATCGGCCGAAAAATTGCCGTTGCTATCCGGGAAATACTGCTTGGAGGGTTCCAGGGTGACGCTATTGGGATATACCGAGTGCACCACGCACGCGGGATCGCGCTGGATCACGCCGAGCTCGGCCTCATGTGCCTCGGGCACGGCACAGTTATTTACCGGCTGGCGCTGATCGGAGGCGATGGGCGTGCCGTTTGTGCGATGGGTATCGCGCAGCACCACGTCGAAGGATACGGCTCCGCCCGTGGGATCCACGGGCAGGACCTCGCCCGCGGAGTTGCTGAAGTCCACGGCCACGCCGATGATATCGGCGGCGGTGGCCGGCGGCGGGATGGTGAGGGCGCCGGTGTTGGACACGGCCGCGCCGGAGATCCAGCCGGTGGCGGTTTTTACGCGCAGCACCGCGCGATCGGCGCCCGCGGGGAAGGAATCGAGCGTGATCGAGGAGACATCAAAAAAATCGAAGGTCTCGGCCGAGTCATCGCTCACGCTCAGCCGGTCCACCTCGGCCGTGGCGGAGGAGGAGTTTTTTACGCCGAGTGTGATTGTGCTGGGATCATCGTGTCCGATAAACGAACCGGTGGGGGACCAGGACTTGGTGGCCTGCGGGAGCGCGATGCGCTCAACCTGCACGGTGACCGGGTTGGTATCGGTATCGGTCGAGCCATCGGCCGTGATCACCGCGGTGTTATCAAAGGATTCACCATCGGCCAGGGTGGTATCGGAGGGGATGCCCACCTGCACGGTGATGGTCTCATCGCTGCCCGCGGGAAGCCCGATGCCCTCGGGATTATTGGTGGGCGTGAGGAATTTCACGCGCAGCTCTCGGGTGTCCTCGTTATAGGTCACGGTATAGGCGGTGGTGCTCGCGGGCACCTGCTCCAGCGTGACCCACTCGGGCAGCACATCCACGATCTCGGCGTTGAGGCAGTCCACCTCGATGCCCGAGCAACCTGCCTTCAGCACATAGGAGAATTTTCCGCCCGGGGCCGCGGGCTGACCCTTGAGGGTATTGCTCTTTTCAATCGTGACACCCTGCGTGGGTTCGGCGGCGTTGACCGCGGGACCCCCCAGGACCAGTGCCCCCGCCGCGAGGAGTGCCACGGCCGCCCGAAAACTTTTTCTCATAGTGTTGATATTCCCCAGATCACGACAATTTCGACTCCGGGAAACGCCTGAGTGCCACCGGATACTTTTAATTTAGGGGTAATCCCGCGGGGAATACAGAATTGCCCCCGAAATATGACTAAAAATCCCGTTCAGGGGTCATATTGCGGGGGCACTGTGCCCCGAAATGGGGCTGGTAGGGGCGCTCTAGTTAGTGGCCATAGGCCCGCTCATAGGGCCCGGGAATAAGGCCCTCGGACCGGCCCAGCGTGGTGGCGGCCTCAAGCGCAAAATGCGGATTACGCAGGGCCTCCCGGCCGATCAACACCACATCGGCATCGCCCGAGGCAACGATCTCCTGGGCCTGCTCGGCCGTGGTGATCAGCCCCACCGCTCCCACCGGAACCGATACCTCGGCGCCAATATGCGCGGCGAGGGGCACCTGATAGCCCGGGCCCACCGGGATCCGGGCGCCGGGGATCAGCCCACCCGAGGAGATGTCGTAGAAGTCGGCGCCCGCCTCAACCGCGAGCCCCGCCACCGTGGCGATATCCTCGACGCTCAGGCCGCCCTCGGTCCAATCGGTTGCGGAGAAACGCACCAGAATGGGCACCTCACCCACGCGCGTGCGCACCTCGCGGATCACCGTGAGGAGCAGGCGCGCGCGGTTTTCCAGGCTGCCACCGAAGCTATCCCGGCGCAGGTTTGACAGCGGGGACAGGAACTGGTGCAACAGATAGCCGTGGGCCGCGTGGATTTCCAGGAGCTCAAATCCGGCATCCACCGCGCGCCGCGCGGCCGACGCAAAATCGCGGGCCACCCCGGCGATATCGGTCAGCGTCATCTCGCGCGGGACGGCATAACCCTCGAAGGCCACCGCCGAGGGTGCGAGGGTCTCCCAGCCGCCCTCGGCGGCGGGAACCGAGCCGGAACCCGCACCCTCGCCCCAGGGGGCGCGCGTGGAGGCCTTGCGGCCGGCATGCGCGAGCTGAATGCCCGGGGTGGCGCCGTGCGCGGAGAGGAACGCGGTGATCGGGGCCCAGGCCGCGGCCTGCTGATCGTTCCAGATGCCGGTATCCCGCGGCGAGATCCGGCCCTCGGGGCTCACCGCGGTGGCCTCCACGATGACCGCCCCCGCGCCGCCCAGCGCAAACTGGCCCAGGTGCACGGCATGCCAGGCGGTGGGTACGCCGTCCCGGCGCTCCACGGCGTACTGGCACATGGGGGAGATCCACACGCGGTTGCGCACGGTCACCGAGCGCAGGGTCAGGGGATCAAAGAGGTGGGTCATGGAGGCGGGGAGCCCTTCGGATCGGGATTAGTGTGTGGCGGAAGCGAGGTCGGAGAGGAAGGCACGCAGGCCCTCGGCCCCGGTGAAGACGTGGCCGGTGATCCCGAGGGAACGTGCCGCCTCGATATTCTCCGGCCTGTTATCAATGAACACCATGCGCTCCGCGGTAATTCCCAGCGCGGCGAGCGTGTACTCGTAGATATCGGCATGGGGCTTCACGAGGCCAATCTCCCCGCTCACGATGAACTCATCAAAATGATCGGCGAGCGGGCCAAAGCGGAAATATCCGCCAAAATCTGCCCCGGCATTGGAGAGCAGTGCCAGGCGCGTGCCTCCCGCGGTGAGATCCTCGATGATGCGAAATACCTCGGGGTTAATCGATAGCCAGCTGCGGTAATCGCTGATCCAGATCTCCTGAATCAGCGCGCGATCAAACTCGCGCCCGGATTCCCGGGCGATTTTCTGCCAGTACTCCTCGATGCTCAGGGTGCCGCAGTCGAGGGCCTCGCGATGACGCCAATAGGCGGGCCAAAACTCCGCGGCGGGAATGCCGGTGAGGGCGCGGGTATGCTCGGCCTCCGCCGGAATCTGCTCGCGGGAGATGACATCGCCGTAATCAAAAACCACGGTGCGGGGGTGCAGTGACAGGGAAGACAATTTTTGGGTCCTTTCCGGAAAACGGATGACGCAGGTTTCCCCAGAATCTAACGGTTCCACCTGCAAACCGGCCGTAGCCGTGCCGAGACGGGACACAACGGCACGGGATTCTTGGGGTGTGTCTCCTAGGATGAGACAGTGACTAGCCGAAACGCCCCCTATTGGGCCATCTTTGCCATCGTTCATCTCTGGACAATCTGGCTCTCCCTGAACGCAACCGGCTATCCCCTGGGGGACGTCACCGCCGTGTATCAGCCCTGGGCGGCCACCGCCCTGCAGGGCGGCGCGATCATGGGGATCACCCAGCCCTGGGTCTATCCGATCGCCGCGCTGCTGCCGATGCTGCCGCCGATGCTCCTGGGCGTCGCGGGCTATCCGCTGGGCTGGCTCCTGCTGGTCACGGTGCTGAACGCGGTGGCCTTCGCGTTCCTGATCGGCGAGAACCCCAATCAGGCGCGCCGCCGCGCGGGCCTGTGGTGGATGGCCTTCACCGTGGTGCTCGGTCCGATCGTTTTTGGCCGGGTGGATTCGATCACCGTGCCGATGGCGATCGTGGGGCTGCTCTTGCTGATGCGGCATCCGCGGGCGGCCACCATCGTGCTGAGCATCGCCACCTGGATGAAGATTTGGCCCGCCGCAATCATCGGTGGCGCGCTGCTTCTGCTGCGCGAACGCCTCCAGATTTTTTGGGTGGGGCTCGCGACCAGCGCCGCGATCGTGGTGCTGGCCATCGCGATCGGTGGCTTCCCAAACGTGTTTTCCTTTATCACCGAGCAGACCGGCCGCGGCATCCAGATCGAGGCCCCCGTGGCCGTGCCCTATCTCTGGCTCGCGGCGCTGGGCGGACCGGCCGAGGTTTATTATGACCGCGGCATCCTGACCTATCAGGTGCTGGGCTCGGGGGTGGACGTGCTCTCCGCCGTGATGACGCCGCTGCTTGTGGTCACCGTGGCGCTGATCGCGTTCCTCGCCCTGCGTGCCCGCCGCTTTGGCACACCCGTGCTGCGCATCCTGCCCGAGCTGGTGCTGGCGCTGGTCCTCGCGATGATCGTGATGAATAAGGTGGGTTCGCCGCAGTTTATGGTGTGGCTGATCGCGCCGGTGGTTTATGGGCTTGTGGTCTCCGGTCGGCGTTTTATGTTCCCGGCGATAGCCTCGCTGGTGCTCGCGGCGCTGACCCACCTGTTTTATCCGTATAACTACGGTTACGTCATCGGCGTCGAGACCTGGGCAGTCCTGGTGCTGACGCTGCGCAATATCGGTTCGATCGTGCTGCTGGTCTGGGCGATCCGCGAGCTCTGGCGCGCGGGAGCGGCCGAGCGGGCGGCCGTGCCGGGGCTCTGGGCCACGCTGCTGGGCCCGGACGAGCCGGCGGCGCCCGCAACGCGCGCCCCCGCCGCGACCGTTGCCGAGGCGCCCGTGGTCTGGGACGAGGAGATCCTGAACACGGTGCAGGAGAATGTGCGCGAGGAGCTTGAAGCCCAGAGTGCCGGGCGTGGGCTGGGGCTGGATCCCGCCACGACGGCGGCGCTCGCCGCCTCGGTCACCGCAAATCTGCGACATAGTTTTGAGATTCGCTGGGCCCCGCGCTGGACCCGGACGCCCCCGGCTGCCGCGGCCCCGCCGGAAGATTCCCCCGTCCCCGCCTCCAGCCGAGCCGCGGGGCCGCTGACCAACCCCGTTCACCTCACCACCGAAGAAAAGGGAAACCCCTCATGATCGTTGCATTCTCCGTTGCACCCTCCGGAACCGGCCGCGAGGACGGCTCCGTCCACGATGCCGTGGCCGCGGCCGTGAAGATCGTCCGCGACTCGGGCCTGCCCAACCGCACCGATTCGATGTTCACCACGATCGAGGGTGACTGGGATGAGGTCATGGCCGTGGTCAAGGCCGCGACAGAGGCCGTGGGGGCCTTTGGCTCGCGGGTCTCGCTGGTGTTAAAGGCGGATATCCGCCCCGGGTTCAGCGGTGAGATGACCGGCAAGCTGGACCGGCTCGAGCGCGCACTCGGCGACGCCTAGCCGCGCGGACGCCGCCGGGCGCTAGCGCGCGCCGGCGGCCCCGATATCCCGGGCCAGCGCCAGGACCGCAGCGGTAAATCCCGCGGGGTCCTCCTGCGGCGGGTTATGCCCGGCCCCGGGCAGCACCACGGTGCTAAAGGCCCCCGAGAAATGTGCGGCGTGTTCCGAGGAATCAAACCAACCGAACCCGTCCGCGCCGCTGTCTAGCGATACCGTGGGGGCGGCAATGGTGGGTGCCCCGGCGAGAATGCGCTCCAGCTCGGCATAGCGCGGATCGCCCTCGGCCAGGCCGCAGCGGTGCCGATAGGAGTGCACCACCACGTCCACAAAATCGGGGTTATGCAGGCTCGGTGCGGAGGCGGCAAACGCGGCCTCGGCGCCGGCCCACTCGGGCGACCACTCGCGCCAGAGCATCCCGCACAGGTCCTCGCGATAGCGTTCCAGGCCGCGCCGGCCGCGCTCGGAGTGGAAATAATACTGATACCAGGACAGCTTTTCCTCGGCGGGGGAATCCGGTTCCACCGAGCCGGCGATGTCCTGGATCGGATAGCCGGCGGCGGTGATCAGCCCGCTCACCCGCTCCGGAAACAGGGCCGCGGCCACACTCGCGGCGCGGCCGCCCCAGTCATAACCCGCGAGGATCGCGCGGTTGATCCCCAGCGCATCCAGGAGGTCAATCACATCGCGGCCCAGCGCCGCCTGCTGTCCCGAGCGTGGGGTCTCCCCGGAGAGGAAGCGCGTAGGCCCGTAGCCGCGCAGATAGGGGGCGATCACCCGGAAGCCCTCGCGGGCCAGCCGCGGGGCCACCTCGTCATAGGAGCGCACGTCATAGGGAAATCCGTGCAGCAGAATAATGGGCGTGCCGTCCGCCTCGCCCAGGCTCTCATAGCCGATGCGTAGCACGGGGGTATCCACGTAGGTGATCTCGCTGATGGGCATTCCGTGTTCCCTCGCTCTCCGGCGCGGCCCCGGTTTTGGGCCACCCTCCCTAGATTAGGCCCCGCGGGGCGGCCGCGACCGCGGGCGGCGGGCGCCCCGCCGATAGGGCGCGGTTGGGCTGCCCGGAGTGTGGATCGGCCCGCGCGCGGGATCCGCGCAAACAGGGGGATCGAATCGATTTGATTCGTCCCGTAGAATAGGACAAATGTCCCGTACATTTACTGATCCCGCCACGATCACGCCCGCGCGCGTGCGGCTATCCCTGTTTGTTTTGGCCATCGGATCCTTTGGCATCGGGACCACCGAGTTTGTGGCGATGGGGCTGCTGCCCAATATCGCCGCGGATCTGCTCCCCGATATCTACGCCGTGGATCCCTCCCAGGCCAATGCGCACGCCGGCTGGATGATCACGCTCTATGCGCTGGGTGTGGTGGTGGGGGCCCCGACCATCGCGGCGGCCGTGGCGCGCTGGTCGCGCAAGAGCGTGCTGTTTTGGCTCGGCGTGAGCTTCACCCTGGCCACGGTGGCCACCGCGCTCCTGCCCAGCTTCGGCGGGGTGCTGGTTGCGCGCTTTATTGCGGGCCTGCCGCACGGCGCCTATTTTGGCATTGCCGCGCTGGTGGCCGCGCAGCTGATGGGGCCCGCGCGCCGCGCCCGCGGTGTGTCCCTCGTGATGCTGGGACTCACGATCTCCAATATCGTGGGTGTCCCGCTGGGCACCGTGGTGGGGCAGCAGCTCGGCTGGCGGGCCGCCTATCTGCTGGTCGCCGTGATCTTTGCGGTCTCCACAATCGCGATTGCCCTCGTGGTGCCGCGCTTCCCCGGAAACCGCGAACAGACGATCCGTCGCGAGCTGCGGGTATTCCGCCGCGCCCAGGTCTGGTTTGCGCTGGGCATCGGTGCGATTGGATTTGGCGGCTTTTTTGCGGTGTACTCCTATCTCACGCCCCTCGCAACCGAGGTGGCCGGGGCCGCGGCGAGCACCGTCCCGTGGCTGCTGGCCACGATGGGAGTGGGCATGACCGCGGGTAACCTGATCGTGGGGCGCTTCGCCGACCGGAACCTGAAGGCCGCGCTTTATATCGCGTTCTTCTCGATGCTCGGCGTGTTTATTGTGCTCTATTTTGTGGCGTCGATCCTGCCGCTGCTCTTCCTCTTTGTTTTCCTCACCGGCGCGGCCTCCTCGGGGCTGGGCCCGGTGGTGCAGACCCGCTTTATGGATGTTGCGGGCGATGCCCAGTCGATTGCCGCGGCGCTGAACCACTCGGCGATGAATATCGGTAATGCCGCGGGGGCCTTCCTCGGCGGCCTCGTGATCGCCGGGGGACTCGGCTATCTTGCGCCGATCACGGTGGCCTGCGTGCTGACCACCCTCGGCATCCTCATCGCGGCGACCGGATTTCTGGTGGAAAAGCGCGAACGCCGCCTCGCATAACTGCGTGGCGGCGTTCGGGGCCGGAAACCGGCGGGGTCTTAGTCGACGATGATGCCGTCGATGATGGCGCGCTTGCGCAGCGCAACCTTGGTGCCCACATCGTGGCCCGCGCCGCGGTACTTCTCGCGGATGCGCTTAAGGTAGCTCTTGGCGGTCTCCTCGGAGATGCTGAGCTCAAAGGCCACCGATTTTACGGGCTCGCCCGCGGCATAGAGTGCCATGACCCGGCGCTCCTGCGCGCTGAGCTTGGGGACCCCGGAGCCGGTGTCCTCGCTCAGTGCGGTGTCCAGCTCGGCGGAGATAAAGCTTTCGCCCGCATAGGCCGCGCGGATGGCCTCCACGATCATCGTGGCATCCTCGCTCTTGGCCAGATAACCCATCGCACCCGCGGCGAGGGCCTCGCGCACCACGGCGGGCTCGGAATAGGTGCTCATCAGGACCGTGCGCACGCCCGTGGTATTCAGCGTGGCGATCTTCAGCGAGATCGGAATATTATCCTTGAGGTCCAGGTCGAGGAGAACCACGTCCACGGGGAACTCGGGGTGACCAAGCAGCTCGGGCCACGTGGTGACGGCGGTGACCATGTGAATATCATCGGCCGCGGCCCGGATCCACTCGGTGAGAGCGGATAGCAACATCCGATGATCGTCGACAATTGCCAGGCGTATCGGTGTGTCAGCGCTGCTCATGTGGGTTTCCTCTCCTCGGGTACGGCGGCGGGGCGAATTAGCGAAGGGCACTGCGCAACATAATCTTTACCCCGGTTGCGGTGCTTGTTACACCATATCGCCCAACCCGGTCTAAACCGGGCCAAGTTGCGGGTTCGATATTGAGTCGTGTCATACCCGTGAACGTCAATGTAATGCGCAGCGAGTCTGAACGCGGGCCGATACCTTCCCTAGAGAATTCTAAAGTTCCCTGAGGGGTTGTGTCACCGTCTGTGACGGAAAGAAGCCAGATTGCGGATAATAAACCATCGCGCTGCCCGGGATCCATCAGCCCGGCCAGGCCCTCCGGGTCCTCCACGGTGATCCGGCCGCGCAGCACATCGGACTCGTTGATCGCGTGTGCCAGCCAGGTATTCACGCGCCCGGCAATCAGGTGCGCGCGCAGCTCCGTGGCCAGCTCCCCGGCGCGCCGCGCACGCTCGGGAGACAGCGGCAGTGGCTCGCTCCCCGCCGCGACCGCGTCGAAGAGCTCCTCCACCTCCAGATCCAGCGCGGAGAGCTCCTGCTTCGCCCGCAGGCTCACGCCATAGGCCGGATCCTCCACCGTGCTCAACAGCAGGACCCGGTCCAGGGCCTGCGTGAGCATATTGCGATAGGTCCCCACCACCACGATCCCGATGCCCAGCGGCACCAGCGCAAAAACCGCCATTAATAACTCGGGTGCGCTGGTGCTGGGGGCCTGCGCCCCCTGGGCGATAAATACGGCGATAAAACCGATGGAAAGAATCGCCGAGACCCAGACCATCTCGCGCGTGGGGCGCAGCGTGGTGAGGGCCAAAAACACGCCACCCACCGCGACCGACGCGGTGGGATATACCCGGGTGGCGGTGAGCTCCCAGACCCCGGCCAGATCCAGCACGGAACACAGGATCAGGATGGCCGCAAAGATGAAAAATGCCGGCCGAGTCAGCCGCGCGGAGGTATAGCGCACCCAAAAAATCAGTGCCACCAGGGTCAGGCCCAGCAGGATCCAGGCCAGGAACGACAGATTACTCACCCGATATCCGGCCCAGTACTCGGCCACCCGGAGGAAGGACACCAGCACCACGATGCCGCCGGCCGCTGCCAGCCCGGTACCGAGCTGAACCGTGCTCAGCTGGGCCTTGGTCGCCGGTCCGCGCGGGCTCATGCGCCGACCCCCGCCCCGGGAGCGGGAACCTCCAGCATGATCGTGGTGCCGGCCCCCGGGGCGCTGAATACCCGGGTGGACCCGCCCACGGAGCGCAGGCGACCCACCACGGACTCGGCAAAACCGAGCCGGCCGGAGTCGATCGAGTCCGGGTCAAAACCCACACCGGAATCGGTCACCACGGCCCGCAGCAGATCGGCGGTGGCGCTAAGGGTGACATCCGCGTGATCCACGCCCGAGTGCCGGCGCACATTTTCCAGGCATTCGCCGATCGCGAGGATAAAGGCCTCGCCCGCGGCGGAGGACGCATCGATCTCGCCGGTGCCGTGCCAGGTCACGTTTAACCCCACCCGTTCAAAGCGCTCGCGCACCGGGCCCAGCGCATCCCCGGGGCTCGCGGCATCGGCGGTGGTGAGGCTATAGGCGCCCGAGGCGGAGGGGTTCACGTCCTCGCCCAGGCGCAAGCGGGTCAGCAGATCGCGATCCGATGCCGCCTGCGCGCGCATCGCCTCCTCGCTCACGCCGCGTCCCGAGTGCGCCAGCAGGGAGAGCGTGGCCAGCACGGTATCGTGCAGCAGGCGCGCATCGCGGTGCCGCTGCGCCTCGCTCTCGCTCGCGCGACGCTCGGTGGAATAGGCGCGGCCGATGCTGGAGATGCGGCGCATGCTGCGCGGGAACGTGCGCAGCAGCCACAGGCCAAAGGCCGTGGGGATCGCCCAGGCACCCACCAGCAAAATGGTGGGGGCGATGATCTCGCGCCCGAGGGGCCAGAGCGGAATCCAGAGATGGAATACGGTCACCATAAACAGGGCGATCAGAATCGCGACATGGCCGCGCGTGGAGACCAGCATCGTGGCCATCGACCCGATGCCCCAGCCGCCCACCGCGATCATCGCCGTCACGGTAGCCAGGTTCAGCCCCATGCCGGGATCGTTCCAGAGCGTCAGCATCAGCGCGCTGCCCACACAATAGGTGCTGATCGCCCAGAACGCGGTCTGGGTCAGATAAAGCGCAATATGGCTGGCGAGAAAACAACCCAGCAGGACAAGGGCCAGCGCGCGCGCACCCGGGGACATCACGCTGCCGGGCAGGATACAGACCAGGGTGGTCACCACCGAGGCCAACGCAAAGCCAAACGTGCTGCGCGTGATCAGTCGCGCGCGCTGCCACGTGAAGCGCTCCTGCTCGGCCTCGCTGATACCCTCGCCCGGCGATCTGCGGGGAGGGCGACCCACCCGGGTGGAGGGGAAAACATCCTCCGGGACTTTCGCGGTGACCATAGCCGCAGTATACGGCCGATTCCCAGCCTTATTCGAGTAGGCGCGCTATCGCGTCGCCCACCGCATCAAACTCGATCAAAAACCCGTCGTGGCCAAAAATCGAGGAGATCACGTGGGCGCTATCGCCGTGCAGGGTATCGCGGATACCCGCCGCGATCCGATGCTGACCCTCCACCGGAAACAGGCGATCGGAATCGATGCCAAGAACCAGCGTGCGGGCGGTGACCGTGGCCAGGGCCGCCTCGATGCCGCCGCGATCGCGCCCAATATCGTGGGAGTTCATGGCCTGCAAGAGCGTCAGATAGCTATTGGCGTCAAAGCGCCGCGTGAACTTATTGCCGTGGAAGTCCAGATAGGATTCCAGCGCAAAGCGGCCACCATCCCCGAGCGGGCTGATCGGGGACTGCCACGCGCGGTCAAAACGCTCATTCAGCTCATCGGGGGCGCGATAGCTCAGCAGGGCGATGCGCCGCGCGAGCGCGAGCCCCGCATGCGGACCCTCGCCGTCATCGGCGTCATAATAGCGGCCGCCCGCCCAGTGCGGATCCATCGTGATGGCCTGCATCTGGGTGAGGTTGCTGCCGATCTGATCCGAGCCGGTGGCCGGGGGAGCGGCGAGCACGCCGAGCCGCCGCACCCGCTCGGGATAGCTCACGGCCCATTCCAGCGCGTGCATTCCGCCCATCGAGCCGCCGATCACCGCATACCAGGAGTCGATCCCGAGGCTATCGGCCAGCAGGGCCTGCGCGCGCACCTGATCGCGGATGGTCACATAGGGGAAACGCTCGCCCCATTCGCGGCCATCGGGGGCAAAGGAGGACGGGCCCGTGGACCCCTGGCACCCACCGAGGATATTGGGGATCACCACAAAATACCGATCGCTGTCGATCGCGAGGCCCGGGCCCACAAGCTGCGACCACCAGCCGGCCGTATAGTGGCCCGGCCCGGCCTCGCCCGCGACATGGCTATCGCCAGTGAACGCGTGATCGATCAGGATCGCATTGGAGGCATCGGCGTTAAGCGTGCCGAGAGTCTCATAGGCCAGCCGGACAAAGGGCAGCGCGCCGCCGCGCTCAAGCTCAAACGGCCCGAGGCCCGCAAAAAGACGGCGCCCGGGGTTATCCCCATCGCGCCAGGCCCCCGTGGCCGGGGGCTTGCCCATGAGCGCCCGGGCGAGTTCCTCGGTGATAAAACTCGAGGGCACGGATTCTTCGGGTGTCTGCCAGTCCATGTCCTCATTCTGGACCACCCCGATACAACCGGCCACATTATGACGGGGCGGCCGGGGTTCCCGCGGGAAAGGCCCCGCTTCCGTGCGCCAGATGACGGCGCGCGGCGGGGGCGGGCGCCGCGGCTAGACTGGGGGGATGGCACCGTTGCGTACCCCGTTCCCCTCTCTGCGTTCACTCGGGAGGATCCCGCGCGCGCTACTCGTGCCCGCACTGACCATCGCCGCGGCCGCCTCGGTGGTCTCGGCAGCCTCCTGGGGGATGAGCCGCGTGCTGCGGCGCACCCGCGCGGGTGAACCCCGCCTCGAAGACCTCACCCCCGGCGCCCGCGCCCTGATCGAGGGCATGCTGGAATTCACGGGAGATCACGGCTCGGCCGCCCTGCGCGCGCAGCTGGCACTCGCGCGCGAGCGGGTTTATCCCGAGGGGGGACCCGAGGTCTGGCTCAGCGTGGACGAGCCCGCGGGGGCCGCGCTGCCGCTGGCCGTCCCGCACCGCTATACGTTCCCCGTCTCGGCACGGTTTATCAGCGATGGCGTGCCGATGCGCGCGCGGCTGGATATCGAGGAGGGGCGGCTGGATATTCTGCTGCTGGAGCCCGATCCCGAGGCCGGCGGCGCAGCGTCCTTTAGCGCACCGATCCCGTGGCCCGTGCGCGCCGATGTGACCTATTCCATCGATACCGCGGACCCGCGCTCGCTGCGTGATTAAAAACACCCGTGCCCGGTGGGACATCCTGGGGATGTCCCACCGGGCACGGGCGTTGAGGGCGTGGGCCTAGCGGCGCGATTCCACCAGGGCGCGGGCGGCCGCAAAACCGGCCTCCAGGTCGGCCTTGATATCGTCGATATTTTCCAGGCCCAGGGACAGGCGCACGAGGCCCGGGGTGACACCCGCGGACAGCTGGGCCTCGGGGCTCAGCTGCGAGTGCGTGGTCGAGGCCGGGTGAATCACGAGCGAGCGCACGTCACCGATATTGGCCAGGTGGGAGAACAGCGAGAGGTTATTTACCAGCTCGCGGCCGGCGTCCACCCCGCCCTTGAGCTCAAAGGAGAGCACGGCACCCACGCCGCGCGGCGCATATTTATTGGCCGCGGCATACCACGGGCTGGAGGGCAGCCCCGAGTAGTTGACCGAGGCCACATCCGGGTGGGCGTCGAGCCACTCGGCGATCTCCTGGGCATTGCTCACGTGGCGCTCGATACGCAGCGAGAGGGTCTCGATGCCCTGGATCAGCTGCCAGGCGCTATTCGGGGAGATGGCCGCACCGAGGTCGCGCAGCAGCTGCACGCGGGCCTTAATGATAAACGCAATCTCATCGCCCACCGCCTGCGAATAGGAGATGCCGTGATAGCTGGGGTCGGGCTCGGTCAGGCCCGGGAACTTCTCGACGTTCTGCGACCACTTAAACGTGCCGCCGTCCACGATCGCGCCACCCACCACGGTGCCGTGGCCGCCGAGGAACTTGGTGGCCGAGTGCACCACGATATCCGCGCCGTGCTCAAACGGACGGATCAGATACGGGGTGGCGATGGTGTTATCCACGACCAGGGGGATGCCCGCGACATGCGCGATATCGGCCACGAGGCGAATATCAAGCACGTTGATCTGCGGGTTTCCGATGGTCTCGGCAAAGAGCAGCTTGGTATTGGGGCGAATCGCGCGGCGCCACTCCTCGGCGTCGTCCTGATTGGCCACAAACGTGGTCTCGATGCCGAGGCGGGCGAGGGTATAGCGGAAGAGGTTAAACGTGCCGCCGTAGATGGACGAGGAGGATACGATGTGGTCCCCGGCCTGGGCGATATTTAGCACGGCATTGGTGGTGGCGGCCTGGCCCGAGGCCAGAAGCAGGGCGGCGGTGCCACCCTCAAGCGCGGCGATGCGCTGCTCCGCGACATCCTGCGTGGGGTTCTGGATGCGGGTATAGATATTGCCGGCCTCGGAGAGGTTAAAGAGGTTCTTGGCGTGATCGGCATCGCGGAACACATAGCTGGTGGTCTGGTAGATGGGGGTGGCCCGGGCACCGGTGACCGGGTCGGGGGCAGCGCCGGAGTGGATCTGCTTGGTTTCAAACCGCCAGTTTGCGGATGCTTCGGTCATGGTGGTCCTCTCAAAAACGTGCGTGGGGGAATGGGGGAGAAAATTTATCGGCTGAACAGAGGTTAGCGCGCCGGGCGGGCGCGTGCACCCCGAACGGACACGCGGCGTAACGCGTATCCTAAAGAAATGAGTGAACAGCGCAAAAATGCCCCCGGTCGTGTGATCGTCACGGGTGCCAGTTCGGGTATTGGTGCCGCCACCGTGCGGCTGTTTTGTGAGCGCGGCTGGGACGTGCTGGGTGTGGCCCGGCGCGCCGATCGGCTGAGCCAGCTCGCGCGCGAGACCGGTGCCGATGTTTTTGCCGCCGATCTCACCCGCGAGGACGACGTATCCGCGCTCGCCGAATACGTGCGCTCCAACGGTGGGGCGCAGGTGCTGGTGAATAACGCGGGTGGCGCGTTTGGGCTCGATAGCGTGGAGAACGGTTCGATCGAGGACTGGCGGCGGATGTTTGAGATCAACGTGCTCGGCACCAAGCGGGTGATCTCCGCGCTGCTGCCGATCCTGCGCCGCAGCACCCCCGCGGGCTCCTCCGCGTCGATCGTGGGGGTCACCTCGATCGCCGGACACGTGGCCTATGAGGGCGGCGGCGGATATAACGCGGCCAAATTTGCCGAGCGGGCCATGCTGGAGGTGCTGCGCCTGGAGCTCTCCGGCGAGCCGATCCGCGTGATCGAGGTGGCACCCGGAATGGTGCATACCGAGGAGTTCTCGCTCGTGCGCTTTGGCGGCGACCGGGAGCGCGCGGACGCCGTGTACTCCGAGGTTCCCGAGCCGCTCACCGCGGGGGATATCGCCGAGGCGATTGTGCACGCCGTGGAGCTGCCCGCGCACGTAAATATCGACTCGCTGATCGTGAAGCCCGTGGCCCAGGCCGCCCCGAGCAAGCTCGCTCGCGGCCCGCTGGCCATGAAAAAATGAGCGCCGGAACCACCCTGGAGGGCCCCGGAACCACGGTGCTGCGCCCGGCTACCCGGCGCGATGCCGCGTGGATCGCCGAGCTGCGCGCCGCCGCGATGCGCCCCGATCTGGAGCGCCTCGGCCGCTATAACCGGGTTTTTGTGCGCCGCCGTTTCCTGGACAGCTTTGACCCCGCCGATGCCCGCGTCCTGGAACTGGACGGCCGCGCGATCGGCGTGATCGCCGTGCGGGTGGCCGGGGAGCGCGCGTGGATTGAACACTTCTTCCTGGAACCGGCGCTCCAGGGGCGCGGGCTGGGCTCGATCCTGCTCGCCGATGCCCTGGCCCGGGTGGATGCGCTGGGGCTGGACTGCGAGCTGATTGCGCTCGCCGAAAGCGGTTCGATCCGGCTCTATCTGCGGCACGGGTTTCTGCCCACCCACCTCGATGGCGTGGATCAGCATATGTTGCGCGCGGGGGCCGGCCGCAACTAGGCCGCGGCCGGCACCACGCTCAGGGGCCGGTGCGTGGAGCGGGGTCCCGGGGCTCGGCGGCCGCGGTGCCCAGCTCAACCTCAAGCTCCAGGCCATCGCGCGGGGCCTGCGCGGCGGAGTCCACCGCGGGCTCCTCGGGGGCATCCGAGAACGAAAACTTCGGAACAAAAAACAGCAGCACCACGGCGACCGCCGCGGCGAGGCCACAGACTGCCCACACCGTCATATATCCCGCGAGCGAGGATGCCCCGGCGGTCACGGTGGTGGCCGCCCCTCCGATCAGCACGATGCCAAAGATCGCGGAGGAGAAGGAGCCTCCGATGGTTTTGGTGGTGCTGGTCATCGCCGAGGCGATACCTGTGCGCCCGGGGGGAGCCGCGGCCGCGGCGGCGGCCGGCAGGGCACCCACCAGCGCGCCCGAGCCGATTCCGGCAATCACCATACACATCAGCACCTCCCAGATTTCCAGGTGGAACGGGATCAGCAGGAGATAGCCCACGGCCACCAGGCCGGAGGCCCCGATCAGCGCAAGCCGCGGGGTCAACCGGCGCGAGACCATGGGGAAGAGCAGGGCGCCGATGATCATCGCGATCAGATACGCGCCGATCAGAATCGACAGCGAGCCCGCGCTCATTCCCAGGCCGTAGCCGTTCTCGCGCGGGGTACCGGCATAGGTGCTCAGCGGAACCTGCGCGCCGAGCACGCTGATTCCGGCGAGGCCCGCGGTGAGCTGAATGGGCCACATGCGCGGCTCGCGCATCAGGCGCAGATCCACGGCGGGATCCTTTTGCCGCAGCTCATAGCGGCCAAACGGGATAAACCCGAGGATGCCCACGAGGATCGGAATCCATACCCACCAGGTCTCCGCGCCGTTAAGCCGCAGCATCGACAGACCACCCGTGATCAGCACGATATTCACGCTCAGCATCGCAAAACCGGCCAGATCCAGGCTGCGCTCCTCGGGCCCGGGCACGGACTCCTTCACGCCAAAGAGGATCGCAAAAAATACCAGGGTCACGGCCACGGCGGGCACGGCCATCGTGACGGGGATATTGCCGCCGAGGGCCTCGAAGATTCGGCCGCCGCCGAGGGCGCCGAGGATCGCGCCGGTTTCCAGCGCGACGACCAGCAGGCCGGCCGCGCGACGGGTATCACCCGCGGCATTGCGGTTGCGGCGCCCGCGATCAAAGATCAGCGCGATCTCCAGCGGCAGCCAGACGGCATAAAACCCCTGAATGGCCCAGGCCGCCAAAAAAGCCCAAAAATTATCTGCGAGCACCAGGGCCCAGCTGCCGAGGGCCGTAAAGACCGTGGCGATCAGCAGCATGCGTTTATGCCCGTACATATCGCCGAGCTTGGCCATGACCGGGACGATCATCGCGGTCAGGAGCAGCTGCGCGGCCTCAAACCAGTTAAAGTCGGCATCATGAATACCCAGATGACGCACGATATCGGGTATCAGGGGGACATAAAATCCCTGGATGATTCCGCTGCAGATTTCGACCAGCACCAGGAAGCCGATCAACCCCGCGGTCACTCCGAGTGCGGTGGATTTACGGCTACGAGTACTTCGCTGTGCTTCGCCCATGTCGAAATAGTAGACCCATAACGGAGGTTTGTTTATCTGCGGCACGGGGTGTGCGATTCGAGGTGTGGACCAGGGATGGGTACGGTTAACCCATGAGCTCCGAAATCGACGCCTCGTCGTCTGTCGCGCCGGCCGTACCCGAACGCGAGGTACTGAGCTGGGACCTATTCGGCGAGGCCAGCCGCGAGCTGGCCGGGCAGGTGGTCCTGAGCGAGTTTGATCCCGAGATCGTGGTGGCCATCGCGCGCGGCGGGCTGCTGCTCGCGGGGTCGATCGCCTATGCGCTGGGGGTCAAGAGCTGCGGCAGCATGAACGTGGAGTTTTATACCGGAGTGGACGAGCGCCTGCCCGAGCCCCTGGTGATTCCGCCAATGCTGGACGGCCCCTCGCTGCGCGGCCGCCGGGTGCTCCTCGTGGACGATGTCTCCGATTCGGGCCGCACCCTCGCGCTTGTGCGCGGGATGCTCACCGCCGATAACGTCGATGTGCGCACCGTAACCCTGTACTCCAAGCCCCGCACCGTGCTGGTCCCGGACTTCGTCTGGCGCCATACCGATCGTTGGATCACGTTCCCGTGGTCCGCGCTCCCGCCGGTGACGCGGGCCGAAGCCCTAACCGCCCGGGAGGCGTAATACACATGGGAATCTATCTCTCCGGCGGACAGAACTCCGCCGCCACCTCGGCCGAGCTCTGGGGCCGTTTCATCTCCGAGGCGCGCACCCACGACGGTGAGGACACCACGGTGGCCGTGCTCGCCGCGGGTCCCGAGGCCGTGGCCGCCGCCGAGGCCATCATCGCCGAGGCGGAAAAGCACGGGCAGGCGCGGTTTATTGCCGTGACCTGCCAGGGCTCGTTTGGGTTGCCCGATATCGCCTCCGCCACCGCGCTCGTGGTGGCCGATGGTCCCGTGGCCGCCCTGCGCGCCGCGCTCGCCCCGCTCGAGGGTGAGATCCGCCGCCGCGTCTCGGGAGACGCCCCGTATTTTGGTATCGGAGCGGGGGCCCGCGTGGCCGCCGAGAAGATGATCGTCGGGGGCCACCTGATCGGCGGCGTTCCGGTCTGTCCCGCGGCCGCCGCCGCGGGCCTGGACGAGGTCACCGTGGAGCAGGGCCTGGGGCTGCTGGATCTGAGCATCGAGATCGCGCCCGCCGCCGAGGGTGTGCTGGGCCGGCTGGTGGCCGCGACCGAGGGCACCCTGATCGAGGGTGGCGTGGGCATCGATCACGATACCGCGCTGGTCATCGCCGATGGCAAGCTTGAGGTTGTGGGCTCGGGTAGCCTGTGGCAGGCCATCGCCTCCGAATACGGCGTAAGCGTGTCCACCCGCGGCGCATGAGTTTTTTCCCGGGCACGCTCGGGGAGCTGACCGAGCGGGGTTTTTTGCACCCCGAGTGGGCGGCGGAATTTGCGCCGGCGGCCGAGGCCTTTACCGAGGTGAGTGAGTTCCTCGCGGGGGTTCCCGAGTTTTTGCCGGGGCCCGAGCGCGTGCTGCGCGTATTTCGGCGACCCGTGTCCTCCACCCGGGTGCTGATCGTGGGCCAGGACCCCTATCCCACGCCCGGTCATGCCGTGGGGCTGGCGTTTGCGGCCGAACCCACGGTGCGGCCGCTGCCGCGCAGCGTGGCCAATATCTATCGGGAGCTCGGCAGCGATCTGGGGCTCCCCGCCCCGGATACCGCCGATCTGGGGCCCTGGGCGGAGCGCGGCGTGATGCTCCTGAACCGCGTGCTCACGGTGGGCCCGGGCGAGGCCGGCTCCCATCGTGGCCACGGCTGGGAGCGCATCACCGATCGCGCTATCGACGTGCTGGCCGCGCGGGACGCCCCGCTGGTATCGATCCTCTGGGGCCGGGATGCCCGCACACTCGCGCCGCGGCTCGCGCCCGCGGGGGCGGTCATCGAGGGAGTGCATCCGAGCCCGCTCTCGGCCTCGCGCGGATTTTTTGGGTCGCGGCCGTTTTCCGCGGCCAATGCGGCGCTGATCGCCGCCGGTGCCGAACCCGTGGACTGGGCGCTGCCCGCGACGCAGTCAGCGACCCTGTTTTAGCCGGGCGGATCGGATCGCGTATTCTGACTGAATGATCGAAATCCGCGCCGCCCGCGCCTCCGATGCCCCGGCCCTCGCCGAAATCTATAACGGCTATGTGGCCTCCTCCACCGCCACCTTCGACGAGGTTCCGCGCGATCCCGAGACCTGGGCGGGCAAGATCGCCGATGCAGATCGGGCGGGCCTGCCATTTCTTGTGGCGGTCGAGGGTTCGGCGCTGCTGGGCTATGCGCTGGTGACCCCGTGGAGCGATAAATCGGCGTTCCGCTATACCGTCGAAAACTCCATCTATCTGGCCCCGGAGGCCGCCGGGCGCGGCCTGGGTACCGCGCTGCTGGACGCGCTACTGACCGCCAGCCGGGATGCCGGGCTGCGGCAGATGATCGCCGTGATCACCTCCGAGGGCACCGAGGCCTCCCTCGCGCTGCACCGCCGATTTGGCTTTATCGAGACCGGTTCGCTGGAACGGGTGGGCAAAAAATTTGACCGTTGGCTCGGTGTGCGCTTCCTGCAAAAGGACCTCGCCGAATCCGAAGAGCACTAGTCTGGACCAATGGCAGAACTGCACGAACTCACCGCCCGCGAACAGAGCTTCCTCCTGCGCACCGGGGCCCTGAGGCCCGGCGAGCTGGTGGAGCACTATCTGTCCCGGATCGAAAAATATAACCACGACCTGGGCGCGTTTATCGCGCAGGATGCCGAGGGTGCGCGCGCGCGTGCCGCCGCGCTGGAGGCCGCGGGACACCCGCATGCCGCCCCCACCGGGTCCTTCACCCGGGTGGCCCCCAATTCCTTCCGGATCGAATCCCCGGGGGCCGAGCCCGAGCAGATCCTCTGGGGCCTGCCGCTGGCCGATAAGGACCTGACCGAGCGCGCCGGCCTGCCCACCACCTTTGGCTCGCGCGCCTTCGCGGGGCACGTCTCGACCCGGAGCGAGGAGCTGGTCCAGACGCTGGATGCCGCGGGTGCGGTGAGCCTCGGCAAGACCAATACACCCGAGTTTGGCCAGCATGGGTTCACCGAAAACCTGGTGGCCGGCCCCACCCGCAATCCCTATAACACCGCGCTACACGCGGGCGGATCCAGCGGCGGTGCGGCCGCCGCGGTGGCCGCGCGGCTGCTGCCCTTTGCGCCGGGCTCGGACGGCGGCGGCTCGATCCGCATTCCCGCCGCGGCCACCGGCCTGGTGGGTGTGAAGCCCTCGCGCGGCCGGGTCCCCGGGGGCTCCGCGATCGGCAGCGTGGGTGGCCTCGCGGTGGCCGGGCCGCTCGCGCGCACCGTGGGGGATGCCGCCCTGCTGCTGGAGGGCATGATTGGCACCCCCGATCCCGCCCGCTATGCGCTGCGCGCGCCCGAGCTCGCCCCGGGTGCGCTGCTGCATGCAGCGGATAACCCGCAGGGCCGGTTCCGGATTGCGGTGCTGCGCGATAGCCCGTGGGCCGATGATTATGAGATCGGCCTGGATGCCGCGGGGGAGCGATCCTTTGCCGAGGGCATCGAGCATCTGCGCGCGCTGGGTCACGTCCTAGAGGAGATTCCGCTGCTGCGCAGCGAGGGTTATTCCGCGGCGTTCCGCGTGCTCTGGCGCATGTTCCCCGCGGCCGTGCCGCTGGGGTCCGGCGGCGAGGCTCTCCTGGAACCGGTGACCGCCGCGCTGCGCGAGCGGGGGCGGCATGTGCCGGCGCTGGATCTGATGGGGGCCCTGGGCTTCTTTGCGCGTTTTGAGCGCGATGTGATTGAGCAGTTCTCGGGCTATGACGCGGTGCTCACCCCCGCGCTGGGGCAGAGCCCGCGGCCCGTGGGCTTTTATGATCTGGAGGATCCCGATGAGAGCTTCCGGCAGCAGGTGCTCTATTCCCCGTGGACCTCATTTGTGAATGTGGCGGGGCTTCCCGCGGTCTCGCTCCCGGTCTCGGTGGACGAGCAGGGCCTGCCCTCGGCGATTCAGCTGATCGGGCGACCCGGCGATGAGCCCACGCTGTTGCGGGTGGGTGCCCAGCTGGAGGATCGGATCCGCTGGCAGGAGCGCACGCCGCCCGGTTTCGCCTAGGCATCATCTAAAAAGGGCCTGTCCCCGACCGTGGTCGGGGACAGGCCCTTTTTCTCTGAGTGTGTTATGCGTTCCGGCGGCGGAGCGCATAGGCTCCGGCGAGCAGCAGGCCGAGGCCGCCGGCCAGGGCCGGCCAGGTCAGCTCGGCGCCGGTGCGGGCGAGGGTATCACCCGCGGTGCTGGTTCCGGTGCCACCCGCGGTGGTGCCGCCGCCGGTGACGGTGCCGCCGGGCGTGGTGGCACCGGGGGCCGGGGTTCCCGGAACCTCGGGCTCAACCGGGGCGGTGGACGCGGCGATGCTCAGGTCAAATGCCCGGCTCGCGCTGCCGAGGGAATCGGTCACGGTGATGGTCACGGCATAATCTCCCGCGGCGGTCGGGGTGCCGCTGAGCACACCCGTGGCGGGATCCAGCTCGAGGCCCGCGGGCAGCCCGGCGAGTGCGCGCTCGGCGCCGCCGATCGACCAGGAGAGGTCGGACTGTCCGCTCGCGGTGATACTCACGGGGCCATAGGCCTCGCCCTGCACACCGGCGGGCAGCCGGGTGTCCTCGAGCGTGATGACCGGGCCATCGGCGAGGGCCTTGGCGGGCGCGCTTTCGCCGCGGATTCCCCAGAAATCGTCGTTAAAGCGCAGGCGATAGGAGTCGTTCAGGTTCTCGGCGGTGACGGTGACGGTGAGGTCATTGCCCACCGCGCCCTCGATATCGGTCCAGGTTTCCCCATCGGGCGAGCTCTGCCAGATGACGCCGCCGCCGTGGCCGCGCTTGACGCCGGTCACGATGGAGGAGAAGGTGACCTCCTCGCCGAGGGCGCCGATGGTCACATCCGCGGGGTCGCTCACCGAGGGACGGTTGACCACGGTGATCGTGCTGCCGGGGATATGCCAGAAGCCGCGGTCGGCGGAGATGAGCTCCTTGGTCACGGGGTTGCGGACCAGGGCCGAGCCACCGTGCGGGTTCTCCCGCACACTCTCGGAGCGCTTGCCGGTGTTAAAGTCGGCGGCCATGATCATGTCCCAGTACAGCGAGACGGAATAGGCGCGGTTCAGCGAGTCATCGCCCACCGCATCCACCATGATGCTGCCGACCTCCATGCGCTGCTGCGCGATGCCGGTTGCGGGGTCGAGGATACCCACATACGCGGATCCACCGGCGCTATAGAGGGTATTGGGGTCCCGATCAAAACCAAACCCGGCAAAGCCATAGCGGGTGGGCTGGGGTGCGTCGAGGATGATCTCGAGGGTTTCCGCGTCGAAGATCGTATAAACGGCGCCCTCCGAGCCCTGACCCGAACGCCCCATGATGAAGCGGCTCTCGTCCGGGGTGAGGATTCCAGAGGAAGCGTTATTGGTTGGAACCCGCTGCGAGGCGAGGACCTTGCCCGTGGCGGTCTCGACCCGGGTGGCACCCCCGGCCATCTCCACCAGATAATACGAGGAGCCATCGGCGGTGAGCACGATGTCATTTGCTGTGCCCTCAAACGGCGTCTGCAATTCGATGATCGTCTCGGTGGTGAGGTCGAGGACAATCACGCCGAGGGCATCCACCAGGTTCTTCCCCACGACCACAACCGCGCGGGTGCCATCGGCACTGATGCTGATCTCACTGGAGGTGATGCCCGGCAGCTCGATGGTTTTTTTCAGCGTGCGGGTCGTGAGATCCACGATGAAAAAAGTATTGCTATCCAGCGAGGTGACATAGGCGGTGGTTCCGTCGGGAGAAACCGCGAGGCGGTGCGGCATGACGTTCTCGCCGAGGAAAATCTCGGTGGTCAGCTCGGAGACCAGCGGGGGCAGCGGCGTGCCCTCGCGGGTTGCGGGGGTTTCGGCGATATTGCCGAAGCTATCGCTGGGTACCGCGCTGGTGGACTCAACGGGTTTGCTCAGTGAGGTGGCGCCGCGTGCGGCCGATTTTTCGGCGTCCACGGCCTGGGCAGAGAGTGTGCCGCCGGCGATCAGGCCGACCGTCAGGAGACCACCGAGGGTGATCCTGGAGGCGCGGCGATTTTTCGTCAAAGACGTCATGCTGAAGAAATTTCCCATCTGTGCGTTGCCTCGACCCGGTACGCGCCTTGCGCGTCTGTGGGAGGGGGTGGGCATTCGCTCCGGGGTCTTGCGGGGCTTCCCTACGAGCTTCCACAAAACCATGTCCCCCGGAAGGGGGGCTACTACAAACGTAATATTACGTTCGTCATGCATACGAGGTCTGTCGCAAAATGGCCCATCTCGCGTCGCGTAATTACCCATCGTGATGCGCCCGCGATAACGCGGAAACCCCCGCCGTGACGGGGATCACGACGGGGGCTGCTGGTGGGCCGCGGGTTAGGCGGTGCGTCCGCGGCGGAGCGCATAGGCTCCGGCGAGGAGTAGTGCGAGTGCTCCGGCCAGCGCGGGCCAGGTCAGCTCGGCACCGGTGCGGGCGAGGTTACCGTCCACGGTCGGGGTGACCGGGGTGGTGACCTCGGGTGCCGGGGTTTCCGGGACGACGGTGGTGGGCGGGACGGCCGCCGCGGCCACGGTCAGGGGGAAGTCGCGGGTGGCGGTTCCGAAGACATCGGTCACGGTGATCGGGACGATATATTCGCCCGCGGTGGTCGGGGTTCCGGTGATCTCACCCGTGGTCGGGTTGAGTTCCAGGCCCTCGGGGAGGGCGGCCACGGCGCGTGTCTGATCGGAGCCGATCGACCAGGTGAGGTCGGGCTGTCCGGTGGCGGTCACAATGGTGGGGGTATAGGCGGTGCCCACGGTGCCGTCGGGCAGTGCGCCCTCGAGCGTGATGACCGGGCCGTCGGCGAGGGCCTTGGCGGGGGCGCTTTCGCCGCGGATTCCCCAGAAGTCGTCGTTAAAGCGCAGGCGGTAGGAGTCGTTGAAGTTTTCGGCGGTGACGGTGATGGTGAGGTCATTGCCCACTGCGCCCTCGATATCGGTCCAGGTTTCCCCGTCCGGGGAGCTCTGCCAGATGACGCCGCCGCCGTTGCCACGCTTGACGCCGGTGACGGCGGAGGAGAAGGTGATCTCCTCGCCGAGGGCGCTGATGGTCACGTTCGCGGGGTCACTCACCGAGGGCTTGGTGATCAGCGTGATTGAACTACCCGGGGCGCTATCGCTACCGCGGTTGGCGGTGACCAGTTCGCCCGTGACCGGGTTCTCCTCCAGCTTGGTGGCGCCGGCGCCGGTGTCGCGCACGCTCTCGGAACGGACTCCCTTGGCGAAATCCGCGGCCATGACCAATTTCCACTCCATTGCGGTCCCAAAGGCACGCTGCTCTTTATCGTGACCAATTACATCGGTCATCCGGCCTCCAACACCCACCGAGGCGGTGGGGTCTCCGGTGACGGGGTTGAGCTTCTTTAGGGCGACCCCGGAATTGGCAAGATAGAGCGTATTTGGGTCCCGATCAAAATCGAAACCACCATAAAGCCAGGTGGTTTTCTGGTCAGTGTCCAGAATGGTATCGAGTGTCTGGGCGTCAAATACGCTATAGATGCCTCCTCCTCCCAGGCCGGGATGGGTGGAGCGGCCGGTAATCAGGCGGCTCTGGTCGGGGGTCAGGATTCCGGTGGTGAGGTTACCGGGGGAGAGTCGGATATCGGCCATGACCTGGCCGCTCGCGGTGTCCACGCGGGTGATGCGTCCGTTTGAGTGCAGCAGGTAATAGGAGGCTCCGTCGGCCGTCATGATGATGTCACTGGCCGAGGAGGTGGGATCGATCTGGGTATCGATAATCTCGCCGGTTTGGAGATTCAGCACGGCCACCCCGAGCATATGGGTGTCATCCTGATCCAGCGTGACTACCGCGCGCGTGCGGTCGGCATTCATGGCCATATGGCGAGCGCCGGTCCCGGGAACGGGAATCTTCTTCTCGACTGCGCGGGTCTTCAGGTTAACGACATAAATGCCTGCGCTTTGACTTCCGGATACATAGGCTCGCGCACCATCGGCCGTGATGAGGACCCCGGCCGGCATGGCGTTTTGCTCCAGCATGATTTCCGCGCCGAGGTCGGAGACCAGCGGCGGAGCCGGGGTATCCGCGCGCGGCGAGGCGGCGGGCAGCGTGCCGTTTTCGGTGGATGGCGTGGCGGCCCGGGAGTCGACCGGGCGCGTGGACGGATCGGGGGACTGTACCCCCGAGGTTCCCGCGGCGGAGGTGCTGGAGGACCCGGCGGCCTGGGCGGAGAATGCGCCTCCGGCAAGCATTCCCGCGGCCAGGAGGCCACCGATGGCTATCCGCGAGCCACGGTGTTTTTTCGTCATGGACGTCATGTGTATAAAACTTTCCCCTCGTTGCGGCGTATCGTCCGGCGGCCGCGGTATTCGCGGGGCCGAAGGGAACGAACGCTCGCTCTGAGGATTTCCGGGGTTTCCCTACGAACACCCGAAAATCCGCCTCCCCCATCTGGGGGGTAGACGGAATAAATGTAAATATTTCCTTTTCCCTCGTCATCCCCTATGTCTCTTATGGGGTGTGATTTTGGCGTATCCCGTAGTTTTTTCCCGATATTTCAGTATTTACTGAGGCTGCTGGAGGGCTAAAGATGCCCGCCGGTGGTTATCTCCCGGCGCGTGGAAATATAAAACCCCCGCCGCGACGAGTGTCGCGGCGGGGGTGTTATCGGGCCGTGGGTTAGGCGGTGCGTCCGCGGCGGAGCGCATAGGCTCCGGCGAGGAGTAGTGCGAGTGCGCCGGCCAGCGCGGGCCAGGTCAGCTCGGCACCGGTGCGGGCGAGGTTACCGTCCGCGGTGGGTACACCGGTTCCCGGGGTGGTGGTGCCGGGGGTCGTGGTGCCGGGATCGGTGGGGGTGGTCGGTGCGCCGGAGGCAACCACGTTCAGGCCGAAATCGCGGGTATCGGTGCCAAAGGCATCGGTCACGGTCACCGAGACGATGTACTCGCCCGCGGTGGTCGGGGTTCCGGTGATCTCGCCCGTGGCGGGGTTGAGCTCCAGGCCCTCGGGCATTCCGGCGGTGGCGCGGGCCACCGCATCGCCGAGCGACCAGGCGAGATCGGGCTGTCCGGTCGCGGTCACGATCGTGGGGGTATAGGCGCCGCCCACGGTGCCGCCGGGCAGGTCACCCTCGAGGGTGATCGAGGGGCCGGTGGTGATGGCCTTGGCGGGGGCGCTTGCGCCGCGGATTCCCCAGAAGTCGTCGTTAAAGCGCAGGCGGTAGGAATCCGCGAAGTTCTCGGCGGTGACCGTGACGGTCAGGTTATTACCGAGGGCTCCCTCGATATCGGTCCAGGTTTCCCCGTCCGGGGAGCTCTGCCAGATGACGCCTCCGCCGTTGCCGCGCTTCACGCCGGTCACGGCCGAGGAGAAGGAGATCTCCTCGCCCACGGCATCCACCACAACATCCGTGGGGTCGGTCACGGCGGGCTTGGTGATCAGCGTGATCGTGCTGCCCTCATCGCCCCAGTACCCGCGGTTGGCGGTGACCAGGTCACCGGTCACGGGGTTCTTGCGAATCGTGGTTGCGCCCACCTCGGTTGCGCGATAGCTCTCCGAGCGCTCGCCCGTGTTGAAGTCGGCGGCCATGACCATGTCCCAGTTCAGCGAGGGTGAATAGGCGCGGTTCAGTGCGTCGTCACCGATGACATCGGTCATCATGCTTCCCACGCTCACGCGCTCCAGGGGGTCTCCGGTGGTGGGGTCGAGGATGGCCACCGAGGTGCCCGACTCGGCCAGGTACATCCGGCCGGGGTTCTGATCAAAATCGAATCCGCCATAGGCCCAGGTATCGGGTTTGGGAGCATCCAGGATCACGTCGAGGGTCTTGGGGTCCAGGACCGCATAGACGGTTCCGGTCAGGCCCTGGCCCGTGCGTCCCACGATCAGCCGGCTCTCGTCCGGGGTGAGGATCGCGGCGGTCGCGTTATTGGTGGGCATTGTGACCTGGGCGAGGATCTCGCCGCTGGTGGTATCCACGCGGGTCACGCGCGCATTCACGCCGATGGTATAGAAGGACGAGCCATCCGCGGTCATGACGATGTCATTGGCCCAGTCGGTCAAGTCCAGATAGGTCTGGATGACCGTGCGCTTTTCGAGGTCGATCAGGGCCACGCCGAGGGTGGTGGTGGGGGTGCCCTCCATGACCACCACGGCGCGGGTGCCGGCGGCGTTCATCGCGATATCGCGCGCGCCCGCGGCGGGGATCGCGATGGTGCTCTCGAGTGTGCGGGTCTGCAGGTTCACCACATAAACGAGTGCGGTTTCGGAGCCGGTGACATAGGCGTAGCGGCCATCGGGCGAGATGACGAGGTCATCGGGCATGGCCTTATCGCCGAGGAAGATATCCACGCCGAGGTCGCTGACCAGGGGCGGGGTGGGCGCGGCATCGCGGGTGAGGCGGGGCTCGGCGCTATTCCCGAAGGCGTCCACGGGCGAGACGCCGGTGGGCTCCAGGGGGCGCACGGTCGCGGTGGGATCCTGCGGGCCGGAGCGGTCCAGGCCGATCGCCTGGCTGGACAGGGCGCCCCCGGCGACCAGGCCGACGGCCAGAAGGCCGCCGATGGCCACCCGCGAGACGCGGCGGTTATTCGTCAAAGACGTCATGGTGGAGTTTTTCCCCTCGATGCGTTCCGATGTCCCGTATATGTGGCTGTGGGCGGGTGGACCTACGCGTGATGAAGGATGCGGCTTTCCCTACAAAGAACCACGATCCAGTGACCCCCAAACAGGGGTTATATATTCACCGTAATATCACGCCTGTGATGTTCGCCGAACCTGTCGCAAAACGCATGTTATCTTGGCGCCTAAACGGGGGGTATTTTGGTGGGCTTCTCGCCCGTTATCTCGGGCGAGGGGGCGCCCGTGGGGGAGGGGAAATTCGGTTGCATCCCGCGGTCTCGGTATGGGGAAAACCTGAAAAATGTGTGCGCGCACGGTGGCGGGCGCTCGCCGCGGAGGCATCGGTGCCGGAAGGCCGCGGGCAAAATAAAAGCACCCCGCGCCGTGGGGCGCGGGGTGCTTTGGGGTGGAGCCTAGTCGCGGAACGTCTCGATCGAGGCGCCGAGCGAGATCAGCCGCTCCTGCAACTGCTCATAACCGCGAGAGATGATATCCACATTGCGCAGCACGCTCGTGCCCTTGGCCGCGAGCATCGCGAGCAGGATCACCACGGCCGGGCGCAGCGCGGGAGGGCAGGAGACCTCGGCGCCGGACCAGTGGGTCGGGCCGGTCACGTCCAGGCGGTGCGGATCGCGCAGGCGCACCTGGGCCCCGAGGCGGGTGAGGTCGGTGAGGTGAATGGCGCGCCCCTCATAAACCCAGTCGTGGATGAGGGTATCGCCCGTGGCGCATGCCGCGATCACCACAAAAAACGGCAGGTTATCGATATTTAGCCCGGGGAAGGGCATCGGGTGAATCTTATCGATCGGCGCAATCAGCTCCGAGGGGTAGACCGTGACATCAACCAGCCGGGTGCGGCCGTTATGCGCCATATATTCGGCGGTCTGGCTATAGCGCAGCTTCATCTCCCCGAGGGTGGCCAGCTCGATCTCCATAAACTCGATCGGCACCCGCGTCACGGTGATCTCGGAGCCGGTCACGATGCCGGCGGTCAGCAGGCTCATGGCCTCCACCGGGTCCTCGCTGGGCCAGTAGTCCACATCGGCATTAATCGAGGAGCTGCCCGTGATGCGCAGCGTGGTGGTGCCGATGCCCTCGACGGAGATGCCCAGCAGCTCCAGATAGAAGCACAGGTCCTGCACCATATAGTTGGGGCTCGCATTGCGGATCACGGTCACGCCATCGCGCACGGCCGCGGCCATGATGGCGTTCTCGGTCACGGTATCACCGCGCTCGGTCAGGACCACGTTCAGCTCGCTCGGGACGTCGCGGTTTACGCTTGCGCGATACCAGCCGGTGGTGGCCTCCACGTCCAGGCCAAAGGGGCGCAGCGCGATCAGGTGCGGCTCCACGGTGCGGGTGCCTAGATCGCAGCCACCCGCATAGGGCAGCGAGAAATTATCAAAGCGGCCGATCAGCGGGCCGAGAAACATCAGGACGCTGCGCGTGCGGCGGCCGGCATCCTCGTCGATCTCGGCGAGGTTCAGATCCTCGGGGACCACGATCTCCACGCTGTTATCGTCGCCATACCAGGTGACCTTCACTCCCATGCTGCGCAGGACGTCGATGATGCGGTCCACCTCGACGATGCGGGCCACGCGGTGCAGGCGGGTGGTGCCGCGGTTGATCAGCGCGGCACAGAGCAGCGCGACCGCGCCGTTTTTGCTGGAGTTCACGGCAATCGAGCCGTGGAGTTTCTGGCCGCCGTGCACGCGGATATGGGAGGTCTTGGGGCGCTCGCCGAAGGAGATCAGCTCGCTCTTCAGCGCCACGCTCAGGCGGGCGAGGAGTTCAATCGAGATATTTTGGCTGCCCTGCTCGATGCGGTTGATCGCGCTCTGGCTGGTGCCCACCCGCTCGGCCAGCTGGGCCTGGGTGAGTTTGCGATCCACGCGGGCCGCCCGGATGAGTGCGCCCACCTGGCGCATCGGGTCGGCGGCGGTGATATCGACGGAACCGGTCTCGGTCTTGGCCGGTCCGATGATGTCGATGGAGGTGGTGTCCGTTGAGATAGCCATACCCCGATGCTATACCAGATTTGAGATATCGCCAGTGTCATTTTGGCTCATATCCCCCGATTGGGGGACCCGATGGGCCTAAATGGGGTGGAGGATAACTCGGATGCGGCATAAATTATGCGTCAGGTGGGTATCGTGGCGCGGTCGGGGGTGCGCCGCCCGGATAGGATGCCTGACGTCGTGACATCGGAAGGGGAGGCGGGGGATGAACCTGGGGGAGCTCGGCGCGCGTGCGCTCGGAGGAGGTGGCGCCGCACTGCTGATCATCCTCCTGATCTGGGTGCTCCTGCACGTGCTGGTCTCGATCCTCTGGGCGCGGGCCCTGGCCCCGGCGCTGGACCCGCTGGGATCTCCCCTGATTGCGCTGCTCCTGATCATCCTGCCCGGGCTGGGGGCCGCGATCTTCGCCGGCTATGCCGCCCTGCGCTCCGCGGGTCGCGGCGGATCCGCCCCCGCCCGCTGGCGGCCTGAACGCCCGCTCCGCGTGGGGATGCTGCTGAGTTTCGCTTTGCTGTTCTGTACTGTGCCGTTCCTCGGCTGGGCAGTGATCCGGTTGGGGCCGTTTCCCAACCTGCGCCTGGATGCCGTCCCGATTCTGGCGCTGTTTATCTGCGATGCGCTGCTCCTGTGTATCGCCGGCTATCTGGCCCGCGCCCGCGCCTCGGCCCGGGGCAGCCTGCTGCTGAGCGCCGTGGGGAGCGTGACCCTCGGGTTTAGCCTCACCATTCTGTGCGCCCTCACCGCCCTGAACTCCATCGCGGATTCCCTGAACGGGATGGGCCCCACCCTCGGGCAGGCCCTGGAATCCCAGGGGGTGCAGGCCCGGGAGATCGGGATCAGCATCTGGGGCCTGCGGCTCGACGGCGGCCTGCTTCCCCTGGATCTACCGCTCGGCGAGCTGAGCCTCGCGCCCGGGCCTGGGCTGATCCTGGCCGCGCTGCTCTCCGCCGCGCTCCTGGTCTGCGCCGCCGTGGATACGCCCCGCCGCGCGCCGCGCCCCGGCCCGGCGCCGGCTCCCGCGCCCGCCGCCTAGCCCGGGACCGGCCCGGCCCGCCGCGCCCCGACTTGTTGTGCGCGCCAAATATCCGCTATCATCGCCCACATGGCTATCTCACGCACTGCCCGCCCGGTTCAGGTTCTCTCACCTGCCACCGCGCGACGCCGCAGCCGCGTGCTCGCCGAGCGACGATAGTAGCAACGTACACTCCGCTCATCCTCACTCCCGGTGATGCCCCACCCTCCGCCGCACCGTGACCTGCGCCGCGTTCCCCATAATCGGAACGGACCTAGGGACACACGATCCGCGTCCGCGTCGAGGCAGGCCCCGGAAGGACCCCGGTACCGTTACCGGGGCGCGATGATGGGATCCGTGTCCGTTGCCGATACCCCAACTCTCTCCCTCGACCCCGAGCATTAAGGTAGTGTCATGTCCTTTACCGTTGCGGTAGCCGGTGCATCCGGTTACGCCGGAGGTGAGCTGCTGCGGCTTCTCGCGGCCCACCCCGAATTCATCCTGACCACCGTCACCGCGCATTCCAATGCCGGTCAGAGCGTGGGCAGCGTGCATCCGCACCTGCGCTCCCTGGCCGATATGGTGTTTGTGGAGACCACCCCCGAAAACCTCAACGGACACGATATTGTGTTCCTCGCCCTCCCGCACGGGGCCTCCGGCGCGCTCACCGCCCAGCTGGACGAGGGTGTCCTCGTGGTGGACTGCGGCGCCGATCACCGCCTCGAATCCGAGGAGGACTGGGCCGCGTTTTATGGCGGCGAGTTTTATGGCGCGTGGAGCTATGGCGTTCCCGAGCTTCTGCACGCGGACGGCACCCGCCAGCGCGATCGCCTGATCGGGGCCACCCGCATCGCCGCCCCCGGCTGCAATGCGTCCACCGTGGAACTCTCCCTGGCCCCCGGCATCGCCGCGGGCGTGATCGAGGCCACCGATATCGTCAGCGTTCTGGCCGTGGGCCCCTCGGGTGCCGGCCGCGCGCTGAAGACCAACCTGCTGGCCAGCGAGATTCTGGGCAGCGCCAATCCCTATGCCGTGGGCGGCACCCACCGGCATATCCCCGAGATCATCCAGGGGCTGCGCTGGGCCGGGGCCACCGAGGCCACCGTGTCCTTTACCCCCGTGCTTGTCCCGATGTCCCGCGGAATCCTCGCCACCACCACCGCGCGCCTCGCGCCGGGAGTGGATGCGGACGGTATCCGCGCGGCCTGGGAGGCGGCCTATGCCGAGGAACCGTTTGTGCACGTGCTGCCCGCCGGCTCCTTCCCGCGCACCGCGGATGTGCTAGGTGCCAATACCGCGCTGATCGGCCTCGCCGTGGACGAGGCAGCGGGCCGCGTCATCATCGTGACCGCCGTGGATAACCTGGCCAAGGGCACCGCGGGTGCCGCGATCCAGTCCGCGAATATCGCGCTGGGCCTGGCCGAGACCTGCGGCCTCAACATTAACGGGGTAGCCCCGTGATCGCATTCATTCAGAACGGAGTAGCAGCATGAGCGTCACCACACCCCAGGGATTTCTCGCCGCGGGCGTCGCCGCCGGGCTAAAGAGCACGGGCAAACCCGATCTTGCACTGATCGTAAACACGGGCCCCGCGCGCGCCGCCGCCGCGGTCTTCACCAGCAATCGCGCGCTGGCCAACCCGATCCTGTGGTCACGGGAGGTGATCCGGGACGGCCGGGTAGACGCCATCGTGCTGAACTCGGGCGGTGCCAATTGCTTCACGGGCTCCCAGGGTTTCCAGACCACGCATGCCACCGCCGAGGCCGTGGCCGCCGCGGTGGGGGCCTCCGCGACCGATATCCTCGTCTGCTCCACCGGACTGATCGGGGAACAGCTCGACCGGGATAAGCTCACCGCGGGCGTGACCGCTGCCGCCGCCGCCCTGAGCGAGACCGGCGGGGAGGATGCCGCCGCCGCGATCATGACCACCGATACGGTTCCCAAGACCAGCGAGTTCCTCGCCCCCGAGTGGTCCATCGGCGGCATCGCCAAGGGCGCCGGAATGCTCGCGCCCGGCCTCGCCACGATGCTTGTGGTGATCACCACCGATGCCGTCCTGGATTCCGCGGCACTGGATGCGGCGCTGCGCGAGGCCACCCGGGTGAGCTTTGACCGCCTCGACTCCGATGGCTGCATGTCCACCAACGACCAGGTGACCCTGCTGGCCTCGGGCGCCTCCGGGATCACCCCCGACCTCGCCGATTTCACCGGGGCACTCACGGGTGTTTGCCGCGATCTGGCCGAGCAGTTGCAGGGTGACGCCGAGGGAGCCAGCCACGATATCGCGATTGCCGTCTCGGGCGCCGCAACCGAGGAGGACGCCGTGGAGGTGGGCCGCTCGGTGGCCCGCAATAACCTCTTTAAGGCAGCGATCTACGGCAACGACCCCAACTGGGGCCGCGTGCTGGCAGCGATCGGAACCACCTCGGCCCCGTTTGACCCCTATAACGTGGACGTCGTGTTTAACGGTGTGCGGGTATGCCACGAGGGTGCACCCGATGCCAGCCGCGACCTCGTGGACCTCACCCCGCGGGCCGTGAATATCGAGATTCACCTGAATAACGGGTCGGCCTCGGCCACCATCCTGACCAATGACCTCACGCATGATTATGTGCATGAGAATAGCGCCTACGCGAGTTAGAGCATGCCCACTACTATCGAGGTTTCCCCGTCCGAGGCGGCCGCCAAGGCCGCCGTCCTGATCGAGGCCCTGCCCTGGCTGAAGCGCTATCACGGCGCAATCGTGGTCGTAAAATTTGGCGGCAACGCCATGGTCTCGCCCGAGCTGAGCGCCGCATTTGCCGAGGATATGGTGTTCCTGCACCACGCCGGCCTGCGCCCCGTGGTGGTCCACGGCGGCGGCCCGCAGATCTCCGCGGGCCTGGCAGAGAAGAATATCGCCAGCGAGTTCCGCGGCGGCTACCGCTATACCAGCCCCGAGGCCATCGGCGTGGTGCGCGATGTGCTGCGCAACCGCGTGAATAAGGAACTCGTGGCGCTGATTAACGAGCACGGCACGATTGCCCGCTCGATCGCCGGCGAGCACGGCAATCTATTTGGCGGCCGCACCCGCGGCGTGATCGTGGACGGCGTGGAGCTGGACCTCGGCCGCGTGGGCGATATCCTCGAGGTGGATCCCTCCTCCGTGATGGATGCCCTGGACGCCGGACGCATTCCCGTGATCACGTCGATCGCCTATGACCTCGACGATCCCGAGAAGCTGCTGAATATTAATGCCGATTCCGCGGCCGCCGCGGTGGCCGTGGCCCTGCAGGCGCAGAAGCTGCTGGTCCTCACGGATGTCGCGGGGCTCTATAGCGATTGGCCCAACCGGGATTCGCTGGTCTCGGTGATTAACACCGTGGAGCTGCGTGCCCTGCTGCCCGAGCTGGAATCGGGCATGATCCCCAAAATGAACGCCTGCCTGGACGCGGTGGAGGGTGGCGTGCCCAATGCCGCCATCATCGACGGCCGGATCGAACACTCGATCCTGCTGGAGGTCTTCACCCAGAACGGCATCGGCACCCAAGTAGTGAGCGAAGACGCATGATCACCTGGCACGATACCGAAGCCCAAAACATGATGAATACGTTTGGCCCGACCCAGGCGCTCCTGGTGCGCGGATCGGGCGCCCACGTGACCGATATCGACGGCCGCACCTATCTGGACTTCCTCGGCGGCATCGCCGTGAACTCCCTCGGGCACGCCCACCCCGCCGTGGTGGCCGCGGTCTCCGAGCAGGCCGGACGCCTCATGCACGTATCCAATTTTTTCTCCTCGCTGCCGCAGCTGGCCCTCGCCGAGAAGATTAAGCAGCTCGCGGGAACCGGCGAGAGTGGAAGGGTCTTTTTCACCAATTCCGGAACCGAGGCCAATGAGGCCGCGTTTAAGCTGGCACGGCTGCACGGCGGCACCGCCCGCCCGCGCATCCTCGCGCTGGAACAGGCATTCCACGGCCGGAGCATGGGCGCGCTAGCGCTCACCGCGAAGGCCGCGTATCGGGATCCGTTTGGCCCGATGCTCACCGGGGTGGAGCATATCCCGGCCACCATCGAGGCACTCGGGGAGGCCCTGGACGATACCGTCTCGGCGCTAATCATCGAGCCGATCCAGGGCGAGGCCGGGGTGGTTCCGCTGCCCGAGGGCTATCTGAGCGCCGCGCGTGAGCTCACCCGCAGCCACGGAGTCCTGCTGATCGTGGATGATATCCAGACGGGCGTGGGGCGCACGGGCGAGTGGTTTGGTTTCCAATCCGCGGGCATCATGCCCGATGCCTTCACCCTGGCCAAGGGCCTCGGCGGCGGTTTTCCCGTGGGGGCCCTGATCACCACGGGCGCCGCCTCCGAACTGCTTAAGCCCGGAAATCACGGCACCACATTTGGCGGCAACCCGCTCGCCACGGCCGTGGCCCTCGCGGTGCTCAACGAGATTGAAACCGCCGATCTGCTCACAAACGTGCGCGAGCGCGAGGCGCAGATCCGCGCCGAGATCGCCGCGCTGAACTCCCCGCTGATCTCCGGGATTCGCGGCAGCGGCCTGCTCCTGGGCATCGCCCTGACCCAGCCGATCGCGGCGGATCTGGCGCGCGAGGCCCTCGCCACGGGACTGATCATCAACCCGCCCAACCCGGATACGCTGCGGATCGCCCCGCCGCTGAATATCACCTCCGCGGACGTCACCGAGTTCACCACGCTGCTCGGTTCCGTTCTCGCCGCCCACGCATGACCCCCACGATAGGAGCCGCTATGACCCGCCATTTCCTTCGCGATGACGACCTCTCGCCCGCCGAGCAGGCCGAGGTTCTTGACCTGGCCATCGCGCTGAAGGCCGACCGCTATGCCCGCACGCCGCTGGCCGGCCCGCAGACCGTTTCGGTGTTTTTTGATAAGACCTCCACGCGCACCCGGATCTCCTTTGCCACCGGCATCGCCGATCTGGGCGGCTCGCCGCTGATCATCACCTCGGGGGATAGCCAGCTCGGGGCCAAGGAATCCGTGGCCGATACCGCGCGCGTGCTGGAACGCCAGGTCGCCGCGATCGTCTGGCGCACCTTCGCCCACTCGGGCCTCGAGGAGATGGCGGAGGGCACCACGATCCCCGTGATCAACGCGCTCTCCGATGATTTCCACCCGTGCCAGCTCCTCGCCGATCTGCAAACCATCCGCGAGCACCGCGGGGAGCTGGCCGGCCAGGTCCTGGCGTTCCTCGGCGATGGGGCCTGCAATATGGGTAACTCCTATCTGCTGGCCTGCGTGACCGCGGGAATGCACGTGCGCGTGGCCGCCCCGGCCGGGTTTGCCCCCGCCGCCGCGGTCATCGCCGATGCCGAGGCGATCGCCGCGACCACCGGGGGATCGGTCCTGATCACCACCGATCCGGCCCTGGCCGTGGCCGGTGCCGATGTGGTGGTCACCGATACCTGGGTCTCGATGGGTAAGGAGGACGAGAAGGCCGACCGCGAGGCGGCGTTCCGTCCCTATGCCGTGACCCAGGAGCTTTTTGACTCCGCCAAAAACGACGCCATTTTTATGCACTGCCTGCCCGCCTATCGCGGCTATGAGGTGGAGGCCTCCGTGATCGACGGCCCGCGCTCGGTGGTCTGGGACGAGGCGGAGAACCGCCTGCACGCGCAGAAGGCCCTCATGGTCTGGCTGCTGGAAAAGAACGCGGCCTAGTGTCCGTTTCCTCCGGCACACGAATCCGCGGCCTCGACCTGGCCCGGGGTCTGGCGATCCTGGGCATGTTTGTGGCGCATATTCTTGTGCCGGAGGAGCCCGTCGGGGCCTCCCCGGATACCTGGATCTCCCTCGTTAACGGGCGCTCGGCGGCGCTTTTTGCGGTGCTCGCGGGCGTCTCGCTGGCGCTGCTCTCGGGCCGGCAGACCCCGGCCACGGGCGTGGATCTGCTGCGCGCGCGGCTGCGCATCGGCACCCGGGCCGTGCTGATCTTTGCGCTGGGGGGAATCCTGGCGCTGGGCCCGCACTATATCGCGGTGATCCTGGAATATTATGCCGTGGCGTTTATTCTCGCGATCATGTTCCTGAGCTGGCGTCCGCGCAACCTCTTCCTGCTTGCGGGAGGTATCGCGCTCTTTGGTCCGCCGATTCAGGTGGGCCTCGCACTGGCTATCCGGGAGTGGGCGGGCCCCGGCAGCGCCTTCACCGAGCTGATGTTCACGGGCTATTATCCGGTGATCCTCTGGCTCGCGTTTATGCTCCTGGGCCTGGGTATCGGCCGCCTCGACCTGGGGTCTGCCACCATCCGCGCCCGCCTGGCACTCTTCGGGGCCGCGGGCACCGTGCTGGGTTATGGCGGGGCCGCGCTGCTGGGCAGCCTGGTGCGGGTCGAAACGCCGCAATACGTCCTGGGGATGCCCGATTGGGCCAACCTGCTGGGGGCGACCCCGCATAGCGGCAGCACGTTTGAGCTGATCGGCGCGGGCGGGGTGGCTCTCCTGGTGATCGCCGCGTGCCTGAGCCTGCCGGCGCCGGCCCACAGCATTCTTTTCCCCGTGGAGGCCACGGGAAAGATGGCGCTCACCGCCTATAGTGTGCACCTGATTGCCCTCGCGATCATCAACGCGAGTGGCTATTACGGCGTGGATACCGCGGCCCAGTTATTCTGGTTCATCGCGGTCACGCTGGTGATCTGCCCGCTCTGGATACTGCTCCTGAAGCGCGGCCCACTCGAGGCCCTGCTGACCCGCGCCAGTCGGGCGGCGGCCTCCGCGCCCGCACCCGCGGTCGCACCTCACTAGACTTACCTATTAACACCAAAATCAAGGAGAACAAGGACATGGCTGAACGCGTTGTACTCGCATACTCGGGCGGGCTCGACACCTCGGTAGGTATCGGCTGGCTCAAGGATGCCACCGGTAAAGAGGTTGTAGCACTCGCCATCGACGTCGGACAGGACGGCGAGGACATGGACGTGGTCCGTCAGCGCGCCCTGGACTGTGGCGCCGTGGAGTCCGTAGTGGTGGACGCCAAGGACGAATTCGCCAATGACTATCTGATGCCCGCGCTGAAGGCAAACGCGAAGTATCAGAAGCAGTATCCGCTGGTCTCGGCCCTGAGCCGCCCGCTGATCGCCAAATACCTCGCGCAGACCGCCCAGGAGCTGGGTGCCAACTCGGTGGCCCACGGTTGCACCGGTAAGGGCAACGACCAGGTGCGCTTCGAGGCCGCGGTCACCGCGATCGCCCCCGAGCTCACGAGCATCGCGCCCGTGCGTGACCTCGCGCTCACCCGCGATAAGGCCATCGTCTATGCGGCCGAGCACAACCTGCCCATCGAGCAGTCCAAGAAGAGCCCCTATTCGGTGGACCAGAACGTCTGGGGCCGCGCGGTCGAGACCGGTTTCCTGGAGGACCCGTGGAACGCCCCGATCGAGGACATCTACACCTATACCAAAAACCCCGCCGAGGCCGGTGCACCCACCGAGGTCATCATCACCTTTAACCAGGGCATCCCGGTGGCCATCGACGGCGAGAGCGTCACGCCGCTGCAGGCCGTGGAGATCATGAACCGTCTCGCGGGCGACCAGGGTGTGGGTCGCCTGGACATGGTTGAGGACCGCCTGGTGGGCATCAAGAGCCGCGAGGTTTATGAGGCCCCCGGCGCGATCGCCCTGATCGCCGCACACGAGGCCCTCGAGGACCTCACCGTGGAGCGCGACCTGGCCCGCTATAAGCGCGGCATCGAGGCCAAGTGGTCCGAGCTGGTATACGACGGCCTGTGGTTCTCGGGTCTGAAGCGTGCCCTGGACGTATTCATCGACGAGAGCCAGAAGTATGTCTCGGGCGATGTGCGCCTGAAGCTGCACGCCGGTACCGCCGTGGTCACCGGACGCCAGTCCAAGCAGAGCCTGTACGACTTTGAGCTGGCCACCTACGACACCGGCGATACCTTCGACCAGTCGCTGGCCAAGGGCTTCATCGACCTGTGGTCGCTGCCGAGCAAGATCGCCGCTCGTCGGGATCTCGCAAACTAGTGAGCGCCGAAAACACGGGAAACCGCGCGGGCGAATCGGGTGCCCTCTGGGGCGGCCGGTTCGCCAGCGGGCCCTCGCCCGAGCTCGCCCGGCTGAGCAAGTCCACGCAGTTTGACTGGGCCCTCGCCGGCTATGACATCGACGGTTCCAAGGCGCATGCAGTGGCGCTGAAGGATGCCGGTTATCTGGACGCCGATGAGCTGATCGCTATGCACGCGGCCCTCGAAACGCTGCGCGCCGATGTGCTCAGCGGCGCGTTTGCCGCAGCCGAATCCGATGAGGACGTGCACTCAGCCCTGGAGCGCGGCCTGGTTGAGCGCGCGGGCTCCCACCTCGGGGGCAAGCTGCGCGCGGGTCGCAGCCGCAACGACCAGATCGCCACGCTGGTGCGCCTGTACATGCTGGAGCATGAGGGCATTATCCGCGGGCTGCTGGTGCAGCTTGTGGAGATCCTGACCGAGCAGGCTCAGGCGCATATCGCGGCGATCATGCCGGGACGCACCCACCTGCAGCATGCGCAGCCCGTTCTGCTTGCCCATCAGCTGGCCGCCCACGCGTGGCCGCTCATGCGTGACCTGGAGCGCCTGCGCGATTGGTCGGCGCGCGCGCGTCGCTCGCCCTATGGTGCGGGGGCCCTCGCGGGTTCCTCGCTGGGCCTGGATCCGGCCCTCGTGGCCCGCGAGCTGGGCATGGGGGAGGCGCTCGAGAACTCCATCGACGCCACCGCCGCGCGGGATGTGGCCGCCGAGTTTGCGTTTATCCTGGCCCAGGTGGGCATTAACCTCTCGCGCCTGTCCGAGGAGATCATCCTCTGGAATACCCGCGAGTTTGGGTTTGTGCGCCTGCACGATAGCTTCTCCACCGGGTCGAGCATCATGCCGCAGAAGAAAAACCCGGATATCGCGGAGCTTGCGCGCGGAAAATCGGGTCGCCTGATCGGCAACCTCACGGGCCTGCTGGCCACGCTGAAGGCGCTGCCGCTGGCCTATAACCGGGATTTGCAGGAGGATAAGGAGCCGATTTTTGACTCCGTGGATACCCTCGAGGTTCTGCTGCCCGCGTTTAATGGCATGATCGCCACACTCACGTTTAACACCGAGCGCATGGCCGAGCTAGCCCCGCAGGGCTTCTCGCTCGCGACCGATGTGGCCGAGTGGCTCGTGAAGCAGGGTGTGGTCTTCCGCGATGCCCACGAGATCTCCGGGGAGCTTGTGCGTTTCTGCGAGGAGAACGGCCTGGAACTGCACGAGCCCACGGATGAGCAGCTGGCCGCGGTTTCCCCGCACCTGCTGCCCGCCGTGCGCGATGTGCTCACGGCCGAGGGCTCGGTGAATAGCCGCCTCGGCGTGGGTGGCACCGCCACGCCGCGCGTTCTGGAGCAGTTGGACGCGCTGCGCAGCCAGGTGGCGCTCTACCGCTAGGGTGAGCCGCCTCGACGCCGCCTCCGCCCTGTGGGGCGGGGGCGGCGTTTTTGCCCCCGCGAGTGCCTAGACTGGGAGGCATCATGAGTCCGATCCTCGCGCCCCCGGTCCCGGCCCCGCTCCGCGATGTGATGCCCCTGCTGCGCCGATTGGCGATCGAGCGGCCGGGTGGCGAATTTGATTTTGTCACGCCGCAGGCGGCGGGCGAGGCCGTGACGCCGTGGATTCTGCCCGCGGCCGGCAGCTCCGAGCTAGCCGCGCCGCTGCCGGGCCTGCGCGCATGGGCAGCCCCCGGCGACGGCGACCGCTTCGCGCTGACCCTGGACCGGCCCGGCGGCTCCCAGCTGGCCACGGTCCTGCCCGGCCCGGGCGCGGGAACCCGCATCGACTACACCCTGGATCTCCCCTCCGGTGCCACGCTTATCCACGAGTTTTCCGCCGATGCGGTATATCTGCGCGGGGCGCAAAACGAGTTTTTGGGCGGGGCCGCGGCGCCGTGGGCGATGGATGCGCGCGGCATCCCGATCAACACGTATTTTGTGGTGGCCGGGCGCGGGCTCTCCCAGGTGATCGAGCCGCGCGCGGAGCACAGCTATCCGTTTCTGGTGGATCCGCTTTTTGGCCGCCGATTAATCGCCGGGGTGCGCTGGAGCGAGCGCGATCCGCGCGGGCGCACGCTCGAGGTGCGGCCCACGTTCTGGAACCGGATCACGATGAATAATCCGTGGGCGATCCGCAGCGGCTGGGAGGAGGTCATCGCGCTGATGCCCGAGGCCGATACCGAGCAGCTCTTTTGGCAGTATCGCTGCCATCAGCAGTTTGCGCCGATTAAGCGCTCCTGGAATCTCGACGAGTGGATCGTGCGCGAGAGCTATCTGGATAGCTTCCGGCACCTGTGTAACTAGGCGCGCCGCAGGCGCAGCGCGGGCAGCCCGGCGAGGGTGCGGGCGGCGTCCTCCACGGCGCCCTCGGGCTCAAAGCCCCGCGCGGCGAGGAAGTGGCGGGCCCGAGAAAACGCGGCGGGCACCCAGGCGTGTATGGGCTCGGCCGGCAGCGCGCCCAGCAGGGCGGAACCGATGCCACGCCCGCGCTCGCCCGGTGCCACATAAAGATGCTGGAGTTCGCGGCCCGGGGCCACCGGGATGCCTGGGTGTTCGCGTTCCAGCGGGAGACCCAGGACCGCAAAACCGAGCACGTCATCCCCGTCCTCGGCGAGCAGCGCGATTCGCCGGGGATCGGCGCGGCGAATCAGGCGCTCCCACGCGCCGATCCGGCGCTCCTCGGTGGAGTGCAGCCAATAATCCTCGTCCACGTGGGGGCCATAGGCGTCGATCCAGCACTGCTGGTGGATGCGGCCCAGCAGCGCGGCGTCCTCGATCCGCGGCGTGCGGATGAGCGGGGAATCAGGCATCCACGATGCCGATGAAGCGGCTGCCGACGCCCGGGATCTCGGTGCGGGACAGGCCCGGTGCGGGATCGGGAAGGTTATAGTCGTAGTGGTCATCGCAGCTCAGATAGGTGAACTCGGGCCACCATTTTTTGGGCCGCGCCTGCTCGGTGAATCCGCATACGGTGCACACGAGCGCCACCCAGACCGGCTTTTTACCGGTGCGATTGGCGCGGGACTGCAGCAGCCAGGCCGGGGGAGTGGCCTCGATGGCGGCGAGGTCTTCCTCGCTGATCCGCGAGGGGATCCCGTGCCGGGAGGCCATCTCGAGGGGGATGTCCAGGCGGAGTGCGGCGTCGCGTCGTGTCAGCATTCGACCAATGATACCGGCTCGCGCGCGACCTGGGTGGGTCGCGCGCGAGCCGGGTGCGCGGCCACGGGATTAGATGATGCGCTCACCGCGCCTGCGCGATTCCCGCCACTCGGCAAAAAACGCGCGCGCGATATAAAACAGCGTGCCGGCCACGATCAGCGGCCAAATCAACACGTAACAGGTCATCCAGAACGCGGTCATACCCGTTCCCTCTCGGTTGTGCTTTCGGGGCGGTGGTCAAAATTGCCGGTGCGCTGCGCGATGGTCGCAAAATCGAAGTCGCGGGTATTCCGGAACGACATCAGATAACACACCACGGTGCTCACGGCATAGGCGATCAGCGATCCGCTGAGCACCGGATAGTCATGCAGGAAGCCGATCGCAAACGGGGCGGAGACCGCGATCGCGGCGATCCCGATGATCAGCGCGGGGCGCAGCCCAAAGAAGCCAAAAGACATCAGGCCCAGCACCACGCCGATTCCGATCACGGCGATCACATCGCTGATATAGCCGATGGCCCCGGTCATGGGGATCCACTCGAAGCGCACGGGCAGGAAGAGCGCCAGCGCCGCCAGTACCGAGACGGTGAAGGCAGCATTGGTGACCTTGGACCAGTAGAAGCTCGCGATCACGGGGAATACCAGGGCGCCCCAGAGCGCCCCCACAAAGACCAGCATGTCGAGGATATTCATCCGGGCGCTGGCAAAATAGAGCGCGGCCACGGTGGCGATAATCATCGTGAGCCGACCCACCAGCAGCATCGTGCGGGGGTTGGCGTTTTTTTTGCCCGCCACGGCCTGCCCATAAACATCGGTCATCATGATCGAGGACAGCGCGGCCAGATCGGAATCGGCGGTTGAGCACAGTGCCCCGATGATCATGATAAAAAACAGGCACAGCAGGAGCGGCCCCAGATAGGTCGCGGCCATCTGCGGGATCAGGTTATTCACGTCGCCGCCGAGCGGCTCGATGCCCAGGTAGAGCGCCATCACGCCGAGCATGCCGATGCCAATAATGGTGGCGCCATAGCCCACGGTGGCGGTGATAAAGGTCTTTTTGATCAGGTCCTCGCGCACCGCGAAGAGGCGCTGCGCGATGGTCTGATTGCCGATCGCATAGGCGAGGACCGCCGCGATATAGGGAGCTCCCTGATGCATGAAGGCATCGGAGGAGAAAAAATCACCCTGCTGGGGTGTGAGGTTTTTGGCGCCCGAGATAAACATATCGGGGCCGCCGGCGAGGAAAAAGATCGCCGGGATGATGATTACCACCGCGCCGAGCATCGCCACCACCTGCGCAAAATCGGTGAGTACCGAGGCGCGGAATCCCGACCACAGCGTATAGAGCAGCACGCCGCCGCCGATCACCACGATGCCGGTACCAAAGCTCATCGGCGTGAGCAGCGAGACCAGCGCGCCGCCGGCGATCAGGTTGGAGGTCAGGCTAATCACGCTGCCCAGCACATTGGAGCCGGCCAGCATGAGCTGGCTGGAGCGGCCGTGCCGGGCGAACATCACCTCGGCGAGGGTATGGGCGCGCGGGGCCACGGCGCGAATGCGCTTGCCAAAGGGGTAGATGAACAGGATCATCAAGGCGCCCCAGAGCCCGTAGTGGATGGGGCCGGAGATTCCGTAGGTATAGCCCGAGGTCGCGGAGGCGTACATCGACGCGGCCCAGATCCAGGTGGCGGTCATCGAGGCCGCCGAGATGCCAAAGCCGAGCTTATTGCCGGCGGTCATATAGTCGTCGGCGTTCTCGCGCTTGCGGCTGATCGCATAGGACATATAGAGGGTGCCACCGAAAAAGACGATGAGCAGAAGAATGGTGATTGGCCAGCCGAGTTGCTGGAGGGCAGAGCCTTCCGGTTCCATCGGTTTCCTTTCTGGATACTCGCGGGGCGCCGAAGTACTCCGCGGTGATCGGCGGCGTCGGGGTTCTGCGAGAAGGGCAGAAGGGTACGGCGGTAAAAACATGACGTCGCCGCGTTGCGCGCGTCCCTCCCGGGGGCGCAGGGGCTGTGCCCGGTCCGGGCGGCGCAGTGAAGCTCGGGAGTGCCGATCCCCGCCGCGGCGGCAATGCCTTCGGGCGCGATCGGCGCGAGCCGATCCGGAATCGGGCGCTCCCGCGGCGCCGCGGGAAACGTGGGTGGTTGGCCAGGTCTCGGGCACCCGCCCCGCATTCGCAAAACAAGTGGTATGAGATTGGCCAACATCCCTACCCTAGCAAGAGTCGGTGCCTCTGGGGCAACTCGGGGGCCACTCGAATGCCGCGCTCCCGCGCCATACCGGTCCCATAAAACGCAATTGACCTGCGCTAAATAATTTCCCCAAAAAATACGGCACGGCGCTCACTTCGTCCCGAGTTGCCTCCCGGGCAACTCGGCGGAGCCCCGCTGGTCAGCCCAATTCTTTTGTGCACACATGTCCGATATGTGTTAGAATGGGGGTCATGTCTACCCCGAATCGGCCGTCTTTACGGCAGACTCGCCGGGGTTCCCCCGACCCCCGTTCGGCGTCCACCCGGCAGGTCATTCTTGACGCCGTGGGCGAGCTCTCCCTCGCGGGGGCAGACGACTTCTCGGTGAGCGATATCGTGCGCCGCGCCGGCATCAGCCGCAGCTCCTTTTATGCGCACTTCGCCGATCTCGCGGCCGTGGCCGAGGAACTCCTCACCCAGGCCTTCTCCGAGGTGGTGGAGCTGGAGCGCACCCGCCGCCGCGATGACTACCTCACCGAATACCAGGCCACCCGCATCGGCTATCGCTATCTGGTGGATCACCTGGTAGATAATTTCTCCTTTTATGGCATGGCCTCGCGCTCGGCCCTCCTGCGCCCGGCCTATGACGAGACGCTCCTGCGCTATGCGCGCGAGCTGGTCCGCGACTCGGGCAACCTCGCCCAGGCCCTCTATGTCTCGGGCGGTGTCCTCACGGTCATCCGCTCCTGGATGGATGGCGATCTGGACCTCGACGACGATCAAATCGTGTCGGTTCTTGTGGAATTACATCCCGCGCTCGCGCGCGAGACCACCCCGTATTTTTAGCTCTCCCGTTCCACCCGGGCTCCCTCAACCGCGGGGGAATCCTCGGCGTCACTCCCTAAAGCTTTGCCCAAGAAGAGTCAGGAAAAACACATGAATTACACCGTCGGACACACCCTCGTTTACCCGCACCACGGGGCCGTCACCATCTCGGCCGTGGCCGAGCGCGTGATCAAGGGTGAAACCAAGACCTACCTGACCCTTCGTGTACACACCACCGAGCTGGAGATTCAGGTGCCCGTGGACAACCTGGAGCAGGTGGGCGTGCGCGAGGTCATCGATGAGGCCGGCGTGCAGGAGGTCTACGGAGTCCTGCGCGAGGAGGTCATCGAGGAGCCCGGTAACTGGTCGCGTCGTTTTAAGGCCAACCAGGAAAAGATGGCCTCCGGTAGCGTTCAGCGCATCGCCGAGGTTGTCCGCGACCTGTGGCGCCGCGATACCGAAAAGGGCGTGTCTCCCGGAGAGAAGCGCATGCTGCAGAAGGCCACCGAGGTGCTCGCCTCCGAGCTCGCCCTCGCCCGCGCCACCGGCGTCGAGGAGGCCACCGTGGAGCTGGAGGCCGTACTGGCCGCCGCCCCCGCGGCACCCGTCGCCTCCTAGCGGTTCCCGTCTCCGGTAAAGCCCGGTCGGTTCGCTCCCCTCGGGGGCGAATTGGCCGGGTTTTCGGCATTCCGGGCGGGTGCGCGCTGATAGGCTTGCCGGGTGTCTAATCCCATTTTTACCCAGCAGAGCAATGACTCCTCGTTTGAGACCCTGTGGGACGAACTGAACTGGCGTGGCCTGATTCATGTCTCCACCGATGCCGAGGAGCTGCGCACGCTCCTCGATGGCGAGCCGATCACGTATTATTGCGGATTTGACCCCACGGCCCCGAGCCTGCATCTCGGAAATTTTGTACAGCTGCTCCTGCTGCGCCGCCTGCAGCTGGCCGGCCACCGCCCGCTGGGCCTCGTGGGTGGCTCGACCGGCCTGATCGGCGACCCGCGGCCCACCGCCGAGCGCACCCTCAACTCTCCCGAGACCGTGGCCGCCTGGGTCACCCGGCTCCAGGCCCAGGTCTCCCGCTATGTGGATACCGAGGGGGAGAACGGCCTGCGCCTGGTGAATAACCTCGACTGGACGGCCCCGCTCACAGCGATCGAATTCCTGCGCGATATCGGCCAGTACTTCCGCGTGGGCACCATGATCAAAAAGGACGCGGTCTCCGCGCGGCTGAACTCCGAGGCCGGAATCAGCTATACCGAGTTCAGCTATCAGATCCTGCAGGCGCTGGACTTCCGCGAGCTGCACCGCAGCTATGGCTGCATGCTGCAGACCGGCGGCAGCGATCAGTGGGGCAACCTAATCGGCGGCGTGGAGCTTGTGCGCCGCTCGGACTCCGCCTCCGTGCACGCCATCGGCACCCCGCTGATCACCAATAGCGACGGAACCAAATTTGGCAAGAGCGAGGGCAATGCCATCTGGCTCGACGCCGAGATGTGCAGCCCCTATGCGATGTACCAGTTCTGGCTGAATACCGATGACGCCGATGTGGTGGATCGCCTGAAGGTCTTCACCTTCCTCACCCGCGCCGAGATCGAGGACTACGCCACCCAGGTGGCCGAGGCCCCGTTCCGTCGCGCCGCGCAGAAGCGCCTCGCGCTTGAGGTGGTCACCCTGGTGCACGGCGCCGAGGCGGCCGCGGCCGCGATCGCCGCCTCCGAGGCCCTCTTTGGCCAGGGCGAGCTGTCCACGCTGGATTCCGAGACGCTCCGCGCCGCGCTGCGCGAGCTGCCGCATGCCGAGGCCGCGCTGGGCACCGGGGTGGCCCAGCTGCTTGTGGATACCGGTCTTTGCGCGAGCCTCGGCGAGGCCCGCCGCGCGATCGCCCAGGGCGGCGTATCCCTGAATAACGTTAAGGTGGCCGATGAGCAGGCGGCGCTGACCGAGGCCCTGCCCGGAAATGTTGCGGTCCTGCGCCGCGGCAAAAAGACCCTCGCGGGGATCTTCCTCGCCTAGCCGATTCATAAACGGCGGCCCGCGTTCCCAATGGGGAACGCGGGCCGCCGCGTTTTATCCGCAGATTAGGCCGGGAGGGTGACCCCGGCATCGCGGGCCAGCAGCGCGCGAATATCCGCGCGTTGTTCCGCGGCGAGGGCATCCAGGCGCGCCTGCGTTAACACATCCGCGAGCGCGATGCGCCGCCCGGTCTCGGCCGAGGCCACCGCGGCCTCCACCATCGCGAGGCTAAGAATATTGGCATGCACCTCGGTCGCGGGCACGTGGCCATCGCGCAGCGCCGCAATAAACTCCGCGAGCGAGCCGTTGATCTCCTCGGGATAATCAATCTCCTCCGCGAGGTGTGCGGGCAGCTCGCCCACCGCACCCGCGGTATTCTCCACGACGGGTGAGCCATCGCCGTCCCAGGTCGCGGTGCCGTGCTCGCCGCCGATGCGCCAGCTGCCATTCCAGGAGGTTTCCTGCCCGGGGGTGCACCAGCTGCCGTGATAGACATAGCGCACGCCATCGGTGAACTCGAAGATTGCGCTGGCCGAGGCGGCGCCGGCATACCAGCTCCAGGCCGGGTTATATTCCTCGCAGTACACGGCCACCGGATCGCGATCCAGCAGATAGCGTGCAGCGTCAAAGGCGTGGATAGCCATGTCCACCAGAAGCACGTGGTCCATCTCATCGCGGAAGCCGCCAAAATGCGGCGCCTTGGCAAAGAGCGTGCTGGCATCGCCGAGGCGGCCCAGACCGCGCACCCCGTGCCGCAGCTCCTCGATCGCGCGATAGTGGCGGCGCGACTGGCTGGTCATCAGCAGCTGCCCGCTGGCCTCGGCGGCCCCCGCGAGCGAGAGCGCGGTGGCCACGGTTGGCGCGATCGGTTTTTCGCAGAGCACGGGCAGGCCCGCAAAGAGCGCCTCGGTACTGACCGGGTGATGTGCGACCGGCACGGTCACATTCACCACCGCCTGCGCCCCGGTGCGCCGGGCGAGCGCGGATACCGAGGTATCCACGGGCAGATGGCCCAGCCCGTATTCGCCGAGGGCCTCGGTCGCGGCCTCCAGGTTGAGGTCCACGAGGCCCACAACCTCGGCATCGGGGGAGCGGGTGAGCGCGCCGAGCCAGTTTTTGCCCATCGCGCCGGCCCCCACCAGGATGATGCGGACGGGGGTGTGCGGATCGGCGAGGGTGTGGTGGCTCATCGCTCCATCGCCCCGCGGTAGCCGCCGCCGTTATAAAAGTCCTCGGTCTCATAGCGCAGCAGCGTGGGGACCGCGCGCTCGGGGCGCAGGGTCTGCGCCCAGCTCACGCCATTGGCGATGACCCGGCGCACATCGCGGTGGTGATATACCGGATAGTCCTGATCGCCGGGGCTGAAGAAGAAGATCTTTCCAAAGCCGCGTCGCCACGTGCAGCCGCTGCGGAAGACCTCGCCGCCGGAGAACGTGCTCAGGAAGATCAGCTCATCGGGTGCGGGAATATCAAAAAACTCGCCGTACATTTCCTGCTGCGGAATGATAAACGGATGCGGCACGCCCTGCGCGATGGGGTGGGTGGGGTCCACGGTCCAGACGATCTCGCGGTCCTGTTCGCTGCGCCAGCGCAGGGTGCAGGAGGTACCCATGAGCTTCTGGAAGATCTTGGACCAGTGCCCCGAGTGCAGGACCAGCAGGCCCATGCCGGAGAGTACGTGGCGTTGCACGCGCTCCACGACCTCATCGGAGACCTCGGCATGCGCCGCGTGGCCCCACCAGACCAGCACATCGGTATCGTTCAGGACCTCCTCGGTGAGGCCGTGCTCGGGCTCGTCCAGCGTGGTGGTGTGCACGCGGGCGCCGGCACCGAGGTTCTCCTCGATACCCTCACGAATGGTGTTATGCATTCCCTGGGGATAGAGCTCGGCCACGGCCGGTTCCACCTGTTCGTGGCGGTTTTCGCCCCAGACGAGGACACGAATGGGTGCGGTGGGGGAACTAATCTGACTCATTATTTTTCCTTTATCGGAGAGAGGATGTTATTTCACGGCCCCGCCGGTGGCCCCGGCGGCAATGAATTTCTGCGCCAGCACCAGCAGGATGATGGCGGGAATCGAGGAGAGTACGGCGGTGGCCATCACGGCCGACCAATTGGAGACCTGGGTTCCCAGATACTGATAGATGCCGAGGGTCACGGGGCGCACCTCCTCGGTGGTGGTGAGCGTGAGCGCAAAGAGGAAATCGCTCCAGGAGAAGAGGAACGCAAACAGGGCCGCGGTGATCAGCACATTGCGGCTGATCGGGACCACCACGGACATAAAGGCGCGGACCAGCCCGGCGCCGTCGATGCGCGCGGCCTCGACGATTGAGGGTGGGATCGCGAGCATCGAGGTGCGCAGGATCAGGATCGCAAACGGGATCGCGTGGCTCGCATCGGCAAGGATCAGCCCGGCAAGCGAGTTCAGCATTCCCAGATCGTTATAGGCGCTATAGAGCGCGTTGGCGATCACCACGCCCGGCACCATCTGCGCCACGATGATGATCATGAGTGCGGCGCCGATCCAGCGGAAGCGGAACTGCGCAAGCGCATAGGCGGCGGGGGCCGCGATCAGGAGCGTCAGCACCACGGTTCCGGTGGCGATGATGAGGCTCGTGACGAGGTTGCCGCCCTGATCGCGCAGCGCCTTTTCATAACCTGAGAAATCCGGGTTCAGCGGGAAGAGGCCCGCGGTGAGGGTATTGCCCGAGGGCTGCAGCGAGGCGTTCACCATCCAATAGATGGGGAAGAGCATCACGGCGAGGATCAGCACGCCGATCAGCGAGTAGACCCAGGCGGGAATGCGCCGGCGCGCGGTGCCCGGCGCCGGGACCCGGAGCGGGGGTGCACTGAGTGTGGTCATGTTCTTCCGGCTCCTATTCATCCACCGCGCGCCGGTTGGCCCGCAGATAGATCACGGCAAAAATCAGCGAGACGAGGATCAGCACGTTGCTATAGGCCGAACCCACGCCGAACTGGAAGTTCACAAAGGACTCCTGATAGGAGCGCACCGCGAGGGTCTGGGTGGCATTGGCGGGCCCGCCGTTGGTGAGGCCGAGGATCACGTCCAGGACCTTGAGGGTATAGACCACTCCGAGCACAAGCACCACGCTCACGACGGGGCGCAGGCTGGGCCAGGTGATATGCCAGAACGCCTTCCAGCCGGTCGCGCCATCCAGCGCGGCCGCCTCGTAGAGTTCCTCGGGGATATCCTGCAGGCCGCCGTAGAGCAGCGCCACGTTAAAGGGGATGCCCACCCAGATATTCACGATGATCACGGCGATCAGGGCCACGGCGGGATCGGTGAGCCAGCCGATGGGCGCATCGGTCAGCCCAATCGCGCCGAGGAAACGGTTCAGGATTCCGCTGTCCTGGTCGAGGATCGAGCGCCAGGTGGCGCTGGACACGATCACGGGCAGCAGCCAGGGCAGCAGCATCATCGAACGCAGGAACCCGTTGAGCGGGAAGCGGCGTTTAAAGAACACGGCCAGGGCCATGCCGATGACAAACTGGCCGAGGATCGAGCCGAGCGTGAAGAGTGCGGTGTTCAGGAAGGCCGGGCCAAAGAGTGAGCTCGTGGTCACCGTCACATAATTGGCCAGTCCCACCCACGGGGCCTCGCCCGTGAAGAAGGTTTTGGTGGTGTATTCCTGCAGGCTCATCGTGAAGTTTTTCACGATCGGATAGCCGAAGAACGCGAGGATATACAGTGCGGCGGGGGCGATAAACAGGAGCCTGGTCCAGCGCTCGGGCGAGTGCCGGCGGCGGCGCCCGGGGGCCGGGGCGGCGGCCGCGGGGGCCACCGCCTCGGTCCGGGGTGCAACGATGGTCATCGGTACTATCCCGCCGTGGCCTTCGAGAAGGCGTCCTCGGGTGTGGCCTGGCCGGTGAGTCCCAGCTGGATGCCGGTATAGATCTGCGTCGCGGCCTTGGGCCAGCCGGTTCCGAGGATTCCGGTGCGCGAGCGGGCATTGGCTACCTGCTCGGTGAAGGATTCCATCTCGGGGCGGAGGGCCACATACTGCTCGGAGAGCGCGGTCTTGGTGGGCACGGTATAGCGGGCCTCGGCGAGGGCGAGCTGGTTTTCGTCGCTGGTGATGCACTCGATCAGCTGCGCGGCCTTGGCCTGCTTATCCTTATTGCCGGTCTGCGGCACGGTCCAGACCTCGCCGCCGAGCGGAGCCACGGCCTTCTGTCCGGCCTTATTAATCGGGATCTGCACGGTGTCCCACTCGATCGAGGGGTCCTCGCTGAGCGCGGGGATCTGCCACGGGCCGTTGATCATCATCGCGGCCTTGCCCGCCGCAAACTGGTCCTTCACATCGGACTGGCTCCAGTTCACGACGCTCTTGGAGGCCGAGCCCGCGTTCACGAGATCCACCTGGAGGGCGAGGGCCTCCGCGGCCTCGGGCGAGGTCAGGTCATCCTCGGAACCGCCGTTGGTCCAGAGCAGCGGCAGGAACTGCCAGCTGCCCTCATAGGTGGCAATCGAGGAGAAGGCGATGCCATAGCGGTCGCCGCTGGTGAGGGCAGCCGCGGTGCTCTTGAGTTCGTCCCAGGTCTTGGGTGCCTCCAGCCCGGCCTCGGCGAGCATCGCGGGGTTCACAAAGAGGCCCAGGGTGTTCACGGTGGGGGCGAGTCCGTAGACCTCGTTTTCATAGGTGGCGGCCTCGAGGATTCCCGGGGCGAAGCCCGCGGTATCCACATCAAACTGGCTGAGCGGGGCGAGGCCGCCGGTCGCGGCGATCTCCTGCAGGTCGGGGTTATCCAGCATCAGGACATCCGGAAGCGTTTTTGAGGAGGACATCTGCAGCACCTTCTGGATGAGGTCCTTTCCGGGGACCACGGTGCGGTCGAGCGTGACGTTGATGCTTGCGGCGCACTTATCCAGGGCGTCGCCGATCAGGCCCTTATCGGGGTCGTTATTGTAATAGTCAACAACGGTGAGGGAGTCGGCGCTGCCGGAGGCCTCGGGGGAGGCGGAGGAACCGCAGCCGGTGAGGATCAGCGGCGCGATGGCCAGACTCGCGAAAATCGGATAACGATATTTTTTCATCATGTTGCGGCTCCTTTGCCGTGGTGATTATGACGCGATGGTGCGGGATGTGCCGGGCTCGGGTCCGTCCCGGAGCCGCGTAGTTAACCGCTTTGATTTTTGATCGGCGGTGTTGATAACCCAAAACACATTTCGTGGATGGGGCAACAATCTCACGGTCCGCGGGTGATGTCAATAAAAAAGTAAAGCGGTTTACTTTGCCGGGTGCCTAAGCGTGTCCGTATGCCCCGAACGCCGCGACCTATGAGAGGCTACGGGCATAACCGATCAGAAAGTCAGGACCGATGGCAACTATGCGCGATGTCGCACGGCGGGCGGGGGTATCCCTCGCGACCGTGTCGTTTGCCATAAATAACACCAAGCCGGTAGCGCCGGCCACTCGCGAACGCGTGGAGGCGGCGATGGCCGAACTGGGCTACCGCCCCGACCCCATCGCCCGCGCCCTCGCCAGCCGGCGCACGCGCATCATCGCGCTGCTTTTCCCGGTCCTCCAGCACACGCTGGGCGGAACGGCACTGAAATTTTTCACAAGCGCCGCGGCCGCCGCCAATGATGCCGGCTATACGCTGATCCTCTGGCCCGGCAATAACGACGCCGAACAGATCGATACCCTCGTCTCGAAGGGGCTGATTGAGGGAGCCGTGCTGATGGAGGTGCACCTCGGCGATACCCGGGTGGACCGGCTGCGCGAGCTGGGCATCCCGTTTTCCCTGATCGGACGCACCGCGGATCTGACCGGGCTGAGCTATGTGGATGTGAACTTCGAGGGGGCCGTGATTGCGGGCCTCGACCGGCTGCGCGCGCTGGGACACCGCGATATCGGCCTCGTCTTCGGCGATGGGGGAGACCCCAATATTCACGATTACGGCCCGGTGGTGCGCACGCGCGAGACCTATATTGAGCGCATGCGTGCGCACGGAGAGACGCCGCGGGTCTTCTCCTGCGCGGAGTCCTCGGCCGCTGGCCGGGAGCTTGCGCCACGCATCCTCGCCGAGGCCCCGCATCTCACGGCCCTGCTGCTCCTGAACGAACAGGCCACCGCGGGAATCGTGGGGGCGCTCGCCCAGGCCGGATGCCCGGTACCGGAGGCGATCTCGATGCTGGCGCTGGGGTCCTCGCCCGAGATTTCCGGTGCCTCCAATCCGGAGATCTCCGTATATGAATCGCCCAGTCTTGAGCTCGGTCGGCGCGGCGTGGCCGCGCTGATCGCGATGCTGGAGGACCCGGGTACCGAGCCGGCCCGGGCGCTGGTGGACTGCCGCTATGTGGACTTTGGCTCCACCGCGCCTGCCCTCGCCCGCTGAGAACCTAAAACGGCCAGATCAGCGGGACCAGCAGCACCGCGACGGCAAGAAATAGGGCCAGGAGGGGCAGCCCAAGCCGCCAATAATCGGAAAAACGATATCCGCCCGGACCCATCACCATCATATTGACGGGGGTGGCTACCGGGGTCAGGAACGCGGCGGCACCGGTGACCGCGAGCGCCATCAAAAACGGCAGCAGCGAAAGGTTCATCTCACCCGCGATGGCGATCGCGATCGGCGCCATGATCAGCACGGTGGCGGTATTGCTGATGAGCTGACCCAGTATCGCAACCACCAGACACATCGCGAGAAGAATCATGTGGGGCCCGGCCGCGCCCACCGCAAGAATCAGGCCGTGGCCAATCACCTCGGCCGCCCCGGTCTCCAGGAACGCCGTGGACAGCGGAATCATCCCGGCCACGAGGATCACCGTGGTCCAGGAGATACTGCGATACGCCTGCCCCATCGATACCACCCGGGTCAGGATCATCGCACCCGCCCCGAGGAGCCCGGCCACGGCCGCCGGGACCGCCCCGCTGACCAGCAAAATAATCATGCCCAGCAGCACCGCGATCGCGGTATAGCCGGCCGGACCCAGCGGCAGTATCTGTCGCCGCCAGAGCGCGGGCTCGTCCACCGCGAGTACCCGATCCGAGGCTGTGAGCGCCTCGAGTGCCGCCCAGGGGCCCCGCACGAGGAGCGCATCGCCGCCCGCCAGGATCGTCTCGCGCGAACCGGTGTCCTTCCCGTTGCGCTGAATGGCCAGCACAATCAGTGCCCCCGAGGCGGAAACCATCCCGGGGAATGCGCGCTCGCCGATCAGCGAGGAGCGCGGGGCCACAATCACCTCGGCCACCCCCTCCTCCCCGCCCACGGTCTCCAGCGCGGGATCGGGGAGCAGGCTGGACACGGGCGAGGAATAGTGGCGGAAAAGCGTATCGGCATGCCCGCTGAGATCCCGCGGGAGGGCGCTCGCCGCGCGCTCGGGAACCAGTCCCCGGCCGCACAGCATGACGATTAGCACGGTTCCCACCACCAGCGGGACCCCTACCAGCCCAAATTCCAGGAACCCAAATCCGTGGCCGGTTTCCTCGCGCGCAATCTCGGATACGATCACGTTCACGGGGGAGCCCGTGAGCGCAAGCAATGAACCCGCATGCGCGGCAAAGGCGAGCGGTAGCAGCAGCCGCGCGGGTGGGAATCCGCTGCGCACCGCAATGATCACGGTCATCGGCAGGAGCGCCGCGACCGCACCATTTACGCTGATCAGCGCGGTCAGCGCCGCCACGATCAGCATGATTAACAGCAGCGCCCGCCGCGAATTGCCGCGGGACCGCGCGGCAATCGCGCGCCCAAGCAGGGCGGTCACCCCCGAGGAGTCCAGGCCCTCGCTCACGATAAATAGCGCCGCAATAAAGAGCACCGTGGGATCGCCAAACCCGGCCAGGGCATCCTGCAGGGGGAGGACCCCGCTGGCCCAGAGCGCGAGGCTGACCCCTACCGCGATCACCGCGAGCGGCAGCCGTCCCGAGAGAAAGGCGATGACCGCGGCCCCGAGGATCAAAAATGTCGCAAGAATGGGGTCCATAGCGAAGAAGGTTAGCGCCTGTTATTGCCCTCCGGGTGGGGGACAGTGTGGGTTTTGCGCCCGGGTAGAGGCAATCCCGCGACCGGCGGGGATTTCCCTATTCTTCCGCCGCAAATCCGCTGCTAGCGTGGCGCTCAGACGGGGTTCTTTTGGGGTATCCACCCCACTGCTCTCTCGGGAGGCGACCGCCGGATAACAGAAAACGAGGGCATCATGGGTACAGCAATCTCGGCCGCCACGCGTGCGGAACTGGACGCCAAAATTCGGTCACTTATGCCCGAGCTGCGCGAGGGGCTGGAGCGGCTTATCGCGATTCCCTCGGTGGCGTTCCCCGGGTTTCCGAGCGAACCCATCCACGAGGCCCACGACCTGGTGCGCGAGCTGGCCGCCGAGGCCGGCGTGATTCTGCGCGATTCCCTGCGGCTGCCCGATACCTCACCCGTGGTCTGGGGAGAGATTCCCGCTCCCCCCGGTGCACCCACCGTGTTGCTCTACTGCCACTATGACGTGGTCCCAGCGGGGGAGGAATCCGACTGGGAGTCGCCGCCGTTTATCGCAACCGAACGCGAGGGGGCCATCTACGGACGCGGTACCGCCGATTCCAAGTCAAATCTGATGGTGCATCTGGGTGCGCTGCGTGCGTTTGGGGGGCGACCGCCGGTGGGCATCAAACTTGTGATCGAGGGGCAGGAGGAGGCCGGAAGCGCCTTTGACTACTGGCCCGAGAAAAACCCCGAGTTTTTCCACGCCGATGCGATGGTGATCGCGGATGTGGGCAATGTCCGCCCGGGCGTTCCCACCCTCACGGTCGCGTTGCGCGGAGACGCCGCGGTCACGGTGGAGGTGAATACGCTGGGTTCGGCCAAACACAGCGGCCAGTTTGGGGGTGCCGCCCCCGATGCGCTTCTGGTGCTGATGCGGGCACTGGCGACCCTGCACGATGACAGCGGCGATGTGGCCGTGCCCGGACTGCTACGCACGGAATGGGCGGGAAGCAGCTATACCGAGGCCGAGTTTGCGGAGCTGGCCGAGATGCTCCCGGGGACCGTGCTTCAGGGAACCGGGGGGCTGGGGGAGCGGATCTGGTCCGGCCCCGCACTGACCGTGACCGGTATCGATGTTCCGAGCGTGGAGGGGGCGGTCAACGCCGTCTCCCCGCATGCCCGGGCCCGCATCAACCTGCGTGTGCATCCCGAGCAGGACGCCCGTGAGGCCCAGGCCGCCCTGATCGCATACCTGGAGGCGCAAACCCCGTTTGGCATCTCGCTGGAGGTCGCGGCGGGGGATACCGGCAACGGCTATTCCGCCGCCGAGGGGGGCCCGGCCTATCACGCGGCGCTCGCCGCCCTGGGCTCGGCCTGGGAGGCGGAGCCCACCACCGCGGCGATTGGGGGGTCAATTCCCCTCGTGAATTCGCTGCATCTGGCCGCACCCGAGGCGGAGATTCTGCTCTTTGGCACCGCCGATGGTTTCAGTCGGATCCATGCCCCGAATGAGCGCGTCCTGATCGATGAGTTTGAGCGCGCCATCCTGGCCGAGGCGCTGTTTCTCTCCGAATTAGCCAGCAGAAAGAACGCCTAATATGACCTCCACCGCCACGCCTCCGGTCCGGAGCCGCCGCAAATTTGAGTTTCCGAGCGCGTTCACCGTGCTGGTCATTGTGACCCTCCTGGTCTGGATCGCGGTGTTTTTCATCCCGAGCGGTCAGTACGAGAAGGAGGCCGATGGTTCGCCCATCGTGGGCACCTTCCAAAACGTGCCCGCCCCGCAAAATTTTGGCGAGCGGGTTATCGACTTTTTCCTCGCCCCGATCAACGGCCTCTACGGAATCCTGAATCACGAGACCGGCATGATCCAACCCTTCGGGGCCGGATCGCTCTTCGGCGCGGTGGGCGTATTCATGTTTGTTTTGGCAATCGGCGCCTTCATGACCGTGGTCTTTCAGACCGGGGCGATGGATCGCGGAATTGCCCGGCTGGCCTTCGCCACCCGCAAGCGCGGCTGGCTCCTCATCGCCTCGGTGATGGTGCTCTTCTCCCTGCTGGGATCCACGATGGGGTTCGCCGAGGAGACCCTCGGTTTTTATGCGCTGATCGTCCCGCTGATGCTGGCTCTGGGCTATGACCGCCTGGTTGCCGTGGGCTCCATCTTCCTCGCGGCGGGCGTCGGCGCGATGGCCTCCACGGTGAACCCGTTTTCGATCGGTGTGGCCTCGGGCGAGGCGGGGGTCTCGATCGGTGATGGCATCGTATTGCGCATCATCCTGTGGGTGGTACTCACCACGATCACGGTGCTCTACGTATTGCGCTATGCCCGCAAAATCAAGGCCAATCCCGCGGCCTCGATCCTGGCCGGCGATTCCGCGGCCGGGGCCGAGGAGCCCGGTGCGGCCCCGGGGATTCCGGAGGCCCTGAGCGGGCGGCAAAAGGCCGTCCTTGTGGTGACCGGGCTCGCCTTCGCCACGATGATCTTCTCGGTGATCCCCTGGTCCAGTGTCCTGCCCGTGGAGAAGGACTATCCGTTTGCCTGGGAGCTGGGCTGGTGGTTCCCCGAGCTCACCGCGCTGTTTATCGTGGGTGCCGTGGTGGTGGGCTTTATCGGTGGCCTGGGGGAAAAGGGCATCGCGGCCGCCATTGGAAAGGGCGCGGGTGATTTCATTTTTCCCGCGATCGTGATTCTCCTGGCCCGCGGTGTGACCGTGATCCTGAATAACACCCAGACTATCGACACGATGCTGCACGCGATGGAGCAGCTGGTGGTGGGGGCCTCCGCGGGGTTTTTCGCCGTGCTGGTATTCCTGATTAACGCCCCGCTGGCGATCCTGGTTCCCTCCTCCTCGGGGCATGCCACGCTCGCGATGCCCCTGCTGGCCCCGCTCGGGGACTTTGCCGGGATTGACCGCTCCCTCGTGATCACCGCCTGGAATGCCGGGGCCCGCTGGATGGGTCTGATCATGCCCACCAATGCGGTGCTCATGGGTGGCATCGCGCTCGCCGGGGTCGGCTATAACAAATACGCCAGATTTGTATTGCCCCTGATGGCGGTATTGCTGGTGGTTACGCTGGTCTTCCTGGTGATTGGGGCGTTGCTCTGAACCGCCGGATTCCGTCCGTGACCCCTAGGATGAACCTACAGATCAGCGGTGCGGGGCGAGCGAGTTCGGGAAGGGTGCGGCCGTGAAATCGGAGCGCTGGATTCCGCTGGGCAGGAGCGGGAATATCGAGGATGCCCACCGCATGCTGAACGGCAGGTTCCTGCGCAGCGAGGAGGACATCGTTGAGCGGGTGATCCGGGGTTCCTGGATTCCCGAGAATGGTGAGTACCGCTTTGATCTGCGAACGCGGTTGTGTTCCTTTGGTCTGGTGATGGAGAGCGAGCATACGGCGTTTCGGCTGCGCGGCCTGACCCGGCCGATGACCGAGCTGATTGATATCGGTTTTGTGCTGGAGGGGGAGGTCGAGATGACCACCGGCGGCAAAACCCACGTATTTGCGGCGGGCTCGATTTATGTCATTCCCTCCTGGAATCCGCCCGAGGTGCTGGTGCGCACGGGGGTAAAACACCTCCTGGTGCGTATTTCCCGCGAACGGTTACGCGATCGTGGGGTGCGGTCCGTGGAGAAATTTGCCCGATTTGATCCCGATTCCGCGCTCGCCCCACTGCTGCGGGTTGTGGCGCTGGAATATCTGCGCCTGCCCACGACCCTCGGAAAATTTGCGCAGTCCAGCGCTGATCGGGTACTCGAGGATCTGATCGTGGGCATGCTGCTGGAGACCGGGGGTTTTCGTTATGATCCCGCGGATATCAACGCGGGCATTCGCGCGCGGGCGCTCAGTATCATCGCGGCGGAGCATCGTGATCCCGAGCTGGACCCGGGGGGAGTGGCCGAGCGCATGCGCATGTCGCTGCGGCAGCTGCAGCGGGTATTCCAGGACGAAAAACCCGGACTGAGCGAACGGATCGGCCAGGCCCGGGTGCGTTCGGCCGCGGAAATGCTCAGCGCGCCCGGTGCCGCGGATCTCTCGGTCAACGAGATTGCGCGCAGGGTGGGGTTTGGGACGGGATTCCGGCTGCGGGCGGCGCTGCGGCGCGAGTTCAACAGCACACCCTCGGAGTATCGCCGGGGGATCGATACCCTCCCGGGGGATTTCGACGAGCCGAAAACTGTTATCGTTAAATAGAAGCTCATCGGTTATTTTCTTCCGATTTTTTCGTGATACTCGGCCCTCCCACCAACCCCCGATTCCGCGTCCGCGCGAAATTCCGTGGTGGCGGCCTCCTGAAGGGATGGTCATGACCGAATTGCTTAGCGCCGCCGACCGGCTGGATGAGGCCCTCGCCTCCGATGCCCTCCTTCAGGCCTCCGCCGTTCTCAGCGAGATGAGCCCGCGCGAGATTATCGCGGTGATCGAACGTAGTTCCTCGCGCCGGGCCGCCGTGGTTTTCCGGCTGCTGGCCAAGGATCGCGCGCTGGATGTTTTTGAACATCTGAACCCCACGGTGCAGGGGGAGCTGCTGCACGGGCTTCAGGCCGAGGATGTCACCGCGCTTTTTGCCGAGCTGGACCCCGATGACCGGGTCACGCTGATGGACGAGCTTCCCGCGGTGGTGGCCCGCCGGCTGCTGCTGGGCCTCGATCCGCATGAGCGCGCCCTGACCAATGTGATGCTGGGCTATCCTGCCCGCTCGATTGGTCGCCGGATGAGTCCCGAGTTTATCCGGGTGCACCCCGAGTTCACGGTCGCCCAGTCCCTCGAGCTGGTGCGCGATCGGGCCCGCTCGGCCGAGACCATCTATACGATCCCGGTCACGGATGCGCAAAAGCGCCTGGTGGGAATCGTGAGTTTGCGTGATCTGATCGCGGAGGAACCCCATATCCTGATCTCCGCGATCATGAACCGCGCCGAATATGCGATCGCGAGCGATGACGCCGAGGAGATCGCCCGGCGCTGTAGCGAGATGGAACTGCTCGCGATGCCGATCGTGGATAGCGAGATCCGGTTGATCGGAATCCTCACGGTGGATGACGCGCACGAGATTCTGCGCGATGCCGAGGAGGAGGACATGGCCCGCGCCGGCGCCTCCGAGCCGCTGCGCCGCCCCTATCTGTCTAGCTCGATCTTTCAGATCGCGCGCTCGCGTGTGGTGTGGCTTTTTGTCCTCGCGATCTCTGCCCTGCTCACCGTGCAGGTGCTGGGTATCTTCGAGGCCACCCTGGAACAGAAGGTGGTCCTTGCGCTTTTTATCCCGCTGCTGACCGGAACCGGGGGAAATACCGGGTCCCAGGCCGCCACCACAATTACCCGCGCACTCGCGATGGGCGAGGTGGGCCCGGGGGATGTGGGCAAGGTGCTCCTGCGCGAGGTGCGGGTGGGCACGATGCTGGGGTTGCTGCTGGGTACCGTGGGATTCACCCTCGCCTCGCTGGTATATGACGTGCCCACCGGGCTGGTGATTGGCACCACGCTGCTGTGTGTTTGTGCGCTGGCCGCCACGGTGGGTGGCGCGATGCCGCTGATCGCGAAGGCCATCCGGGTGGATCCGGCCGTATTCTCGACCCCGTTTATCACCACCTTCTGTGATGCCACGGGCCTGCTGATTTATTTCAGCCTCGCCAAGCTGATCCTGCAGATTTAGCCGGCCGCACCCCGAGCGCCCGGAATCAACACGCCCGGCGCACACGGCCTTCCGGCCGAGGCGCGACACTTTTCCCCAATTTTCTCCCGCCGGCGCCCCCGGCGCCAATACGGCGCCGCGGAGGGGATCCGCATGTTTCCGGGGGAGTGGTGATGCGACACGCCTAGCGATGTGGTCGATTTGCCGAGGTGGTGGATCGGACGTATAGTTTTACCTATCACCCCAAAGGTGCGGCCAAGCGGAATGCGGGTCGGCCTCAAGCGGGGATCATCCCCACCAAATATTCTGAACTTGTTTCGGTTGTGTTTGTGTGGCAGGATAGGAATCCTTCACTTCGGATGCCCCACTCAAAGCCTTTAGGTTTTGGAAGCGAGTTCGTGGTGGATGGTGATGTATATCGTGACCCCTAGGAGAAGCACCCGTTTGTGGTGTGGAAATGGGGAGTATCCGATCCTTGAGAACTCAACAGCGTGCACAATGTCAAATGCCAAAAACCTCGGCCACTTTTTAGTGGTGGAGATTCCTTTGGAAAACATTTAAACAACAAAGCAAGTCAGTAATGATTTGTTCTGTCAGTTTCAAACTCGCAGTTCTCGTCCTATTCCGGGCGGGTTCGGCATAAAATGTCCCGGCTTTTAGTCGTGGAGATAAACATTTACGGAGAGTTTGATCCTGGCTCAGGACGAACGCTGGCGGCGTGCTTAACACATGCAAGTCGAACGATGAAGCCCAGCTTGCTGGGTGGATTAGTGGCGAACGGGTGAGTAACACGTGAGTAACCTGCCCTCCACTCTGGGATAAGCGCTGGAAACGGCGTCTAATACCGGATATGAACTTCCACCGCATGGTGGGGGTTGGAAAGAATTTCGGTGGGGGATGGACTCGCGGCCTATCAGCTTGTTGGTGAGGTAATGGCTCACCAAGGCGACGACGGGTAGCCGGCCTGAGAGGGTGACCGGCCACACTGGGACTGAGACACGGCCCAGACTCCTACGGGAGGCAGCAGTGGGGAATATTGCACAATGGGCGAAAGCCTGATGCAGCAACGCCGCGTGAGGGACGACGGCCTTCGGGTTGTAAACCTCTTTTAGCAGGGAAGAAGCGAAAGTGACGGTACCTGCAGAAAAAGCACCGGCTAACTACGTGCCAGCAGCCGCGGTAATACGTAGGGTGCAAGCGTTGTCCGGAATTATTGGGCGTAAAGAGCTCGTAGGCGGTTTGTCGCGTCTGCTGTGAAAACCCGAGGCTCAACCTCGGGCCTGCAGTGGGTACGGGCAGACTAGAGTGCGGTAGGGGAGATTGGAATTCCTGGTGTAGCGGTGGAATGCGCAGATATCAGGAGGAACACCGATGGCGAAGGCAGATCTCTGGGCCGTAACTGACGCTGAGGAGCGAAAGGGTGGGGAGCAAACAGGCTTAGATACCCTGGTAGTCCACCCCGTAAACGTTGGGAACTAGATGTGGGGACCATTCCACGGTCTCCGTGTCGCAGCTAACGCATTAAGTTCCCCGCCTGGGGAGTACGGCCGCAAGGCTAAAACTCAAAGGAATTGACGGGGGCCCGCACAAGCGGCGGAGCATGCGGATTAATTCGATGCAACGCGAAGAACCTTACCAAGGCTTGACATATACCGGAAACGGCTAGAGATAGTCGCCCCGCAAGGTCGGTATACAGGTGGTGCATGGTTGTCGTCAGCTCGTGTCGTGAGATGTTGGGTTAAGTCCCGCAACGAGCGCAACCCTCGTTCTATGTTGCCAGCACGTTATGGTGGGAACTCATGGGATACTGCCGGGGTCAACTCGGAGGAAGGTGGGGACGACGTCAAATCATCATGCCCCTTATGTCTTGGGCTTCACGCATGCTACAATGGCCAGTACAATGGGCTGCGATACCGCAAGGTGGAGCGAATCCCAAAAAGCTGGTCCCAGTTCGGATTGAGGTCTGCAACTCGACCTCATGAAGTCGGAGTCGCTAGTAATCGCAGATCAGCAACGCTGCGGTGAATACGTTCCCGGGCCTTGTACACACCGCCCGTCAAGTCATGAAAGTCGGTAACACCCGACGCCGGTGGCCTAACCCGTAAGGGAGGGAGCCGTCTAAGGTGGGATTGGTAATTAGGACTAAGTCGTAACAAGGTAGCCGTACCGGAAGGTGCGGCTGGATCACCTCCTTTCTAAGGAGCAACTGGCACTTTATGTGTCCAGGCCCCAGATCAGAACGACTGTTTCTGCTGGGAGCTCATGGGTGGAACATTGACATTGCTGTGCATGAAGTTTTGTGTGGTTAGTACGTCTTCTTTGAGGATGGGAACGCTGTATGGGATGGAGTGTGCAGGTGCACGTTGTTGGGTCCTGAGGGACCGGGCCGAAATTTTGTTTCGGACGGCCTTCTGGGCTAAAGCTGAGGGACATTTTTTGTCGTGATGTTTTAGTACCGCCCGTACTTTGAGAACTACACAGTGGACGCGAGCATCTTAAAATTCAAAGCCTTTATGGTTTTGTTTTGATAATAAGATGATCTATTTATAGATCATTGGTCAATTTCTAAGAGATTTCTTTTAGGTTTGATCGATTTTTATACTCATGTGATTTCAAATTTTTAAGAGCAAACGGTGGATGCCTTGGCATCTGGAGCCGAAGAAGGACGTAGTAATCTGCGATAAGCCTCGGGGAGCTGATAAACAAGCTGTGAGCCGAGGATTTCCGAATGGGGAAACCCCGCTGCGCGTGGCAACATGACGTAGTGACTCCCGCCTGAATATATAGGGCGGGTAGAGGGAACGTGGGGAAGTGAAACATCTCAGTACCCACAGGAAGAGAAAACAATAGTGATTCCGTCAGTAGTGGCGAGCGAACGCGGATCAGGCTAAACCGAGCATGTGTGATATCCGGCAGGAGTTGCATGTTCGGGGTTGTGGGACTTTCCAGGATCATCTGCCGATGGTCGAACATTAGAGAGCGTTATAGACGAATGGTCTTGAAAGGCCAGCCAGAGACGGTGCCAGCCCGGTAGTTGAAATGACGTAATCGTGTGGAGAGTATCCCAAGTAGCACGGGGCCCGAGAAATCCCGTGTGAATCTGTCAGGACCACCTGATAAGCCTAAATACTCCCAGATGACCGATAGCGGACAAGTACCGTGAGGGAAAGGTGAAAAGTACCCCGGGAGGGGAGTGAAATAGTACCTGAAACCGTTTGCTTACAAACCGTCGGAGCCTCCTTGTTGGGGTGACGGCGTGCCTTTTGAAGAATGAGCCTGCGAGTTAGTGATATGTGGCGAGGTTAACCCGTGAGGGGAAGCCGTAGCGAAAGCGAGTCTGAATAGGGCGATTCAGTCGCATGTCCTAGACCCGAAGCGAAGTGATCTATCCATGGCCAGGTTGAAGCGTGTGTAAGAGCACGTGGAGGACCGAACCCACTTAGGTTGAAAACTGAGGGGATGAGCTGTGGATAGGGGTGAAAGGCCAATCAAACTTCGTGATAGCTGGTTCTCTCCGAAATGCATTTAGGTGCAGCGTTGCGTGTTTCTTGCCGGAGGTAGAGCTACTGGATGGCCGATGGGCCCTACAAGGTTACTGACGTCAGCCAAACTCCGAATGCCGGTAAGTGAGAGCGCAGCAGTGAGACAGTGGGGGATAAGCTTCATTGTCGAGAGGGAAACAACCCAGACCACCATCTAAGGTCCCTAAGCGCGTGCTAAGTGGGAAAGGATGTGGAGTTGCAGAGACAACCAGGAGGTTGGCTTAGAAGCAGCCACCCTTGAAAGAGTGCGTAATAGCTCACTGGTCAAGTGATTCCGCGCCGACAATTTAACGGGGCTCAAGCACGCCACCGAAGTTGTGGCATTAATATTTTTGGTAGGCCTTCGTGGTCCAGCCGTATTGATGGGTAGGAGAGCGTCGTGTGGCCAGCGAAGCGGCGGTGTAAACCAGCCGTGGAGGCTACACGAGTGAGAATGCAGGCATGAGTAGCGAAAGACGGGTGAGAAACCCGTCCTCCGAAAGACCAAGGTTTCCAGGGCCAGGCTAATCCGCCCTGGGTAAGTCGGGACCTAAGGCGAGGCCGACAGGCGTAGTCGATGGACAACGGGTTGATATTCCCGTACCGGCGAAGAACCGCCCAAGCTAATCCAGTACTGCTAAGTGTTTCGAAACCATGATGACCGAGCCCTTCGGGGTGGAGCTTTATGGCAACGCACACGACCCGATCTGGTGCGGTTAGCGTATTAACAGGTGTGACGCAGGAAGGTAGTCGGTCCTAGGCGATGGTTGTCCTAGGCCAAGATTGTAGGCCGGGAGATAGGCAAATCCGTCTCCCATATAGGCTGAGAATTGAAGGGGAACCCGTAAGGGTATGATCCGATGATCCTATGCTGCCAAGAAAAGCATCGACGCGAGGTTCTAGCTGCCCGTACCCCAAACCAACTCAGGTGGTCAGGTAGAGAATACTAAGGAGATCGAGATAATCACGGTTAAGGAACTCGGCAAAATGCCCCCGTAACTTCGGGATAAGGGGGGCCTAGCATGTCAATGGATTTACTCCAGGTAGCGTGTTTGGGCCGCAGAGACCAGTGGGAAGCGACTGTTTACTAAAAACACAGGTCCGTGCTAAGTCGCAAGACGATGTATACGGACTGACGCCTGCCCGGTGCTGGAAGGTTAAGAGGAACGGTTAGCCGTAAGGCGAAGCTGAGAATTTAAGCCCCAGTAAACGGCGGTGGTAACTATAACCATCCTAAGGTAGCGAAATTCCTTGTCGGGTAAGTTCCGACCTGCACGAATGGCGTAACGACTTCCCAGCTGTCTCAACCGTGAACTCGGCGAAATTGCATTACGAGTAAAGATGCTCGTTACGCGCAGCAGGACGGAAAGACCCCGTGACCTTTACTACAGCTTGGTATTGGTGTTCGGTGTGGCTTGTGTAGGATAGGTGGGAGACGTTGAAGCATGCACGCTAGTGTGTGTGGAGTCGAAAGTTGAAATACCACTCTGGTCATATTGGATATCTAACTTCGAACCGTGATCCGGTTCAGGGACAGTGCCTGGTGGGTAGTTTAACTGGGGCGGTTGCCTCCTAAAAAGTAACGGAGGCGCCCAAAGGTTCCCTCAATCTGGTTGGCAATCAGATGGCGAGTGTAAGTGCACAAGGGAGCTTGACTGTGAGACTGACAAGTCGAGCAGGGACGAAAGTCGGGACTAGTGATCCGGCAGTGGCTTGTGGAAGCGCTGTCGCTCAACGGATAAAAGGTACCTCGGGGATAACAGGCTGATCTTGCCCAAGAGTCCATATCGACGGCATGGTTTGGCACCTCGATGTCGGCTCGTCGCATCCTGGGGCTGGAGTAGGTCCCAAGGGTTGGGCTGTTCGCCCATTAAAGCGGTACGCGAGCTGGGTTTAGAACGTCGTGAGACAGTTCGGTCCCTATCCGCTGCGCGCGCAGGAAATTTGAGAGGATCTGACCCTAGTACGAGAGGACCGGGTTGGACGAACCTCTGGTGTGTCAGTTGTTCCGCCAGGAGCACCGCTGATTAGCTACGTTCGGGATGGATAACCGCTGAAAGCATCTAAGCGGGAAGCCGGCCTCGAGATGAGATTTCCATCCCTTAGGGGGAGAGGCTCCCAGTAGACTACTGGGTTGATAGGCCGGATGTGGAAGCGAGGACTACAGACTCGTGAAGCTGACCGGTACTAATAAGCCGATAATTTGATAATCATTACTCAGACACAGTTTTTAAAGGTTGGTGTCTGGGGTCCAGAGTGATGCCCGCGTCCACTGAGTGGTTCTCGATGTACGGTCGAGAACCAAACAACAAGTCACATATTTAGGTGTGTGGTGTGTTGTTTGATTCGTGATTGATATGTCTATGTTTGTTTCGGCGGCCATAGCGAGAGGGAAACGCCCGGTTACATTCCGAACCCGGAAGCTAAGACTCTTTGCGCCGATGGTACTGCAGGGGGGACCCTGTGGGAGAGTAGGACACCGCCGGACTTATTTTGAGAAAATGGCCACCCAATGCTTGGGTGGCCATTTTCGTTTAAGATCATTTATATAAAGCTATAAACCAATATGGAGGCAACACCTATGTCAGAACCCGAATCGGATAAGAATAAGAACACCGAGCGCGGTTCCGGCAAGCCTCCGTATAGCGAATCGCGCTCGAGCTCCGAGGGCTCGCGCGATTATGGCGACCGCGCCCGCAAGGCCAAGGACGATGCCCGTTCCAAGGAACGCGCCGCACGCTTTAAGGAGCGCTCCGCGGGGGATTCCGCGGGTCGCGGCTCCTCTCCTCGTGAGGGAGGCCAGGGCTCCTATCAGGGCGGTGGCCGCGCGCCGCAGTCCGACCGCCCGCAGGGTGAACGCCGCGAGGGCGGTTACCAGGGCAACCGTGATGGTGGACGTCCCACCTCCGGTGGCTATCAGGGTAACCGCGATGGTGGTCGTCCCGCTTCCGGTGGCTATCAGGGTAACCGTGATGGTGGTTCGCGTCCGCCGTTCCGGGGCAACTCGGATCGTCCGCAGGGTGAGCGCCGTGAGGGCGGTTATCAGGGTAACCGCGAAGGCGGATATCAGGGTAACCGCGATGGTGGTCGTCCCGCTTCCGGTGGCTATCAGGGTAACCGTGATGGTGGTTCGCGTCCGCCGTTCCGCGGTAACTCGGATCGTCCGCAGGGCGAGCGCCGCGAGGGTGGATACCAGGGCAACCGTGACGGTGGCCGTCCCGCCTCCGGCGGATATCAGGGCAACCGTGATGGTGGTTCGCGTCCGCCGTTCCGCGGCAACTCCGACCGCCCGCAGGGCGAGCGCCGCGAAGGTGGATACCAGGGCAATCGTGACGGTGGCCGCCCCGCCTCCGGCGGATATCAGGGCAACCGTGATGGTGGACGTCCCGCTTCCGGTGGGTATCAGGGTAACCGTGATGGTGGTTCGCGTCCGCCGTTCCGCGGCAACTCCGACCGCCCGCAGGGCGAGCGCCGCGAAGGTGGATACCAGGGTAACCGTGACGGTGGCCGTCCCGCCTCCGGCGGATATCAGGGCAACCGCGAGGGTGGTGAGCGCCGACAGCACGCCTCGCGTGGTGGTGCCGGTCGTGAGCGTCCCGAGGCGAAGCTGTGGACCAACCGCGAGGGCGCGCCCGCACGCGGCGACCGCGATGCCCACCGCGATGTGAATAAGTGGGTTGAGGAGCTGACCGATCAGGAACGGCTCGCGATGGAGCTGCGCTCGGTGCGCACCCGCCACGAGGACCCGGAGATTCCCGAATCGGTGAAAGAATCCGACCTGGACCGCATCGCCCGCAACGAACTTAAGACCTTGACCAAGGAAAACGCCGAATGGGTCGCGCGTCATATGGTGATGGCCGCCGGCCTGATCGATGAGGACCCCGAGCTGGCTCATCAGCACGCCACCTCGGCCGCGCGCCGCGCGGGCCGCATCGGCGTGGTGCGGGAGACCCTCGCGGTCACCGCCTATGCCACGGGCGACTATAACCTCGCGCTGCGCGAACTGCGCACGTTCCGCCGGATCACCGGCTCCAATGAGCAGCTTCCGCTGATGGTGGACAGCGAGCGCGCCGTGGGACGCCCCGAGCGGGCGCTGGAACTGGGCCGCAGCGTGGATGCCTCCACGCTGTCCACGCCCTCCCGCGTGGCGCTGGCCATCGCAATGTCCGGTGCCCGCCTCGACCAGGAGCAGACCGAACTGGCCCTCGCCGAACTGCAGATCCCGGAGCTTAACCCCAATAAGGCCTTCGAGTGGAGCGGCGACCTGTTCACCGCCTATGCGGACGTCCTGGGCGACCTGGGCCGCGAGGAGGAATCCGCGCAGTGGCGTAAGCGCGCAGCGGTGGCCGATGAGGCCATCGCCGAGCGGCTTGGACTCGCCGCCGCGGAGACCATCGAAATCTTCAGCATCTACGAGGACTACAGCCTCGAGGCCGAGGAGGAGGCACAGGCCAAGGCCGCGGCCGCCGGGGAGCGCTCGCTCGCCGAGCACGAGGAGGACACCGACGCGGAGGACGGCACCGCAACCGCCCCGGAGGCTACCGCGGACGCCCCGAGCGCCGCGGAGGTGGAGACCGCGGACGTACTCGCGAGTGTCGCCGCCACCGAGCTCTCCGTGCCCGCGGAAGAACCCGCACCCGAGGAAAACGAACCGGCCGCGACCGCGGACCCGGAAAACGCGGCGGAGGAATCCGCCACTTCAACGCAGGAGGACGTTCACGATGGCGCTGTTTCCGCAGAGGAAGACTCGCATGACGAGCCCGCTGAGCGGTAGGGACGCGGTCCTCGCGGACCTCGACGGTGTGGTCTATGCCGGTCCCGGCCCGATCGAGCACGCGATCGAATCGCTGAACCTCGCGGCCGAGACCATGCGCGTGGGCTATATCACCAATAACGCCTCTCGCACCGATGTGACCGTGGCCAACCACCTGAGCGAGCTGGGCCTGACCGTGGCCCCGAGCGATGTGGTCACCAGCCCGCAGGCGGCCGTTGGCCTGCTCGGCGATTATGTGCAGCCCGGCGCGAAGATCCTGGTGATCGGCGGCGACGGACTGGTCTCCGAGCTGGAAAAGGCCGGCTATGTGGTGACCCGCTCCGCGGATGATAACCCCGCCGCGGTCCTCCAGGGATTTGCGCCGGACGTGGGCTGGATCCACCTGGCCGAGGCTGCCTATGCCCTCGCCCCGCGCGAGGACGGCGTGGAGCTGCCCTGGATTGCGACCAATACCGACTGGACCATCCCGCAGGGCCGCGGCATCGCCCCGGGCAACGGGACCCTGGTCTCGGCCGTACACACGGCCGTGGGCCGGCTCGCGACCGTGGCCGGCAAGCCCGAGGTGCCGATCTTTGTGGAGGCCAAGAAGCGCTTCGGCGTGGAGAACCCGCTTATGGTCGGCGACCGCCTGGACACCGATATCCTCGGCGCCAACCGGGCCGGGATTGCCTCGGCACTGGTGCTCACCGGTATCGACCGCCCCAAGCACGTTCTGGCGGCCGATAAGGGCTCGCAGCCCACGTATATCCTCGGCGATCTGCGCGAGCTGCACCTGCCCTATCCCGAGACCACGTTCACCCGCGACGGCCAGACCGCGAAGGTGGGTAAGGCACAGGTCTCCATCCGCGGCAACGACCTCGTGGTGGATAACGATGGCGGAGATAAATTGAATCTGCTGCGCGCCGCATGCGCCGTGGTCTGGAACTCCGGGCGCGCCGTCTGGGGCTTCGAGGTTCCCGAGGAAATCTACAGCTAGCAGTATCCCTCCCGCCCCCGGGGCCGGTCCGCATGCGGACCGACCCCGGGGGCGGCGGCGGTTAAGGGGCCGGGAAACCCGCCCCCGGTGGGCGGCGTCGGCGGCGCACGATACCCTGGGAACGTGAGCGATATTCCAGACCCCCGCGCCGCGGACGGTACCACCCCGGGCCCGGCGCCCCGCGCGCCCTTCGCGCCTTCGCCAGAACCCGACCTCACGACCGCCCTCGGGCTCATCGAGGCCGCGCCCCTGGCCGAGCGCGCCGCCGGCTATAACGCCCTGCACGAGCGGCTCGGCACCCTCCTGGACTCCTCCGACCGCGAGGAATATCCCGCGTCCCGCATCAACGATGCCACCCGCACACTTCCCACCCCAACACCCGAGGACTACCGATGACACTCCGACTCGACGCCGCCCTGGCCGAACGCGGGCTCGCCCGCTCGCGCTCCGCCGCGGCCACCCTGATCGCGGAGGCCCGCGTGCGGGTGAACGGCGCCACCACGCTTAAGCCCTCGATGAAGGTGAACGACTCCCACGTCCTCACGATCGACGGCGACTCCCACTACGTGAGCCGCGCCGCGCATAAGCTCGTGAGCGCACTTGATGGATTCCCCGTGGATCCCCAAAACCGCGTGGCACTAGATGCCGGAGCCTCCACGGGCGGGTTCACCCAGGTGCTGCGCGAGCGCGGCGCCCGCGAGGTTGTGGCCGTGGACGTGGGGCACGATCAGCTTGCCGATGTGGTGCGCCAGGACCCGGGCGTGCGCGTGATCGAGGGGCTGAACGTGCGTGACCTGCAGGGCCAGCACCTGCGCCATATGAGCGCCACCGATGAGGCACCCTCGCTGGTCGTGGGTGATCTCTCCTTCATCTCGCTGAAGCTGGTCCTGCGCCCCCTGCGCGAGGCCGCGCTGCCCGATGCCGATTTTATTCTGCTGATTAAGCCGCAGTTTGAGGTGGGCCGCACGGGCATTAAGGAGGGCATCGTGCGCAAGGCCGATCTGCGCGCCGATGCGATCAACGGCGTGCTCTGGCATGCCTGGGACCTGGGGCTGGCCACCGCGGGCCTGCTGCCCTCCCCGATTACCGGGGGTGCCGGCAACCTCGAATACCTGGTGTGGTTCCGCGCGCGGGAAATTCATGACGCGGATACCACCACGGGCAGCGGAAACCCGACAGAATGGATGGAGACGGTGGCCAGGCTCGCCGCGGAGGGGAAAACCACGGCATGAGTGACGTATCGCGCGCGATCCTGGTGGTCTCACACACCGGAAGAGAAGACTCGATTGATGCCGCCCTGCACGTGATCCGGCAGCTGCGTCTCGGCGGAGCCATCCCGGTATTGCAGCGCGAGGAACGCGATGAGATCCTCGAATACGGGGTGGACCTCGGCGACGTGGCCCTGCTCGACGAGGATGTCACCGCCGATCAGCTCGAAATTGTTATCGTGCTGGGCGGCGACGGCACCATCCTGCGCGCCGCGGAGCTCGTGCGCGGCTTCTCCGCCCCGATGCTCGGCATAAACCTCGGCCATGTGGGTTTCCTCGCCGAGAGCGAGCGCGATGACCTCGACGAGGCCGTGCGGCGCGCGATCGACGGCCACTATGAGGTGGAGGAACGCCTGACCCTCTCGGTGAGCGTGCAGCTCGCGGGCGAGGTGGTATACGAGACCTGGGCGCTCAACGAGGCCACCGTGGAAAAGGCCAGCCGCGAACGCATGCTTGAGGTTCTGCTTGAGGTAGATACCCGCCCGCTGTCCTCCTTCGGCTGCGATGGTGTGGTGGTATCCACCCCCACCGGCTCCACCGCCTATGGCTTCTCCGCGGGCGGGCCGGTCATCTGGCCCACCGTCGAGGCGATCATGGTGGTGCCGCTGAGCGCGCACGCCCTCTTTGCCCGCCCCATCGTGGTGGGCCCGTCCTCCTCGATCGCGATCGACCTGCTCGAGCGCAACGTGGGCACCGGAGTGCTGTGGTGCGATGGCCGCCGCACGCATGAGCTCGCGCGCGGATCGCGCGTGGTGGTGCGCCGCTCCTCGGTGCCCGTGCGCCTCGCGCGCCTGCACCAGGGCCCGTTCACCGATCGACTTGTCCAAAAATTCCAATTGCCGGTCACCGGCTGGAGGGGCACCGGAAAATGATCGAGAGCATCGATATCCGCGACCTCGGGGTGATTGCCCAGGCCTCGCTCCCGCTGGGCCCCGGCTTCACCGCGATCACCGGCGAGACCGGCGCGGGTAAAACCATGGTGGTCACCGCCCTGGGGCTGCTGCTGGGCGGCCGCGCCGATCCCGCCGCCGTGCGCCGCGGCGCGAGCCAGGCCACCGTGGACGGCCGCTGGCTGATCGCCAATGAGGGTCCCATCATCGAGCGGGTGCGCGATGCCGGGGGGCTCCTGGACGAACTCGACGATGGGCGTGCCGAGCTGACCCTCGGCCGTTCCGTATCCGCCGAGGGTCGCAGCCGCGCGCAGGTGGGTGGCCGCGCCGCGCCGATCGGCGTGCTCGCGGAACTCGGCGAAAAACTGGTGGTTGTCCACGGGCAATCCGATCAGATGCGGCTGCGCTCCACCACCGCCCAGCGCGAGGCCCTCGACCGCTTTGCGGGCGAAAAGCTGCGCCGCGCCCTCGCCACCTATACCGCCGCCTTTGACCTCTGGCGGGAAACCCGCGAGACCCTCGCGATGCTGGTGGATCAGCGCGATCGCCGCGAGGCCGAGGCCGAGCGCCTGCGCCTCGCCCTGGACGAAATCGAGCGCGTGGACCCGCAGCCCGGCGAGGAGGAGGAACTCACCATCCTCGCCGAGCGCCTCACCAATGTGGAAGACCTGCGCCTGGCCGCCGCGAGTGCCCGCGAGGCGCTCTCCAGCGAGGAACTCGGCAGCGAGCCCGGCGAGACCGATGTCTCGGCCCTGCTTGATCACGCGCGCCGCCAGTTGGAGCGGGCGGTGGCGTTTGACGCCTCGCTGGCCCCGATCGTGGAACAGCTCACCGGCCTCGGCTATCAGGTGGCCGAGGTGGTGGGGGATCTCTCCAGCTATCTGGCGGCGCTGGATACCGACGGCGCACACGAACTGGAGCAGATCCAGGAGCGCCGCGCCATTCTCTCCGCCCTCGTGCGTAAACACGGCCCCGGCTATGCCGAGGTTTTGGAGCTGCGCGAGGTTGGGTCCTCCCGCCTCCTGGAACTCGATTCCGATGAGGATCGCATCGCCGAGCTTGGCGCGCGCGTGGATACCGAATACGCGGCCGTGCAGGCCGCCGCGGCCAAGCTCACGGCCGTGCGCCGCGCCGCGGGGGATAAGATCTCCCGGGCCATCTCCGAGGAGCTCACGGCCCTCGCCATGGCCCAGGCCCGGGTGAGCGTGGAGCTCGGGGAACTGGATGATTTCACCGCCCACGGCCGCGATCAGGTCACGTTCCTGCTCGCGCCGCATAATGGTGCCGAGCCGCGCCCGCTTGCCAAGGGTGCCTCGGGCGGCGAGCTCTCCCGCGTGATGCTGGCACTCGAGGTGGTCATCGCGAGTAACGATCCGCTGCCCACGTTTGTTTTTGACGAGGTGGATGCCGGCGTGGGTGGTGCCGCCGCAATCGAAATTGGCCGCCGCCTGGCCAAGCTGGCCGCGAGCGCCCAGGTGATCGTGGTGACCCACCTCGCGCAGGTCGCCGCATTTGCCAATAACCATCTTGCGGTGGTTAAGGCCGATGACGGCTCCGTGACCGCCTCCAGCGTGCGTCAGCTCCGCGGGGAGGAACGCCTCGCCGAGATGGCACGCCTGCTCTCGGGCCTCGCCGACTCCGATAACGCCCTGGCCCATGCCGGGGAACTTTTACAGCTCGCCTCCTCCGAATAATGCTGATAGGATCAAAGCCCGTGGTGAACAATATGAACGCGGCCTCGCACAGAGCACAGAACCAGCAGAATAACGACACAACCAAGCACATTTTTGTGACCGGTGGTGTCGTTTCTTCATTGGGCAAGGGGCTCACAGCCGCGAGCCTCGGTAACCTTTTGACCGCACGCGGTCTCCACGTGGTCATGCAGAAGCTTGACCCCTACCTGAACGTCGATCCCGGAACGATGAACCCGTTCCAGCACGGCGAGGTCTTTGTGACCGATGACGGCGCCGAGACCGACCTCGACATCGGCCACTACGAGCGCTTCCTCGACATCAACCTGTCGCAGGCCGCCAACGTCACGACCGGCCAGATCTACTCCACCGTGATCGCCAAGGAGCGTCGCGGCGAGTACCTCGGCGATACCGTGCAGGTCATCCCGCATATCACCGATGAGATCAAGCGCCGCATGCGCCTGCAGTCCACGGAGATCCCGCGCCCCGATGTGATCATCACCGAGGTGGGCGGCACCGTGGGCGATATCGAGTCTCAGCCGTTTATCGAGGCCGCGCGTCAGCTGCGCCACGAACTCGGCCGCCGCAACGTCTTTTTTGTGCACGTCTCGCTGGTGCCGTTTATGGCCGCCTCGGGTGAGCAGAAGACCAAGCCCACCCAGCACTCCGTGGCCACGCTGCGCTCGATCGGTATCCAGCCCGATGCCCTCGTGCTGCGCTCGGATCGGCCCGTGACCGAGGCCAATAAGCGCAAGATTGCGCTGATGTGTGATGTGGAGGAGGAGGGCGTGATCAACACCGTTGACGTGCCGTCCATCTACGATATCCCCACGATGCTCAATAACCAGGGCCTCGACAGCTATATCATCGACCAGCTGGGCCTGACCGCGGGCGAGGTGGACTGGTCGGGAGAATCCGGCTGGGACTCGCTCCTGGAATCGGTACACGAGCCCAAGCACCACCTCAACATCGGCCTGGTGGGCAAGTACATCGACCTGCCCGATGCCTATCTGTCCGTGACCGAGGCGCTGCGCGCCGGTGGCTTCGCCAATCAGGCCAAGGTTCAGCTGCACTGGATCCCCTCGGATGACTGCGAAACCCCCGAGGGTGCGGCCAAGGCCCTGGAGCACCTCGACGGCATCTGTGTCCCCGGAGGCTTTGGCATCCGCGGCATCGAGGGCAAGCTGGGCGCCCTGAAATTTGCGCGCGAAAATAAGATCCCCACGCTGGGCCTGTGCCTCGGCCTGCAGACCATGGTGATCGAGTTTGCCCGGAATAAGGCGGGCCTGGCCGGTGCCAGCTCGACCGAATTTGACGAGAACACGGCGTTCCCCGTGATCGCCACGATGGCCGAGCAGGTAGACATCATCGCGGGCGGCGACCTGGGTGGCACGATGCGCCTGGGCGAATATGCGGCCACGCTGGCCGAGGGTTCGCTCGCGGCGGAGGTCTACGGTTCCACCGAGATCACCGAGCGTCACCGCCACCGCTACGAGGTAAATAACCGCTATCGCGAGCAGATCGCCGAGGCCGGCCTGGTCTTCTCCGGCACCAGCCCCGATGGCGAACTGGTGGAATTTGTGGAGCTGCCCCGCGAGGAGCACCCCTATTACATCGCCACCCAGGCCCACCCCGAGCTGCGTTCGCGCCCGAACCGCGCCCACCCGCTGTTCCGTGGCCTGATCGCCGCCGCCCTCGAGCGTCATAACGCCGCGAAGCTGTTCACCAACGGCACCGAGAGCGCCACGGCCGAATAATGAGCGAACTGCCCCGGGACGTACCCTCAACCCCGCCCGTGACCCAAAGCGAGCGGGTATTTGAGGGTGCGGTCTGGGACATTCGCCGCGATGCGATCGACTATAACGGCTCGATTATTCATCGCGAATATATGGACCATACCGGCGCCGTCGCGGTGCTGGTGCTGGATGAGCGGGAGCGTGTGCTGCTCATCCGGCAGTATCGGCATCCGGTGCGTATGCTCGACTGGGAGATCCCGGCCGGGCTGCTGGATATCGCGGGCGAGGACCCCGTGGTGGGCGCGCGCCGCGAGCTCGCCGAGGAGGCCGATCTTGAGGCCAGCACCTGGCATCTGCTGAGCGAGATTTTTACGAGCCCCGGCGGCAGCAGCGAGGCCATCCGCATCTATCTGGCGCGGGGGCTGCGCGAGCTTCCCGCATTCGCCCGCGAGGACGAGGAGGCCGATATCGAAAAAATGTGGATCGACCTCGACGATGCCGTGACCGCGGTGCTGGAGCGCCGCATTCGTAACGGTGTGCTGGTGGCCGGTGTGCTCGCGGCCGATGCCGCGCGCCGCGCCGGCTGGGCCACGCTCGGCGATCCGCGGGAGCCGTGGACCACGCACCCCGGATACCACGCCGGGTCCTAGCCTGCCGTGAGCAGCGAGGGGATGGCCGCCGGGAGCGAGCGGCATCGCGCGGCCGAGGGCATGGCCCGCCAGCTGGACCGCTATCTGCGCCATCTAGCGATTGAGCGCGGGCTGTCCACTAATACCCTCGCGGCCTATAAACGTGATCTGAACCGCTATCTGGACTGGCTGGTGGAGCATGACGTGCGCGAGGTGACCGAGGTGGCCACCGGCATGATCACGGAATTTGGCCGCGATGCCGCCGCCACCCGGGAGAGGCCACTTTCGGCGGCCAGCTCGGCGCGCCTGCTGTCCTCGGTGCGCGGCTGGCATCGGTTCCTCCTGGAGGAGGGCGGGGTCGAGCGCGATGTGGCCCGCGAGATCCGGCCGCCCAAGCTGCCCTCGCGGCTACCCAAGGCGCTGCGCATCGACCAGGTTGAGGCGCTCCTGGAGGCCTGTTCCGGGGATGACCCGCAATCGCTGCGCGACCGGGCACTCCTGGAACTGCTTTATGCCACCGGTGCCCGCGTGAGCGAGGCCGTGGACCTGAACGTGGATGACGTGGTGGACGGCGATATCGTGCGCCTGCTGGGTAAGGGAAACCGGGAGCGTATTGTGCCCGTGGGCTCCTATGCCCGGCGCGCGCTGGATGCCTATCTGGTGCGCGCACGGCCGCTGTTTTCTGGACGGGGGGCGGCCACACCCGCCCTGTTTTTGGGTGCGCGCGGCGCGCGGGTATCCCGGCAGAACGCGTGGTTGATCATTCGCCGCGCGGCCGAGCGGGCGGGCCTCGGCGAGGAGGTCTCGCCGCATACCCTGCGGCACTCCTTCGCTACCCATCTGATGCAGGGTGGGGCCGATGTGCGTGTGGTGCAGGAGCTGCTGGGCCACTCCTCGGTGGCCACCACCCAGATTTATACGCGGGTCACGGCGGAATCGCTGCGGGAGATCTATAGCGAGGCGCATCCGCGCGCACGCTGAGCCTCGGCGCGCTTATGCTTCCTCCGGCGCGGGGCCGGGAAGGGTGGCGGCCCACTCGGCGAGCGCCCGCGTGCCCGGGCCCGGGACCTCCGGGGGGATCCGACCGATCCGGTTCGGGACGCGGATGATCTGGGGCAGCGCCGCCTCCGCGGAGAGCCGCGGATTCGCGGCGGGGGAGGGCTTCCCCGGGCGGCCTTCCGCGGCGGGCGCGGGATCGGCCTCGGGACCGAGGGGCGCAAACCTCGGGAGGGTCAATCCTTTTGGCAGGGGCCGCCCGCTCCTTGCGAGAAAAGAATCGGCGGAACACGGAACAGAGTGCGCCAGCGCGTAGCCTTTGCGCAGGTGCAGGCGTACCGTGGGAGGGGAGAGACAATGTTCGTTCCTCAGAATGGAGACAGCAGATGATGAAGGCCGTTCAATACGTCACGGTAGGCCAGGCGCCCGAGGTACGCGAGATCGAGAAGCCCGAGCCCGGCCCCGGCCAGGTGCGGCTTAGGGTCACCGCCGCGGGACTGTGCCACTCGGACTGGTTTGTGATGGGACTCCCCGCCGAACACGTCACCTTCCCCCTGCCGCTCACCCTCGGCCACGAGGTTGCGGGCATCGTGGATAAACTCGGCGATGGCGTGAGCGAATTTGCCGTGGGCGATGACGTGGCCGTTTACGGCCCCTGGGGCTGTGGCGCGTGTAGCGAGTGTGCCCGGGGCCGCGAAAACTATTGCCCGAATGCCGGACGCCTCGGCATCCACCCGCCCGGACTCGGCTCGCCCGGCGGAATGGCCGAATATGTCATCATCGATAACCCCCGCCACCTTGTCCCGCTGCTGGGCCTGGACCCCGTGGAGTTTGTCTCGCTGACCGATGCCGGGCTGACCCCGTATCACGCGGTGAAAAACGTGATCGATAAGCTCCCCGCGGGTTCCACCGCCGTGGTGATTGGTACCGGCGGGCTGGGCCACGTGGCCATTCAGCTGCTGCGCGCCCTGACCTCCGCGACCGTGATCGCGCTGGATGTGGCCGAGGATAAGCTTGAGCACGCCCGCACCGTGGGTGCCCAGCAGGCCCTGCTCTCGAACTCCGAGGCCCCGGCCAAGATCCGCGAACTCACCAACGGTATCGGCGCCGATGTGGTCTTCGATTTTGTGGGTGCCAAGCCCACCCTGGAGATTGCCCGCGCCTCCGTGCGCGTGGACGGCGCAATCGAGGCCGTGGGTATCGGTGGTGGCACCCTGCCCACCGGTTTTGGTTCCACGCCCTATGGCGTGAGCGTGCGTGCACCCTATTGGGGCAGCCGCAGCGAGCTGATGGAGGTGCTGGCGCTGGCCCGCTCCGGCCAGGTCAGCGTGAGCGTGGAGCGATTTGATATCGCCGATGCGCCCGAGGCCTATGCGCGCCTGCACGATGGAAAGATCACCGGCCGCGCCGTCGTCGTTCCGTAATATCACCACCTCGATGCCCGGATGATTCCCACCTGCGTGTGACATCATCCGGGCATCGTGCACCCCGAGGAGAAGGCAGCATCGTGACCCAAGACACCCCCACCACCCTGACCCCGCCCCAGTTCAATCGGGCCCGCTCGCTGCTGGATGCCTTCGAGCGCGTGATCCGCGAACACGGCCTGGACCCCCGTCTGGGAGCCGCGCCCACCGTGCTGCCCGAACTCTGTGTGGAACTGGTCACGCTGCCCCGCGTGGACGTGCGCACGGGTGGGGACGGCATCGGCTCCTGAACACGGGCCCGGTTTTTTCGCGGTGATTCCCCGCGGAGGGTATTGCCGGGACATCGGGGCGACCCGGTGCCAAAGAGAGTAGCCGTTACCGGGAGGGTATGCCCCGAGTGCAACCTCCCGGGCCTCGCCGAGGGGCGGGCTCACCCCCGCGATGGTGCAGTAACGGACAGTATTCTGCCGCAGGCTTCGGCGCCGCGAAGCGGATTATTAGCCTGGGCAGATGACGACCGAATTTTCCGCCGAGGACGCCGCCGCCGCAGGATACGAGGACCCCAACCGGTTAGGGCCCCGGGCGGAGGCCGCCGGTGGGTCGCCACAACCGGGGAACCCGTTGCCTCGGACTGTGCCGGCCCCGGCACACCCCGGTGCGTGGCATCCGCAGGGGGGATCCCCGGGTCACCCCGACCGGGCCGCGGCCCCGCAGACGGGCGTTCCGCGGCCGTTAACCGCGCCGTTTAGTGCGGGGCAGCCGGGCAGCGGAGGCCCGGGGATGATGCCCGCTCCGTGGGCCCCGGGGTATCCGGGGCAGCCCGCACCCGGGCAACCCTATGCTGGGCAGCCTGTTGCCGGGCAGCCGAGCGCATCGCAGCACTACCCGGGGCAACCCGTTCCGGGGCAGCCCCAGCACGAGCGTCCCTCTCTTGGGCAGCCTTCTCCGGGGCAGCCGGCCGGGACGCTCCCTCCCGGCGGGCAGCCGGGTATGGCGCAGCCCTATCCCGGGCAACCCATTGCGGGTCAGCCGGGCCAGCCGGGCGGGATGGTTCTTCCCGGGGCGCAGCCGAGCGCATCGCAGCACTATCCGGGCCAGTCGGGCGGGATGGTTTCTCCCGGGGCGCAACCGGGAATGTCTCAGCCCTACCCGGGGCAGTCGGGTGGGATGGTTTCTCCCGGGATGCAACCGGGAATGTCTCAGCCCTACCCGGGGCAGTCGGGTGGGATGGTTTCTCCCGGGATGCAACCGGGAATGTCTCAGCCCTACCCGGGGCAGCCGGGCGGGGCGGTCCCGCCCGGTCTGCACGCGAGTGCCCCGCAACCGTATTGGGGCGGGCCGGGAAGCGGCGGCCCGGCGATGATGCCAGCCCCCGCGGCCCCCGCCTATCCGGGTCAGCCCGTTCCGGGTCAGCCCGTTCCGGGTCAGCCCGTTCCGGGTCAGCCCGTTCCGGGTCAGCCCGTTCCGGGTCAGCCCGTTCCGGGTCAGCCCGTTCCGGGTCAGCCCGCTCCGGGGTACCCCCATAATTCCCCTCCGCCCGCGGCCCCTCCCCACCCGGGGGCGCACGCGGGTGGACCGATGATTCCGGGCTATCCGCTGGCCGCACAACCGGCCGCGGGGCCATATTCTGGGGGCCAGTACCCGTTCCCTCCCGGCGGGACCGGCGCAACCGGACACTATCCGTCGCCGGCGACCCCCGCCCGCCGCCCCGGTGAGCCCTTCACCTGGGTAAAACCACTCCGAAACCGGGAGCGTCGGGGATTTTGGCCGTATACGCTCGCGGAATCCGGCTATATGTTTGCGGGAGCCGCGGCCTCGGGCGCGTTATTCTCCCTGCAATTCCTCAATATTTTTGGGCTTATTGTGGCGGTGTGCTCGGTGATCCTCGCGATCATCTCGCTGTCCCGGCGGGGGCTTAACGCCCTCTTTTTGAGCTTTGCACTTTTTGGCCTAGTGATCGGAATCGTCTCGATCGTCCTCAAATTTATCTGGATCGGGTAGCGGCCGCGCGGCCCCGCGGGCACGTGCGCGGACCCGAAACCTGGCCGCCCCTTTTGCGCCGCGGCGCCGATGCCCGGGGCGAACCGTGACAGGATCGGCCCCATGAGCACCCCATATCCCCACGGGACTCCCGAAGACCAGCACCGCTGCGGCTGCGAGTCCGCCGCCGGGCATCCCGCGCACCCGGCCCCCGGCCACCCCGCCGCGCCCGCGGGAGGCTATCCGCCCGCGGCACCCGCACCGGCCGCGCCCACCGCCGGTGCCGGCAATACGCTCGCCGTGACCGGCCTGGTGCTGGGTGGTATTGCGCTTTTGCTTCCCGCCGCGCCGCAGGTTTTACCCTCGATTATTCCGTCCATCGCCCCCGCAGCCGTGGGCCTGGCGCTGTCGATCACCGGCCTCACCCGGGCGCGGGTTCTGCGCCGGGGGCGCGCGGTCGCGATCTGGGGAATTGTCCTCAGCTCCGTGGCGCTCTATCTGGTCTTTTAGCCGCTCCCGCGCGACGGAGCCCACCCGCGTGCCCTCTGGGCGATTGGTGATGCCGCCGCTAGAATCAAGGTGGCAAGCGCAGGAATTCGGCCGGACGTGAGGACACGCAGGTGGCAAAAGCAGGACAGGGCACACCGCTCGACGGAATGGACTTCGGACCCACCGGACGCCCGCTGACCGAGTTTCCCGAGCCCGCGCCGCTGGCCCAACACGGCCCCGCGCGCATCATCTCCCTGTGCAACCAGAAGGGTGGCGTGGGCAAAACCACCACCACCATCAGCATGGGTGCCGCACTGGCCGGTTACGGCCGCCGGGTGCTCGCCGTGGACTTTGACCCGCAGGGCGCGCTCTCCGCGGGCCTCGGCGTGAACTCGCACGATACCCCCACGATTTACGACCTGCTGCTGAACTCCAAGGCCGATCCGCACGAGGCCATCGTGGCCACCAAGGTGCCCGGCCTGGACCTGATCCCCGCCAATATTGATCTCTCCGCCGCGGAGGTACACCTCGTTAACGAGGTGGCCCGCGAACAGATCCTGGCCAGCGTGCTGCGCAAGGTCAGCCAGGATTATGACGTGATCCTCGTGGACTGCCAGCCCTCGCTGGGCCTGCTCACCGTAAACGCGCTCACCGCGAGCCACGGCGTCCTGATCCCGCTGGAATGCGAGTTTTTTGCCCTGCGCGGCGTGGCCCTGCTGATCGAAACCATCGAGAAGGTGCGCGACCGGCTGAACCCCGCCATCGTGCTGGATGGCATCCTCGCCACGATGTACGACTCGCGCACGCTGCACTCGCGCGAGGTCCTGGAGCGCGTGGTGGATGCCTTTGGTGATTCCGTGCTGGAGACCGTGATCGGTCGCACCGTGAAGTTCCCCGATGCCAGCGTGGCCGGGGTGCCGATCACCGAGTTCGCCCCGGAACACCAGGCCGCCAAGGCCTACCGTCAGCTGGCCCGCGAGCTGGTGGCGCGTGGTGCCGTCGCCTAATCTGGCACCCGCCGCCGAGACACACTCCGCGGCCACCCCGGTATTCCGGGTGGCCCTGGATAATTTTGACGGCCCGTTTGACCTGCTGCTCACGCTGATCGGTAAGCGCGAGCTGGATATCACCGAGATCGCCCTGTCGGCGGTGACCGATGAGTTCCTGGAATACCTGCGCGGCGTGGACTCCGAGCAGGAGATGGATCGCGCCTCCGAGTTCATCGTGGTCGCGGCCACCCTGCTGGACCTGAAGATCGCCGGGCTCCTGCCCCAGGGGGAGCTCGTGGATGCCGAGGACGTGGCGCTCCTGGAGGCGCGGGATCTGCTCTTTGCCCGCCTCCTCCAATACCGGGCGTTTAAAGAGGCCTCGGCCTGGTTTCTCGCCCGGCTGGAGGCCGAGACCACGCGGCATCCGCGCACGGTGCGCCTCGAGGAAAAATTCCGGGAGCGCACGCCCGAACTGGCCTGGACGCTGGGCCCGGAGGATTTTGCGGCGCTTGCGCTCCTGGCGCTGACCCCCGCGGAGATCCCCACGGTGGGCCTGGACCACCTGCATGCGCCGCTCGTGAGCCTCCGCGAGCAGGCCGCGTATGTGGTGACGCTGCTGCGCGAGGGGGAGCCGCTGAGCTTTCGCCGCCTCGTATCCGGCGCCACCCAAAAGGGCGTGATCATCGCGCGCTTCCTCGCGCTGCTGGAACTCTACCGTCACGCGGCCGTGAGCTTTGAACAGCAAGAACCGCTCGGGGAACTCATCGTCACCTGGGTGGCCGAGGACTGGAACTCCGAGAAACTGGCACACCTGGGGGCCGATTATGACAACTAATACCGAGTTTGAGGGCGAACAGCCGGCGTTTGTGCGTGCGCTCGCCGAGCGCGAGGACGGCTTCGTGAGCGATCTCGCGGCGGCCTTCCCCGAACGCGTGGATACCTCCGCGCCCGGCGGCGAACCCGCGCTTGCCCCGCATGCCGCCGCGGAGTTTCCCCTGGAGCGCGCGCTCGAATCCATCCTGATCATCGCCGATGAACCGCTCTCGCTGATCGAGCTGGCCACCGCCGTGGGCGCCCCCGTGAGCGAGGTGCGCCGGGCCGTGCTGGCGCTGGTCTCCGATTTTGACGGGCACCTCGCGGGCCCGCGGCGCGGCTTTGAGCTGCGCGAGGTGGGCGGCGGCTGGCGCATCTATGTGCGCACCGATTATGACGAGGTAGTGGCCGATTATGTGCACACCCAAAACCCCGCCAAACTCTCCCAGGCGGCGCTGGAAACCCTCGCCGTGATCGCCTATAAACAGCCCATCACCCGGGGAGCAATCGCGTCGATCCGTGCCGTCAACGTAGACTCGGTGGTGCGCACCCTCGCCGGGAGGGGCCTCATCACCGAGGTCTTCACCGATAGCGAGACCGGCGCCATCAACTACGGCACCACCGATCTGCTCCTCACCCAGCTGGGAATCAACTCCCTCGAGGAGCTCCCCCCGATCTCACCCCTGTTGGCCGATGGCTCGGAAGAGTTTGATACCCACCTGCGGTAACCCCCGATCTCCCTCCACAACAAAAGGAAATAACGCGGATGTCCGCTCATAAATTTGACGCCAATGACCAGCCCGAGGGCGTGCGCCTGCAAAAGGTGCTCGCGCAGAAGGGCGTGGCCTCGCGCCGCGTCTGCGAGGACATGATCGTGGCCGGCCGCATCGAGGTTAACGGCGAGGTCGTGACCGAGCTGGGCCGCCGCATCGATCCCGAAAACGATCTGGTGGCGGTGGACGGCCAGGCCGTGCAGCTCGACGAAACCAAGCGCTATGTGATGCTGAATAAGCCCGTGGGCATCGTCAGCTCCCTCGCCGATGAGCGCGGCCGCCCCGATCTGCGCCGCTATACCAATGATTTTGAGGAGCGCCTGTTTAACGTGGGCCGCCTCGATCAGGAGACCTCGGGCCTGCTGATCCTCACCAATGACGGCGATCTGGCGCATATTCTGGCGCATCCCTCGTTTGGCGTGACCAAAACCTATATTGCGCGCGTGGAGGGCGGCGTGACCCCGCAGACCATCGCCCGGCTCACCCGCGGCTTTGACCTCGAGGACGGCCCGATCCGCGCCGATAAGGCCCGCCTGCTCGGCAATAACGGCGATACCTCGATGGTGGAGATCTCGCTGCACTCCGGTAAAAACCGCATCGTGCGGCGGATGCTGGATTTTGTGGGCCACCCCGTGATCGACCTGGTGCGGCGCTCCTTCGGCCCGCTCAACCTCGGCACACTCGCCCAGGGTCAGTATCGCGACCTCTCCACCGCCGAGCTGGGCCGCGTGCTCACCATCTCCCGCGCCGCCGCCGATGCGGCCGGGAAAACCCCGGACGCCCCGGTTCCCGGGGAATAGGTTTGTGCGGCCCCGCCGCAGTGAGATAAACAGGACGTTATGAAGAACGAGAAAACCGCGGCCACCCGCACCCGCGGACCCGTGCGGATCGTGGGTGCCGGGCTGCTCGGTGCCAGCCTCGGGCTTGCGCTGCGCGGCAAGGGGGTTGAGGTCATCCTCGATGATGCCTCCCCGAGCAACCTGCGCCTGGCCGTGGACTATGGCGCCGGCCGCCTGCCCGCGCCCGGGGATAACCCGAGCATCGTGGTGGTCTGCGTGCCGCCCGATGTCACGGCCGATGCGATCCAGGCGGCGCTCGCCGCCTATCCCGGGGCCGTGGTGACCGATGTGGCAAGCGTGAAGCTGGAGCCCTATCTCACGCTGCGCGAACGCGGCGTGGACCTGACCCGCTATATCGGCTCGCATCCAATGGCCGGGCGCGAGCGCGGCGGGGCGATCTCGGCCCGCGCCGACCTGTTTTTTGGGCGTCCCTGGGTGATCTGCCGCGATGGCGAGACCCCGCGCGAGGACCTCGCCCTGATCGAGGACCTGGCGCTGGACGTGGGGGCCGTGCTCTCCGAGATGACCCCCGAGGAACACGATGCCTCGGTGGGCCTGGTCTCGCACCTGCCGCAGCTGGTATCCAGCATCCTCGCGGCGCAGCTCGTGGACGCCCCCGAGGAGGCCGTGCAGCTCGCCGGGCAGGGCCTGCGCGATACCACGCGCCTGGCCTCCAGCTCGCCCGAGCTCTGGCTGCAGATCCTCGCCTCCAATGCCACACCCGTGGTGCAGTCCCTGGAACGGATGATCGCGAGCCTGGGCTCCGTGGCCGAGGCGCTGCGCGATCCCGATGCCGCGGGCGCCCGCCGCGCCGTGGCCGATGTGATGGCCGCGGGCAATTCCGGCGTGGCCCGGCTGCCCGGTAAACACGGCCAGTCCCAGCGTTTTTCGTCCATCGTGGTCATGGTGGACGATACCCCCGGCCAACTCGGCCGCCTGCTCACCGAGCTTGGTGAGATTAATGTCAACATGGAAGACCTGCGCCTGGAGCACTCCCCGGGCGCGCAGATCGGCCTCGCCGAGATCGCGGTCCTTCCCGAGGTTAAGCAGCGCACCATCGAGGATCTCGAGGCGCGCGGCTGGAGAATCGCGAGCGTATAAATGTCATCCGTATTTGTAGTAGCCATCGACGGCCCCGCCGGCAGCGGCAAATCCTCCGTATCCAAGGCCGCGGCCCGCGGCCTCGGCTTCGCCTATCTGGACACCGGCGCTGCCTATCGCGCGCTGGCCTGGTATGTGGCCGATGCCGGCCTGGACGGTGAGGACTCCGCGGCGGTGATCGCGGCCCTGCCCGGTTTTGACTATGCCATCGGCACCGATCCCGATGAGTATTTTGTGCGCGTGGGGGAGAGCGATGTGACCGCGGCTATCCGCGATCCGCGCATCTCCGGGGGCGTCAGCGCAATCGCCCGGGTCCCCGAGGTGCGGGCATTCATTAATAAACTTTTCCGCTCCATTATTGCCGCCAGCCCAAAGCCGGGTATTGTAGTGGAGGGCCGCGATATCACAACCGTGGTGGCTCCGGACGCTCCCGTTCGGATTCTGCTCACCGCCTCGGAAGAGGTGCGTGCCGCCCGTCGCAGCGCCGAGCTTAGCGGTGACGCGGCAAAATCCGCGGCCGAGGCGCTGCACCGCCGGGATCGTGCCGATTCCGCCGTGGTTGATTTCCTCACCGCCGCCGAGGGCGTTTCTACCCTCGACACCACCCACCTCGATTTCCCGGCCACCGTTGCCGCCGTGATCAAGCTGGTGGAGTCCTCCCCGGAGTTCTCCCGCTAGGCAGCACCATCCGGGCTCGCAACACCTGAGCCCTTCACCCAAAAATGAACAGACCCGCAGGCGTCCACAGGCGTCGGCGGCACGGCCGCCCCGGCGGTCAACATCGAACTCGCAACACCTGAGTTCTCATCAGAAAGAGATACACCGCAGATGTCAGCTGACAACTACGAAGATTTGCCCGCATCCGACGATTTTGTCGAGCGCCTGGAAAATCTCGACGAAGACCTCGTCCTTCAGCGCGCGAGTGCCCTGCGCACCGGCCTGGAAGACTACGACCTGGACGAGGACGATTTTGACGTCCTCGCCGGCGTTACCGAAGACCCCAATGCGATCCGCTACCTCCCGGCCCTGCCGGTTGTGGCGATCGTGGGTCGCCCCAACGTGGGCAAATCCGCCCTCGTGAACCGTATCCTCGGCCGCCGCGAGGCCGTGGTTGAGGACACCCCCGGTGTGACCCGCGACCGCGTGACCTATAAGGCCGAGTGGAATGAGCGTCGCTTCTCCCTCGTGGACACCGGCGGCTGGGAGGCCGATGCCCGCGGTATCGACGCCTCCGTGGCCGCGCAGGCCGAGATCGCGATCGAGCTCTCCGACCTCGTGATGTTTGTGGTGGACTCCAATGTGGGCCCCACCAGCACCGATGAGCAGGTCGTGAAGATGCTCCGGAAGATGAATAAGCCCGTTTTCCTCGTGGCCAATAAGGTGGACGATGTTCGCCAGGAGCCGGGTGCCGCCGTGCTCTGGTCGCTGGGCCTCGGCGAGCCCTGGCCCGTGTCCGCCCTGCACGGGCGCGGCGTGGCCGATCTGCTCGACGCGATCATGGCCAAGCTGCCCGAGATCTCCGCCGTGGCCAAGGAGGAGGTGGGAGGCCCGCGCCGCGTGGCCCTCCTCGGACGCCCCAACGTGGGCAAGTCCAGCCTCCTGAATAAGGCCGCCGGTGAGGAGCGCGTGGTGGTCAACGACCTCGCCGGAACCACCCGCGACCCCGTGGATGAGCAGATTACGCTGGCCGGTAAGGTGTGGCGCTTTGTGGATACCGCCGGTATTCGCCGCCGCGTACACCTCGCCCAGGGAGCCGATTTTTATGCCTCGCTGCGCACCAGCGCCGCGCTGGAAAAGGCCGAGGTGGCCGTGGTCCTGATCGATGTCTCGCAGCCGATCTCGGAGCAGGACGTGCGCATCATCGACCTGGTTCTGGAATCCGGCCGCGCCCTGGTCCTCGCCTTTAATAAGTGGGACCTGCTGGATGATGACCGCCGCCGCTATCTGGAGCGCGAGATCGAGCAGGACCTGGCACACGTGTCCTGGGCCCCGCGCGTGAATATCTCCGCCCATACCGGTCGTCACCTGGAGAAGCTGGTTCCCGCGCTGGAAAAGGCGCTGGACTCCTGGGATACCCGCGTTCCCACCGGAAAGTTCAACGCGTTCCTGTCCGAGCTGGTCGCGGAGCACCCGCACCCGCTGCGTGGTGGCAAGCAGCCGCGCATCCTGTTTGGTACCCAGGCCACGAGCCGTCCGCCCACATTTGTGCTCTTCACCACGGGCTTCCTGGACCCCGGCTATCGCCGGTTTATCCAGCGCCGCCTGCGCGAGGTATACGGCTTCGAGGGTTCGCCCATCGTGCTGAATATGCGCGTGCGTGAGAAGCGCGACCGCTCCAAGAAGTAGCGCCCCCGCGGCCGTCCGGTATTTTATGCCGGGCGGCCGTTTTGCGTTTTTGGCAAAGGAAGTTGCCAGGCGGCCCGGCACGGTGTGAACTGGGGGCATGGACCCCACCCCGGAAACCGCCGCCGCCCTCGCGCGCGTGGCCCAGCGCCTGCGTGAACTGCGGATGAAACGCGATCTGACCCTCGTGGAGCTCGCCTCCGTGACCGGCATCTCGGTGAGCACCCTCTCCCGGCTGGAATCCGGGCAGCGTAAACCCAATCTGGAGCTGCTGCTCCCGCTCTCGGCGGCCCTCGGCGTGAGCCTGGACCGCATCGTGGAGGCCCCGCGCTTCGCCGATCCCCGGGTGAGCGTCCCCGCCCAGCGCGTACACGGCCGGCTGATCCAGCCGCTCACCCGGGCCGAGGGCGCTCTCCAGGCCTTTAAGATCAGCATCCCCGCGACCCAGTCCCGCCCCGATCCGCGCGTGCACGAGGGCTTCGAATGGATCTACGTGCTCTCGGGCACGCTGCGCCTCCAGGTGGACGGCCGGGATATCGAGCTGGGGGCGGGGGAGGTGGCGGAGTTTGATACCCGATTGCCACACTGGTTTGGGAGTACCGGTAGTGCTCCGGTGGAGATTCTGAGCCTATTTGGAAAACAGGGCGAGCGCATGCACGTTCGTGCCCTCGACGAGGCGGAATAGCCCGTCACCCGCGAGATTTTCCGGATGTGGGGCGTAAAAGGGTCGATGCGTTGGCGGGTAGGATGCGCCAATATTATGTTGCCTCCGCGGCAAAATCCGCTCGCGTGGCGCGGACTGACGCGGGTCGCGTGATGCGCGGGTGTGTGGCCCGCGCCCGGCGCTGAGTTGGGCCCCTAAAGTCCCCTGAAAGGGGGTGTAAGCCGGGCTACAATGAGCCTGTTATGAAAACGACCGACGGATTTTTTGGCCTTCCCGCCGAATCCCGATCAGTTTCGCGATGGACTCCGAATGTAATTCTCGGCGTTACGGGGGCGGCCACGCCCACCGTAATTTTCCCGCGCGTGGACGGGGCACGGTGAGTGCCCTTCACGACCCCGGAGACGCAACGCTGCTCACTCCGGGCGATACCGATGCCACCGAATCCACGATCCTCGGCGAGGGAACGCCCGCGCATACAGCGGAGGCGGAGGCCGAGGCGACCCTGTTTAACGCCACCTCGGGTGATGCCGGGGATACCGTCTTAAACGCACACTGGGTGGGTGTGCATGACGATACCATCCTGGTGGATGTGCGGGCGGCCGATTCCGATGCCACCGTGCTGAATGCCGGCTGGATCAACGATACCGATGACACCGTGCTCGGGGCACCCTTCGCGGCGCTGGCCGATCACACCCTTGTGGGTGGAATGGACAGGCTCCCGCCGCCGCAGGCGCCGGTGATCCCCAGCATTCCCCCGGTGCCCACCGCGGACGAGCCGAGCCCGGCCTCCGGGCTTCCCGCCCTGCGGGTGGAGATCACGGGCCACGGTGTGGTCACCCTCGACGGCGCGCTGATCCTCGGGCGTAGCCCCCGCTCCGCGCGCGTGCGCAGCGGGGCCCTGCCCACGCTTATCGCCGTGCCCTCACCCGCGGGAGAGATCTCCGGGAGCCACCTGCGCCTGTGGCAGGAGGGCCAGGCCCTCCTCGCCGAGGACCTGCACTCGGCCAATGGCACGATGCTCCTGGTGCCCGGTGGCCGATCTCAGCGCCTGCGCGCCGGGATCCCGGTGGTGGTGCTGCCGGGCAGCGTCCTGGACCTGGGCGAGGGCATCCGGGTGGGGACACTACCCGTCCGCGCGGAGGGGGACGCATGAGCGCCGCACCCGCGCCCGGACTGGGCGGGATATGGACCGCGCCCTCGCGGGAATGCTCGGTGATGCTCGGCTGGGCCGGGGGCACCGATACCGGGCTCACCCGCGAACGCAATGAGGATAGTTTTTTTGCCCGGGCGCCGCTCTTTGTGGTGGCCGATGGCATGGGCGGACACGCCGCCGGGGACCTGGCAAGTGCGGCGGTCACCGGTTCGCTCGCGGCGCTGCGCGAAACACCCATGGGTCCCGAACAGATTCAGGGTGGGCTCGCGCGCGCCACCGAGCTGATCGCGGAGCATACCGGTGTGATCGGCGGGGGCGGCGGCAGCACCGTGGTGGGCGTGACCGTGACCGAGCGCGCGGGCGCGCCGTATTGGATGTTCTTTAATCTCGGGGATTCCCGCGCCTATCTGCTCTCCGGGGAGGAGTTTTCCCGGGTCAGTGTGGATCACTCAGTGGTCCAGGCGCTTGTGGACGGGGGTGCGCTGACCACCGATCAGGCGGCCACCGACCGCAGGCGCAACGTGATCACCCGGGCCGTGGGATTTGAGGCGGACCCGGTGCCGGATTATTGGCTGATCCCCATCCTGGCGGGCAGCACCGTCCTCTGCTGCTCCGATGGGCTCACCGCGGAGGTGAGCGAGGAGAAAATCCATGCGATCCTCTCCGCGGCGCCCACGCCCCGGATCGCCGTGGACAGCCTGATCGCCGAGGCCCTCGCGGCGGGCGGCCGCGATAACGTAACCGCCGTGGTGGTGCGCGCCGGCGAGATTCGCGGGGCCGCACGCCGGACCCCTGGGGAGTCCGGCGGCGGCAGACACGCCCGCCCCCTCACCCATTCCCCACTCGATAACCACAACCGGCTCCCCGGAAAGGACGGATCATGACTACGCCACACGAACGGTGTGGGCACCCCGCCGTGCCCGGTAGCCTCTTTTGTGCCGAGTGCGGGATGCTCGCCGGAAGCGGCGGGATGGCCCCGGCCGCTCCCCGCGGCGCGACCGAGTCCACGCTGCCCCCCGAGCTACCCCCGCTGCCTCCCGTCCCCGGCGCGACGACCGCGGAGGAGCCGCCGATGCCCACGTTTAGCGTGGCCCCCTCGGTCACGCTGATCCTGCCCGATGGCACCCTGGTGCCGCCGCGCCCGCCGCTGCCCGGCACGGTCCCCGCGGAGCATCCCGCGGGGCGCTCGGCGCGGGAGGCCGCCACGAGCACCCGGGCGGGACGGCGCGAGGCCGGTGCGCTTGAGCGCACGGCGGGCCTGACCGATGCCGCCGAACTGTCCTATGCCTTTCCGATGTCCGAGGAGATGACCGCGGGCACCACGCGCGCCCAGCGCCGCACGGCCGCGGCCGCACATGCCGCCGAGCCGGACGGCGCCGAGAACATCGGTGCGGCACCCGCGATGGACCCCGCCGCCCTGGCGGAGACCACCCCGGCACCCGCGGCGACCCTTCCGCCCCTGCCGGGCACGGTCGAGCCCACAGTGCCCGCCGCGCCGGTCGTGCCCTCGATGCCGCAATTTGCCGAGCCCCTGCCTCCGGTGGCGGAGCTGACCGCGGTGGCGGGCGAGCCCGTGCTGCCGGACCTGCCGGTGATGCCGGTAATGCCCGCGATGCCGCCGGCGGCGGAGATGACCGCGATAGCGGGCGAGCCCGCGATGCCGATGATGCCGCGGGCGGAGATGACAGCGGTACTGGGCGAGCCCGCGGTCCCGGATCTGCCGGTGATGCCCGCGATGCCGCCTTCCGCCGAGCCGGGAGTATCGCCGGCCCCCGCGGCGGTTATCCCCGCGGAGGCTGCCGCGCCCGCGCGTCCCGCGGAGCCCGTATTGATCGCGCCCGCGCGTCCCGCCGAGCCCGCGACCCCCGACGTCTCGGCGGGCAGCGATGCGCCCGCGGAGGACTCGCCGCTGCCGATCCGGCCGATCCCCGTCCCGACCCCGGAAACCGTGCGTCTGGCCGCGGAGGCGCTTGCCCTGGCCGCCGAGCAGCGCGCGGCCCTCGCCCGATCGCTCAGCGCCGCGGAGGACCTCGCGCTTAACGGCGATACCGAGCCCACCGGTGCCGCCCCCGACTATGCCCACCGGGCCACCGCGGGTGCGCCCGTGCCGACCGTCTCGGCCATTCCCGCACCGACCCTGCCGGCGCCGACCCTTCCCGCACCGACCGTTCCCGCACCGCCGGTACCCCCGGTAGCGCCCGCGCCCGTGCCGGCCGCGCCCGCGGAGCCGACCCCCGCCGCGAATCCCCTCGCCCATACCCATCCCGAGGAGACCGGGGGCACGCCCGAAATATCGGCCACACTCGCGTCCGCCGTGGCGGCGGTGGCAGCATTCACCTCCATGATGCCGCCCGAGCCCTCGGCCCCGGGCCCCACCCCGCGCGCGATTCCCAAGCCCGGACCCGGTCCGCTTCCCGCCGCGCACCTCGGTGCAGCCGCCGGGGCGCGGCCCGCGCCGACCCCGCGACCGGCAAAAACCGGTGCGCCCGCCCTGCGCGAGCGTTCGGCCGCGCAGGAACGCCTGCAGGCGCAGGAACGGCTACAGCCGACCGGGCGCGAATCGGCCCCGGCCACCCCGGACGTCGGCGTGGAAGCGGCTGCCCGCGTGCCCGTGCAGGAGGCCCCGGCGATCCGACCCGAGTCGGCTATTGCGCCCGAGCCCGTAGCCGTACCCGAGCCGATGATGATGCCCGAGCCGGTTGCCGTGCCCGAGCCCGTTATTGCGCCCGAGCCGGCCGAGGCCGTCACGCCCGCGCCCGCGGACTCGGTCCCGCCGCTGCCCGCCCCGGCCCCGTCCGCGGTCGCGCCGCTGCCCGAGCCCGCCGCATTGCTGCCCGAGCCCACACCCGCCGCCGAACCCGTTATCGCGACGCCGGGCGGCCAGCTATCCGCGCCCACGCCCCCGGCGGGCATCGCCCCGCCCGAAACCCCCGCGGCCGCCGCGCCCACCCCCGCGGCCGGCATCCCCGCGGCCGGCGCCCCGACCCCGGGAAGCGGCACCTCGGTACCCACCGCCGGCCAGAACGTGATTTCGCGGCGGCGCATGCGGAGACGATCCGCAACCCGCTACGTCCTGCGATTTGGCTCGGGCCAGGAGTTTTGGGTCACCGGGGCCTCCCTGATGGGCCGCAAGCCCCTCGCCGGCCCCGATGAGCTCTTCACCGCGATGTTTATGGTCGCCGATCCCGCCCGCTCGGTCTCCAAAACCCACCTGGAGCTGGGCATCGAGGAGGGTGAGCTGTGGATCCGCGACCGCGGCTCCGGAAACGGCACCCGCGTGCGTTCCCCCCGCGCCACCGAGCAGGAACTGATCCCCGGCGAGCAGGTCTTTGTGGAGGTTGGCAGTCAGGTCGAGGTGGGAAATGAATTCTTTATCGTGACCGAGGCCGGATAGGCCCACCCCGCCACCCGCGCCCCGCCCGCAGCACTATTCAAAGGAAATCTTCGCCGTGACCGCACACCAGTCAATCGCGCCCCCGATCCTCTCCGGCTATCAGCACATCCGTGTGCTGGGCCGCGGAGGCTTCGCCTACGTGTATCTCTATGAGAAGGACTTCCCGCGCGGCGAGGTGGCCGTGAAGGTGCTGATGCCCAAGATCGCCGACGCCAAACAGCGCGCGATGTTCCTGTCCGAGGCGAACCTGATGTCGCAGCTGAAAAACCATCCCGCGGTGCTCACGGTGCACTCGGCGAGCATCGCCCCCGATGGCCGCCCCTATCTGGTGCTCGAATACTGCCCGTCCTCGCTCGGCTCGGGATATAAGGATGCGCCGCTCGGGGTGGACGAGGTGCTGCGCGTGGGGATCAAGATCGGCGGGGCCCTGGAGACCGCGCACCGCATCGGCTTCCTGCACCGGGATATTAAACCCTCCAATATTTTGTTGACCCAGTACGGCCATCCCGTGCTGGCCGATTTTGGTATTGCCGCTACCCTCGCGGCCTCGGCCAATGCGCAGGCCGAGGGCATGTCCGTGCCCTGGTCCGCACCCGAGGTCCTGCGCGAGGATACCCAGGGCACGCCGCGCAGCGAGGTTTATTCCCTCGCCGCGACCCTGTTTACGCTGCTGCGCGGGCGCTCTCCCTTTGAACACCCCGAGGATGAGCGCGCCGTGAATCGCCGCGAGCGCATCCATGCCCGCATCATCGGCCGCGATCGCCTGCAACCCCTCGGCCGCCTCGATGTGCCGCCGGAGCTCGAGGCCACGCTCGCCCGCGCGCTCTCCAAGGATCCCGCCGAGCGTCCCGCGACCATGCTTGAATTTGTCCGCGAATTGCAGCTCGCGGAGGCCGGCCTGGGCCTGGTACAGACCGTGGCCGAGATCGCCGATGACAACCGTATCGAGGATTCCCGCGCGGTCCTCGCCGCGCCCGTGGCCGAACCCCCGCGCCGCGCGGGGGCCTCGGGTGCGCCGCGCCGCTATCGGCACTCGGGCTCCGGCCGGAGCGTGGTGCAGGAGAGCAGTGGCATGGACAGCGCCCTGGGCGATAGCGCCCTCACGGTGCTGCGACCCGCGGGTTCCACCGTGACCCGCTCCCGCGAGGAGCGCCGCCGGCGCACGCGCACCGTATCGCTGATCGGGGGCATCGCGGCGCTCGCCGTGGTGGCCACCTCCGTGGGGCTGCTCTGGTTCTCCCGCTCGGATGAGCTGCCGATGGTCACCGAGATTAGCTCCACCCTGGAGGGCGGCGTGGTGGTCTTCACCTGGGCCGATCCGGGACTCTCCGAAAATGACCGCTATCTGGTGACGCCGCGCGAGGGCACCCCCGCCGCACAGGCCAACCGCGAGTTCCGCATCACCGCGGACGGCAGCGGCGCGCCCGTATGCATCAGCGTCGCGGTCACCCGCGATGGCAAGCCCGGGCCTGCCGGCCCCGAGACCTGCGCGGGCACCCGATGATCGCCGCGGTTCGCGCCTGGGTGCGCCGCAACCTCGCCCTCGCCTATGGATCGCTGGCGGCGGTCCTGGTGCTGACCCTGGTGGCCGTGATCGCTATTGCCTCGGGCGGCTATCGCACCGAACGCGTGGATCTGAACGACGCGGGAACCTGGGTCGTGAACGGCTCCGAGAACGCGATCGGGCGGCTGAATACCCAGATCCGCGCGCTGGATAGCGCCGAGCGCTCCGAGAACCGCGACGTGATCACCGTGCAAAACTCCGCGATGGTGCTCGTGCACGCCACGGCACAGAAGGAACTGGGGGTGGTGGACGAAACGCTCAGCACAATCGGCGAGCGGATCCAATTGCCCACCGATTCCTCGGAGGTGCTGCTGAGCGATCGCACGGTGGTGGTGCACGCCGCGCCCACCGGCCGGGTCTGGTTTATTAATCTCAACTCCCTGGACTCATTTGGGCCCGATTCCGAGCCGGATCTGGTGCTCGGAAAAAACTCGGCCGTGGCGGTGGACCGGGACGGCAATTTTGCCGGATACTCGGTGCAGAGCGGGCTGATTAAGACCTCGATTGATGCCACCGTGCGCCCCGAAAGCGGCACCCCGGTGGACCTGGGCAGCGAGGAAGACGAATATGCCGCGGCCGTGCTCTCGGGCCGCGCCGTGATCCTCAACCGCGAGAGCGGGGCGATCAGCGTGGACGGCGGTGCGGCAACCGAGAGCGGGGCCGCCCCGGGTGCGCGCCTGATCTCCTCAAGCGTGAGCGCCGAAACCATTTTTATTGCCGATAGCGAGGGGCTGCTCAGCCGCTCGTTTAGCGATGGCCGCGCGACCCGCGTGCTCTCGCTGGAGGACGCCGAACCGGCGGTCCCGGTGCTCGTGGATGGCTGCGTATTTGCCGCCTGGGGCGAGGGAACCCTGTGGAGTCAGTGTGGCACGCGCAGCCCCGAGACCACCCGCCTGGAGGGCCTCGGCGCGGGGGCGCAGCTGCGCTTTGTGGCGCGCTCGGGCGCCGTGGTGCTTAACGATGCCGGCACCGGCCGCGCCTGGATGATCCAGGACGCGGGCCAGCTCGTGAATAACTGGGACGAGATTCTCGACGATATCGAGGACCGCGATAAGGAGGAGATCAACGATCCCACCCTTCCCGCCGAGGTGGACCCCGTGCAGAAGCCGCCGGTCGCGGTGGACGATGTATTTGGTGCCCGCCCGGGCCGCACCAGCCCGCTCCCCGTGCTGCTCAACGATTTTGATCCCAATGGTGATGCCCTCTATATCGACGAGGTGACCGGTTTTCCCGAGGAGATGGGCTCGGTCGCGATCGTCCTGCACGGCCAGCAGCTGAGCGTGTCGCTGCGCGATAATGCCGCGGGAGAATTCACGTTTGGCTACGGCATTTCCGATGGCCACGGCGGGCGCGCGAGCGCCAATGTCACGGTGCAGGTGCGTACCTCGGCGGAGAATAACCCGCCCGTGCAGGCGCGGCGCACGGTGAATGCCATCCTGCCCGGCGGGGCCTTCCAGCGCGATATTCTCGCCGATTGGTATGACCCCGATGGTGACCCGTTTTTCCTCGCCGAGACGAGTATCGGCGCGCCCGATAGCGCGACCTTTGCCGCCTCCGGCACCGTGTACTATCAGGACTCCGGCGAGGGTGGGGCCAGCAAATCGGTGGGCCTGATCGTCTCCGATGGCCACTCCCAGGGCTCCGGCCTGCTGGATATCGAGGTGCTGGGCGCCGATGTGCCCATCATCGCCGAGCCGGTCACCGTGAGCGGGGTTGTGGGCAGCGAATTAATCGCCTCACCGCTGGAAATGGTGCGCGGCGGAAACGGCAACGTGCGCCTGATCGGCGTGCCCGTGGAGGATCGCGAGGGTATACGCCTGCGGGTGGATACCTCCAGCGGCGACGTGAGCTTCCAGGCCGGCGAACCCGGCACCTATCTCTTTGAATATCAGGTGGGTGATGGTGTGGTGGCCGCCTCGGGACACCTGCGCTTTGAGGTCACCGCGGCCCCCGAGGATAACCTGCCGCCGGTCGCGGTGGGGGCCTCGGCGTTCCTCTATCTGGGGCAGACCGATACCATCAATATCCTGGCCCGGGACTATGACCCCGCGGGCGGCGTCCTGGTGATCACCGACGTGATCTCGCCCCCGGGCATCGCGGGCCTGCTGGTGGAATCGCTTGGGCACTCGCTGCTGCGGGTCTCGCTGAGCGAGCCACTCCCGGACGGCCAGACCGAGTTTTCCTATGTGGTGAGCAACGGCGCCCAGAGCACCACGGGCACAGTCTCGGTGACCCAGGTGGAACCACCCGCGCGCGAAAAACCGCCCGTGGCGATGCCCGACCGCGCGATCGTGCGGGTGGGCGAGGTAGTGGATATCGACGTACTCAAAAACGATATTCACCCCGATGGGCTCCCGCTCACGCTGAGCCCCACCCTGGCCCGCGAGCTCTCGGAGGATGAGGGCCTGCTCTTCACCTCCGGCAATACCCTGCGCTATCTGGCCCCCGATAAGCCCGGCGAGTACTCCGCGACCTATGTGGTGGAGAGCCCGGGTGGCGAGAGCGCCTCGGCACCCGTGCAGATCTCGGTGCGCGAGGTGGATCGTGGATCCAATACCGCCCCGCAGCCGCATACGGTGACCGCGCGCGTGACCCAGGGAAATACCGTGCGGATTCAGATTCCCCTCTCGGGCATCGATGATGACGGCGATTCGGTGACCCTCACGGGCCTGCAATCGGCCCCGGAAAAGGGCATGATTGTGGCCACCGGCAAGGATTATTTTGACTATCGGGCGGGCGATGCCGAGTGGGGTACCGATGTATTTCACTATGCCGTGCGCGATGGGCTGGGCCTGAGCGGCACCGCCCAGATTCGGGTGGGTATCGCCGAGGCCTCGGCCATCGCCCGCGATCCCATTGCCCGCACCGATGTCCTCACCGTGAGCCCGGGAACCCGCTTCACCGTGCAGCCCCTGCTGAATGATTCCGATCCCGACGGGGGCGGACTCAAGATCGTGGACGTGGAACAGAGTGCGGAGATCCCCACCGAGTTCACCGAGGATACCGTGACCCTGGAGGTTCCCCGCGGGGAGGGGGTCCACAGCGTGCTCTATACGATCGAGAGCGCCGCGGGTGGCCGCAGTTCCGCGTGGATTCAGGTCAACGCGCGCGCGGACGCCCCGCCCGTGCGACCAATCGTGGAGGACACCGTCCTGACCCTGACCGATATCGCCAAGGTGCGCGAGACGCTCGCGGTGGACGTCTGGGACGGCGTGTTTTATGCCGAGGGGAAAAACTCCGATCTGGAGCTCTCAAGCGTCCCGCGCTGGGGCAAAAACCTCAGCGTGACCGCCGCCGGCAACATCGAGATTATCGTGACCCCGCAGGCGCAGATTCTGCCCTTTAAGGTATCCGTGCGCGATAATCCGGAGATCTCCAGCTACGGCTTTATCTGGGTTCCCGCCGCTGAAAGCAGCGTGCCCGAGCGCCGCGCCGATGCCAAAAACCTCACGGTGGCCTCGGGCGAGCGGCTGGTGATCCCGCTCGGGGAGCAGGTCATCGCCGCGGGGGACCGCCGCGTGCGCGTGGCCGATCCGGGCACCGTGCGGGCCACCAATTCCAATGGTGATAATCCCGTGGTGAACGATACAACGCTGCAATTCACGTCGCAGCAGGGCTATTCGGGTCCCGCGTCGATCCTGCTGGAGGTGGCGGATGGGGATCCCGCGGGCGATGCCAACCGGGCCACGATTGTGCTCCCGATCACGGTGACACCCGTGCATAATTCCCCGCCCGTGCTGCGCGGATCCACGCTTTCGCTGGAACCCTCCGCCTCGCGCACCCTGGACCTGCGCGACCTCACCATCTATCCCTATCCCGAGGATGCGGGAGACCTGGTCTGGAACCTGCCCGCGGGCGCCCCCGAGGGGGCGCAGGCGAGCCTGAGCGGCTCGCGGCTCACGCTGTCCCTCCCGCGCGATGCGACCGTCGGGGCCCACCATAACGTGCAGATCGGGGTGCGCGATGCCGAGAGCACCGTGGTGACCGCCTCGATCGAGGTGACCGTGGTGACCTCAACCAAGCCGCTCGCGCAGGCGCTGCCCGATACCATCGAGGTGCGCCGGGGCTCCTCGGCCACCGTGGACGTGCTGGCCAATGACGTGGGCCCCGCGGAGTTTATGCCGCTGAGCCTGATCAGCGTGGAGATGCAAAACGCCGTGCCCGGGCTCAGCGCCGTGGCCTCGGGCAACCGCTCGGTCACGGTGACGGCCACCCAAAACGCCGAGATCGCCTCGAATCTGCGCCTGACCTATCGGGTGCGCGATGCCAGCGGCGCGCGCGAGCGCGAGGTCACCGGAACCGTCACGATCGTGGTGGTGGATGTGCCCGAGGCACCCGGCGTGCCCACCTATCTGAAACAGGATCACTTCGGAAACGACGGGGCCCTGCGGATCAGCTTCGCGGGTTCGGCCTCAAGCAACGGCAAACCGATCACCGAGTATCGGCTGCGCAGCACCGATGGTTCGGTGCAGGTCTCCTGCGGGCTGGATACCTCCAGCTGTACGGTGACCGCCGGGCAGGCCCCGGTGGGGACGGCCCTGCGCTATGTGGCCACCGCGACCAACTCGGTGGGTACCTCCCCGGAGGGTCCCGCGAGCGCGCCGCTGCGGATCGACTTCATCCCCGAGGCGCCCACCGATATCACGGCGCGGCAGCAGCCCGCCGATGACCTATTTGCGCCCGGAAACCGCGGAGTCCTGGACATCTCCTGGACCGCATCGGTGACCCCGCGCGGCGGCACCCCGGCCAATAACTATATTGTGACCGTGGTGGCCGATGGCGCCCCGATGTGGACGGGTTCCACCGCGGGCACCTCGATCTCCACCCCCGCGGGGCTGCCCGCGCGCGGAGGCTATTCGGTGACCGTGGAGGCCCGCAATAATATCGATACCTCCACCTATGGTGCGATTCAGTGGAACGTGGGTACGGGCGGAGCCACCTCGATCCTGGACCGCCCCGGCGTCCCCACCCTCACCTATCGTGGGCATGCCGAGGACACCGCACTGACCGTGGACTGGACGCTGGATAATACCGGCGGGGGCACACCCACCTATGCCGCGGCCTGGGGAAATACAGCGCCCGAGTGTGCGGCGGCCACCGGCACCGCCACCTCGGCGAGCCTGCCCAATCCCGCGACCGGCACACATACCCTGCACGTGACCGTCTCCAATGGTTGGGGCTGTAATACGGCGAGCATCACGGTGGATTATTTTAAGAAGCCCGGTATGCCCGCCGCACCCAGCGTGACCGTGGGGGACTTTGTGGAGAACCGCACCCCCGTGAGCGTGAGCGTCGGGGCGGTGGCCGAGGGCGTGATCTATCGCCTGAAGATCGGCGCCCGCACCCTCGCGATCACCCCCGGCGTCCCGCTGAACCTCACCCCGGTGGACTATGACTATAACCGCACCAATGAGGCGCGGCTGGAGGTCTGTAACGGCGACCGCTGCGTGACCGGTCCGGCCGCCTCGTTCCTGCCGATGGACCTCTCCCTGTCCTGGGCCGGAGACGCCAATCAGTGCACACTGGCCGGCGCAATGCCGATGGCCATCGGGGCCGCCGGAATCGACGGCATCATTTATAGCTATAACGTCCGTCCGGGCGGCCGCGAGTACACCATCGCCGAGACTGCCAGGGTGCCGGCCATCGCCTATCAGGTGATCGCGCGGGCGCGATTGGGCAATGTGCGCACCCCGGATCCGCTGCTCTCGGCCCCGTGTGGGGTCTCCCGAACGCTCCTTGACCTCCCCGCCACTCCCGGCGCCGATTCCCCGGAAGAGAATAATGATTAACGCAGCACCCGAAGAAAAACAGTCGATGACCACGGAGCAGGCCGCGTGGTTTGCCGATGTGTTTAACCGCGTGGTGGTCAACGTGGAGGGTGCCCTGCTGGGCAAGACCCGCGTGATCCAGCTGGCCCTCACGGCGCTGATCTCCAACGGCCACCTGCTCCTTGAGGACTATCCTGGAACCGGAAAAACCTCGCTGGCCCGCGCCATCGCGCAGAGCGTACACGGCACAAGCAGCCGCATCCAGTTCACGCCCGATCTGCTGCCCGGCGATGTCACCGGAATGAGTATCTACGATCAGAAGCACGGCGAGTTTGAGTTCCACCAGGGCCCGATCTTCGCGAGCATCGTGCTGGCCGATGAGATCAACCGGGCCAGCCCCAAGACCCAGTCGGCGCTCCTGGAGGTCATGGAGGAGGGGCGGGTCACCGTGGACGGCGTGACCCATAACGTGGGCCGACCGTTTATGGTGATCGCGACCCAGAACCCCGTGGAGCAGGCCGGAACCTATCGCCTGCCCGAGGCGCAGCTCGACCGGTTCATGATGAAAACCTCGCTCGGCTATCCCGATCACCGGGCCACGCTGAATATCCTCGCCAATGCCGGGGTACGCGCCCACGATCAGGTACTGGCACCGATCATCACAAGCGAAAACGTGGCCGAGATGGCCGCGCTCGCGCAGACCGCGCATATGGAACCGGCGATCCTCGACTATATCGCCCGCCTCGTCGAGGCCACCCGCAGCGCCCCCGAGGTGCGCCTCGGGGTGAGTGTGCGCGGCGCCCTCGCGCTCGTGCGCTGCTCCAAGACCTGGGCCGCGGTGCAGGGCCGGCGCTATGTGCTGCCCGATGACGTGAAGGCCCTCGCCGGTCCGGTACTCACCCACCGGCTGATGCTGGATACCGAGGCCGAATTTGACGGGGTCACGGCCGATGCCGTGATCTCCCGGCTCCTGATCGAGGTCGCGCCGCCCTCGGAACGTGAAACCGTGGCGTGAGCGAAAAACGCCGCCACCCCCACGACACCGGAACCCGCTCGGTGCGCACGACCCGGCGCGGGTCAACCACGCGCGCCGGGGCCACCGTCACCTCGCTCACGGGTACCGGAATGGCCCGCCGCGTGCGCCTCCTGCGCGCGACCCGGCGGGCACGTTCGCAGACCCTGCGCACGCTCGGCCGCGCCCGCGACTGGGTAATGGCCACCGTGACCGGCCCCGGGCGGGCCGTGGCCTGCGTGGCCGTGCTGGGCCCGCTCCTCGGGCTCTGGCTGGGCTGGGTGGAGGCCATCTTTATGGGGGTAGCCGCGCTGGTATTTGCCGGCATTGCCGCACTGTTTATGATCGGCCGCAGCGTGTACTCGGTGGAGCTGGACCTGCACAGCCCGCGCGTGGTGGTGGGCGAGGACGCCCCGGGAGCCGTGCTCATCCGCAACCCCACCCGGCGCCGGCTAATGCCCGAAAGCATCGAGATTCCCGTGGGGGAGGGCCGGGCCGAGTTTCGCCTGCCCAGCCTCGCGGCCGGCGGGGAGTTCCGAGGCGAGTTCCGGGTACCCACCGTGCGCCGCTCGGTGATCACCGTGGGCCCGGTGCGCTCGGTGCGCCAGGACCCGCTGCACCTGCTGCGGCGCGAATTGATGTGGACGGCGGGCGCAACACTATTTGTGCACCCCGTGACCATCCCGGTGCCCTCGACCTCCACGGGATTAATCCGCGACCTCGAGGGCATGCCCAGCGGCGACCTGACCGAGAGCGATATCTCCTTTCACGCGCTGCGCGAATACGTGCCCGGGGACGATCGCCGCCATATTCACTGGAAGAGTACCGCCCGCACCGGCACGATGATGGTGCGGCAATTTGAGCAGACCCGGCGCAGCCAGCTGCTGATCGCACTCACCTGCGATAGCGCCGATTATTTCAGCGAGGAGGAGTTTGAACTGGCCGTGAGTGTGGCAGCCTCGCTCGGGGTGCGCGCGATCCGCGACGGCCGCGATACCACCGTGCTCTACTCGGGGGAACAGCCCGAATACGCTGCCTCCCCGCCGCATGCCGAGCATGCGCGCAGCACCAGCCCCTCCCGGCTCCTGGACGACCTCTCCGGGGTGGGCCACTCCGCCGCGAGCATCGGACTGCAGGTACTCACCCGGGTCAGCATGACCGAGGTACCGGATGTGTCGGTGGCCTTTTTGGTCTGCGGCTCGGTGCCCACCCTCACCCAGATCCGTTCCGCCGCACTCGCGTTTCCGCTGGGAACCGAGATCGTGGCGCTCGTGTGCAATCCCGGCGTGGTGCCCACTGTGCGGCACGTGGATAACCTCACGGTGCTCTCGATCGGCTATCTGGACGATCTGAAAAACTCGCTCTCCCGGGCGGCCGGAAAATGACCGGCCTGCGGCCCGAGCGCGGCCAACGCGCCCTGAATATCCTGTTTTTTATGGTCCTGATGATGCTCGCGCTGAGCACACTCTGGCCCATCTATCGCCATCCGCGGCTCTTCCTGATCGGCGGCATCGCGCTCGCCGCGGGTTGCGCCCTGGCGCTGTTCACCGCGGCCCGCCGCCGCGGATTCTGGGCCTCGCGCTGGCTGCCACCCGCGCTGTTACTCGTGGGGTATCTGGTAATTGGTGCGGGCGTGGTGCTGCCCAGCCACTCGCTCTGGGGCGTGCTGCCCACGGGGGAGTCCCTGCTGAAGCTGCTGCGCGAGACCGCGCTGTCCTGGAAACGACTACTCACCGTGGACGCGCCCGTGGGCGCGTATCAGGGCCTCCTGATCCCGCCGTTTTTGCTGCTCTATTTTCTGGGCTTTGGCGGATTGCTGCTTATATTACGGGCCCGCCGGACGGCCCCCCTGGGGGTGGCCGCGCCGCTTCTGGTGCTGATCTTTGGCATTCTTGCGGGGGTCTCCCGCCCCCTCTCGCCGATCGTGGGGCTGTCCCCCAACGCGCTCCTGGCGGCGCAGGGCGGCCTGTTTTTGGTGATCGCGCTGGTCTGGCTGATCTGGCGCGAACGCGTCCGCCGGGGCCGGGCCACCGCGATACTCGCGGCCACCGAGGGGGCCCCGATCGTGGGCACCGGCGGGGCCCGCGGCTCGGCGCGCTCGGTGCTCGCGGGTGCCCTGGTGGTGGCCGTGGGGCTCGGGGCCGCGGCGGCGGCGGTGGCCGCGCTGCCGGCGGATACGCCGCGCCTGGTGCTGCGTGACAGCATCGAACCGCCGTTTGATACTCGCGAATATGCCGCGCCGCTGTCCTCGTTCCGCGCCTATTTTAATGAGGACCGCCGGGAGGAGCGACAGTTCACCGTGAGCGGCCTGCCCGCCGGGGCCCGCATCCGCGTGGCCACCCTGGATACCTATGACGGGGTGTTTTATCGCGCCGGCTATCCCGAGGAACCCAGCGATACCGGGGACTTCCGGCGCGTGCCATACCGGATCGACCAGCCCGAGGTGGCGGGGGAGACCGAGCGGAGCGTGGAGATCACGATCGACGGCTATCGCGGGGTCTGGCTGCCCACCGCGGGCAGGCTGATCGCCGTGGACTTTTATGGTGACCGCTCCGCGACCCTGGATAACTCCTTCTTTTATAACCGCGGTGGGGGCACCGCGGCGGTGCGCTCCGGCGTGGCCGCGGGCGATAGCTATCGGCTGGATGCCCTGCTGGCCTCCCCGGATGACTCCGCGGATCTCTCGGCGCTGCGCCCGGGCCCGGGCCGCATGCAGCAGCTCGATGAGGTTCCGCCCGAGCTGCGCGCGCGCGTGCGCGAGTGGACCGCGGGGGTCACCGGCGACGGCGCGAAGCTCGCGGCGGTCGTGGCGGGATTGCGCGAGGGCTATATCAGCCACGGCGGACCCGGCGAGGTATATAGCCGTTCGGGGCACGCACTGGACCGGATGGCGCAGTTCCTGGGCGGACCGCGGCTGATCGGCGATGCCGAACAATATGCGGTAGCCGCCGCGCTACTGGCCGAGCAGCTGGGTTTTCCCGCGCGCGTGGTTTTTGGTTTCCTTCCCTCCGAGGAGGGCACGGTCACGGGCGAGGACGTGACCGCCTGGACCGAGGTGAGTACCCGCGAGGGCTGGGTCTCCCTGGACGCCACCCCGGAATGGCGCGAGGTCCCCGAGGAGGATCCGCTGGATCCCGAGCGGGTATCGCATCCGCTGAGCATCCCGCCGCCCCCCGCCCCCGAGAGCGATGATTCCGTTGTGCCCTATCGCCCGGATGGGCGCGAGCTCGAGGAGGAGCGGGAGGACTCCGCCTGGCTGGCAACCCTGCTCACCGTGCTTGGCTATGTGGCGCTGGGACTCGTGGTGCTGCTGATTCTTGCCTCCCCGATCCTGGCCACGGCCGGCACCAAGTTTTGGCGCCGGCGGGCCCGGCGCCGGCGCGAGGATCCGCGCGAACGCATCGCCGCGGGCTGGGAGGAGGCGGTGGACCTGGCCGTGGATCGCGGGGCCCCGCGCCCGGGTCCGGCCACGCGCCGCGAATATGCGCTCTCCCTCAACCGCGAGGGATTTGCCGAGCTCGCGCGCGAGGCGGACCGGGCAATATTTGACCTGGACCCGGTTGGCCCCGAGCGGGCGCAGGCCTATTGGGACGGCATCGCGGCTACCCGCGAGCGCTGGGATCACAGCCTCTCCCGCTGGGCGCGCCTGCGGGCCTGGCTCTCGCCGCGCTCCCTCGGGAAGCGGCGGGTGCGCGCGGCCGGGAGGCGCGAACGGCCCGCGCCCGTGCTCCCCACCCCCGCGTCCGAGTCCGCGCCCGGGCTGGACTGAGTCCGGTTGGCCCGGGCCGGCGCGCGCCGCGGGGATACGCGGCGCGCGTCGGCCCGAACGCGGCGGCCCAATTTCTGACAGACTAAACCGGTGACTGCACACGCTCAGGAAAACATTGCCCAGCTCATCGCCGCCGAGCTGGGGGTGGGCCCGGATCAGGTGACCGCCGCGATGGGCCTGCTGGATGGCGGGGCCACCGTGCCCTTCATCGCCCGCTATCGCAAGGAGGCCACGGGCCTGCTGGACGATACCCAGCTGCGCACCCTGGAGGAGCGCCTGCGCTATCTGCGCGAGCTTGCCGCGCGCCGCCTCGCGATCCTCGACGCGATCGCCGAGCAGGGAAAGCTCACCCCCGAGCTGAGCGCCGCGATCCGCGATGCGCAGACCAAGGCCGGGCTGGAAGATATCTATCTGCCGTTTAAAACCAAGCGCCGCACGCGCGCCCAGATCGCCCGCGAGGCGGGCCTCGAACCGCTCGCCGATGCGCTGCTGGGCAATCCCGGCCTGGACCCCGCCGCGACCGCGGCCGACTATGTCACGGCCGCGTCCGGCCTCGCCGATGCCGAGGCGGCGCTCGAGGGTGCCCGCTCGATCCTCACCGAGCGCTTCGGGGAGGACGCCGAGCTGATCGGGCGGCTGCGCGAGCGGCTGTGGAACGGCGGCGCGATGGTCTCCCGCGTGCGCCGCGGACGCGAGCAGGACGGCGCAAAATTCGCCGATTATTTTGAGTTCTCCGAGCCGCTGCCGAGGCTGCCCTCGCACCGCATCCTGGCGCTGTTTCGCGGGGCCAAGGAGGAGATCCTCTCCCTGGATATCGATCCGACCCCGGGCGTGAGCGAGGATCCCGATATCCCCACCGCCTATGAGGGGGCCATCGCGTCGCGCTTTGGCATCTCGCATCGCTCGCGTCCCGCCGATGACTGGCTGCGCGGCACGGTGCGCACTGCGTGGCGCGGCCGCATCCTCGCCCGGCTCGAGGGCGACCTGCGCACGCGGCTGCGCGAGCGCGCCGAGGAGGCAGCGATCGGCGTTTTTGCCGCCAATCTGCGCGATCTGCTGCTCGCCGCCCCGGCCGGGCCGCGGCCCACCCTGGGGCTGGACCCGGGGCTGCGCACCGGCACCAAGATCGCCGTGGTGGATGCCACCGGCAAGGTGCTTGCCCACGACACCATCTATCCGCATCAGCCGCATAACCGCCGCGAGGAATCGCTGGCCACGCTGGAAAAACTGGTGCGCGCGCACGGGGTCGAGCTGATCGCGATTGGCAATGGTACGGCCTCGCGCGAGACCGAGCGGCTCGCGGCGGAGCTGGTGGCGCGCCTGGCCGGGCCCGCGGCCCCCACCGCCGTGACCGTATCCGAGGCGGGGGCCTCGGTATATTCGGCCTCGGCCTTTGCCTCCCAGGAGCTGCCCGAGCTGGACGTATCCATCCGTGGGGCCGTCTCGATTGCCCGCCGCCTCCAGGATCCGCTCGCCGAGCTGGTGAAAATCGATCCGCGTTCGATTGGCGTGGGCCAGTATCAGCACGATCTGCCCGAGTTCCTGCTCTCGCGCTCGCTGGATGCCGTGGTGGAGGACTGCGTGAACGGCGTGGGTGTGGACCTGAATACAGCCTCGGCCCCGCTGCTGACCCGGGTCTCCGGGATCGGGCCGGGCCTGGCCGAGTCGATCGTGTCCTATCGAAACGAGCACGGCCCCTTCGCCTCCCGCCGCGCGCTGAGTGCGGTGCCGCGCCTGGGCCCGAAGGCCTTTGAGCTATGCGCGGGCTTCCTGCGGGTGCGCGGCGGGGAAAATCCGCTGGACGCCTCGGGTGTGCACCCGGAATCCTATCCGCTGGTGCAGAGCATCGCCCGGGCCACCGCGACCCCCGTGGCCGGGCTGCTGGGCAATACCGCGGTGCTATCGGCGGTGGGCGCCCGGGACCTGGTCAGCGAGCGCTTTGGCCTGCCCACCGTGAGGGATGTCTTGGCCGAGCTGGATAAGCCGGGCCGGGATCCGCGCCCCGAGTTTATTACCGCGCGCTTCACCGAGGGCATCGAGAAGATCTCCGATCTGGTCCCGGGCAGCATCGTGGAGGGCCAGGTCACCAATGTTGCCGCCTTTGGCGCGTTTGTGGATATCGGGGTGCACCAGGACGGCCTGGTACACGTATCCAAGCTCAGTAACCGGTTTATCGGCGATCCGCGCGAGGTCGTGAAGCCCGGCGATATTGTGCGGGCCAAGGTCATGGCGGTGGACGTGCAGCGCAAGCGCATCTCGCTGAGCCTGCGCCTGGACGATGAGCCCGAGGGCGACGCGGGCCCGGCCCGCGGGGAGCGACCCGCGCGCGCGGAGCGTCCCGCCCGCGGCGGTGCCCGCCCGCCCCGTCCCCGCCCCGAGAAGCCCGCCCCGGCCCCCGCCAACGGCGCGATGGCCGAGGCGCTGCGCCGCGCGGGCCTGGGCGGGGGCCCGTCCCGTGGCTAGCCTCGACGCCGAGTTTCTGCTCGCGGCGCGCCACGATACGCCCGAGGTCCTGCGCGGGCTTGCCGCGCGCGGCGCGGATGTGGACGCGCTCACCCCGAGCGGCGGGGAGGCCTTTAGCGAGGCGCTCGCGGGCGACCGCTATGAGAATCTCGCGGTGATCCACGAGCTGGGCCATCGCGCGCGCGATCATGCCGGTGCCGCGCTGCGCTCGGCGGTGGGCACGGGCGATGAACAGGCGGTGGCTATCCTGCTGGGGCTGGGGGCGGACCCGGATTATGCCGATCCGGATTCCGTATATCCCTGGGGCCCGGGCGCGCTCGGGGTCGCCGCGCGCTATGGCGAGCTGGACATGGTGCGCGCCCTGGTTGAGGCCGGGGCCACCGTGGACCAGGAGGAGGCCGAGGGCATGCGCCCCTATCTGATCGCGGTTGAGCGTGGCCGCGTGGAGATGGCCGAATATCTGCGCGAGTTTGAGTCCTGGGATCAACATGATCCCGAGGTGGTCGCGGAGCGCATCGCCGAATATCGGCTCCCGCAGACCCTGCGCGGGTTTTTGAGCGCCGCCGATCCGCTGCTGCGTGCCCCGCGCGGCGCGGCCGTGCGCTGGATCACGTTTTTCACCCTGGCCGATGCCGTGCCCTTTGAGGTGAACGGGCGCCGCGTGCTCAGGCTCAGCCGCGCGGTGGACGGTTATGAGACCCAGATTCTCTGGGATCGGGACGAGGGTCGCGTGATCGCCCGCGATACCTCCTGCGGGGAGAGCCTCGCGATACTGGGCACCTGGCCGCAGTTTTTTGCCGATCCGTTTAAACTTCTGGCCCGCTATTACGAGGGCGAGTTCGACGCCGGGTAAACTCGGGACCATGATCGAGCTCACCGAGGTGCGACGTCGCGCCGCCGCCGCCGAAGACCGCTTCCCCCTGCTGACCCTCGCCGAGTTTTTTGAGGGCAATACGGTGCAGGATTCCATTGCGCCCAATGAGTGGGGTTATGGCCGTCCGCCGCTCGCCGATTTCCTCGCCCGCTTCCGCGAGATCGAGGCCCGCCCCGAGGTGGCCTGGGTGCGGGTGCAGATTCACGAGGAGACCTTCGAGGAGCCCTTTGGGGTGCTCTCGGGTGAGGCCGTGGCGCTGTGCACCACCGCGAGTGCCGAGGAGTGCGAGGCCTGGACCTCGGGGCTGGATTCCACGGGGGTGAACGAGGGTTATGTTTATCCCGATGACTGGTTCACGGATGTGCCCGAGATCCCCGCGGGCGCGCGCGTCTACTCGGTGATCTGGGACTAATACCCCGCATAAAACGGCACCGCCGCCCGGAAGATATTCCGGGCGGCGGTGCCGTTTTGGCGCGGCGGGTTAGGACCCTGCGCGGGCGTTCAGCCGGGCCTCGCGGGCCGCGTGCCGGCGCTCGTTGCGCCCCTCGATCAGGCGATAGAGCACGGGCACCAGGATCAGCGTGAGGGCCGTGGAGGAGATCAGCCCGCCGATCACCACGATTGCGAGGTCCTGGGAGATGAACCCGCTGGACCCGGTCAGACCCAGCGCCATCGGAATCAGCGCAAAGATCGTCGCGAGTGCCGTCATCAGGATCGGCCGCAGGCGCTGCCGGGCCCCGTTGAACACGGCATCGGCCACGCTCTGCCCCTGGCGGCGGTACTGGTTGACGAGGTCGATCAGCACAATCGCGTTGGTCACCACCACCCCGATCAGCATCAGCATGCCGATCAGCGAGGCGATGCCCAGCGGGCGGCCCGTGGCCAGCAGCAGGGCGATGGCCCCGGTGGCGGCAAACGGGATCGAGACCAGCAGGATCAGCGGCTGAATCAGCGAACGGAACGTGGCCACCATCAGCAGGTAGACGATCGCGATTGCAATCAGCATGGCCAGACCCAGCTGCGAGAAGGCCTCGCTCTGGTCGGCGCTGAGGCCACCAACCTCGGCGCTGACTCCCGCGGGCAGATCCAGCTTATCCAGGGCCCGGGTGACCTGGCCGGTGACCTCCCCGAGCGCGCCCTCCTCGGGCGTGAGCGAGATGGTCGCAATCAGCTCGCCCTTATCGCGGGTGATGGTTGCGGGGGTATTGACCGTCTCCACGCTCGCGAGGGCGGTGAGCGGAACCATGCCGGTCATCGTCGGCAGGATCAGCGCCTCCAGCTCGGCCGGGGTGGTCGGCACGGTGCCGTTATTAATATAGATCGAGAGCTCGCTGCCGCCCAGGTGCACGCTGCCCACGCTTGAGGGCGAGAGGGTCGCGGCGATCATGCCGGTCACCTGGATCTCGGTCAGGCCCGCGGCCGCGGCGGCGGTGCGGTTCACATCGATGCGCAGCGAGGGCGTATCGGCGGCGCGGTCGCTGGCGACCTCGCTCACCTGATCGGTATCCTTCACGGCGTCATAGACCAGATCCGCGGCCGTGGCCAGGGCGTCGCCGTCCTCGTGGGCGCGCACAATCACGTCCACGCTGGAGCCGCCAAAGCCGGGGGAGGAGGCGCCGATGGTGATGTCTTCCGCGGCGTCAAGCTTCGCGAAGCGCTTCTTCAGGTCCTCCTGCAGGGCACCCTGATCGGCGTCCTTATCGGTATTGACCATAAAGGTGGCGGTTCCGCCACCGCCGCCCAGCATCGCGGCCATGCCGCCCGAGCCCGCGGTCAGCAGCACGGATTCCACACCCTCGGTTTCCAGGATGGCCTGTTCGGTGGCCTCGGTCTGGGCGCTCACGGCGTCCAGCTCGGAGCCGGTCCGGAATTCCTGGGTCACGATGACGCTGTTCTGGCCGGTGCTGCCGAGGAAGTCCACCTTCAGCATCGGAACCATCGCAAACGTCAGACCCAGCAGGACCACGGAGGATACCAGGGTGATCACGGGGTGCTTCTGGGTGCCGCGCAGCAGCGGAACATAGGCGCGCTGCAGGCGGCTCTTGCGTTCCTTCTCCTCGGCGGCGGCCTGAACCTCGGCCTCGTTAACGCCGCGCTGGGGCTCACCCAGGAACCAATAGGCCAGAACGGGAACGATCGTGAGGGCCACGAGCAGGGAGGAGGCCATCGCGATGGCCACGGTCAGGGCGAAGGGGCGGAAGAGCTCGCCCACCATGCCATCCACGAGGGCGATCGGCAGGAATACCATGATGGTGGTCAGGGTCGAGGCGGTGATTGCCCCGGCCACCTCGCGCACACCGGTGAGGATGGACTCGATCTTGGGCTTGCCATAGCTCAGGTGGCGGCGGATATTCTCGATCACCACGATCGAGTCGTCCACGACCCGGCCGATGGCAATCGTGAGCGCACCGAGGGTGAGCATATTCAGCGAATAGCCGCCGAGGTTCAGCCCGATAAACGTCACCAGGACCGAGAGCGGGATGGAGATCGCGGTGACGATGGTGGCGCGCACCGAGAACAGGAAGATCAGGATGATGAGCACGGCAAAGACCAGGCCCAGCAGGCCCTCGATCGCCAGGTGCGAGATGGACTCCTCGATAAAGGGGGCCTGATCGAAGATCGTGACCAGGCTCGCGCCCGCTCCCAGATCCGTGGTGATGCCGGGCAGGGCCGCGGTGACATCGTGGGAGATGGCCACGATATCGGCATCGGGCAGGGCGGTGATCGAGAGGGCCAGGCTCTCCTTGCCGTTGGTGCGGGTAATGGAGGTGGCATCCTCGGCGGTGATCTCCACGGTGGCCACGTCCCCGATGGTGGTGGGGGTGCCGGCGCCCAGGAGCGGCAGGCCGCGGATATCCTCCACGGAGTTCACGGCGGTGCCGGAGGTGACCGAGAGGGACGTGCCGTCCTCGCGCACGGTACCCACGGGCAGGGTGATGCCATTGGCCTCAAGTGCGTCGGCAATTGCGGTGGGGCTGAGCCCGGCTGCCGCGAGGGCGAGCGGGTTCGGGCTGATCGTGACGCGTTCCACGATGGCGCCGTTGACCTGCACCTCGCGCACACCCTCGATGCCCTCCAGGGCGGGGACGGCGATGCTCTGGAGCTTGGCGGCGAGTTCCTGCAGGCTTCCGTCCGCGGAGGCGGTGAGGGAGACCACGGGGATATCGGAGACGCTGCCGGCCATGATCTGCGGCTCGGCCTTCTCGGGCAGCGTGGTGACCGAGTCGATTGCCGCGCGAATATTGGCCTTGAGCTCGTTCTGGTCCACGCCAAATTTGGAGCCGACGGTGATGATCGAGGCATTGGCCGAGGACGTGGAGACCACGGACTCGACGTTTTCCACGTTTTTCAGCGCCTGGGACAGGGGCAGACCGATCTGCTCGTCCACAACCTCCGGGCTGGAGCCGGGGGAGACGGTGAGCACGCTGGTCTGCGGGATGCTGATGGACGGGATGAGCTCCTGCTTCAGGGAGGCCATCGAGAAGAGGCCCACGCCGGTGATGAGGAGGGTAAGTAACGCAACCACCGCGCGATTGGCTAGGCTGAGTTTGGCAAGTCTGTGCACTGTGGTGAACGTCCTTATAAAATAGGGATGGTTAGCAACGGGCTAAGATTAGCATGAGGCTAAGTAGTTTTTGGGGCGTGGGAACGCCGAGAGGAGGTCGCGATGTCGCGGTCCGAGCAGACCGAACGGGACGAGCTCATCGCCCGCTTTGGCGCATTTCAGCACGATACGGAGAACCGCCAGCTGAATAAATCGCTCAGCACACTCCTGGATCTCCCCCTTACTGTTAAACAGCTGAAGGTTTTGGGGATCATCATTATTCGCGAGGGCAAGGCCACCGCGCAGCAGCTCGGCGATACCCTCGGCATCACCCTGGCCACGGTCTCGGGCATCGTGGACCGGCTCGTGGAGCAGGGCATGGTGCGCCGCACCGCCGATGCCACCGATCGCCGCGTGCGCCACCTGGTGCCCACCGAATCAGGCCAGGCCGTGGTGCGCCAGCTGATCGTGACCGAGCCCGAGCTGCGCCGCACGGTATTCCACCTGATGTCGATGGAGGACCTGCGCGCGCTGGTACAGGGTGTGGAGGCACTGGGTCGGGCGATGTTCCTCGCCGATGAGGACGATGCCGAGCCCGCGGCCCCCGCGGGCGCCCCGACCCCGGCCTAAAATCGGGTTAGCCCGCACCCGAGCCGGATATCTATTAGCGCCGGCGCTTTCAACTTCCTATAAACCTGCCCCACGCGATCCGGCAGGCCCGGGATTTGCGGGGGAAATATCGGGGACGGCGATCGGGGGCGGGACCCGGACGAATGGGCGATAGCGTTGCCCACGGAGTTCACGCAGGCCTCGGGGGAGCGCCGGATCCGCACGGGGCCAGGCGGAGGCGTGGCGCGTTATGGGTATTCACCCTCCGCCCCGAGTATTCCGGTCCGCCCGCGATCAAGCGTGCCGAGGGCTAGCCGCCCCGATAGTCTCCCGCTGCCGCGGCGGGGTGCGGCCGTGGGGGAGTACACCCGGGGCTGCCCGGCCGCCGCCCTACCTCTCCGCGCATAGGCCGCCCATGCAGTTGCCCAATCAGCCCGGCGGCAGGGTCAGCGCCGAGGCCAGCAGCCGGGCCGTATAGGCCTCGGTGGGGGCCGCAAAAACCTCCGCCGTGCGACCGGATTCCACGATGCGGCCCTCGTGCATCACGGCCACGTTTTCGCAGAGCTCCTGCACCACTCCCAGATCATGGGAGACCAGGATCAGGCTCAGCCCCAGCTCCTCGCGCAGGCCCACCAGCAGCTCCAGGATCTGCGCCCGCACCGTGACATCCAGTGCACTCAGCGGCTCATCACCCACGAGCAGCGAGGGGCGATGCACGATCGCCCGGGCCAGGGCCACGCGCTGGCGCTGACCGCCCGAAAGCTGATGCGGATAGCGCGAGGCAAGCCCCGGCTCCAGGCCCACCTGGAGGAGTACCTCGCGCACGCGCTCCCGGCGATCGCCGCCGATGCCCAGGCCCCATAGCGGTTCGGCCACGATCTGCCCCACGCTCATTCGCGGGTCCAGGGAACTATACGGGTCCTGAAAAATCAGCCCGGTATGCCGCCGGAACCAGTGCAGGTCGCGCCCGCGCATGCCTGCCAGCGCGCGCCCATGAAACTCCACCCCGCCCGTGGTGGGGGCATCCAGGGCGGTGAGGAGCCGCACCAGCGTGGTCTTCCCGGAACCCGATTCGCCCACGATGCCCAGGCTTTCGCCCGCCTCCACAGTGAGATCGGTGGGGTGCAGCGCCACGCGCCGGCCGCCGCGCCCACGATAACTGCGCGAGACGCCGCTCGCGCGCAGCATCACCGGGCCCGGCAGCGCACGCACCGGCCCGGACTCGGGAGACTCGCTCGGGCTCATGGCCGCTCCGTTCCGGGGTGAAAGGCAGTGCGCCGCGCGGCCGCGAGCAGCCGCTTTCCCAGCTCCGAGGCGGGTGCGCTCAGCAGGGTCTCGACCGAGGTCTGCTCCACCACCCGGCCGTGCGAGAGCACCACCGCGGAATCGGCGATGCGCGCCAGCACCGAAAGATCATGGGTAATAAAAATTAGCGAGCTGCCGGTCTCGGTCACCAGCCGATCAAAGAGCGCCAGGATCTCCGATTGAACCGTGACATCCAGGGCGGTGGTGGGCTCATCGGCGATCAGCAGCCGCGGCCTGGCCGAGAGCGCCGCGGCAATGCTCACGCGCTGCCGCTGCCCGCCCGAGAGCTGATGCGGATAGCGGCGGAGCAGCTCGGCGGGCTCCGGCAGCCCCACCAGCGAGGCCATCCTCAGCGCCGTCTCCCGCGTCTGTGCCCGATTCAGGCGGCCGTGGATCCGGGCCGGCTCTGCTATCTGGCGGCCGATCACCCGCAGCGGATTCAGCGCGGTGCGCGGCTCCTGAAAGACCATCCCGATCCGGCCGCCGCGCAAACGGGCAACCTCACGATCGGGTCGGCCCAGAATCTCCTCGCCATCCACCCGGATGCTCCCGCTGGCCTCGGCCTCCGCGGGCAGCAATCCCAGGATGGCGAGGGCCGTCAGGGATTTCCCCGAACCTGACTCGCCCACGAGGCCCAGGCGCTCGCCCGGCCCCACCCGAAAACTCACGTCATCCACCACGGTGGTCGTGCCAAAACGAATACTCAGGTTTTCCACGCTCAGGCTCATGCCGTGGCCTCCCTACGGTCCAGGGTCGGATCGGTCACATCGCGCAGGCCATCGCCGAGCAGGTTAAAACCGAGCACCGTGATCGTGATCACCAGTCCCGGCCACAGCACCGAGAGCGGCTGCACCCCGATATAGGTTTGCAGCTCCGAGAGCAGCCGACCCCAGGAGGGCATGCTCGCGGGAGCGCCATAGCCCAGGTAGCTGAGTCCCGCCTCGGCGAGCACCGCGAGGGCCATGCACCAGGACAGCTGCACGATAAATACCGGTGCCACATTGGGCAGGATATGCCGCCACAGCACCCGCAGGTTGCTCAGCCCCGCGGCGCGCCCCGCCAGCACATAATCGGAGTGCAATACCGCGCGAATCTCGGGCCGCGTGATGCGGCCGATATTCACGCCAAAGCTGATGCCCACGGCCCCGATGACCACCGCGAGGGAGCCGCCCCAGGCCGCCGCGAGCAGCAGCGCAATCAGGATCGTGGGAAACGCGATTAATACGTCGATGAGCACCGCAATGGTCTCCCGGAACCAGCGCCGGGTGAGCGAGCCCAGCGCCGCCAGGATGATCCCGATCACGCCGGCCAGCGCGGCGGAGAAGACCGCCACGATCACGGTGACCCGGGACCCGGCGAGGATCAGGCTGAAGATATCCCGGCCCGAATTATCGGTGCCAAACGGGTGATTAAGGGAGGGGGTGAGCCAGCCATTGGCCGGATCGGTGAAAACGGGATCATGCGGTGTCCAGAGCAGCGAGACCGCCGCCGCGAGGCATACCAGCGCGGCGACCGTGAGCCCAAAGCCCCCGGCCGGATGGCGCAGCAGCCGCCCGATCATTCGGCGGCCTCGCGCTGTCGCGGGTCCAGGGCCCGATGCGTGATATCGATGAGGGTGCCGATGATCAGCACGAGTGCCGTGAGGATCAGGATCTCACTCTGCACCTTGGGGAGATCCCGATTGCCCACATCGGCCACAAGCATCCGGCCGATCCCGGGCAGGGTGAAGAGCTGCTCCACAAGCACGGTCCCTACCAGGAGCCCGGCCACCTGAATGCCCAGCACCGAGAGGGTTGAGAGCGCCACCGCGGGCATCCCCTGGGTGATCAGCGCGCGGGTGCGGGTCAGGCCGCCGGCCGCGGCGGTGCGCACATAATCGCGACCGATCGCGTCGATCGTGGAGGAGCGGATAAAGCGCAGCAACACCGCACCCTCCACCAGCCCAATCGTGATGGCCGGCAGTAGCAGCGCTGTCAACGCGCGGCCCGGATCGGCCCAGCCCTGGCGCGGGAAACCCTGCGCGGGAAGCCAGCCGAGCCAGAGCGAAAAAATAATCACCAGCATCATGCCGGCCCAGACCACGGGCACCGCGGCGAGGGCCTGCGCGCCGCCGCCGAGCAGCGTGCCCGAGAGCTTTCCGCGCCGCAGCGCGGAGGCCACCCCGAGCGGGACCGCGATCAGCAGGGCGATCAGCAGCGAGAGCAGCGCGAGCGGCACCGTGACCTCGGCCTTCTGCACCAGCTCGGAGGCCACCGGGGTCCCGGTGATCGCCGAGTTCCCAAAATCGCCGTGCAGAATCCCGCCGATCCAGGAACCGTACTGGGCCAGGAGCGGATCGTCCAGGTGCAGGCTCTCCCGGATATGCGCAAGCTGTTCGGGGGAGGAATCGGTACCCGCGATCACCTGCGCCACATCGCCCGGCAGCAGCCGCAGCGTAAAAAAGATCAGCAGGCTCGCCAGTGTCAGCCCCAGCGCAAGCAGGAGCAGACGGGTGAGGATAAAGCGGGTCACTCCGTGACGGCGAGATTGCCGAGATAGAGGCGGGAGGTGGTGGAATCGGTGGGGAACCCGGTGATGCCGTTGCGGATCGCGGTGATTGCGGTGCCGGTATAGAGCCAGTCGGCGGGGTTATCCTCGGCCACGATCAGCGCGGCCTCGCTCAGCTTTGCCGCGGCCTGCTCGGGCTCGATTGCGGCCACCGATTCGGCAAAAAGCTCCCGCACGCGAGGGTTGTTATAGCCGAAGTAATAATCGGGGTTGGTCCAGTTGCCAAAATCGCGGGACTCCGCATGGTTCACCATCGACAGGTCAAAATTATGGTTTTTATATACGTCGTTCAGCCAGGTGGGGAACTCCATGCGCTTCACCTCTAGCGTGACGCCGATGTTTTTGAACTGCGAGACCAGCACATTGGGGATATCGGTGCCGTAGTGGTTGGAAATGGACAGGCTGAGCTTCAGATCGGAGGCTCCGGCCTCGGCCAGCAGCGCGCGGGCGCGCTCGGGATCAAAGGGCAGCCGGTTGCTCAGGTCCTGATAGCCGGGATCAAGCTCGGGGATCGGGCCCCCGAGCGGCACACCCGCGCCGCCGATGGCCTGGATCAGCGCGGCATGGTCGATGCCCACGCGCAGCGCCTCGCGCACCCGCGGATCGCCCAGTGGCGCGCGCTCCTGGTTAAAAACCAGCGTGTATTTATCGGTGGTGAGGCCATCGGTCACGGTGAAATCGGGGGAGTTTTCGAGCTGGCTGCGCAGATTGGCGTTCACGCCGGTCTGGACGTCGAGATCGCCGCCCAGGGTGGCATTAACCGCGGCGGTGGCATCGGGGATGTACTGGAAGACCACCTCTTTTACGCCCGCCTTTTTTCCCCAGTAGCTATCGTTGCGGGTGAGGGTGAGGCTATCGCCCTGCTTCCAGGAACCGGCCTTGGCGGTATAGGGGCCCGTGCCATTGGCCGAGAGCGCCAGGTCATTGGCCGAGGACTCTTCGAGGATCTGGCCCACGCGGCCGCCGAGGGCCCACAGCAGATTGCTATCGGGCTCGCTCAGGGTGATCACGATGGTGCCCATATCGGGCGAGGTGATCGAGGCCACCTTGGACAGCAGCACGTGATCCTTGATGGTCTCATCGGTGCGCGCCTGATTCAGCGACCACAGCACATCGGAGGGGCTTAGCGGGCCGCCGTCGTGGAAGGTCACGCCGCTCGCGAGCTTAAAGGTATAGGTGAGGCCATCGGGGGAGACGCTGTGCTCGGTGGCGAGGGAGTCCACGATTGAGCCATCGGCATCGCGGCGCACCAGGCCCTCATAGACGTTATCTACCAGTACCTGGTCGAGGGCCACCCCGGAGGTCTTGCGGATATTCAGGTCGGTGGGCTCCAGGACCAGGCCAACGCGCACGCTGTCCGCGGCGGAGGTGCCCCCTCCGCCCGGCGCGGAGCAGCCGACCAGCGTGAGGCTCGCAATCAGTCCGAGGGCCAGAACGGCTCGGATACGAGATTTCTCCATGGGAACGCTTACCTTTCGCCTGCCGTTTGTGAAGGAGGCCTCGCATATCCTAACGCTCCCTCCCGGGAAAGTGGATGTTGCGCCGCCCGGGCCCGCACGCGGGGACCCAGACCCCATTTTGCCGTAGAAGGGGGCAATACAGCGATTCGTGACGGAATCGTGGCCGGGGTTTTCCCCGAGAAAAATCCACCCGACACGGCACTGGCGCTAAAGGTTAGGTAAGCCTATACTGAAACCGCTATGACAATTATGAACCCGGGCTCACACGCGCACTCCACGCTGCGTTCGGCGCGGGCGGCGCACTCGGCATCCGATCACGCGCACCGCCTGGCACACCTGATCTCCGGCGGTCTGAGCGACCTCCCCGAGATCGAGGCTCTGCTGGCCACGCTACCCATCTGCGCCACGGGCCGAGTTTTTATCGAGGTGGACACCCCCGAGCAGGTCTCGCAGCTGGGCGCCCCCTCGCGCATGGTGGTCAGCTGGCTTGTGCGCTCCGAGCGCAGCGGTGCCCCCGGCAGCGGTTTGCCGTGCGCCCCGGGCCAGGCCCTCGGCCGCGCCGTGATCGGCTGGGCCGGCGAGATGCTCTGTAGCCCCGAGGTGGAGCCCGCGGAGGCCCATGAGCCGCGGGCGCAGGTCTGGCTCGCCGGGCACTTCAGTGCCGTGGCCGATTCCTATGACTACCTCACCGATACGCTGGGCATGGACCCGGCCCATATTCATACGCCGCGCAAATACGGCATCGGCTCGCGCCACTAAAAAGAAACCCCGGCATCCTCTCGGATGCCGGGGTTCTTTTATTTTTCGATTTCCACCACGGGGGAATCCGCCGCATTTTTGCGCACCGACTCGATGCCGTTGAGCGCACTCGCCTTGGCCTTATATCCCTCGGATACGGCAATCACCTCGCCGTTGGCGGCCTTCAGCCGGAAGCGGTACTCGCCCGCCTTATCCGTATAGAGTTCAAATTTTCCCGACATGCTTTTCCCCTTCGCCCGTCGGGGCATCGTTTCCCCGAAACTGCTCACAGCGTACTGCGCCGGGGACGGGGCAATCTTTCCCCTAAACGGGGGTTATTTCCGCACGTAGCCGCCCTTTTCCAGGCCGGCCTCAATCTCGAAGCGGTTGCGCAACGGATTGCGGCCCGCAAAAAGATAGAGCAGCGGGAATGCCATGCCATAGCGCCGCCACTGCACGCGGTGCACGGCCTCGTGTTCGAGGACATCCGGCGTCACATTATGATCCGTCAGATAGCAGGCGCCCACGCAGGAGCCGCCGCGCCCAAACGTCCACGAGGGCATCCCGGTGAAGATAAACAGGCCGTTCTCGCGCCGTATTTTGCCCGTGGACCACAGCGCGCCCCAGGCCAGACCCACCGCCGTGGCATAGGCATAGCCGAGCCAGCTCAGCGGCGAATCTAGAAACAGCTTCACGCGGTGGTGTCCTCCCGATAGGTATCGATCAAGCGTAGCCAAATCTCGCTCATCGTGGGATACGCCGGCACCGCATGCCAGAGCCGATCCAGGGGAACCTCGCCCACCACGGCGATCGTAAACGCGTGCAGCAGCTCGGCGACGTCCTGACCCACGAGATGTGCGCCCAGGATCACCTCGCGATCCTCATCCACCGTGATCCGGGCGTGGCCGCGATAGCCGTCCGCGATCAGCGCGGCACCGGCCACCGCGCCCAGGTCAAAGTCCACCTCGCGCACGCTCAGACCACGGTCACCCGCCTCCTCGGCGGTGAGCCCCACATGGGCGATCTCCGGATCGCTGAAAATCACGGCGGGGATGGCCACATGATCGGCGGTGGCCGCGGTATCGCTAAACGCCGGGTTCGGCACGGGCAGGGTACCCGCGGCGCGCGCCAGGATACTCGCGGCCGCCACGCGGGCCTGATATTTGCCCTGATGGGTGAGGGGGGCGCGCCCGTTCACATCGCCAGCGGCATAAAACCACTCCTCATTGCAGTCCTCGGCCAGCATCTCGTCATCCACATAGATGGGATCTCCCGGGCGCAGCCCGAGGCGCTCCAGGCCCAGATCGGCGGTGGCCGGGCGCCGGCCCGTGGCCACAATAATCTCCGTGGCCGTATGGGTCTCCCCGGCCACGAGCACGCTGACCTTGCCCCCGGTGCGCTCCACCCGGGTCGGGGAATCGCGAATGATCCTGACGCCGGACTCGGTCAGCGCCTCCACCACGGCCTCGCGGGCAAACTCGGGCTGCGCGGCGAGAATCCCGCTGCGGGCGATCACGGTCACGGCGCTGCCCAGGCCGCGATAGATCGTGGCGAGCTCGGTGGCCACCACGCCGCCGCCGAGGATGATGACCGACTCCGGGACGGACGTGAGCGAGAGGGCCTCGCGGTTTGTCCACGGCCGGGCCTCGGCCAGCCCGGGAATCTCGGGGATCACGGGAACGCTGCCGGTGGCGACGGCCACGGCGCGGCGCGCGGTGAGGACCGTGCGGGAACCATCGGCGGCGGTCACGGTGACCTCACGCACCCCGCTGAGCCGGCCGCGACCGCGAATAAGGTCGATTCCGGCGCCCTCGAGCCAGGACACCTGTCCGGCGTCATCCCCGCGGGAGGTAAAACCATCGCGGCGGCCCAGGAGCGCGGCGATATCCAGCGGACCGGTCACGGACTGCGCCGCCCCGGCCACGCGCAGCGCGGCCGAGCGTGCGGTGATGCCGCGCAGCAGCGCCTTGGAGGGCATGCACGCCCAATAGGAGCACTCCCCGCCCACCAGCTCGGCCTCGATAATCACGGGGCGCAGGCCGCCGCGGCGGACATAATCGGCGATGTTCTCACCCACCGGGCCGGCCCCGATCACGATCACATCGTATTCGTTGCGGTTGGGGGAATCGGGAGTCTTTTGGGGGGTCATGCCGTGCCTTTCACAAATGCTACGGCCCGGGCAGATACCCCGCCCTCCGGGGAGAGGCGGGGGCCTTACCCGGGCCGTGGTTAAAATAACGAGGAGTGATTATGCTCCCGGGGTATACGGGGCGGAGGCGGGGGCCTCCACGGCGGGCGTGCTGCGCCCCGCCTTGAGGGCGGCGAGGCGGGCATCCACCTCGGAGAGCTCGCCGAGGTCATCGAGGCTCTCAAACTGGGCGTCGAGGCTGGAGGAGGCCAGCTCGGCGGCACCGCGCACCTTGGCCTCCTCGCGGCGGATCTTATCCTCGAAGCGGCTCACCTCGCTGGTGGGATCGAGGATATCGATGCTCTTGACGGCATCGGCCACCTTGGACTGGGCCTCGGCGGATTTGGCGCGCGCCACGAGCTCGCTGCGCTTGGACTTCAGCTCCTCCAGCTTCTGCTTCATGCTGGTCAATCCGGCCTTGAGCTTATTGACGATATCGGTCTGCGAGGCGATCTGCGGCTCGGCCGCGCGGGCCTCGTTCTCGGCCCCGATCTGGCGCTGGATGGCGATCTTCGCGAGGTTATCAAATTTATCGGCATCGGCGGCATTGCCCGCGGCGCGATACTCATCGGCCTTGGCGCTCGCCGCGAGGGCCTTGCCGCCCCATTCCGCGGCGGCATTAACGTCCATTTTATGATCGTCCTCAAGCAGGCGCAGGTTGCCGATGGTCTCGGCAATGGCGCTCTCGGCGTCGGCGATGGAATTGGTATAGTCCCGCACCAGCTGGTCAAGAATCTTCTGCGGGTCCTCGGCCGAATCGAGAAGTGCGTTGATATTGGCCTTCGCGAGCGTGGTGATCCGCCCGAAAATAGACTGCTTTGCCATGATGTTTCCTTTCGATTAGTGCTCTGTAGATGAAAGAGGAGAGGTCTTAGAAGCGGCCGCCGCCGCTGCGTCCGCGGCCGCCCGAGGAGCGTCCGCCGCCACCCGAGGAGCGACCCCCGGAGGAACCGCGGCCACCGGAGGAGCGTCCGCCGCCGGAGGGCCCACGATAGCCGCCACCATAGCCGCCGCCGCGGGAATTACCGCCGCCCAGGAGGGAGTTGATGATGATTCCGCCCAGCAGCGCGCCGCCCAGCCCGCCGCCGTTGCCGCCGGAGGTACCGCCGCCAAACATGCCGCCGCCCCCGCCGCCCTGGAATCCGCCCACATCGCGTTGGGCGAGGTTCAGTGCCTGACCGGCGAGCTGCTGGGCGCGCTGGGCGTGACCGAGTGCCGCCGCGGGATCCACCGCGGCGAGCTCGCGCGCCTGCACAAAGCTGCGGCCGCCCTCGGCCAGCGCGGTGCGGGCATCGGCCCCCACGGCCCCGCGCCGCGCGGTGATGTAATCCTCGGCCGCGGAGAGCTGGGACTGCGCCGCAATCAGGGTGGACTGAAGCGAGCTGGCGGCCCGCTCGGCGTTCACCTGCAGGCCGCGGGCCTGCGCGATAACGCCGTCCATCTCGGCGGTGGCCGCCTGGAGGGAGGCCAGATCGGCGACCGGATCTCCCGTGCCCGAGCGCGCGGCGGCCACCGCGCGTTCGGTGGTGGAGATTGCGCGCGCAAAGCGTCCCTCGGGATCGGGGAGTCCGCGGGCGGCCGCGAGGTCGTGTTCCAGATCGGAGAGCACTGCCTGCACCTGGCCCGCGGCGGCGGTCAGTTCGTCTCCGCGATGGGTGATGCCCTCGGTCAGGGCCAGCGCCTGTGCGGCCGAATCGCGGGCGGCGCGCAGCGCCACCGCGGCGCGCGAGCGATCCTCCGCGGCCAGGGCCTGCTGGGCAACACCCAGCGCTGTATCGGTGAAGGCGAGGCGCTCCCCGGCCTGCTCGATATTATCGGCCACGGGGGCGAGGGCGGCGGGGCTGAAGCGGGTGGTCAGCGCCGCGAGCGTGACGCGGGCGGCCTCCACCGCGGCGCTGGCGCGCTCGCGTTCGCTGCGAATCGATTCAATCAGCGCGGGGGCATCGGCCTCCATGGCTCGCAGCGCGCCGAAGGACTCGGTCTGTTCGGTGAGCTCCGCGATTGCGGAGCCGCAGAGCTGTCTGATCCGGGTATTCCACTCGCGCACCTCGGCCTCGGTATCGGGGATATCGTCGCTGAGTTTCTGCTTGAGTTTAAAGGCCTCGGCGAGGGTGGCGCGGGCGCGCACCAGGGTCGCCCCGAATTCCGTGGTGGAGTCCTCGCCGTATTGGGCGAGGGCAAAACCGAGCTCCTGTTCGGCGGTTTTTACGGCGTCATCGGCGGCGATCAGGGCGCTTCCCGCCTCGCGCTCGAGTTCCGCGATCGGGCGGGAGGCGGCGCCCCCGCCTTCCCGCGCGGTTCCGCTGCGGGCGCGGCGGCGACGCAGCCAGAAGAAAATCAGGATCGCGATGACCGCGATGACCAGGAGTAGGATCAGCACCCCGGCCCCGCCGCCCGAGGGGGCCCCGGGGGTTTTACCGGATACGGCCTCCTGGAGCCCGGTGACCGCGGCCAGCGCCGCCCCGGGGAAGTCGTTTTGGCGCAGTGCGGGCAGGATGAGCTTTTCCTCGATCTGCGAGAGCGCCGAATCGGAGACCGGCCCGGCGGAGTCCCCGGACAGATAATAATTGCGGCTCTCGGTGGCGATCGCGAGCAGATACTGGTTGCTTCCGAGCCCGTTCTTTTCGGCCACGGTATTGGCCCAGTCCGCGCGATCGGTGGGGTTATCAAAGGTATCCACATATACGACCCAGAGGTCCACCCCGGAGCGATCGCTCAGCTCGGTGATCCTCGTGGTGACGTCCTTTATTTGGCCGTTGGTGAGGACGTCCGAGGAGTCAATAATCCGGCCCTCACCCAGCTGCACGGGGGACTCGGCGGGGACCATGGCCGAGGCCGTGCCCGTGGCACCAAAGACCATCAGTACGGCAATTAAAGCCGCCCCCCAGCTCCATCGAATCCGCATGAGCCACCCTCCTCTGTCACGTGCGTAAGGCGAGTCTAGGGCCGCGACCGTCAAGTAGTCCACAAACGTTTGTGCAATTCTTCGGTCATCTCCCCGGGGGCCGCCCCGGTAACGCCCGGCCATCCCCGCGTGACGAAACATGACGACCGAGTGGAAATACCCGGGGGAGCCGTCCAGAATGGACACATACCGAACGGAGGAAAACCCATGAATGCTCGACCAATAATGGCAGTCATCGAAGTGATTTCCTCCCGACCCAATGCCCGCGACTATAACCGCTATACCGGCGCCATGATCGATACCCTCGTGCGCACCGCCTCCGCCTCGGGCTGGACCGTGCAGCGCCATTCCGCCGATGCCCTCGGCACCGTGGGCCTGCTCGCGGCCACCGCCGAGGCCGAGGCCATCGTGGTGTGCGGCGGCGAGGATATCGACCCCGTATTTTATGGCGGACAGAGCGGCTATGTGGGCGAGGGCACCCACTACCCCCGCGCCGATGCCGCCCAGATTGCGGTGGTGCGTCGCGCCGCCACCCGGGGCACGCCCCTTCTCGGAATCTGCCGCGGACACCAGATCATCAACGTGGCCCTCGGCGGCACCCTCGTGGAGCATATCGAGGCTCCCGGGCACCGCAACGAGGACCTCCCGGTGGAATATATCCTCACCGAGCACCCCGTGCTGCTGGACCCGAACTCGCGGCTGGCCTCCCTGCTGGGCGGCGAATACGTGCTTGTGCAGAGCGCCCACCACCAGGTCATTGCCTCCCTGGGTGAGGGCCTGAGCGTGGCGGGCTGGGCCCACGACGGCCTGCCCGAGGCCATCGAGCACCACAGCCTTCCGATCACGGGCGTGCAGTGGCACCCCGAGGCCCCGGCCGCCGTGCGTGGCCAGCTGGAACTGCTGATTAACGGGCTCTCCGCGCAGGCGGAGCTGGCCGATGCCCGGTTTTCGCGACGTCTTGTGGCCGCATAGGGCGCGTGTCGTTGAAAAGCCCCGCGGGCGCGGGCTAGATTTACCCTCGTGAGCTTTGACGATTATGGTAGCGATGTCCTCGCCGGAAACTGGCGCACACGCGGCACCCTGACCTCCGCCGAGTGCGAGGCCGTGCCGGGCCTGGTGGTGGAGGAGGTCTCCACCGGCTGGGTGGGCGCCGTGGTGGGTATCGAGACCCGGATGGTGCAGCTGGAGGATCGCCGCGGCAAGGTGCGGGTTTTCCCGCTCGGCCCGGGCTTCCACGTGGAGGGTAAGCCGGTGATCCTAGTTGTGCCGGGGGCCACGGCCGCACCGGTGCGGAAAAAAACCGCCTCGGGCTCCTTTGCGGTGGATAACGCACCGGCCCGGGTGGCCCGGGCGAGCCGAATCCTCGTGGAGGGCCGGCACGATGCCGAGCTGGTGGAAAAGGTCTGGGGGGATGACCTGCGCATCGAGGGTGTTGTGGTGGAATATCTCGGCGGAATCGACGACCTCTCCGGGCTGATCGCCGAATACGAGCCCTCCTCGCGGCGCCGCATCGGGGTGCTTGTGGACCATCTGGTTCCCGGGTCCAAGGAATCGCGTATCGCCGATGCGGTGCGCCGCGGTCCGCACGGCAAAAACGTGCTGGTGGTGGGGCATCCGTTTATCGATATCTGGCAGGCGGTGCGGCCCGAGCGTGTGGGGATCGCGCAGTGGCCGCAGATTCCGCGCAGTATCGAGTGGAAAAAGGGCATCTGTGCCTCGTTTGGTTGGCCCCATGAGGAGCAGGCGGATATCGCCCGCGCCTGGCAGGCCATCCTGGGGCGGGTGCGCAATTACACCGATCTGGAACCCGCGCTCCTCGGGCGCGTGGAGGAACTGATCGATTTTGTCACTGGGATTCCCGAGGACTAACCGGTATGGTGCGCGCGAGCGGGGGAGATTTCCCGTGTTTCCGCGGCCGGGGGCTTCGCGGGCGAGCGACGAAGACGTCCAGCGGCGGAAATCCTTCCGGATCCCCAGTGGATAATCGGCGTTTTTTCATATTCTGAAATACATCCCACGTCGGACCTTCGGGCCCCGCGGCTCGCGTTTTTCTCTCGCCTCCGTCAGTTCCGGTCCCGAGTCCCCGGGTCGTGGCAGCCTCGCCGGTTCCGGCTTCATCTGCCGTATGACGCCACCCCGGTGGCGGCATACGGGGCGGCCCGGGGGCGGCCGTCCCGGGCCCGGGACTCTCCGCCGCGCCCGCGGGATGCGAGCGGTCCGTACCCTCGCCCGGCCCTGCCCCGAGGAAAGGACACCCACCATGAAAACACCACTGAAGACGGCCCTGATTGCGGCCGCCTCCGCGCTGCTGATCGGGCTCGGTTCCGCCGCTCCCGCCCAGGCCGCCAGCTACGGCGGCAACGTCGGCTATGTCTGGCAGATTCTCGGCACCCCCGCGGAGGGGCTGAGCGATGTCACGTTCAGCACCCAGTTCCATCCGGATACCGCGCAAAAGCGGGGCACCTATATCGCGCATCAATTCTCGTTTAAGAACGTGCCCTCGGACCGTGCCTCGGTGGGCTATATCGGTCTGCAGCCGCAGTCCCCGGGCGCCGATGGCCCGAAGCTGCGCGCGATCTTCTCGAGCTTTGTTGCCGGAACCCGCACCACCAGCCCCACGTGCCGCGACGGGGCCGATGGCGGTGCGGGCGTGAGCTGCGCGCTGCTGATCGATGCCGACTATACGCATCGCTATACCCAGACGGTACAAAATATCGATGGCGACCTCTGGGCCGGCACGGTGCAGGATGAAACCACGGGCCAGCAGTGGGACATCGGGCAGTGGACGGTGCCGGAGGGCAGCGGCTATCTGCGCAATTGGCAGGGCGGTTTTATCGAGAACTTCAGCACCGAAAACGCCTCCACCGTGCAGCGCGTGGACGTGACCGTGGGGGCCCCCACCTCCGCGGGGCGGGTGGGCCGCTGGACCAATGTGCACGAATACGGCGCCTATCAGGGGCAGGCCAATTTTGAGTGGTCCGCCGAGGGCCGCGGCCTGCACATCACCCGTGGCTGGTCCACGCCGGTGGCCGGCTAGCCGCGCCACATATTGCAATACCGGGCCACAGGCGTGAAGATGAGGGCATGAGTCAAAACGCCCCCGTGAGCACCGCCGATCTCCTCAGCATCACCGATCACACCCTCCTGGCAGCCGATGCCACGGCCGAGCGGGTGGACGAGTTCCTCGCCGATGCGCGACGCCTCGGTGTGCGCCGGGTGTGCCTCTCGCCGAGTGTCCTGCCGGTGGAGAAGCACGGGCGCGAGATCGTCACCGTCGTGGGCTTCCCTTCGGGAGCCCACGCCGGTGTGGTGAAGGCCTTTGAGGCCACCCACGCGGTGGCCTGCGGGGCCGATGAGATCGATATGGTGGTCAACGCCGGCCTGGTAAAGGCCGCCGATTGGGCCGGGGTGCGGGCCGAGATCGCCGCGGTCCGCGCGGCCGTTCCCGCGCCGCTGATCCTCAAGGTCATCATCGAATCGGCGAGCCTGAGCGATGCGGAGATCGTGGCCACCTGCGAGATGGCGCGCGATGCCGGGGCCGATTTTGTGAAGACCTCCACGGGCTTCCATCCGGCCGGCGGCGCGAGCGTACACGCCGTATCGCTGATGGCCCGCACCGTGGGTCCCGCGGTGGGAGTGAAGGCCTCGGGTGGCATCCGCACGGCCCAGGCCGTGCGCGACATGCTGGATGCCGGCGCCACCCGCCTGGGCCTCTCCGGCACCGCCGCGATCCTCGCCGAATGGGAGGGCGCGGCGGTACCGGAGGCCACCGACTCCGGGTATTAGGCCGCCACGGGTAGCGCCCTGCGGGCGCGTCCCGAGGCATAATCCCGCGAGAGCAGCACGCCCAGCAGCAGGATCAGCAGCAGGATTCCTCCGCGCGCGAGCCCCTGCCAGTGGAACGAGAGCCCAATCAGATTCATGCCGTTGGTGAGTAGGGCAAATATCAGCACACCCACCAGCGTTCCCAACAGATTGGGGCGGCCAAAGCGGCTGAGCGTCGCGCCGATAAATACCGCGCCGATCGAATCCAGCACATAGAGCTGCCCGCTGGCCGGCACAAACCCGCTGGAGCGCGAGGCCAGGACAATACCCGCGATGGCCGCGATCAGTGCCGCAAAAATATACGCGGAGATGATCGCGGTGCGGGTGAGGCGGCCGGCGATCCGGGTGGCGGTGGGCTGGGCCCCCGCCGCGGTGAGCACCCGGCCCCAGCGGCTGCGCTCCAGGATCACCCAGACCAGCCCTAGCACCACCAGCGCGATCAGCACGGGGATCGCGATGCCCAGCACGCTGCCCGCCCCGATCTGCGCAAACCCGGGGGGAGTGCGCGGGCCCGAGAGATAGATGGGTGAGCCACCCCCGGTGGCGACCTGCTGCACGCCGGCGCCGATAAACCAGACGCTGAGCGTGGCCAGGAACGGACGGATTCCGAGGATCACGATCAGGAAGGCGTTAAGCGCGCCCACGCTCGCCCCGGCCAGCAGGCCAAAGAGCAGCGCATACCAGAGCACATAGCCATCGGCCAGGAGCGAGGCCACGGTAAGCGCCGCGATATCGATGGCCACACCGATCGAGAGGTCGATGCCGCCCGCGCGCACCACCACGGTCATCGCGATTGCCGCGAGCAGCAGCAGCGCGTTCTGGTTGAGCACCGAGAGCAGGTTTTCAGCGGTTAAAAAGCGGGGGCTGAGGATCGCAAAAAAGATCAGGATCACGGCCAGCGCCACCGGGGCGAGCAGGCGCGGGGCCGCCGCGGCCAGGCTGAAAAGGCGTTCTGGGGTGGGGGTTCCGTGGCTCATCGGCGCACGCTCCGTTCACGGATGGCGGCTACGGCCAGGACGATCAGAATAAGGGCTCCCTTGGCGATACCGATCCACTGGCTGCCCACACCAAGCTGGGTGAAGCCATTGGTGAGCACCGCCACAAAAACGGCACTAAAAAGTGTGCCCGTGATGGTGACCACCAGCCGGCGCGAGAACGCGATGGACATCAGCGAGGCCAGCAGAATATCAATCAGCATCTGCTCGCCGATTCCGGGCAGCGCGGCCGAGAGGCGCGCGGTCATCAGGACACCCGCGAGGGCCGCGAGGATCGACGCACAGACATAGCTGGTCACGGTATAGCGGGCGACCGAGATGCCGGCCACGCGCGCGGCCACCGGGTTTTGCCCCACGGCATAGGCCCGGGTGCCCCAGCGGGTGCGCCCGAGCAGGAATGCCACGATCGCAAAGACCACGATCAGCACCAGCACCGCGCCGGATAGGCCCGCGGGACCGCCATCGCGCAGTAGCGCAAACTCGGGCCCGGTGGCCGGAATCTTCACATTATTGGTGAGCACAATGGTGAGGCTCGCGACCATGCTCATCGTGGCGAGGGTCACCAGCAGCGGCCGCACCCCGGCCACCACCACGAGCCCGTTCAGCAGGCCGATCGCGGCACCCACGGCCAGGCCCGCGAGCACGGCCACGGGGAAGGGCGCGCCGGCGCCGGAGAGCAGCGCCACCACGGCGCCGGCCAGGCCCAGGGTTGCGCCAATCGAGAGATCGATGCCGCCGCGGATCACATCATCCCCGCCCACGGCCACCACGAGGGTCAGGCCAAAGGCGGCGATGGCGTAGACGGCCGCCTGCCCCAGGATCGTGGCGAGATTATCGGCGCTCAAAAAATGCGGGCTCGCCACGGAGAACAGGATGATCTCCGCGAGCACCACAAAATAGCCGATGCTGCCGAGCCAGCGGGAGGAACCGCGGCGCGCGAGGCGCGGGGCGGCGGGGGCGAGGGCGGTCATCGAAGGGTTCCTTCCCGGGACCCGGACGCGAGTGCCAGCACGGCGTCCACGGTGGCTTCGGCGCGCGGCAATTCGGCCACGATCTCGCCGCGATATAAAATGAGGACCCGATCGGAGAGCCCAATCAGCTCCTCCAGGTCGAGGCTGATCAGGAGCACCCCGGAGCCCGCGTCCACGGCCTCATCGATGCGCTCATAGATCTGCTCGCGCGAGCCGATATCCACGCCCGCGGTGGGCTGATCCAGGACAAATAGGCGCGAGCGGGCGGCGAGCCAGCGGCCCAACACCACCTTCTGCTGATTGCCCCCGGAGAGCGTTCCGGCCACGGCCTCGGGGCGTGCCGGACGGATGCCCAGCCGGGCCACGAGGTCGCGGGCCAGCGTGCGCTCGGCCGCGGCGCGGATCAGGCCCAGCGCCCCGGTGACCGCGCCAAGGCTCGCGAGGGAGAGATTCTCGCGCACGGTATGGCCCAGGAGCACACCATCGCGGCGGCGATCCGAGGGCACATAGGCGCCCCCCGCGGCCACAAAGGCGCGCGAGTTGCGCACGGGTTTCCCGGAGAGGGCCACCGAGCCGGCGCGCGCCTCGGCGCCGGTCACGGCATCCGCGAGACGCTCGATGCCGGAACCAACCAGCCCGGTTACCCCTACCACTTCGCCCGGATACACGCTCACGGCAAAGTTTTCCAGGCTGCCGGGCACGCCCAGCCGGGTGACCTCCAGCGCGGGGATTCCCGTCTGATCGGGGGCGGGGCGCGTGCGCGCCCCAAACTCGTTAACGCTGCGCCCGACCATGAGTTCCACGATGTGATCGAGGACCGGATCGGTCGTGCCCGCGGGCGGCGGGGAGACCCGCAGGTCCACATCGCCCACGCGCTCGCCGTTGCGCAGCACGAGTACCCGATCACTCACCTCCCGCACCTCGCGCAGATAATGCGAGATATAGATGATGGCCACACCCGCGTCGCGCAGGCGCTGCAGCGTGGCAAAGAGGCGCTCAACCTCGGCGGCGGCCAGCGGAGCGGTGGGCTCGTCGAGGATCAGCACGCGCGGGGTCACCAGGATCGCCGCGGCAATCTGGACCAGCTGCTGCTCGGCCACGGTGAGGTCATCGATCAGCAGATCGGCGGGCAGGTCCAGGCCCACGAGCCGGGAAAGATCCGCCTCGGCGCGACGAATCAGGCCGCGCCCGGAGATCAGCGGCACATCCGTGGCCCCCAGATACAGCTGTTCGGCCACGGTGAGGCGGCCCGCGAGATGCCGGTCCTGGTGGACCACCCGGATGCCCGCCCGCTCGGCATCGGCCGGGCTGGAAATATCCAGCTCGCTGCGGCCCAGCGTGATGCTTCCCTCCTCGCGCGAGTACAGCCCGGTGAGGATTTTAATCAGCGTGGACTTCCCGGCGCCGTTCTCGCCCACCAGTGCCAGCACCTCGCCCGGGGCCACCGTGAGATCCACGGAGTGCAAAACCCGGACGCCCCCGAAGTGCTTGGAGATTCCACGCAGTTCGAGGGCACCGGGGGTGGGGATATTACTCAAGTCCAAGTTCCTTGCGGCGCTCGGCCACATTGGCCTTATCCACCACAACCGCGTCCAGGTAGGTGCTCAGCGGCACGGAGTCCTGCTGGCCGCCCAGATAGCGGGCGACGTTCTCGGCGGAGGTCTTACCAAATAGGCTGGGCTGCTGGGCCACGGTCAGCGCATAGCTGGAATCGGGGTTGGCGATCAGGTCGAGGGCGCCGGGCTCGGCGTCCACGCCATAGGTCTTAATGGTCTTGATGCCGGCGGCGTCGATGGCCTGGGCGGCCCCGATCGCGGGCAGATCCCAGCAGGACCAGACGGCGTTGATATTTTCGGCGCCCTCGCGGGAGATTGCATCGGCGGTTTTGCGCTTGGCATCCTCGATGGTGCCCTCGTAGATATCCTGCAGCTCGGGCTCGATGATCTTAATATCCGGGTAGTTCTTCAGCACCAGGCGGAACTCGTCATAGCGAATCTGGCAGGGCACCACGTCATAGAAACCGTTAAAGACCAGCACGCTGCCGGTGCCGCGCAGATCCTCGGCGAGGGTGCGTGCCACGGTGGATCCAATATTCCAGTTATCGGAACCGATGTTATTAACCGAGTGGGGGCTGGCGTGGTCGATCGTGAACAGCGGGATCCCCGCGGCATCGGCCTTTTCCAGCGCGGGGGCGAGGGTGGTGGAATCCCCGAGGATCACCACGATCGCGTCGACCTTCTGCGAGATCAGGTTTTCGACATTGGCAACATGCTTATCGTCCTTGGCATCGGCCTGGGTGGCGATCACGGTGCCGCCCAGCTCGGTGACCCGGTCCTGCACGCTCTGATAGGTGAGGCGACCAAAATCGCGCACCACATCCTTCGCGGCGATACCGATGGTCTTGCCCTCGAGGGAGGGGACATCGGCGGAGGCGGCGGCGGGGGCTGCGGTTGCGGCCGCGGCGGGGGCCGGGGCCTCCTGCTTCACGCTGCAACCGGCGAGGAGGGCGCCGAGCGCGATTACGGCGCCGAGGCTCGCCCAGGTCTGGGATTTTTTCAACAAGGTTCTTCTCCAAGGGGATGAGTGGGGGTGTGACGGGGAGGACAAATATCCACTGATCGCCATGTTGCTGGACGCCGGGCCGGGCGCAAACTCCCGCGGTAATAATCGGCCCGCGGACCCCCGGTTTTTGTCACGCAAGGAAATAACGCGTCATATTCGGCGGGAACCCTCGGTAAATCGCCGCTGAGTGTGTAGGGACGCGGGGAGTGATCACCCCTGTTAACATGACAGGGTCCCCGTTTATCCCGCCCCTCCCGGAAGGCAGGCCCGCATGAGCGCCCCCTTTATCAAAATCTGTGGCCTGCAAACCGCGGAGACCGTGCGGGTCGCCGTGGACTCCGGGGCCGATGCCGTGGGTTTTGTTTTTGCCCCGGGCAGCCCGCGCACGGTGAGTGCCGAGCGGGCCGCCGAATTGGGCGCCGAGGTGGACCCGGGCGTGGAAACCGTGGGGGTATTCCGCAATCAGGACATCTCCGAGGTGCTGAACATCGCCCGCCGGGCCGCGCTGACCACCGTGCAGCTGCATGGCAACGAGACCGTCTCCGATCTGGAGCGCGTGGAGGGGGAGGGCTTCCGCACGATGCGTGCCTTGTCAGCGCCCGCCTATGCGGCGCTCGCCGCGGGGGAGCGCCGGGCCTGGGAGGGCCGCCGACTCCTGCTGGACGCGGTGGAACCCGGGGCCGGCGAGGTCTTTGATGCCGCGGTGCTCGGCGGCGAATTGCCGCGCGGTTTTTGGCTGCTCGCGGGCGGGCTGAACCCCGGGAACGTCGCGGGCCTCATCGCGGCCCTCGGCCCCGCGGGCGTGGATGTATCCAGCGGCGTGGAATCCAGCCGCGGCGTGAAGGACCCCGGGCTGATCCGCGCGTTTATCGCGGCCGCGCGCGGGGCCTCCACCCCCTAGCCCACGCCCGGCTGGATATTCCCGGGCACGCTCACTCGGAGACAGGCTGAGACGTGAGGCCCCGGAGTACTGCATCGAGTCCGGCGAGCCCGCTGGAGGCGGCGATATCCTCGCCGAGGGCGCGGCTGCGGGCGGCATAGCCGGGATCGGCGAGCACCCGGCGCACCGCCGCACCCACCGCCTCGGGGGTGGGCCTATTGGTGCGCAGATTCACCCCCACGCCGGACCACTGCACGCGGGCGGTGACCTCGGCCTTATCCTCGGTCATACCCGCGACCACGAGCGGGACCCCGTGTTCCAGCGCATAGTGCACACCCCCATAACCACCATTGCTCACATATACATCGGTGAGGGGCAGGAGCCGGTCGAAGGGTAAATATTCGGCCGCACGCACATTGGCGGGAAGCGGGGAGGGCAGGGTGGACAGCGCGCGCCCGCCCGTGGATACCACCACCAGCACATCGTCCGCGGCTAGCGCGGCCATCGTGGGTGCGATCAGCTCGTCATAATCGGCGTTTGCGATGGTGCCCTGGCTCACGTGTACCACCGGGCGCGAGCCGTCCAGCTCGGACCACCACTCGGGGACCTCCGCGTCACTCCGAGTGACGCGGGACATGGGGCCCACAAAGTGCACGGTCTTGGGGAGATCGCTGCGCGGATATTCAAATCCGGGCACCGTGAACTGCACGATTGCGTCGGCCCGCGATGCCCCGGTCATAAAAAACCCGTCGAGTTTTGTGCCCGTGGCATCCAGCATGATTTTTTCGGCCTGGCGCTGTACGCCGCCGAAGATGACCTTTTTGGTCAGGACCCCGAGTGCCGCGTTGCGCATCCGGCCGAGGGCCCCGGGGCGGGGAAGCCCGCCGAGCCCAAAGGGGGCGGTATCCACGCTCTCCACGCCGAGGGGGATGATCCCGAGGCTCAGGATGGCGGGGCGTTCCGCGCGGGGGCGCGCGAGGAGCCCCACCGCGCCGATAAACATATTCTCGATCAGGATGGCGTCCACCGGTTCCCGCGCGATCGCCTCGTCCACCGCGCGAATCTGCGCGGGCGCGGGGTTCAGGAAGATATTGCCGACGTCCCAGCGGATCCCGGCGACCCCGGACTTTCCCACCCGGCCCGGGAATGAGGCGTTCATATCGCGGTCGTCATAATCGGCCTCGGCGGGCAGCGGAAGAAACTCCGCACCGGTGGCGCGCACGGCATCGGCATAGCGGTGGCCGGTCAGGAAGCGTACCCGGTGGCCCTGCCGGGCGAGGTGGCGGGAGACGGCAAGAAGCGGGGTGACATGGCCGTGCACGGGGGTGCTACAGATCAGGATCGAGTTCATGGGGCCCTTTGGGGTATCGGGACAGGGTAGTCTGGCCCGAGGAAAGTATTCACTACCCCCGGAGGCAAGTCAATATGACGGGCGAAAAATCCAACCCCAATAATCGCCGCTATCACTCCGAGTTGCGCGCGAGTCAGGCCGCGCAGACTCGGCGGCGAATCCTGGACGCGGCGGCCACAAGATTTGCCTCCGCAGGGTATGCCGGAACGGCGCTGGCCGATATTGCGCGCGATGCCGGGGTCTCGATCGAGACGGTGAAGCTCGGCGGCCCCAAGCGGAGCCTGCTGCTGGCGGCGTTTGAGCAGAGCTTTGCCGGGAGTGAGGGCCTGGACTCGCTCGCCGATCACGATCCGGTGGCCCACATCACCGCCGCCGCTGATAATAAAACCTATCTCGCGGGCATCGTGCGCTTTGTGGCCGCATCAAATAGCCGCAGCAGCCGGCTCTGGTCGGCGCTCATTGCGGCGGCGGCCGCGGATGATGCGCTGGGGGTGGCGCTCGCCGAGCTTCAGGCCCGGCGCCACGCCGATACGCTGATATTGGTGGATGAGCTGCGTCGCCGCGGCCTGCTTAGGGGGGAGGCCCCGCGCGGGCGCTGCGCGGATGCCGTATCGTTCCTGCTCTCACCCGAGGGATATAACCAGCTTGTGCACGGCGCGGGCTGGAGTCGGGAGGAATACGAGGCGTGGCTGAGGCGCTCGATACCGCTTCTCGCGGGGCCGGCCGCCGCGGGGGACTAAGCGGGCGCTTCAGGCCCGGAAAAACACAACGACGACACGGTAGTCCGTGTCGTCGTTATATTTTATTGCCACTTCAGTGCCCCCGGAGGGATTCGAACCCCCGACCTGCGGTACCGGAAACCGACGCTCTATCCCCTGAGCTACGGAGGCGCACCAGAGAAAGAATAGCACCAATTGGCGGCGGTCCGCGCCGCCGTGCCGGTGTGCATCCGCGTCCCGGGCGTGGCGGATACGACGCGGATGCCGGATGGCCCGGGAAGCCGTTAGAGCCGAACCCGTGGCCGGGGAGCTACGCGGCCTTGAGGCGCGCGACGGCGGGGGTGGAGAGGGGCTCGATCTCGCCGGGCTCGATCAGCGGGAAGTCCTGGGACTCGATGACCATCCAAAAATTGCCCACGAAGATCTGGGCCTCGCCGGCCTCGGCCTTGCTCTCGAGCGTGGCCGAACCAAAATAGCCCTCGTCCGGGGTGAGCGTATAGGTGGGGACCTGGTGCAGGCTCAGCGCGGCGGCGTTTTTCAGGTCGGTGAGCTCGGCATCCTCAAGATGGGCCACCGCCACGTTTACGGTGTTTTTGGTCTCGGGGTTCTGCCACTGGCAGCTCAGGCCGCCGATATTGGCGATGGTCGCGGCGGTGCTGCCCGCGGGCTGGCTCGGGTGTGATACCGGGGTGAGCGCCGGGTTATAGGCGGCGATATCCGCGGGGGTGAGCAGCTCATCGCACGTGAAGAGCACCGAGGAGCTCTCCAGCGCGGGGGTGCTCGGCGAGGGCTCGGCCGAGGGATCGCCGCTATGTGCGGGAGCGGACGTGGGAGCCTTGCTCGACGCGGTGGGGCTGGCGGAGCTTTCGGGGGCCGGGCTGGAACAGCCGGCCAAGACGATAATGCCCGCTCCGAGTACGGCCAATGCGGACAGGGTGCGCGGTGCGCGGGCAAGCAGACGGGTCACGTTCGGTGTTCCTTTCAGGGCAGACACCCTCGACGTTAGCAACTTCACCCGGAGTTTGCCGACCCGGCGACGCCCTATCGAGGGTATTCACGGCTGTACACTGGATCGGTGACCCCTGATGACCTCGCCCTCGCCCTGTTCAATATTGTTGTGCCGCTGGCCGACGCCCACCGAGAGGGCGCATCCGCGGATATCGCCCGCGAAGACATCACCCTGGAGCGACCTAAGAACCGCGATCACGGTGACTGGGCCTCCAACCTCGCCATGAAACTCGGCAAGCGCCTGGGCATGAACCCGCGCGACCTGGCCACCGCCGTGGTCGCCGAACTGCCCGCAATCGACGGCGTCGCCTCGGCCGAGGTGGCCGGGCCCGGCTTTATTAATATCCGCCTGGATGCCGCCGCCGCGGGAGCGCTGGCCCGCACCATCGTGGACGCCGATGTGGCCTATGGCCGCGGCGATAGCCTGAGCGGCGAGTCCATCAACCTCGAGTTTGTCTCCGCCAACCCCACCGGTCCGCTGCATATCGGCCATACCCGCTGGGCCGCACTCGGAGACTCCCTCGCCCGCGTACTCGGTGCCGCCGGTGCCCGCGTGCAGAGCGAGTACTACATCAACGATGCCGGAAACCAGATGGATAATTTTGGGGCGTCCATCCTCGCCGCGCTGCGCGGCGAGCCCACCCCCGAGAACGGCTATCCGGGACAGTACATCACCGACCTCGCCGAGCGCGTGCGCGCCGAGGTGCCCGATATCCTCGACCGCGCGGACGCCCTGGACGTGGCCCGCGAGACCGGCTACGTGCTGCAGTTGGCCGATATCCGGGTATCGCTGGAAAAATTCAACGTGCACTTCGACGAGTGGTTCAGCGAGCGCACCCTGCACGCCGCGGGCCCGGGTGGCGAGCCCAGCGCGATCGATGCCTCGATCGACCGCCTGCGCGCCCAGGGTCACGTCTATGACCTCGACGATGCCGTATGGGTGCGCACCACCGATTTTGGCGACGATAAGGATCGGGTGATCCGCCGCGGCAACGGCATCTATACCTATTTTGCCGCCGATGCCGCCTATTACCTGAATAAGGGCGACCGCGGATTCCAGCATAAAATCTACCTGCTGGGCGCCGATCACCACGGCTATGTCCACCGCCTGAAGGCCGTGGCCGGGGCCGCGGGCGATGATCCCGAGCGCGATATCGAGGTGCTGATTGGCCAGCTCGTGAGCATCAACGGTGCCCGCCTGTCCAAGCGTGCCGGCAATATTATTGAGCTTGACGACCTGCGCGAGTGGATCGGCACCGATGCGCTGCGCTATTCGCTGGCCCGCTATCCCGCCGATTCGCCGCTCGCCCTCGACCCCGAGCTGCTGCGCAAGCGCACCAATGACAACCCGGTGTTTTATGTGCAGTACGCGCATGCGCGCACCCGCTCGGTGGCCCGCAATGCTGCCGAGGCCGGCGTGGACCGCTCCGCGTTTGCCCCCGAGTTGCTCGCCCACGAGAGCGAGTCCGCGCTGCTCGGCGCGCTCCAGGAGTTCCCGCGCATCGTGGCCCAGTCGGCCACGCTGCGCGAGCCGCACCGCGTGGCCCGCTATCTGGAAGAGGTCGCCGGTCTGTATCACCGCTGGTATGACGCATGCCGCGTGCTGCCCCTCGGCGAGGAGGAGATCACCGATCTGCAGCGCACCCGCCTCTGGCTGAACGATGCCACCGGCGTGGTCCTGCGCAATGGCCTGGACCTGCTGGGAGTTTCCGCGCCGGACCGGATGTAGCCATTCCCCTGACTCATGCCGCGCGATAGGATCGCGGCATGAGTCAGGAACAAAGCGATCTCACGCCCAATCAGCTGCTCTTTGCGCGCCTGAACGAGGCGCGCATCGAACAGGAGTCCGGCGGCGGGAAAAAACCGCGCAGCGCCGGTCGCCGCTGGGCCATCGCCGGAATCGTGACCGTCGTGATCGGCGGCGTGCTTTTTGGCGGCCTGATCCTGGCCAATAACCTCACCCGCGGCGTGGCCGAGGACGCCATCCGCTCCGTGGCCGCCTCGGGGGGCACGGGCTTTAAGGGCGATATCGACGTGACAATCGCGGGGGACTGGCCGCTATTTCAATTCCTCTCGGGCTCCCTGGAATCGGTGCACGTCACCTCGGATAACGCCGTGGTGGGCGGCACCCCGATGAAGCTGGATATCACCGCCAGCGATGTGCCCGTGGATCGCTCCAAACCCGCCGGTGCCGTGACGATGCTGACTACGCTGGATCAGCACACCTTCGACGAGATGGATAAATCCCCCACACCCACCGGCAAGCTGAGCCTCGGCGACGGCGTCTTCCACTACGGCGATAGCATCGCGGGCCCGTTTGGCATCGTCTTCTCCGCGGATATTTCCGCCACCCCCAGCGTGCAGGGCACCAGCCTGCTCCTCACCCCGGCCTCGGCCACCGTGAGCGCCTCAAGCGTGGGCATCGATGTGACCCCGGTGGTGGACGCCCTCCTCGGCCGCGAACCCGTGAATATCTGCCTCGCCGATCGGATGCCCGAGGGCGCCGAGCTGCAGGCCATCGCCGTGACACCCGAGGCGGCCACGCTCACCGTGCACATGAGGGACGTTGTCCTGAACACCGATCTGCTGCGCAACCGCGGCACCTGTTAGCGCCGTGGTTCGGGTGCGCATCGCGGCGGTGGTCCTGCTGCTGCTCGCCCCAACCCTGCTGCTGATGCTGCTGGGGGCGCTGTGGCTGCCCGGGCTGCCCGCGCAGATCCCCGCGCAATGGAACGCGGAGGATATCCGCAGCCTGGTGCCCACCGTGCCCTATTTTTTGCTGGTGCTTGCGCTTGCGCTCGGCGCGGCGATTTTTGGCCTGGTGAGCCTGGGCCCGGGCGGGGTCGAGACCCGGCGCGCGGTCTGCCTGGTATCGGGCAGCCTCGCGGCGTTCGCCTCCGCGGCGTGGATCGCGAGTGCCTCTGTATCCCGGCACGGCATTACGGAGGGCGCGGGCGGCTGGGCGCTGCTGATGGTTCTCTACGGCCTGATTCCGCTCGCCGTGGTGCCGCTGCCGCCGCGGCCCGATCCCTATGCCCGGGGCGAGGCCGCGGTCTAGGCCTCGCCCCAGCGATACTCCAGCTCGGGCCTGCCCGGGGTGCCATAGCGCGGCTCGCGCTGCACGCGCCGCTCCGCGGTAAGAAACTCCAGATAGCGACGCGCGGTGATCCGGGAGATGCCGAGGGCCGCCGTGACCTCCGCGGCCGAGAGCGCGCGTCCAGCATCGCGCAGCAGATCCTCGACCCCGGCGAGGGTATCGGGGGAGACCCCCTTGGGCAGCACCCGCTCGGGCACGCTACCGCGCAGCGAATCCAGCGCACGATCCACATCCGCCTGGTTAATCGTGCCCGTGTCCGGCGCGGCCGCGGGCGCGTCCCGCCGCCGGGCGCGATACACCTCCAGGCGCTCGCGAAACATCAGCTGGGTAAAGGGCTTAATCAGGTAGTGCACCACGCCGAGGGCGATGGCAGCGCGCACCACGGGGGCCTCCCGGGCCGCGGTCACCGCAATAATATCGGGCCGCCGCCCCGCCTCCCGGATGCGCCGGGCCAGCTCGATCCCGTGGGTATCGGGCAGATGAATATCCAGCAGGATCAGGTCCACGGCCACCCCCGGGTGCGCCAGGAGTCCCAGCGCCTCGGCACCGCTATGGGCGATGCCGGCCAGGATAAACCCCGGCAGCTCGCCCAGATACTCGGCATGGGCGAGCGCCACGAGCGGATCGTCCTCGATAATCAACACCCGAATATCAGTCATTTTTTATGTCCTCCGGGCGGCGCACCACCACGATAAAACGCGCACCCGCGCCGGTGACCGGGGAATCCTCGGCCTCCAGGGTGCCGCCGAGCCGCCGCACCGCGCGCGCCACGAGGGCCAGGCCGATACCGCCACCCACCGCCTTGGTACTAAACCCGCGCTGGGTCAGATCCGCGAGCGCCGCACCGCGCAGGCCGGGCCCGCTATCAAGCACCGCGATGCTCAGCTCCGCCGGGCCCGCGATGATCTCCACCTCGATCCAGCGCTCGGCGGTCTCGGGCATCCGGGCCAACGCCTCCAGGGCGTTATCAATCAGGTTGCCCAGCACCGAGAGCGTATCCATCGGGCCCAGAAAATAGCCCTCATCGGCCCCGTCAAAAACGATGCTGAGTTCGATCCCACGCTCGGAGGCCTCCGCGGCCTTCCCCAGCAGCAGGGCCGCGAGTGTCGGATCGGCCGAGGCATCGATCACGCTATCGGCCAGGCGCTGGCTCGCGCGCAGCTCACCCGTGGCGAGCGGCACAACCTCCGCCGAGCGGCCCATCTCCACCAGCGTGATGATGGTGTGCAGGCGGTTGGCATAGTCATGGGACTGCGAGCGCAGCGCGGTGGCGAGCGCCCGCGCGCCCTCGAGCTCGCCGCTGAGCCGCCGCAGCTCGGTATGATCGCGCACGATTGTCACCGTACCCAGCTGGACCGTTGCGGGCCGAGGGTGGGCGATCTCCTCGGCCTCCAGCCCCGGATGCGCGCGCAGCCACGGCGCGGGCTCGTCCACGCGGCCCAGGGCGGGATGCTGGGTGACCAGCAGCACCCGCTCCTCGGTGAAGATAATCTGATCGCTCACGCTGCGCCCCGAGCGCATGATCTCGCCCAGCTCGCTGGGCAGCGCGGGCTCGTGCGGGGCCGCGGGATCGGGCTCGGGCAGCCCCAGCAGGCGCGCCGCCTCGTGGTTATAGAGCACGATCCGGCCATCGGGGGCGGTCAGCAGCATCCCCTCCCGGGCCGAGCGCAGCGCCGCATCATAAAAGGCATAGATTTGGCCCAGCTGCTCGGGGCCCTGGCCCAGGGTGACCCGGTTCAGATAGCGCTGCACCGCCCAGGTGGCGAGGCCACCCAGCAGCGCGAGGATCGCGGCGATCAGCCCGGTGGCCAGGATCCGGGAATTGGCCGTCTCGGTGAGCGTGCGGGTGGTGGTACCGGCGGATACCATCCCCACCACGCCGCCCTCCGCGGAAAATACCGGCACCACCGCGCGCACCGAGGGGCCCAGCGTGCCGGTGAAGGTTTCGGTCTGCGCGCTGCCGCGTACCGCGCGATCGGTATTCCCGATGAACTCGGCGCCGATGCGCGCGGGATCGCGGTGGGTCAGCCGGGTGCGGTCGGGGGTCATGATCGTCACAAAATCGGCCGGCGCGGCGTCCATCAGCGCCTCCGCATAGGGCTGGAGGAGCGCCGATTCGGCCGCGAATTCGGTGGGGGCGAGCCGCAGCGCCTCCTCCACAAAGGGGTTTTTGGCCACGGCCGTGGCGAGCGTGAGCATCCGCGCGGTGGCCTCCTCGCGCACCCGGGTCTGCTCGTCCAGCGCCAGCACCGCGGAGATCACCGCGGTCAGGAACAGGATCACCGCAAACTGGCCGACAAAAAATCTTCGGGCTATGCTCCATCGCCTCATGTCTCCCATGATCGCACCGATGGGGGCCGGGCGCGCACCGGCATAAACAGTATGAACAGAACACCCCTTCGGGGGCCGGGCGGTTCCAGAATGGTCCACGAACCTCAAATGCCATCCAAACAAGGGAGTTGACATGGCCGTGCGTACCGCGCCGCGTAAAACACGCAAGCGACTGGATAAGTCGCATTATCTGTATATCGCCGTGATCATTGCGGTGATCGCGGGGGCCACGATCGGCCTGGTTTTCCCCGAGTTTGCCGTGACGCTGAAACCCCTCGGGGATGCGTTTATCGCGATGATTAAGATGATGATCGCCCCGGTGATTTTCTGTACGATCGCTCTGGGTGTGGGCTCAATCGCGAAGGCCGCCACGGTGGGCAAGGTGGGCGGGCTGGCGCTGGCCTATTTCATGGTGATGAGCATTTTTGCGCTGATCATCGGCCTGGTGGTGGGTAACCTGATCCACCCGGGTGAGGGCCTGAACCTCACGCTGACCCACTATGAGGCACCCGCCGAGCAATCGGGCGGCACCACCAATTTCCTGCTGGGCATCATCCCCACCTCGCTGCTGTCCTCGCTCACCGCGGGCAATATCCTGCAAACCCTGTTTGTGGCACTGCTGGTGGGTTTTGCGCTGCAAAAGCTCGGCCCGGCCGGTAAAAACGTGCTCAACGCGATCTCCGATGTGCAGGTCCTGGTGTTCCGCCTGCTGATCATGATCATGTGGCTCGCCCCGATCGGTGCGTTTGGCGCAATCTCCGCGGTGGTGGGGGCCACCGGTGTGAAGGCGATCCTCGGCATGGCCACCCTGATGATCGCGTTTTATATCACCTGCGCGCTGTTTATCGTGGTGATCCTCGGCGGGCTGCTCTACCTTGTGACCCGCGTGAATATCTTCTCGCTGATGAAATACCTCGGCCGCGAATACCTGCTGATCTTCTCCACGTCCTCCTCCGAGGCCGCGCTGCCGCGGCTGATCGCGAAGATGGAACACCTCGGGGTATCCAAGCCCGTGGTGGGTGTCACGGTACCCACCGGGTATTCGTTTAACCTCGACGGCACCGCGATCTATCTCACGATGGCCTCCCTGTTTGTGGCCTCGGCGATGGGCACCCCGCTCGCGCTGGGCGAGCAGGTCTCGCTGCTGATCTTTATGATCATCGCGTCCAAGGGCGCCGCCGGGGTCACCGGCGCGGGGCTGGCCACGCTCGCCGGGGGCCTGCAATCGCACCGCCCCGACCTCGTGGACGGCGTGGGCCTGATCGTGGGGATCGACCGCTTTATGTCCGAGGCCCGCGCGCTGACCAATTTCACCGGTAATGCCGTGGCCACCGTGCTGATTGGCACCTGGACCCGGGAGATCGACCGCGAGCGGGTGGGCGAGGTGCTCGCCGGGAAAATCCGCTTCGACGAGACCACGATGCTCGCCGGGCACGGCCACGGGCCGCAGGCCGAGGACGATGCCCCCGCGGCGGCCGCGCCCGCGGATATGGCGCGGATCGCACCCACACCCCAGACCACCGAGCGCACGCCCGAAACGGCGTCCGCGCGGTAAAAACTCGCCGTTCCCGGGGCTCGCCTGCGGGGGCAATGGGGGGACGAACCCCCGGGAACGGCGGATTCCCTGCCCGGCATACTTAATCTGGGAAAATGGTCGTGCGACCCTGGATAGAATGGTCGCAAATCCACCAACCACTACGATTGGTTTCCCACCCGTGGCCTCACACCCCCTCGCACCGTCCTGGATGAGTGTTCCCGAAGACGCAAACGATCTCGCCCCCGGGCTCTGGCCCCGCAACGCCGCGCGCGATGCCGAGGGTCGGCTGACCCTCGCCGGGATTGCCGTGGACGAGCTCGCCGAGCGTTTTGGCAGCCCGCTCTACGCCGTGGACGAGGAAGATTTCCGCGGCCGCGCCCGCGAGACCCACGCCGCGTTCCACGGCGAGGCAGCCCGCATCGGCACCACCGCCAAGGTGTATTACGCCGGTAAGTCCTTCCTCAGCGCCGAGATCGCGCGCTGGGTGAGCGAGGCCGGCCTCTATATCGACGTGTGCAGCGGCGGCGAACTTGCCGTGACGCTGGCCGCGGGAATCCCCGCGGACCACATCGGTTTGCACGGCAATAATAAGTCGCTGGCCGAGATCGACCGCGCCGTGGCCGCCGGAATCGGCACGATTGTGCTGGATAGCCTGCAGGAGATTGATCGCGTGGCCGATGCCGCCGCGCGTCACGGCCGCATCCAGAACGTGCGCCTGCGCGTGAACTCGGGCGTGCACGCCGAGACCCACGACTTCCTCGCCACCGCCCATGAGGACCAAAAATTTGGCATCACCCGCGCCAACGCTCCGGAGGCCGTGGCCCTGATCCGCGCGCGCAACGAGCTGAACTTCCTCGGCCTGCACTGCCATATCGGTTCGCAGATCTTTGGCGCCGCGGGCTTTGGCGAATCGGCCAAGCGCCTGCTGGAGCTGCACCGCGACCTGCTGGAGGGCGGCCCGGTTCCCGAGCTGAACCTCGGCGGTGGCTTCGGAATCGCCTATACCCGCGTGGATGACCCCACGCCGATCGGCGCGCTCGCCGCCGAAATTGCCGATGCGGTGGCCTCGGAATGTGCACGTTTGGGCATTCCCGTGCCCGTTCTGGCGTTTGAGCCGGGGCGCACCATCTCCGGACCCGGTACGCTGAGTCTGTACGAGGTTGGGACCACCAAGGATGTGGAGGTGTCCCTGCCCGAGGGCGGCACCGCGATCCGGCGCTACCTCTCCGTGGACGGCGGCATGAGCGACAACGCCCGGCCCGCACTCTACGGCGCACAGTATTCGGCCCGCCTGAGCAACCGCGTCTCGGACGCCGAGCCCGCGCTCTCCCGCGTGGCCGGGAAGCACTGTGAGTCCGGCGATATCGTCGTCTATAACGAGTTTCTGCCCGCGGATGCGGCCCCGGGCGATCGCCTGGCCGTACCCGCCGCCGGAGCGTATTGCTGGTCGCTGGCCAGCAACTATAACTACCTCGGTCGTCCCGCCGTGGTGGCCGTGAAAAACGGCCAGGCCCGCGTGATCGTGCGCGGCGAGACCGAGCAAGACCTACTGGCACGAGATGCCGGATTGGACACATCCCTGTGAGTGAACTTCGTACCCTGCGCGTCGCCCTGCTGGGCGCCGGCTCGGTCGGCAGCCAGGTAGCCCGCCTGCTGATCGAGGACGCCGCGGAGCTGAGCGCGCGCGCCGGAATCAGCATCGACCTCGTGGGTGTGGCCGTGCGTAGCCTCGATGCCGCGCGCGATTTTGATATTCCCGCGGCGCTGCTGACCACCGACGCCCATGAGCTGGTGCGCCGCGCCGATGTGGTCATCGAGCTGATCGGCGGCATCGAGCCCGCCCGCACGCTGATCCTGGAGGCCATCGCCTCGGGTGCCGATGTGGTCACGGGCAATAAGGCCCTGATCGCCGCGCATGGCGCGGAGCTTTTTGCCGCCGCCGCCCGCGTGGGCGCGCTGATCTCCTATGAGGCCGCCGTGGCCGGGGCCATCCCGATCATCCGCCCGCTGCGCGAGAGCCTCGCGGGGGACCGCATCGAGCGCATCCTCGCGATCGTGAACGGCTCCACCAATTTCATCCTCGACCGCATGGATCGCTTCGGCGACACCATGGAGCAGGCCCAGAAGACCGCGTTTGAGCTGGGCTTCCTCGAGGCCGATCCCACGCTGGATGTGGGCGGCTACGATGCCGCGCAGAAGGCCGCGATCCTCGCGCGCCTCGCCTTCCACGGCGAGGTTCCCGCGGACTCGGTCTACCGCGAGGGCATCGAGGATATCACCGCCGAGCAGATTGCGGCGGCCGCGAAGGCGGGCTGCACCATTAAGCTGCTTGCCATCACCGAGCGCGTCTCGGGCGCCGCCGGTGAGGGCATCTCCACCCGCGTATATCCCGCACTGATCCCGCGCGAGCACCCCCTTGCCTCGGTCCACGGCGGAAATAACGCTGTATTTGTGGAGGCCGCCGCGGCGGGCCCCCTGATGTTCTACGGCGCGGGTGCAGGCGGCGTGCAAACCGCCTCCGCCGTGCTCGGCGATCTTGTCTCGGCCGCGCGCCGGCACGTGGACGGTGGTCCCGGCCAGGCCGTGAACGCCGCGGCCGCGCTGCCGCTGCTGCCGTTTGGCGAGATCAGCACCAAATACCAGATCAGCCTCACGGTGATCGACCGGCCCGGTGTGCTCGCGCGCATCGCCGGGATCCTCGCCGAGGGTGGCGTCTCGGTGGAGACCGTTGAGCAGTCGGTCCCCGAGGAGGGCGAAAACGGCGAGGCCGTGGCCGTCCTGGTGATCGGTACCCATACCTCCCGGGAGGCCGCGGTGCAGGACACCGTCGCGTCTCTGCGGTCAAGTGACGCGGTGAAATCCGTGGTCAGCGTTCTACGATTTGAAGGAGCATAACGATGGCTAATCTTTGGCGCGGAGTCCTGCACGAATATGCAGACCGTCTTGATGTAACCGAAAAAACCCCCATCATCACCCTGGGTGAGGGTGGCACGCCGCTGATCGAGGCCCCCGCGCTGTCCAAGCGCACGGGCGCCCGGGTCTGGGTGAAATTTGAGGGCATGAACCCCACCGGTTCCTTTAAGGACCGCGGCATGACGATGGCCATCTCCAAGGCCGTGGAGGCCGGGGCCAAGGCCGTTATCTGTGCCTCGACCGGGAATACCTCCGCCTCCGCCGCGGCCTATGCCGCACACGCCGGAATCACCGCCGCGGTGCTGGTGCCCGAGGGCAAGATCGCGATGGGTAAGCTCAGCCAGGCGGTTGTGCACGATGGTTCGCTGATCCAGATCCAGGGAAACTTCGACGACTGCCTCGATATCGCGCGCGAGCTCGCCGAGCACTATCCCGTGCACCTGGTCAACTCGGTTAATAACGACCGCATCGAGGGCCAGAAGACCGCCGCATTTGAGATCGTGGACGTCCTCGGAGACGCCCCCGATTTCCACTATATCCCGGTGGGTAACGCCGGAAACTACACCGCCTATACCCGCGGCTATACCGAGGCCCTGGGCCACGGTGACTCCACCACCCTGCCGCGCATGTTTGGCTTCAGCGCCGCCGGCTCCGCCCCGATCGTCACCGGCCAGGTGGTGAAGAACCCCGAGACGATCGCCTCGGCGATCCGCATCGGTAACCCCGCGTCCTGGGAGCTGGCCCTGGCCGCCCGCGAGGCGACCAACGGTTATTTTGGGGCCATCGAGGACGCCAAGATCCTCGAGGCGCAGAAGATCCTCGCCGCCGAGGTGGGCATCTTTGTGGAGCCCGCATCGGCCATCTCGGTCGCCGGCCTGCTGGAGCGCGCCGATGCCGGCCAGGTTCCCGCCGGATCGCGCATCGTGCTGACCGTGACCGGTCACGGCCTGAAGGACCCGCAGTGGGCCCTGCGCGCCGCGGATGGTTCCGATATCACCCCCACCGTGGTTAAGGCCGAGACCACCGAGGTTGCCTCGGTGCTGGGCCTCGCGAAGGCTGGCGCGTGAGCGTCGACCCCCACATGATCGAGAACGCCGGGACCCCCGTGGGTCGCGGCGTTCGCGTTCGTGTGCCCGCGACCAGCGCCAACCTCGGCCCGGGCTTTGATACGCTGGGCCTCGCGCTGAGCGTCTATGACGAGATCACGGTCACGGTCCGCGAGGAGCCCGGTGCGCTGGTGGAGATCCACGGCGTGGGCGAGGGCACCGTACCCACCGATGAGACCAACCTCGTGGTGACGTCGATGGCCTATGCCTTTGCCGCATTTGGCCGCGAGGTCCCGGGCGTGCATATCGTGGCGCATAATACGATCCCGCACGGCCGCGGAATGGGCTCCTCGGGGGCCGCCGTGGTGGCCGGAATCATGGCCGCGAAGGGCCTGCTGGCGGGGGCCGTGGAGATCTCCGATGAGGCGCTCCTGCACCTCGCCACCGAGATCGAGGGGCACCCGGATAACGTGGCTCCCGCCCTCTTTGGTGGCCTCACGATCGCGTGGGAATCCGAGACCGGTCCGCGCCATAAGAAGCTTGCGGTGCATCGCGGCGTCTCGCCGCTGGTTTTGGTGCCCGAGCACACGCTGTCCACCAAGGTCGCGCGCGGACTCCAGCCCGAGAACGTGCCGCATATTGACGCCGTCTTTAACGTCTCGCGTTCGGCCCTGCTGATCGCCGCCCTGACCCAGAGCCCCGAGCTGCTGTGGGACGGCACCGCCGATCGCCTGCACCAGGACTACCGGGCCGAGGCGATGCCCGCGACCCACGCGCTGGTCACCGCGCTGCGCGAGGAGGGCCTGCCCGCCGTGGTATCGGGGGCCGGCCCCTCCGTGCTGGTGCTGGCCGATGGCACGGGCGAGCGCGCCCGGGCCGCCGCACTGGCCGCCGCGACGCCCGGCGCACCCTGGCGCGAGCTGATGCTCGCGGTGGATGTGCGCGGGGCGAGCGTAGACGCGCTCTAACCCGCCTCACCGATTCGACCCCGCCACCGGGCAACTCGCCGAGAATTTTCCGCGTGTATTTCCCGGTGAGCGGGGTCGAGGTGTTAGTGTGGAGCTAATCCCACACGGCAACACCCGAGTGAATGAGCATTTCTCACCCGGGTATCTCTGGCCGCGCGGGTCATTTCTGCAAATCTGAGCCATCGCATCTGCATCCCAGTTCTCCCGAGACACAGTTTCTCGGGTCCGGGTACGGCGCCGCTTTCTCTGTGTCGCCACCGCCGCGATGTGCCCTCCGGCATCATCTTCCCCTCTGTGGGGGAGAGAGCCTTTCCTGGGGAAGGAACCCTACGTGAATAACGTCACTACTTATGAAACCGCCGATGAGGCACTGCCCTCGCTGAAGGTCGCCGAGCTTCAGGCCCTGGCCACCCAGCTGGGTGTTGTCGGCTCCTCCAAGATGCGTAAGAGCGCCCTCGTGGATGCCATCACCGTTGCCCGCGCCGCTGCGGGTACCGGCGAGGCCGCCGCGAGCGAGGCTCCCGCAGCGGAGGCCGCCGCCGAGACGAGCCCGGAGGAGGCACCCGCCGCCACCGAGCCCGCCCGCAAGCGCGGCTCGCGCCGCGCGAGCACCGCCACGGTGACCGAGGAGGCCACGCCGGCCGCCGAAGACGCCGAGCCCACCGCGCCGGTATCGGCCCGCGGCCACGTCAACCACGACGGTGCCCCGCTGATCCCGGACGCCCCCGAGGCCGCCGCCGAGGAGACCGAGGCCGGCGAGGAGCGCGAGAACCCGCGCGGAAACCGCCGCGGTAACCGTCGCGGACGCGGCAACCGCAACCAGAACGACGACGTCACCGCCGAGTCCGGCGCCGAGGCCGAGGCCGAGCAGGCAGCCGATTCCGAGCAGTCCGAGACCGAACAGTCCGGCGCCGAGCCCCGCCAGAACGGCCGCAACCGCGGCCGCGGCCGCACCCGCAACGGTGTGGAGCGCGAGAGCACCGAGGGCTCCGATTCGGAGAACGGCCGCGGCAACCGCGATCAGAAGTCCGGCGCCGAGAACCGCGGCAACGACCGCAACGCCAATAACGACCGTGGCGGTAACGACCGCAATAACGGCAACGACCGCAACGCCAATAACGACCGTGGCGGCAACGACCGCAACGACCGCAACGACCGCAATAACGGTCCCGACCGCCAGAACGGCTCCGATCTGGACGACGCCGGCCGCGGCCGCGGACGCTACCGCGACCGCAAGCGCCGCGGACCCAATGAGGACGGCGAGATCGAGCTGTCCGAGGACGACGTGCTGCTGCCCGTGGCCGGTATCCTCGACGTCCTGGACAACTACGCATTTGTGCGCACCTCCGGCTACCTGCCCGGAACCAACGACGTCTACGTCTCGCTCGGCCAGGTCAAGAAGTACAACCTGCGCAAGGGAGACGCCGTGGTGGGCGCCATTCGCCAGCCGCGCGAGGGCGAGCACAATACCCGCCAGAAGTACAACGCCATCGTGAAGGTGGACTCGATCAACGGCCTGTCCGTCGAGGACGCCGCCAACCGCGTGGACTTCGGCGAGCTCACCCCGCTCTACCCGCAGGAGCGCCTGCGCATGGAGACCGAGCAGACCAAGCTCACCCAGCGCATCATCGACCTGGTGGCCCCGATCGGTAAGGGCCAGCGCGGCCTGATCGTCGCCCCGCCCAAGGCCGGTAAGACCATCGTCCTGCAGCAGATCGCCAATGCCATCGCGACGAATAACCCCGAGACCCACCTGATGGTGGTCCTCGTGGATGAGCGTCCCGAGGAGGTCACCGATATGCAGCGCACGGTCAACGGCGAGGTCATCGCCTCCACGTTTGACCGCCCCGCCGAGGACCACATCACGGTGGCCGAGCTGGCCATCGAGCGCGCCAAGCGCCTCGTCGAGATGGGCACCGATGTGGTGGTTCTCCTCGACTCGATCACCCGCCTCGGTCGCGCCTATAACCTGGCCGCTCCCACCTCGGGCCGCGTGCTCTCCGGAGGCGTGGACGCCGCCGCCCTGTATCCGCCCAAGCGCTTCTTTGGTGCCGCCCGCAATATCGAAAACGGCGGCTCGCTCACGATCCTCGCGACCGCCCTGGTCGAGACCGGGTCCAAGGCCGATGAGGTCATCTTTGAGGAGTTCAAGGGCACCGGTAACTCCGAGCTGCGCCTGAGCCGTCAGCTGGCCGATAAGCGTATCTTCCCGGCCGTGGACATCAACGCCTCCTCCACGCGTCGCGAGGAGATGCTGCTGGGTGCCGATGAGGTAAAGGTCACCTGGAAGCTGCGTCGCGCCCTCGCCGGCCTTGACCAGCAGCAGGCCCTCGAGGTGGTCCTGGGCAAGCTTAAGGAGACCTCGAGCAACGTCGAGTTCCTGATCCAGATGCAGAAGTCGATGCCGGCGCCCGCCGAGGGCAACGGTCGCGAGCACCGCTAGCTGTTTTTCCCGAACCCGTTTATCCCCGCGCCCCGGCGCGGAGATAGGCGGGTTCGGATTTTTTATTCTTCCGGCACATCCTCCACGAAGGGAAACACATGTTTGAATCAGTGCAAACACTGATCGAGGAACACGCCGATCTGCAGGTTCAACTGTCCGATCCGGCCGTGCACGCTGACCCCGCACGTTCCAAGAAGCTCAACCGCCGCTATGCCGAGCTGAGCAAGATCCTCGCCGCCCACGGCCGCTGGCTGGAGTCCGTAGAGGACCTCGAGGCCGCCCGCGAGCTCGCCCGCGAGGACGACGCCTTTGCCGAGGAAATCCCGGCACTCGAGGAAAACCTCGCCGAGAACCAGGAGAAGCTGCGCCGCCTGCTGATCCCGCGCGACCCGGACGATGCCCGCGACGTGATCATGGAGATCAAGGGCGGAGAGGGCGGGGCCGAGTCGGCCCTGTTCGCCGCCGATCTGCTGCGCATGTATATGCACTATGCGGAGTCCAAGGGCTGGAAGACCGAGCTGCTGGAGCGCAACGAGAGCGACCTGGGCGGATATAAGGACGTGCAGGTGGCGATTAAGTCCAATGCCACCGATCCCTCGCAGGGCGTCTGGGCGCACCTCAAATATGAGGGTGGTGTGCACCGCGTGCAGCGCGTTCCGGCCACCGAATCTCAGGGACGCATCCACACGTCCACCACCGGTGTGCTGGTCTTCCCCGAGGTGGACGCCCCGGAGGAGGTGGCGATCAGCCAGAACGATCTGAAGATCGACGTCTATCGCTCCTCGGGCCCCGGCGGCCAGTCGGTGAATACCACCGACTCCGCCGTGCGCATCACCCACCTGCCCACCGGTATCACCGTGGCGATGCAGAACGAGAAATCGCAGCTGCAAAACCGCGAGGCCGGTATGCGCGTGCTGCGCGCGCGTATCCTCGCGCACCAGCAGGAGCAGATCGACGCCGCGGCCTCGGATGCCCGCAAGAGCCAGATCCGCACGATGGACCGCTCCGAGCGCATTCGCACGTATAACTTCCCGGAGAACCGCATCGCGGATCACCGCACCGGTTATAAGGCCTATAACCTCGACGCCGTGATGAACGGCGCGCTGGACCCGATCATCGATTCGGCGATCACCGCCGATGAGGAGGCGCGTCTCGCCGTGATCGGCGATACCGATAAATAGGGTATAGCCCCGTCCACACCGGGCCGCCGGCCGTGCCCCCTCGCGGGGTGCCGCCGGCGGTTTTGTGTTCCCCCGGATTCCCAGCAGATAACAAGTGATACTACTGGCCGTTTGCTAAAACGCCCTTTATCGTTGCGGGGGCGAGGATTTCCCCTCGCCGGAATTGGGGGATTCATGGGCCGTATTCACGAAGTCACACGGCGCGTTTGGCAGCCGCGTCAGGCCATACCCTGTCCGGGCGCGGGGCGGGACTGCCCGTGCGGGCACGGGGCCTTCCTCCCCTATGCGGGCCCCGAGGTCACGAGCCTGATGGTGCGCCGCGGGGGAGTGCTGATCCTGGCGGCGCTCTTTGCCGCGCGCATCCCCGGCGATGCCGCATTTGCCCTGCGCTCCTCGAGCGCAACCGCGGCAATGCTCGCCGATGACGGCGCGCTGCTCGCGGTGATCGCCACGCTGGGCGCCGTGGCCACCTGCGCGATTCACCTGATCCCCACCGTGGTCTTCGGCGCGTTTGCCACCGCCCTGGAGCGCCGGCTATTTCCGCGCGGGCCGCTCTCGCGGCGCCGCCTGCGCGTGGGCCCCCTGTGGTGCGCGCTGCTCGCGGTCGCGCTGCCCCTCGCGCTGGCCCTCGTGGCCCCGGGGGCCAGCCCCACGTGGCTCTACGCGCTGCTGCCGCCGCTCGTGGCCGCGATCACCGCGGTCCTGTACCGGGCCGGCATCGCCGCCGAGCCGCGGGGATTTTTCGCCGCGATCGCGCTGATCTCCTGCCTCGCGCTGCTCACCGCGGTGGATGTGCCCTCCCTGCTGTGTGTGCGGGAGGCCACACGCTAGCGGCCGGATGACGCCGCGTGACGCGGCAGGGTTGAGCCTCGACGGCCCCGGCCGGAGCATGGAAGGGGGCCGCCGCGCGGGTGGCCCGGGGGAGGTGAGCGCGGATGGCGGGCGCGGCACACTACGGCCCCGAGACCGGCCGGCCGGACACCGCCGCCCGGCAACGCCGCCGCGTGCTCTGGGCCTCGCTCATCGGCACCACGGTGGAGTCTTATGATTTTTATCTCTATGCCACCGCCTCCGCGCTGATCTTCGCCCCGGTGTTTTTTCCGGAGTCCACCCCGCAGATCGCGCTCCTGCAGTCCTTCGCGGCCTATGGCGTGGGCTTCGCCGCGCGCCCCGTGGGCGGGATCCTCGCGGGACATCTGGGTGATCGCCTCGGCCGCGCCCGGGTCCTGATGCTCTCGCTGCTCGTGATGGGCGGGGCCAGCACCCTGATCGGCCTGCTGCCCGGCTACCGCTCCTGGGGCATCGGCGCGGTGGCCGCGCTGATTCTCCTGCGCCTGGTGCAGGGCCTGGCCTCGGGCGCGGAATGGGGCGGCTCCGCGCTGCTCTCGGTTGAGCATGCCCCCGCCGCGCGGCGCGGTCTCGCCGGCTCGGTGACGCAGATGGGTTCGGCCGCGGGCATGCTCCTGGCCACCGGCATCTTTGCGCTCTGCCGCCGGGTACTGGGCCCGGCGGCGTTCCTGGCCGGGGGCTGGCGGATCCCGTTTTTATTCAGCGTGCTGCTGGTCCTGGTGGGCCTCGTGATCCGCTCCCGGGTGGGTGACGGCGCGGAGTTTCGCCGGGTCGCCGAGACGGGAACCCGGCTGCGCGCGCCCCTACTCGCCGTGCTGCGCGGGCACTGGCGGGCCGTGCTGATCACCGCGGGGCTGCGCCTGGTCCAGCCCGCGCTCTATTCGATTCTCACCGTATATACCCTCGGCTATCTGCTCGAGCGGCGCGGCGATGGCGGGGCGGCGCTTGCCGGGATCCTGGTGGTGAGTGCGCTGGGCCTGGCCTCGACCCCGCTCTGGGGTGCGCTCTCGGATCGCGTGGGTCCGCGGATTCCGTGCGTATGCGCGGCCGCGGGTATCGCGCTCCTGATCTGGCCGTATTTTCTCTTCCTGGATCGCGGCCCCCTCGGGCTGCTGATCCCGGTATTCATCGTGATGATGAATATCCTGCACGATGCGATCTACGGCCCGCAGGCGGCCTGGTTTGCCCGGCAGTTTCCGGTGCGGGTGCGCTATAGCGGCATCTCGCTGGGATATCAGCTCGGGAGCGTCGTCTCGGTGGGGCTCACCCCGCTGCTGGCCGCGTGGCTCTACCGCATGGCGGGGGAAAACCCGTGGCCGATCTGCGCGTATATCTCGCTGCTGGGTGCGCTCAGCATCCTGGCGGCCCTGCGCGCTAAATAAAATACTCCGGGTTCAGCACGGTATCGGCACCGATCCGCCGCGGCCGCGCCGGAACACCCACCAGCAGCGAATCCGCGGGGGAGTCCCGGGTCACCACGGCATTGGCGCCCACCGCGCTGCGCGGCCCGATGCTGACCGGGCCAAGCACCTTCGCGCCCGCGCCAATCGTGACACCATCGCCGATCGTGGGATGGCGCTTTCCGTGGCTGAGTGATTTCCCGCCGAGGGTGACGCCGTGATAGAGCATCACGTCGTCACCCACCTCGGCGGTCTCGCCAATGACCACGCCCATGCCGTGGTCGATAAAAAAGCGACGCCCGATCGTGGCCCCGGGATGAATCTCGATGCCGGTCAGGAACCGCGTGAACTGCGATCCGATCCGGGCGGGGAGCTTCACTCCGTGGGTCCACAACCAGTGGTTCACCCGGTGGGCCCACACGGCGTGGACCCCCGAGTACACCAGGGCGATCTCAAAGCCGCTGCGGGCCGCCGGATCGTGGCGTCGCGCCGTGCGCAGGTCCTCCCGCACACGGGAAATGGGATTCATGGGTGGGGTACGGTCCTATTCGCCGAGGCCGGCCCACAGGGCGGTGGAGATATAGCGTTCACCGGTATCGGGGATGATCGCGACGATGGCCTTGCCGGCGTTCTCGGGACGCTTCGCCAGCTCCAGCGCGGCCCAGAGGATCGCTCCCGAGGAGATACCCGCGAGGATTCCCTCCTTGGCCGCGAGGTCGCGGGCCACGGTGAGCGAGTCCTCGAAGGACACGTCGATGACCTCGTCATAAACCTCGGTATCGAGGATCTCGGGGATGAAATTGGCGCCGATTCCCTGGATCTTATGCGGGCCGGGCTTGCCGCCGTTCAGGATGGGCGAGTCGATGGGCTCCACCGCCACCACCTGAATATTGGGGTTCAGCTCCTTGAGCCTTCCGCCGGCACCGGTCACGGTGCCTCCCGTGCCCACGCCGGCCACAAAGATATCCACGCCGCCCTCGGTATCGCGCCAGATCTCCTCGGCGGTGGTTTCGCGGTGGATCTGCACGTTGGCGGCATTGGCAAACTGCTCGGCGAGAATCGCGCCGGGGGTGTTCTCCACGATTTCGGCGGCCTTGGCCACGGCACCGCGCATGCCCTCGGCGGGCTCGGTAAGGACCAGCTCGGCACCATAGGCGCGCAGCAGCACGCGGCGCTCGATGCTCATCGAGGCGGGCATCGAGAGGATGACCTTATAGCCGCGCGCGGCACCCACCAGGGCGAGGCCAATCCCGGTATTTCCCGAGGTGCCCTCAACGATGGTGCCGCCGGGCTTGAGCGCACCCGAGGCCTCGGCGGCGTCGATGATCGCGATGGCCAGGCGGTCCTTCACGCTGGAACCGGGGTTAAAGAACTCCAGCTTGGCGAGGATGTCGGCGCCGGTGCCCTCGGCGAGACGGTTGATGCGCACCAGGGGAGTGTTCCCAAAGGTGCCGGTGATGTCATCGTGGATATATCCGGTCACGTGAATTTCCCTATCGATTATGGTCCAGAGTGAAGTGCTGCACGCCCAGCCTATTCAAACGCGGGGCGCACCGCGAGGTGGTCGCCCGGCAAGATAAGGTTTATTACGCTCCCGCTTCGCGATCTTCGAGAAATGATAACCACCATGCAGACCCCGTTCATTCCCGATGCCGGGCAGCCCGCCACCCCCGCCACACTTGATGCACTGCTGCGCGGGGCGCAATCGCGGCTCGAGGCGGTGGGGATTCCCGATGCCCGGGTGGATGCCGAGCTGCTGCTCGCCCACCTGGAGGAGATGGGCCGCGGGGAGCTCCAGGCGGCAATTATTACCGGCCGCGCCGCGCGGCAGGGCACCGCCGAGGCGCTGGATGCGCTGCTTGGCCGGCGCGAGGCGCGCGAACCGCTGCAGCATATTCTGGGCAGCGCCCCGTTTCGTTCGCTGGAGCTGCTGGTGGGTCCGGGCGTTTTTGTGCCCCGCCCCGAGACCGAGCTCGTGGTGCAATACGCGATTGACGCGCTGAACCTGCTGCCCGAGGAGGAGCCGATCGCGGTGGACCTGGGTACCGGAAGCGGCGCGATCGCCCTCGCGATGGCCACCGAGGTGCCGCGCGCCCGCGTTTATGCCCTCGAAAAAATCCCCGCGGCGCATGCGTGGGCCGCCCGCAATTTTGCGGCGATCGGCGCGCCCAATGCGAGCCTGCACCTCGGGGATATGGCCGAGGCCTTTCCCGAGCTGGACGGGCGCGTGGCGGTGCTGATCTCCAATCCGCCCTATGTTCCGGCGCGCGCGATCCCGCGCGATCCCGAGGTGCGGCTCTTTGACCCGCCCACCGCGCTCTACGGCGGCGAGGACGGCCTGGACCTGGTGCGCGCGCTCTCCGCGCGCGGGCTGGGGCTGCTGCGGCCCGGTGGCACGCTGATCATCGAGCACGGCGAATTGCAGGGCGAGGCGATCCGCGGAATTCTCACCGCCGATGGCTGGGGTGCCGCGGCCACATTCCGCGACCTCACCCAGCGCGATCGCGTCACCACCGCCCTGCGCTAGCGGCCGACCCCGTCCGGCACCCGCGGCCCTGGGCGCGGGTGTCGGCGGTGCGGCCTAGGCTCGGGGGTGTTGCCCGGCACGCGCCGGCACCACACAGAGCAAGGACCGCATGCCCCGCAATACGCGCACCACCCGTACCTCCCGTTCCCGCCGCCGCCCGCGCACCCCGTGGCTCTCGGCCCTGGCCCTCATTCCCGTTCTGGCCGTCTCGCTCTATGGCGCGGGTGTCTTCAACGGGGCGGGTGGGGCCACCGCCCGCGAGGATCTGGCGCCTGCGGCCCCGGGACAGACGCTTCCGGTCACGGCCCCGGCGGGCTTTGAGAGCGCGGGCCCCGCGCGGGAGCTGCTGGATACCCTGCCGGTTAAGGGGCGCGCGCCCAAGACCGGCTATGACCGCGTGCAGCGATTTGGCGTCGCCTGGTTTGATGCGGATCGCAACGGCTGCGATACCCGCAACGATATCCTCGCCCGCGATCTGACCGAGGTCACCACCCGCGGGGGCTGCCGCGTGCTCAGCGGGGTACTGAACGACCCCTATACCGGCTCCACCATCGCGTTTGAGCGCGGAGAAAAAACCTCCTCGCTGGTGCAGATCGACCATGTGGTGGCCCTGCTGAACTCCTGGGAGACCGGCGCCGCGCGGCTGGACGATGAGACGCGCCGCCTCCTCGCCAATGATCCGCTGAATCTGCTCGCCGTGGACGGGCCCACCAATACCCAAAAATCGGCCTCCGATGCGGCCACCTGGCTCCCGCCGCGGCGCGAATTCCGCTGCCCCTATGTGGCCCGCCAGGTCTCGGTCAAGGCCGCCTATGGCCTGTGGGTCACCCCCGCGGAGCATGCGGCAATGGCCGCGGTGCTGGATACCTGCCCGGGGCAGGAGGCGGCGCAATCGCGCCTGCGGCCCCCCGCCCCGACCCCCTAACCGATCAGGCTCGGTTGCAGATCGCGCAGCGTGCGGAAATGGGTCATCCGGGTCACGCCGACCGCCGCGATCACCAGGGCCCCCAGCGTGACGCAGGCCAGGATGATCGCGTCCTGCCCGGCCGCCGCGCCATTGCCGCCGTACATCAGCTGGCGCATGCCGTCCACGGCATAGGACATCGGCAGGAAGTGGTGCAGCCAGGCCAGCGGTGCCGGCAGCGTCTGCCACGGGAAGGTTCCGCCCGCGGTCACCAGCTGCACAACCATCAGGATCAGGCCGATGAACTGGCCCACGCTGCCCAGCCAGACATTCAGCGCGAGAATAATCGACGCGAAGGTCACCGAGGCGAGCGCCATCATGCCATAGGCTCCCACCGGATTAGAGACCTGGAAGCCCAGGGTGCCCGCGACGATTCCAAAGAGCGCAATCATCTGCACGGACCCGAGCAGCGCGGGTGTGAGCCATCCCGCGAGGGTGATCTTGATGGGGGAGTGCAGGGCGGTGATCGCGCGCCGCGAGACGGGCCGGAGGATCAGGAAGAGCGCATAAATGCCGATCCAGGCGGCGAGGCTCACAAAAAACGGCGCAAGCCCGGCGCCATAGGTACCGGCGCTGGTCACCGCTGTATTATGCAGCTGCACCGGATTGGCAATATTGGTGGCCTGTTGCAGCCGCAGATCCACCGAGGAATCGGGGATGCGCTGCGCCCCGGATTCGAGGCCCTCGGTGAGCGTGCCCAGCCCGTCATGGAGCGTGCCCAGGCCCGTGCCCAGATCGCCCAGCCCCTCGTGGAGCGTGCCCAGGCCCGCGGTGAGGTCGGTGGAGGCCCGCGCGGCCGCATCCGCGCCGGTGGAGAGCTCGCCCGCCCCCGCGGCCAGCCGGGAGATGCCGTCCGCGAGCTGCGGGGTGGCCCCCGCGAGCGTGGCCGTGCCGGCCGCGAGAGTAGCGGAGCCGGAACCCAGCTGATCCAGGCGGCCCACAACCGATTGCACCCGGGTATTACTCTCGGTAGCGAGGCTTCCCACCCGATCGGCCTCGGCGACAACCGAGGCGATCACCTCGGAATCCACCCCCGCCGCGGTGAGACTATTGATGATGCGCTGGCGCGCCTCGGGCACCTCGGCGACCAGCCGCGAGGATGCCCCGGCCACCTCATCACCCACGCGGGCGATCTCGGCGTTGCCCGCGGCGATCTGTCCCGCACCCGCGGCGAGCTGCCGGGTCTGCTCGGGCAGCTGCGCTGTCTGCGCGCGCAGCGTGTCCAGCCCGGCATCCAGCGTGTGGGCTCCCCCCGCGAGGGTGCCCAGGCCCGCGCCCAATTCGGCGGAACCCGCGCGCGCAGTCTCGGCCCCCGCACTCAGCTGCGCGGCCCCGTCCAGCGCGTCCCGCGCCCCCGTCCCCAGGCGGGTCCCGCCATCGGCGGCCTCCACGAGGTTTCCGCGAATCGTGCCCAGGGCGTCCAGGAATGACTGCGCCGCCTTTTTATTCACGGTGGCCACGATCTGGGTCTGAATGGTCTTGGCCGCCTGCTCGCCAATGGTGCCCGCGAGATAGCTATTGGCGTCATTGGTGGTTAGCAGCACCTCGGCCTGCCGCGGCTGCGCGGTCTGCGAGGAGGCCAGTGCCTCCGAGAAGTCCCGGGGGAGCGTGAGGGAAAAATCAAAATCACCGTTTTTTACGCCGCGCTCGGCCTCGGAGGCGGAGACCTCGGCCCAGGCAAACGTGCCGTCCGAGATCAGGCCCTCCGCCACATCCCGGCCGTAATTGGTGGTGACGCCGTTTTCCGTGGTGCCCGCATCGGCCACCACAAGCGCCACCGGCACCTGGTCGAGCCGGTCATAGGGGTCCTGATTGGCCCAGAGATAGAGGCCGCCATAGAGCAGCGGCACCACCATCAGGGCAAGAAACGCCAGGCGCGACATCGGGGTGGCCCAGAGCCGGGAAAACTCCGCCCGCACCATCGCAAAAACCTTCATCATGACCGCTTTCCGTCGAGGTTAAACAGCGGGACCGAGTCCGCCGATACGGTGCTGCGCGGCTCCTCCTGCGCGCTCGCGGCGATCGCCGACCGGGCCGCGACCCCGGCGATCACCAGCACCGCGAGATCCCGGGCCGCGAGTTCCCTGGCGATTTTCCACCAGGTTTCCGGGTCTCCGCCGTGCCGGTCCGGGGCCACCAGCACCAGGGCCTCCACCCCGGGGCGCAGCACGGCCAGCTCGGTGAGCAGCCGGATCCGGGCCTCGGGGGCCAGATCGGCCATATCCGTGGCGGATTCCCCGCGCAGCCCGAGCTCGTCCAGCTGCCGCGCGACCGCGCGCACATGCGTATGCCGCCCGGCAAACATCAGCTCCTCGGCCACCACCTCGCTCACCCGCACGTTTCCGGCGGGTTCGGAGACCACCGGGGCATCCACGAGGGCCACCACGCGGCGAATGCGCGCGGTATCGGGCTCCCCATCGATCATCACGGTTCCGGTATCGGGCCGCATCCGTCCCGAGGCGATCAGCCCCAGCACGGTGGGGCGCTGCTCGGTCTCGGCCATCGCAAACGTGGCCGCTCCGCGCTGGATCACGAGGCTGGTGGCGGGCAGCTGCGCGCCGCCGCGCCCCTTGCTCACGTCACGCAATTCAATCCGCATTTTGAGGTTCCTTCCCGCGGGGTGGGGCAACCGGGCGCACCCATCACGATTCCTATTCTGCGCCTTCACCCGCCGACCCGGCGAAAGGCCCACCCGGGTACCCGGGAATCCTCGGCGCATCCTCTCGGGGAATCGCGCTAGAATTAGCGGCAATGTCCCGCATCTATCACTGCTCCGAAGCCCCTCAGCTGCTCACCGGTTTAAGACTCGCCCGCACGTCCATCGCTCGCGGCGAGCTTATTGTCATCCCCACCGATACCGTTTATGGTCTCGCCGCCGACGCCTTTTCCCCCGCCGCGGTGCAGCGCCTGCTTGATGCCAAGGGGCGCACCCGGCAGTCGCCGCCGCCCGTGCTTGTGCCCGGAGTGGGCACGCTCGCGGCGCTGGTGGACGGCATCCCGGATGAGGTAAATAGCCTCGTGGAGGCCTTCTGGCCCGGGGGCCTCACGATCGTCATGAACGCCCAGCCCTCGCTGGCCTGGGACCTCGGAGATACCCACGGCACCGTCGCGGTGCGGATGCCCGATAACGAGATCGCGCTGGAACTGCTGCGCGATACCGGCCCGCTCGCGGTGTCCTCCGCGAACCTCACCGGCATGCCCGCGGCCACCACCGCGGAGGAGGCCGAGCTGATGCTCGGCAGCTCGGTACACATCTATCTGGATGGCGGCCCGGCGGGGGAGAACCCCTCCACGATCATCGACGCCACCGCGCTGGGTGGCCCGGGCGGCACCGTGCGGATCCTGCGCCAGGGAGTGGTGTCCCGCGAGGCCCTGCACGGCGTGCTGGGTGATCTTCTGGAGCCCGAGGCCCCGGCGGGAACCACGCCGGAATGATCCAATACGTTCTCGTCGCGGCATTCACGGCGATTATCACCGCGGTGCTGTCGTTTGTGGTGTGGAAATTTGCGCTGCGCTTTAAGCTGTATCCGCCCATCCGGGAACGCGATGTGCATACCCGCCCCACGCCCCGCCTGGGCGGGGTCGCGATGTTCCTCGGCGTGGTGGCCGCGTTTATCTACGCCCAGAATAATAAATTTCTGGGTCATACCTTCGACGATCCCGGCCAGATGTATGCCATCCTCGGCGCCGCCGCGCTGATCGTGGTGGTGGGTGTCCTCGATGACCTGATCGACCTGGACTGGATGATTAAACTCGCGGCGCAGTTTATCGCCGCGGGCATCATCGCCTTTTATGGCATCCAGATTTATTCGCTACCCATCGCGGGGCTCACCGTGGGCTCCAGCACGGCCTCGTTTGTGCTCACCGTATTTGTGCTGGTGCTGGTGATGAACGCCGTGAACTTCATCGACGGGCTGGACGGCCTGGTCGCCGGCGTCTGCCTGATCGCCAACGGCACGTTTTTTATCTACGGCTATCTGCTGGTGCGCTCGATGGGCCAGACCAGCTACTTCAACGTTCCCCTGCTGCTCTCGGCCATCCTGATCGGAATCTGCGCCGGCTTCCTGCCGTTTAACTGGCATCCCGCGCGGATGTTCATGGGCGATGCCGGGGCGCTGCTGATCGGATTGCTCATGGCCACCTCCGCGGTTGCGATCACCGGACAGATCGACCCCTCCGCGTTGGGCATCGGCCAGGAGGCCGCGACCGTGGGCCGCAGCCAGCTGATCGGTGCGTTTATCCCGATCATCCTGCCCGTCGCGATCCTCGTGGTTCCGCTGTTGGACTTCAGCCTCGCGGTCTATCGCCGCCTGCGCGCGGGTAAGTCGCCGTTCGCGGCCGACCGCAAACACCTGCATCACCGCCTCCTGGATATGGGGCACCGGCATTTTGGTGCCGTGCTGGTGTTTTATGCCTGGACCATCGTGATCTCCGCGGCCTGCCTCATGGCCTTTATCTTCCAGCCGTATTGGATCGCCGTGACCTTCCTTGTCCTGGGGGTCATCGGCTGTACCGTGCTGACCCTCATGCCCGTTCTTCGCGCGCGGCACGAACGCCGCCGCCAGGAGCGCCTCGCGGCCTCCGCCTAACCCAAAGGAACCCACCCCCATGAACGCGACCCCCATCTTCCGTAAGAGCCTGGCCTGGGGGGCCCTGCTGTCCCTCGCCATCGCCGTGGTGGGTGGTGGCATCGGCTTCGCCGTGGACGGCGTCCACGGGCTGATCTCCGCCCTCGTGGGGACCGCGATGGCCCTGGTTTTCCTCGGGATCACCGTGGTGAGCATTCTGGTGGCCAATCGCTATACCTCCTCCGACCTCTACGTTCCGATTTTTTTTGGCGTGGTCATGGGCGGCTGGATCGTGAAGTTTATTTTGTTCCTCGTCACGGCGTGGGTCATCTCGGATCAGCCCTGGGTCAATAAGCTTGTGCTCTTCCTGTGCCTAATTGTGGGCGTGATCGGCACACTCATCGTGGACTGTGTTGCGATCGCCAAGGGCCGCCTTCCCGCCGTGAGCGACATCGAATTGCCCACCTTTGAAGATCCCGATACAAAGACCGCCAACTAAATAGCGGTTTTATCGCAAAAACCGGCTGAGCGTGCCCTAAATATTTGATAGGGTAAGTGAAGTTCCCCCGCCGAAGTATGCAGTTTTTTTGCATGTGCGGGTTGGGGACGTCCATACATTCGTTGTCGCGAGAGCTCAGCTCCACGCCCGAAACAGGAGATAGCGCTGATAGTAAACGCTGTGCACCTGCTGGTCCCGACCGCTGGAAACGACGATGGTTTCCATGGCCCGTCCATTAATGAGTTCTTCCCGGAAGCTTTCCTATTCGTAGGAACTCCCTTCGAGATGAACCGCATTATGATGGTTCGCTTGATCGCCGTCGCGGCGCTTCTGGTGTTGTTCTGGATCGGTACCCGCAGGATGAAAATTGTCCCGGGCCGCTTCCAGAGCCTGGTAGAGATGGGACTCGACCTGGTTCGAGTCAACATCGGTGAGGATCTCCTCGGTAAGAAGGATGCTAAACGCTTCCTGCCGATCCTGACCACCATCTTCTTCATGGTGCTATTCATGAACATCACGGGAGTCATCCCGTTCCTGAATATCGCCGGAACCAGCGTCATCGGTGTCCCGCTGGTCCTTGCCCTGGTGTCTTATGTCACCTTCATTTATGCCGGTCTGAAAAAGAGCCCTGGCAAGTTCATTAAGAACTCGCTGTTCCCCGCCGGGGTTCCGTGGCCGGTCTATTTCATTGTTACCCCGATTGAGCTCGTCTCCACGTTCGTCATTCGCCCGGTCACCCTGACCTTGCGTCTGCTCATGAACATGCTCGTGGGTCACCTGCTGCTGGTGCTGTTCTTCGCGGCCACGCAGTTCTTCGTCTTTGCCGCCGGTGGGCTCTTCCCGCTGCTCGGCATCGGAAGCTTGGCCTTCGGCTTTGCTTTCACCCTGTTCGAAATCCTGGTTGCTGTACTCCAGGCCTACGTCTTCACCCTGCTTACCGCTGTCTATATTCAGCTCGCGGTAGCCGAAGAGCACTAATCGAGTTCGGCAACCGCCGTCTCAATCATCACGGAAGGAAACACTCGTGGACGCAACTACCGTTCTCGCTGACCTCAATGGAAACATCGCAACCGTAGGTTACGGTCTCGCCGCGATCGGACCCGCCATCGGTGTGGGTATCGTCGTTGGAAAGACGATCGAAGGTGTGGCTCGTCAGCCCGAGCTGCAGAGCCGCCTGCAGGTTCTCATGTGGATTGGTATCGCCTTTACCGAGGCCCTGGCCTTCATCGGTATCGCAACGTACTTCATCTTCCAGTAACCAACCCCTCGTAGACAATAAGGAGGCATCTTGCTTAACGCAGTAATTAAGGCTTCGGAGGCGGCGGCAGCGCCCAACCCGATGCTGCCTGCCACCTACGACATTGTTTATTCCGCAATCTGCTTCGTCATCATCCTGATCGCCTTCTGGAAGGTTTTCCTTCCGAAGATGCAGACCATGCTCGACGAGCGTGGCGCAGCGATCGAGGGAAACATCGCCAAGGCCGATGAGGCTCAGCGCGAGGCGGAGGCTGCTCTTGAGCAGTACACCGCCCAGCTCGCTGAGGCTCGCGCCGAGGCCGGTGTTATCCGCGAGTCCGCTCGTGAAGATGGCAAGAAGATCGTAGCCGAGGCCAAGGACCAGGCCACCGTCGAAGCAGCCCGGGTAACCGCCGCCGCACACACGCAGATTGAAGCCGAGCGCCAGAGCGCCCTCGTCTCGCTGCGCAGTGAGGTTGGAACCCTGGCCCTCGACCTGGCCGGCAACGTGATTGGTGAGACCCTGAGCGACGACAAGAAGGCCGCTGGCCTGGTCGACCGCTTCCTCGCCGACCTCGATGCCTCGCAGGCTTCGAACGTAGGAAAGAACTAAAACAATGGGTAGCGCAACCAGAGAAGCACTCGCCGCGGGAACGCAGGCGCTTGACGCAGCCGGTTCGATCGACCTGAAAACGGTCACGGACCTGTTTGCCGCCGGACGTGCCGTCGGTAACAGTGCACAGCTGCGCGCGCTGCTTTCGGACCCGTCCGCTGAGGCTGCCTTGAAGGCCGCCGCGGTCGACCAGGTGTTTGGAAAGGCCGTGGGCGAAAGCGCACGTGCCCTCCTGCGCCAGGCGGTGTCCCAGCGCTGGTCTTCCCCGGAAGACCTGCTCGAGGGCATTGAAGACCTCGGGCTTCGGGCCGCTGCCGTTTCCGCCGGTGCCGAGGCAACGATCACGAGCGAGCTCTTTGAGTTCGGTCGCATCGTTGCCTCGGATGCCGAGCTGGAACTGGCGCTCGGCTCCAAGCTCGGTAAGCCGAGCGAAAAGGTCGCCGTGACCGCGAAGCTCCTGCAGGGCAAGGCCCTGCCGGAGACCATCGCGATCGTGGAGCAGCTCGTGGCTCAGCCCCGTGGGCGTCGTATTCGTGAACTGCTGCGTACCGCAGCGGCCACGGTCGCCGACCAGCAGGGCTTTTCCATCGCCACCGTGACCAGCGCCTTGCCGCTGAGCGCGGCACAGGTCGAGCGGGTAGCCGCCGGCCTCACCGCTCAGTACGGTCGCAGCCTTCGGGTGAATCAGATCGTTGACCCCTCCATCATTGGTGGACTGCGGGTACAGATCGGCGACGACGTGTTCGACGGCAGCGTTTCGACGCGGCTTTCCGAACTTCGACTTCAACTTGCTGGCTAGGGCCAGAAAAGAAAACGCAGGAGGCTAACCGTCTCCGCACAGATAGGGAAGAAGATGGCAGAACTTACGATCAGCCCCGACGAGATCCGTGATGCTCTCAAGGACTTCGTATCGGCATACGAGCCCGGCTCGGCCGCAAAGACCGAGGTTGGCTACGTGGTTGACGCCGCGGACGGCATCGCTCACGTCGAGGGCCTCCCGGGCGTTATGGCCAACGAGCTCATCCGCTTTGCGGATGGCACGCTGGGCCTGGCCCAGAACCTCGATGAGGACGAGATTGGTGTTGTTGTGCTCGGCGAGTTCGGCGGCATCGTTGAGGGCCTCGAGGTAACCCGCACGGGTGAGGTGCTCTCGGTTCCCGTGGGCGACGCCTACCTCGGTCGCGTCGTGGACCCGATGGGTAACCCCATCGACGGCCTCGGCGAGATCGCCTCGGAGGGCATGCGTGCCCTCGAGCTGCAGGCACCCGGTGTCATGCAGCGTAAGAGTGTGCACGAGCCGATGATGACCGGTATCAAGGCAATTGACGCCATGATCCCCGTCGGTCGCGGTCAGCGTCAGCTGATCATTGGTGACCGTCAGACCGGTAAGACCGCAATTGCGATCGACACCATCATCAACCAGAAGGACAACTGGGCCACCGGAGACGCCACCAAGCAGGTTCGGTGCATCTACGTGGCAATCGGCCAGAAGGGCTCCACCATCGCCTCCGTGCGCGGTGCCCTCGAAGAGGCCGGCGCGATGGAGTACACCACCATCGTGGCCTCGCCCGCGTCCGACCCCGCAGGCTTCAAGTACCTGGCTCCCTACACCGGTTCGGCCATCGGCCAGCACTGGATGTACGCCGGCAAGCACGTTCTGATCGTGTTTGATGACCTGTCCAAGCAGGCCGAAGCATACCGTGCGGTATCGCTGCTGCTGCGTCGCCCGCCGGGACGTGAAGCCTACCCCGGTGACGTGTTCTACCTGCACTCCCGCCTGCTCGAGCGTTGCGCCAAGCTCTCGGATGAGCTCGGTGCCGGTTCGATGACCGGTCTTCCGATCATCGAGACCAAGGCAAACGACGTCTCGGCCTATATTCCGACCAACGTGATCTCGATCACCGACGGCCAGATCTTCCTCCAGTCCGACCTCTTCAACGCCAACCAGCGCCCCGCCGTAGACGTGGGTATCTCGGTATCGCGTGTGGGTGGAGACGCCCAGGTGAAGTCGATCAAGAAGGTCTCCGGAACCCTGAAGCTTGAGCTCGCTCAGTACCGCTCGCTCGAAGCCTTCGCGATGTTCGCCTCGGACCTGGACGCCGCCTCGCGTCGTCAGCTGGCCCGTGGTGCACGCCTGACCGAGCTCCTCAAGCAGCCCCAGTACTCGCCGATGCCGGTGGAGAACCAGGTTGCCTCGATCTGGGCCGGTACCAACGGCAAGTTCGATGAGGTGCCCGTGGTAGACGTGCTGCGTTTCGAAAAGGAAATGCACGACTACCTGGCTCGCAATACCGAGGTTCTGAACACGCTCCGTGCGACCAACGTTCTGGACGACGACACCCGCGACGCCATGGCTGCCGCAATTGACACCTTCTCCGCGGAGTTCATCTCCAGCGAAGACGCCGCCGACACCACCTCGTTTGACGAGCTGGCCGCCGATGACGTCAACCAGGAAAAGATCGTCAAGGGACGTCGATAGTCCATGGGTGCACAGCTCCGGGTCTATACGCAGAAGATTAAGTCTGCGCAGACGACCAAGAAGATCACTAAGGCGATGGAGCTGATCGCCGCGTCGCGCATTCAAAAAGCGCAGGCGCGCGTGGCAGCCTCCGGTCCCTATTCCCGGGCCATTACCCGGGCGGTCTCCGCGGTGGCGACGTACTCCAATGTGGAGCACGTCCTCACCACGGAGCCGGAGAAGATTACCCGCGCCGCGGTGCTGGTATTCACCTCGGACCGGGGTCTGGCCGGCGGCTTCAACTCGCAGATTCTGCGTGAAGCCGGCGAGCTGACCGAGCTGCTCCAGAGCGAAGGCAAGGAAGTTGTTCACTTCGCCTATGGCCGCAAGGCCGTGGCGAACTTCACCTTCCGCAAGGTGCCGCTGCGTGCGCAGTGGGTCGGCGAAGCCGAGAACCCCACCTTTGCCGCCGCCAAGGAAATCGGCGAGGCCCTCCTGGCGTCCTTCCTGAAGGACACCGCTGAGGGTGGAGTTGATGAGATCCACATCGTCTATAACCGCTTCATCAGCATGATGACGCAGACCCCCGAGGTTGTGCGTCTCCTGCCCCTGGAGGTAGTTGAGGGTGTTGAGGCTCCCGACGAGTCAGCGGTTCTGCCGCTGTACGAGTTTGAGCCCGACGCCGAGACGGTACTGGATGCCCTGCTTCCGGTGTATATCGAGAGCCGTATCTTCAACGCACTCCTGCAGTCGGCTGCCGCAAAGCACGCCGCCACGCAGAAGGCAATGAAGTCCGCCTCGGATAACGCCGACAAGCTCATCACCGACTACACCCGACTGCGCAATAATGCCCGTCAGGCCGAGATCACCCAGCAGATCTCCGAAATTGTTGGTGGCGCTGACGCGCTGTCCTCCTAGAAGTTTTTCGAGAACGAGAGAGAAGAAAGCTATGACAACCACCGCCGATGCCACGGCGACCGAGCAGAAGACCGCGTCCGTCGGTCGCGTCGCTCGCGTCACCGGCCCGGTCGTTGACATCGAGTTTCCGCACGATGCGATCCCCGGGATCTACAACGCGCTGAAGACCGAAATCACGATCGGTGAAGAGACCACGGTCCTGACCCTTGAGGTTGCCCAGCACCTGGGTGACGACCTGGTTCGCGCCATTGCCCTGAAGCCCACCGACGGTATCGTCCGTGGCCAGGAAGTGACCGACACCGGTTCGCCGATTTCCGTACCCGTTGGTGATGTCACCAAGGGTAAGGTTTTCAACGTTCTGGGTGAGGTGCTGAACGCCGAGCCCGGCGAGCAGCTGGAGATCACCGAGCGCTGGCCCATCCACCGCACGCCCCCGCCCTTCGACCAGCTCGAGTCCAAGACTCAGCTGTTTGAGACCGGCATTAAGTCGATCGACCTTCTGACCCCCTATGTACAGGGTGGAAAGATCGGTCTGTTCGGTGGAGCCGGTGTGGGAAAGACCGTTCTGATCCAGGAAATGATCCAGCGTGTTGCGCAGGATCACGGTGGAGTTTCGGTCTTCGCCGGTGTGGGAGAGCGTACCCGTGAGGGTAACGACCTGATCCACGAGATGGAAGAGGCGGGCGTTTTTGATAAGACCGCCCTCGTCTTCGGCCAGATGGATGAGCCGCCGGGAACGCGTCTGCGCGTCGCCCTGTCGGCCCTGACCATGGCGGAGTACTTCCGCGATGTTCAGAAGCAGGACGTTCTGCTCTTCATCGATAACATCTTCCGGTTCACCCAGGCCGGTTCCGAGGTATCCACCCTTCTGGGTCGTATGCCCTCGGCCGTGGGTTACCAGCCGAACCTCGCGGACGAGATGGGTCTCCTTCAGGAGCGCATCACCTCGACCCGTGGTCACTCGATTACGTCGCTGCAGGCCATTTATGTGCCCGCCGATGACTATACCGACCCGGCTCCCGCCACCACCTTCGCCCACCTCGATGCGACCACCGAGCTCTCTCGTGAAATCGCCTCGAAGGGTCTGTACCCCGCCATCGACCCGCTGACCTCCACGTCGCGGATCATGGACCCCCGGTACTTAGGTGAGGACCACTACCGCGTGGCCACCACGGTCAAGTCCATCCTGCAGAAGAACAAGGAACTCCAGGAGATCATCGCGATCCTCGGTGTTGACGAGCTCTCCGAGGAAGACAAGATCACCGTATCGCGCGCCCGTCGTATCGAGCAGTTCCTGTCCCAGAACACCTACATGGCGAAGAAGTTCACCGGTGTAGAGGGTTCGACCGTTCCGCTCACGGAGACCATCGAGTCCTTCGATGCCATCGCCAAGGGTGAGTTCGACCACGTGGCTGAGCAGGCCTTCTTCAACGTCGGTGGAATCTCCGACGTCGAAGAGAAGTGGGCTCAGATCCAGAAGGACAACGGTTAATCATGGCCGCACTCACCGTCAGCGTCGTTTCGGCCGAACAGGAAGTCTGGTCGGGCGAAGCGGTTCAGGTGATCGCCAGAACCGTCGAGGGTGAGATCGGTATTCTTGCCGGTCACGAGCCGCTGCTGGCCATTCTGGCCAGCGGTGAGGTTCGGATTACCCTCGCCTCGGGTGAGAAGATCACCGCTACCGCCAACGATGGATTCCTCTCGGTTGAAAATAACTCCGTGAGCGTCGTTGCCGGAACCGCGGCTCTTTCCGCCTAGTTCTTCTCGAACTTCTCTACAAAATACCCCCGTGCTCATTCTGCTGCCTCCCTCGGAGACCAAGCGACAGGATGAGCCGGGGGCTTTTTTGTCCCCCGGCACGGATATGCTGGCGGGGCTGAGCTTCCCGGAGCTCACGCCGATTCGGGCGGAATTATTGGCCGATCTCGGGGTTTTATGTGCCGATCCCGAGGCCGCGGCCCGCGCACTCAAGCTCGGGCCAAAGCTGGCACACGAGGTGGCGTTAAACCTGGGGCTGCGCTCGGCCCCGCTGATGCCGGCGCTGCAACGCTATACCGGCGTGCTCTTTGACGCCCTCGATTTTGACTCCCTGGACGCGGCGGCGCGGCGCTATGCCGCGGCGCATGTGCTGATCCAGTCCGCGCCCCTGGGCCCCGTGGGCGCCCTTGAGGGCATCCCCAATTATCGGCTGTCCGCGGCCGGGCGGGTACCGCCCACGGCGCTCAAGAAGCGCTGGGCGGCCGCCGGGAATGCGGCGCTGGCGGGCAGTGGCCGTTTTCTCTTGGACCTGCGTTCGGAGGCCTATGCGGCGCTTTCGCCGCTGCCCGCGCAGGGGTCGTCCGCGTATCTGCGGGTGGTGGGTGTGGGAAGCGTCTCGGCGGGGGAGCCGGTGCGGGCGCTGAATCACTTTAATAAAAAGACCAAGGGCCTGCTGTTGCGGGCGCTGCTGGAGGATCGGCCGCGCTGCGCGAGTGCCGCCGGGTTTATTGCCTGGGCGCAGGGGCGGGGTTTTTCCGTGTCCGAGCGGGGTTCGGAGATCCTGCTGGAGGAGATCGCGCGGCTCTAGGGCGCGCCCGGCGATAGGCTGAGGGTATGACTGAGATGACGTATTCTCCGCTGGGGCACAGCGGATTGATGGTGTCCGCGGTGGGCCTGGGCTGCAATAATTTTGGTCGGGCGGGCAGCCGCACCGAAACCCAGGAGGGCACCACGGCGGTGGTCGAGGCCGCGCTGGACGCGGGGGTGAACTTCCTGGATACCGCCGATATGTACGGGCGTGAGCCGGGCCTGAGCGAGACGCTGCTGGGCAATGCGCTGCGCGGGCGGCGCGCGGATGTGGTGTTGGCCACCAAATTTGGGCATGCCGATTTTGAGGCCGGTATTCCCTCCTGGGGAGCCAAGGGATCTCGCCGCTATGTGCGGCTCGCGGTCGAGGCCTCGCTGCGGCGGTTGCAAACCGAGTGGATCGATCTCTATCAGCTGCATACCCCCGATCCGATCACCCCCATCGAGGAGACCCTCGCGGCGCTGAACGAGCTGATCGACGAGGGTAAGGTGCGCTATATCGGGCACTCCAATTTTGCCGGCTGGCAGGTGGCGGAGGCCGAGTTTATGGCGCGCGAGGCCGGGGGAGCGCGGTTCATTTCGGCGCAGAACGAATATAACCTGCTCACCCGCGGTGCCGAGCGCGAGCTGCTGCCCGCCGTGAACGCGTATGGGCTGGGGTTTTTGCCGTGGTTCCCGCTGTATAACGGGCTCTTTACGGGCAAATTTGGGCGTGCGGGTGGGCCGAGCGATACCCGCATTATGCGGCAGCGCCCGCACCTGCTGGAAAACGCGCCCTGGGAGACCATCGAGACGTATCAGCGTTTTTGCGCCGACCGCGGGATTACCATGCTGCAGGCCACCTTTGAGTGGCTGCTCTCGCGCCCGGGGCTGAGCAGCGTGATCGCGGGGGCGACCACCCCGGAGCAGATCCGGCAAAACGTGGCGGAGGGGGCGTCCACCTCGCTGACCCCGGCCGAGCACACGTATATTTCGGAGCTCTTCACCGCCTCATAGCGGCAGGTTTTCCACAGCTGCCGCCGGTGCTGGAGTTTTCCACAGCCGGGGGAGTTTTGCCGCGCCGGGGGAGGCGGCGGCGAAAACTGGGGGCATGACTATTTTTTCTCTTCACCGCCCCGAACAGTTTTTAGCCCTCGTCCCCGCGCTGCTGGGGGAGCGGCCCGAGTCCGCGCTGGTGGTGGCGGGGATGCGCGGGCTGCACACCCGGGCGCTCCTCCGGCTCCGGCTGCCGCCGCCCGCGCGGGACGCACTCGCGGTCTCTGCCGAGGGCGCGGCGCGTGTGCCGCGGGTGGAGGAGCGTTTCTGTGTGGGGGATCGGGGCTGTATGGGGGATAGGGCGTTTGTGGAGAGCGCGGCGGGTGTGGCCTGTGTGGAGGGCGCGGTGGGTGGCCTGTGCCGCATTCCCGAGGCCGATCATGTCATCGCCGTGTTTTATACCCCGCGGGTTCTCGACCCGGCCTGGGGGCCCGATGCGCTGCCGGGCTTTCCCCTCATCGACCGGGTGCTCTCCCGGTTTGATGCCGCGGGCTTCCATCTCCACGACGCCCTGTGTGTGGGGCGTGGATCCGTGCCCGGGTACGACGCCTGGGCCAGCTATCTTGCGCCCGCCCACGCCCTCCCGGTGCGCCATCTTGCGGCCGGTCGGCCGCGGGAAGCGCCGGCCGGGCGCGATGCGGCGGAACGTGATCGTGCGGAACGTGATGGCGCGGAGCCGGTTGTATCGGTGCCCGATTCGGAGGTCCCCGATCTGGCCGTTCCCGATCCGGCGGTGCCCGCCCGGCCGTGGCCTGGGGTGGCAGAGCCTGCGCTCGGGTCTGAGCCTGAATCTGGGCCCACGGAGTCTGAGTCCACGAAGTCTGAGTCCACGGAGTCTGGGGCTACGGAGCCGGGGTCCACCGAGTCTGTTCTCCCGCTGCGCGACGTGGAGGTGACCGACTCGACGCTACCCGGGCCTACGGAATCTGATCTCCCGCCGTCCGACTCTGCGCCGCCAGGCTCTGCGCCGTCCGACTACGCGGTGACCGACACGGAGGAACAGAACTCCGCGCGGCCTGACCAGGATAAGCCTGTCTCGAAGAATCTCGACCCGAAGAATCTCGACTCGAAGAAGTCTGGGGTTACGGTGGGTGAATTCCCGCTGCGCGACCCGACGGTGCCCGGGTCTACGGAGTCTGATCTGCCGCCGCCCGACGCTACGCCGTCCGACTCTGTACTGCCCGATTCTGTGCCGTCCGACTCTGTGCTGCCCGATTCGGAGCTGCCCGACTCAGCGAGGCCCGTCCCCGCTGTTTCCCGCATTGCCGGGGCTCTCCCGGCTCCGGCAACCCCGTCTGCCGGGCGACGGACACTCCCCATGCCGGCCCCGACGCCGTCTCCCGCGCCCACGCTGGCGGCGCTCATAGGGGAACTGGAGGCCGCCCTGGAGCGGGTGTCTCCCGGGCAGGCCCGCGCGCTCCTGCTCCGCCCGGAACGATTTACGCTGCGCCCGAAACACCCCATCCCCGAGCCGCCCGCACCTACCCCTCCGTCGGTCACGCCGCGCTCCGCGGCCCGGGCCGCGACGCCTCCCACCGCGGCGCGGATCCGGACCGGATTGGGCGCCCCGTCCGCCTCGGATGCAGCCCCGGCCATAGCGCGGGCACCGGCCACGACGGCACCGGCTGTGCCTCCGCCCCACGAAGGTTCCCCTGGCACCGGGGAGATCCCCTCCCTGGTGGAGCTGGCCGAGCACGCCCTCACCCTCGCGCCGCACCGTATCGCGCCCGCGGTCCGGGCCCTCCTCGGCACCGTGCTCCACGACGGCCCGCTGCGCGATGTCCTCCTACACACCTGGGCCTGGGGGCCCGCGGCCGGCTGGGACCTGATCGCGGACCTGGAGGCACATCCCCCGCGGCTTCTCCGCGGCCTGCGATATCTCTGCGGGGACGCACCCACCCCACCGATCCCACACCGCCTGCATCGCTCACGCCTGCTGTGTTCCCACCTCGGCAACACTCTCCCCGATACCCGCCGCGAGGGTGCCCGGGAGGCCGGCGCGTGGCTCGCCTGGGCCGCGGGCGACCTCGCCGAAACCCAGCGGCTCCTCGGACACCCCGGGGCCCCGCACGCCAACCCCCGATTTGTCCACACACTCAAAAACGCCGTAAATCGCGGCGAAAAACCACGCTGGGGGTGCATTTCCGGCAATCCCCAATAAAAAGACCCGCCAAAGTCGCGCAGAGTTCCCTTCGGTCGGTAGACTCAGGCGACGGGAAGAGAACTCGGTGCCATAGTGTCGCCGTTGTGTGACATTTGGTCGAAAGGAAACCGTGTGAGCGAGCTTGACGTGCGTATCGGCTCGCAGCATGTTACCCGGGAGTCCCTCCCCGACGTGAGCATCAGCTGGGCAGTCGCCACCGATACCGGACGCAAACGTGAAGTCAATCAAGACTCCGTCATCGTCGAATTTCCCCTCTTCTCCGTGGCCGACGGCATGGGCGGACACGAGGCCGGCGAGGTCGCCAGCGCCGCCGTCGTCGACCACTTCCGCACCCTCATCGCCGAATCCCCCCGCGTCACCCGCGACGGCCTCGAACAGGCCCTCCGTGGCGCCGTCCACGATATGGCCGCCGCCGTCGGCGACTCCGAACTCGGCACCGGCACCACCGTCACCGGCGTACTCTACGGCGACGGCGACCCCACCGGAAACGGCTGGACCGTCTTCAACATCGGCGACTCCCGCGTCTACCGCCTCGTCGCCGGCGAACTTGAACAACTCACCGTAGACCACTCCGTGGTCCAGGAACTCCTCGCCGCCGGAGCAATCAGCGCCGAAGAAGCCGAAACCCACCCCCACGGCAACGTCATCACCCGCGCCGTAGGCCTCAACGAAGACCCCATCCCCGACTATCTGCACATCGACAACACCGATGGCGCCCGCTGGCTCGTCTGCTCCGACGGACTCACCAAAGAACTCACCGACTACGGCATCCAGCACTTCCTCACCGTCTCCGCACAACCCGCCGACGCCCTCCTCGCAATGTTCCGCGCCGCCCTGGATAACGGCGGACGCGATAACATCACCGCAATCGTCTTTGACGAACGCCTCCACCCGGAAACCCTCCCCACCGCCTAACCCGCGCCCCGGCCGGCCCGCAGCACCCCGGCCATACCACCGCGTATAGTCCGCACCGCGTCGGCGCGCACCCGCGCCCCTGCACGCACCCGCGCCCCTGCACGCAGCCGCGCTCCCGGGCACGCTCGCGCTCTGGCACGCACCCGTACCCCGGGGTGCACTCATGCCCCGGGAAGCATCCGTGATTCGGCGCACACCCGCGCTCCCGGTCGCACCCGCACTCTGGGGCGCACCTGCGCACCTGCGCGCTCCCTGGGTCCGGGGCGCATCCGTGTTCCTGCACACATCTATACCCTCGCGTGCACCTGTGCACCTGTGCTCTTGCGCGCAACCGTGGTCGGGGGCCCACCCGTGTTCCGGGGCGTATTCTTGCTCCTGCACATAGCTGTGCCCCTGCGTGTATCTGTGCTTTTGTGTGCACCCGCACTCACGGGCGCATCTGCGCTCCTGCACGCACCGGCGCTCCCGGGCGCACCTGTGCTCTTGAATACACCGGTGAGCCTGCGTGCACCTGTGTTCCTGCACGCACCTGTGCTCCTGCGTGCACCTATGCCCCTGCACGCACCCGTACCCCGAGGAGCACCCGCTCCCCGGCGCGCGCTCACGGCCGCAGCCTCCGGGTTTTGGGGAACGTACACACCCCTACCCGCCCCACGCAAAACGGGTATATGACCGCGGGAATTACCCACCGTCATATACCCGTTGGCCGCCGGGTGAACCCGGCATGAGGCTAGTGCGGAAGCTCCGCGAGCAGGCCCGCGCTATCCTTCTTCACCCGGCCGCCCTGGACCACGGCGATGATCTCGGAGGGATCGGCGAGGGCGTGAATCTCGGTGAGCGGATCCCGGCGCGTGAACACCAGATCCGCGAGCTTCCCCGCCTCGATCGTGCCCAGATCGGCATCCAGGCGCAGCAGCTCGGCCGCATTAATGGTGCCCGCCGCGAGCGCGCCCGCGGGGCTCATCCCCAGATCCACAAGATGACCCAGCTCGGTCAGGTTGGTGCCGTGCGGGCACACTCCCGAATCGGTGCCCAGCGCCACCCGCACCCCGGCGCGGATCGCCCGCGTCAGGTGCTCGCGGGCGATGGCCGACCAGCGGACCTTCTTGGCATAAAGCACCGGGGAGACCTTCTGCGGATCCGGCAGGCGCAGCGCGGAACTGAGCGTGGGCACCAGGAACGTGCCCTTTTCAATCATCAGGGCAATACCCTCATCATCGATCTCATACCCGTGCTCAATGCTGCTCACCCCGCCCCGAATGGCCTCCAGGATGCCCTCGGTGCCCTGCGCATGCGAGGTCACTGGCTGGCCCTGACGCCGCCCGGTCTCCTCCACCGCGATGGCCACCTGATGCTCCGGAACCCCCAGATCATGCGGGGTATCGGAGGGGCTGGACACGCCACCCGTGGTACACACCTTGATCACATCGGCCTCGCTGCGCACGAGCTCGCGCACCGTGAGCCGCATCTGATCATCGGTATCCACGATCCGCATAAAACCATCCGAGATGCCCGCGGTCGGGTCCACCCCATTGGCCAGATGCGAATCGGCATGCCCACCCGTGGGGGAGAGCACCGCGATGGCCAGGTGCAGCCGCGGACCATCAATCAGGCCCGCCGCAATCGCATTACGATAGCCCGCATCCAGCCCACCCAGGTCACGCACGGTGGTGATTCCGGCATGCAGGGTATCGCGCACGGTGCCCATCGCCAGGAAATGCTGCTGGCTCTCAAACTGACTCATCATCACCAGCGGATTGGTCTCCAGCGCAAACCGCAGGTGCACATGGGTATCGATGAACCCCGGAAGCACCGTCACGCCGCCAAGATCAATCGTGGGTCCCGCATCCACCGTGACCTCGGGACGGAACGCACCGGCATAGACGATCCGGTCGTCCACCACCTCGATCTCGCTACCGGGCTGCACGCTCTCGCCGGTGCCGGACCACAGGTTCACCCCGGTCAGGCGATACGTTCCGGAAAACGCGGGGGTACGCGGCAGGCGCGCGGCGTGATGGGGCTTCAGGGCTGTAGTCATCGTTTTAGATCTTCTCTTCCAGGTCGAGGGGCAGCTGAATAACGGTGGTCTGCGGGCGGTTCTGGCGCAGCGTGGGCAGCACCAGCAGGCCCACGAGGCAGGACGCCGCACAGACGATCCACACCGTGACATATCCGCCGAGCGAGGCGGCACCATATTCGGGCATCACAAACGAGGCGAGGATCAGGCCAAAGGCCGAACCGGCCACGGCGCCACCGAGGGTCTTCAGCGAGTTATACAGGCCGGTCGCGATACCGGTGGAATCCAGCGGAGCCTCCTCCGAGATCAGCGCGGGCAGCGCACCCAGCAGCAGACCCACACCCAGGCCGCTCACGATCAGCGACACAATGATCGCCGTGAGCGAGGTATTCAGCACGGCCATACCGATCTGGCCGATAAAGCCCGCCGAGAGACCAATCAGCAGCACCTTCAGCAGGCCGAGGCGCTTCGCGATCCGGGCAAAGGCAATCGAGGAGAGCATCGCCGGGAAAATCGAGACCAGGCTGATCAGCGAGAGCTTGCTCGCGGGCATCGAGAATCCATAACCCAGGCGTGCCGGGTCTCCCGCGAGGAACGTCATCAGAATCGTCTGCGTCCCCAGCGCGATCACACCCACAATGAAGGAGATGACATAGGCGGGCCACAGCTTGGACTGGGTGATCAGCGAGAGATCAATCGCCGGAACCTCGGCGCGACGCTCCCACCAGACCCAGACCAGGAAGACCACAACCGCGCCGATGATCGGCAGCAGCGTGCCCAGCGAGGCAAAACCGGCCTGCGAGGCCTGCTGCAGGCCCCAGAGCAGGAGCAGCATAAATACGGCGAGCCCGGCAAAGCCCCAGCCATCGATCTTCGGATTGGCGCGCTCGGTGGACTCGGGAACGGCCACAAAAACGGCCACGATGCAGAGCAGGAGGATGACCACGGGGATCAGCAGAACCGTGGTGAAGTTTTCCAGGTTCGAGGTGAAACCGGCGGAGATCGAACCGATCACGGCGCCCAGGGTGATGCTGGCCACCAGCATACCGATGGCCTTACGCGAGGACGCGAGGCTCAGGCGGCTGTGCACGATGGCGATTTCCAGGGGCAGCCATACCGCGAGCGGACCACACAGGATGCGGCCGAGCAGGGCGAGCGGGAACGAGGGCGACAGTGCCACGAGCGTTGCGCCGATCGCCACCGAAATCACGGTGAGCCGGAGGATCCGGCGGTGACCAAAAATATCTCCGAGCTTGGAGAGCACCGGAACACTCACGCCCGCGGCGAGGGTCTGCGCCGTCACAAACCAGGTGATCTGGGCGTCGGTGATATCCCAGTGTTCAATCATTCCGCCAAAGAGGGGCGAATAATAGCCCTGCAGAAAACCACTGCTCAACTCCACAAAGAGCAGAAACCCGACGATTGCGACGACCCGCTGCGCGGGCTGCGTCGACGAAGCGAGAGGGGAACCCGAGGAAGGATTCTTGGACATAGCGGTACGGCCTTTCACTGCGCGATAAGCTCACCGTCCGCCCTGGACGGGGAGAGATTTGTGCTACTTAAGTGTGTCTTCTCGTCGAAACGAGGACTACGCGGTGACGCGTAATGGTGGTGCCTGCGCAACCGAGCTGGCGATTTGGCGGAAGGTTTCCGGCGTCAGCTGCTCATCGCGGACGATCGTGCGATAAAACGCAAACCCCGCCACCATGTCCAGGAGGGCATCGGCGTCCGTCTCCGGGGGCAGCTCTCCGCGCCCTATCCCGCGGGCCACAATGGTGCGGCCACGATCGCGGCGATAGACGGTGAGATGCTGGGCGACGGCGCTGCGCACACCGGGTTCGGTGAGCACCGCCCACAGGGGTCGGGTGCCGGGGCGATCGCCATCGGCGCGGTGGTGAATCATGCTCTGTTCCTGGTGCAAAACCAGGTCCTCGACAAAGTCACCGGTATCGGGCTCGTCTCCGAGCGGGGAATAGCGCAGGATGATGTCCGCGGCCAGCCCCTCCATATCGGCCCAACGCCGGTAGATCGCGGTTTTGCCGCACCCCACCGTCGTGGCGATGGCGCCCACCCGCAGCCCGGAGAATCCGGAGACGCGCAGAACATCCTCGGCCGCATCAAGAATGCGTTCGGTCAGCTCGGCGTCCTGGACCCGGCCCGCGGTGGGTTTTGTCGTCATCGTCATCGGATAAGGAAAACACACATCCGTTCAATTCGCAACGCAACGTATCGGAAGGCGACATAATTGCTGTATTCTCGGATCAGAATTGCGATCCGAGTAGTTTCGTTATTATTGTTTTGAGCCAAGGAAGGCCCCAATGATGATTCCCCCTGCGCCCCCCGCCGCCGATCTTATTCACCTCCGCGATGGCCTGCGCAGCGGAGCGATTAACGCCGTGGACCTCCTCGCGGAAATGCGCGAACGCGCGCGCCGCTGGGACCCGCTGCTCGGCAGCTATCTGAGTATCTTCGACGAGGGCGCGCTGGCCGCCGCCCGGGAACACGAGCGGGCGCGGGAGGCCGGCGAGGTCCTCCCCGCACTCTCCGGGGTGCCGCTGGGTATTAAGGCGCTTTTTGCCACGGTGGAGGAACCGGCAAATGCGCAGAGCCTCGTTTTGGATCCGCGCCGCCGCGTGGGGGCCGATGCCGATGCCGTGGCCCGATTGCGCGCCGCGGGCGCGGTCATCACCGGACATAACACCATGGTGGAGCACGCGATGGGGCGTCCCGACCCCGCCAAGCCCTTCCCGATTCCCCGCAACCCCTGGGATCTCACCCGCTGGCCCGGGGGCTCCAGCTCGGGCACCGCCAATGGCCTGGCCGCCGGATTTTTTGCCGGCGGGCTGGGCACCGATACCACCGGGTCGATCCGGATCCCCGCGGCCATGTGTGGCCTCACCGGGCTTAAGCCCACCCACGGTGTGGTGCCCACCGGCGGCTGCCTGCCGGCAAGCCCCAGCCTGGATCACGCCGGACCGATCGTGCGCAGCGCCCGCGATGCCCGCCTCCTGATGGAGGTGCTTGCCCCCGGATTTGATGCCGCCACCCCCGCGGATCCGCTCCGCATCGGTGTGCCCGAGGAACTCCTCACCGCCGAGCGCGGAGTGAGCGACGATACGCTCGCGGCGGTGCGCCGCGCCCTGGGCCTGCTCTCCGAACGCGGCTATCACATCGAGCCGCTTGCGCTGCCCGAATTTGACGAGCTGATCTCGCTGACCTTTTGCATCGCGGTGGCCGAGACCTATGCCGAGCATGCCGAGCGCCTGCGCACCCAGTGGAACGATTATGGCCGTTCCTTCCGCCGCCTGATCGTGCTGGGGGCGGCCATCCCCGGGCCGGTGCTTGCGGGCGCCCGGGAACGCATCGCGCTCCTGCGCCGCGAGCTGGCCGAACGCCTCGCGGGGTTCACGGCGATCGCCACACCCACCTGGCCCACCGGGGCCGCGCCCTATGCTGCGAGCAGCATTCCCGCGGACCAAACCAATTTCACCGCCGCGTGGAGCGCCCTGGGATTCCCCTCGCTGAGCCTGCCCGCCGGATTCGACGAGAACGGCATGCCCGTGGGTCTGCTGCTGACGGGCGTGCCCGGGAGCGATGCCACGCTGCTGGGCGCGGGTGAGGCCCTGCAGGAGGTGGACGATACCCACCTGCGCGCACCAAATCTGGAGGTGACCGCGGCCGGCGATCCCGGGCCCGTACCCGATCCCGACCGGGACGCGGAGATCACGGGGGCCACCATCGCCCCCGCGGATCAGGCCCCGTGGCTCGCGGCGCTGGGGCTCACCCTGGACGCCCACGAATATGCGGTCATCGAGGCGACCAGCCGCGCGCTCTTCGCCGCCACCGCGCCGCGGTAGCTAGCCGGCGATGATGGTGGGGGAGACGCGAATCTCTCCCACCACGGCCCCGCCGCCCGAGAGCTGCAGCGGCAGCCGGGCGATCGTGGCCTCGGCCTGATCCTGGGGCACCGCACCGGCATCCACGAGCAGGCTCAGGCCCACAAGCGCCGCGGCCCGCGGGCTGCCGTCGAGGATCTTCACCGCGGCGGTGGTGCCATCCGGCGCGGCCATCGCGATGATGCCCTCGGCGCCGGTCTTGGTAAAGACTCCCAGCTGATCCACGATCACGGTATCCGGGCGGCCCGGGCCGTCGATGGCCCATCCCTCGGAGAGCACCGCATCGGCGAGGATGCCGGCATTACGATATAGGGCAAACGGCGAGGACGCCGAGGACGTGCGAATGCGCGCAAATCCGCGGGCGAGCCCCGCGAGGGAGATCGCAAATACCGGCGCACCGCAGCCGTCCACCCCGGTCAGGAGGGGGCGCTCGCCGCAGAAACGCTCGATCACATCGCGCACCTGAAGCTGCACGGGATGCTGGGGGTCCAGATAGTTTTCTATGGGCCAGCCGTTTTGGGCGCAGGCCAGCAGGAACGCGGCATGCTTACCCGAGCACTCCATATAGATGGGGGCGGGCTCGACGTTATCGCGCAGCAGCTCGGTGCGAGAGGCGTTATCGCGCGGCAGGGCGGGTGGGCACTGCAGCGCCGCCTCGGTCAGGCCGGCCTGCGCGATCATGCTGCGCACCACCGAGATATGCCGCTGCGTGCCGCAGTGGCTCGCGCTCGCGAGCACCGCGGCGGCCGAGCGTAGGCCCACACCCGAGTTCATGGCGGCGATGGCCTGGAAGGGCTTCAGCGCCGAGCGCGGAAAGACCGGGGCCTGCGGATCGCCGAGCGAGCGGATCACCTCGGCGTGCTGGTTCAGGACAATTGCCGAACCGATATGACGGGACTCCACAAAGCCGCTGCGCACCACCTGAGCCAGCTCGACGGCATGCGCCGCGCTAAATGTTTCGGCCAGGACGGGGGAAGCACTCTGAATTGGGGTCACCAATCCAGCGTACCCGGATCGCTCCGGCATGTCAGACTAGACACCATGTATGGCGAACACAATTATGAACTTGCCCTGCGCTGGGACGGCAATCGGGGAACGGGCACCAGCGGCTATCGGGATTATGGCCGCGATGTGCGGGTATCGGTCGCCGGAAAACCCGATCTGGAGGGCTCCGCGGATCGCCCGTTCCGCGGCGATCCCCAGAAATGGAACCCCGAGGATCTGCTGCTCGCGGCCCTCGCACAGTGCCATCTGCTGAGCTATCTGCACGTCGCCGTGACCGCGGGTGTGGTGGTCACCGATTATCGGGACGTGGCCACCGCGCTGATGCGCGAGGACGGCGCGGGCGGCGGCAATTTTATCGAGGCCGTGCTGCACCCCGTGGTCACGATCGAGCGGGAGTCGATGCGGGAGGCGGCGCTCGCCGCGCATCAGCGGGCCAATGAACTGTGTTTTATCGCGCGCTCGGTGAATTTCCCCGTGCGGCATGAACCCGAGATTCGGGTGCGCGGCTAGTCCTCCAGGAGCCGCTGGAGCGCGCCCAGATTATCGCGCATACCGTGCGCAAAGAGGCGTTCGGCCATGGGGGCGAGCAGCCGCACCGGGCCGGTGAGCCCCTCGGCCCCGATCGAGCCCGTGAGTTCCAGCGCGCATCCCCCGGATACCGGCTCCACGGTATAGCGGTAGCGAAACGGGGTGGGGCCCTGCACGGAGGTGAAGGTGACGGTTTTCCCCTCCTCGAAGTTGGTACGCGCCACCCGATTCCTCACGTCGCCTCCGGGGAGCGTGCGATACACCGCATATTCGGTGCCTGCTGCGCCGAGTTTTTCCACGCGCGTGACCGCCGCATACCAGCGCGGCATCGTGGCAAAATCGGCCACGAAGTTAAATACGCGCTCGGGGGAGGCGGCGATCTCCAGGTTCAGGGTAAACGTCATCTTATCCTCGGTGCTCTTCCCGCCGGCCACTGCGGCGCGGGGCGGGCCCCTCGAGAATAACAACGCTTGCCGCCGCCGGGGTGGCGCGCCGCCTGGGCGGCGGTTCCGGGATGGCGGATAGCCGCGGGGTGGGGGAGGCTAGAAGCGCTCGCGCCGCCAGACCGCGCGGCGAACCTTCTCGATCACATCGGCGGGCGGAGACTCGTTATATTCGTGGGCGAGCTCCTGCTCGCTCAGCGCGTGAATCGCGGCCATGATCTCATCGGTGGCGAGGCGTCGAGCCTTGCCGCTGGTGGCCGGGCCGTGCGCGCTCACGTCGATGGGCTCACCAAAGCGCAGCGTGACGCGCTTAAGTCGCGGAACCTTCGCGCCGATCGGCAGCATCTTATTGGTGCCGATCAGGCCCACCGGGACCACGGTGGCGCCCGTGGTCAGTGCAAGCCAGGCCACACCCGTGCGGCCCTTATAGAGGCGGCCATCCAGCGAGCGGGTGCCCTCGGGATAGATCGCAAACGCGTTGCCCCCCTCGAGGATCTGCTTTCCCTGGTCCAGGGCCTCCTGCGCGGCGGCCCCGGCGCCGCGGCGCACGCCCACGGCACCGATCGAGGTGAAGAAGATGCGGGAGAACCAGCCCTTAATGCCGGTCCCCTCAAAATAGGCCGATTTTGCCAGGAACTGCACGCGGCGCGGGGCCAGCACGGGAATGATGATGCTGTCGATAAAGGACAGGTGGTTGCTCGCGAGGATCACGGGACCCTCCAGCGGCACGTTTTTACGCCCCTCGATCCGCGGCCGATAAATGATCTTGGCGATCGGGATCATGACCGCGCGCCCCAGGTGGTATACAAACCCGGGCTTGGAGGCGGTGGTAATTTCTGCGTTCTCGGTCACTTCATCGAGGGTACTCTGCCGAGTATGCCCTCCGCGTTATGCGGTCGGCGCGGCGAAATTCCACGCATTTTCGCAATCGGCTCAGGCGAGATCCAGACTTATCGGGCAAACTAGGGATATCCCTATTGCCCCCAAGCGTTTGATGAAAGTTTTTTCGTGAAGATTCCCTCCTTTATTGCCCTGGCGGCGGCCACCTCGCTGCTGCTTGTCGGATGCTCCAGCGGCTCCGGCGATGCCGCCACGGACGAGGCCAGCTGTGTCCCGCTCTCCGCAGGCAAGGAGGTGGAATCGGCCAAGATCGATAAGGACTTCGGTAAGGTCCCGAATATCAGCATCGCAAAGGGCACCAAGGTGAGCACCTCGCAGGCGCGCACCGTGGTCGAGGGCAAGGGCGAGAAGACCGTGTCGGGAGACATCGTCACCGCCAATATCAGCCTCTATAACGCCACCACCGGCGATGCCACCCATACCTCGAAGTACGACGGCAGCGATTCCGATGTCCTCGCCCTGGATAAGGAAAAAATCCCCGCCGGCATCCTGGCCGCGCTGGGCTGCCATAACATCGGCTCGCGCATCGCGGTTCTCTCCACCCCCGCGGATATGTACGGCGAGCAGGGCTACCCGCAGCTGAACATCGGCGCCGATGACAGCCTGCTGATCGTGGCCGATATCGTTTCGGTGGAAAAGCCCCCGACCGACCGCCCGCTCTCGGGCGAATATAAGGACGCCCCCACGGTGTCCTTTAACGGCGAGCAGGTTCCCACCATCTCGCTGCCCGATACCAACCCGCCCAGCAAGCTCACGTTTGAGGAGCTGGAGGCCGGCGATGGCGAGCTGGTCCAGTCCGGCGATCAGGTCACCGTGAACTATATGGGCATGAACTGGCGCACCGGCCTGGTCTTCGACGATAGCTATAAGCGCGGCCAGCCCGCCACGTTTGGTTCCACCCAGGTCATCGAGGGCTTCAGCAAGGCCCTGGTGGATCATAAGGTCGGCTCGAAGACGCTTGTGGTCATCCCGCCCGCCGAGGGCTATGGCGCCAACGGAAACGCGCAGGCCGATATTAAGGGCACCGATACCCTGGTGTTCTATGTGGAGATCCTCGCTACCACGCGCTAATCGCGGCGACATATACGGCCCCGGAATTCTCCGGGGCCGTTTTGTCTGCCCCGGGGGCGGGGGATCGCGCTACGCTGGAGCGGTGGCGGCGAGCTCACCGGCACTTCCCCGGACGCAAGGAGTATTCGCCGCATGCGACGCATTATCATTCTCGGATCC